>CAVWSH010000003.1:0-291155 GCA_963757775.1 Paraconexibacteraceae bacterium | reverse complement strand
TCGAACTGCGGATCGGCCAGCTTGGCCGAGATGACGGCCGTCAGCCCCTCGCGCACGTCCTCGCCGGAGAGGTTCTCGTCCTTCTCCTTGAGCAGGCCCTTCTCACGCGCGTAGCGGTTGAGCGTGCGCGTCAGCGCCGAGCGGAAGCCCGAGAGATGCGAGCCGCCCTCGTGCGTGTTGATGTTGTTGGCGAAGGAGAAGACGGACTCCTGATAGGAGCCGTTCCACTGCATCGCGACCTCGACCGCGCCCTCGTCGGACTCGCCCTCGAAGAAGATGACCTTCTTCTGGATGGGCTCCTTGCCCTCGTTGAGGTAGCGCACGAAGTCCTCGATGCCGCCGTCGTAGCGGAACTCGACGCGGTTGCCGCCCGAGCGCTCGTCGGTCAGCGAGATGGCCAGGCCGCGCGTGAGGAAGGCGGTCTCGCGCAGGCGCTGCTCGAGGATCGAGAAGTCGAAGTCCAGCGACTCGAAGATCTCGGCGTCGGGCAGGAAGCTGATGGTGGTGCCGGTCTCGCTGCTCGCCTCGCCCTTGCGCAGGTCGTACTGCGGGGCGCCGCGCTCGTACTCCTGCTTCCAGACATGGCCCTCGCGGCGGACCTCGACGATGAGCGACTCGCTCAGCGCGTTGACCACCGACACGCCGACGCCGTGCAGTCCGCCGGAGACCTTGTAGCCGCCGCCGTCGCCGAACTTGCCGCCGGCGTGCAGGACGGTGAGCACGACCTCCACGGCCGGCCGGCCCTCCTTCTCCATCATCCCGACCGGGATGCCGGCGCCGTCGTCGACCACCGTGACCGAGCTGTCGGGGTGGATCGTGACGTCGACGCGCGAGGCGCGGCCCTGGAGCGCCTCGTCCACGGAGTTGTCGACCACCTCGTAGACGAGATGGTGCAGGCCACGTAGACCGGTCGACCCGATGTACATGCCCGGGCGCTTGCGGACAGCCTCCAGACCCTCGAGGACGGTGATGTCCTGAGCGTCGTAGTGAGCCGATCCGTCGCGGCCGTTCGGGGTGTTCGAGTCCTGCGCCAACGTGCCTCCGTAGACGTGAAGAACCCCGGTCTCGGGCTAATCGCCACCCGGCCGGGGCTCGAGCAACTGGTTGTCAGAACAATAGCACATCGACCCCCCTTTCCCCCGCTCCAGAGCGTCGCGAAAGTCCTGCAAAACGCGGCAAAATTGCGGCGGATCGGCGACCTTCTCGCCACTGTCGGCAACGGGGGCCCCGCGGCGGCCGATTCGGCCATGCTCGACGGTCGAGTAGGGCTTATCGATTGCGTCCGGGGCGGCGGCCGTAGAGGATGCGCGCATGAGGAGATTTCTGCCAGGGATGGCGGCGCTGGGCGCCCTGTTCGTCACCGCGCCGGCGCAGGCGTCGTTCGCGCCCGAGGGAGCTCCGCTCGCGGTCGGGGCGGCCCAGCCGTACGGGGTGGTGCCCGCCGACTTCAACGGCGACGGGCGCCTCGACGTGGCGACGGTCAACGGGACCGGGAGCAACCTCTCGGTCTTCCTCCGCGGCCCCGCGGGCTTCGCGGCCGAGGCCGGGTCGCCGTTCGCGACCGGCCCCGGCCCGGGGTACGGCGTCGCCGCGGACTTCAACGGCGACGGCCTTCCCGACGTCGCCACGCAGAACTTCAACAACGGCACCGTCGGCATCCTGCTGCGCCAACCGGGCGGAGGGTTCGCCGCCGGGCCGACCCTCAGCGTGGGCGCTGGGACCGGGTCGGTCACCGCCGCCGACTTCAACGGCGACGGGCGCATCGACATCGCGGCGCCGAGCTACACGAGCTCCAACCTCGTCACCTACCTCAACAACGGCGGGAGCTTCACGCTCGAGGGCACCAACCCCACCGGCACCACGCCCCGCGACGTCGCGGCGGCCGACTTCAACGGCGACGGCCGTCCCGACCTCGCCGTCTCCAACCTCGGCGCCGGCACGGTGACCGTCCTGCTGCGCAACGCGGCCAACACCGGCTTCGCCTCGGAAGGCGCGGCGATTCCGGTCGGCGCCTCACCCGAGGGCATCAAGGCGGCCGACTTCAACGGCGACGGCCGGCCCGACCTCGCCGTGGCCGTCAACGGGACCAACACGGTCAACGTCCTGCTGCGCAACGCCACGAACGACGGCTTCACGGCGGAGGCGCCGACCCCGATCGGCGCCGGCGCTCTCGGCCTGGCCATCGCCGACTTCAACGCCGACGGGCGGCCCGACCTGGCCGCCACGAGCAACCAGGCGGGCACCGTCACCGTCCTCCTGCGCCAGGTCGCCGGCGGGTTCGCGGCCGACGGCGCGCCGCTCGCGGCCCCCGGGGCCAACGGCGTCGCGGCCGGCGACTTCAACGGCGACGGCAAGCCGGACCTCGCGGCGTCCAACGACCAGGCCAACACGCTCAGCGTGTTCCTCAACACGACGGTGCCCGCCGCGCCCGGGCCCCAGCCCACGACGCCCACGACGCCCCCGCCCCCGCCGGTCGCCGGGAAGTCGGTCGTGGTCCGCGTCGTCTCGGGCAAGGTCCTCATCAAGTACCCGCACGGCAAGGCGCCGCCCGGTGGCAGCACCACGAAGTTCGGTGCGCTCACGGGCGCGGCGAACGTGCCCATGGGCTCGACCATCGACACGACCAAGGGCCGCATCGCGCTGACGTCCGCCGCCGACACCGCGGGCACGAAGACCCAGGCCGCCGACTTCTACGGCGGCATCTTCCAGGTCAGGCAGTCGGTGCCCAAGAAGAAGCCGAAGAAGCCCGCCGCGCTCATCACCGATCTGGTCCTGAAGGGCGAGATCGCGCGCTCGCAGTGCGCGCCGCTGAGGGGCGCGCGGTCGGCCGTCGCCGACAAGAGGAAGGGCCCGAAGTCGGTGCTCGGCAAGCTGTGGGGCAGCGGCAAGGGCAAGTTCCGCACCGACGGCAAGTACAGCTCGGCCACTGTGCGCGGCACGATCTGGCTCGTGCAGGACCGCTGCGACGGGACGCTGACCACGGTGAAGCGCGGCGTCGTCGCGGTGCGCGACTTCAAGCGCAAGAAGACCGTCAACGTGAAGGCCGGCCACAGCTACCTCGCGAGCGCGGCGCGCAGCAAGGCCAAGAAGGGATAGCTACAGCTAGGACCAGCCGCGCCTCGGCGCCGACGAGCAGCGCAGCGAGCGCAGCGCGTCGGTGCCGAGCGCCGCGTTGATGCGCGCGGTCAGCTCGGGGCCCATGAGGTCGAGCTCCTGCGCCCAGACCGCCGACGCGCAGGTCACCGTCAGCACGCCGTCGCGCTCGCCGGTGGGCTCGGCCTGGGCGGCGACCACGTCGCCCACGGCCTGCGGCCACACGCGCTGGACCTCGGCCAGGGTCGTCTGCGGCGCGAGCCGATCGGCCAGCGCGGCCACGGCGTGCGACAGGGCTCGGGGCTCGCGGCGCCTCATGCCGCGATGGGCTGCGGCGTCACGACGCCGTCCTCGACACGCAGGCGCACGACGTCGTCCTCGTCGGCGCCGGGCACGTGGGCCACGTCGGTCGTCGTCACGAGCGCCTGGCCCGCGCGCAGGCGCTCGACGAGCCGTTCGCGGCGGCCGAAGTCGAGCTCGCTCATGACGTCGTCCAGGAGCAGGAGCGGTGGTGCGCCGCGCTCGTCCTCGAGGACCGCGCGCTCGGCGAGGAGCAGCGCGAGCAGGCCCATGCGCTGCTCGCCCTGCGAGCCGTACGCGCGCAGCTCGCGCCCGTCGCGCAGCAGCGCCACGTCGTCGCGATGCGGGCCGTGGGTCGTGAAGCCCCGCTCGAGATCGGAGTCAAGGCGCTCGGCCAGCTCGGCGGCCAGCGCCTCGGGGCCGTCGGCCCGGGTCCGCGGGCGATAGCGCAGCTCCGCCGCGCCCGCGAGGCCCAGCTCGCCAGCCGCCTCGGCGAAGCGCGGGCGCAGGAGCTCCAGCGCGGCGGCGCGGTCGTCGCGCAGGGCGATGCCGTGGCGAGCGAGCTCCAGGTCCCACGCTCCGAGCGACGAGCGCGAGCCGCCGGCGCGCACGCGGGCGAGCAGCGCGTTGCGCTGGGCCAGCGTCTGCGCGTACTGGCGGCGGGTCGCCGCCCGCCCGGGCCACAGCGCGCCGACGACCTGGTCCACATGCGAGCGGCGCAGGGCGGGCGGGCCCTTGACCAGCTCCAGGCGATCGGGGAGGAACACGCTGACCAGCGGGCGATGCGGGGCGTCCAGCAGCCGCTCCGCCGGCGCGCCGTCGACCTTGAAGCGCTTGGCCTCCCCGGGCTGGAAGCCGACGCTGAGCTCGTGCTCGCCGTCGCGATCGCGCCCGTGGACCTCCACACGCACGACGCCTCCCGGACCCGCGTCGAAGCGCAGGAGCTCGCGCTCGTTGGTCGTCCGGCACGACCGCCCCGTGCAGCCGAAGTAGAGCGCCTCCAGGAGGTTGGTCTTCCCCGCGCCGTTGGGCCCGTGCACGACGGTGAGCCGTTCCCCCAGGCCGACCTCGGCCGCGGTGTAGCTGCGGAAGTCCCGCACGCGCAGGCGGGTCACCACCACGGCGGCCTCAGACGTTCAGGCGGATGGGCATGATCAGGTACAGGAAACCGCTCCCGTCGGCCGACTCGAGCAGGCCCGGGCGCAGCGGGCTGATGAGCTTGAGCACCACGTCCTGCGAGCCCGCGCTCTCCAGCCCCGCGATCAGGAAGTCCGGGTTGAAGCCGATGTCGAACGGTTCGCCGGCGAACGGGATCGGCAGGGGCTCGCTCGCCTCCCCCACGTCGGGGGTCTGCGCCGAGATGCTGACCTCGCCCTCGCTGAAGGACAGCCGCAGCGGCGCGTTCTTCTGCGCCATGAGGCTGATGCGCCGCACGACCTCGAGCAGCTCCTCGCGGTTGATCGTCAGCTCGTGCTCGTAGGCCTCGGGCAGCAGCTGCCTGTAGTTCGGGAACTGACCGTCGATGAGGCGCGACGACAACGCGAGCCCGTCGACCTCGAAGACGACCTGGTTCGCGCGCACCCCGATGCGGATGTCGTCGACGTCGTCTCGCACCAGGCGGCCGAGCTCCTCCAGCGCGCGGGCGGGCACGTTGGCCTCGAACCCGTCGGGCAGCGCGGCCTCGAGGTGGGTCTCCTTCACGCTCAGGCGATAGGAGTCCGTGGCCACCATGCGCAGCTCGTCACCGGCCGCCGACACGAGGATGCCCGTGAGGATGGGCCGCGTCTCGTCGCGCGAGGCCGAGCGGGCGACGCGGGCGATCGTCTCGGTGAAGGCCGGCGCGGGCATGGTGACGATCTGGTCGCCGCCGGGTTCGGGGAGCGGCGGGAAGTCCTCGGCGCGCAGCGTGCGGATGTGGAAGCGCGCAGTGCCGGCGACGACCTCGACGTCCTGCTCGGCTGGGCGCAGCTCGAGCGAGACGTCCCCGGCCGGGAGCTGACGGACAACGTCGAGGAGCAGGCGTGCAGGAAGGACGACGGTGCCCGCGCGCTCGATGGTGGCGTCGAGCGGGACGCGGAGGGCGACCTCCATGTCGGTGGCCCGCAGCTGGACGGAGTCGTCAGCGGCGATCTGCACGCCCGAGAGCGCCTGCACGGCGCTGCGCGTCGACGCCACGCGAGAGACGACCTGGAGCTGAGCGAGCAGCTCCTGCGACGAGGTCGACAACTTCACGATGACCACCTCTGATTAGGGATCGAAGTCATAGGGGGTGTTGTCATGTGCACAGGCGCCGAAAGGGCCGCAAGGTGCGGGAGGACAACGCACAACGGCTGGGCGGCGGACCCGGGGAGTCTGTCAGTCATGCCGGAGAGAACCGCCGGCGGCGGTGTGCCCCCGAACCGCTGGATGCAGCTGTTCGGTGAGGCGCCGAACGAAGGCGAACGCCTCGGGGTCGGTGGCGATGCGCTGGGCCGTGCGGCGGCAGGCGTGCAGCACGGTGGTGTGGTTGCGGCCCGCGAAGCGCGCCCCGATGGCCGGCAGGGTCTCCCCCGTGTGCTCGCGCGCGAGGTACATCGCGACCTGGCGCGGCCAGGCGAGCCGGGCCGCGCGGCTGGTGGAGAGGAGCTCTTCGCGACTGAGGCCGAAGGCGTCCGCGGTGATGTCCTGGATGGCCTCGACGGTGAGCGGTGCGGCGCGCTCGCCGGCACGCACCGGGTAGAGGTCGGCCAGGACCTCCTGCGCGAGTTCGGTGGTGAGGGGCCGCCCGGTGAGCGAGGCGAAGGCCACGACGCGGATGAGCGCGCCCTCGAGCATGCGGACGCTGTCGGGTGCGCGCGCGGCGAGCAGGGGCAGGACCCCGTCGTCGGCCAGGACGACGCCGTCGTGCTGGGCGCGCTTGCGCAGGACGGCGACGCGCGTACTCAGGTCGGGCGGTTCGATGGCCGTGACCAGCCCGGCCTCGAAGCGCTCGCGCAGACGGTCCTCGAGGGCGCTGAGGTCGCGCGGCAGCCGGTCGGAGGTCAGGACGAGCTGGCTGCCCAGGTCGTGCAGCGCGTTGAAGGTGTGAAAGAACTCCTCCTCGGTCTTGGCCTTGGAGGCGAGGAACTGGACGTCGTCGATGAGCAGGACGTCGGCGTGGCGGTAGCTGCCCTTGAAGCGATCCATGTCGCCGCGTTGCAGGGCGGCGAGGAAGTCGTTCGTGAAGGTCTCGACCGTCGTGTAGCGGAGGGTGAGCCCGGTGCCGTAGGCGAGGACGTAGTTGCCGATCGAGTGCAGGAGATGGGTCTTGCCCACGCCCGGAGGCCCGTAGATGAAGAGCGGGTTGTAGGCGTGGCCCGGGAGCTCGGCCACGGCCAGCGCCGCCGCGTGCGCGAAGCGGTTGGCGTCGCCGATGACGAACTGCTCGAACGTCAGCGCCGGGTTGATCGCGTGCTCGGGCCCCCGCGGGCGAGGCTGCTCTGCCGGCGCCGGGTGGCCGGCGCCGCCGGCGCGCGCGGGCGGACCGGCGCCGACGCCGGGCTTGGCGGGGCCGGCCGAGCGAACGTCGACGCCGGCCTCGGGGCCCAGGACCACCGCCGCGCTGGCCTGCAGCACGCGCGCGAAGCGCTCGGCCACCCAGGTGCGCAGCTCGACCGGAGCCTCGACGACGAGCACGTCGCCCTCGAAGCCGAGCACCCGGAGGGGCGCGAGCCAGAGGTCGTACGTGTCAGCCGGGAGCGCTCGGCGCAGCTCGTCCTGGATGGCGCTCCAGATGTGCTCGGGGTCCTCGGTCACGACAGGGGCAGTCGGCTCCTCGGCAGGCAGCGTTCGGCGGCAGATGGGGGAGGAGGCCGCCCTGCGGGCGACCGGCGGCGGCGACTATAGCAACGGCCAACGGCCCCAACGCGGGCCTGGCGGGGCCCTCGAAACGCACCTCGCAAAACGCGAACAAAACTGCCCGCTGGCCATGCACGGGCCTGTGCACGAGGTGTGCGACGGAGTGTCGACAACCTCCGCGCGCTAGACTGGCGCGCCGGTCACTCGACCCTTCCTCTTGCCATGAAGCGCACCTACCAGCCCAAGAAGCGCAAGCGCGCCCGCACCCACGGGTTCCGTGCCCGCATGAGCACGCGGGCGGGCCGCCTGACGCTCAAGCGCCGCCGGGACAAGGGTCGCAAGCGGCTGACCGTCTGACCGCGGTGGACCGCTTGCCGCGCGCCGTCGGCCGGCGCCCGAAGCGCGGGCGCCTCTCGCGCAGCGCGGAGTTCGAGCGCGTCTACCGTCAGGGTCGGTCGGTCGGCAACCGCTTCCTCGTCCTCTACAGCTTCCCGCGCTCGTCCGCCGGGGAGCCGGCCGACGGCACCCGTTTGGGCGTCTCGGTGTCGCGCAAGGTGGGCGGCGCGGTCGAGCGCAACAAGGTCAAGCGCCTGCTGAGAGAGGCTTTTGCGACGCTGGCCGACCGGCTGCCGGCCGACCAGGACATCGTCGTGGTGGCTCGGCCCGAGGTGCGCGAGCTGGCCGAGCGCGACGGCCTGGCGGGCGTGCGCGGCGCCCTGGCCGAGCTCGTGGAGAAGGCGTCGGCCGGCGGGGAAGGCGACGGGACGTGATGCGCCGCCTCGTGCTCGCACCGATCGTCGCTTATCAGCGCGTGATCTCGCCGGCGCTGCCGCGCCGCTGCAAGTACGAGCCGACGTGCTCGGCCTACGCGGTCCAGGCGATCCGCGACTACGGCATACTGCGGGGGCTGGTGCTGGCGGCGTGGCGTGTGCTGCGCTGCAATCCGTTCAGCCACGGCGGCTTGGATCCCGTGGAGTCCCAGCGCCTGTTCCGCCGCCGCGACCCGAGCCGATGAACCTCCTCCCGATCGCCAACCCCGTCCAGCCGCTGATCGACGTGTTCGATCACGTGCTCGTGTTCTTCCACGACACGGCCGGCTTCTCGTGGGGCTTCTCGATCATCGCGCTGACCATCGTCGTGCGCGCGGCCCTGATCCCGCTGACGCTCAAGCAGTTCAAGTCCATGCAGGCCCTGCAGCGGCTCTCACCCGAGATCAAGGCCCTGCAGGCGAAGTACAAGGACGACCGTCAGCGCCTGAACCAGGAGATGATGAAGTTCTACCAGGAGAACAAGGTCAACCCGTTCGGGTCATGCCTGCCCCTGGTCCTGCAGCTCCCGGTCTTCTTCTCGCTGTTCTACATGCTGCGGAAGGACCTCAAGCTCGACATCTGCCCCACGATCGTCGACTTCGCCAAGCAGCACGGAACGAGCGTCACGAACGTCGCCTGCGACCAGGTGGATCCGGGGAGCGCGGGCTTCCTGTTCATCAAGGATCTGACCGATCACGCGACGGGCGGGGTCCTCGCGGTGCTGCTCGTCCTGTACGTCGGCTCGCAGCTCCTCTCGAGCGTCCTGATGTCGGTCACGGCCGACCGCAACCAGCGCTTCATCATGATCGCGCTGCCGTTCGTGTTCGTGCCCTTCATCATGCGCTTCCCGGCCGGTCTGCTCGTGTACTGGATCACCACGAACTTCTGGACGGTCGGCCAGCAGTACATCATCCGGCGCAAGGCGGGATTGCCGGTCCTGGGGGCGCCGGGTACCGGGCCCGTCACGGCCGCCGGCGGCGCCGCGGCCGCCGTGGCCGACAAGGGAGGCGGGGCGCCCAAACCAAAGGAGCCAAGGCCGTCGAAGGCCAAGTCGAAGCCGAGCGCGAACGGTGATGATGGCGCGGCTCCGGAGCAGCGCGACCGCCGGACGAGCGCTCCCCCGCCGCCGCCCCGCCAGCGGCGCAAGAAGAAGACTGGAAGGCGGAGATGACCTCGGACGTCGTCGAGAGCACGGTCCAAGAGGTGCTCGAAGAGGTGGTGACGGCGCTGGGGTTGAAGGGCGAGGTCGAGGTCGATCGCGACGGCGACGTCGTGACCGGCACCGTCCACGGCCACGATCTCGGGCTGTTCATCGGGCGCCATGGGCAGACGATCGATGCCGTCCAGCATCTCGTTTTCCGCATCGTGCTCACGCGCAGCGGCGGATCGTCGGCGGGTGACCTGCGCGTGGTCGTCGACGCCGAGGGCTATCGCGCGCGTCGCGAGGAGGCGCTGCAGCGCCTCGCCGACCAGGCGGCCGAGGACGCCCGCCGCCAGGGCCGCGCCGTCGCCCTGGACGTGATGACGGCCAGCGAGCGCAAGCTCGTGCACGAGTACCTGCGCGACCGCGGGGACGTCGAGACGTACAGCGAGGGCGAGGAGCCCGACCGCCACCTCGTCGTCGCCCCGCTGGTCACCTAGCGCCCGCGAGGTTTCACGTGGAACAGCGCGGGCCCGTCGCCTCGGAACGCTGGTGGGTCCTGGCGAGGTTTCACGTTTGACGGCGACGGCGGACGTCCGCGCGCGCCTGGCCGACCTGGCCGCGCGCTACGAGCTGCCGGAAGGGGCCGAGGACCGGTTTGCGACCCTCCTTCAGCTCGTCGCGACCGAGCCCGCGGCGATCACGGCCGTCCGCGATCCGGCCGCGGGGGTCGATGCGCACGTGGCCGACTCGCTCGTGGCGCTCGAGCTCCCGGTCGTGCGGGGGGCCCGCCGGGTGGCCGACCTCGGCTCCGGGGGCGGGTTTCCCGGCCTCGCGCTGGCGATCGCCCTGCCGGCGGCGCACGTCGCCCTGGTGGAGAGCGTGGGGCGCAAGTGCACGTTCCTCGTCGCGGCGGTGAGCGCCCTGGCCCTGGGCAATGTCGAGGTCGTGAACGCGCGCGCCGAAGCATGGCCGGAGGGGCTCGGGGTACACGACCTCGTGGCCGCCCGGGCGCTTGCCCCGCTCCCGGTGCTCCTCGAGTACGCGGCGCCGCTGCTCGAACAGGGCGGGGCGCTCGTGGCCTGGAAGGGGCGGCTCGACGCGGCGGAGGAGGCCGACGCCATGGCGGCGGCTGCGGCGCTCGGCATGGGCCCGCCGGAGATCGTTCCCGTGGCCCCCTTCGGGAAGGCCCAGAATCGCAATCTCTACCTCACGTCGAAGGTGAGCTCGACGCCATCTCGGTATCCCCGCCGACCGGGAATGGCCCGCAAACGCCCGATCAGAGCCTCGAGTTGAAGGTGATGGACCTTCGGCGCCGAACCAAGTGGCGTGGGCTCCGACCGGGCGCGGCGCTAGCTTGACGGACGATGGGAACGATCTACGCGATCGCGAATCAGAAGGGCGGGGTCGGCAAGACGACGACGGCCGTCAACGTCGCTGCCTGCATCGCAGAGGCCGGGTACGCCACGCTGCTCGTGGACATCGATCCGCAGGCCAACGCCACCGTCGGCCTAGGACTCGAGAAGGACCTCGAGCCGAGCATCTATGACGTCCTGTGCGGCTCGGCGACAGCCGAGGACGCGCTCACGACGACCGCGATCGCGAACCTCGCCATCCTGCCCTCGCACCCCGACCTCGCGGCCGCGAACGTCGAGCTCCCGCGCGAGCCGGGCTCCGAGCAGCGCCTGCGCGAGGCGCTGGCGCCGGTGCGCGACCGCTTCGCCTACACGCTCCTGGACTGCCCGCCCTCGCTGGGGCCGCTGACGGTCAACGCGCTCGTGGCGGCCGATCGCGTGATCGTGCCGGTCCAGACCGAGTACTACGCCCTCGAGGGTCTCGCCGGCCTCCTCGACACCCTGAGCCTCATCCAGCGCGAGCTCAACCCGCGGCTGGCCGTGGCCGGGATGCTGCTGACCATGCACGACGGGCGCACGCGCCTGGCGCGCGACGTCGAGCGCGAGGTGCGACAGCACTTCCCGCAGCTGGTCTTCGACACCGTGATCCCCCGCAGCGTGCGCCTGGGCGAGGCTCCGAGCTTCGGGCGCCCGGTGATCCATCACGACCCGCACTCGAGCGGTGCGGAGGCCTACTTCGAGTTGGCCAAGGAGGTGGCCGCCCGTGGCTGAGCGTCGCGGCATGGGCCGCGGTCTCGCGGCGATCCTGTCGGTCTCGGAGGGCGAGCACGACGGCCCCGAGCTGCGCGAGCTGCACGTCGACCTGGTCGCGCCCAACCCCGGCCAGCCCCGCAAGCGCTTCGACGACGAGGCGCTGCAGGCGCTGGCCGACTCCGTCAAGGAGCGCGGCGTCCTGCAGCCCGTGCTCGTGCGGCCGGTCCCGGGCGGGAGCTATGAGCTCGTCGCGGGCGAGCGCCGCTGGCGCGCCGCGCGGCTCGCGGGCCTCGAGACCCTGCCCGCCCTCGTCCAGGAGCGCGACGGCGCTCGCTCGCTCGAGGACGCGCTCATCGAGAACATGGCCCGCGAGGACCTCAACCCGATCGAGGCCGCCCGGGCCGTCGCGGGCCTCGTCGAGGAGCTGGGGCTCACGCGCGAGGAGGTCGGCCGCCGCGTCGGCCGCAGCCGTGTCGCGGTCTCGAACCTCCTGCGCCTGCTCGACCTGCCCGACGAGGCCCTCGCCCTGGTCGAGGACGGCTCCCTCACCGAGGGCCATGGCCGCGCCCTGCTGCTCGCCGACGACCACGCCGCGCGGCGCAGCCTCGCGCGCGCCGCCGTGCAGGGCGGCTGGTCGGTGCGCGTGGTCGAGCAGCGCGCCCGCGAGGCTAACGCTCCCGCGCGCACCGCCAAGCGCGGCCGCGCCGCGGTGCATCCCGACCAGGAGGCCGCGGCCGCCCGCATCTCCGAGGCGCTCGGCGCCGCCCTCGGGACCGAGGTTCGCGTCCGCCCTCGCGGCACCGGCTACAAGGTCGAGCTGGCCTTCGAGGACCTCGACGAGGCGCTCGCCCTGGCCCGTCGCCTGCGCCCCCGAGCGGTCGCCTGATCCTCGCTACAATCCGCGGCCCCGTAGGGGCGATTAGCTCAGTCGGTTAGAGCGCTTCTCTGATAAGGAAGAGGTCCCAGGTTCGAGTCCTGGATCGCCCACTCTCAGAAGATACCTGCAAAGCAGGGTGTTTGCTGAGGTCGTTCCCCATCGCCCCGCTCCGCTCGAGCTGGCACACGGGGTGCATAAGCATCTTCGGGGGCGGCAATCGCGGCCCGCTCGGACGCGCCTGTGCCTCGCCGAGGCACGAACGTCAGCCACGTCGCAACTCGCCGGCCGGTTCCGCGCACTCTAGCCAGCGGGGTCTTGAGGTCTTGTAAAGGCAGCCTTGACAGATTCCACGTAAAGGCTACCTTGACAGCATGGATCGACCGAGGTCTCCGGCCCAACTCGACCGGGAGGTGATGGCCATGCTGCTCTCTACCAACGTGCAGCTGGTCAACGACGTGCTGCGCTCCGATGACGACGCGTCCGGTCAGGTGATGCGCGCGATCGCCGCTACACGAAGCCTCGACTTGATCGTCGAGGACACGCTGCGTGCACTGGTTGAGCAGGCGCGCAGAACGGGGCATACGTGGGCGCAGGTGGGCGAGGTGCTGCATGTCAGCCGCCAGGCTGCGTTTCAGCGCTTCGGCGGCAGTGGGCGCGCGGCCCGCGACGGGATCGGCGCGGTGGCGGCGGAGGGCGCCGCCGAGCGCGCCGTTGAAGTGTTGCAGGCCTTCCTCGACGCTCGGTTCGAAGATGCGCGTGCCCTATTCGGCGAGCGGATGCTCGACGTCTGCTCCGCGGGGGTGATGGCTGATGTGCGCGAAAAGGTGCGTCATGAGGGCGGGGAGGTGCAGGCGCTTGGAACGCCTGTCGTGTCGGTATGCGACGGCTACACCGGCGTCGAGATTCCTATCGCGCTCGAGCGCGCCGACGGGATCGGCCGAGTCGTTCTGGACGCTGACCGTCAAGTCGCTGGGTTCTTCGTTCGGCGAGCAGGGGACCTCCCGTGAACCGGCGTCCACCACGTGTCTCGCCCCACCGGCTCGTGGCCGGGCTCCTGCTGCCGCTGACCGGTTACCTGGTGATCCGCGCCCTCGTCGGCTCGAGCACGACGGCACTGCTCGTCATCACCGCCATCCCGGCGATCTGGCTACTCGGCCTCTGGGTCGCCCGCCGGCGGCTGGATCCGATCGGGGTGGTCACGCTCGCCACGACCGTCATCGCGCTCGCAGCGTTTGCCCTCACGCACGGCGACCCGCTGGCGCTCAAGCTCCGCCGCGGAGTGGTGACTGGACCGATCGGGATCGGGGCGCTCTTGTCGGTCGCACTCCGCCGGCCTCTGCTGCTCCTGCTCGCCGAGCAGACGGCAAGAGCAAACCCGGACCTCGAGGCGCGGCTCGCCGACCCAGCCCGGCGACGCTTCGTGACAGTGCTGACCGCGATCGTCGGGCTGTTCCTGGCTACCGATGGCCTCAGCCAGATCGTGCTCGCCCTCACCGTCCCGACCGGGTCGTTCGTGGCCGACTCAACCGCAGTGCGCATAGCAGTCATCGGAGCCGGAGTGGTCGTCACCGCCTGGTACATCCGCGGCCAAGACGAGCAGATCAACAGACCGCCGAGATCGTCCCCCGCCGAACGCGAGAGCTGACAGCGCTCGCGATCACCGGGCCGTTCAGGGGCGCTGCGAGCATCCTGCGCGCGCCATCGCGAGCCACTGGCGTCTATGCGGAGCGCGACGCGCTTTCGCACCCCGAAGCGGGTGCTGGTCCGCGCGCGCACCGGCCGCCTCGGCGGCGTATTCAGCCGGCGAGCGTCCGACGACGAGCCGGAACTCGCGAATGAAGTGCGCGTGGTCGTAGTAGCCGAGGTCGAGTGCGAGCTCGGTCCAGCGCGGGGGACTCGCTGCGGCGAGCCGGCTGGCCGCCTCGTGGATACGGAGGCGCTTGAGGACCCACTTGGGCCCCACGCCGACGTAGCGCCGGAAGAGACGCTGCAGGGTGCGCGGCGCGACGTGGTGCATGGCGGCGAGGTGCTCGACGCGAGCGTCCGGCCCGACGCGACGCATGGTGTGGATGACATCGGCGACGAGCGCTGCGTACGGGTCCTCGAGATGAGCGCGCGGTGACAGGCGCGCTTCGATCTCGGCGACGATCGCGTACGGCGCGCCGCGGCGTCGAAGTGGGACAGGTTCAGGTCATCGCCGAAGGCGGCTTCGGGGGAGACGCGGCCATCGGTGATGCTGGAGGCCTCGATGGCCGTCAAGGCAGTGAAGGCGCCGGGCTTGAACTTCGTGCCAACGGCCCAGCCCTCGCCGCGGAGCAGGCGGACGTCGCGCGTGGTGGGCACGCCCCACACCCACGAGCCCTGGGGTTCGATCACGAGGTTCACGGAGGGATGTGGGAGGACCTCCTGCTGGAAGGGCTCACGGCCGCGGAGGTCCCAGCGGACGATCCAGTGTCGGTCGACGACGCGCTCGAGCTGCGGCGACGGCGGGAGGCCCTCGAGATGAAATGAGCGACCACGCTCCCATGGCCGCACGAGCCCGTGGCTGTCCGTCGGCGAGGTCGTGAGCACGGGCGGATCTTTCCAAGACGCGGCCGGCGTCCTGGCTTACGGTTCGGCCAATGGCTTCGATGACGCCGATGACCCGGACCGCAACCTTTCGCGACATGCGCGACGCGCCCGATCTCTCCAAGGACACCCAGCTTGTCGAGGTCCTCGCCTTCCGGTCGCACTCGCTGGGCGACGGCGCGATGGTCGCCGACTGGTGGACCACGTGACGAAGGCGCGCAGCGCCCCGGAGCCGGTGCTCCGATTTGCCACGGCGGCCGACCTCGAGGCGTGGCTCGACGCCAACCACGACCGCAACCCCGGCATCTGGCTCGAGATGGCCAAGAAGGGCTCGCGCGAGCGCTCCGTCACCTACGCCGAGGCGATCGAGGTGGCGCTCTGCTTCGGGTGGATCGACGGGCAGAAGCGGCGCGGCGACGACGAGCACTGGCTGCAGCGCTTCACGCCGCGCTCGAGCCGCAGCCGCTGGTCGAAGATCAACCGCGACAAGGCCGAGCAGCTCATCGCCGCCGGCCGGATGCGGCCTGCAGGACTCGCCGAGGTCGACCGCGCACGCACCGACGGCCGCTGGGCCGCCGCCTACGAGGGGCAGCGGGATGCTGAGGTCCCTGACGACCTGGCGCGCGAGCTCGACCGCGACCCCAAGGCGGCCGCCGCGTTCGCCGAGCTCGACGCGCAGAACCGCTACTCGATCATCTGGCGGATCAACGACGCCAAGCGACCCGAGACCCGCGCCAGGCGAGTCGCCAAATACCTCGACATGCTGCGCCGCGGCGAGCGCATCCACGGATGACGTTCGCCCTCGACCGGCGCTGTGGGCGTGCCGCCACGTGGCAAGGACATGCGCTGCCCGGCATCACGATCCTGCACTTCGAGGGCGACCGCGTCGTCGAGCGCTTCTCGCAGGCCGACCTGCTCGGCCTGATCGTGCAGACGGGGGCGACCCCGCCCCGGCCTGAGCGGGAGGCGCTCAGTCCTTGGGAGGGGTGTTCGTGGCGAAGTACCCGCTGTTCGCGAACTGGCTCTCCGCCTGGCGGGCGGCGTCGTCGGGACTGGCGCCCATGCCGCGCGCCCGGCGCCGGGCGCGCCGGTCCGCGCGGGTCGCCCGGCGCTCTGCGCCTCGTTCCCGCAGCCGACTGACCCAGCCTCGCGCACCCTCGGGGAGTTGATCGGGCATCACTGGCCTCCGATACTCGGTTGGCGCGACGTTACGCCCGACCGCTCAAGAACGCAACGCGGTCGGGCGGGCGCAGGCCGGCCGGCTACGCCCCGCGCGGCAGCACGAAGGTCGCGACCGCGCCCGCCGGCAGCGCGTACGAGAACGACTGCCCGTCCCCGGTGAGGTTGAAGTGCTGCGTCGTGGTGCCCCAGTCGTCGTTGACCACGACCACGACCACCGAGCCGTCGGGGTTGCGGAAGGCGACGTTCCAGGCGTTGCCGGCCACCGTCGAGTCGATGCGCACCGCGCCCGGGCGGATGAAGCGCGTCACGTGCCCGAGGACGTAGTAGTCGGCCGTCGGCGTCGCGTGGCCGGTCGCCGGATCGAGCGTCACGACACCGAAGCACGTTCCGCAGCCGCCGTTGTGCGGCCCGCCGGACGGATCGAGCGCGAGGTTCCACGTGATGACCGTCTTGGCCCAGTTGCGGATCGCGCCGACGGTGAGAAAGCGCGTATGCCAGTGCAGGGTGTCCGGGAAGGTCGTCGCCGGGTCGCTCGACTGCGAGCCCGAGCACTCCGTGAAGTAGATGTCCTTCTGCGGGAAGGCGTCGTGCAGGACCGACTGGCGCTCGGGGTCGCCTGAGTAGCAGTGGAAGGCGGTGCCGGCGAGGTAACGGCGCGCGGCCGGGTTGGCGAGCAGCGACGCGGCGTACTCCGGGTTGGCCGGATCGTCGGGCGGGCCGCCGTCGTTGGGGTGCAGCGACCAGTTGTGGTCGTAGCCAAGGATCTTCGTGTGGATGTGCGCGCGCTGGAAGGCTCGGCCGACCGCCACCACCAGCCGCGCCTCCTCGTCGTCGCGCAGATCCATGCCCGGGTAGGCGCTCGGGTTGCGGTTCTGGGGCTCGTTCTGCAGCGTGACGGCGTCGATCGGGACGCCGGCGCGACGGTACCCCTGAACGAAGCGCACGAAGTAGCGCGCGTACGCGTCGTAGACGCGCGGGTCGTCCTTGAAGCGCCCGCCGACGAGCGAGTCGTTGGTCTTCATCCACGCGGGCGGGCTCCACGGCGTGGCCATGACCTTCAGGTTCGGGTTCAGGCGCAGCGCCTGGCGCAGGAGGGGGAGGATCTCCGCGCGATCGTGGGCGATCGAGAAGTGCCTCAGGCGGAAGTCCGTCTGGCCTGCGGGGACGTCGTCGTAGGTGTAGTGAGGCCCCGCGACGAAGTCCGAGGCGCCCATCGGCTGGCGCAGGTAGCTGAGGCCGAGGCCCCGGCGGGGGTCGAAGAGCGAGCGCATGATCGCGTCGCGGTCGGGCGAGCGGGCGAGCAGGTGCGCCGAGGAGTCGGTGATCGACGCGCCGAGCCCCTCGATGCGCTGGTAGGACCGGCTCGGATCGACGGCGATGGTCGGAGCCGCTGGGTCGGGGGCACCCAGGGCCGCCGCCGGCTGTTCGGCGAGCAGGCTCGACTGGTCGCCGGTGGTCAACCATGCGCGCACTCCCGGCCCATGAGCGAACGAGGGGGCGGCGTACGCGAAGGCGACGACGACGGCGAGCACGAGGCAGAGGGGAACACGGCGCTGTGTGGACATACGACCCTCGTATTGCCCGGCGCGGGGCGATCCATGCCACCGGCGAGGCCGCGAAGGCGTCCGGCGGTGGCCGACACCGTGCCTATACTGGATCGACCACCGACTCGCGCGAGGGAGCCGCAGTGCAGGAAATGGTCATCTACGGCGTGAGCTTCGACATGGTCGGCAAGCAGCCGATCGTCCTGCTCAAGACCGCCGACAGCAACAAGTTCCTGCCGATCTGGATCGGCCACCCCGAGGCCGCCGCCATCCTGATGAAGCTGCAGGGGGCGACGACGCCGCGCCCGATGACGCACGACCTGCTCGTCGACATGCTGGGCGAGCTCGACGTGCGCTGCACGCAGGTCGCGGTGACCGAGCTGCGCGACAACACCTTCTTCGCCTCGATCACGCTGGCGGTCAACGGCCGCGAGCTCGAGATCGACTCGCGTCCGAGCGACGCGCTGGCGCTCGCGGTGCGCTCGGGCGCCCCGATCTTCGCCGCCGAGGACGTCATCGCCGAGTCGGCCATCGAGTTCGAGCACGAGGTCGAGGACACCGAGGAGGTCGTCGACCGCTTCAAGGAGTTCCTCGACCAGGTCACCCCGGAGGACTTCGCGGGCGACTCCTAGGGCCGGCGAGCGCTAGGCCGAAGGGATCAGGGCGAGGTCGACGATCCGCCCGATGAGCTCGTCGAAGGAGATCCCCGCGGCCTCGGCCGCCTGGGGCAGCAGGCTCGTCTCGGTCAGCCCCGGGATGACATTGGACTCGAGCACGTAGAGCTCGTCGCTGCCCTCCTCGAGCATGAGGTCGACGCGGGCGAAGCCGCGGCAGCCCAGCAGCCGGAAGACGTCGAGCGCGAGCTCCTGCGCGCGCGCGGTGAGCCTGCCGCCCAGCTCCGCGGGGCAGACGAAGCGGGTGCGCCCGATCGTGTAGCGCGCGGCGAAGTCGTAGAAGTCCTCCTCGCGCGGGACCGCCTCGACCACCGGCAGCGCCTCGTCGCCGAGGATCGACACCGCCAGCTCGCGGCCGTGCACGTGGCGCTCGAGCAGGACCTTCTCGCTGTAGGAGAAGGCGGCCACGATGGCCGCGGGCACGTCGGCCGCGGTGGCGGCGAACCGGATCCCCAGGGCGCTGCCCTGGTCGGCGGGCTTGACGACGATGGGGAAGCGCAGGCGCTGCTCGATGGCGCCGAGGGCGTCGCCGGCGCCGAGCTCCTTGAAGGCGGTCTCGGTGAAGGCGTAGAAGTCGGGCGTCGGGAGGCCCGCGTCGCGCATCGCGTGCTTGGCCACCACCTTGTCCGAGCAGCGCATGCAGGCGGAGACGCCCGACGCGGTGTAGGGGATGCCGAGGACCTCGAGCAGCTCCTGCACGATCCCGTCCTCGCCGTCGCGCCCGTGCAGGGCGACGAAGGCGACGTCGGGCTGCACCTCGCGCAGGCGCGTGACGAGATCGTGGCCGACGTCGATGCCGACCACCTCGTGGCCCAGGCGCTCGAGCGCGTCCTGCACACGGGCGCCCGAGCGCAGCGAGACCTGGCGCTCCAGCGAGCGCCCGCCCTTCAGCACCGCGACCGTGCGGCCCCTGCGCGGCTGCGCGCCCGAGCCCGAGCCGACGCCGGCCGGAGAGCTCATCGCGCCCGGCGCTCGCCGTGATCGTCGCGGCGCGGGAGGTGCAGCACGTCGGCGAGGTCGAGATCGACCGGGGCGGGGGCCGGCTCGGACGGCGCCACGGGCGGCGCGGCGCCGGTGAGCGTGCCGTAGAGCGCGACCTGCTCGCGCACGACCTCACCGATCCGCCGCACGCCCTCGCGGATGGCGTCGTCGTCCACGCCGGAGAAGTTCAGCCGCATCGACGACCCGCCGCGGCCGTCGAGGTAGGCCGCGCGGCCCGGGACGAAGGCCACGTTGCGCGACAGCGCGCGGGCCAGCAGGTCCGTCGTGTCGATGTAGTCGGGCAGCGTGGCCCAGATGAAGAGGCCGCCGGCCGGGTGCGTCCACGCGGCCTCGGGGGGCAGGTGCTCGGCCAGCGCGTCGAGCATCGTGTCGCGCCGGCGCCGGTAGAGGTCGCGCAGCGTGGCGATGTAGTCCTGCCAATGGCCCTCGGCGAAGTACGCGGCCACCAGGAGCTGCGACAGGGAGGACGAGCACAGGTCGCTGGCCTGCTTGCCGAGGTTCATCTTCTCGAGGACCGGTGCGGGCGCCACCGTCCAGCCCAGGCGGATGCCGGGGGACAGGATCTTCGAGAAGGTGCCCAGGTAGATGACGAAGTCGCCGCCGTCGAGCGAGCGCAGCGTCGGCAGCGCCTCGCCCTCGTAGCGCAGCAGGCCGTAGGGGTTGTCCTCGAGGACGAGCAGCTCGCGCTCGCGGGCGACCTGGACGAGCCGCCGGCGGCGCGGGAGCGACATCGTCACCCCGGCCGGGTTCTGGAAGGTGGGGATCGTGTAGATGAACTTGGGCCGCCGTCCCTCGCGCTCCAGGCGCTCGAGCGTCTCCTCGAGCTCCTCGACGCGCATGCCGCCGTCGTCCATCGCGATCTGCACGACGTCGGCCTGGTAGGCGCTGAAGGCGGGGACGGCGCCGGGATAGGTCGGGGCCTCGGCCACGATGACATCGCCGGGGTCGACCAGCGTCTTGCACACGAGGTCGATGACCTGCTGGCCGCCCGTGGTGACGAGCACGTCCTCGGGGTCGATGTCCATGCCCTCGGCGGCCATGACGGTGGCGATCGCCTCGCCGACGGCGGCCATGCCCTCCGTCGGGGCGTACTGCAGGGCCCGCGCCGAGTCGGTCGCCGCGACCTTGGAGAGCAGCGCCGCCAGCGACTCGGCCGGGAAGGTCGAGGTGTCCGGGAGGCCGCCGGCGAGCGAGATCACCTCGGGGCGCTCGGTGATGGCCATGAGGTCGCGCATGGCCGAGGACTTCATGACCGAGGTCCGCGAGGCAAAGAGCCCCGCGTAGCGCTCGAGGTCTCGCCGCTGACTCATGGGGCGGACTTCGCCGCGCTGCCCACCGGCCCTGCGGGTGGGCGGGTCGTCCTCTACAGTCATGCCCGCTTCAAGCTATCGGACCGTGAAGCTCCTCCTCGACATCCTGCAGGGGATGGGGGTGTCTGCCGCCGCCGGCCTGCGCCCCTTCCTCCCGACGCTCTTCGTGGGCGCCCTGGCCGCCGACGACCTCGGCGTCGACTTCGACCACACGGCTTTCGCCTTCCTGGAGAGCCCGTGGTTCCTGCTGGCGATCGCGGTCGCGCTGGTGGTCACCACGGTGATGCGCGCGCGCTTCGAGACGCCGGCCGGCGAGGCGGCGCTGGCCGGCATCGGCATGGGCCTGGGCGCGCTGCTCTTCGCCGGCACGCTCGACGACCGTCACGCCACGTGGTGGCCCGGGATCATCGGCGGGCTGATCTGCGCGTTCATCGCCCAGCAGGGGGCGCGGTCGCTGCTGACCCGCACGCGTGCGCGGCTGGATGCGCAGGCCGCGGGCGCGCTCTTCCTCTACGCCGACGCCGCCGCGCTGGTGCTCAGCGGGCTGTCGGTCCTGGTCCCGCCGGTGAGCGTGCTGGCGATCGCCTTCTTCGTCTGGCTGCGGCTGGGCGGGCGCCGGCGCGAGGGCGAGAAGCACGCCGGACTGCGCATCCTGCGGTGAGCACCAAGCTCCTGCTCGCCGTCGTCGACGGCCTCAAGCCGGCGATGCTCGAGCGCGCCGTGGCCACGGGGCGGGCGCCCGCGATGGCCGCCGTCATGGAGCGCGGGACCTACGTCGACGAGTGCGCCGCGGCCTTCCCGAGCGTGACGCCGGCCTGCGCGGCGACGATCGCCACCGGCGTGCGCCAGGACGCCCACCACATCCCGTCGATGAACTGGTACTCGCGCGACGAGGGCCGCTACGTCGAGTACGGCTCGTCCTTCAGCGCCTCGCGGCGCTTCGGCCTCGTCCAGCAGCTGACGGACACGATCTACAACATGAACGCCACGCACCTGCCCCAGGACGTGCTGACGGTGTTCGAGTCGCTCGACGACCTCGGGGTGCGCACGGCGGGCACGACCTACCTGATGTACCGCGGGCGCCACCAGCACCAGACCTCGAAGACGACGGCGCTCACGCGGCTGGCCTCGACCGTCTTCCGCCGGCCCGTCATGGGTCCCAAGGAGCTCTTCTACGCCGACATCTTCGCCAGCCGCGACACGCCGTGCCGCTCGCAGCTGGGCCTCCCGGGCATCCGCGACCAGCACGCCGGCTGCGTCGGCGCCTACCTGGTCGAGGAGGACCTCTTCGACTTCCTGCTGCTGTCGCTGCCCGACAACGACACGCACTCCCACCGCCACGGGCCCCACGCGCAGGTGACCTCGATCGCGGCCGCCGACCGCCAGCTCGAGCGCCTCTTCCACGCCGGTGGCGGGGCCGACCGGTTCCTCGACGAGCACGCGGTCATCGTGGTGGCCGACCACTCCCACGCGCCGGTCGAGAAGGCGATCGACCTGCAGGCCGCCTACGCGGAGCTCAGCGTCCTGGCGCCCTCGGGCGCTCGCCGCGGCGACGCCGAGGTCGCCGTCTGCCCGGCCCAGCGCAGCGCGATGGTCTACGCGCTGCTGCCCGAGGGCCGCGACGCGCTGGTGCCGCGCATCGTCGAGATCGCCCTGGACATCGACGGGGTCGCCCTCGCGCTCTGGCGCCCGGCGCCGCGCGAGGGCGCCATCGCCAACGCGGCTGGCGAGCTGCGCTTCTCCCCGGGTGGCGACGTGCTCGACGAGCGCGGCGGGCGCTGGTCGATCGACGGACCGCTGGAGGTCCTCGACGCCCGCGTCGATGACGGGGTCCTGCGCAGCCACGCCTATCCCGACGCCCTCGGGCGCGCCTGGTCGGCGCTCACGTGCCCGACGTCGGGCGACGTGCTGCTCTCCGCCGCGCCCGGCTTCGAGTTCTCCGACTGGGGCGGCGTCGACCACGTTGGGGGCGGCAGCCACGGCTCGCTGCACCGCGTGGACTCGCTCGGCGCGCTGGCCTTCTGCGGCGTCGACGCGCCGCACGACCACGGGTCGTGGTCGATCGCCGACGTCGCGCCGATGGTGCGCGGGCACTTCGGCGCCTGACGGGTGTGGCCCGCGAACACCTTGGTTGACCCCGCGCCGGGGTTCGGGTGTCGCACCATGAGGGCATGCCCTTCCTTCGCAACCTCCTCTTGACCACCGCCGTGGTGGGGGCGGCCCTGACCCCGGTCGCCGCCGCCCAGGCGGCCACCGTGCTCAGCAGCGAGCCCGTTCCCACGCACGTCGCAGCCTGGAACGGGACCGTCATGTGGTCCCAGCTCGATCAGGCGACCGGGCGCTACCGGCTCGTCAAGTCCGTCGACGGCGGCGCCCCTGTGCCCGTCGCCCTCCCCGAGCGCCCCGGCGGCCCGTTCGACATCGACCTCGGCACCAACCGCTCCGGCAGCACCTACGCCGTCTACACGCGCGGCGGCGACATCTACCGCCTGAGCGTCGCCAGCGGCGTCGAGACGAAGATCACCAAGCTCAGCTCGCGCACGCTGGCCGAGCGCGACCCGACCATCCAGCGCGGCGAGATCGCCTTCATCCGCCGCGACGGAGGCTACGACCAGCTGCGCATCGGCGACACCACGAGCGGCTCGAAGGGGAGCCGCTTCCTGGTCAAGAAGCGCTCGATCGCGGGGGCCGAGCTCGCTATCAAGCAGGTCGCCTACGTCGAGCGGGTCGGGCCGCGGACCCTCGTCCACGTGCGCAACCTTCGCACCGGTCACGACCAGGCCGTCTACCGCGCGTTCTCCGGCGGCGCGAACGACGCCAACGTCACCCGGCCGACCTTCGACGCCGACACGACGGCCTTCGTCTGGGCGCGCACCAACATCGGCTCGAACGCCGGCAACCGCATCGTGCGCTACACGCTGCCGGGCTCGAAGCTCACCTATGCCCAGGGCTCGCCGCGCTACAACACGACCGCGTGGGCCGGCTCGCAGCTCGGCGCCGCGACGTCCTCGTCGCTCGACGCCGGCGATGGCGTCAACGCGTGCGACGACGCCGGCGTCGACTTCTGCCAGGTCACCGTCACCGGCCCGCTCAGCTTCACGCTGAAGCCCTGACACGAGCGCTGCGGCGGGCGGCGCGCCGGGGCCGGTACGCTGGCCCCAATGGCGCGCGCCGCCCGCATCGTGGCCGTCTGCGCGGCGTCCGCGCTCGTCCTGCTGTCGGCCGCCCCGGCCCAGGCCGATGACGTCGTGCGTCCCAAGAGCATGGACGAGCCGCCGGCGGGCTACCGGCTCACCGGCCGCCAGGCGGAGCAGATCGCCAACCGCTCGCCCACGGCGATCCACGCGCTGCGCAGCGCCCGCGGGGTCTTCGACAACGTCTTCGAGAAGTCCGGCTCGCGCTGGCAGGTCAGCTATTACCGCCCGAGCGGCAAGGAGACCAAGGAGATCGCGCAGATCTACGTCAGCGACGTCACGGGGAAGGTGACGGAGGCGTGGACCGGGCCGCAGGTCGCCTGGACGATGGCCCGCGGGTACCCCGGCGCCTTCGGGCGCAAGGTCAACTCGCCGTACGTGTGGATCGCCCTCACGCTGCTCTTCATCGCGCCGTTCGTCGATCCGCGCCGGCTGCGGCGGATGCGCCACCTCGACCTCGCGGTCCTCATGGCCTTCGGGATCAGCGTGGCCTTCTTCAACGACGCCAACATCGACGCGTCGGTCCCGATCGTCTACCCGCTCATGCTCTACCTGCTCGGGCGCATGCTGTGGATCGGCCTGCGGCGCAGCCGGCGGCGCGACCCGCTGCGGCTCCTCGTCCCGGCCTCCTGGCTGGTCGTCGGGCTGCTCTTCCTCGTCGGCTTTCGCATCGGGTTGAACGTCGCGGACTCGAACGTCATCGACGTCGGGTACGCCGGCGTCATCGGCGCCGATCGCCTCGCCGACGGCGACAAGCTGTGGGGCGCCTTTCCGAAGGACAACGAGCACGGGGACACCTACGGGCCCGTGAACTACGCCGCCTACGTGCCCTTCGAGCAGGTGCTGCCCTGGAGCGGGCGCTGGGACGACCTCCCCGCGGCCCACGCCGCGTCCATCGCCTTCGACCTGCTGTGCCTGGGCCTGCTGTTCCTCATCGGGCGGCGTATGCGCGGGCCGACCCTCGGGCTCGTGCTCGCCTACGCGTGGGCCGCGAACCCGTTCACCCTCTACGCGCTGGACTGCAACGTCAACGACGGTCTGGTGGCCGCGCTCGTGCTCGGCGCCATCGCGGCCGCCTCGTCGCCCACCGGCCGCGGCGCCTTGATCGCCCTCGCGGGGATGGCCAAGTTCGCGCCGCTGGCCCTGGCGCCGCTCTTCGCCACCTACTCGCGCGGCGCGCTGCGCTTCGTCCTGGGCGGCGCCCTCGTCCTCGCGCCCTGCCTGCTGCTGGTCCTCGGCTACGGCGGCCTGCACGACTTCTACGACCGGACCCTGGGCTTCCAGGCCTCGCGCGGCTCGCCGTTCTCGGTCTGGGGGCTCTACGGCTGGGACACCGCGCAGGCGGTGGTCCAGGCCGCCGCGGTGCTGCTCGCCGTCGCCGTCGCCTTCCTGCCGCGCCGCCGCGACCTCGTCGGGCTCTCGGCGCTGACGGCGGCCGTGCTCATCGCCCTGCAGCTGGGCGTGACGCACTGGTTCTACCTCTACATCGTCTGGTTCCTGGGCCCCCTGCTCATCGCCCTGCTGGGCGACGAGCCCGCCGAGCGCCACGCGCCGCCGAGCTACGCCGAGCAGCTCGCCCGGCTACCGGCGCCCGCCGTGGCCTGGCGCTGAGGTCGCGCCAGGCCCGGCGGTGACGAGCGGCGGCGCCAGGCGCTACGGCGCGATCGGCTTCGTCGCGAGCACGCTCACGCTGGCCACGCCGTACTTGTCCGCGGCGGCGCGGGCCCGCGGCGAGAGGAAGCGGTAGGCGCTGTTGGCGCGCACGGCCTCGATGCGCAGGCCGGCCGCCTCGATCGCGCCGAGGTACTGGTCCTCGGGCACGGCGCCCGCGATGCAGGCGGCCCACAGCGCGACGTTGCGCCGCGTGCGCTCGATCAGCTCGCGGGCGCTGACGATGTCGGCGACGGCCAGCCTGCCGCCCGGCCGCAATGCCCGCGCCACCGCGGCGAACACGGCGTCCTTGTCGGGGGCGAGGTTGATGACGCCGTTGGAGATCACGACGTCGACGCTCCCGGGCTCCACCGGCGGTTGCTCGATGAGCCCCTCGACGAAGGCGACGTGCCCGAGGCCGAGGTCGTCACGCAGCCGCCGCGCCTTGGCCAGCTGCGCGACGGTCATGTCGACGCCGACCACGGAACCCGCGGGTCCCGTGAGGAGCGCTGCGATGAACGCGTCGGTGCCGGATCCGGAGCCGAGGTCGAGCACGGTCTCTCCGGGCTCGATGGCCGCCAGGTCGAGCATGTGGCCAACGCCGGCGAACGAGGCGAGGGCGTCGGGCGCCACGGCGTCGAGCCAGGCGGAGGGGTAGCCCAATCGCTCGGCGACCGCCCTTCCGGTCTCGAAGTGGAAGTCGCCGCCCGGCTGCTCGGCGACCTCGCGATACATCTCCTGGACGCGTTCGCGCAGGGCGACGGCGTCGATGACGGGCTGCTCATACGTGGACATCGGTTGCTTTCTCCTGTGTCAGTGGGGGTTGCGGCGCTCAATGCACGACGAGGTCGCGGCCGAGCGCGACGTCGCCGAGGAGGTCGTAGGCGCGGTTGGCGCCGAGCGGGTGCATGAAGCTGCCGGCGCGGACGTCGCGGTACGCCCGTGCCAGCGGGTGGCCGTTGAGGTAGCCGGCGCCTCCCGAGAGCGTGAGGGCGCGGTCGACGATCCGGGCGGCGGTGTCGTTGACGAACGTCTTGGCCGCCTGCGTCTGGGCGAAGAGCGCCACGAAGTGCTCCGTGGCGTCGTCGACCATCGCCGCGGCGCGCGAGAGCGTCGCCCGGCAGGCGCCGAGCTCGACGACGTTCTGGGCGAGCAGGGTGCGCGCGTGTCCGTCCGGCTCGCCGCGGGCGGCGAGCGCGCCGGCCGCGCCGGCCGCCGCGCTCTCGGCGATGCCCAGTGACGCCGAGGCATGGAAGAGCCCGGCCACCAGGTTGCGTTCCATGTAGGCGTCCCCGTCACCGGCGACGAAGCCGCCGATCAGCGCCGAGCGCGGGATCTCGACGCCGGCGAAGGTCACCGAATGGCTGCCCGAGGCGCGCATGCCCAGCGCGTCCCAGTCGCCCTCGATGTCGACTCCGGCCGCGTCCGTCGGGACCTGGGCGTAGCCGTAACGCTCGACCCCGCCCTCGTCGACGAAGGTGACCGACGCGTAGAGCACGGTCGCTGCCGGCGACATCGTGCAGAACGACTTGCGCCCGTCGATGCGCCAGCCCGACGGTGAGGGCGTGGCGGTGGTGCGCGGCCGGGTCAGGTCCTGGCCCAGCTCGCTGATGGCGGCGGCGATGATCACCCCGTCGCGTGCGATGGCCCGCATGGAGGCGCCGAACGCGGTGGCCCGGCGCTCGTCCGCGGCAGCCACGGCGGCCTGCCAGCGCCGCACGATGTTCAGCAGGATGACCAGGTGCATGTTCACGCCGATGGCGACCGACGCATCGCCGCGGGCGAGGCGGCTCGAGGCCACGACGACGTCGTGGACCGATGTGACGCCGAGGCCTCCGTGCTCGGCCGGGATCGGGGCGGTGAAGTAGCCCGCGCCCTTCAGGGCGTCGATGCTGGCGTGCGGGAACGACGCCTCGCGGTCGTGCAGCGCGGCGCGCGTCGCCAGTTCGTCGGCGAGTGACTCGGCGAGGAGCACGAGGCGGGCGCCGGGCTCGGTGTTGGCTGTGAGCTCGAACATCAGGTTTCTCCGATCGAGGCCGGGCGGGCGTGGCACGCGGCGCGTGCCACGGCCGCCCCGGCGCCTCAGTCCGTGACGACGCCGACCTCGACCGGGACGCCGTGGGTGACGATGTCGTAGACGGCGGAGCGCGCCTGGGCGCGCTGCACGACCTCGCGCAGCTTCTCCGGCGGCGCGTCGCCCTTGACCTTGAAGCTCACGCGGATGCGCGTGAAGCCGTTGCGCACCTCATCCGAGAGGCCGAGCGCGCCGCGGACGTCCATGTCGCCCTCGACCGTCGACTCGACCTCGGTGAGCCGCACCTTCCGGGCCGCCGCGACGTAGACCAGCGAGGTGGTCAGGCACGCCGCGAGGGCGTGCAGGAGCGCTTCGGCGGGATTGGGGCCGGTGTCGACGCCGAGCAGGACGGCGGGCTCGCCGGCGTCGAGCGAGAACTCCTCGGTGCGCGAGCTGTCCTCCTGCCCGGCGCCGTAGAACGCCTTGATCGTCGAGCGGTTGTGGGCGCCGTCGATCCAGCTGTTGTGGACGCGGAACTGGAAGCGGCCGAGGGAGGGGTCGGCCTTGATGGCGTCGAGCGTGCCGTACATCACCTGCGTGTCGACGCCGTTGCGGGCGGTCTCGAGAACCTGGGACATGGCTTGTGGTGCTCCTTGGTGGATGGGCTTGCGAATGGCTGTGGCTGGGTTGTAGGCGCGCGCCGTTGCAGCGCCGTTGGCGCAGCGTTGTCCGGCCGCGCGCGGGTCGGCGGCTCAGAGGGACAGGGGTGTTCGGGCGCCCGGTGGCGCCGGGCGGCGAGACGCGGGCGTCGCGGTTGCCGGGGGTGGACCGGGCGGCGCCGCCGATATCGCTTGGTATGTCGCGATCGGCATGGTGGCCCAAACCGGGCGCGGTGGCAACGGTAGGGTTATCTCCCGCCGACCCGAGCGTTTCGCGGGCTGACCATGGCCCCGCAGGCAACGATGACACCCAGCCGGCTCCTCGAGCGTGAGCACGAGCTCGAGGCGTTCCGGCGGACGCTCGCGAGATCGGCGCAGGGAGCCGGTGGCCTGGTCGTCATCGACGGGCCGGCGGGCGTCGGCAAGACGGCGCTGCTGGACGCCGCGCTGGCGATAGCGCACGAGGAGGACCTGCTCGTGCTGCGGGCGCGCGGCGCCGAGCTCGAGCGGGCGTTCGGCTTCGGAGTCGTCCGCCAGCTGTTCGACGAGGTCCTGCGCGGCGCGATCGTCGACCCGGAGGCGCTCTTCGCGGGGGCGGCGCGGTTCGCCGCCCCGTTGCTCGCCGTCGAGCTCGACGGGACGGCCGCGGCACCCTCGGACGACCCGTTCGCCGCCCGTCACGCGCTGTATTGGCTGACCGCCAACCTCGCGGCGCAGCGCCCGCTGGCCGTCGTCGTCGACGACGCCCACTGGGCCGACGGCGCGTCGCTCGGCGTCCTCGCGCACATCGCCAACCGCCTGCAGGGCATCCCCGCGGCGCTCATCGTGGCCAGCCGCACGGAGGAATCCCCGCCCGCGCTCGACGCCCTGCGCCGGCAGGGCGGGACGCACGCGACGCTGCTTCACGTGCCGCCCCTGGGCGAGGCGGCGGCCGCCGCCGTCGTGCGGTCGCTCGCGCCCGATGCGGACGACGCCCTGTGTCGCCGGTGTCACGCAGCGACCGGGGGCAACCCGTTCCTGCTGTCCGAGCTGGCCCGCTCGATGCTCACCGGCAATGGCAGCGCCCTGGCCGAGCAGAGCCCGGAACGGGTGACGCGGGAGTTCGCCGCACGGCTGGCGAGGCTGCCCGAGGCCACGGCGCGACTGGCGCGCGCGGCCGCGGTCCTCGGCCCCGGCGCACCGCTGCGCCAGGCCGCGGCGCTGGCCGGGCTGGGTGACGGCGAGGCCGCCGAGGGCGCCGACACGCTCGTCGCGGCCGGCGTGCTGCGCAGCCCGCATCCGCTCGAGTTCCTGCACCCGCTGGTGGGCGCCGCGGTCTACGCGGGCTTCGCGCCGGCGGCCCGCTCGCAGCACCACGCGCGCGCGGCGCGCCTGCTCGACGCGGAGGGCGCCTCCCCCGAGCGCGTCGCCGCACAGCTGCTGTACTGCCAGCCCGCCGGCGACGGCTGGGCGTACGACCGCCTCGTGGCCGCCGCGCGGCTGGCGTCGGCGCGCGGGGCCGCCGACGCCGTGGCCACCTACCTCCAGCGCGCGCTGGACGAGCCCGCACCGCCGGAGCGCCGCGGCGAGATCCTGCTCGACCTCGGGCGGGCCGAGTCGCAGTTCGATCACGTGGCGGCGGTCGCCCACCTGCGCGAGGCGCTCGGCGGCGAGATCGAGATCACGCGGCGCTTCGAGGGGACGATGCTCCTCGCCGGGGTGCTGGGGCAGACCGGGCGCGCGCCCGAGGCGGCAGATGTGCTGGAGACGCAGTTCGAGGCCTTCGCGGAGCGGCCCGACCTCCGCGGGCCGATGGAGGCGGCGCTGGCCAACATCGCGCGGATCGACCCGGCGACGCGACACCGCGCGACCGCGGTGGTCGCGCGGCTGCGCCGCCGCGTGGATGACGACGAGCGCGATCCCGCCGTGCTCGGCACCATCGCCGCCGAGATGGGGATGGCCGGAGAGGCCCCGGACCGGATGGCGGACATCTCCGAGCGCGCGGTCGCCGTGGTCGACGCGACCGCCACGACCGCCGCCGGATGGTCCTGGTACAACGCCACGCGTTCGCTCGTCGTGGCCGAGCGCTACGACGTGGCGCTGCGCGTCCTCGATGCCGCGGTCGACCGCGCCCGCGAGCGCGGCGCCGTGTTCGACGCCGGCTGCGCCCTCACCTTCCGCGGCGAGCTGTTCGTGCACATCGGCGATCTGGCGAGCGCCGAAGTCGACGCGCGGACGCTGCTCGAGATCTCCAACGCGTATGGATGGCCGCTCGGCGAGGGGTTCGCCACCGCGACCCTCGGCGAGGTGCTCGTGGAGCGCGGGGAGCTCGACGAGGCCGCCCGGCTGCTGGCCGACGGCCCGCTCGCCGGGCCGCCCGCCGCCGTGGCGCACCTGTACCCCAACGTCTGGGTGCTCCTCGCGCGCGGTCGGCTCCGGCTGGCGCAGGGGCGGGTCGAGGACGCGATCGACGAGCTGCGCGAATGCGGACGCCGCGCGCTGGCGATCGACCACGTCAACCCTGCCGTCGTGGGCTGGCGCTCGCAGCTCGCCGCTGCCCTCGCCGAGCTCGGGCAGACGGCGCAAGCGCGCCGCCACGCCGCCGAGGAGCTCGATCTGGCGCGCGCGTTCGGCGGCCGTCGCGCGCTCGGCATCGCTCTGTGCTGCGCGGCCGGCGTCACGGAAGGGGGCGACGAGATCGCGCTGCTGCGCGAGGCGGTGCAGGTCCTCGACGCATCCCAGGCGCGGTTGGAGCGCGCGCGGGCCCATGCGGCGCTCGGCGCCGCACTCCAGCGCGACGGCGCGTCCGAGGCGGCCCGGGAGCCGCTGCGCTCGGCCGTCGAGCTCGCGCACCGCTGCGGCGCCCATGCGCTCGAGGACGCCGCGCTGGCCGAGCTGCGCGCGACCGGAGCGCGACCGCGGCGGCGCGTGACGACCGGCGTGGGGGCCCTGACCCCCAGCGAGCGGCGCATCGCCGACCTGGCCGCCACCGGGCAGCAGAATCGCGAGATCGCCCAGGCGCTGTTCGTCACCATGGCCACGGTGGAGTTCCACCTGCGCAACGCGTACCGCAAGCTCGGCATCTCGTCGCGCACGCAGCTGGCCGACGCCCTGCGCGGGTGACCCCGTGAGCGCGCCGCGAGCTCCCGTGGCCGAGGTCGCCGTGCGCAGCAGGGTGCGCCTCTGCGGCGCGCTGGCGCTGGAGATCGACGGCCGGGACGCGCTCGCCGCCGTGCCCGCCGGCCAGGCCCGCTCGCTGCTGGCCTACCTGCTGACCCGTCCCGAGCGCCGCGCCGAGCGCGGTGCGCTGCTCGACGTCGTGTGGCCGGGCGGAGCGCCGAAGGATCCGCAGGCCGACCTGCGGGTCATCCTGACGCGGCTGCGCCGCGCGCTGGCGCCGGCCACGCTCGAGGGCCGTCAGCAGCTGCGGCTGAACCTGCCGGCACCGGTCTGGGTCGACCTGGAGGTGGCCAGGCGCGCGATCGAAACCGCTCGCGCCGCCGCCCGTGACGCGGCCTGGCGCTCTGCGCTCGAGCAGGCCCGGGCGGCGCTGGAGCTGCTGCGACCCGGCTTCCTGGCCGGCCAGGAGGGCGCCTGGGCCCAGGACGAGCGCCGCGCGCACGAGGAGCTCGAGCTCGAGGCGCTCGAATGGATCGCGCGCAGTGGGCTGGCCCTGGGCGGCGCCGAGCCGGCCGGCGCCCAGCGCGCGGCCAGGGACCTGGTCGCGCGCTCGCCCTTCCGCGAGACGGGCCATCGGCTGCTCATGGAGGCGCTGGCCGCCACCGGCAACGTGGCCGAGGCCCTGCACGTCTACGACGACCTGCGCGTCCTGCTGCGCGAGGAGCTCGGCGTGGCGCCGGCCGCGGAGGTGCAGGCGCTCCATCGACGGCTGCTGCTCGGCGAACCCGCTCTGCCGGCCGCCCGCCCCGTCGTGCGCGCCGGAAGCACGGCGCCGCCGACCCGCTACGCGCGCAACGGCGAGATCAGCCTCGCCTACCAGGTTCTCGGCGACGGAGCCACCACGCTGTTGCTCGTGACCGGCTGGGTCTTGCCGATGGAGGCGATCTGGGAGGACCCCGCTTACGTACGCTTCGTCGAGCGCCTGGCCCGTTCGTTCCGCGTGGTCTTGTGGGACAAGCGCGGAACCGGGCTCTCGGACCGGGTCGCGGTCGATCGCCTGCCGACGCTCGAGGAGCGCATGGACGACATCGGCGCCGTGCTCGATGCCGCAGGCGCCGAGCGCGCCGCGATCGCCGGCATGTCGGAGGGCGCGGTCCTGGCCGCGCTGTTCGGCGCCGCCCACCCCGAGCGCGCGAGCGCGCTGGTCCTCTACGGCGGCTGGGGCTGCACGGTCGGAGACGAGGGCTACCGCACGATGCCCGATCGCGCGGAGTTCGAAGGCTTCGCCGCCGGCGTTCAGGGCTCATGGGACGACATGGGACCGTTCCTCGCGCTGTGGGCGCCGACGCATAAGCACGATCCGGCGGTCCGCGACTGGTGGACGCGCGCGCTGCACCGCGGCGCCAGCCCCGCGTCCGCCGTCGCGTGGCTGCGGATGCTCGCCGACTTCGACATCCGCGCCGTCGTGGGCGCCATCCACGCGCCGACGCTCGTCCTGCACCGCGCGGGCGACCGGCTGATAGCGGTCGAGAACGGTCGCTGGCTCGCCGACCGCATCCCCGGCGCCGAGTACGTCGAGCTGGCGGGCGACGACCACCTCTGGTGGCTCGGCGATCAGGACGCCCTCCTCGACGAGGTCGAGCGCTTCCTCGTGGGCGCCGCGCCCGTGCGCGAACCCGATCGCGTCCTGGCCACGGTGCTCTTCACCGACATCGTGGACTCGACCCGGCGCGCCGCCGAGCTCGGCGACCGCCGGTGGCGCGATGTCGTGGCGCGCCACGAGGCGATCGTCCGCGACCGGCTCGCGCGCTTCCGCGGGCACGAGGTCAAGACGCTCGGCGATGGGTTCCTTTCGAGATTCGACGGGCCGGCGCGCGCGATCCAGTGCGCCGCCGCGATCCGCGACGCCGTGCTGCCGCTCGGGCTCGAGCTGCGCGCCGGGCTGCACACCGGCGAGGTGGAGCTGGTCGGCGACGACGTCCATGGGATCGCCGTCGCGATCGCCGCGCGCGTGGCGGCGACGGCGGGCCCCGGCGAGGTGCTCGTCTCGCGCACCGTCCGCGACCTCGTCGCCGGGTCGGGGATCGAGTTCGAGGACCGTGGCACCCATGACCTCACGGGCGTCGGAGAGGACTGGCACCTGTACGCGCTGGCGCCGATCTGATGGCTCAGCTGCCCGGAGCGGCCTGCCAGGGCACCAGCAGCTGCTCGATGGACTCGGCCCGCAGCGGCGTCGGCGCGCAGCCCACGAGGACGCCCATGAGCCACGGGTCCTCCTCGGCGGTCTCGAAGCGCACGGACATGTGGGTGCGCAGCGACTCGATCGCCTGCTCCTTGCGCACCCCGATGACACCGCCGCGCGGGCCGGTCATGCCCACGTCGGTGATGTAGGCGGTGCCACCGGGCAGGACGCGGGCGTCGGCGGTGGGGACGTGCGTATGGGTCCCCACGACGACGGTGGCGCGGCCGTCGAGGAACCAGCCCATGCCGACCTTCTCGCTCGTGGCCTCGGCGTGCATGTCGACCAGGACGTGGTCGACCTTGCCCTCGAGCTGGGCGAGCACCGCGTCGACCTCGACGAAGGCGGGCCGCCCCGCGCGCAGGTACAGGTTGCCGCTGAGGTTGACCACGCCGAGGCGGACCCCGCCGCGCTCGACGATGACCCAGCCGCGGCCGGGCTGGGAGCGCAGATAGTTCGCCGGGCGAATGATGCGCTCCTGAGCGTCCAGGTACGGGTAGATCTCCCTGCGATGGTAAGCGTGGTTGCCCAACGTGATGACGTCGACGCCGGCGCCCAGGAGCTCGTCGGCGATCTTCGGCGTGATGCCCAGGCCGCCCGCGACGTTCTCGGCGTTGACCACGACGAACGTCGGCTCGTGGCGCTCGACGAGCCCGGGCAGCAGGGCGAGCAGCGTCCGGCGCCCGAGCCCGCCGACCAGGTCGCCGATGAAGAGGATCCTCGCGGGCACGTCGGGCACGGCCCATACTCTGGCGCACCGGGGCGATGAGCGAGCACCAAAGCAACGAGGACCTGGTTCCCGAGGATCCGCCGCCGCACGACCGCGACGCCGACTTCGAGGATCACGATCCTCTCGAGGCCGAGCCGCCGCCGGCCTCGGCCGAGCCGGTCGTCGTACCCCGCTGGATCCAGCTCGTCGCGCTGCCGCTGCTGCTCCTGCTGGGCTACGCGGTCATCAAGGCGGCCGGCACGGTCGTCCTGCTCTTCGTCACGGCCGCCGTCATCGCTCTCATCCTCAACCCGCTCGTCGCCGGGCTGCAGCGCTTCCGCCTGCCACGGGGCCTGGCCATCGTCTGCGTCTATCTCGGCTTCGTGGGCGCCCTGGTCGTCGCCGGTGTGCTGCTGGCCAATCCGATCTCCGACCAGGTCACCACGCTGCGCGACGACATCCCGTCGATCACCGACTCCGCGAACCAGCGCCTGGCCGACGTCCAGGACTACTTCGATCGCAAAGGCATCAACGTCGAGATCAAGAAGCAGGGCCACACGGCGCTCGACACGCTGCAGTCCAAGGTCGTCGGTGGCACCGACTCGATCGTCTCGTTCGGGACCGACCTGCTCACGAAGATCGTCACCGCCGGCTTCGGCCTCATCCTGGTCTTCGTCCTCTCGGTCTACATGCTCATCCACGGCGAGCGAATAGGCGGGCTCGTGAGGGGGGTCATGCCCCCGGGCGACGGCACGAACGAGGACGACTACCCCGCGCGCGTGGTGCGGGCGGTGGCCGGCTACGTGCGCGGCCAGCTGCTGTTCAGCGTCGTCATGGGCGCCGGCGCCGGCATCGGGCTGTGGATCTTCGGCGTCACCGGGATCTTCCCCGACGGCAAGACCTACGCGCTGGCCTTCGGGGTGTGGTTCGGGCTGATGGAGCTCGTGCCCTATATCGGCCCCTTCCTGGGCGCGGCGCCGCCGCTGCTCGTGGCGCTCTTCCAGGACCCGCTCACCGCGGTCTGGGTGGCGCTGCTGTTCATCGGCCTGCAGCAGATCGAGGGCCACGTCGCCTCGCCGCTGATCTTCGGCCACGCGCTGCGCATCAACCCGCTGCTGGTCATCTTCGCCCTGTTGTTCGGGGCCGAGCTGTTCGGGATCATCGGTGCGCTCGTCGCGCTGCCGGTGGCGGCCGTGGTCCGTGAGACGGTCGTCTACCTGCGCCAGCACCTCGTGCTCGAGCCGTGGGGGACGATGACTCCACTGGAGATCCTCGAGGCGCGCTCGTTGCGCGTGCGATGTCCGGAGTGCGGCGGGCGCTGTGCAGCGGGCGACGCGTTCTGCCCGACCTGTGGCGTCGATCTGGCGCGCCCGCAGGTACCGTCCGGTTCGTGAGCACCGCCACCGCCACCGGCGCTGCCATCGCGGCGGCGGCCGTGAGCAAGCGCTATGGCTCGCGCGATGCGCTGCGCGAGGTCAGCTTCGAGGCACGGCCGGGCGAGGTGCTCGCCGTCATCGGCCCCAACGGGGCGGGCAAGACGACGCTGCTGTCGATCCTGGCCGGCCTGGTGGCGCCCACCAGCGGCACGGTGAGCCGCCCGGCGCGCGAGGTCGGCTGGGTCCCCCAGCAGCCCGCGGTCTACGCCAAGCTCAGCGTGGCCGAGAACCTGCGGCTGTTCGCGCGCCTGGAGCGCGTGGCCGATCCCGATGGCGTCGTGGCGCGGATGCTCGAGCAGACCGGCCTGGGCGACCGGGCCGGCGACGAGCTGGGGACGCTGTCGGGCGGCAACCGCCAGCGCGTGAACATCGCGGTCGGGCTGCTGGCCGATCCGCCGGTCCTCGCCCTCGACGAGCCGTCCTCCTCGCTGGACCCGCGCCAGCGCGAGCGGCTGTGGGAGTTCATCGGGCGCCTGGCCGCGAGCGGGACCGCCGTCGTCTTCTCCACGCACAACGTCGGCGAGGCCGAGCGCTACGCCGGCCGCGTGCTCGTGCTGGCCGACGGCGAGGTCCTCTTCACCGGCTCGCCGGCCGACCTCGAGGCGCTCGTCGGCGGCGACCCACGGGACTTCGAGGCCGCCTTCGTGCGCTTCCTGCACGACCGCGGCCACTAGATCGCCGATGCGCTGGCTGCTGCTCAAGGACCTCCAGATCCTGCGCCGCTCGCCGTTCCTGGTGGTGACCCTGATCGCCTACCCGGTGATCATCGCGGTCCTCATCGGGCTGGCCCTGTCGCGCGGCCCGGACAAGCCGAAGGTGGCGATCGTCAACGAGCTACCCGCGGGGCAGACGAGCTTCTCGGTCGGCAACCAGCGCCTCGACGTCGCGCAGTTCGCCAACGAGCTCTTCAAGTCGGTCAAGCCGGTCACGGTCAAGACGCGCGCGGAGGCGGTGGCCAAGGTGCGCTCGGGCGAGGTCCTCGGCGCGCTCGTCGTCCCGCCCGACGCGACGGAGAAGCTCCAGGCCGCGATCAACCTCGCCGGCACGACTCCGCCCACGCTCGAGGTGCTCTACAACGGCGACGACCCGATCCGCGCGCAGCTGGCCGAGTCGACGATCAAGTCGCGCCTGGCCGACGCCAACAAGGCGCTCAGCGACAAGCTCACCCAGCTGGCCGCGCAGTATCTGCGCATCCTGCTCAAGGGCGGCGACTTCACGCTGCTGGGCCAGAAGTTCGACGTGCTCGGCCTCGAGCGCTCCAAGGCCTCGCTCGAGCACACGCTGAGCACGCTGCCGCCCGGCTCCCAGCAGGCGCGCGACGTCAAGCAGGTCATCGACTTCGCGCAGATCGCGATCGAGAACCTCGGCCTGTCCGACAAGGTCCTGGCCGCCGTGGGCCAGCCGCTGGCGGTCAAGCGGACGCTCATCGCCGGTCGCCGCACGACGCTCGACGCCTTCGCGGTGGCGGTCTCGGTCACCGTGTCGCTCATGTTCGTGACGGTCCTGCTGGCCTCGGGCATGCTCGCGCTCGAGCGCGAGGAGCACGCCTTCGGGCGCCTCGTGCGCGGGCTGGTCTCGCGCCTGGGGCTGCTGGGTGAGAAGGTGGCGCTGGCGGCCGCGTGCGCCTTCATCGTCACCCTCGTCATGCTCTGCGGCATCGGGATCTTCGTCACACTCGATTGGGGACGCTTCGCCCTGTGGCTGGCGGCTCTGGCCGGCGGCGCGATCGCCTTCGGCGCGGTCGGCGTGGCGATCGGCGCGCTGGCGCGCGAGGTCCGCGCCGCCTCGCTGCTGGCCTTCCTGCTCACCCTGCCCATGGCCTTCCTGGCCCTCGTGCCCGCCGGGACGGTGGCCACCTGGCTCTATGACGCCATCCGCGCCGTGTCGGCCCTGTTCCCGTTCCGCCCGGCCCTCCAGGCGGTCGACGCCGCGCTCAACGGCGCACAGCCCGGCCTGGGGCCGACGCTGGCGCACCTCGCCATCCTCGCCGTCGCCTACCTGGCGCTCGCTCGCGTGGCGCTCGCCCGCTTCGGATGACCACGAGCCGCATGCGCCTGGAGGACCCGCCGACGGCGATCCGCCCGACCGCCCCCGAGGACGCCAGGGCCCAGCTCGCCCTGCGCCTGGCCAACCGCGAGCACACCGGCCCCTGGGACCCGGCGCGCGACGAGAGCTTCTACACCGAGGCCGGCCAGCGGCTGGAGCTCGACCTCGACCAGCGCTCCTGGGCGGCCGGCAGCGCCTACGCCTTCGCGGTCCTCGACACCGAGCGCGCAGACCGCCTCGTCGGCCGGGTCGCGCTGGCCAATGTGGTGCGCGGCCCATGGCAGAACGCCACGCTCGGCTACTGGATCGACAAGGACTCGCTCGGCAGGGGCCATGCCACGCGCGCGGTGCGACTGGTGCTGCGCTTCGCCTTCGAGCACGCGGGTCTGCACCGCGTCCAGCCCGCGATCATCCCGCGCAACGCGCGTTCGGTGCGCGTGGCCGAGAAGGTGGGGTTCCGCCTCGAGGGGCGGGCGCTGCGCTACCTGAAGATCAACGGCACCTGGGAGGACCACGACGTCTACGCCCTCACGGCCGAGGACTGGGACGCCATGGGGCGCCCGTAGGGTGCCGAGGGCGGATCGCTTTGCGCCTACGATGTAGGCGTGCCCTTCCCGCAAACGCGCCTGCGCCGCCTCCGCGCCACGCCGGTGCTGCGCGACCTCGTGCGCGAGACGCGGCTGGATCCCGGCGACTTCGTCCTGCCGCTCTTCGTCGAGGAGGGCCTCGACGGCCGCGCGGCGATCGAGGCCATGCCCGGCGTCGACCGTCTCTCGATCGCGGGCGCCGTCGCCGAGGCGGGCGAGGCCCACGCGCTGGGCATTCCCGCCGTGCTGCTCTTCGGCATCCCCGCCGACAAGGACGAGGAGGGCTCGGGCGCCTGGGACGACGAGGGCGCCGTCCAGCTCGCCACGCGCGCGATCAAGGACGCCCATCCCGACGTGCTCGTCATCGCCGACCTGTGCCTGTGCGAGTACACGAGCCACGGCCATTGCGGCCTGCTGCGCGCCGACGGATCCGTCGACAACGACGCGAGCGTGGAGCTGCTGGCGCGCGCCGCGCTCTCGCAGGCCCGCGCCGGCGCCGACGTGATCGCGCCCAGCGACATGATGGACGGGCGCGTGGGGGCCATCCGCGCGGCCCTCGACGAGGACGGCCTCAGCGACACGCCGATCCTCGCCTACAGCGCCAAGTTCGCCTCCGCCTTCTACGGCCCGTTCCGCGAGGCGGCCGATTCGACGCCCGCCTTCGGCGACCGCCGCGGCTACCAGATGGACCCCGCCAACGGCGACGAGGCCCTGCGCGAGGCGCTGCTCGACGTGCAGGAGGGCGCCGACATGGTCATGGTCAAGCCGGCGCTGCCCTATCTCGACGTCGTGCGCCGGGTCAAGGACGCCACGCACCTGCCCGTGGTCGCCTACAACGTCAGCGGCGAGTACGCGATGGTCAAGGCCGCCGCCGCCGCCGGCTACCTCGACGAGCGCGCCGCCGTGCTGGAGGCCCTGACCTCCATCCGCCGCGCCGGCGCCGACATCGTCATCACCTACCACGCGAAGGATGCCGCCCGATGGCTTCAGTGACGCCCAAGCTGCGCTCCCGCAAGCTCGGCGCCGCGATCGTGCTCGACGACTTCGACAAGCGCCTGCTCAACGCGATGCAGGGCTCGTTCCCGATCGAGCCGCGGCCCTACGCCTCCGTCGCGGCGGCGCTCGAGGTCCCCGAGGAGCGCGTGCTGGCGCGCGTCGGCGAGCTCGTCGGCGAGCGCATCATCCGGCAGATCACGCCGATCTACGACACGCGCGCTCTGGGCTACGGCTCGATGCTCGTCGCGGCCAAGGTCGACCCCGAGCACCCGTGGCGCGCCGCCCGCGTCATCAATTCGCATCCGGGCGTGAGCCACAACTACCTGCGCAACCACGACTTCAACATGTGGTTCACGCTCGCCGTCGAGGAGGACTCCGCCCTGGGCCTCGACGGCACCCTCGACGTGCTGCAGGAGCTCACCGGCGCCGAGTCGATCCGCCAGCTCCCGACGCTCAAGCTGTTCAAGATCCGCATGGACCTCGAGCTCGTGGGGGGCACCGACGAGCTGGCCAAGTCCGCGGTGGCCGAGGAGCCGATCGAGCTCGGCAAGCAGCCCTACGACGAGCTCGACATGGCCGTCATCCGCGCCACGCAGGGCGATCTGCCGATCGTCGCCGAGCCCTACGCGGCCGCGGCGGCCGAGCTGGGCATGACCGTCGACGCGCTGATCGAGCACCTGCGCGGGATGGTCGACCGCGGGCTGCTGCGCCGGGTCGCCGCGATCCTCTTTCACCGCCGCGCCGGCTTCAGCGCCAACGGCATGGGCGTGTGGCAGGTTCCCGAGGAGCACATCGCCGAGGTCGGCCCGCGCATGGCCGCCTACCGCGGCATCTCGCACTGCTATCAGCGCCCGACCTACGCCGACTGGCACTACTCGATCTTCACCATGGCTCACGGCCGCTCCAAGGAGGAGTGCGACGCGATCCTCGACGCGATCGCCGCCGACAACCCGGAGATCCAGGACCGCGCGACGCTCTACAGCTCCACCGAGTTCAAGAAGATCCGCCTGCTGTACTTCACCGAGGACTTCAAGGCCTGGGAACGCGAGCACGCGGGGGTCTGATGGCCGTCTCGCTCACCGACGCCCGCTCGACCGAGCTCTACGCCCGGGCGCTGCAGCGCCTGCCCGGCGGCGTCAACTCGCCGGTGCGCGCGATGGGCGCCATCGGCCGCAATCCGGTCTTCATCGAGCGCGGGCATGGCGCCGAGATCGTCGACGTCGACGGCAACCATTACGTGGACTACGTCTGCTCGTGGGGGCCGCTCATCCTCGGGCACGCCCACCCGCAGGTCATCGCCGCGGTCATCGCGGCCGCGGAGCGCGGGACGACGTTCGGCGCCCCCACTCAGGGTGAGATCGACCTGGCCGACGAGATCGCACGGCGGATGGCGTCGGTCGAGATGGTGCGCATGACGTCGTCGGGGACCGAGGCGACGATGAGCGCCATCCGCCTCGCCCGCGCCGCGACCGGGCGCGAGAAGGTGCTCAAGTTCGCCGGCGCCTACCACGGCCACGTCGACGGCCTGCTCGCCCAGGCGGGGTCGGGTCTGGCCACCGCGGCCATCCCGGCCAGCCCGGGGGTGCCGGAGGCGGCCACGGCCGCGACGGTGGTGGTGCCCTGGAACGACCCCGAGGCGGTGCGGCGCGCCACCGAGGAGCACGAGCTCGCCGCCATCCTCGCCGAGCCGTTCGCGGCCAACATGGGCCTCGTCGCCCCGGCCGACGGCTTCCTCGACCTGCTGCGCGACCGCACGACCGCCACCGGCGCGCTGCTGGTCTTCGACGAGGTCATCACCGGCTTCCGGGTGGCGCGCGGCGGCGCGCAGGAGCTCTCGGGGGTCACGCCGGACCTGACCGTGATGGGCAAGGTCATCGGCGGCGGACTCCCGGCGGCCGCCTACGGCGGCCCGCGCGAGCTCATGGAGCTCGTGGCGCCGGCCGGCGACGTCTACCAGGCCGGCACGCTCTCGGGCAATCCGCTCGCGGTCGCCGCGGGACTGACCACCCTGCAGCTGCTCGACGAGGCCGCCTACGCGTGTCTGACGGCCCGCACCGAGACGCTGGCCGCCGGCCTGCGCGACGCCGCGGGCGACCTGCCCGTGCACGTCGTGACCGCCCCGGGCCTGCTCACCGTCTTCTTCTCGGCCGAGCCCGTGCGCGACTACGCGGGCGCCCAGGCGTGCGACCACGCGGCCTTCGCGGCCTGGTGCCGCGGCCTGCTCGCGCGCGGCGTCTACGCGCCGCCGTCGCAGTACGAGGCCTGGTTCCCGTCGCTGGCGCACGACGCCGAGCACGTCGAGCGCACGATCGACGCCGCTGCCGCGGCGTTCCGGGAGGCGTTCTAGCGTTGTCGCTCGCCGCCGTGCACTCCGCCGTGCTCGCGGAGGGCGGCCTGCTGGCCGACGCCCTCGGGCCCGTGCCCGCCGAGGACGGCGCGCTCGGGGCGGCGGCCGCATCCGGGCCGCGGTGGACCGGGCGCGAGGCCGACATCGCCTTCGTCGTCGAGGCCATTCGCGAGGGCGAGCTGCTGCACTACGGGTCCCCGCGCCTGTTCGGCGCGATCGAACCCGATCTCGCCCTGCTGGCGGGCGATCGCCTCTACGCCCTCGGGCTGGCGCGCCTGGCGCGCCTGGGCGACGTCGAGGCCGTCTCCGAGCTGGCCGACGTCATCGCGCTGTGCGCCCAGGCGCGGGCCGAAGGCCGCCCGCAGGTGGCCGACGCGGTCTGGCGGGCGGGCGTCGCCGCGGTCGGCTGGGGCCCGTCGGACGCCGTCGCCGCCGCCAAGGCCTCCGCGCGGGCCGGCGATCCTGGCGCGGCGGACGCCCTCGATGCGGCATCCCGCGAGCTCTCCGGTACGTAGACTTATCGGGCGATAAGGTTCGCCCCCGCCGAGATGGCCGAAGACCGCCGACAGACCAAGAGCAAGTACACCGCCGACCGCATGATCCCGGGCGCCTACGAGGGCGAGACGGTCACGCGGCGGCGGTTCATGACCGGCACGGTGAACGTCGCCGGCGCCGTGGCCGCGTCCGCCTTCGTGCTGCCGGCGCTCGGCTTCGCGCTCGGCCCGGTGTTCGAGAAGCACGAGCAGCGCTGGCAGGCGGTCGGCGCGCCGGACGAGTTCCCGAGCACCACGTACGTCCCGAAGGTCATCACGATCGTCGACGGCATCGGGCAGGCCGGGAAGTCCACGGCCTACATCCGCAAGCGCGATCCGAAGATCGACACCGACAAGCCCGACCAGTACAACCAGTACATCGCCATCTCGTCGCGCTGCATGCACCTGGGCTGCCCGGTGCGCTTCGTGGAGGCGGCGGAGCGCTTCATCTGCCCGTGCCACGGCGGCGTCTACAACTTCGAGGGCAAGGTCGACGGCGGCCCGCCGGTGCGGCCGCTGGATCGCTTCTACACGCGCATCCGCAACGGTCAGCTCGAGCTCGGGCCGCGCTACTCGGTCAACCGCGAGCTCAAGCGCTTCTCGCCGCGCGACCCCGCGGAGCCGCTCGACGGCATCGGGCAGTACCTCTATCCGTCGCGTCCCACGATCCGAAAGCTGCCGGGGACCTAGGCGATGCCCAAGCTCCCAGTCCCACCGCTCCCGCCCATGCTGCGCCCGCGCCCCAAGCGCCCGGGCGAGGCCAACGGCACGACGAGCTCGCTCGACGCCGCCGCCGAGGCCGGGGTCACCGCCGTCGACTGGGTCGACGAGCGCACCCAGCTGTCGGGCGCCGCGCGCTGGCTGATGTTCCGCAAGGTCCCCAAGGGGACCAACTGGTTCTACACGCTGGGCACAGCGACCATGTTCGCCTTCCTCAACCAGGCGGTCACCGGCGTCTTCCTGGCCATGTACTACGACCCGTCGCCCACGCGGGCCTACGAGTCGGCGCGCTACATCACCAACGAGGCGTTCCTCGGCGAGTTCGTGCGCGGCATGCACAAGTGGGGCTCGTCGGTGATGGTGATCCTCATCTTCCTGCACATGGGGCGGACCTTCTTCTTCGGCGCCTACAAGTACCCGCGCGAGCTCAACTGGGTCATCGGCGTGGTGCTGGTCATCCTCACCTTCGTGATGGCGCTGACCGGCTACCTGCTGCCCTTCGACCAGCGCTCGCTGTGGGCGACGGTGGTGGCCAACAACATCACGGCCAGCGGCCCCCTCGTCGGGCCTTACCTTGGCGACTTCCTGCGCGGTGGCCCCGAGTTCGGGGCGACCACGCTGTCGCGCTTCTACTCGATCCACATGCTGCTGGTGCCGGGGGCGATCGCCGCCCTGATCGGCGCGCACCTGTATCTCGTGGCCAAGCTGGGCACCACGGCGCCGCCCTGGCTGCGCGCCGAGATCGACGAGAAGCTCCTCGAGGAGCGCGCGTGACGGCCCGTCGTCGCTCGCCCGTCGCGTGCGCTGAGCCCCACGGCGGGAGCGCGCGATGAACAAGGCCGAGAAGGAGGCCTACCTCCGCGAGTACTCCGTCCTGAAGGCCCAGGGCAAGCCGTTCTTCCCCTACGCGGTGGCCAAGGACTCGGTCATGGCCTGCGTGGTGATGCTCGCCATCATCCTGCTGTCCCTGACCCTCGGTGCCGAGCTCGGTCCCAAGGCGGACCCGACCACGACGACCTACACGCCGCGGCCCGAGTGGTACTTCTTCTTCCTCTTCGAACTGCTGCGGGTCATCAAGCCGCCGAGCCTCGTCGCGCTGGCGACGATCGGCATCCCGACGATCTGCATGATCCTGCTCTTCCTGCTGCCGTTCTACGATCGCGGGCCCGAGCGGCGCCCCGAGCGCCGGCCGATCGCCACCACCGCCGGCATCTTCACCATCGCCGCGATGGGCTACCTGACCTACCTGGGCGCGTCCGCCGGGCCGCCGACGCAGATCGACGAGCCCACTCCCGCGCGGATCAAGGCCATGGGACCGCAGATGCTCGCCAAGTACGAGCAGGGCAAGCAGGTGGTGGCCCAGTCGGGCTGCCTGGCCTGCCACAAGATCGGCGAGAACGGCAACGCCGGCCCTGGGCCTCCGCTCACCGAGATCGGCGCTCGCCTGCCCTCGCAGGCGATCGCGCGCACGCTGGTCAACCCCACCGCGCCGATGCCCTCGTTCTCCGGGCTGCAGAAGAACTCACCGGACAAGTTCAACGCCCTGGTGACGTACGTCTCGCAGCTCAAGGGCTGAACCCCGGGTGAGCGTGAGCGGCGGAACGCCGCGGTCGGGGACGATGTCCGAACCGCAGGTTCGGGCGATGTTCGACCGCATCTCGGGCTTCTACGACGTCATGAACTCGGTCATGACGGCCGGGCTGCACCATCGCTGGCGCGCCCGCGCGGCCGACCTGGCGGCGCTCGGGCCGGGCGACAGCGCGCTCGATGTCGCGTGCGGCACCGGGGACCTGGCCATCGAGCTCTCGCGCCGCGTCGGCGCGGGGGGCGAGGTCATCGGCGCGGACTTCTCCGAGGAGATGCTCGAGCGCGCGCGGGCCAAGGCCCCGGGGCTTGCCTGGGAGTGGGGCAACGCGCTCGAGCTGCCCTACGCCAGCGGACGCTTCGACGCCGCGACCGTCGGCTTCGGCGCGCGCAACTTCTCAGACCTCGAGCGCGGGCTGTCCGAGATGGCCCGCGTGGTCAAGCCCGGCGGCCGCGTCGTCGTGCTCGAGATCACGACGCCGCGCAAGCCGCCGCTGTCGACCTTCTACCGGGTGTGGTTCGACCACGTCGTGCCGCTCATCGGGCGCCTGACCGGCGAGCAGGAGGCCTACACCTATCTGCCGAGCTCGGTGCGGCGCTTCCCGGGGCCAGAGGGGCTCGCCGCCGCGATGCAGGGCGCCGGGCTGAGCGACATCCGCTGGATTCTTACAGCCGGTGGGATCATCGCCCTGCATGTGGGGACCAAGCCCTAGATGGCCGTGACGGGACCCGTGACCGAGGTCATGCGGGCCGGGGGATCGCACATCCCCGACCTGCTCGACCGCGTCGAGCGCCTGCTGAGCGAGGTGGCCGCCGGCCACGGCGCGCAGCTGGCCGAGCACGCCGGCGCGACGATCGCCGCGGGCGGCAAGCGGCTGCGCCCGCTGCTCGTCTTCCTGGCCGCCGACACCGAGGAGGGCGACGGCCTCGTGCGCGCCGCGGCCGCGGTCGAGCTCGTCCACTCGGCGACCCTCGTCCACGACGACGTCCTCGACGCCGCCAGCCTGCGCCGCGGCGTCCCGACCGTGGTCGCCGTGGGCGGGCGCGGCGCCGCCACCGCCACCGGCGACCTGCTCTTCGCGCGCGCGTTCGCCGAGCTGGCCGCCAACGGGCGGGCGGACGAGATCCAGGTCCTGTCGGAGGCCTCGTCGGCGCTGGCCGAGGGCGAGCTGATGCAGCGCGCCGACGCCTGGAACGCCGAGGTGCCGGTCGAGCGCTACCTGCGCCGCTGCGAGCTCAAGACCGCGCGCCTGTTCGACGCCGCGTGCCGGCTGGGCGCGCTGGAGGGCGGCGGTGCCCCGGAGGAGCTCGCTGCCTTCGGGCGGCGGATCGGCCTGGCCTTCCAGCTCCTCGACGACGTCCTCGACGTGTCGGGCCCGGCGCAGCGCACCGGCAAGCAGCGCGGGACCGACCTGCTCGACGGCACGGTGACGCTGCCCTTCATCCTCGCCCGCGAGCGCGACGGCGAGCTCGCCGCGCTCGATCCGCGCTCGATCGACTCGGCGGCCGTGGCCGAGGACGTCTGCGATCGCATCGCCGCGACCGGCGCGCTCGACGAGGCCCGCGCCCGCGCGCTGGAGATGGTCAACGAGGCCAAGGCCGGGCTGCCCGACGGGCTGTCGGCGCGCCAGCGCCACGCGCTCGAGCTGGTCGCCACCGGCGTCGTCGCGCGCTACGCCTGAGGCCAGCCGGAGGCTCGCTCGGGGGTGGGCGCCAGGGACGGGCGCATCCATGCCTGGCACGCTGTGTCCGTGAACGCCGATCGCACGAGCTACGACGTCTGGGGCGCCGCGATCGCCGTCGAGGCCGCGCTGTCGCTGCTGCTGATCCTGATCCTCGTCTTCATCTGGGGATTGACGGGCGCCGGCTACCCATGGCCGGAGTGGGTCGCCTTCGCGCTCGCGGCCCCGCTGGCCATCCAGCTCGCGGTCCGCTGGGCCCTGCGCGCACCGGAAGGGCGCCCGCGGGCGCTCGCGCTGCACGGCGCGGCCTCGGGCTGTATCGCGGGAGTCCTCGTCGCGGTCTACGCGCTCGCCGGCGGCGGCACGTTCTGGCCGCTGTGGCCGGTGTCGACGCTGGCCCTGGCCTTCGGTGCGCACGCCATCGTCGTCGTGGCGCTGCCCAGCCTGCGCCCGCAGGAACGCCAGCTGGCGGCGCGCGTCGACGAGCTCACGCGCACCCGCGCGGGCGCTCTCGACGTGCAGGCCGCCGAGCTGCGGCGCATCGAACGCGATCTGCACGACGGCGCCCAGGCGCGGCTCGTCGCCCTGAGCATGCAGCTCGGCCGCGCCGAGGAGCGCCTCGAGGGTCAGCCGGAGATCGCCGAGCTCGTGCGCGGCGCGCGCCACGAGGCGAGCGCGGCCATCGGCGAGCTGCGCGACCTGGCCCGCGGCATCGCGCCGCCCGTGCTGGCCGACCGCGGCCTCGTGGCGGCGGTCGAGGCGCTCGGACAGCGCGCGCAGATCCCCGTCGCCGTGCGGGCGTCGATCCTGCGCCGCCCGGTGCCGGTGGTCGAGACGGCCGCCTACTTCGTCGTGGCCGAGGCGTTGACCAACGCCGCCAAGCACGCAGGCGGCGCGGCGGCGACGGTGGAGCTCGCCGACAACCGCGACGTGCTCGTCATCGAGGTCCGCGACGAGGGTCCGGGCGGCGCCGATACCACCGGGAGCGGGCTCATGGGCCTGCGCCACCGCGTGGCCGCGCTCGACGGCGCCCTGTCGGTCGACAGCCCGCCCGGGGGCGGGACCCGGGTGCGAGCGGAGCTGCCGTGCGGGTGGTGATCGTCGAGGACCAGGCGCTCCTGCGCGAGGGGCTGGTCGCGCTCCTGCGCGAGCAGGGCATCGACGTGGTCGCCCAGGCCGAGGACGCTCCGGGGCTGCTGCGGATCGTCGCGGGCCACAAGCCCGATCTGGCCATCGTCGACGTGCGCCTGCCGCCGAGCTTCACCGACGAGGGGCTGCGCGCCGCGCTGGAGGCGCGGTCGCGCCAGCCGGGGCTGGGCGTGCTCGTCCTCTCCCAGTACGTGGAGCCCGTCTACACGGCCGAGCTGCTCGAGTCCGGCGAGGGCGGGATCGGCTACCTGCTCAAGGAGCGCGTCGGCGACGTTCGCGGGTTCGTCGACGCCGTGGAACGGGTGGCGCGCGGCGGGACGGCCCTGGACCGCGAGGTCGTCGCCGAGCTCATGCGATCACGCACGGGGCAGGCGGGCGATCCGGCGCTCGCGGCGCTGACGCCGCGCGAGCGGGAGGTGCTCGAGCTGATGGCCGAGGGGCGCACCAACGCCGCGATCGCCCGGGCGATGGTCGTCACGGCCGGCGCGGTCGAGAAGCACGTCTCGAGCATCTTCGGCAAGCTCGACCTGCCCGCGACCGATGACGATCACCGGCGGGTGCTGGCCGTGCTCGCGTTCCTGCGCGCGGCCTGAGGCCCCGTTGCGAAGCGGCTCGGCCTAGAAGTCGTCGGGGAGGATGTGATCAGCGTCGAGCGCGGTGACGAAGCGCTCGATCTCATCCTCCATGTTCGCGTGCATCATCCGCTTGAGGTCGCGGACGAGGGCTTCGGTGCCGCGGTCGAGGACCTCGTCGAAGCGCTCGACGATGGTCTGCTCGAAGACGCCGGTGCCGCTCCACTCGCAGTTGGGGCAGCGCAGCGTGACCTCCCAATGGGTCGCGCCGGCCTCGTCCCACTCGACGGGGTAGACCAGGTCCGAGCCGCAGCTCCCGCACAGGTGCAGGTCCTCGCCGCTCTCGGTGTACCCCGAGTCGCCCACCGCCGGGAAGGCGGGGATCTCGTCGAAGTACACGACCTCGATCGTCTTTCCCGAAGGAAGGACGACTCGGCGGACGTAGTGGGGGTTGTCGGCTTCGCGGCTCATCGTGTGGTCTCCGTCTGCCCCTTCATCGGCTGACCCCGCCCTGGCCTTTATGGGTCATTTGTGCCACACGACATGTGGCGCATCGCCGCTCGGGCGCAAGACGACTGGCAAGGGTGGCCCCCGGACCCCGGTACGCTCTGCCCCATGCCATCCATCGGACCGCTGGAGCTGGGCATCATCCTGCTCATCGTGCTCATCGTCTTCGGGCCTAAGCGCCTGCCGGGTCTGGGGCGACAGCTGGGGTCCGGGATGCGCGAGTTCAAGGACTCGATCACCGGCAAGGACAAGGACGACGAAAAGCCCGACGCGGCCCCGGTCGTGCGTCAAGAAGGGCTCGAACGGGCGCCGGCCGAGCCCGAGGTGGTGTCGGGTGAGGCGCGCCCGCAGGATCAGCCCGCCTCGCGCGCGGACGTCTCCTGAGCCCCTCCGGAGGCGCGCTTGAGCCGCCTGCGGCCGATCGGGCATGAGGACCGGCTGAGCCTCGTCGAGCACCTCGACGAGCTCCGCACGCGGCTGATCATCTCCGTGGCCGTGCTCGGGATGGCCTTCGCGGTCTGCTACTGGCAGAACGACTGGCTGCTGAACACCATCAACAAGCCGCTGCAGTCGACGCAGAACCTCAGCTCCACCAGCAGCCACAAGCGCAGCCCGCTCGAGGACACGGCGGCCTACGGGCTGAAGACGGCGCGGGCGCAGCGCCTGACGCTGCCCGTGCTGGCCAGCCAGAAGCGCATCAACGACCTGCTGGCGAGCAAGCTCGATCTCACGGTCGCCGAGCAGGCCGTGCTCGCCCAGCAGGATCGCCAGCTCGACAACGCCCTGCGCGCCACCCGCGAGGCCGCGGCTTCGGCGCCGCGCAGCACCAGGCGCCTGCCCGTCACGCTGGGGGTGACCGAGCCGTTCGTGACGACCTTCACGGTGGCCGGCTACGCCGCCCTGCTCCTGGCGCTGCCCTTCCTGCTCTATCAGGCCTACGCCTTCGTCCTGCCCGCCTTCAGCCCGCAGGAGAAGAAGGTCGCGCTCCCGCTGATGCTGATGGTCCCGGCGCTCTTCCTGGCGGGCGTGGCCTTCGGCTACTTCGTGGCGTTGCCGCGCGCCATCCACTTCCTGCTGACCTTCAACGACGGCAACTTCGACATCCTCATCCGCGCCACCGACTACTACAAGTTCGCCATCGTCCTCATCGCGCTCATCGGGCTGCTCTTCCAGATCCCGGTCGGCGTGCTGGCCGTCACGCGACTGGGGATCATCAGCGCGCGCCAGCTCGCCAAGAGCCGCGGGTACGTGATCCTGGGCATCGCGGTGGTCGCCGCAGTGGCCACCCCGACGCCCGATCCGGTGACGATGCTCATCGCGATGGCCCCGCTGCTGGTCCTCTTCGAGCTCAGCGTCCTGCTCGCCCGGATCCTCGAGCGCCGCCGCGCCGCGGCCGAGCCGGAGGAACGCTGGGACCTCGATGACGATCTGTCCCTATCCTAGATTCGATGCTCTTCGACCTCCGCGGCCGCGGACGGCGCCGCACCGTTCAAGTCATCTACCTGTCGCTCGCCCTGCTCATGGGCGGCGGCCTCGTCCTGTTCGGGATCGGCGGCGGCACGAACGGCGGGCTCTTCGACGCGATCGGCGGCAACGGCTCGAGCAGCACGAGCACCGACAAGGTCTTCCAGGACCGCCTCGCCGCCTACCAGCGCCAGCTGAAGGTCAACCCGCAGAGCACCAGCGCCCTGCTCGGCTTGACCAAGCTGCGCTTCGGCAACGCGAGCACCGGCGAGAACTTCAACCAGACCCAGGGGGCCTACACGGCGAAGGGCCTCGCCGAGCTGCGCCAGGCCTCCGCGGCCTGGCAGCGCTACCTCGCCACCAACCCGGCCAAGCCCGATCCCAACACGGCCAACCTCATGGTCCAGGCCTACGGACCCGCCGGCCTCAAGCAGTACGACAAGGCCGTGACGGCCCTGGAGGCCGTGATCGCCAGCCGCAAGGAGACCGCGAACCTCTACGCGCAGCTGGCCATCCTCGCCGCCGCGGCCAAGCAGGACCGCAAGGCCACCCTCTCCGAGCAGAAGGCCCTCGCCCTCACGCCGAAGAAGGACCGCAAGCAGCTCAAGTCGGAGATCGACCTGCAGAAGAGCCAGCTCACGGTCCAGCAGCCGACCCAGCCACAGAGCGGCTGACCCAAACGCGCCGATAGCATTGGCGCCGCGCCCCTGTAGCTCAACTGGCAGAGCAGCGGACTCTTAATCCGAAGGTTCCAGGTTCGATTCCTGGCGGGGGCATGCGTACGACGGACCGCGCCGCGAGGCGCGCGGCCCGCCGTCTTCCGCAGGCCTAGTAGCGGCCGATCCTCGCGGTCCCCTTGGCCGCGACGACGTACCAGCGGCCGCCGAAGGCGGTGAGGCCCTGGCCGTTGGTGGAGCCGCGCTTGCCCGCGTCGCCGACGAAGGTGTAGAGCGGGTGCTTGTTGTAGGTCACCTGCGTCGTGCCGTCGGCGCGCCTGGTCGTCCCGAGCAGGGAGGCCTTGGCGCCGGGGCCGGCCTTGGGCGCGCCCTTGGTCAGCAGGGGCGGCCAGTTCTGCGCGCAGGCGCCCGAGCAGGCGCTCCTGCCGGCCTTGTCCCTCTGGAAGAGGTAGAGCGTGTGCGACCGGCCGTCGACGACGATCCGTCCGAGCGAGCTGGTGCCCGTCTTGACGGTGGCGGGCTTGCTGGGGGCCGACGAGGCGATCGCGGTGAGGCCCGCGAGGGCGAGCGCGGCGATCGCGAGGGCGGCGAGGAGGGCGGTGGGGCGTCTCATGGGGTCCTTCCTGGGCGGGCTGGACCAAGGGAGCGGAGGTCCGGATGTGGGCTTAACGACGCCACGCGCGAAGCGTTCCTTCTCGGCGCCCTGTGTGGCGTCCGTCACGCAGCGGCGCGGAAGGGCTAGCGTTCGGCCCATGCTCGCGATCCTCGATGGCACCGTCACCGACGCCGCGCAGGCGCAGATCCCCGCGACCGACGACGGGTTCCTGCGCGGCGACGGCGTCTTCGAGGTCATGCGCCTCTACGGCGGGCGGCTCTTCGCGCTCGAGGACCACCTCACGCGGCTGGGGCGCTCGGCGGCCAACCTGCGCCTGCCCATCGACCTCGACGCCGTGCGCGGCGACGTCGAGACGCTCGTCGACCGCAACGACGTGCAGGACGCGGCGATGCGCGTCGTCGTCACGCGCGGCGGGCACCGGCTGGCGGTCGTCGAGGAGCTCAAGCCGCTGCCCGAGACCCTGGCCCTGGCCACGATCGAGTACGCCCCCACGCGCGTGCTCGACCAGGTCAAGTCGCTCTCCTACGCCGCCAACATGCTCGCCCGCCGCCTGGCCCAGGAGCAGGGCGCCGACGACGCGCTGCTCGTGACCCCGCACGGGCGCGTCCTCGAAGGCCCGACCACCACCTTCGTCTGCTCGCTGGACGGCGAGACGCTCGTCACGCCGCCGCTCTCCGAGCACATCCTCGACTCGATCACGCGCCGGCACCTGTTCGAGACCATCGAGGTGACCGAGCAGGTCGTCGCCCGCGACGACCTGGCGCGCGTGCGCGAGGCGTTCATGGCCTCGACCCTGCGCGAGGTCCACCCGGTGCGCGCGATCGACGGCGCGGCGCTGCCGTCGGCCCCGGGCGCCCTCACGCAGGACGCGGCGAGCCGCATCCGCGCGCACATCGAGCAGGAGCTGGGCGTCTCCGCCTGACGCTTGCGCGTCCTCACCGTCATCGGGAACCGGCCGCAGTTCGTCAAGGCCGCGGCGGTCTCGCGCCTGCTGCGCGCCGAGCACGACGAGCTGCTCGTCCACACGGGCCAGCACCACGACGACGAGCTGTCGACGATCTTCGTCACCGAGCTGGGCATCCCGCGCCCCGAGCGCGAGCTGGGCATCCACGGCGGCACCAACACCGAGCAGACGGCGCGCATGCTGGCCGTGCTCGGGCCGCTCGTCGCCGAGGAGCGCCCGGACGTCGTCCTCGTCTACGGCGACACCAACTCGACGCTGGCCGGCGGGCTGGCCGCGGCCCAGGCGCGCGTGCCGGTCGCCCACGTCGAGGCGGGGATGCGCTCCTTCGACCGCGCGATGCCCGAAGAGCTCAACCGCGTGCTCACCGACCATCTCTCCGACGTCCTGCTGTGCCCCACGCCGACCGCCGTCGCCAACCTCGAGCGCGAGCACGTCGCCGGGCGGATCGAGCTCGTCGGCGACGTGATGGTCGACGTCGCGCTGCTCTTCGCCACTCGCGCGCGCGCCGACGACGCGCCGCTGCGCGCGGCGGGGGTCAGCCCGGGCCAGTACGCGCTGGCCACCGCGCACCGGGCGGGCAACGTCGACGACCCCGCCCGGCTGCGGGCGCTGGTCGACCTGCTGCTCGCGCTCCCGCTGGCGGTCGTCCTGCCGCTGCACCCGCGCACTCGCGCGCGCCTGGAGGGCGCCGGCTGGCTGGGCGAGCTCGAGGCCGCCGAGCACGTGCGTCTGCTGCCGCCGCTGGGCTACGTCGCCTTCATGTCGCTGCTCTCGCGCGCCCGCGCGGTGCTGACCGACTCCGGCGGGGTGCAGAAGGAGGCCTACCTGGCCGGGGTGCCGTGCGTGACGATGCGCGACACCACGGAGTGGGTCGAGACCGTGGACGTCGGGTGGAACGTGCTGGTCGACCTCGACAGAGCCGCGGCGCTGGCCGCCCTGCAGCGCACGCCGCCGGCCGAGCGTCCCGAGCTCTACGGCGACGGGCACGCGGGCGCCCGGGTCGTCGCCTCGCTCGCGGCGCGCTGAGCGCTCAGCCGCCGCCGATGCGCCGCAGGGCGACCCCGGCGGCGGCGAAGCGGGCGCCGTCGAGCAGCCCTCGACCGTCGACGACCGCGCGCACGCCCGGCAGGTCGTCCGGGCCCAGGGCCGTGTAGCCGGCGTGGTCGGCCTGCAGGATGGCGCCGGCCGCCTCGCCCCCGTCCCACGGCTCGAAGCCGAGCGCGCGCAACTCGCGGTCGTCGTAGAGGGGGTCGGTGGCCAGCGGCTCGGCGCCGCGCGCCAGCAGCGCGTCGCGCAGGGCGAAGGCGCCGCTGAACGCCGCCTCCTTGACGTTGCCGCGATAGGCGACGCCGAGGATGACGACGCGCGCCCCGGCCAGCGAGCCGAGCTCGGCCTCGAGCAGGTCGACGGCGTAGGACGGCATGGCCAGGTTGACCTCGCGGGCGGCGGCCGGCAGCCGCGCGCCGGCGTCGGCGTCGAGGTAGAAGCGCGGGTAGACCGGGATGCAGTGGCCTCCCACCGCGACGCCGGGGCGGTGGATGTGGCTGAAGGGCTGCGAGTTGGCGGCGGCGATGACGCGATCGAGGTCGATGCCGGTGCGATCGGCGAAGCGCGCGAACTCGTTGGCCAGCGCGATGTTCACGTCGCGGTAGGTGGTCTCCGCCAGCTTGGTCAGCTCGGCGGCCTCCGCAGAGCCCATGGGCCAGACCTCGGCGTCGAGGAAGCTTCGGTAGAGCTTGACCCCGCGGGCCTCGCCGGCCGCGCTGAGGCCGCCGAGGAGCTTGGGGTAAGTCGCGAGGTCGCGGAACACGCGCCCGCTGTAGACGCGCTCGGGGCTGAAGACGCAGAAGAACTCGTCCTCGGCGCGCAGGCCGCTGCGGCGCGCGAGGGCGGGGGCGACCCGGTTGCGCGTCGTGCCGACCGGCAGCGTGGTCTCGATGGCCACGGTGGTCCCCGCCTGCAGGCCGGCGCCGATGTCGCCCAGCACCGCGTCGAGGATGGCGAAGTCCGGACGGGCGTCGGCGTCGACGAGCAGCGGCGGCACCGCGATGACCAGGTCGGCACCGCCGGCGACCGCCTGGCGGGTGTCGGTCGTCGCCCGCAGGCGCCCGGCGCCGACGACCTCGGCCAGCGCCTCGGCGAGCCCGTCCTCGCCGGGGAAGGGCGGCTGGGCGGCGTTGACGAGGTCGACGGTGACGGCGTCGATGTCGCAGCCGATGACCTCGTGGCCGGCCCGGGCGATCTGGGTGGCGAGGGGCAGGCCGATCTTGCCCAGCGCGACGACGACGGCCCTCACATGGCCACCTCGACGGCCACGGTGGCGCCGTCGCGCGCGCTCGCGAGCGCGGCCTCGGCGACGAGGACGGTCTCGAGGCCCTCGGCCAGCGTGACCACGGGTGCGCCGTCGTCGCCGGCGAGGAGGTCGCAGAACGCCTCGAGCTCGACGAGCAGCGGCTCGCGGCGGGCCAGCGCGTAGCGCGTCGCGTCGCCCTCCGACACGCCGCGCAGCGACTGGGTGTTCTCCCAGTCAGAGGCCACGTCGCCGTTCTCGTAGAAGGTCAGGTCGGCGGTCAGCGTGTCGGCCACCAGCATCCCGCGCTCGCCCAGGACCCGCGTCTGGCGGACCTTGGTGGGCGACAGCCAGTCGACCACGCAGTTGAAGCTGATGGCGTTCTCCAGCCGGCCGGTGGCGAGCAGGAGGTCCTCGTGCTCGCGCCCCATCCGGTGCTGGGTCTCGGCCGTCAGGCGCTCCACAGGCGCGCCGCCCAGCCAGCGCACGAGATCGAGGTCGTGGGTCGCGAGGTCCATGATGACGCCGACGTCGCGCACGCGATCGGGGAACGGGCCGATGCGCTCGGTGGCCACGAGGAAGACCTGGCCGAGCTGGCCCTCCTGCGTGCGCCGGCGCAGCTCGAGCAGCGCCGGGTTGAAGCGCTCCACATGCCCGACAGCGGCATGGATGCCGGCCGCTCGGCAGACCTCGATGAGCGCGCGGCCCTCGGAGGCCGTGGCGGCCAGGGGCTTCTCGACGAGGACGCTGACGCCCTCGGCGGCCAGCGTGCTCACGGTGGAGACGTGCTCCTCCGTGGGCACCGCGACGATGGCGAAGTCGGGTGTCCCGGCGCTCAGCAGGCTGTCGAGGTCGGAGAACAGCAGCGCGTCGTCGCGTACGGCGGCGAAGCGGTCGCCGACGGGATCGACGGCGCCCGCGAAGGCGATGCGTGGCGAGGCCTGCAGCAGCCGCGCGTGGTGGCGGCCGATCATCCCGAGCCCGAGCACGGCGCCGCGCAGCGGTCTGGTGGAGTCTGGGCTCGGCACGGCGTCACTAGGGTATCCGCCATGCCCGATCACCCCGCCCCCGGTCTCGTTCTCAGCCCCACGGCCTCCGTCGGCCGCGACGTCAGCTTCGGCGCCAACGTCGTCGTCCACGATGGCGTCGTCATCGGCGACGGCGTGGTCATCCAGGACAACGCCGTGCTCGGCAAGTCACCGCGCCTGGCTGCGACCTCCGGCGCGCCGCGCACCGAGCTCGACGCCCTGGTTATCGACGAGGGCGCCGCGGTGTGCGCCGGCGCGGTCGTCTTCGCCGGCTCGCACATCGGCGCGGGAGCGATCATCGGCGATCAGTCCTTCGTGCGTGAGCGCAGCAGCGTGGGGCCCAACAGCGTCATCGGGCGCGGGTCGGCCATCGACAACGACGTCGTCATCGGCGCGCGGGTCAAGGTCCAGACCAACGTCTACGTGACGGGCTTCAGCATCGTCGAGGACGACGTCTTCCTCGGCCCCGGCGTCTTCACCACCAACGACGACGCCATGGGACGCCACCCGCCCGACCTGCAGCTGCGCGGCGCGATCCTGCGCCGCGCGTGCCGGATCGGGGGCGCCGCCGTGCTCGTGCCCGGCGTCGAGGTCGGCGAGGAGGCCTTCGTGGCCGCCGGCGCCGTCGTCACCAACGACGTGCCGGCGCGCGCCGTGGTCATGGGCGTCCCCGCCCGCGTCATCCGCCACGTCGGCGACGAGGACCTGCTGGAAGCCTGGCAGTGAGGCTGCCGCACCTACCGGGTGCGCGCGAGCCGGCGCTGGCCCGGCGCCGGCGCCTGCGCGCGGAGCGGCGCACGCGCGGGATCGCGGTGGCCGCCCTGCTCACGGGCGGTGCGGTCGCGGCGACCGAGCTCGGGCGCGTGTGGAGCCGCGGCTCCGCGCCGCTGCCGCTGGAGGCGGCCGGGGCTGACAGCGAGGCCGCCGCGCGCATCGCGGCGGCCGGCGCCGAGGCGCTCGGGCAGACGGTCGAGGTCGCCGTGCGCGGCTACCAGGAGGGCTCGACCGGCGAGAACGCGATGCTCAACCTGCTCGGCTCGTTCACGATGAGCTGGGCGGTCGTCCGGCTCTCCACGCACTACATCCGCCGGCGCGGGCGCTTCGGGCCCTTCGGCGACCTCGTCCTCGGCCAGCACCACATCCATCACTTCGTGCCCGGAATCCTGCTGGCCTTCATCTCCGGCGGCGCCGCGGTGGTCTCGCGCAACAACGCGCTGCAGCCGTGGCTCGCGGTCCCCTTCGGCGGCGGGGTGGCGCTGACGCTCGACGAGTCCGCGCTGCTGCTCAAGCTCGACGACGTGTACTGGACCGAGGAGGGCATCGTCAGCGTGCAGATCTCGCTGGCCGTGGTCTCGATGCTCTCCGCCGTGGTCCTCGCCCTGCGCATGCTGCGCCGCGGCGAGCGCGTCGTGCTCGAGGACGGCTAGTCGCGCTCAGGCCGCGGCGGCGTTGAGGCGGTCGCCCGCCTCGGTCCAGATGATCTGGTCGCGGCCGGGGCCGACGCCGACCAGCACGATCGGCACGCCGAGGAAGTCGGCGATGAAGTCGAGGTACTCGCGCGCGGCCTCGGGGAGGTCCGACCACGAGCGACAGCCCGTGATGTCCTCGCTCCAGCCGGGGAGGTCGACGTACTCGCCGGTCGCGTGGTGCAGGACCGACTGGTGATAGGGGAAGGCGTCGAACGACGCCTCGTCGTCGCCGCGGTAGCGGGTGCAGACGCGGATGGTGTCGAAGCCGCTGAACACGTCCAGCTTGGTGATGACGAGGCCGGTCAGGGTGTTGAGCCGCGCGGCGTAGCGCAGGGCGACGAGATCCATCCAGCCGGTGCGCCGCGGGCGCCCCGTGGTGGTCCCGAACTCGCCGCCGCGCTCGCGGATCTCGGCGCCGACCTCGTCGTCGAGCTCGGTCGGGAAGGGCCCGGCGCCGACGCGCGTGGCGTAGGCCTTCGCGACACCCCAGATGACGTCGATGTCGCGCGGGCCGACGCCGGCACCCACGCAGGCCGCGCCGGCGATCGGGTTCGACGAGGTGACGAACGGATAGGTGCCGTGGTCGAGGTCGAGCATCGTCGCCTGGGCGCCCTCGAAGATGACCGTGCCGCCGTCGTCCAGGCAGCGCTGGGCCAGGGCGGAGGTGTCGGCGATGTACTGCTCGATGCGGTGGCCGAAGGTCAGATAGTCCTCGGTCATGCGCTGCAGGTCGAGCGCGGGGTCCTTGGCGAACGGACGCAGGGTCAGGCGCTTGGGCTCGAGCGCGGCGGCGATCTTCTTCTTGAGGATCTTCTCGTCGAGCATGTCCTGCACGCGGATGCCCAGGCGCGCCGACTTGTCGGCGTAGCACGGCCCGATGCCGCGCTTCGTCGTGCCGATCGAGAGCTTGCCGAGCTTGGCCTCGCCGGCCGAGTCGAGCATCAGGTGGTAGGGCATGATCAGGTGCGCGTTGGCGCTGACGCGTAGCCCGGAGACGTCGACGCCCTTGGCCCGCAGCCCGTCGATCTCGTCGTTGAGCACGCGCGGGTCGACCACGACGCCGTTGCCGATCACGCACAGCTTGCCGGGGTACAGGATCCCGCTGGGGATGAGGTGGAAGGCCCACTTCTCACCGTCGCGCACGATCGTGTGGCCGGCGTTGTTGCCGCCCTGGAAGCGGATGACCATGTCGGCGCGCTCGGCCAGGAGATCGACGATCTTGCCCTTGCCCTCGTCGCCCCACTGGACGCCCACGATGACGATGCCCGGCATGTCCGACGCAGTGTGTCAGGCGACGAACTTGCGCGCGTCTTCGCCGTAGAGCGGCACGAGCGTGCACATCTCCTCAAGGCGCGAGACCGTCCGCTCGTTGATCTGGGCGGCCAGCGCGTCGCGCTCGAGGTTCGTCGTGATGACGACCGAGCGCTCCTCCTCGTAGCGCGCGTTGACGATCGCGTAGAGCTGCTCGAGCACCCAGTCCGACGTCTTCTCGGCGCCCACGTCGTCCACGTGGAGCAGGTCGACCGCGGCCAGGCGGTCCAGGAAGGAGACGTAGGACCCGTCGCCGTCGGACTCGAAGGTCGCGCGGATCTCGGCCAGCAGCCGCGGTAGCGAGTAGATGGCCACCGAGCGCCCGGCGTCGAGGGCCGCGCGCGAGACCAGCATCGCGAGCGTCGTCTTGCCCGTGCCCACCTGGCCGTGCAGCCACAGCCCCCGCCCGCCGTCGAGGTTCTCGTCCAGCGCGGCGACGAAGCGCCGCACGATGCGCACCTGCGGCTCGGGCATGTCGGTCACGGGCGAGCGCTCGAAGGACACGCCGCGGTACTTGCGCGGGATGACCGCGCTCAGCCGCCGGGCACGGCGCTTCTCCACGCGCGACGGGCGACACCGGCAGGGCGTGGCGACGCGCGTGGCCTCGTCGATGACGAAGCCACTGCCGTCGCACTGGGCGAAGGGGCACGGCGCGTCGTCGATCATGCGGCGCGCTGGAGCCCCAGGAAGCGCGGGTACTCGTTCTGGAAGGTCAGGGGCACGTCCCCCAGGCCGCCGTTGCGGTGCTTGGCGATGATGAGCTCGGCCTCCCCGGGCTTGTCGGTCGTCTCGGGGAAGTAGTACTCGTCGCGGTAGATGAACATGACGAGGTCGGCGTCCTGCTCGATCTGGCCCGACTCCCTCAGATCGGAGAGCATCGGGCGCTTGTCGGTCCGCGACTCGACGCCGCGGGAGAGCTGGCTCAGCGCGATCACCGGCACGTTGAGCTCGCGCGCGAGGATCTTCAGCCCGCGGCTCATCTCGCCCACCTGCTGCACACGGTTCTCGATGCGCGAGTCGGCCCGCATGAGCTGCAGGTAGTCGACGATGACGAGACCGAGCCCGCCGTACTCGGCCATGGCCTGCTGGTGCAGGCGCCGAGCCTTGGCGCGGACGTCCATGATCCCGATGTCCGACGAGTCGTCGACGTAGAGCGGCGCCGTGTCGTACTCGCCCGCGGTGCGCAGCACGCGCTTCCACTTCGCCTCGTCGCGCAGCCGCCCCTTGCGCAGGTCATCGCCCTTGATCGAGGCCTGCGAGGCGATGAAGCGCTGTGCCAGCTCGGCCTCGGACATCTCGAGGCTGAACAGGGCCACCGGGCGCCGGTGGTCCTTGTTCAGCGCGACGTTCTCGGCCATGTTGGTGACGAGCGCGGATTTCCCCATCGAGGGCCTTGCCGCGATGATGATCAGGTTGCCGGGCTGGAAGCCGCCGGTGATCGTGTCGAGGTCGGCGAAGCCGGACGGGGTGCCGGTGAGCGAGCGGCCCTCGGCGGAGAGCTCCTGCCACTTGCGGACCTCGGCGTGCAGGACCTCGCCGACCCGGCGGAAGTCCTTCTGGCGGTCGTCGTGGGCGACCTCGAGCACGGCGCGCTCGGCCCATTCGACGAGCTCGCGCGGCGGCGCCTCGTGCCCGTGGACGTGGGCCTGGATCTCGTAGGAGGCCGTGAGCAGGCGGCGCAGGAGCGCGCGGTCGCGGACGATCTGCGCGTACTGGCGCAGGTTGCCGACGGCGGGGACGGCCGCGGTGAGCGAGTCGATCTCCGCCTGGCCGCCCGCGGCGTCGAGCCGGCCGCGCGAGCGCAGGTGCTCGGTGACGGTGAGGACGTCGATCGAGTCGCCCGCCGTGAAGAGGGCGAGCATCGACTCGTAGACCTCTCGATGGCGCTCGCGGTAGAAGTCCTCGACCTTCAGTCCCTCCTCGATCACGAACGCATAGTGCGTGCGATCGGAGAGGAGCATCGCTCCGAGGACGGACTGCTCGGCCTCGATCGAGTGCGGAGGGGCGACGCCGGCCGGGGGGCCCTGCGCGCCGTCCGCGCCGCGTCCGTTGGTGGTCTGAGGAGTGCTCATCGAGTGGGGTCCGAACGTAGCAACGGCGGGGGTCGGCAGCCCCGGGCTTCCCCGCATACACGGCGTCTTTCTTCACACCCCTGTGCGGAGTCGTCACACGTGCGCCCGGGGCGGGGGCGCGAAGCACGAAGGTGCGCCCGGGGCGAGGGCGCGAGCACGAACGTTCGCCCAGGGCGGGGGCTGCGCGAGCACGAACGTTCGCCCAGGGCGGGGGTCGCGCAAGCACGAAGAAGGCCTCCCGGAGGAGGCCTTCGGTACGACCGGGCGGTGGCGCGGCGCTACTGCTCGCTGACCATCGTCTTGACGTTGGCGGTGACGCCGTCGGCCATCTCGACGACGACCATGTAGGTGCCGACGTGCTTGATGGGCTCGTCCAGGTGGATCTTGCGGCGGTCGATCGCGATGCCGCGCGCTTCCTGGATGGCGTCCGCGATGTCCTGGGTGGTCACCGAGCCGAACAGGCGGCCGTCATCGCCGGCCTGCTGGCTGATCGTGAGCACCGTCTTGTTGAGCAGCTCGGCCTGCTCGGCGGCGCGGCCGACGGCCTCCTGGGCCGCGCGCTCCTCGGCGGCGGCGCGGCGCTGGGCCGCGTCGACGGCGCCCTTGGTGGCCGGCTGGGCCAGCTTGCGCGGGATCAGGTAGTTGCGCAGGTAGCCCTTGGAGACCTCGACGACCGTCCCCTTCTCGCCGAGCGCCTCGACGTCCTTGAGCAGGATCGCCTCGGGCATCGCGCTAGCGCTCCTCGCGATCGCCGCGGTAGCCGCCACCGCGCCCACCGCGCTCGGGACGCTCCTCGCGGGCGTCGCTCACGTAGGGCAGCAGCGCGATCTCGCGCGCCCGCTTGACCGCCTTGGCGAGCTGGTTCTGGTGGCGGCGGCAGGCGCCGCTGATGCGGCGCGAGCGGATCTTGCCGCGCTCGGACACGAAGCGGCGCAGGGTCGCGACGTCCTTGTAGTCGACCTGCTCGATCTTGTCCTTGCAGTACGGGCAGGACTTGCGCCGGCCGGAACCGGGGCCGCCCTTCTTGTCGCGCCGCCGTGCGGGCTTGGCTCTGCGTGCTTTGGCCACGTCGTGGAGTCCTTCTGAAGCTTCGTCAACAGTCGAACGCGCGCCCGGCAGGCGCGCGAAGCCTCATTGTGACACGTTTGCCGCAGCCGGCTCCGGGCGCTCAGTTGCAGATGTGGCAGCGCCCGCGCGGGCACGAGCAGTCCAGCAGGGCAGGCGTCGCCCCGCCGGGCCGCCAGTAGCGCAGCGCCTCGACGCCGGTCGGCTCCTGGCGGTCGTCCGACCCGCCGGGATAGCAGTGGCCGCCGAGCATCGAGGCCAAGCGGTCCCTGTCGGCGTCGGTCCAGCTGCCGATCGTCTCGATGAGCGCGGTGATGAGCGTGCGGTGGTAGTGCTTGTCCATCGGGTTCCCTTGTGGCACACGCGCCGGTCCTGGCGCGTGCGCGCTTGGGTACCCCTGGGGGCCCTCCGGCAACCCCTGCGCGGTCAGCAAGGCCGAAAGGATCGTCCAGCGGTGGTAAGCCGACGTCCGGCGCCCGCAGCGGCCCGCGCCCCGGTGGGGCGCGGGACCCGGGTGACGCCTAAAACGGAATGTCGTCGTCGGCCGGGGCCGAGGGCCCCGAGCCGCCGCCCGCGGGCGCGGCCGCGAAGTCTCCTGTGTCGGCCGGGATGTCCGAGCGGGGCGTGAAGCCGCCGCCGTTGCCGCCGGCGTCGTCGCGCGGGCTGGAGAGGAACTGGACGGTGTCGGCGATGATGTCGATCGCCTGGCGCTTCTGGCCCTCCGGGGTCTCCCACTCGCGCCACTCGAGGCGTCCGTCGATGGCCACCGGGCGTCCCTTGGACAGGTAGCGAGCGCAGTTCTCGCCCTGCGCGCCCCACACGGTGACGTCGAAGTAGTTGGGCTTGTCGACCCACTCGTTGGTCGAGTTGTCCTTGCGGCGCGTGTTGCACGCCACCCGGAGCTTGCACAGCGAGGTGCCGCTCGGCAGCGAGCGCAGCTCGGGATCGGCGGTCAGGTTGCCGGTGATGATCACCCGGTTGATGTTTGAGGCTGCCATGGGGGTTGCTCCCTTCGGGGGCGAACAGTCGTCGCGGAACTCGTCTGCGATCGAGTCTAGACGCGGCTTCGGAGCGAACCCGGCGAAGAGCCCGCTTTCTCCGCTGTTTTGTTGCAGAGTCGCCGTGAAGGCGGGACCGACCGCGGCCGCTAGGCGGCGGAAGGCGCTTCGGCCTCGGCCTCGGCGGCCTCCGGCGCGGGGGCCGGGGGACGCTCTGCGGCGGGCGCGGGCGCGGCGGCCGGAGCCTCCGCGCGCGGCAGCTCGGTCGGGGCGGGCGTGCCGGGAGCGAGCTTGACGATTCGGAAGCGAAGGACGCCGTCTGCGATGCGCAGCGAGCGCTGCAGGTTGGCCAGCAGCGTGGCCGGGCCGTGGAACTGCAGCAGGTGGTACTCGGCGTCGGTGCGGTGGCGGATCTCGTAGGCCAGGGCACGGGTGCCCCAGTCGTGATCGCTCACGATCGAGCCGGCCGCCGAGATGGCGGCCTCGGTGTCGGCGAGGACCTTCTTGCGCTGGTCCTCGGGTGCGCTCGTGTCGAGCAGCAGGACGAGGTCGTAAAGGGGTTCAGGTGCAGCCATGAGAAGTTCGCCGGCGATGGACGGCGGCGGCGGAAGATAGCAGGGGGCGAACGCGCGGGGCCGCCTGCCTAGCAGCCACGATGGGCCCCGACGGCGTGAGGCGCAGGATCCGCTGGGACAACGTCGCCCGGCTGGCGGCGCTCGTCGCGCTCGGGCTGGTGGTCGCGATATGGCCGCGGCTGAGCGGCCGCGGGCCGCGGTTGCCGCCGGCGGCGGCGGTGCCTGTGGGTGGTGGGTCGGGAGCGGCGGCGGGTGGGGTGGGGAGGGCGCGTGCGGAGCGCCGGGCGCGGGCGGCGAGGGAGCGGCGGGCTCGCGCGGAGCGCCGGGCGCGGGTCGAGCGGCGGGCGCGGGTGGAGCGGGCGGCGAGGGAGCGGCGGGCTCGCGCGGAGCGCCGGGCGCGGGTCGAGCGGCGGGCGCGGGTGGAGCGGGCGGCGAGGGAGCGGCGGGCTCGCGCGGAGCGCCGCGCGCGGGTTGAGCGGCGGACGGTGGCGGAGCGAGCGGCGAGGGAGCGGCGGCCTCGCGCGGAGCGCCGCGCGCGGGGGGAGCGGCAGACGCCCGTGCAGCGGCCCACGCCCGCGGCGCCGGCGAACCCTGCTCCCGCGAGGGCTCGGCCGCCGGCGAGGCGGCCGCGGCCCGCGAAGCCCCCGGCTGATCCGGCGGCCGCCGAGTTCGGCATCCCGTGACGGGATGGTCGAACGTCGGTCTTGCCCCCTCCTGAGGTGGGAGGACCGACGTTCGACGCGCCGGGCCGCTGCCCGCGCCTGGTGGCCACACACGACGTCCCCGGCCGATCCGATGGCCGCGCTCCCGTGGCGGGACCGTCGAACGTCGGTCTTGCCCCCTCCTGAGGTGGGAGGACCGACGTTCGACGCGCCCGGCCGCTGCCCGCGCCTGGTGGGCAGAAACGACGTCCCCGGACGCGCCCGGGCTGCCCGCTACGAGCGCTCGGCCGCCGTCTGCTCCGCCTTGGCGCGGATGTCCGCGAGCTGCTCGTCGATCCAGTCGCCCGGGTCGCGCGCGGTGACGATCTCCTTGAGCCCGCGCAGGCGCCGCGCGCGCTCGGCGGGCTGCATCGTCAGCGCCGCGTGGATCGAGTCCGCCAGCGCCTGGATGTCGAAGGGATTGACGCTGAGGGCGTGCTCGCCGAGCTCCTCGTGCGCGCCGGTGTTCTCGGACAGGATGGACACGCCGTCGCGCTCGTTGACCATCGGACCCTCCTTGGCCACGAGGTTCATGCCGTCGAACATCGCGTTCACGAGCAGGACGTCGTAGTGCTTGTAGGCCGCGACCGCCTCCTCGAGGTCGTCGCGGAGCTTGAGCTGGATGGGCATCCAGTCAGGCGTGCCATGGCGGTGGTTGACCACGGCGACGAGGGCCTCGATGCGCTCGAGGTACTCGGCGTACTCGGGGACATCGGTCCGGGACGGCATGAGCTGGGCGATGAAGGTGATGCGCTCGCGGAACTCGGGGTGCTGCTCGAGGAAGAGATCGAAGGCCGAGAACCCGCGCAGGACGTTCTTGGACAGGTCGGCGCGGTCGACGCGCAGGATCAGGTGGTCGCGCCGGCGGCGCAGGAGCTGCTGCTCCTGGTCGGCCACGCCGTCGGAGGAGGCGACGTTGAACAGCGCCTTGGCGTCGATCGGCAACGGGTAGCTGCGCACCCACACCTCGCGGTCCTCGAAGTGCACGACGCCGGACTCGAAGTCGACGTCGAGGTCCATGAGGTCGCGGCAGCACTGCAGGAAGTTGCGCCGGTAGGAGGAGGTGTGAAAGCCGATGATGTCGTTGGAGAGAAGGCCGCAGTAGAGCTCCTCGCGGATCTTCTGCGGCAGCACGCGCCAGGCGTCGCTCTGCGTCCACGGGATGTGCACGAAGTGGTGCAGGAAGACGTCCGGGCGCGCGCGGCGCACGAGCGCGGGCAGGGTGTAGAGGTGGTAGTCGTGGACCATCACCACCGGTTCGTCGGTGCCGTCGATCTCCTCGATGACCGCGGTGGCGAGGTCCTCGTTGACGACGTTGTAGCCGTACTCGAACGCCTCCACCTCGTTGCGCCGCACGTCCGGGGCGTTCGACAGGTCCCAGAGGTAGTGCTGGATGAACCACAGCATCGGGTTGGCGAAGATGTTGTAGAAGCGGTCGTAGGCCTCGGGGTCGCTGACGACCAGACGCACCTGGTACTCGCCGCCCGCCGGCGAGTGGACGGTGAGCGCCTTGCCCTCGGACTCGTGGGCCTTGCGGGCGTCGCCGTCGGTCAGCGCCGAGGCGATCCACACCGCGTCGCGATGCGACGCCAGCCCGGTCAGGGCCGTGACCAGCCCTCCCGTCCCGCGCTTGACGCTGCCGTCGTCCTGGAAGGTCACCGGACCTCGGTTGGAGACCAGGACGAGCGGACCGCGGGAATCGGGCATCAGCGGGACCTTACGACAGCAGCTCCGTGAAGATCCTCAGGTAGTCGCGCAGATAACGCGGCATGAGGAAGTGCTTGCGGACGTGCTCCTTGCCGCGGCGACCGAGCGCCTTGCCCAGCGCGGGGTCCTTGAGGATGTCCAGCGTGCGGGCGGCGCAGGCCTCGACGCTGTCGACGAGGTAGCCGCTCACGCCGTTCTCGATCTGCAGCGGGATGCCGCCGACGTTGCCGCCGATGAAGGGCCGGCCCTTCCAGATGGCCTCGGTCACGGTCAGCCCGAAGCCCTCGCGCGTGGACTTCTGGATGAGCACGTCGGACTGCGACTGGAAGGCGTTGACCTCGATCGAGCCGACGTTGTTGAAGTTGTTGAGGATGTGGACGTCCGGGTCGCCGTCGGCGTGCGCGATCGTGGCGTTGAAGAAGTCCCAGCCCTCGGGGTCGTCGGAGGCCATCGAGCCGACCAGGGCGAGCTGGACCGACGGGATCTTCTCCTTGACGATCCGGTAGGCGTCGATCACGCCCAGGGGGTCCTTCCAGGGGTCGAAGCGCGACACCTGGGTCATCAGCGGCCGGTCGACGTCGATGCCGAACTGCTCGCAGACGTAGGCGGCGTCCTCGGGCGAGAGCGCCATGTTCTTGGGCGCCAGCGGGTCGATGGCCGGCGGCACGATGTTGATCTGGCCGCCCATCCCGGCGGGCACGTAGTCGCGGACGTGGAAGAGCGACTGCGGGTAGGTCGAGATGTAGGGCAGCAGCTGGGCCATCGTGTCCGGGTTGGGCGAGGACATGTCGATGTGGCAGCGCCACACCCAGCCGCGCGCCTTCTCGGGGACGAGCGTGTGCAGCGCCGCGGGCTGGGGATCGTGGATGAGGGCGACGTCCCAGCCACCGACCAGCTCGCGCGCGTTCATCTCGTTGTAGCTGCGCCAGGTGTCCCACTGCTCGTCGCTCAGGTCCTCGGGGGCGCCCTGCAGGGCGTTGTGCATCAGCTTGGTCGCGTTGAAGAACTCCTCGCGGCCGTAGATGACCTGCCACTCCACGTCGAGCCCGACGTCCTTCATGAGCGGCACCAGGGTGTAGAGGATCTCGCTGACCCCGCCGCCGAACGCGGTGGCCGAGACGTGCACGACGCGCGAGCCCCTCAGGGGCTCGGCGAGCTCGCGGATCTCCTCGACGAGGTCGCGCCCGACGATGTGCGTGTAGTCCGCGAGGGTCTTCGATCCGACGGCGACCGGCTGGAGCACGCGCGGGAGAGTAGCTGTCAGCCCCGCCGTGGCGTGTCGAGCGGCCGTTCGCCCAGCTTGACGCGCACCTGGCGCCGCTGGGCGCCACGCCGGACGTCGAGCGTCACCGTGTCGCCCGGCTCGTAGTCCAGCAGGGCCTTGGCCAGGTCGCTCTCCGCGTGCACCGGGTGCCCCTGGACGGCGGTCACCACGTCGCCGCCGGTCTGGAAGGAGCGCTCCTGGAAGCGCTCGGTGCGGTCGCCCGGCTTGAGATGGGCGCGCGCGGCCGGCCCGTCGGCGGTCACGTCCTGGATCCAGGCCCCCGACTGCACGGGCAGCTTGAAGCGGGCTGCGAGCTGGGGGTAGACGGGCACGCTGGCCACCCCGAGGTAGGCATAGCGCGCGCGCCCGGTGCGGCGCAGCTGGTCCAGGGAGCGGCGGACCGTGTCCGCCGGCACCGCGAAGCCGACGCCCGACCCGTCGCCGGTGGAGGTCTGGATCTGGGCGTTGATGCCCAGCACGCGCCCGCGCCCGTCGAGCAGCGGCCCGCCCGAGTTGCCGTGGTTGATGGCCGCGTCGGTCTGGATGGCGCCGGTGGTGTCGAAGCCGGTGAGCGACTGGATCGAGCGGTCGAGCGCGGAGATGACGCCGACCGAGAGCGACTGCTCCTCACCGAACGGGCTGCCGATGGCCGCCACCGGCGCCCCGACGTGCAGGTCCTTGGTCGAGCCCAGCGGCAGCGGGCGCAGGGTCAGGCCCGCGGGGTCGATCTTGAGCAGCGCGACGTCGGCGAAGGGGTCGAAGCCCTTGACCTGGGCGGCGACCTGGTTGCCGTCGGCGAACCGCACGAAGACGTCAGAGGCCTTGCGGATGTCGGGCCCCTCGCCGCTCGTCACGACGTGCGCGTTGGTGGCGATCTCGCCGTCGCCGGAGACCACGAAGCCCGAGCCCAGGCCGGCGGAGTTGCTGCTGCCGGGCTCGGCCAGGCCGGTGGCGATGACGGTCACGACGCCCGGCGACTCGCGCTCGTAGATCCCGCGCGGGTCGAACCCGCCTTCGCTGCGGCCCGCCTGCTGGAGCACCTCGACCCGCGTCGTCGTGCTGTGCACGGTGGCCGTCTTGGTCTGCCCCACGCCGCATCCGCCGGCCAGCAGCGCCGCGGCCGCGAGGCCGCCCGCCACCCGTCGGCTCACAGCGGCAGCTCCAGGGCGAAGGTCGTGCGCCCGGGCACGCTCTCCGCGCTCAGGTCGCCCTCCATGCGGTCGGCCAGCTCGTGCGCGATGGCCAGGCCGAGCCCCGAGCCCTGGGCGTCGTCGGAGGTGTAGAACGGCTCGAAGACGCGCTCGAGGTCACCGCGCCGGATGCCCGTCCCGAAGTCGGTCACCGACAGCCGCACGCGCCCGTTGCGGCGCGTCGCCGCGAGCACGACGTCGGTGCCGGCGGGGGTGTGGTTGAGGGCGTTGTCGATGAGGATGCGCATGATCTGGGCGACGCGCTCAGGATCGCACAAGGCCTCTACCCGTCCGCCGGTCAGACGTAGCTCCAGGTGCGACTCGTGGGCGGCGAGCGCCGGGGTGAACTCGGCGGCCACGGTCTTGGCCAGATCGCCGATGTCGGTGGGCTCGGGCCGCAGCTCCAGGGATCCGGCCTCAAGGCGCGAGAGGTCCAGCAGCTCGGTGGTCAGCTTGCCCAGGCGGTCGACCTGCTGGCGCAGCTGGCGCAGGAAGGCCGCGCGCGTCTCCTCGTCGAGCTCCTCGTCCTCGAGCAGCTCGAGGAAGCCGCCGAGCGAGAAGATCGGCGTGCGCAGCTCGTGCGAGGCGGTGGCGATGAAGCGCCGCCGGGCGGTCTCGAGCTCGGCGAGCTGACGCTGCATCGCGTCCAGCGTGCGGGCGAGCTGGCCGAGCTCGTCGCGCGCGCCCGACTCGAAACGCGCGCCGAAGTCGCCCTGGGCCACGCGGCGCGCCGCGTGCTCCATGCGCCTGACGCGGCGGCTGAACGCGCGCGCCAGCAGGTAGCCGGCCAGCAGCGCTCCGAGCAGCGCGAGCCCGCCCGCGACCAGCACGCGCTGGCGGATGAGCGAGACGGTGGCGTCGACGTCCTCCAGCGGCGCCGAGTAGACGGCCACGTAGTAGACGCCCGGGCGCTTGGTGCCCGTGGCGGTCAGCCACAGCGGGAGCGCTGCCTCGGCCACGCGGCCGACGTTGCCCGCCTCGGTGCCGCGCGCCACCCGCCGCGTGCGAGCCGCGTCGAGCGCCACGGCGAACTGCAGATCGCCGATCTCGCGCTGCGCGGTCGAGTCCGAGGCGACGTAGGTCTGAAGGCCCTGCGTCCCGCGCGTGAGGCCCAGCAGGGTGACGCGCGCTCCCGAGGCATCGGCGGCATGGCGCACGCGCGCGTCGAGGACCTTGCGGTCGAGCGACTGGTTCAGCGCGTCGACGATCGGACCCGAGTACTGCCGGGCGACGGTGGTGAGCGTGTCGAGCTTCTTCGCGCGCACCCCGGTCTCGAGGCCGGAGGTGACCCCGAGGTAGACGCCGGCGATCACCACCAGGGTGATGGCGAAGAAGAGCAGCGCGAGACGGTTGGTGAGCGATCTCAGTTAGTGGACCCCCTGGGAACGCCGCACGCGAAATGCGGGGCGCCGATCACCGCCATGCGGCGTCCTCGACCCTCGAAATCCAGGACGGATTCCTTCGGGTCTGCGTCCTTGCCTGGCGGCGCCGGCATCCCCGCCTTTCACGCGCCGCGTCCCCAGGAGATCCACTAAGTCTCCGTATCGCGGAAGCGGTAGCCCACGCCGCGCACGGTGAACAGGTACTCGGGGTCCTTCGCGTCGCGCTCGAGCTTCTCGCGCAGGTGGCGGATGTGCACGTCGATGGTGCGCGGATCGCGGTAGGCGCTGTCGCCCCAGATGCGCGTGAGGAGCATGTCGCGCGTCCACACGCGCCCGGGACTGGTGGCCAGCGCGACGAGGATCTCGAACTCGACGTAGGTCGTCTGCACCAGCGCGCCGCGCACCTCGACGGCGCGCTTGGCCGGGTCGATGCGCAGCTCGTGGACCTCCAGCGGCTCCTCGCCGGCGCCCGGCTCGCGCCGGGCCATGCTCGCGCGCCGCAGGGCGGCCTTCACGCGCGAGCGGAACTCGCGCATCGAGAAGGGCTTGGTGATGTAGTCGTCGGCGCCCAGCTCGAGGCCGAGGACCTTGTCGATCTCCTCGGCCTTGGCCGTGAGCATGATGATCGGCACCGACGAGCGCGCGCGCATGCGCCGGCACACCTCCAGGCCGTCCACGCGCGGCAGCATCACGTCGAGCACGACGAGGTCGAAGGCGGTCTCGCTGAAGCGGGCGAGGGCCTCGCGCCCGTCGGTGGCCTGCACCACCTCGTAGCCGTCCTTGCGCAGCGGGAAGGAGAGCAGCGTCTGGATCGACTGCTCGTCGTCGACGAGGAGGATGCGGGGCGTGTGCTCGAGCATGTGCTCTCCGGACAGGGTACGCCCAGCTACCCTGCGAATTTCGCATGCTCGACCCGCGGATCTACCGCGCTGCCCTCATCCCGATCCTCTTCGCGCTGATCGTGGGCGCGTTCTCGCTGAGCGACCGACCTCGGCCCATCGGGACCACGCTGGAGCCCGACGCCTTCTCGGCCTCCCGCGCGCAGGCCGACCTCGACGCCTGGGCTACGCAGTACCCGGCGCGCCGCGCGGGCGACAGCGGCGACGCGGCGCTGGCGGCCAAGCTCGCGGCCGCCTTCCGGGCCATGGGCTCCTATCAGGTCAGCACCCCCTCCTTCGAAGCCGAGACGGCCGACGGCAAGCGCCGCCTGACCACCGTCATCGCGCGCCAGGTCGGCCAGCCCGGCCCGGGCCTCGTGGTGGTGGCCCACCGCGACGCGCTCGGCCGCGGCGCGCGGGCCGAGCTGTCGGGCACCGCGGCGATGATGGAGCTCGCGCGCGTGGTCCGCGGCGGGCGGCTCAAGCGCACCGTCACCTTCGTCTCCACGAGCGGCGGCAGCGCCGGCCTGGGCGGCGCGCGCGACCTGCCTCAGCGCCTCACCGGCCGCCCCGGGGCGGTGCTCATCCTCGGCGACCTCGCGGGCGCGACCGTGCGCCGGCCCTTCGTCGCGGGCTGGTCGACCGGCGACGGGGTCGGCTCGCTGCAGCTGCGGCGCACCATCGAGGCGGCCGTGCGCAAGGAGGCCGGCACCAACCCGGGCGGCGCGCACGCGACCTCGCAGTGGGCCCGCCTCGCCTTCCCGGTCACGACGGGCGAGCAGGGCCCGCTGGTGGCGGCCGACCTGCCCACCGCCCTGCTGTCCGTCAGCGGCGAGCGCTCGCCGCCGGCGGACGACAAGCTGGTGCGCAACCCGCCCCGCCTGCAGCCCTTCGGGCGCGCGGCGCTGCGCGCGCTGACCGCGCTCGACAACACCCCGACGCTCGGCAGCGGCGACTCGACCCACGCCCTCGTCACGCTGCGCAAGGTGCTGCCGCTGTGGGCGGTGCGGCTTCTGGTGGCCTCTCTCCTCCTGGCCCCGATGCTCGTCGCCGTCGACGGCTTCGCGCGCGTGCGCCGCCGCCACGAGCCGGTCGGCCCGTGGGTGTGGTGGCTGCTCGCCGCCGCGGCGCCGATCGCCGTGGCGCTGGCCTTCGCGTGGTTCCTGGGCGCCACCGGGCTGCTGCCGGCGACGCCGCCCGAGCCGGTCGCGGCGGGAGCGATCCCCGTGGGAACCTCGGGGACGGTGGCCATGGTGGCCATCGGGCTCGTCGCGCTGCTGGGGTGGATCGCGCTGCGGCCGGCGCTCATGCGCAGGGTCGGCGCGCGGTCGGGACCGTTCCGCGGGGAGGGCGCCGGCGCCGCCCTGCTCGTCACCTGGTGCGCGGTGGCCGGCGTGCTGTGGCTGCGCAACCCCTACGCCGCCGCGCTGCTGGTCCCGGGCGCGCACGCGCTGCTCGCCGTGGTCGCGCCCGAGGTGCGCCTGCGGCGCGCGCTGGCCGTCGCCCTCGTCGTGGTCGCGGCCGCGCCCTTCCTGCTCGTCGACGTCTCGATCGCCGGACAGCTCGGCCTCTCGCCGCCGCACTTCGGGTGGTTCTGCGTGCTGCTCGTGGCCGGAGGCGTCGTCGGGCCGCTGGGCTGGGTCATCTGGAGCCTCGTGCTCACGTGCCTTGTCGCCGCGCTGTTCGTGGCCCTGCGCAGCCGCTCGAGCACGACGGCGCCCGAGACGCCGCAGATCACCGTCCGCGGCCCCGTCAGCTACGCGGGCCCGGGCTCGCTCGGCGGCACCGAGTCCGCGCTGCGGCGATGAGGCGCGCGCTGGGGACCGCGCTCGTCGTCGCCGGCCTGCTGGTCCTGGCCGACGCGGCAGCGACCCTCGCCTGGCAGGAGCCGCTCAGCGCGTGGCGCGCCGCCCGCGCGCAGCATCACCTCGCGGCGCAGCTGCACGCCCTCGAGCTGTCGGCTCCGCGCCACGCCGCCGACGGCGCGCGGCTGGCCATCGAGGCGCGCGCTTTCGGCCGCACGCGGCGCAACGGAGAGGCGCTCGCCGAGCTGCGCATCGCGCGCATCGGCCTGCGCGCCGTGGTGGTGCGCGGGACCACGCCGGCCGACCTGCGCGAGGGCCCGGGCCTCATCGCGGGCACGGCGCTGCCGGGCGAGCACGCCACCACCGCCATCGCGGGACACCGGACCACCTACGGCGCGCCCTTCCGCCACCTCGACGCGCTGCGCCGCGGCGACGCGATCACGCTCCGCCTGCCCTACGGCACCTTCCGCTACGCGGTACAAGACCGTCGGATAGTCCAGCCCGGGGATCTATCCGTGCTGCGCCGCGTGGGTCATGATCGGTTGGTGCTCAGCGCCTGTCATCCGCTCTTTTCCGCCGCTCGTCGCATCGTGGTCTTCGCGCGGCTCACGGGAGTCGGACAGTCGGCCACGCCGAGGGGTCCGCGTGTGTGAGCCGGGTGGCAGGGCGGCCGATACAGGCTCTGACCGGCAGGACCACCTGATGAAGCTCGCCGCCCTCAAAGACCAGATCGCCCGCGACACATACGCGGTCGATCCCGACGTCGTCGCCGAGGCGCTCATCCGCCGCGTCCGCGCCCAGAACACGGCCCACCCGCCCGCGCCGCCGGTCAGCCGAGGCGATGCTCGTACCCGCTCAGGTCGCGCGCCGCGCCGCCCGAGCTGAAGCTCACCCCCGGATCGCCGGCGGCGACCACGCCAACGCGCGTCGTGGCGGGCGCGTCGCCGGCGACGCATGCGCAGAGCTCGAAGTCCTCGCCGCCCGTCGCGGCCAGCTCCCACGGCTCGAGGCCGAGCTGTGCCGCGACGTCGGCCACCCCCGGCGCGAGCGGCAGCGCGTCGAGGTCGATCGCGATGGCCACCCCGCTGCGCTGCGCGAGGTGCCGGGCGTCGGTGGCGAGGCCGTCGGAGAGGTCGATCATGGCGCCGGCGCCCACGGCGGCGAGGGCGCGCCCCTGGGCCAGGCGCGGCTCGGGGCGCAGGTAGGCGCGCACCAGCGCGTCGCCGCCGCGCGCGCGGCCGTCGAGCACGGCCAGGCCGGCGGCCGCGGCGCCCAGCGCGCCGGTCACCACGACGGCATCGCCGGGCCGCGCGCCGTCGCGGCCCACGAGCTCCTCGCGGGTGTCGGCCCAGCCGGTGACCGTCACCGCCAGCGTGAGCACCGGCGCGCGGACGAGGTCGCCGCCGGCGATGGTCGTCGCGGTGCGCTCGGCCAGCGCCTCCATGGCGCGCACGCAGTCGAGCACCGCCTCGCTGCCCAGGCCGTCGGGCACGCCCAGCGCCACGTACGCCTCGCCGGCCTCGGCGCCCATGGCGGCGAGGTCCGACAGCGCCGCGGCCAGCGCCCGGTGACCGGCGTCGGCCGCCGTGACGCCGGGATGGTCGAGGCGGAAGTGCACCCCGTCGACCATGGCGTCGATCGAGGTGACCGCGAACGGGCGCGCGCGCACCACGGCGGCGTCGTCGCCGACCCAGCGCACGATGCGCTCAGAGCGCGGCCGCAGCAGCTGCTCGAACGCCGCGATGAGCGAGAGCTCGCTCAGAACTGCCGACCTACCGGTGGCGGTAGACGATCCGCGCGCGATCGAGGTCGTAGGGCGACAGCTCGACGCGCACGCGGTCCCCGGGCAGGATGCGGATGCGGAAGCGGCGCATCTTGCCGGCCACGTGGCCGAGAACGACGTGCTCGTTGTCCAGCTTCACGCGGAACATGGCGTTGGGCAAGGCTTCGATGACCTCGCCCTCGAACTCGACCTTCTCCTCCTTGGCCATGCCACGCGGGACCGTAGCAAGCACGATCAGCCAGGTGTAGGCGCTGTCGTGCCGCCCTGTCCGGCGGCCGGCGGGGTGTTCGCCGCGGGCGGCTGCTGGGTGTTGGGCGCCTGCTGGGGCGGGGCCGCGTAGGCGTCGGGCGGGTACTGCGTGCCGCCCTTGCCGGTGCCCTGGCCGTTGGCTTCCGGCGCCACGCCCTGCTGCCCCGTCGCGCCCGGCTGCGTGGACTGGCCGGTTTGCGAGCCGGTGCTCAGCTTGCCGCCGCTGCGCGAGTACTTGCCGAAGAACGGCTGGGGCGTGAACGGCACCTTGGGCTTGGGGAAGTCGCCGCAGAACTTGCCGCGGGCCGACTTCATGTACGCGCCCCAGATCGGCGCCGCGATCGCGCCGCCCTGCGCGTTGGGGCCCAGTGGATAGGGATCCTTGGGGTGACCGACCCAGACGGAGCTGACCAGGCGCGGGGTGAAGCCGACGAACCAGGCGTCGGTGAAGTTGTCGACAGTGCCGGTCTTGCCCGCCGCCGGGCAGCCGATCTGGGCCCTGGTCCCGGTGCCCGACTGCACGTTCTTCTCGAGGATCTGCGTGGCCTCGTAGGTCACGCCGTCCTCGAAGACCTTGTGACGCGTCGGCTTGCCCAGGACGTCCACGCGGCCGTCGGGGAAGGTGACCTTGCGCACCACGATCGGCTTCACGCGGTAGCCGCCGTTGGCGATCGTCGCGTACGCGCGGGCCATCTCAAGCGGCGACACGCCGTTGGTCAGGCCGCCCAGGCCCTCGGCCGGGTAGCCGTGCAGCGGGCTGGTGATGCCCATGTCGCGCGCGGTCTGGGCCACGGTGTCGGGACCCAGGTCCGCGTCGAGCTGCGCGTAGACCGTGTTGTCGGACTTGAGCGTCGCCGTGACGAGGTTCATCGAGCCGCTGTAGGTCCGGCCGAAGGTATGGACCTCGTAGTCGGGCGCCGTGGGCAGCCAGCCGCGCTGCAGCGGGCGCGAGACGTAGCTCGTGCGGTTGGGGTCCACGCCGCGGCGCAGCGCGTCCATGAGGACCATGACCTTGAAGGTCGAGCCGGCCTGGCGGTGGCCCTGGGCGGCGAGGTTGTACTTCGAGTCGCCGTAGCGCGACGACGAGGCCATCGCCCGCACGTAGCCGGTCTTGGGGTCGATGGTGACGATGGCGCCGGCGCGGTCGGGGGCGCCGAGGTTGCCGTCCAGCGCCCGGCGGGCGAGCTTCTGCAGGTGCAGGTCGATCGTCGTGTCGACGCGCAGGCCGCCGCGGCGGACGGTGTCCAGGCCGTACTTGTCGATCAGGTACTGCTTGACGTAGTCGAAGACGTAGCCCTCGCGCTTGGCCGTGTAGTAGCGGTTGTGCTTGACGCCGAGGCTCATGCCCATCGTCTTGGTGGCCAGCGCCTGGGTGATGTAGCCCTGGTCGGCCATGCGCTGGAGCACGTCGTTGCGCCGCGCGGTGGCGGCGCCCTTGTCGAGGAACGGGTTGTAGTTGGAGGGCGCCTGGGGCAGCCCGGCCAGCAGCGCCGCCTCGCGCAGGGTCAGCCGCGCGGCCGGCTTGTCGAAGAAGATCCGCGCCGCGGCCTGGATGCCGACCGCCGTCTGCCCGCCGACGGTGCCGTAGGGCACCGAGTTGACGTACTTGTTGACGATCCACAGCTTGCCGGGGCGCCCGGGGTGGCGGTCCTCGAGCTCCTGGGCGAGCTTGGCCTCTCTGATCTTGCGTTTGTAGCCGGCCACGCCCGACCGCGCGCGCTCGCCCGTGTAGAGGTTGCGCACGAGCTGCATGGTCAGCGTCGAGCCGCCCTGGATGTCCTTCTTGGACTCGAGGTTCTTGACCGCCGCGCGCACGATCCCCTCGAAGTCGACGCCCTGGTGCTCGTAGAAGCGCCGGTCCTCGATCGCCACCGTCGCCTCGCGCACGACGTCGGGGATCTGGTTGGAGTGCACCGGCGTGCGCAGGATGTTGGCGTTGATGAAGCCCAGTCGAGTCTTGCCGTCGGCCGCGTAGACGCGCGAGGTCGCGCCGAGCTCGATCGGCTTCTTCGTCGACAGGGACGGCGCGCTGTTGGCGACGTTGACGACCCACGCCACGGCCGCGATCCCGGCGATCGCGACGCTGGTCACGATCAATCCGAGGAACACGAAGATGACGCGCCTCGCGCTGCCCTCGTTGCGACGCCTGCGGCGTTGGCGCTCTCGTCTCGACATCAGGAACCCTGGAAGGGTAGATCAGGGTTCGTCGCTACGACCCCGACACCCTGCTTCGCGCAATGCCCGCAAGACATCTGCCCGAAGCTCGCCTTCGCGGGCGATTCGCTCGGCCGGCGCCACGGGCGGCCCGGCGACCTGCAGGCGCAGGCCGGTGTCGGTCACCTCGGCGATGCGGGCCGCCCGGGTCTCCTCGAGCGCCTCGACGGCCGCGAGCGCGGCGCTCTCGTCGGCGTCGGGCGCCAGCCAGGCCGAGACCTCCAGCGCCACCGTCGGCGAGCGGATCGAGTCGTTGCGCAGGACCCCGGCGGCCAGGCGCTCGTTGGGGATGATCAGGCGCGCGTCGGAGCCCGTGCGCAGCCAGGTGTAGGTCAGCGAGACGTCCTCGACGGTGCCGGTCTCGCCCTCGAAGGTCACGAGGTCGCCGATGCGCAACGGCTGGGTGACGGCGAGGACCATGCCGGCGATGGCGTTGGCCAGGACCTGGCGCGAGGCGAAGCCGACGACGGCGGCGGCGATCGCGCTCGAGGCGAGCACGGTGGCGGCCAGGCGGTCGAGGCTCGTGAACTGCGCGAGGGCCAGGGCGACGCCGACGACGATGATGGCCGCCTCCACCGCGCGGCGCAGGAAGCGCAGGCGCGTGTCGAGCATCGGGCTGAGCTCGGCGCCGCCCAGCGCGTCGGGCAGCTTGTGCACGCGCCCGCGCATGGCGCGGTGCACGATCGCCACGAGCGCGAGCGCCGCCAGCAGCGTCAGCGCGGCGGCGATCAGCCGCCCCGACGACGAGTCGGCTGCCACGATGAGGGCCGTCATGGCGCGAGAAGCTATCCCCTCGGCCGTCCTGCTCGACGCCCTCGGCACGCTCGTCGAGCTCGAGACGCCGTGGCCGCACCTCGAGCGCGAGCTGGCCGTGCGCGGCGTGGTGGTCGGGCCCGAGGCCGCGCGCACGGCGATGCTGGCCGAGATGGCCTACTACCGCGCCCACCACGACGAGGCGCGCGACTGGGCCGGGCTCAAGGACCTGCGCCGCCGCTGCGCCGCCGTCGTGCAGGAGTCCCTCGGCACGCCGCTGCGGCTGGCCGACGTCGAGGACGCGCTCCTGGCGGCGGTGCGCTTCCGCGCCTATCCGGAGGTGCCCGCCGCGCTCGAGCGCCTGCGCGCCGGGGGCGCGCGCCTGGCCGTGGTCTCCAACTGGGACGTCTCGCTGCACGACGTGCTCGAGCGCACCAGCCTGCGCGGGCTGCTCGACGCGGTCGTCATCTCGGCCGAGCTCGGCGTGGCCAAGCCCGATCCCGCCATCTTCCGCGCCGCCCTGGACCGGCTCGGAGCCACGGCCGCCGACGCGGTGCACGTCGGCGACAGCCTGGACGCCGACGTCGCCGGCGCGCGCGCGGCGGGCCTGGACGCGGTGCTCGTGGCCCGCAACGGCGCGCAGGCGCCCGAGGGCGTGCGCGTTGTGGCCTCCCTGGACGGCCTGTTCGTGACGTAGGGCATACCGGCCGCCTCGTACTCTGCATCCGAGCACGCATGTCCACCGCGCCCTCCTCGATCCCCCCGCCCTCCTTCAGCGTCGCGCCCGAGCTGCCCGAGGGCGTCGAGCGCCCGCCCCGGCCCGAGGGCCCGCGTTGGAAGCCCTGGACGGCGTGGGCGGCCCTCGTCGCCGCCTTCGCCGGCGCCCTCTTCGGGGCGCTCGTCATCGGGGCCATCGGGTCTGCGGCGGGCTCGAGCTTCACGAACCCCAGCCCCGCGGTGAGCATCTCGGCCACCATCGTCCAGGACCTGTCGTTCATCGGCGCGGCGCTGCTCTTCGCCAACCTCTCGGCCCGGCCGCTGCCCGAGCACTTCGGCCTGCGCCCCACGCGCTTCTGGCCGGCGGTGGGCTGGATGGCCGCCGCCTTCGCCGCCTTCTACGTCTTCACGCTCGTGTGGGTGGCGATCCTGGGCGTCAGCCCCGACGACACGAAGCTGCCCGACGAGCTCGGCGTCAACGACAGCACCTACGCGCTGCTGGCCGTGGCCTTCCTGGTCGCCGTGGTGGCGCCGATGGCCGAGGAGTTCTTCTTCCGCGGCTTCTTCTACGGCGCCCTGCGCAACTGGAAGGGCCCATGGCCGGCGGCGGTGCTCACCGGGCTGGTCTTCGGAGCCATCCACGTCGGGTCGGCCGAGGCCGCCTTCCTGCTGCCGCTGGGGTTCTTCGGCTTCTCGCTCTGCCTGCTGCGCGAGCGCACCGGATCGCTGTATCCGGGGGTCGCCCTGCACTGCATGAACAACTCGCTGGCCTTCGGCGTCTCCCAGCACTGGGGGTGGGAGATCGTCGTGCTCTTCCTGTGCGCGCTGGGGCTCATCTCGCTCGTCGCGCTCACGGTTCGCGCGCGGTGGACGCCCGCGCCGACGCCCACCGTCTGAGCGCCCAACGGCCAATCTTTCGGTCGGACTGCCTGCATAGGTACATTTCCGCGCCATGCACGTGCCGAGCCGTACCACCTTCGCCCGGCACGGCCGGCGCGCCCTCGCCCTCTTCGTCGTCCTCATGGCCGCGCCGAGCGCCGCCTCCGCGGCCACCGGCCCACTGCTGTCGCTCACCCCCGAGCGCGTCAGCAACGGCCACCTCGCGCTCGCGGGCCAGCCGTGGCGGGTGCGGGTCGTCATGCAGCCGTGGGTCGAGGGCCAGACGGCCACCGTGCGCTTCTATCGCCACGGCCACAAGCTGCGCGTGGTCAACGTCAACCTGACGATGTCGGCCACCGGCAAGTCCGGCATGGCCGTGGTCGCCTTCGGCACCTCGAAGCCCGGGACGGTCGAGATCCAGGCCACGCACCTGGCCACGCCCACCGCGATCCAGCTGGTGGCCAAGCCCGTGCGGGTCGACGTCGCCGCACTGCGGGCGCGCCCGGGCGCGCGCGGCCCCGCCGTGCGCCTGCTGCAGCAGCGTCTGGCGGCCAAGGGCTACGTCGTCGGCCGGCGCGGCCTGTTCGACCAGCGCACGGCGCGCGCGGTGCTGGCCTTCCGCAAGGTGACCGGCATGGCGCGCACGACGGTCGCCGACACCGGGATGTTCAAGGCGCTGCTGGCGGGCAAGGGCACCTTCAAGGTGCGCCATCCCGAGCACGGCAAGCACGTCGAGGCCGACCTCTCGCGGCAGGTCATCGCGCTCATCCGGGGCTCGCGGGTGGAGCGCATCTACCCGGCGAGCTCGGGCAAGCCGTCGACGCCGACGATCCAGGGCAGCTTCCGCGTCTACTCGAAGACCACCGGCTTCAACGCCAAGGGGATGTACTACTCCAACTACTTCATCCGGGGCTTCGCCATCCACGGCTACGCCGAGGTGCCGGTCTTCGCGGCGAGCCACGGCTGCCTGCGCATCCCGATCCCCGACGCCATCTCGGTCTACAGCTGGATCAAGGTCGGCGACATCGTCGACGTCTACCCGTAGGGCGCCTCGCTCTCGGCCACGAGCAGGTCGAGGAGCGCCGGCATCCCGCCCCGGGCGTGAGCGGCGCGCTGGCGGTCGGCCCCGTTGCCCTCGGCCAGGATCCGCTCGACGCCCGGCAGGGCGTCGCCCGAGCCGAGCTCTGCGGCGTGCGGGCGCGCGCGCTCCAGCGCCGCCCGGGCCACCTCCGGGACGGGGCGCAGCGCGCCGTCCATGGGCAGCCGCGCGCGCAGGCCATCGCGCGCCGCCGTGAAGGAGGCCTCCATGAGCACCTCGCGCGACAGCCACGTGCGGTGCGGCTCGTGCGCCTCCGCGCGCGCCAGGCCGTGGATCAGCGCGGCGAGCCCGGCCGCCGACCACAGCGCCGACTGGCTGTCCATCGCGCGCACCTCCACCGTGCCCAGCCGCGGGTGCGGGCGGATGTCCCACCACACGAAGGTGTAGTCGGGCAGGTCGCCGGCCGCGACGACGCTCTGCGCCGTCTCGGCGTAGTCGTCGTAGGACTCGAAGGCGCGCGGGATCTCCGCGCGCGGGTAGCCGCGGAAGAGCTGGGCGCGCGACGTGGCCAGGCCCGAGTCGCGCCCGTGCCAGAAGGGCGAGTTGGCGGCCAGCGCCTGCAGCAGCGGCAGGTGCTCGCGCAGCCCGTTGAAGACGCCGATCGCGGTCGGGGCGTCGGGCATCCCGACGTGCACGTGCAGCGCGCACGTCGGCGTGCGCCTGATCAGGCCCTGCAGCTGGTCGACCACCCGGTGGTAGCGCGGCTCGTCGACGTGCACCACGTCGCCGAAGGCGCCGTCCGGGTGGATGCCCGCGCCGATGACCGTGCCGCCCGCCGCGCGCACCCGCGCGCGCAGGGCGCCGAGCGCCGCGACGCCCTCGCCGGCGTCGCGGGCGACGGGCGACGCCAGCTCGATCAGCGCCGAGTACGTGTCGGGGTGCGCGAAGCCCTGCGAGGCGTCGGGGTCGCCCATGCGCGCCAGCACGTCGACGCCGGCGTGCGACAGGGCCCTGGACCGCGCGTCGACGAGGATCAGCTCCTCCTCGACGCCGATGGCGAAGTCCGCCTGTCCGCCGAAGCGGACCTCGGGGGTCGGCCCTGCGTCGCCGGTCACGCTCGTCCCCGGGCGAAGCGGGCCAGGAACGACAGCCCGAAGCCGTAGAGCACGAGGGCGATGAGCGTCGGCACGCCACGGCGGACCCAGGAGCTGGGCGAGCCGTCCACCAGACCGGCGAACGGCGCGACGAGCACGTCGTCGGCGTCGTCGATGGCCTCGCGCACGCGCGAGTGCGCGCGCTCTCTGGCCCGCTCCTGATCGGCCGACGGATCCGACGTCCGCGTCGCCTGGAGGCCGGCGATCGCCGCCGTCGTCTGCTCGGACGCGTTGCGCGTCTCGTCGACGGCGAACAGCACGAAGCTGAGCAGCACGATCGCGCCCGCAACGACCGCGACCGTCCGCAGGAGGCCCTCCAGCACGCCCGATAGGGTACGGGCCGCATGCAGGCACGGGAGCGGCTGATCGACGAGTTGCGCAGCCACGCCCTCGTCGTCGGAGAGGTGGTCCTCACGAGCGGCCAGGTCGCGCAGTACTACGTCGACGCCAAGCGGGCGATCCTGCGGCCCGCCGGCTTCGCGGCCCTCTCCGAGCTGGTGGCCGCCCGTGCCGGCGAATGGGGGGCGACCGCCGTCGGCGGCCTGAGCATGGGGGCCGACGCCCCGGCGTGCGCCGCCCTGGCGGGCGGCGCGGACGTCAAGGCCTTCTTCATCCGCAAGGAGACCAAGCAGCACGGCCTGCAGCGGCGTATCGAGGGCCCGTTCCTCGATCCCGACGATCGCTGCCTGATCGTGGAGGACGTCGTCACCACCGGCGGCTCGACCCTGCAGGCCATCGAGGCGGTCCGCGAGGCCGGCCACGAGATCGCCGGCGTCGTGACGGTGCTCGACCGTCTGGCCGGCGGCGCCGACCGCATCCGCGAGGCCACGGGCGGCGCTCCCTACGCGGCGCTGGCCACCATCGACGACGTCTACCCCGAGCGGCCCGACCGGACCTGACGCGACGCCGGCGCTGGCGCGCGGGCTACAGAAGGCGCGTCCGCCTCCGATCACCAGGGCAGATGCGACGCTTCCCAGGTGCCCTCGCCGGAGCGCTGCTCTTGGCGATCTGGGCGGACGCGCTGATCGGCTTCGGCGGCGCCGGCACGCAGGACTTCTTCGGCCGCTGGATGCACGACGCCGTGATCCTCGCCGCCGCGGCGGGCTGTCTGACGGGCGCGATCCGGCGCGGGCCCGCACGCCTGGCCTGGGGCGCGCTGGCCGCGGGACTGCTCGCCACCGCCGCTGGCGACCTCATCTACTCCGCGGCGCCGGATCTCACCGCCGTACCAGTGCCCTCGATCTCGGATCCGTTCTGGCTGGCGATCTATCCTTGCGAGTACGTCGCGCTGCTCGCGCTGACCCGTGGTCGCGTCGGCCGGACCCTCTGGGCGACGCGCCTGGACGGACTCGCCGGCGGCCTCGCGGCCGCCGCCGTGCTGGCCTGCGTGACGGTCTCGCCGGCGGTCCACGGGTCGGCCGACGCGCCGTTCTGGGAGGCGGCGACGAACCTCGCCTATCCCGTCGGGGACCTCATCCTGCTCGGCTCGATCGTCAGCGCCGTCGGCTTGGCCGGCTGGCGGATCGACCGCCTGTGGGGCACGCTGGGCCTGGCGATCGTCGCGATGGAGGCGGCGGACGTGATGTACATGACCGGCGCCTCGGGGGCGATGGGACCCATCGCCGACGCGTTGGCGGCCACGGGCATCGTCGGGCTCGCGCGGGCCGCCGCCCTGCCGCCGGGTGCGCAGGCCACCGCGCGCAAGAGCGCCGGCGCCGGCCTGTTCGTCCCGGTCGGATGCGGGGCGCTGGCGCTCGGCGTCCTCGCGCTCGGCGTCCCGCTGCACTTCAACGCCGTCGCCCTGGGCCTCGCGGCGGCCGCGCTCGGCGTCGTGCTCGTCCGGATGGCGCTCGCGCTGAGCGAGAACCACGCCCTGCTCACCGCGAGCCGGGTCGAGGCCACCACCGATGCCCTCACCGGTCTGAGCAACCGGCGCAAGCTGCAGCTCGATCTCGCCCTGGCCCTGCACGACGAAACGCCGCGCGCCCTCGTGCTGCTCGACCTCAACGGGTTCAAGACCTACAACGACACCTACGGGCATGTGGCAGGAGACCTGCTGCTCACCCAGCTCGGCGCGGCCCTGGCGCGCGCGGTCGACGGGCGCGGCGCGGCCTACCGCATGGGGGGCGACGAGTTCTGCGTGCTGGCGCCGCTGCGTACGGACCTGCAGGCGTTCTCGGCCGAGTGCGCCGCGGCACTGGTCACGCGCGGCGACGGCTTCACCATCACCGCGGCCCATGGCGCCGCGCTGCTGCCCGACGAAGGACGCGACGCCTCGACGGTGCTGGCCGTCGCCGACGCCAGGATGTACGGCCAGAAGCACGCGGGCCGCCCGCCGGCCGCGCACCAGTCCGCGGACGTCCTCAAGGCGGTGGTCTCCGAGCGCGCACCGCGACTGGCCACGCACGGCAACGCCGTCTGCGAGTTGGCGTGCGCGACCGCCGACGAGCTGCGGCTCGTCGGTCCCGAGCTCGAGGCGCTGCGCCACGCCGCCGCTCTGCACGACATCGGCAAGATGGCGATCCCGGACTCGATCCTCGAGAAGCCCGGAGCGCTGTCGGACGCCGAATGGGTCCTGATCCGCCGCCACACGCTGATCGGCGAGCGGATCCTCGCCGCCGCCCCCGCCCTGGAGCCCAGCGCCCGGCTCGTCCGGTGGAGCCACGAGCGCGTCGACGGGATGGGCTATCCCGATGGCCTCGCCGCGTCGGACATCCCGCTCGGGTCGCGCATCATCCTGGTGGCCGACGCGTTCGACGCGATGGTCTCGGAGCGCAGCTACGGCCCCACCCTCTCGCACCGCGATGCGCTCGGCGAGTTGCGCCGCGGCGCGGGCACGCAGTTCGACCCGTCCGTGGTCGCGGCCTTCGAGCGCGTCGTCGCCGGGCTCCGCCAGCCCGCAGCGCTGGCTTCCTGACGCCCCAGGTGCCCCGAGCAGGATTCGAACCTGCGGCCTACTCCTTAGGAGGGAGTCGCTCTATCCAGCTGAGCTATCGGGGCCCGCGCCGAGAGGATACGTCGGGCATCCGCTGCCTAAGCATGTTCCTTTAACCGATCGTTACCCACCGAGGCCTACAGTGCGCGACCTGGCCTCTAGGGATGGGAGGAGAAGGCCATCGTGGAGCGAATCGACACAGCGGCCCTGTCCGCTGCGTCGACCCGGACAGGAGTAGAGTCGCGGCGTGCGGGTAAGGACCCAGCCGCACTTGGGAGAGGGACCCATCAGCGAGGTACGTAGATGACGCAAGGCCGTAGGCCGTGAGCACCGGCGCTGCCGAGCTGCTTCAGGACAGCGGTGGCACGATCACCGATGAAGCAGCGACCACGACAGGCGAGATCGCCGCACGCTCGCCGCTGGCGCTCTTCTGGCGCCGGCTCAGGAGGGACAAGGTCGCGCTCGTCGCGCTTGCCTTCATCGTCCTGCTGATCTTCATCGCGATCTTCGCGGGGCAGATCGTCAAGCTCTTCGGCGCCCATCCGCCGAATGCCCAGAACTCCAGCGCGCTCGACTCCTTCGGCTCGGCCGCGGCGCCGGGGCACGGCTACATCATGGGGACCGACGGGCTCGGGCGCGACGTCTTCAGCCGCACGCTCTATGGCGCGCGCGTGTCGCTCGAGGTCGCCTTCCTCGCCACCGGCCTGATCGTCATGATCGGCGTGACGCTGGGCATGATCGCGGGCTACTACCGCGGCTTCGTCGACACGGCGCTGTCGCGCTCGATGGACGTCGTGCTCGCCTTCCCGGTGCTCCTGCTCGCGCTGGGCCTTGGGGCCGCGTGCTCGCTGAAGGGCTGCCTGACCGCCAACTCCGTCGGCCGCGACCTCTTCATCGTCGCCTTCGTCATCCTGCTCATCCCGGTCATCGGCGCGGCCATATCGCAGCTGCGCGGGCGCCCTGGCTTCCGCGGCCTCACGGGCAGCGACTGGGTGCTGCGCCTGGCGCCGGGCATCGTGTTCCTCGTGGCCGCCATCATCTTCTCGTTCGTCGTGGGGTCGAAGACCACCCTGATCCAGCCCGGCCTGCCGGTCGTCATCTTCGTCATCACGCTCGCCGGCTGGCCCTACATGGCGCGCATCATCCGCGGCCAGGTGCTCTCGCTGCGCGAGAAGGAGTTCGTCGAGGCCGCCCGCTCGCTGGGCGCCTCGGACGCTCGCATCATCTTCCGCCACATCCTGCCGAACCTCGTGGCGCCGATCATTGTCTACACGACCTTGCTGATCCCGACCAACATCCTGTTCGAGGCTGCGCTCTCGTTCCTGGGTGTCGGGGTCCAACCGCCGACGGCCAGCTGGGGAGCGATGATCGCCGACGCGATCGCGATCTTCGACACGGCCTGGTGGTACATGACGTTCCCGGGGGTAGCGCTCCTGCTCACCGTCCTCGCCTTCAACCTGATCGGCGATGGCCTGCAGGACGCGCTCAATCCCCGGACGGGGCGCTGAGGGGCGCCCGAAGGGAGAGAAGTGCACAGCGTTCCGCAACAAGGAGGAAACCTATGAGGAGGTCCGTTCGCTGGACCCTCTTCGCGAGCGTCATGGCGGCGCTCGCGCTTTTCGTCGCCGCATGCGGCGGCAGTGACAATTCAAGTAGCACGAGCGGTGGCGGCGGCGGGTCGTCCACCAGTGGCAACGACACGCAGATCAAGGCGGGCAAGCCCGGCGGCACGCTGACTTATCTCGCCGCCAGCGACGTCGACTACGTCGACCCCGGCCAGGACTACTACACGTTCGGCTACATGGTCCAGTACGCCGTGAACCGCACGCTCTACTCGTTCAAGCCCGACAACTCCGTCAAGCCGGTCCCGGACCTCGCCACGGGCGAGCCCGAGATCTCCTCGGACAACAAGACGATCACCGTTCACATCAAGAAGGGGATCAAGTACGCGCCTCCGGTCAATCGCGAGGTCAAGACCGCGGACATCAAGTACGCGATCGAGCGCGCGTTCTCCAAGGAGGTCCCCAGCGGCTACGCGGGTGCCTACTTCAGCTCGATCGTCGGTACGCCGACGAAGGCCAACAGCGCCGACGTCAAGCCGATCTCGGGCATCGAGACCCCCGATGACACCACGCTGATCCTCAAGCTCAAGACGGCGAGCGCCCCGCTCGTCTCGCAGGCGCTCGTGATGCCGATCACCGTGCCGGTCCCCGAGGAGTACGCGAAGAAGTTCGACTCGAGCACCCCGTCGAAGTACGACCAGTACGTCGCTTTCACCGGCCCGTACATGATCAAGCACGACCCCAAGACCGGCAAGCTCACCGGCCGCGTTCCGGGCAAGTCGATCGACATCGTCCGCAACCCGAACTGGGACAAGTCGACGGACTACCGCCCCGCCTACCTCGACGAGATCAAGATCGAGGAGGGCAACGACGACCTGGCCACCGCCGCGCGCCGCGCCATCAACGGCTCGCACTCGGTGTGCTGCGACGCCGGCTCACCGCCGGCGCCGGTGCTCAAGCAGGTCGTCCAGAAGCAGAAGGACCAGGTGCAGTTCGTGCCGTCGGGCGGCACGCGCTACATCGCGTTCGACAACAAGGTCAAGCCGTTCGACAACATCAACATCCGCAAGGCGATCATCGCGGCCTCCGACCGCAACGCCCTGCGCCTGACGCGTGGCGGCGCCATCCTCGGCGACATCGCCACGGGCTGGATCCCGCCGGGCATCCCCGGGTTCGACGAGGCCGGTGGCCTGAAGCAGAACACCGATCTCGACTACCTGAAGAACCCCAGCGGTGACCCCGCCGTGTCCAAGAAGTACATGCTGGCGGCCAAGCAGCAGGATCCGAGCCTGCCGATCGACGCCAACGGCAAGTGGACCGGTGGGCAGAAGATCCTGACCATCGCCACGAACGCCGATCCGGGCAAGAAGACCGCTGAGGTCTTCCAGGGCCAGATCGAGAACCTCGGGTTCAAGCTGAACTTCCGGATCGTGCCTCAGGACACGCTCTACACGAAGTTCTGCGGCGTGCGCAAGGAGGAAGTCCCGATCTGCCCGAACGTGGGCTGGTTCAAGGACTTCGCCGACCCGCAGTCGATGCTCGACCCGACGTTCAACGGCAAGAACATCCTCGAGCAGGGCAACGTCAACTGGCCCCAGCTCGACGTGCCGGCGATCAACGCGGCGATGAAGGCCGCCGCGGTCGTGCCCGTCGGCCCGGACCGCAACAAGGCGTGGGCCAAGATCAACCACATGATCGCCGAGCAGGCCCCCGCGATCCCGTACCTGTGGGACAAGACGGCCCTGGTCAACTCCAAGGACGTCGTCGCCGTGGCCAACGGGTACTACACGACCCACGACCTGAGCTACACCTCGGTGAAGTAGGAGGGACCAGCTCGCGCAAGAACCACACCTGAGGTGAAGGTGCCCCGTCGAGCCTCACGGCCGGCGGGGCGCCTCCTCAGGGTTCCAGCCCCGCTTCCGCCAAGGTCATGATCCCCTTCATCATCCGCCGCTTGCTCTGGATGGTCGTGCTGCTCCTCGTGATCAGCTTCCTGACCTTCGTGATCTTCTACACCCTGCCGGCGGCCGATCCGGCCACCCTGCGCGCGGGGCGCCAGCCGTCACCCGAGCTGCTGGCCACCATCCGCCACACGCTCGGCCTCGACAAGCCGTGGTACATCCAGTACCTGAAGTACCTGGAGCGGCTCGTCTTCCACTTCGACTTCGGTTACAGCTTCCAGAACAACATCTCGGTCAAGTCGCAGATCTTCGACCGCCTGCCCGCCACGATGGCGCTGTCGGTCGGCGCAGCGCTCGTCTGGCTGCTGGTCGGGATCCCGGTGGGGATCATCTCGGCCATCAAGCGCGGCACGTGGATGGACCGCGTGGCCATGGGCTCCGCCCTCGTGGCGATCTCCGCACCGGTCTACTGGCTCGGCCTCGTCTCGCTGTACCTCTTCTCCAAGGACCTCGGCAAGTTCCCGCTCTTCGAGGGCCAGGGTGCCTACCCCACGAGCGGCAACATCTTCACCGATCCAGGCCAGGTGATCCCGGCGCTGATCATGCCGTGGTGCGTCCTCGCCGCCTCGTTCGCCGCGATCTACGCCCGCTTCCTGCGCGGCAACCTGCTCGAGACGATGTCCGAGGACTACATCCGCACCGCCCGCGCGAAGGGCCTGCGCGAGCGGACCGTCGTCTTCAAGCACGGCGTGCGCTCGGCCATCACCCCGATCGTCACCATCCTCGGCCTCGACCTCGGGATCCTGCTCGGCGGGGCTATCCTCACCGAGACCGTCTTCAACATCCCCGGCGTGGGACGCCTGGCCTTCGACGCGATCCAGAAGAGCGACCTGCCGACCGTGCAGGGCACGGTCCTCATGGGCGCCTTCTTCATCATCTTCCTCAACCTGATCGTGGACATCGTCTATGCGTTCCTCGACCCGCGCGTGAGGTACTAGCAACTTGGCCCTCCTGGAAGTCACGGACCTCAAGGTCCACTTCGCGACCGACGACGGCATCGTCCAGGCCGTCGACGGCGTCTCCTACACGGTGGACCGCGGGCAGGCCCTCGGCATCGTGGGCGAGTCGGGCTCGGGCAAGAGCGTCTCGTCGCTGACCGTCATGGGCCTCACGCGCTTCGCGGGCAACGCGCGGATCTCGGGCTCGATCGTCTTCGACGGCAAGGACCTCCTGAACACCTCCGACGAGGACATGCGGCGGCTGCGCGGCAACGAGGTCGCGATGATCTTCCAGGATCCGCTGTCCTCGCTGCATCCCTTCTACAAGATCGGCGACCAGCTCGTGGAGGCTGTCCAGGCCCACCGCGACGTCTCCAAGGCGCAGGCCCTCGATCGCGCGGTCGAGATGCTCGGGCTGGTGGGCATCCCCGAGCCCCGCCGCCGGGTGGACTCCTATCCGCACGAGTTCTCGGGCGGCATGCGCCAGCGCGTGATGATCGCCATGGCGCTCATCAACGATCCCAAGCTGCTGATCGCCGACGAGCCCACGACGGCGCTCGACGTGACCGTCCAGGCGCAGATCCTCGATCTCATCCAGCGCCTGCAGCGCGAGCTCGACACGGCGATCGTGATGATCACGCACGACCTCGGCGTGGTGGCCGAGGTGGCCGACGACATCGGCGTGATGTACGCGGGGCGGATCGTGGAGTACGCCGACAAGGACACGATCTTCGCCATGCCCGAGCACCCCTACACCTGGGGGCTGCTCAAGTCGATCCCGCGCCTGGACTCGCCGCGCGGCGAGGAGCTCGTGCCGATCCCCGGCCGCCCACCGTCGCTGATCAACAAGCCGGCGGGCTGCTCGTTCCACCCGCGCTGCCCCTACGTGCGCGAGGCCCACAAGCGCATCGATCCGCGCCTGGCGCCGGCCGCCGACTCCGGCGGCGACGGTGGCCACGAGGTGGCGTGCCTGCTGCCGGCCCAGACGCGCCGGGCGCTGTGGTCGGCGCTGCGCGCCGGCGGCACGCCCGACGAGGCGATGACGCGCGTCGACGTGCCCGACGACGTCGTCGATCGCGAGGCGGTCGGCGAGGTCCTCGCGCCGGCCGGCACGGAGGTGGTCCCCGGCGTGCAGGGCACCCAGGCGCCGAGCGAGGACACGGCGCCCGAGGGAGCCACGTCATGACCGCCAACGGCGCCACCAAGCTCATCGAGGTCCGCGGGCTCGAGAAGCACTTCCCCCTGCGCCAGGGGATCATCCTGCAGAAGCAGGTCGGCGCGGTGCGGGCCGTGGACGGCATCACCTTCGACGTCTTCCAGGGCGAGACGCTCGGGCTCGTGGGGGAGTCCGGCTGCGGCAAGTCGACCACCGCGCGCCTGCTCACGCGCCTGCTCGAGCCGACCGGCGGCGAGATCATCTACAAGGGCAACGACATCACGCACGCGCCGCGCGCTCAGCTCAAGCCGCTGCGGCGCGACATGCAGATGATCTTCCAGGACCCCTACTCGTCGCTGAACCCGCGCAAGACGGTGGGCTCGATCATCGGCGAGCCGTTCATCATCCACCGCCTCGAGCGCGACGACGACAAGCGCAAGAAGCTCGTCCAGGAGCTGATGGACCGCGTCGGGCTCAACCCCGAGCACTACAACCGCTTCCCGCACGAGTTCTCCGGTGGCCAGCGCCAGCGCATCGGCGTCGCCCGCGCCATCGCTCTGAAGCCCAAGCTCGTGGTCGCCGACGAGCCCGTCTCGGCCCTCGACGTCTCCATCCAGGCGCAGATCATCAACCTGCTCGCCGAGCTGCAGCGCGAGCTGGGGCTGACGATCATCTTCATCGCCCACGACCTCTCCGTCGTGCGCCACGTGTGCGACCGTGTCGCGGTCATGTACCTCGGCAAGATCGTCGAGCTGGCCGACGCCGACCAGCTCTTCGACCATCCCCGCCATCCGTACACGGGGGCGCTGCTGTCCGCCGTGCCCGTGCCCGATCCGCGGATGGCGCGCGAGAAGCAGCGCCAGGTCCTGGGCGGCGACGTCCCCTCGCCGACCAACCCACCGCCGGCGTGCCGCTTCCACACGCGCTGCCCGAAGGCGCGCGACGGCGTGTGCAACGTCGAGGAGCCGCTGCTCGAGGTCAAGGACGGCGGCAACATCGCCGCCTGCCACTTCCCGCTGACCGGCGAGGAGATCGCCAAGCGGGTGCCGACCGCGGCCGCGTGAGCGCCGCGCGCTTCGAGAACGCCCAGGAGTTCCCGGCCGGCACGCGCACGGCCGCCGATGCCGCGGCCGCGATCGGCTGCGAGGTGGGGGCGATCTGCAAGTCGCTGGTCTTCCGCGTCGGAGACCGGCCGCTGCTGATCATCGCGTCGGGCGCCAACCGCGTCGACGAGGCGCGCTTCGGCGCCGAGAGGGCCGATGCCGCCTTCGCGCGCGAGCAGACCGGCTTCGCGATCGGCGGGGTGCCGCCGTACGGCCATGTGCGCGCGATCGAGACGATCGTGGACGAGGACCTGCTCGCCTACCCCACCGTGTGGGCGGCCGCGGGCACGCCGTCGTCGGTCTTCCCGCTGGCGCCCGGGGAGCTCGTGGCGCGGACCGGCGGGCGCGTCGCGCGCGTCGCGCCGGGCGACGCCTAAGCGTCGGGTGCGTCGTCCTCGTCGTCCTCGTCGTCCTCGGTGTAGAGCGACTCGTGCGCGAGCTCTGAGCCCCGGCGGTCGAAGACCTTCACGTCCAGCGTGTCGCCGCGGTAGTCGTCGGGGGCCAGCAGGGTGAAGCGGCCCTCGAGCAGCGGGCACTGGTCGACCGCGAGGTCGGCCAGCTCGCCGGTCACCACCGCGCCCCCGTCGACGAGCGGGCGGCCCCAGACCAGCGTCATGGCGGCGGCCTTGCCCTGCTCGCCGCGCCAGGTGCCGATGACCTCGTCGCAGAGGTCGATCTGCCAGTCGGGGTTGGCCTGCGCGGTCTCGGCCGTGTAGTCGGCGACGCTGTGGAAGTCGCTGGGCTCCTCGCCGTCGCCTCCGGGGGCGTAGCTGACGTAGCCGAAGAGCTCGTAGCCCTGCGAGGTCAGGGCGGTGGCGGGCACGAAGGTCCGCCCGTGCCAGGTGCGGTCCGGGTACCAGGTCACCTCGTCGGGCTCGCCGAGCTCCTCGCCCTCGCTGTCGATCCGCAGGCAGGCGGCCAGGAACTCCTGGGTGAGCGCCTGCGACCAGCGACCGTAGGGCAGGAGATCCTGCGGCGGCTCGGCGGCGAAACGGGGGACGAAGCGATCTTCGGGTGGCATGGGGGGCGGAAGGCTACGGAAGCTCGAGCATGAGCGTCACCGGGCCGTCGTTGACCAGCTCGACCTCCATCATCGCGCCGAACACGCCGCGCGCTGCGTCGAGGCGGTCGGCGAAGCGCTCGTAGAGCGGCTCCGCCCGCTCGGGCGGCGCGGCGGCGACGTAGGACGGCCGGTTGCCCTTGCGCGCGTCGCCGTAGAGGGTGAACTGGCTGACCACGAGGATCTCGCGCTGCTCGCCCAGCGCCTCGTTCATGCGGCCCTCGTCGTCGGCGAAGATGCGCAGGGCCGAGACCTTGTCGGCGAGGCGGTCGCACGCCGCCTCGTCGTCGTGGTGGGTGACCCCCAACAGCACGAGCAGCCCGGCGCCGATCGAGCCGACGGTCTGCCCGTCGACGCGCACGGCCGCGCGGCTCACGCGCTGCACGAGCGCGCGCACTAGGGGCGCACCTGCACCGCTAGACCTCGCGCAGCTCGGCCGCCGCCTGCTCGGGCGCGACGATGTTCAGGTGCACGCCGGTCCCGAGCTCGAGGCCGGCCATGTGCGTCAGGCGCGGCACGACGTCGATGCGCCAGCAGAAGTGCTCGGCGCCGAGGGGGGCGGTCCGGACCCAGAGGTTCAGGGGCGGGACGTTGCCGAGCTTGCGGCCCAGGCGGCGCAGGCCGTCGTGCAGCAGCGCGGCGCCCGTGGGCCCGTCGTCCTCGAAGCGCGCCCGGGGGACGCGGGGCGCGAGCATGAGCTGGAAGGGCAGCCGCGCGCCGTAGGGGGCCATGAGGACCGCTTCGTCGTCGATGGCCACGATGCGCTCGCGCAGCTTGACCTCCTCCTGGACGAGGTCCTGCAGCAGGTTGCCGCCCATCGTGCGCTGGGCGTAGGCGCCGAAGCGCTCGCGCTCGCGGGCCACGATGGCGGGCACGAAGTCCAGCGCATAGATCTGCGCGTGCGTGTGGGGCAGCGAAGCGCCGGCCTCGCGGCGCTCGTTGACGATCACGTGGACGTAGGCGGCGCCGTTCGCGGTGTGCGTGCACATCCGCTGGCGCCACACGTCGAGCGCGTCGCCGACCTGCTCGACCTCGAGGTCGGCCAGCGACGTGACCGGATCGGGCGCGTTGATGACCACCTCGTGGGCCCCGAGCGCGGGGGCGACCGCGAACAGCTCGGGCTTGGCGAAGGGCGCGGGCATGGCGCTGCCGGGGTCGAGGGCGGGGTAGAGGTTGGGCACGACCCGCACGCGCCAGCCCGGCGTGTCGGGCGCGGCGCCGTTGGCGCGCAGGGCGTAGGTCTCGGGCGGGGTCTGGCCCTCGTGGCCCTCGAGGAAGGGGTCCTTCTCGGTGTCGATCGGGTCGGGCGGCGTGGCCGACAGCCCGCCGCCCGGGCGCGAGGCGCGGTCGGAGGCGACGATCGTCCGAAAGCCGGAGAGCGGGTCGATGCGGACTTCGGGCATGCCCCCGGCAGGGTAGAGGCCCCGGCGAACGTCAGTCCTCGCCTCGTGCCTGGCGGCGCCGCGCGGCGCTGGCGAACAGCGGCATCGAGAGAAGGGAGGCGCCCGGCGGTTCGTGGCGCGCGTCGTCGTCCTCAGTCGTGACCGCCCTGGGTGCAATCGCGCGTGTCTCACAACACGTTCCGCACCCACTGGCGTCGAACGTCGGTCCTACCCCCTCCAGAGGGGGGAAGACCGACGTTCGACCGGCCGGGCCAGCGCAAGCTGTTGCGGAAGACCCTCGAAGTGCACCGGGACTCCGCGGCGGGCACCCCTACGCAAAGGGCGCGGCAGGCCCGCCGACCACCGCCACCCTCCTTCCCTCGATGCGGCAGGAAGCGCCGCGCAGCATCAAAGACGCCGCGCGGACGACCGACGACCGCGCTACTCAAGCCCCTTGGCCATCATCACGTGCTCGATGGCCGCGTCGAGGAAGACGTCGCCATAGGGCGCGTAGCCGGCGCGCTCGTAGACCGCCTGGGCGCCCAGCTGGGCCGCCAGCACGATCCGCCGTGCCCGCAGCTCGCGCGCCTGGGCGTCGGCCTCCACGAGCAGCCCGGCGGCCAGGCGGCGGCCGCGGTGCGAGGTCGCCACCGCCATGCGGCCGAGCTTGACGTCAGAGCCCTCGGCCAGGAGGCGGCAGGTGCCGACGACCTCGCCGTCGTCGACGACCACGAGGTGCAGCGCCTCGCCGTCGCGGCCGTCGCGCTCCTCCTCGAGGCTCACGCCCTGCTCGCCGCAGAAGACGTCGTAGCGCAGCGCCAGGGCGGCGTCGACCTCCGACTGATCTCGCGCCGGCCTGGTCTCGGTCACGACACCGCGTAGCGCTTGATGTCGTCGTCGAGTTGCGCGCGGTCGAGGTACTGGCCCTGGTGGATGTAGGTCTGCTTGCCCGCGGCGTCGTAGAAGATCGTGCTCGGCGTGCCCACCAGGCGGTAGCCGTTGGCCACCTTGCCGTCGGGGTCCTCGTAGGACGGGTAGGTCAGCGGGATGTCGCGCAGCAGCTTCGCCGCCGCGCCGCGGTTGTCGCGCAGGTCGACGCCGACGAAGGCGACGCGCTTGCCGTAGTCCAGCGACGCCTGCTGGATGACCGGCAGCTCGATGCGGCACGGCACGCACCACGCGGCCCAGACGTTGATCACCACGGGGTGCCCGCGCAGGGCGCGCACCCGGGCCTGCAGGGCCTTGCGCGCTCCCGGCAGCAGATCGTTGGCCTGTCCGTGCAGCGCGGCCAGCGCCGGCGGGGCTCCGTCGAGCTTGGTGTGCAGCTCCTGCGCGGAGATCGTGCGGGCCTTCGGCTGGCTCGGAGCCTTGGACTCCGGAGCCTGGTTGAGGCCGACGACGAGGACGGCGGCGAGGGCGATCGCCCCGAGGATCCATGGCAGCCAGCGGCGCATTGGCTGAAGGGTGCCAGACCTGAGGACGCGCCCGGCGCACCAGGCCCAGAGTGCGGTATCCTCCGTATCACTCACGGGGAGGGTCGCTGAATCCAGGGAAGTCCCTCCCGTGCATCGTCCCCGGACAAGCCGGGGGGCTCCGAGTCGAAGGCAACGAAGCGCGCCGCGACTCTCCGTTCAGCACAGATAGCCAGGTCATGGCTGATTCCATGTCGGCGGCCGCTCAGGCCGCACCGATTCCCGATCAGGCCGCCATCGAGCGCGCCGAAGCGTTCACGCGTGAGCGCTTCGTTCACGACGGCGAAGACGCCGCCGTCGCGCTCGCCCCTGGCTCCGCTCGCCGCCGCGCCCTCGAGGACGCGCTGCGCGAGATCGACGCCGGCGCGACGGTGCCCTCGACCAAGTGGCGCCGCCGATACGCCCTGTTGCTGGGCCTCGAGCGCGTCCTCAGCGAGGACGAGCCGCGCCTGGCCGACGGCGCGCTGCTGAATCCCCACCAGGTCGACGCCCTCTCGGGCACCCTGACCGCGCTGCTGGCTGCCGTCCAGAACGGCCAGGGCCACGCCCCGCCGGCCGCCGAGCCGGTGCTCGCCGTCGACGACGAGCCCGAGCCCGAGGCGCCCGCGGCCGCTGCGCGCGACGAAGAGGACGAGCCCGAGCCGGAGCCCGAGCTCGACGAGGACGGCGACGAGGACGACGAGGACGACGACGAGCCGGAGGTCGAGGCCGTCGCCGAAGAGGATGACGACGAGGACGACGAGGACGACGAGCCGGACCCCGAGCTCGAGGAGGAGGACGACGACGAGCCCGAGGACGTCTGGGAGGACGACGACGAGCCCGACGTCGACGAGGACGTCGAGGAGGGCGCCGCCGACGATCCCAACGCCCACAAGCGCTTCTGGTTCGAGCACGCCACCGGCGCAGGCAAGACCGTCGCCGCGATGGGCTTCGTCGACGCCTCCCGCACCGGCGGCGTCCTCATCCTCACCCACCGGCGCAACCTCGTCGATCAGTTCCTGGGCGAGCTGCACGACCGCGGCTACGGCGACCGCGAGTCCCCGCCGCTGCTCGACGGCGCGGGGACCGATCGCTCCGACGGGCCGGTCACCGTCGAGACCTACCAGTGGTTCGTGCGCAACGCCGGGCGCATCTCCGACGCCTACACGATCGTCATCTGCGACGAGGCGCACACGGCGCTGGGCGAGAAGACGTCGGCGGCCATCCGCGCGTGGACCGGCCCGATCTTCATCGGCATGACGGCCACGGGCGCGCTCATCGCCCGCCACGTCACCGATCTGTTCCCGACGCAGACCTCGCGCTTCGACCTCGCGCAGGCCGCGCGCCGCGGCGTCATCGCGCCGCTGCGCTGCATCCGCATCCCGCCCGGCCCGGGCGTGCGCACGATCGCGAAGGTGCCGCTGCGCCGCGGCGACGTCGACGTCGAGTTCGACCAGGAGATGCTGGCCGAGCTGCTGGACCAGCTGCCCTTCAACATGGCGATCGCCAACCTCTACAAGACGCGCTTCAACGGCGTGCCGGGCGTCATCTACGCCGCCGGGGTGCGCCACGCCTACAACGTCGCGGAGTCCATGCGAGAGGAGGGCATCAAGGCCCAGGCCGTCTCGGGCGAGACGCCCAAGCGCGAGCTGGCCGAGATCCTCGCGGCCTACGAGCGCGGCGAGATCGACGTGCTGGTCAACGCGCAGCTGCTGGCCGAGGGCTGGAACTCGCCCCGCGCCACCGTGTGCATGCACCTCGCGCCCACCGCCTCGCGGCGCGTCTACCAGCAGCGCGTCGGCCGCGTGACGCGCCGGCACCCGGGCAAGGAGGCCGGCGTCGTCGTCGACTTCGTCCACCCGGCGACCAAGCACGACGACCCGGTCATCACGCTGCACTCCCTGCTGGACCGCGACGTCTACCGCGGCGGCGCCATCGTCGTCGGTCCCGTGCGCCGCGGCCGCGGGCGCCGCGTGCGCGTCGAGCGCCGCGTCATCCCGGTCACGGCGGAGGAAGAGCGCCGTCACGAGGTCTTCGAGCGCGAGCTCTGGCGCATCGCGGTCGAGCACCTCGACTACGGCGAGCAGCACATGTGGGCTGCGCTGGCCGGGGCGCGCGTCGCCCCCAGCGGCTGGCGCCGCGCGCGGGCGATGCTGCACTTCGACCGCACCGGAGAGCTCAAGCGCCGCTTCCTGCTCACCGCCGTCGAGCGCAACCGCAACGCCCAGCTGCGCGTGCGCGCGCTGCAGGAGATCGCCGCGGCCAAGGACGCCGAGGCCTTCGACCTCTCGATCGACGTCATCGGCACCTGGGCGCGGGAGGAGCGTCGCGAGGGCACCAAGGTCATGTTCCAGGCCCTCGCCGAGAAGCGCATCGGGCGCCGCGACCAGGCCAACGCCTGGATCTGGCGCCTGGCCGAGTACACGCGCGAGGTCCACGAGGAGTACGCCGTCCAGCGCTGGCCCGAGACCAAGCGCCTGCTCGGACTGCTCGTGAACTCGAGCGGCGGCGCGCACGCGCGCAACGCGCGCCGGCTCGTGCACGCCGCGCGCAAGCAGGACCGCCGGCTGCAGGCCGCGCTGCTCGCCGCAGCCGTGGCGCACACGCCGGAGGCCGAGGAGGTCCTGCGCGGCGCGCGCACCCGCCTGGCCCGCAAGCCGAGCGCCCTCTCGCGCGAGCTGCTGCGCAACTTCCCCAAGGGCAAGGGCCGGCGCTCGCGGCGCCGGCGCAAGAAGGCGGCCGCCGCGGCCGGGCGCACCGCCGTGGGCGCGGCGCAGACGCGGGCCGGGCCCGGCGAGGAGACGCTCGACGGCGCCGTCGCGACCACGACGGTCGACGGCGCGTCCGCGAACGGCGCCGGCGAGGCCGGTGAGAGCGCGAAGGACGGCGACGCCCAGGCCGGCGACAGGCCCGCATCGCGGTCGCGCTCGCGGCGCTCGCGCCGCCGCAAGGACTCCGACCCCGAGCGCGCCGCGCTCGAGGCCCAGCAGTCCGCATCGGAGCCGTCCGATGACGAGCAGCCCGCGCCGGCCGCCGCGGCCGGCGACGGCTCGGGGGACGCGCAGGCGCAGGCGCAGGCCGGGGACGGGCAGGCGCAGGCCGGCGAGAGCGACGCCAAGCCCGCCCGCAAGCGCAGGCCGCGCCGCGCGGCCGCTGCCTCGACCGAGAAGCCAGAGGCGTCGAAGGCGCCCGAGGCGGCCGAGGACGCGCCGCCCAAGGAGGCGCCGGCCGAGGCCGCTGCGCCGCAGGCCGCGGCTGACGGCAAGCCGGCCGAGAAGCCCAAGCCGCGTCGCCCGCGCAAGGCGCCGGTGGCCAAGAAGGCCGACAAGGATGCCGACGGCTCGCCGACCGACGCGCCCGCCGATTCTCCAGCGGAGGCTGCGTAGGTCGAACGTCGGTCTTCCCACGTCTGGAGGGGGGAAGACCGACGTTCGACCTCGCGGCGCGCCTGCGGCACAGCGCGGCGTCCACCGCACTACCGCAGGAGGTGCACCTCGCCCGCGCTCAGGGCGGTACGCCCGCCGTCGGCGAGCTGCACCACGAGCCGCCCCGCGCCGTCGATGCCCGCCGCGGTCCCGCGCCCTTCCGACCAGGAGACCTCGTGCCCGCGCAGGGCGTCGCGGGCGCGGTAGGCGTCGAGGAGCGCGGAGGTGTCGAGGGCCAGCGCGCGCTCCAGGTCGACCAGCAGCCGCTCGAGCGTCGGCTCGAGATCGGCCGGCTCGAGGCCCAGCGTGCCCGCGGTGTCGTGCAGCTCGGGCGGCAGCTCGTGGATCCGCAGCGCGACGTTGATCCCGATGCCCAGCACGGCCCAGCCCTCGTCGGGCCGCCCCTCGGCCAGGATGCCCGCCACCTTGCGCCCGTCGACGAGGACGTCGTTGGGCCACTTGACCACGCCGGCGGCGCCGACGACCTCGGCGACCGCGAGGCCCGCGGCCAGCGGCAGCAGCGCCGGCGGGTCGCGCAGCACGAGCGAGAGCAGGAGCGCGCGCCCGCGCGGGGCCGACCACGTGCGGCCCTGGCGCCCGCGCCCCACGCGCTGCTCGGCGGCCGTGACGAGCGTCCCGTGCGGCGCGCCCTGCTGCGCCAGCGCTCGGGCACGGTCGTTGGTCGACGTCGTGACCCGCAGGTGCAGCCGCGGGCGGCCGAGCGCACTCGCGGTATGGCCGCCGCTCGCCATCCAGGCTCGCCTTTTAGGCGGCCCCGCGAGTCATCCGGCTGCCGGGCGGATGTGGACCTCGGCGTCGAGGTCGAGGCCCAGGTGCAGCGCGGCCGAGCCGCGGTTCACCGCCAACGCGAGCGTGCGATAGGCGTCCTGGTAGAGCAGCAGCTCGCCGGGCGGGACGTCGGCGAAGGTCGTCGCGTAGTGCGCGAGCTCGTCGTTGATCGTCACCCGATGGCCCAGCTTCAGGCCCGAGCCCGCCAGCTCGGAGTGCTCGACGTCGAGCATGACGTTGCCGAAGCGGTCGAAGGCCAGGGCGTGCGCGACGAGGCCCCCGTCGACCCGGCGGGCGGTGGGGGTGTGCAGCGGCGTGAGCTGGTCGGGGTCGATCGGGTCGCCCGCGTCGGCCAGCGGCGCGCCGGCCGCCAGGTGGGCGGCCACCGGGGCGAACAGGTCGCGCCCGTGGAAGGTGGCCGAGGTGGGCTCCAGGCGATGCGGCGAGCGCGCCACGTCGACCGCCTCCACCGCGCCTCCGAAGCGCTCGATGGCCAGGGCGAGCAGGCCGTTGTCGGGCCCGACCAGGATGCGGTCGTCCTCGGCCGCGCGCACGGCGACGGCGCGGCGCTCGCCGCCGACCTCGGGGTCGACGACGGCCAGGTGCACGCCGGCCGGGAAGTAGGGCAGCGCGCGGCGCAGGACGAGGGCGCCCGAGCGCACGTCGTGGCGCTCGATCCCGTGGCTGACGTCGAGCACGCGCGCATCGGGCGCGATCCGGGCCATGACGCCGTGGCAGACGCCCACGAACTCGTCGTCGAGGCCGTAGTCGGACAGGAACGTGATCACTGTCGTCATCGGGACGGGGCGAGTCTAGTAGTCGTCGCACCCGTCCGGAGGCCGGGTAGCGTGTCGGCGATGAGCGACCAGCCGAGCACCCCCGACGACGCTCCCAGCGGGCTCCCGCCCGACCAGCCCGAAGAGGAGCCGCTCGGCGTCCCCGAGGCGAAGCCGGAAGGCGAGGACGAAGCGCAGCGCGGGGCCGAGGCCATGCCCGGCATCCCCTCCGGGGACGAGCCGCCGGCGGCCAGCTGAGCCGGGTCTGCCGCGAGCGGCGCGCCCACCGCACACGCTCGTTGACAGCCTGTCGGAGCGGCGTAGTCTCGACCGCGTGCTCGAGGTGCTTGCCGGCATTCTCCTTCCCCCGACCGTCTTCGGCGTCTTCGCCCTGCTCGCGATGTGGCTCGGCGCCGAGTCGCGCCCGTGGTTCGACGAGCGTCCCGTCCATGACGACCGACCCAACTGGTGGCCGATCGTCCGCCGCGTGCCACGCGATGGCGACGAGCCGCTCCTGGGCGCCGACACGCCCGAGGACGGAACGCCGGCGCCGTTGGTGGGCGAGTCGGTGCGGCGTCGGCCGCGCGCTCACCCGCGCCCCGCGGCCGCCACGAGGGCGGCGACCAGCCCCTCGGGCGTGTGATCTGAGGCCTCGACGTCGGGCTCGTAGCCCAGCTCGCGCATCGCGGCGCTGGTGACGGGGCCGATCGAGGCCAGGCGCGGGCCGTCCAGGGTGCCGGCGGCGGCGTGGAAGAAGCGCGCCGACGACGCGCTCGTGAAGGTGGCCCAGTCGGCGCCCAGCGCGGCGGCGCGCTCCGCAGCGGCCAGCGGCTCGGGTACCGTCCGGTAGAGGGCGACGACGTCGACCGCGCTGCCGGCCTCGCGCAGCGCGTCGGGCACGACGTCGCGCGCGTCCTGGGCGCGCGCGACGAGCACGCGGCCGTACGAGCGGTCGCCCAGGGCCTCCACGAGCCCCTCGCCGACCGCGCGCTCGGGCAGCACGTCGGGCTCGATGCCTCGGGCGCGCAGGGCCGCCGCCGTGCCCGGCCCGATGACCGCGATCGCCGGGCCGGCCAGCGCGCGGGCGTCGCGCACGTGGCGGAAGAGCTGCTCGACGCCGTTGGGCGACGTCAGCACGATGAGGTCGTAGGAGGCCGGATCGCCGAGCTCGACGGGCAGCGGCTCGATGCGGATGGCGGGCGCCTCGATCACCCGCGCGCCGAGCGCGCGCAGGCGCGCCGCCAGCCCGCTGGCCTGCGCCCGGGCGCGCGTCACCGCGATGCCGACGCCGGCCAGCGGGCCGCGGCCCAGCCACGCCAGCTCGTCGTGGAGCGCCGCGACCGGACCGACGACGGTCACCGCCGGCGCGTGGGCCTCCTGCTCGCCCAGCGACGCGACGGTCGTCAGCAGCACGCGCTGGTCGGGCAGGGTCCCGCGCTCGACGATGGCGGCCGGCTCGCCCGGATCGCGGCCGTGGGCGACGAGCCGCTCGGCGATGCGCGGCAGCTGGCGCACGCCCATGTAGAAGACGAGCGTGCCCGGGAAGGCGGCCAGGGCCGCCCAGTCGATGGCGGTCTCCGGCTTGGCCGGATCCTCGTGCCCGGTGACGAAGGCCACGGCGCTGGCCATCCCGCGCTGAGTGACCGGGATCCCCGCGTAGCCCGGCGCCGCCACGCCGGCGGTCACGCCGGGGACGACCTCGTAGTCGCAGCCCGCGGCGCGCAGGGCCTGCGCCTCCTCCCCGCCGCGCCCGAAGACGAAGGGGTCACCGCCCTTCAGGCGCACCACGGCGCGGCCGGCGCGCGCGTGCTCGACCAGCAGGCGGGTCGTCTCGCGCTGGGGCACCTGCTCGCCGCCGCCGACCTTGCCGACGTCGATGACCTGCGCGCCGGGCCGCGCGCCCGCCAGCGCCTCGTGCGGGATCAGGCGGTCGTGCAGGATGACGTCGGCGCTGGCGATGAGCTCGATGGCCCGCGCGGTGAGCAGGCCGGGATCGCCGGGCCCGGCGCCGACGAGGTAGGCGGTCACGCCGCGAGGACCTCGCGCGCGCCCGCGCTCAGCAGCCGCTGCGCGACCGCTGCGCCCAGGTCCTCGGGATCGGAGCCGTCGAGCTCGTCGCGCACCCAGGCGCTGCCGTCGGCGGCGCCGACGAACGCGCGCAGCGTGAGCGCATCGGGCCCGAGGACCTGCGCGTGCGCGCCCACGGGCGTGTGGCAGTCGGCCTCGAGCGCGCGCACCAGCGCGCGCTCGGCGGCCAGCGCCCAAGCGGCCGCCGGGTCGCTGATCTCGGCGACCAGCGACTGCTCGCCGGCGCGGGTGGTCACGGCCAGGCAGCCCTGTCCCGAGGCCGGCACGAGCTCGTCGAGCGGCGTCCCCGCGTCGCTGCGCCCCAGGCGCTCGAGGCCCGCGGCGGCCAGCACGATCGCGTCGTAGTCGCCGTCCTCGAGCTTGCGCAGGCGCGTGTCGACGTTCCCGCGCAGCTCGACCACCGCGAGGTCGTCGCGCAGCGCGCGCACCTGAGCGGCCCGCCGCAGCGAGGACGTCCCCACGCGCGCCCCCGGCGCCAGCGCGGCCAGGGCGCTGGCGCCGCAAAGCGCGTCGCGCGGGTCCGCCCTGGGCGGGACGGCGGCGATGACGATGCCCTCCGGCAGCTCCGCCGGCACGTCCTTGGCCGAGTGCACCGCGCAGTCGAGCGTGCCGTCGAGCAGCGCGGCGTCGAGCTCGCGGACCCAGCGCTCCTTGTCCGAGTCCCCGCCGTCGGATGGGATGCTCCGGCGGTCGCCGCTCGTCACCACCTCGACCAGCTCGTGCTCGCCGCCGAGCAGCTTCGCCACCTGGCGCGCCTGCACCAGGGCCAGCGCGCTGCCGCGCGTCCCGATCCTCACGCCCGGCGCTTGAGCGGGCGGACGTTGTCGGCCGCAGGAGCCTCGGGCACCGTCTCGGCCGGCGGCGCCTGCCCGTCGGGGAGGCCCTCGTCGAGGCCGAAGAGCTCGCGCAGGACCTGCTGGCGCCCGTGCCCGCTCTCCTTCAGGCGGATCGTCGGCTCGTGCAGGAGCCGCTGCATGACGGCGCGCGCGATGGCCTCGACGCGGGCCAGGTCGCGCGGCGACAGGGTCTCCCAGCGCCCGGCGTTCTCGGCCAGCACCTGGTCGACGATCTCCGCGCCATGCTCGCGCAGGGCGGCGATGGTGGGCATGACGTCGAGCTGCGCCAGCCAGCGCGCGAAGCGCTGGATCTCCTCCTCGACGACCGCGTCGGCCCGCGAGCGCTCGGCCTCGCGCACGCTGAGGTTGCGCCTGACCACCGCCTGCAGGTCGTCCATGTCGTACACGCTCACGCCGTCGAGCTCGCCGCACGCGTGGTCGATGTCGCGCGGCACGGCGATGTCGATGAGCACGAGCGGGCGACCGTCGCGGATGCGCATGACCTCGGCCAGGTCGTCGGCCTCGACGATCGGGTGCGGCGAGGAGGTCGAGGAGACGACGATGTCGGCCTCCTCCAGCCGGGCCGGGAGCGAGTCGAGCGAGCCGACCTCGCCGCCGAAGCGGTCGGCCAGCGACCGGGCGCGGTCGGCGTGGCGGTTGGCGACGAAGACGGTCCGCACGCCCTGGTCGACCAGAGCCTGGGCCGTCAGCTCGGCGGTCTCGCCGGCGCCGATGATGACCACCGAGCGCGACTCGAGGTCACCGACGACGTCGCGCGCCAGGTCGACGGCGACGCTCGAGATGCTGACGCGCTCGCGCGCGATGCCGGTCTCCGAGCGTACGCGCTTGCCGGCCTGCAGCGCGGCGCCGAACAGGCGGTTGGTCATCGGCCCGGTCGTGCCGGCCTCGAGCGCCGCCTCGTAGGAGCGGCGGACCTGGCCCTGGACCTCGGCCTCGCCGACGATCATCGAGTCCAGGCCGGCGGTGACGCGGTACAGCTGGCGCGCGGCGTCGCAGTTGCGCGGCGAGTAGACCACGGGGGTGAGCTCGGTGGGCCGGATGTCGGCCCGCCGGGCGAGCTTGCCCAGGAGCTCGGTCTCCGCGCGCACCGGGTCGTCGGTCACGAGGTAGATCTCGGTGCGGTTGCACGTCGAGATGGCGACGGCCTCGTCGATGTCCTCGTGCGCGACCAGCTCGGTCATGAAGCGCGTGGCGGCGCGCTCGGTGAGCGCCAGGCGCTCGCGCAGCGCCACGGGCGCGGTGTGGTGCGAGATGCCCAGGACGAGGAGCTCCATCAGGTGCTCACCGTCTCGCGCTCGCGCGCCTCGCTGCGCTCGTCGGCCAGCTCCTCGAGCTCGGACAGCTCGCGCTCGAAGCGCGAGAGCTTGGTGGCCATGATCACCACGTAGATGAGCACCAGCGCGAAGAAGACCAGGTAGGCCGCGGCGACATAGCCGGTGTTGTCCGGCAGCGCGTCGGTCACGCGCTCGTCCCCAGGCTCGGGGCCGCGGTGCGCCCCTGCGGGGCGAGGACGTCGTCGCCGCCCAGCTTGCGCCGCAGCGAGCGCAGCTGCGCGGAGGTGTGCTTGGAGGCCATCTCGTACTTCCACAGCGTGGCGAAGAGCAGCGCCATCCCGATCAGGCACAGGTAGAAGGGCAGCTGCATCTTGGCCGGCAGGCCGCCGTCGGTCGTCGCGAAGACGCGCGGGTGGGTGTAGGCCTGGGCCAGGCGCACGGCCAGGAAGTTCAGGGGCACGAACGCGCCCGCGACGATGGCGAACACGCTGGCGTAACGGGCCTGGCGCTCGGGATCCTCGATCGAGAAGCGCAGCGGCTGGTAGGTGGCGTAGAGCAGGAAGACGACGAGGAAGGAGACGAGTGTCGGCTCGTCCCACACCCACCAGTGCCCCCAGCTCGCCTTGGCCCAGATCGCGCCGGTGATGAGCACCCCGGCCCCGAGCACGAGGCTGAGGTGGATGGCCACGTAGGAGCGCAGGTCGTAGCGCGCGTCGCGCGTGCGCAGGTGCTGGATGGCCATGATGCCGCCGAAGACGAACCCGCCGAGCGCCACGATGGCCAGCGGCACGTGGACGTAGAAGATCTTCTGCATGAAGCCCTGGTCGGCGTCCATGGGCGCATAGAAGAAGGCCAGCCCGAAGCCCGCCGTGAGCGTGACGGCCGCCAGGATCGACAGTGCGCGTAGGCGCGTTCCGTACAGCAAGAAGGCGATTCAGTCCTCGACCAGGTAGTCGAACACCGCGTAGGCAAGCAGCCCGAACACCAGATCATAGAGGCCGAGGATCGCCAGCCAGCGCCCTGGGAGCGCCTCGGCCCCACCGGCCAGGAAGAGCGGCGTCGTGGCCTTGGCCGCGGCGATGACCACCGGAATCAGGAGCGGCAGGGCCAGCAGCGGCACCAGCAGGTCGCGCGCGCGGGTCTGCACCGCGAGGGCGCTGACGAGCGTGCCCACCACCGCGATGCCGGCATCGGCGAGCAGCAGGACGACGACCAGCGACGCGACCGCGCCGGCGTCGGGGGTGGGCCCGAGCAGCAGCAGCCCGAAGGCGGGCACGGCGACGACCTCGACCGCAGCCAGGAAGCCGAGCAGCGCGAGCGCCTTGGCCACCAGCAGCGCAGTGCGGTCCACCGGGGCCAGCAGGAACCCGTCGAGCCCGCCCTCCTCGTGGTCGGCGACGAACAGCCGGCTGGTGCCCAGCATGGCGGCGAAGAGCAGGGTCACCCACAGGACGCCGGCGGCCAGGTCGCCGTCGACCTGCCCGCGCTGCAGGGCGAAGTGGAAGACGACGAGGGTGGTGACGCTGAACAGCGCCATGGCCGGCACCGCCTGCGGCGCGCGCAGCTCCAGCCGCAGCTCCTTGCGCAGCACGGCGCCGACGGTCCGCCTCACCGGTACAGCGCCCCGATGCGGGCGGCGTCGATCTCGCGCGCCGGCGCCACCAGGTCCGCGCGCCCGGCGCGCAGGCCCAGCGCGACGTCGGCCTCGGCGAGCCCGCCGGCCGGGTCGTGGCTCGTGACGATGCGCGTCCGTCCGCTCGCCGCGCCGATGAGCGGCTCGACGAGCTCGGCCGCGGCGGGGTCGAGGTTGGCGCGCGGCTCGTCGAGGAGCAGGACCTCGGGGTCGTGCAGCACGGCGCGGCAGACGGCCAGGCGCTGGACCATGCCGCGCGAGTAGGTGTGGACCTTGTCGTCGGCGCGCGCCGACAGTCCGACGCGTTCGAGCAGCTCCCGGGCTCGCTCCAGCGCCACGCCGTGCAGGCGGGCGTGGAAGGCGAGGTTCTCGTTGCCGCTGAGGTCGCGGTAGAGCAGCGGCGCGTGGCCGAGCAGCCCGATGCGCCCGCGCACGGCCCAGCCCTCGTCGGGCAGGGCGCGCCCGAGGACGCGGACCGTGCCCGCATGCGGGCGCAGCAGCGTCGCCAGGACGCGCAGCAGCGTCGACTTGCCGGCGCCGTTGGGCCCGAAGACCACGAGCGTCGCGCCGGCCGGCAAGGTCAGGGTGACGTCCTGCAGCGCGACTCGCTCGCCGTAGCGGCGCGTCAGGCCCGCGAGCTCAATGGCTGGCGCGGCTGCCACCTTCGCTGCCCAGCGTGGCGGCGGCGTGCCCGAGCACCGGCGCCAGCACAGGGAAGACCTGCTCGATCGCCTTGGGGTTGCCGGGGAAGTTGACGATCAGCGTGTGGCCGGCCACGCCCGCCACGCCTCGGCTGAGGACGCCCATCGGCGTGTGCTGGGCGCTCACCGCCCGCATGGCCTCCGCGATGCCCGGCGCCTCGCGGGCGATGACCGCCCACGTCGCCTCGGGCGTGATGTCGTCGACGGTGAGCCCGGTGCCTCCGGTGGTGAAGACGAAGGCCACCCCTGCGTCGACGTAGTGGTGCAGGCGGTCCTCGATGAGCGCGAAGTCGTCGGGCACGACCTCCATCGCGACGATCTCCGCGCCCGCGTCCTCGGCGAGGTTGGCCAGTAGGGGCCCCGAGAGGTCCTCCGCCTCGCGGCGCGAGACGCTGCTCGAGATGGTCATGACGACGGTGCGCACCGGGCCGGACGATAGCCGTGGAGGCCTGCGAGCGCCCGTTGCCGGCGTGAAAGGGCGCGGCGCTCCGTCCGCGCTTGCGGCTAGGGCCCGCCGCGCACCCACTCGCCGCTGCGCCCGCCGGACTTGCGCAACAGCTCGACGGCCTCGATGCGCACGCCGCGCTCGAGCCCCTTGACCATGTCGTAGACGGTCAGGGCGGCGACGGCGGCGGCGGTCATCGCCTCCATCTCGACGCCCGTACGGGCCGTGACCGCCGCGGTGGCGATGAGCGTGACCGTCCCCTCGGCGGCGTCGAGCTCGGCGTCGACGTCGACGTGGTCGAGGCCGATCGGGTGGCAGAGCGGGATGAGCTCGCCGGTGCGCTTGGCCGCTTGGATGCCCGCGATGCGCGCCACCCCCAGCACGTCGCCCTTGGGCGCGTCGCCGGCGGCCACGCGCTCGGCCGTCGCCGGGGTCATGCGCACCACGGCGCGCGCGACGGCGCGCCGGGCGCTGACGTCCTTGGCGCCGACGTCGACCATCCGCGCCGTGCCCTCCGCGTCGAGATGCGTGAGGTCGCCCATCAGGCAGGGGCCACCGCGCTGCGGGCCCCCTCGATGAGGTCGCGCACGGCCTGCCGATCGCCCGCCCGCAGCAGCCCGATCGGGTCGGGGTCGCCGTTGACGATCCCCTCGAAGAAGTCCTTGCGGTCCTGGTAGGTGGCGAGCGTGCCCTTGGCCCATCCGCGGACGTCGTTGAGCATCACCGCGAGCTCGGCATACTCCTCGCCGAAGAGCTCGGCGACCTCGGTCTTCATCCGCTTGGCCAGCGCCGGCGACGCGCCCGCGGTCGAGATCGCGATGGCCAGCGGACCGGTGCGCACGATCGCCGGGAGGATGAAGTTGCACAGCGGCGGTACGTCGACGACGTTGACGAGCATCGCCCGGCGCTCGGCGTCGTTGTAGACGGCGATGTTGATGTCGGTGTCGTCGGTCGAGGCGATGACCATGAAGGCGCCCTCGAGGTCCTCGGGGCCGGCGTAGGCGCGCCGCTCCCAGGCGATCGAGTTCTCGGCGGCGAGCTCCTGCAGCTCGGGCACCGCGTCGGGGGCGATCAGGGTCACGTCGCCGTCGCAGGCCAGCAGGCCCTCCACCTTCTCGAGGCCGATCGCGCCGCCGCCGACCACCAGGCACCGGCGCCCCGCGAGCTTCAGGCACGCGATGTAGAACGGCGTGTCGAGCATGTCTCGCACGCAGGTCTGGTCGCAGATCCCGCGGCGGAACTGGCAGACGCATTCCTTCCCGGCGTAGGCGGCAGCAGGCATCGTCCCCACAGGGTAGTCGCCCGTACTCTTGGTCATGGAGGTGTCAGAGAGCCTGTTCCACGACGACTCGATGCTGCGCCGCGTGATCCGCGAGCAGGTGGTCGGGCTGTCGGGCCCGCGCGCGCTGCTCATGCAGGCGGCGCACCCGGTGGCCTTCGCCGGCTTCTTCGCGCACACCGGCGCGCTCGACGAGCCCTACCAGCGCCTGGCCCGGACGGCCCGCGTGCTCGACCTCGTCGCCTTTGGCCCCGCCGAGGACGCGCGCCGCGCGACGCGCCGCGTGCGCGCCATGCACCGCCGCGTGCGCGGCGAGATGGCCGAGCCCGCCGGTCGCTTCGCCGCCGGCACGCCCTACGCGGCCGACGATCCAGCGCTGCTGCTGTGGATCCTCGCCGCGCTGGCCGACTCGGCCGCCGTCGTCTACCAGCGCTACGTGACCACGCTGAACGCGGCCGAGCGCGAGGCGCTCTGGGCCGACTACCGGCTCGTCGGCCGCCAGTTCGGCCTGCGCGCCGCGGACATGCCGCCGACCTGGGACGACTTCCAGGCCTACGTGTTCGACATGGTCGAGGGCGGGGACCTGTACGTCACCGAAGAGGCCCGCGAGCTCGCCGTCGAGATCGTCATGCGCCCCCCGGTCCCCCTCCGTCTGCGCCCGGTCCTCGAGCTCGCCAACCAGATCACCATCGGCCTGCTGCCCCAGCGCCTGCGCCGCCAGTACGGCTTCGCCTGGGACCCGGTGCGCGCGGTCGCCGTCCGCGGCGGCGCGGAGTACGCCAAGCGCTTCGTGGTGCCGCTGCTGCCCGAGCGCCTGCGCCTGGTTCCCAGCGCGCGGCGGGCTGCTGCGTAGTCCTCCGCCTGCGCTCGTGGTGCTGCGCGGCGCTTACAGCATCATCGAGGGAAGGGGGCCGTCCGCTGCGCCCGGCCGAGCCGCGCGGCGGTAAGCGTGCTGGATCATGGGGCCAGGAGCCCCATAACCCGGCATCGTGGTCACTGGTGCGGCCAGGAGCCCTACTAGCGACCATCGTCCGGGGTAGCTCGCCCTCGCGCGGAGGACGATCGCCAACGGTCGCGCCACCCCGGGCTCGCTTCCCCTCGGTGAAGCTGTGAACGCCGCGCGGCGCCGCAAGCGCGCCGCGGAGGACCCCGAGCCCGGCGCCTACCGCGGGTGCATCCCGCCGTCGAGCGAGACGACCTGGTTGGTCATGTAGCCGTTGCGCAGGATGGCGAGAGCGAGGTCGGCGACCTCCTCGGGCTTGCCCAGGCGGCCGACGGGGATCATCGTGGCCAGGGCGCCGGGGTCGCCGGGGAGCATGCCCGTGTCCTCGATGAGCGCCGGGGCCAGCGCGTTGACGGTCACGCCCTCGCCCGCCGAGCGGCGCGCGAGGTAGTGCGTGAGCCCATGCAGGCCGGCCTTGGACGCGGCGTAGTGCGGGCCGACGATGCCGCCGGTGAGTCCCGCGACCGAGGACATGAAGAGCACGCGCCCGTAGCCCCTCTCGCTCATGGCCGGGATCGTGCGCCGGGCGAGCAGGAACGGTCCGCGCAGGTTGACCGCGAGCATCTCGTCGAACGCGTCGGCGTCGACCTGTTCCAGGCGCGCGATCTGGCTGCGGCCGTGGTTGGCCACGAGAACGTCCACGGACCCGAAGACGGACTCGACCTCGTCGACCAGGCGGTCCGGCGCGTCGGGCTCGCCGAGGTCGGCCCCGAAGGCGGCCGCCTTGGGCAGCGCCGCGGCCAGCTCCTGCGCGGGCTCGGGGTTGGAGGCGTAGTGCAGTGCGAGCGTGGCGCCCGCCGCGGCGAGCCGCTCTGCGATGCAGCGCCCGATGCCGCCGCTGGCGCCTGTCACGAGCGCCGTTCTGCCTTCGAAGGTCGTCATGGCTGGGTGGCCCACTGCATGATGAGCAATGCCCGCGCGCCGCGCGGTCCCGCCTCGTAGAGGTGCATCTCGTCGCCTGCGAAGCCGGCGTAGTCGCCGGCCCGCAGATCGGCGGTGCGATCCAAGGGACCGGTGCGCAGCGCGCCCTGGGTCACGAGCACATGCTCGCGCGTCCCCGGCCCGTGTGCGCCGGCCGCGCGCTTGGAGCGCGCCGGAAAGCGCGCCTCGTAGAGCTCGATCGGCGGGTTGCCGGGCAGGCGGACGATGAGCCGCAGGGTGTTCGCCGTGCCGGGGACGGTCGTGCCCTCCGCGGCGTGCACCACGTGCACGGGCTCGGGCGCGCCGCCCGCCAGCAGGTCGCCGAACGGCACGCCGAGCGCCGTGGCGAGCGACGACAGGGTCTCGATGGTGGGATTGCCCCGCCCGGCCTCGAGGGCTGAGAGCGTGGCCTTCGCGATCCCGCTGGCCCGGGCCAGCTCGGACAGGCTGCGACCCTGCTCACCGCGCAGGCGGCGCAGGTTGGCCGCCACGACCGGCATGAGGTCGTTTATCATGTCGAACGAGCGTACCAATGAGTCGAACGGAAACACCGCATCGGATACGCGACGGGGTCCGGGTCATCGCGCCCTTCGCGGTGGCCGTCGGCGCCTTCGGGGTCACCTTCGGCGTCCTGGCGCGCGACGCGGGCCTCGGCGGCGTGAAGGCCGTCGTCTTCTCGGCCACCACCTTCGCGGGCTCGGCGCAGTTCGCCGCCACCTCGGTCCTCTCCGCCGGCGGGACGCTCGTGGCCGCCATCGCCGCCGCCGTGCTGCTCAACACGCGCTACGTCCCGATCGGGCTCTCGGTGGCGCCGTCGCTGCGCGGCCCCGCGTGGAAGCGCGGCCTGCGCGCCCAGCTCGTGGTCGACGAGTCCTGGGCCGTCAGCCACCTCGGCGGCGGGCGCTACGACCCGCGCCTGCTCCTTGGGGCCGGCCTGACCCTCTACTGCGCCTGGGTGGCCGGGACGACGGTCGGCAGCGTGGCCGGATCGCTGCTCGGCGACCCCGAGAAGCTCGGGCTCGACGCCGCCTTTCCCGCCCTCTTCCTGGCCCTTCTCGCCGGCCAGGTCCGCGGTCACATCGGCGTCGTCGCCGCGCTCGGCGGCGCGCTGGTGGCGGCCGCGCTCGTGCCCTTCCTGCCGCCCGGCGTCCCGGTCGTCGCGGCCTCGGTCGTGTGCCTCGTCGGCCTGACGGGCGCTGCGCGCGAGCCGGCCGCGTAGATGCGCGCCTGGCTGCTGATCGCCGTCGTCGGCGCGAGCACGATCGCGCTGAAGGGCGTCGGCCCGCTGGTCATCGGGGGCCGCTCGCTGCCGCGTCGCCTGCTCGGCGTCGTCGCGCTGCTCGCACCGACGCTGCTGGCGGCGCTGATCGTCACCCAGGCCTTCGCCGACGGGCGCCGCCTGGTGATCGACGCGCGCGCGGCCGGCCTCGCCGTCGCCCTGGTCGCCGTGCTGCTGCGCGCGCCGGTGCTCGTCGTGGTCGTGCTCGCCGCCGCCACCGCGGCGCTGGCCCGCGCGGTCGCCTGAGTACGCTCACGGCGGTCCCCTGCACGGGGCCGCGACCCCATGGATCGAGTGGACCACTTCGGCCGCGACCTCTTCGTCGTCCTCGACCGCGACGACCGCAGGCCGCTGCGCGTCCAGCTCGAGGAGCAGCTGCGCGATGGCGTGCGCGACGGGCGTCTGCACGCCGGCACCGCCCTGCCGTCGACGCGCGCGCTGGCGGCCGAGCTCGGCATCGCCCGCGGGGTGGTGGTCGAGGCCTACGGCCAGCTCGTGGCCGAGGGGTTCCTCGTGGCGCGGCGCGGGTCGGCCACGCGCGTGGCCAAGGTCGCGCCGGCCGCCGGCGCGCCGACGGCCGCGGCCGTCGCGCGCATCGCGTCCGTGCGCTACGACCTGCGCCCGGAGTCGGCCGAGCGCGGGGCCTTCCCGCGCGGCCCGTGGCTGGCGGCGATGCGGCGCGCGCTGGCGGCAGCGCCCGACGCCGACCTCGGCTACGGCGCGTGGTCCGGCGCGCCGGCCCTGCGCGCCGTCCTCGCCGCCTATCTCGGCCGGGCGCGCGGCGTGGTCGCCACGGCGGAGGACATCGTCGTCACCGCCGGCATCACGCAGGCCATCGCTCTGCTCGCGCGGCTCATGCGCGCGCGGGGTGCGCGCCGCGTGCTCGTCGAAGAGCCGGGCTTCTGGCAGCACCGCACCATCCTGCAGCGCGCCGGGCTCGAGCTCGTGGTGGTCGACGTGGACGGCGGCGGGCTGCGGACCGAGGCGCTGCCCGCGGCGGCGGCCGCGCTGGTCACTCCCGCCCACCAGTTCCCCACCGGGGCCGTCCTCGCCCCCGAGCGCCGCGCGGCCCTCCTCGAGTGGGCGACTGCCCACGACGCCCTCGTGATCGAGGACGACTACGACGGCGAGTACCGCTACGACCGCGAGCCGCTCGGCGCGCTCCAGGGGCTCGGCGCGGGCCGCGTCGCCTATCTGGGTTCCACGAGCAAGACGCTCGCGCCGGCGCTGCGCCTCGGGTGGATGGTCCTGCCCGGCGCCCTCGCCGGGGCGATCGCCGACGAGCGCGGGTGGGCCGACGGCGGCTCGCCCACCCTCGAGCAGCTCGCGCTCGCCTCCTTCATCGACCGCGGCGAGCTCGATCGCCACCTGCGCCGGATGCGCCTGCGCTATCGCCGCCGGCGCGACCGGCTCGTGGCGGCGCTCGGCGAGCACCTGCCCGACGGCGAGGTCGGCGGCGCGGCCGCCGGCCTGCACGTCACCTTCGCGCTGGCTCCCGAGGCCGACATCGACGCGGTCCTCGCCGCGGCGTCCGAGCGCGGCGTCGGGGTCCTCGCCACGCACCACGCGAGCCGCCCGCTGCTGCTGATCGGCTACGCCAACATCGCCGAGGAGGCGATCGAGCCGGCGGTCCGCGCGCTGGCCGCTGCGGTACGCGCGTAGCCTGCGCCGTGTGTTCCTCAACATCCTCGTCGCGATCGACGGCTCCGAGCACGGCGCGGCGGCGCTGCGCACGGCGGCCCAGCTCGCCGGCGAAGAGCACGCGCGCCTGACCGTCCTCACCGCGGTCCCGCCGACGCCGGCCTACGCGCAGCTGACGGCCGCCGGCGCCGCCCTCCTCAGCGACGCGGCGGGGCTCATGGGCGAGGCCGGCGTGCGGATGACCAAGCAGGTCGCCGAGCTCCCGGCCGACCTCTCGGTCACCAGCGTCGTCAGCGCCGGCGCGCCCGCGCCGGTCATCCTCGAGCGCCTGCGCGAGGGCCGCCACGACCTGCTCGTCATGGGCACCCGTGGCCTGGGGCGCGTGGGCAGCGCGCTGCTCGGCTCGGTCTCGCAGCACGTCCTGCACGAGGCCGACGTGCCGGTGCTCGTCGTGCGCGCCCCACGCGCGTAGCCTCGGCGCAGCGGACCCGGGCCGTCGCGCCGCCGCGCGTGCTCGTCTCGACGGCGAGGCGAGGCTATCGCCCGCGTGCCCGGCGGATCTCCTCCAGGCGCTCGCGCAACGCCGCCTCGGCGTCGTCGGGCGTGTAGAAGCGGGCGCCGGCCACCTCGTCGGGCAGCAGCTCCTGCTCGGACACATGGCCGGGGCGGTCGTGCGGGTAGTCGTAGCCGACGCCGCGCCCGAGGCGCGCCGCGGCGTTGTAGCCGGCGCTCTGCAGGTAGGCCGGCGGCGGCTTGGCGCCCTGCTCGCGCACCTGCTCGCGAGCGGCGCCGATGGCCTTCTTCGCGCTGTCGGACTTCGGTGCCAGCGAGAGGTAGATCGCGGCCTGGGCCAGCGCGAACTGACCCTCGGGCAGGCCGACGTGCTCGATCGCCTGGGCCGCGGCGACGGCGACCTCCAGCGCCTGCGGGTCCGCGTTGCCGATGTCCTCGGAGGCCAGGATGACCATCCGCCGCACGATGAAGCGCGGATCCTCGCCGCCTTCGAGCATGACCGCGAGGTAGTAGAGGCTGGCGTCGGGATCCGAGCCGCGCGTGGCCTTGATCCAGGCCGAGATCGTGTCGTAGTGGCGGTCGCCGGTCTTGTCGTAGGTCAGCGCGCGCCGCTGCAGCGAGTCCTCGGCGGCCTCGAGCGTGACCCGCCCGTGGGTGTTGACCGCCAGGTCGAAGGCGGCCAGCGCGGTGCGCGCGTCGCCGCCGGCGCGCGCGGCCAGGAAGGCGATGGCGTCGTCGTCGGCGTCGGCCCCCAGCGTCTCCGCCGCCCGGCGCAGGACGACGTCGATGTCGCGGGCCAGCAGCGGGCGCAGCTCGTAGACCTGACAGCGCGACAGCAGCGCCGAGTTGACCTCGAAGTACGGGTTCTCGGTCGTCGCCCCGATGAGGGTCACGAGGCCCTCCTCGACCGCCGGCAGCAGCGCGTCCTGCTGGGCCTTGTTGAAGCGGTGGATCTCGTCGAGGAAGAAGACCGTCGGCTCGGCCAGCTGCCGGCGGTGCTGGGCGCGCTCGAGGACCTTGCGGACCTCCGCGCGGCCGGCCTCGACCGCGCTGAGCTCCTCCAGGGCGGCATGGGCGGCGGCGGCCACGATCCGCGCCAGCGTCGTCTTGCCCGAGCCGGGCGGCCCGTAGAGGATCATCGAGTGCGGGCGGCCCTGCTCGATCGCGCTGCGCAGCGCGGAGCCCTCGGCCAGCAGGTGCTCCTGGCCGACGAGCTCGTCGAGCGATCGCGGCCGCAGGCGAGCGGCCAGCGGGCGTTCCAGGGCATCGGCGGACGAGCGCCCGGGCTGCACGTCGTCGGCGTCGAAGAGCGAGCTCATGCGTCATATCCTCCCGCGTGCGCCGATGGACCGCCCATCGGGGCGGTCGCGTAGCCTGGAGCGATGGCAGAGGACCTCGAGCGCGAGACCACCGAGCTGCTGCAGCGGCTCGTGCGCTTCAACACGGTCAATCCGCCCGGCAACGAGCGCGTCGCGCAGGAGCACCTGGCCGCCCTGCTCGGCGACGCCGGCTTCGAGGTCCAGCTGCTCGGCCGCACCGACGAGCGCCCGAACCTGGTGGCGCGCCTGCGCGGCGCCGGCGACGGGCCGACCCTGTGCCTGCTCTCGCACGTCGACACCGTCCTGGCCGACGCGAGCGACTGGCAGCGCGACCCGTGGTCGGGCGACGTGGTCGACGGCGAGCTGTGGGGCCGCGGGGCGATCGACATGAAGTCCCAGACCGCCGCCGAGGTGGTCGCCGCCGTCACCCTGGCCCGCTCGGGCTGGCGCCCTGCCCACGGCGACCTGCTCGTGGTGTCGGTCGTCGACGAGGAGACCGGCGGTGGTGAGGGCGCCGTATGGCTGACCGAGCACCATCCCGACGCCTGCCGGTGCGACATGCTGCTCAACGAGGGCGCGGGCGGCGTCTTCGGATTCGGCGACGAGCGCCTCTACGGCGTGTGCGTGGCCGAGAAGGGCGTCTTTCGCTTCACGGTCACCACCGATGGCGTCGCGGCGCACGCCTCCACGCCGCGGATGGGGGACAACGCGCTGCTCAAGCTGGTCCCCTTCCTGCAGGCGATGGGCGACCGCCAGCCGCCCTACGACATCACCGAGACCCCGCGCGCGCTGCTGGCCGAGCTCGGCCTGCCGCTCGACGGCGACCCGGCGCCCGTCCTCGCCGCGCTGCGCGAGCGCGACCCGGTCATCGCCATGCTCGTCGAGCCGATGCTCGGCGTCACGCTGGCGCCGACGCGCATCTTCGCCTCGGAGAAGATCAACGTCATCCCGTCGCGGGCCACGCTCGCGGTCGACTGCCGCACGCCGCCGGGCATGGACGAGGACGAGGTCCGCGCGCGGATCCAGGCCGTCCTCGGCAGCGACGGCTACGCGCTCGAGTTCACCGAGAAGGTGATCGGCAACTCCTCGCCGCCCGAGTCGCCGCTCATGGACGCGCTGCGCGGCTGGGTCGCGCGCGAGGACCCGGACGCACGCGTCGTGCCGACCATGCTGCCGGCCTTCACCGACTCGCGCACCTTCCGCGCCGCGTTCCCGGAGTGCGTGGCCTACGGCTTCTTCCCTCAGCGCGCGATGACCCTCTTCGAGGCCTGGCCGCTCGTGCATTCGCGCGACGAGCGGATCGCGACGGCCGACCTGGGGCTCGCCGCGCGCTGCTATCGCGATGTGACCAAGGAGCTGCTCGGTGGCTGACACGACGGACGACAAGCTGCGCCTCGGCGGGATGGCGCTGCGCAACGGATTGCTCGTGCACGGGCCCGAGCACTGGGCCGCGGCCGTGCGCGACGACGACGGTGCCATCGCGGTCGCCTCCGGGCCCAAGCCGCGCCTGCGCGGCGGCCTCGGCCGCATCGCGGGCGTGCGCGGGGTCGTGCGCCTGGGCGAGGCGGTGGCCGTCATCCCGCTGGTCAAGCGCGCGCTGCCCCAGGCGCAGCTGCCCTTCCAGGACGCCACGGTCGCCGTCGCGATGGGCGCCACGGCCGCCGCCGGGATGGTCCTGCGCCGGCGCACGCGCGGGATGGGCGGCGAGGCCGCGCTGGCGGCGCTCTCGCTCGCACCCTCGCTCATCGCCCTGCGCGGCGGCGAGCTGGCCGCCTACCACGGCGTCGAGCACAAGGCGATCGGCGCCTACGAGCAGGGCGCCCCCGACGCGCGCGACGCGACCAAGGAGCACGATCGCTGTGGCTCGCACCTCATGGCGCCGCTGCTGGCCGCCAACCTCGCCGGCAGCGCGCTGCTGCGCGGGATCGTCGAGCGCCCGTCGCCCTTGGCCGGCGCCGCAGTCCAGCTCGCCTCGATCGGTGCCGCGGTCGAGGTCTTCGCGTGGTCGGAGCGCCACGAGGAGACGGCGCTGGCGCGCGCCCTGCGCCGCCCGGGGCACGAGCTCCAGCGCGTCCTGGGCACCCGCGAGCCGACCGAGGAGCAGCTCGAGGTCGGTCGCGCGGCGCTGGCCGAGATCCTGCGCGTCGAAGCCGCGCGCTGACCGTCCAGCGGGAGGGTGGAGAAATCCGCCGGGGCTGCCGATACACCAGGCGTGCTTGGTGCATCGCCCCTGCTCGCTGTCGCCAGCGACGCCGCTCAGTCCCGGCAGCATGTGCTGGAGGTCATCGCCGGTCTGCCGGCGCGGCTCGTCGCGCTGACATCCGTCCCGCCCGCTCCGAGCGTGCTCGACCGCATCCGCGACTTCGCCAACAACTGGCAGGCGGTCTTCGCGATCCTCTTCATGGTCGCGCTGATCTTCGTCCTGTGGCGCACGCTGCGCCTGATGCCCCAGACCAAGCCGATCGAGATCAGCCCCGAGGCCAATCTCGAGGTCGGCTGGGAGGACATCGCGGGCGTCGACGAGGCGAAGGCCGAGCTGCGCGAGGTCGTCGACTTCCTGCGCTCGCCCAAGCAGTTCGAGCGCCTCGGCGCCAAGGTGCCCAAGGGCGTGCTCCTGCACGGCCCTCCCGGCACGGGCAAGACGCTGCTGGCCAAGGCCGTGGCCCACGAGTCGGGCGCGCACTTCTTCTCGCAGTCCGCGTCCTCGTTCGTGGAGATGTTCGCCGGCCTCGGCGCAGCGCGCATCCGCCGCCTGTTCCGCGAGGCGCGCGCCGCGCAGCCGGCCATCATCTTCATCGACGAGCTCGACGCCGTCGGCGCGCGCCGCGGCTCGGACAACAACTCAGAGCGCGAGCAGACGCTCAACCAGCTGCTGGTCGAGATGGACGGCTTCGCGTCGTCCGCCGAGGGGCGGGTGGTCGTCATGGCCGCCTCCAACCTGCTCGAGAAGCTCGACCCCGCCCTGCTGCGCCCCGGCCGCTTCGACCGCCAGGTCTTCGTCTCGCCGCCCGACGTGCGCGGCCGCGAGCGCATCCTGCGCGTGCACACCGCCAACAAGCCGCTGCGCGACGACGTCGACCTGACGATCGTGGCTCAGCAGACGGCCGGCCTCACCGGCGCCGACCTGGCCAACATCTGCAACGAGGCGGCGATCTTCTGCGGGCGCCGCGAGGGCCACGCCGTCTCGCGCGCGGACTTCGACAACGCGATCGAGCGCGTCATCGCCGGCGTGCTGTCCTCCACCACCCTCAACGACCACGAGCGCCGGGTCGTCGCCTTCCACGAGGCCGGCCACGCGCTGTGCCGCGAGCTGCTCGCGGGTATGGACCGCGTGCACAAGATCTCGATCATCCCGCGCGGCAGCTCGCTGGGCTACGTGGTCAACCTGCCCGACGAGGACTCCTATCTGAAGACGCGCGAGGAGCTCGTCGACCAGATGACCGTGCTGCTCGGCGGCCGGGTCGCCGAGCAGATCGTCTTCGGCGCGGTGACCACCGGTGCCGCCAGCGACCTGCAGCGCGTGGAGGAGATCACGCACGCGATGATCCACCAGTACGCCATGGGCTCCGGCGACGCGCCGCAGGCCGCGCTCAAGGATCAGGCGCTCTCCGACCTCACCCGCCGCATCCGCGACGAGGAGCAGCGCGAGCTGGCCTTCGAGGCGCACCGCGGCGCGTGGGAGCTCATCACCAACCACCGCGAGCTGCTGGACCGCATCGCCGCCGAGCTGCTGGAGAACGAGACGCTCGAGCGCGGCCAGATCGACCGCATCATGGAGGGCGTGCCGCGCATCGAGCGCCGCAGGCCGCTGCCGGACCTGCGCATCGCCGCGGCGGAGAAGCACGACGAAGCGCCCCGTCTCGGCCGGCCGGAGGCCAAGCCGTAGTCCCGGCGCGCGGGGCCGGATGGCCCGCGGAGGTAACCTCCCGGCCCGGATGTTCGCCCGGGTCGATCACATCGGCGTCGCCGTCGAGGACCTCGACGCCGCGATCGCCCTGTACGAAGAGGCCTACGGCATGGCCGTCGCGCATCGCGAGGTCGTCGAGGAGCAGGGCGTCGAGGCCGTGCTGCTCGACGTCGGCGAGAACCACGTCGAGCTGCTGCGGCCCCTCGATCCCGAGACGCCGGTCGGCCGCTTCCTGTCCAAGCGCGGACCGGGGCTGCACCACGTGGCCTACCAGGTGACCGACGTGCAGGCCACCCTCGACACGCTGCGCGACCGCGGCCTGCGGCTCATCGACCAAGCCCCGCGCACCGGCATCCGCGGCTCGCGCGTCGCCTTCCTGCACCCGGAGTCGTCCGGCGGCGTGCTCACGGAGATCGTCCAGCCCCCGAAGGGACACTGACACCATGCCCCAGCGCATCAGCATCGGCTTCCAGGCCAGCCCTCCGCTCGCCCTGCGGGTGAGCGACGAGCAGCTCGCCACCCTCAACGACGCCCTCGGCGGCGAGGGCTGGCATGTGATCGAGGCCGACGACGGCTCGGTGAAGCTCAACCTCGCCCACGTGCTCTGGGTCCGCACCGAGCGCGACGAGCACCGCGTGGGCTTCGGCCTGGCCTCCTCCGGCTAGCGGCCCGCGCGCCCGGGAGGCAGTCGACGCCATGGGCGCGATGAAGCAGCGCATGCTGCGCGGCGAGCTCTATCGCCCCGACGACCCCGAGCTGCTGGCCGGCCAGGAGCGCTGCGCGCGCCTGCTCGACCGCTACAACGCCACCGGCCACGACGAGCAGGCCGACCGCGAGACGCTGCTGGGCGAGCTGCTCGGCGGCGTCGGGCAGGGCGTCGTCGTCAAGCCCGCCTTCCGCTGCGACTACGGCACGAACATCACCATCGGCGACGGCACGTTCGTGAACTTCGACTGCGTCATGCTCGACATCGCGCCGATCGCCCTCGGCTCGGGCTGCTGGCTGGCCACGCAGGTCCAGCTGCTGGCGGCCACCCATCCCATCGACCCGATCGCACGCCGCGATGGCTGGGAGTACGGCGCCCCGATCACGATCGCCGACAACGTGTGGCTGGGCGGCGGCGTCATCGTCTGCCCCGGCGTCAGCATCGGCGAGGACACCGTGGTCGGCGCGGGCGCGGTCGTCACCCGCGACCTGCCGGCCGGGGTCGTCGCCTACGGCAATCCCGCGCGCGTGGTGCGCGAGATCGGCGAGCGCGATCGGGTGGCGCTGCCGTGAGCGCCCTCGCCGGCGCCGACGTGCGCCTGTTCGTGCTCGCGCGCTCCGCCGCCCGCCCGCCCGCCAGCGACCTGGTCGGGCGCTTCTCGAGTCTGGGCGAGCACGCCGCGGTGTGGCTCGCGGCAGGGACGCTCGGCGCGCTGGTCGATCGCCCCCGGCGGGCGCGCTGGAAGCGCGGCGTGCTCGCGGTCGGGGCGACGTACGCGCTCAATACCGCCATCAAGGCGCTCGTGCGCCGCCCTCGTCCGGTGGTCGACGGCCTGCCCGCGCTGGTGGCCACGCCCACGACGCTGAGCTTCCCCTCGGCGCACTCCTCGACCTCGTTCGCCGCCGCGCGCGCCTACGGGGCGCTCGTGCCGGCCGCCCCGCTCTACGCCGCCGCGGCGGCGATGGCGGCTTCGCGCGTCTACCTCGGCGTGCACTACCCCTCCGACGTCGCGGCCGGCGCGCTGCTGGGGCTGGTCACGGGGAGCGCGGCGCGATGAAGGTCGGGATCGTCGGGATGCCCAACGCGGGCAAGTCCTCGCTCTTCAACGCACTGACCCGCGCCGGCGCCGAGGCGGCCAACTACCCCTTCACGACCATCGACCCGAACGTCGCCGTGGTGCCGGTGGTCGACGAGCGCCTGGATCGCGTGGCGCAGACGATCGGGTCCTCGAACGTGGTGTACGACACCGTCGACTTCCACGACATCGCGGGCCTCGTGCGGGGCGCCAGCGAGGGCGAGGGCCTGGGCAACAAGTTCCTGGCCAACATCCGCGAGGTGGACGCCATCGTCCATGTCGTGCGCGCCCATCACGACGACAACGTCATCCACCCCGAGGGCCAGGTCGATCCGCGCCGCGACATCGAGACCATCGAGACCGAGCTGCTCTACGCCGACCTCGAGCAGGCCGAGCGCCGCCTGGAGCGCGTGACCAAGCAGGCCCGCGGCGGCGACAAGCAGGCGCAGGCCGAGGAGCGCTGGGTGACCCAGGTCATCGCCGCGCTGCAGGAGGGCCGCCCGGCCCGCACGGTGCCGGTGCCCGCCGACGCGCCCGACGCGCTGCGCAACCTGCACCCGCTGACGGCCAAGCCGGTGCTCCTGGTGGCCAACGTCGACGAGGGCGACGATGCGGTGCCACCCGCCGTGGCCGAGCACGCCGCGCGGATCGGCGCGCTCGCCGTCGCGGTCTCCTCGCGACTGGAGGCCGAGCTCTCAGAGCTCGACGACGAGGACGCGAGCGCCATGCGCGCCGACATGGGCGTGGGCGAGTCCGGCCTGCGCCGCGTGGTCGACGGCGCCTTCTCCCTGCTGCACCAGATCGCCTTCTTCACCGCCGGCGAGGACAAGCCCGCGCAGTCCTGGCACATGCGCGACGGACTCACGGCGTGGCACGCCGCCGGCCAGATCCACTCCGACATCCAGAAGGGCTTCGTGCGCGCCGAGGTCATCGGCTGGGACACGCTCGTCGAGTCCGGCGGCTACGCCGGGGCGCGCGATCGTGGCGTCCTGCGCCTGGAGGGCCGGGACTACGTGATGCGCGACGGCGATGTCATCACGGTGAAGTTCACGCCCTGAGCGAGCGACCGAGCCGCCCCCTACGCCGCCTCGACGTAGTCGCGGGTGGCGAAGCGGTCCACGCGGCGGTGGAACAGGTCGCCGGCCTTGCCGCCGAGGACGGCGAACAGCAACGTGACCACGATCGCGGCGGCCAGCGTCAGCCAGCCCCCGGTGGTCAGCGACTGATCGCCGACGGCGACGTTGGGGAGGTTGAGCTGCTGCAGCACGTTGTAATCGGCGCCGCCGATGACCGCGGCGATCGCGAGCGCGGCGCCGATCACCAGCGTCCACACCCACACCCCGACGCCCTGGCGCAGCCCGTCGAAGCGCGCCATCCGCCCGGCGACATAGCCGCCGCAGTACCAGGAGAGCGCCAGGATGGCCAGCAGCAGAAGCGCGCCGCCCAACCCGATGGTGTCGGCAGAGCCGGTCCGCACGTCGTTGATCTCCGAGAGCCCGAGGGCCACGCCGGCGGCCGCGGCGATGCCGAGCAGGATCGCCGCCAGGCCGATGGCGCTGAGCAGCCCGAAGAAGGCGCTGCCCCAGCGGATGCCGCCGAAGCGATCGCGCTGACGGGCGCGCATGGCCACCACGGTGTCCTCGGCCACGACGGCCGGGATCGTGCGCGGCTCCTCGTCGAGGTCGCGCTCGCGGTCGGTGACCGGTGCGGCGCCGGTGCGCGCGAAGCGGTCGCTCTCGGCCTCGCGGTCGGCCTCCACGGCGCGGTTCGTGTCGACGGCGCGGTCGGTCTCGACGTGGCGGTTGGTCTCGATGGCCCGCTCGCGGTCGAGTCCGCGCGTGTCCGGATCGTCGGCCTGCGTCGCGCGCAGCTCCTCCAAGCGGCGCGCACGCGCGGCCGGGTCGTCCGACGGCGCAGCGACGCTCGTCACCGGCTCGCCGCGCTCGCGTTCGCGCTCGCTCACCGCGACCGCGCCACCGTCGTTCTCGCGTGCTGGATCGTTCGTCTTGCGAAAGCGTCCGAACATCAGGGAGCCTCCTCCCGTGGGGGTTCGGGCTATGGGTTCCCGTTCAGGCCGCTGCCCACGCCTCCAAACGCTCCGCAAGGCGGTTCATCGAGCGTTTGCGCGCCGCCTCGGCCGCGCCGGCGAAGTCGGTCGGCGCATCGGGCGGGCGCTCCACGCCCGTGGGCTGCAGGGTGGCGATCTCGCGGAAGGCGCGCAGCTCCTGCGCCTGGTCGGTCAGGCTCTGACGCACCCGCGGGCGCAGGCTCATGGGCAGGGCCAGGAGCGCCTCGAGGCTGTCGTGCTCGTTGAGCAGCTCGCGGGCGGTCTTCTCACCGATCCCCTTCGCGCCGGGCAGCCCGTCGGACGGGTCGCCGCGCAGGGCGATGAAGTCGGGCACCTGGTCGGGGCGCACGCCGTAGCGCTTGCGCACCTCGGCCGGGCCGATGGGCTCGGTCTCGCCCTTGCCCGCCGGCCACAGCACGGTGACGTCGTCGGAGACGCACTGGAACATGTCGCGGTCGCCCGTGAAGAGCAGGGCCTGCCCGCCGGCCTGCGTCTCGGCCTGCGCGAGGCCACCGAGGAGGTCGTCGGCCTCGAGCGTCTCGTGGCGCAGGACGATCCAGTTGAAGGCGCCGAAGAACTCGGCCGCGTCGCTCCACTGGGGCACGAGCTCCGCGGGCATGTCGATGCGGTCGGCGTGGTAGGTCGGATAGAGCTCGACCCGGTAGTGCGCGGCCTCCTCGCCGAAGCACAGCACGACCGCGCGCGGCGAGTGCTTCTCGACGGCCTGCAGCACGAGATTGGAGACGCCGAGCAGTGCGTTGACCGGCGTGCCGGCGTCGTCGGTGATCGTCTTGGGCAGCGCGTAGAAGGCGCGGTAGAGCAGCGAGGGCGCGTCGATGGCGAGCAGAGGACCGGGCATCGCCGATGATCCTATGGGGCTGGCGCGCACGCACGGCGCCCGCCGCCTAGCCTGGCGCGCGTGCGGCGCGCCCTCTCCTCGGCGACCCTTCCCCTGTACGTCGGAGGCTTCCTCGGGCCCTTCGGCGGCGGCGCGATCGCCGTCCTCTTTCCGCAGCTGCGCGACGCCTTCGACGCGACCACGGGCGAGGTGGCCGTCGCCATCCCGGCCTACTTCGTGCCCTTCGCGGCGGTGCAGCTCGTCTCGGGGACGATCGGCGAGCGCCTGGGGCGCCGGCGCGTCGTGCGGGCGGGGTACGTCGCGTACGCCATCGCCTCGGTGGCCGCGGCGGCGGCGCCCTCGATCGGGCTGTTCATCGCCGCGCGCGCGGCGTCGGGCACCGCCAACGCCTTCCTCACGCCGCTCCTGCTGGCCGGCCTGGCCGAGGTCGTCCCGCGCGCGAGCCTCGGGCGCGCGGTGGGGACGTTCGCCGCCGTCCAGACCTCCGCCATCGCGCTGGCGCCCGCGGTCGGCGGGGTGCTGGGCGCGATCGACTGGCGCCTGGCCTTCGTCGCGCCGGCGCTGGTGGCGGTGGTGCTGGCCTTCTTCCCGCCGCCTGACGCCGTGCGTGTCGCGGACGCCGAGCCCGCGCGCCTGCGGGCGGTGCTCACGCGCCGCGTCGGCGTCCTGTCCGCAGCCGCCTTCGCCGGCTACGCGGGCGTCACGAGCCTCGGCTTCCTCGTCGCGCTGCGCTGCAGCGACGGCTTCGGCCTGGGCTCGAGCGCGCGCGGCGCGGTGCTCGCCGGCTTCGGCGTCGCGGGCATGGTCACCGGCCGCCCGGCGGGGCGCCTGGTCGATCGAGTCGGGCGCATCTCGGTCGTCGTGGCCGGGGCGGCCATCTGCGCCGCGCTCGTGGCGCTCATCGGCGCGGCCGACTCCGTGGCCACGCTGACGCTGCTGTGGCTCGGCGCCGGCGCCGCGTCGTCGCTCATCTGGGCCGGTCTGAACACCCTGACCATCGAGGCGGTGCCGGCCAATCGCGCGGGGGCCACCTCGGTCATCTCGGCCTTCAAGTTCGCGGGCAACGCCGCCGCCCCTGCGATGTGGCTGCCGCTCTACGCCGGCGACGTGCGGCTCGCCTTCCTGGCCGCCGGCGGCGCCTCGGCGCTCGTGGGCGCCCTGGCGCTCAGACTGCGCTGAGCGCGCTCGCTTCGGCGCGCGCACTAGATTTCCCGCCCATGCTCACCATAACCGGCATCGACGAACTCAAGGCCAAGGTCGGCGAGGAGCTCGGCGTCAGCGACTGGCACGAGGTCACGCAGGAGGGCATCGACGCCTTCGCCAACGCCACGGGCGACGACCAGTGGATCCACGTCGACCCCGAGCGCGCGGCCCAGTCGCCCTTCGGCTCGACGATCGCCCACGGCCTCTACACGCTCGGCCTCGGCCCCCGCTTCACCTACGAGTCCTACGCCGTCGAGGGCTTCGCCTTCGGCGTCAACTACGGCTACGACCGGGTCCGCTTCCCGGCGCCGCTGCCCGTCGACTCACGCGTGCGCATGCGCGCCACGCTCGACAGCGTCGACGACGTCCCGGGCGGGATCCAGATGAAGGTCACCCAGACCTTCGAACGCGAGGGCGGCGACAAGCCGGTGTGCGTCGCGCAGCAGCTGGTGCGGCTCTACACGGGCGGCTAGTCCGGATCTTCGCGGGCTCGTCCGCGTGGCGCGCGCGGCGGTGCGCGTCCTGCGACGAGCGCGAACGCGCCAGCCCAACGGACGGACGGACGGACCTACGAAACGCGCACGGACGGCCCGACGGCCTGCCCGTAGACCACGCGATACACGCCCGGGCCCGGCACCGCCACCGAGTAGCGCCCGCCGCGCAGGACCTTGCCGTCGCTGGCCGCGACCCAGCGCGCGCCCTCGCGGCGCTCGACGCGCACCCAGCGCCCGGCCCGCGCCGGGGCGATGGTTCCCTCGACGCGCGAGGCGTGCGCGGCGGCCGCGCGCGCGACCGGCGAGACCCCGCCGGTCGGATCGCCCGGCGCCGCGGGCTTCGTCGCCGGCTTCTTCGCCGCGGGCTTGGGCTTGCTCGCCTTGGAGCTCACCGAGGTGAAGAAGGCCCAGGTGTCGAACAGCCCGAAGGCGGAGCGCAGCTGCGGCCCGGTGACGTTCGTCACGCCGCGCGTGCCGACGACCTGGGCGCGCACCACGCGCGGCGACACGCCGCGCTGGAGCACCTTGATGCGCTTGAAGCGCCCCTGCAGGTAGCGGTGCAGCTTGCGCTGGACCTGGGCGGTCGTGAAGCGGAACGGGCCCCAGCGGTGCTTGGGCGAGACGCTGTCGAACGGGTCGTCGACCGCCTTCAGCCACGGCTTGGGCTGCGAGCCGACGAACGAGTTCTGGACGTCCTCGGTCTCGCCGCCCGAGGTCGAGAAGAAGTAGGTCGTCACCGGCTGGCCGCCGAAGGTCACGACCTGGCCCCGGGTGGCCTGCACGGCCGCGTCGGTGCTCGGCGTCTCGGCCGACACGCCGCGATAGACCTGCGAGCGCGTGTCGGCGTACTGGTCGAAGAGGCCGCCGCCGGCGTGCGAGGTGATCGCGTAGGTGCGCGCGGCCACGGCCTGGGCCTTGAGCGCCTCGGTCGGCCACGCCGACGGGCTCTCGCCGCTGACCACGCCGCGCACGTAGTCCTCGAGGTCGAGCGCGTTGACGGCGACGACGCCCGAGCCCGAGGGGCTGATGAGCAGCGACCCGCGGTACAGGCCGTCGCGCACCCCGGGCACCGAGGTGCCGTTCAGGCGCAGCGCCTGGCCCAGCGGCGCGTCGACCCGCAGGGTGCCCGCGACCGTGCCCACGCTCTTGCCGCCGGCGTCGCGCACGACGAGACCGGCGGCGCTGCGGCGCACGGTGTAGGTCTGGGCGGGGTCGAGCTTCTGGTCGCCGGCGTTGAGACCGCCCGAGAAGGAGATCGCCTTCTTGGACCCCTGCAGGAGGACCTTGACCTCGGGGTTGGCGTCGAGCGCGCCGAGCGTCGTGCCCGAGTAGTAGTGGCTCAGGATGTAGTCGTAGGTCTTGAGGTGCAGCGAGTAGCCGTACGTCCCGTACTGGCTCATCCCGATGCCGTGGCCGAAGCCCGCGCCGGTGATCGTCAGCTTCGTCGCGGCGGCATGCGCAGCGGGCGCTGCGGCCAGCAGCAGCGCGGCGACGAGGGCGAGGACGAGCTTGCGCATGCCCCATTCCGAACCACCCTCGTAGAGCCGAGTTGCGGTGCTAGGTTGCATGCGATGGCTCAGGGTAACCGGCGCGCCAGCGACGTGTTCGTCGAATGCCTGGAAGCCGAAGGGGTCAAGTACGTCTTTGGGATCCCGGGCGAGGAGACCCTCGATCTCAACCAGTCGCTGGCGAGCTCCTCGGTCTCCTTCATCCCTGTTCGTCACGAGCAGGGCGGCGCCTACATGGCCGACATGTACGGGCGCCTCACCGGGCGCGCCGGCGTGTGCCTGGGGACCCTGGGGCCCGGGGCTATGAACCTCGTCACGGCCATCGGCGACGCCTACCTGGACCGCGCGCCGCTCGTCGCCCTGACCGGCCAGGCCGACCTCGAGCGGATGCACAAGGAGTCCCATCAGTTCATCGACCTCGTCGAGCTCTTCCGGCCCATCACCAAGTGGAACGCGCGCGTGGCAAGCCCGGAGATCATCCCCGAGGTCGTCCGCAAGGCCTTCAAGGTGGCAGAGTCCGAGAAGCCCGGCGCCACTCACCTCGAGCTGCCCGAGGACGTCATGGCCGCGCCCCTCGACGCCGCCCCGCTGCCGCGCCGCCGGCCGGTCGAGCCCGAGCCCGCGGCGCGCGAGCTGCTCAAGGCCGTCGACCTCATCCGCAACGCCATCAACCCCGTGGCGCTGGCCGGCAACGGCGTGGTACGCGCCCGCGGCGCGCCGGCCTTGCGCGAGTTCTGCCGGGCGACCGGCATCGCCGTGGCCGAGACCTTCATGGGCAAGGGGCTGGTCGACTACCACGACCCCAAGGCGCTGGGCACCGTCGGGCTGCACTCGCGCGACTACGCCATGGCTGGCTTCGAGGACGCCGACGTGGTCATCGCCATCGGCTACGACCTCGTCGAGCACGCCCCCTCGCACTGGAACCCGCGGCGCGACAAGAAGATCGTCGTCATCGACTCGCAGGCGGCCGAAATCGACGAGTACTTCACGCCCGAGGTCGAGCTGGTCGGCGACATCTACCACGTGCTCACGCGGCTGGCCGAGGAGTGCCGCGACGTCCCGCACTCCGGCGGGTCGCAGCGGCTGCGCGACGTCGTGCTCGGGCGCTTCGAGCAGGCCAAGAACGACGACGGCTTCCCGATGCAGCCGCCGCGGGCGCTGTGGGAGATCCGCCAGGCCCTCGGACGCGAGGACATCCTCATCAGTGACGTGGGGCTGCACAAGCTGTGGATCGGCCGCATGTTCCCGGCGCATGAGCCCAACACCGTCCTTATTGCAAACGGCCTTGCAGGCATGGGCTTCGCCCTGCCCTGCGCGGTGGCGGCCAAGCTGGTGCATCCCGAGCGCAAGGTGGTCGCCGTCAGCGGCGACGGCGGCTTCCTGATGAACAGCCAGGAGCTCGAGACCGCGATGCGCCTGAAGACGCCGTTCGTCAACGTCGTCTGGGAGAACCGCCAGTTCGGGTCGATCGTCTGGAAGCAGGACAACAGGTTCGGCGAGCACTTCGGCGTCGACTTCACCAACCCCGACTTCGTGCGCCTGGCCGAGGCCTTCGGCATGCCGGCGTGGCGCTGTGAGGGCGTGGAGGACTTCGGCCGGCACCTGCGCCACGCCCTCTCGCTCGACCTGCCGTCGCTCATCGTCCTGCCGATCGACTACTCGATCGACGTCGCCATGAGCGAGCTGGGGACGGAGACCGTCTCGACGTGAGGCGATCGCCCGGCCCTGGGTAGAGTCGGGACATGACCACGGCAACGGCAGAGCAGGCCATCCTCGACGCGGTCAAGCCGCAGCTCTACATCGGCGGGGAGTGGCGCGACGGCGGCGAGGGGGAGACCATCGCGGTCGAGGACCCGGCCACGGGCGAGACGCTCGTCGAGGTGGCCGACGCGACCGTCGACGACGCGAAGGCGGCGCTCGGCGCGGCACACGAGACCTTCGCGCAATGGCGTGACACGCCTCCGCGCGAGCGGGGCGACGTCCTGCGCCGCGCGTACGACGTCATCACCGAACGCGCCGACGACCTCGCCCTGCTCATGACCCTCGAGATGGGCAAGCCGGTGGCCGAGTCCAAGGCCGAGATCGCCTACGCGGCGAACTTCTTCCGCTGGTACGCCGAGGAGGCGGTGCGGATCAACGGCCGCTTCACGGTCAACGAGGCCGGCGCCGGCCGCGTGCTGACGCTCAAGCAGCCCGTCGGCCCATGCGTGTTCATCACGCCGTGGAACTTCCCGCTGGCCATGGGCACGCGCAAGATCGGGCCGGCGATCGCGGCCGGGTGCACCATGGTGGTCAAGCCCGCCAAGCAGACGCCGCTGTCGATGCTCATGCTGGCCCAGATCCTCGAGGAGGTCGGGCTCCCGGGCGGCGTGGTCAACGTCGTCACCGCGCGGTCCTCGGGGCGCACGATGGAGCCGCTGATCAAGGACCCCCGGACGCGCAAGCTGTCGTTCACCGGGTCGACCGAGGTCGGGCGCACGCTCATCCAGCAGTCCGCCGACCAGGTCCTGCGCGTGTCGATGGAGCTCGGCGGCAACGCGCCCTTCCTGGTCTTCGACGACGCCGACGTCGACGCCGCCGTCGAGGGTGCGCTGATCGCCAAGATGCGCAACGGCGGGGAGGCGTGCACGTCGGCCAACCGCTTCCACGTCGCCGACGGCGTGGCCAAGGAGTTCGCCGAGAAGCTGGCCTCGAAGATCGGCGAGATGAAGGTCGGACGCGGCACCGACCCCGACGTCAAGGTCGGCCCGCTCATCGACGACGACCAGCGCGGAAAGGTCGCCGAGCTCGTCGACGACGCGCGCGAGCGCGGCGCCAAGGTGCTGGTCGGGGGCTCGCGCGTGGACGGCGCCGGCTACTTCTACGAGCCGACGGTGCTCGCCGACGTGCCCGACGACGCCCGCCTGCTGGGAGAGGAGATCTTCGGCCCGGTGGCGCCGGTCAGGGGGTTCTCCTCCGACGAGGAGGCGATCGCCGCGGCCAACGACACCGAGTACGGGCTCGTCGCCTACGTCTACACACAGGACATCAACCGCGCCTTCAAGGTCATCGAGGGCCTCGACACCGGCATGATCGGCCTCAACCAGGGCATGGTCTCCAATGCCGGCGCGCCGTTCGGGGGCGTCAAGCAGTCGGGCTTCGGTCGCGAGGGCGGTCCCGAGGGCATCAACGAGTACCTCGAGACCAAGTACGTGGCGATGAACGTCCCGTAGGTGGCGACCTTCGTCGACCTGTCGGCCCCCCGGCGAGGGCTGGGCGATCGAGACCTTCCTGCGCTCGGCATCCGCAACTCGACGCATGTCCACGCGCCCTGGCATGACTGAGCCTCAGCTCGTCGCGGCGAGGACGCGCACCGATCCGCGCGCCGTCTTCTGGTAGTGCGAGCCGGTCGCGGTCAGGGTGAAGCGGTAGCGGCCGGGCTTGGCGTAGTGGCCCTTGCTGTCGCGCCCGTCCCAGCGCAGGCGCAGCACGGTGCCCGCCTTGTAGCGCCTCGGCGTGCGGATGCGCCGGACGATCTTGCCCTTGGTCGTGCGGAAGGTCAGCACCACGCGCGACGTGCGCTTCAGGCGGAAGGTGATGGCCAGCGAGCGCCCACCGCCCGGGCGCAGGGCCCGCGTGCTGAGCTTCAGGCGCGGGAAGGTCGGCGCGGCGACGCGGCGCGAGAGCACCTCGACGGTCCTGATCCGCGCCGCCGCCTTCTCGGTGCTCGAGACGCTCGCGGCGGTGGCCACAGCCGGGGGCGCGGGATAGGTGGCCACATAGGAGCCGGCGTCCGCGGAGAAGGTCGCGTACGTGATGCCCTTGATGGTCTGCGTGGTGAAGGCCACCGGCTCGCCGTTGCGGGCGAGACCCTGCAGCGCGCCGGTCGGCCCGCTCGCGGGGAGCATGGCCTGCAGCCCGGTCGCGCCGGCGCCCTGGGCCACGCTGAAGGTCAGGCGCCCGCCGGTGAAGGCCAGCCCCTGAAAGGACGAGGTGTTGCGGCCGTCGAGCCACGTGAGCATCTGGCGCGCCGAGACGACGGGTACGCCGCGCGCCTGCGCCGCGGCGATGATCGCGTCGGCGCCCGGGCTGTCGGGATCGTCGGTGTGCATGTTGGCCGTGACGACGGCGTAGAAGCCGGCGGGGCCGATCGCGTTGTCGAGCAGGGCCCTGATCTCGCCGGCGACGTCCTGCCCGGACTCGTCGGTGAGCTGCGTGGCGGCCTGGTAGACGTCGATGAGCGAGCCGTTGGTCTCGGCGAAGCGCTGCGGGAAGCCCGAGCCGGTGAAGAACCCGGGCCGGTCACGGACCCACGCGGCGGGCCAGTAGTAGTAGTTCGTGTCCAGGCGGATGCCCTGTCCGAGCTCGGCGCTGGGCACGCTGGACCAGTCGCTGTAGACGATGCAGTGGTTGCGATTGCTCACCGGCGCCGCGAGGCTCGGGTAGGTCTGGCGGAACAGCGCGAGCTGCTGGGCGAGGTCGGCGGCGACCGACGCGGGGCTCGTGAAGTTGTGGCAGTTGCCGTCGCCCGACGCCTGACCGGCCGGGTTCCCCGAGACCCACAGGTGCAGGGCGAGCTCGAAGCCCTGCGCCTGCCAGGCCGCCGCCTGGGCGTCGGAGACCGAGACGCCGGGGAAGAGGTACGAGGTCGAGCGCACGCACTGCCACAGCGCGACCGAGCAGCCCGGCGGGCTGTCGGCCAGGTAGCGGTTGAACTGCCCGTTGGTGCCGCCGCGCTGGTAGTTGTGGTCGTCGCCCGTGAGGACCACCGCCGCCTTCAACCCGCGCGGCAGGTACCAGAAGCGCGGGAGGGGCATGCGGTCGTTCTCCATGCCGATGACGAGGTTGGCCAGCATCCGCTGCTGCTCGTCGGCGGCCGGGACCTGGACGCGGTCGAGGTCGACCCAGTCGGGCTGCGAGCCGCCGAAGAACATGTCGTCGGAGCGGATCGCGTCGGCGTTGTTGTCGCGCTCCGTGCCCGCCCAGGCGGGGTTGCCCTGGCGGGTGTAGACCACCGAGCGCGCGAGGTCGTAGGTGAAGGCCGCCGCCTGCCCGCCGGCGGCCCCGATGTCGTGCAGCGTCACCGCCGGCTGCCCGGTGTCGAGCGTGGCCACCGGGCTGGCGCCCGCCAGCCCGTAGAGGTCGGCGCTGCCGTGGAAGCGCATGCTCGCGCCGGTCACGCCGCCCGCGACGCTCGTGAGGTTCCCCTCGTCGCGCGTGCCGCCGGCATCGGCCAGGCCGAGCAGCCCCGCCAGCTTCTTGTCGGGGCGCATGGCGACGAGGTTGCCGCCGCCCTGGACCCAGGCGCTGAACATCGCGACCTGGGCGTCGGACAGCGACGTGTGGCCGAGGACGACGACCTGGTGGGCGGCCAGCGTCTGCGGGTCGAGCGACCCGATGTCCGCGACGTCGTACTCGTCCAGCCCCTCGCCGCGCAGGATCTCGGGCAGGTAGCTCCCGAAGCTGTCGGCGTTGGAGGTGACGACGAGGATCGGCCCTCCCGGGGCAGCCGGGATGGCGGCCGGGGCCGCCCCCGCGGCGAGGGCGGCGAGGGCGAGCGCTGCTGCGGTGCAGGCGAGCAGCCTTCCCGTGGCGCGACGGATGGACGCAGCGGGGAACGGTCGTCGTGTCAATGGGTCTCCCGGGCTACTTCTTCTTGGCGGCGATCACCTTCACGGAGCCCTTGACCGTCTGCTTGGTCCTGCCGGCCACTGCGGTGACCTTGTACCGGTAGGTGCCGGCCCGGACGAACCTGCCGTGCTTGTCGCGCCCATTCCACTTGAAGGTCACCGTCTTGCCCTTCGCCTTGCGCCCCGCCTTCAGCGTGCGCACGACCTTGCGCTTGGCGTTGGTCATGACCAGCGTGAACCTGGCCGTCTTCCTGGCCTTGAAGCGCACCGTAAACGTGCGCCCGCCGCCGAGGCGGAACGTCCTGACGTTGACCCGGACCTTCGGGAACGTGGGCGTCTTGAGCGTCGACGAGCGCGAGCGCGAGCGCGAGCCCGAGCCCGCCCCGCCGTTCGATCCGTGGTTGGACGTCGAGCCCGTCCCGGCCGCACCGGTGCCGCCTGCTACGGGCGCCGGATAGGTCGCGACGTAGCTGCCGCTCTGCGCCTCGAACACGGCGTAGGCGATGCCCTTGACCGTGCGCGTCGAGGTCGCGATCGGCACGCCGTTGCGCGACAGGCCCTGCAGGGCACCCGTCGATCCGTTGATCGGGAGCATGGCCTGCAGGCCGCGCGCGCCCGGAGCCTGGGCGATGATGAACGTCAGCTGCCCGCCGTTGAAGGCGACGCCCTGGAAGGCCGAGGTGTTGCGGCCGTCGAGCCAGGTCAGCAGCTGCTGGGCGGTGATCACCGCGACGCCATGGGCCTGCGCCGCGTTCACGACGTTGTCGGCGTGGTCGGCGCCCTCCATCGGATCGGTGTGGTTGTTGGCGGTGAAGACGCCGTAGTAGCCCGCCGAGCCCAGCGCGTTGTCGAGCAGCGTGTTGAGGGTGTTGGTCTCGGTCGCCAGGTCGTTGGTCATGTTGCCGGTGAGCTCGTCGTTGAGCTGCGTGGTGGCCTGGAAGACGTCGACGAGCGAGCCGTCCGTCGCGGCGAACCGCTGCGGGAAGCCCGAGCCCGTCAGCAGGCCCGGGTTCTGTCCGACCCAGCTGCCGGGCCAGTAGTAGTAGTTCGTGTCGAGGCGGATGCCGTTCTGGAGCTCGGCGCGCGGCTGGCTGTCGAAGTCGCTCCACACGATGCAGTGCGTGCGAGTAGTAGCGGCGGGCAGGTTCCCGAGCACGCCGCGCAGCTGCGCGAGCTGGTCGGTGTACTGGGCGCTCAGGTCGGCGAGCGACGTGAACGGGTTGCAGTCGGCGCTGCTGCCAGGCTGGCCGACGTGGAGGTGCAGCCCGACCTCGAAGCCCTGGGCGAGGAAGCCGGACAGGCGCGCAGGCAGCGGGGGCCGGCCCGCGACGTCGGGGTCGGAGTAGACGTAGGAGGTCGAGCGCACGCACTGCCAGTCGGCGACCGAGCAACCGGGCGCGCTCTGCAGAAGGTTGCGGTCGAAGCGATCGACGGTGCCGCTCGGCGCGGTGCTGGGCGTGCCGCGGCCATGGTCGTCGCCGGTGAGGACCACGGCGGCCTTGCGGCCGTCGGGTAGGTACCAGAAGCGCGGAATCGGCGTCCGCGCCGTCTCGGTGATGAGGTTCGCAAGGAGGCGCTGCTGCTCGTCGGCGGACGGGATCGTCGCGCGCGAGAGGTCGAGCCACGGCACGCCGCTCGCCGCGTTGCCGAAGAACATGTCGTCGGAGCGGACCACGTCGTCGGAGCTGACCGGCGCCGAGTGGTCGCGCTCCTGGCCCGCCCACGCGGGGTTGCCCTGTCGCGTCTCGACCACCGAGCGCGAGAGGTCGTAGGTGAAGGCCGCGGCGTGACCGGCGCCGACGGTGCGCAGGGTCACGGCCGGGTTGCCGGAGCTGAGCCCGGCCACCGACGTGGCGCCGGCCAGCGCGTAGCGGTCGGCGGGACCGTGGTACTGCAGCGACGCGGACGTGATGCCCGCCCCGGGCGCTCTGGAGGTGTCGACGCTCAGGTTGGCGTCATCGCTGGTGCCCCCGACCGGCGAGATCCCAAGGAGGCCGGCGAGCCGCGTGTCGGGGCGCAGCGCGATCAGGTTGCCACCCGCGCTCACCCAGCTCGAGAGCATCGCCGCCTGGGCATCGCTCAACGTCGTGCGCGAGAGCACGACGACGTCGTAGCTGGCCAGCAGGGCGGGCGACAGGCTGCTCACCGGCGCCGTCGCGAAGTCGTTGAGGCCCTCGCCCCGCATGATCTCCGGCACGTAGTCGCGGAACTCGTCCGAGGTGGCGGGGGTCACGACAAGGATCGGCCCGCCCGGCGGGGCCGGGATCGTGGCGCTCGCGCTGGAGGCCATCATCGCCATGCAGCAGGCGAGCAGGATCACTGCTGAGCCGATCGTGCGGCGGGATGTCATTCAGGTCCTCGTCCTTGGGAACGGCGCAGCCCCCACGGCTGCACCCGTGTCGACCCAACCCGGGGCCGGCGGCGGAAATTCTGGGTCAAGCGGAGGTTCCAGCCTTTTGGCTAGGACGATGTTCGACGGGTTACAGCCAGACGGCGTGAGCTATCGTCCCGAGCCAGGCATGCCGCCCCTTTGCGACCGCAACCTGCGGGCGCGGAACGCCGTTACCAATGTCGTGAGCAGCCCTTCCACGAGCGCCCCTGTCGGCCGCGCCGCACCGGCGCGCGTCGTCGCCATGGCTGACGGCTGATGGGCGCCGCGCGATGGGGGGCTGTGGCCGCCTGCCTGGCGGCCGTGGTGGCGGCCCTCGCCCTGGTGGCGGGCGCCATCGGCGAGCAGCGCCAGCCCGCTCCGGCGCTGCCGGCGGTGACCGGGCCGGCCGGCGCGAGGCTCCTCGATGGGCCGTGGGTCGTGCGGGGCGACCACGCCGGGCGCGGCGCCGCGCTGGGCTGGCGGGCGGGCCATTTCGCCGGACGCGAGGAGACGATGCCGTTCTCGCCCAACGCCCGTCACGTGCGCGGGGTCGCCGGCGAGCGCTCGTTCGCGGGCTCGGTGGCGTGGTACCGGACGACGGTCATCGTGCCCCGCGCCGGGGTCTACGCGATCCGCTTCGAGTCGGTCAACCACAAGGCCGACGTCTGGGTCGACGGGCACCTCGCGGCCCGCCATACCGGGACCTACCTGCCCTTCGAGGCCCGCGTGCGCCTGACCGGCGGAGCGCACACGCTCGTCGTCCGCGCCGACTGGCGCGATCCGGCGGCCATGAAGGCCGACGCCTGGCATCGCACGTGGTTCAACTTCGGCGGCATCAACCGCCCGGTCTCGATCCGCGAGATCGGGGCCAGCGAGCTCGACGCGCCGTCGATCGTCACGCATCTCGACGGCACGGCCGCGGTGGTGGACCTCGGCGTCCGCGTCACCAACCGCGCCGGCCCGCGGACCATCGCCGTGCGCGGGAGGCTCGCCGGCACGGCCGTCCGCTTCCATCCCGTCCGGCTCGGCCGGGGGCAGCGCGCCACCGTGCGCGTGCGCGTGCGCATCGCGCGCCCGGACCTCTGGGAGCCCGGGCATCCGACGCTCGAGGGCCTGCGCCTGGAGGTACCCGGCGAGGCCGTCTTCACCGCCCGCGTCGGCCTGCGCGAGGTGCGCTGGGCCGGCGGGCGCCTGGAGCTCAACGGCGAGGCCCTGAAGCTGCGCGGCGCCTCGCTGCAGGAGGACGCGCCCGGCCGCGGCGACGCGCTCACCGACGCCGACGCCGACGCGATCGTCGCGCGGCTGAAGGCCATCGGCGCCAACGCCACCCGCAGTCAGCACCCGCTGAGCGAGGCGCTGCTCGCGCGCCTCGACGCCGCCGGCATCCTGGTCTGGCAGGGCATCGGCCCCGTCGACGCTCCCGGCGCGTGGACCTCGCGCACGCCGCAGCAGCAGCGCCGCGCCCTGCGCCGCGTGCGCCTGAACGTGCTCGAGGAGCGCCTGCATCCGAGCGTGCTGGCGTGGAACCTCGCCAACGAGGTCGCCGGCAACGGTCACTATGGCGGCCAGCCCGAGTACGTCGACGCCGCTGCCCAGCTGACTCACCGCCTCGACCCGGGCCGGCCGACGGCGGTCGACGTCTGGGGCACGCACATGCCCGATCAGGCCGGGTTCATGTACCGCCACGTCGACGCGGTGGGCGCGACGAACTACGAGGGCTGGTACGACGACACGCTCGCGCCGCCCGCCACCGTGCAGGCCGCCATCAACGCCTGGCTCGCGCGCCTGCGCGCGACCTTCCCAGGCAAGGTGCTGATCGTCAGCGAGTTCGGCGCCGAGGCCAACCGCCTCAACGCCCCCGGCACGCCGGGCTCCGAGAGCTTCCAATCGAGCCTGCTCACCCGCCACATCCGCACCTACGAGTCGACCCCGTGGCTCGACGGCGAGCTCGTCTGGAACCTGCAGGACTTCGCGCTCGCGCCGTCGTTCGCGGGCGGCTCGATCCGCCGTCAGGTGCCGACCATCGACCTCGTGCGCGGGATCAACCAGAAGGGGCTGTTCACCTACGACGGGCAGCCCAAGCCGGCAGTCGCCGCGGTGCGCCGGGCCTTCGAGGGCTGAGCGCTTCGGTCGTCCGCGCCGCGTCGGCGGCGCCGCGCGGCGCTTACTGCCGCATCGAGGGAAGGAGGGTGGCGGTGCTCAGGACGCTTGCCGCGCCCTTCGCGTCGGCGGTGCCCGGCGCGGAGTCCCTGCGCGCTTCGAGGGCGTTTCGCAACGCGTTGCGGCGGGCCCCGCGGTCGAACGTCGGTCTTCCCCCCTCCTGAGGGGGTAGGACCGACGTTCGACCCCACCGGCTTCCGAAAGTGTTGCGGGAGACATGCGATTGCACGCGCCCGGCCCGCGCCCCGAACCGCCGCCAACCCCTCTTCCCCCTCGGTGATGCTGTAAGCGTCGCGCAGCGCCACCAGCGCCAAGCGGGGGACCGGCCGGCGCCGCCGCGGCCTAGGCCTGATTCCCCGCGGCGATCTTGCGCAGGTCGATGATGCGGTCGTAGAGCCCGGGCTCGACGCCCTCCTCGATCGCGATGTCGCGCAGCGGGCGCCCTGACTGCGAGGCCTTCTTCACGATCGCCGCACCCTTGTCGTAGCCGATGTGCTCGTTGAGCGCCGTGGCCACCGCGAGGGTCGACTCGGCGGAGCGCTTGGCTCCGTCCTTGTTGACCTCGATGCCGTCGACGCACTTCTCGGCGAAGGCGAGCGAGGCGGTCGAGAGCAGGTGGATCGACTGCAGCAGGTTGCGGGCGATGAGCGGGATGCGGACGTTGAGCTCGAACTGGCCCTGCAGGCCGCCGACGGTGATGGCGGCGTCGTTGCCGATGACCTGCGCGGCGACCTGGAGGACGACCTCGGGCATGACCGGGTTGACCTTGCCGGGCATGATCGACGAGCCCTTCTGCAGCTCGGGCAGGAAGATCTCCCCGATGCCGGCGCGCGGGCCCGAGCCCATGAGGGCGATGTCCTGCGCGATCTTGGTGAGCGAGACGGCGACGACCTTCAGCGCGCCCGACAGCTCCACGAGCGCATCGCGGTTGGCCTGGGCCTCGAAGGGATCGGCGGGCGGCTCGATCTTCAGCTTGGTCTGCCTGGTGAGCTCGCGGCGGACCTTCTCGGCGAACTTCGGGTGCGTGTTGAGCCCGGTGCCGGTCGCCGTCCCGCCGAGGGGGATCTGGCGGACGTGGACGAGCGCCGCCTCGATGCGCTCCTGGCCGAGGCGGATCTGCGCGGCGTAGCCGCCGAACTCTTGGCCGAGGGTCACCGGCACCGCGTCCATGAGGTGCGTGCGCCCGGACTTGACGACGTTCTGAAAGCGCCGCGCCTTGCGCGCGAGCGACCGCTCGAGCGCCTTCAGCGCGGGCAGCAGCTGGTTGGTCGCGCGATCGAGCGCCGCGAGGTGGACGGCGCTGGGGAACACGTCGTTGGACGACTGGCCCATGTTGACGTGGTCGTTGGCGTGCACGCCGTCCCCTGCCAGCGCCGCCAGGACCTCGTTCGCGTTCATGTTCGACGAGGTGCCCGAGCCGGTCTGGAAGACGTCGATCGGGAACTGCTCGTCGTGGTCGCCGGCGGCCACCTCGTCGCCCGCGCGGGCGATCGCCTCGGCGAGCTGGGGGTCGAGCTTGCCCAGATCGGCGTTGGCCCGTGCCGCGGCGCCCTTGATGCGCCCGAGCCAGTGGATGACCGAGACGGGAACCGTCTCTCCGGAGATGGGGAAGTTGTCGACGGCCTTCTTCGTCTCGCCGCCGTAGAGCGTCTTTCGCGGAGCCATGGCCAAGACCCTAGCCACAGAACGCGGCCAGCTCCCTCGCGACCCCGACCGCGTCGTCGTAGGCCATGAGGAAGCCGGTGTCGCTCAGCACGCGAAGCTGTGCGTCGGGCAGCAGGTCGAGCGCCTCCTCGGCGGCCTGCAGCGGGTGGCGGCGATCGGCGTCTGCCCACAGCAGCAGTACGGGGAAGTCCAGGCGCGGGTAGAGGTCGAGCAGCTCGCGGCGCGGGCCCGCGGGCCAGCGCTTGGCGAAGCGCGCCCACGAGCGCGCGAGGTTGACGTTGCCGCCCACGTCGGCGAAGGCGTGGCGCAGCAGGTCGCGAGCGGCGGGCTCGGCGTTGACCGACAGCTTGACCCCGCGCTCGGGCCGGTAGGCGGCGCGCGCGACGTGCGTCAGGGCGCGGCCCAGGCCCGGCACGGCGCCCAGGCGCGCCGCGACGCGCCACTTCTCGCGCGGCGCGGGACGGTGCAGCGGGTTGGGCATGAGCACGAGGCGTCCCGGAGCGAGGAGCCGCAGCTCGAGCGCGCGCAGGAGGATCTGCGCGCCCAGGTCGTGGCCGCCGACGAGCGGACGTGGCCCCGCGGTCTCGGCGCAGAAGGCGGCGATGACCTCGGCCAGCCAGTCCAGCGTGTAGGGATGGCGCGGGCGGTCCTCGGAGTCGCCGTGCAGCGGCAGGTCGGGAAGGACCACGCGGTAGCGATCGGCCAGCGGCTCGACGATCGGCTCGAACTCGCGGTGGCTGAGCAGCGCGGAGTGCAGGAGCACAAGGGCCGGGCCGGTGCCGGTCTCGCGGTAGGCCACGCGCGCCCCGTCGGGGTGGTGGTAGAGGCGCAGCTTCATCCCGTCGCCTCCCCGGCGCGCTGCCCGTCGGCCAACGCGGCGGCGATGCGGGCGCCGGTGCCGTCGAGGACCGCCGCCGAGCGCTCGATGTGGCGTTGCAGCTCGGCGTGGATGCCGGCCGTGCGCGCCGCGCCGCGCCGCGTCGCGCCGACGAGGTAGCCGAGCCGCAACGCGGCGTCGGCGTCGCCGGTCCGCGCCTGGGCGGAGAGGTGGTCGGCGGCGCGCGTGAGCACCGCGCCCGCGGTCTGCAGGTCGGCATCGCTGCGCGCGCCGGACACGCATTGCGACAGCCGCGTCCCCGAGGGCAGGGTCACCGGCCGCGGGGCGCGGGTCAGCGCGTGCTCGATGGCGCCCGGGTCGCTCATGCACGCCTCGTCGAGCGGCGGATCGGCGGGCGTCCCACAGGCCGCCAGCGACGCGGCGGCGAGCAGCGCGAGGACCCGGGCCATGGTCGGATCGTAGAGTGGCGCGGGTGCTCCGCTCCCGCTACGACGGCGAGATCGTGCGCCTCGCGCTGCCCGCTCTGGGAGCCCTGGCCGCCGAGCCGCTGTACCTGCTGGCCGACACCGCCATCGTCGGTCATCTCGGCACACCGCAGCTGGCGGCACTGGCCCTGGCGTCGACCGTGCTCTCCAATCTCGTCGCGCTGTGCATCTTCCTGACCTACGGCACGACGGCCCGCGTCACGCGCCTGCACGGCGCGGGCCGCGACGCGGACGCCGCCGCGCTCGGCCCGCAGGCCCTTTGGCTCGCGCTCGCCGCCGGGGTCGCCGTGACCGCGATCGTGGCGGCGCTGGCCGGGTCGCTGGTGCACACCCTCGGGGGCGAGGGGCAGGTCGCCGGCCTGTCGGCGCGCTACCTGCGCATCGCCTCGCTCGGCGTGCCGATGGCGCTCGTGGCGCTCGCGGGCCAGGGCTGGCTGCGCGGCATGGGCGATCTGCGCACGCCGCTCGTGATCGTCGTGGCGGCCAACGTCGTCAACGTCGCGCTCGAGCTGCTGTTCGTCTACGGCTTTGACTGGGGGCTCGACGGCTCGGCGTGGGGCACGGTGCTGGCCCAGCTCGGGATGGGGACCGCTTTCGCCGTCGTGCTGCTGCGCGCGTTCGCCCTGCCCGACCTCGCGCGCATCCGCTCGCTGGTGTCGATCGGCGCCCAGCTCGTCGTGCGCACGGCCGCGCTGCTGGGGTGCTTCGTCCTCGCCACCGCGGTCTGCGCGCGCATCGGCGCGTCGACCGTCGCCGCCCACCAGATCGCCTTCCAGCTCTTCGGCTTCCTCGCCCTCGTGCTCGACGCGATCGCGATCGCCGGCCAGGTCATCGTCGGGCGCGCGCTCGGCGGCGGCGACGCCGACGAGGCCTTCGCCGCCGCGCGGCGCATGATCGAGCTTTCGCTCGCGGCGGGCCTCGTCATCGGCGGCGTCTTCCTCGCCCTCGCCGACGTGGTCCCGCGCGCGTTCACGAGCGATCCCGACGTCATCGACAAGGCCCAGGACCTGTGGCCGCTGTTCTGCGCCATGTGGCCGGTGGCCGCGGTGGTCTTCGCCCTCGACGGGATCCTCATCGGCGCGGGCGACACCGCCTATCTGGCCGCGGCGATGGTCGTGGCCTTCGTCGTCTTCCTGCCGCTCGTGCTGACGGCGGACACCGTCGCCGGCGTGTGGGCGGCGCTCGACGTGCTCATGCTCGCGCGCCTCGCGACCCTCGGCCGGCGCTTCCTGCGCCGCCGCTGGGCGCTCGTCGGCGCCCACGCCTAGTCGCTCATCGCCTCGAGCGGCGCCGGCAGCGGGAAGCCGGCGCGCGCGCACCCGTCCTCGATGGCGGCAATGACCTCCTGCATGACGCGCACCCGCGCGTAGCGCTTGGAGTCGCCGGGGACGATCCGCCACGGCGCGTGCTCGGTGTCGGTGCGCTCGAACATCTCCTGCAGCGCGGCGTCATAGGCCGGTCGCTTCTCGCGGTTGCGCCAGTCCTCGTCGGTGAGCTTCCAGCCCTTCAGGGGATCCTGACGGCGCCGCTCGAAGCGCTTGAGCTGCTCGGCCTCTGAGATGTGCAGGAAGAGCTTGGCCAGGATCATGCCGTCGTCGGCGAGCATGCGCTCGAAGTCGTCGATCTCGCGGTAGGCGCGCCGCCACTGCTCCTCGGTCGCGAAGCCCTCGACGCGCTCCACGAGCACGCGCCCGTACCACGTGCGATCGAGCACGGCCATGCCGCCCCACCCGGGCAGCGCGGGGACGAAGCGGTGCAGGTAGTGGTGGCGCTTGTCGTCAGGCGTCGGTGCCGCGAACGACCTGACGCGGACATGGCGGGCGTCGAGGGGGGCGACGAGGCGCTTGATGGCGCCGCCCTTGCCGCCCGCGTCCCAGCCTTCGAGCAGGATGCACAGCGGCGGTCCGAGCCGTCCGCTGCCGATGAGCCCGGCCAGCGTGAGGCGCAGTTGCGCCAGGCGCTCCCCGTGGAGCGCCAGCAGCCGGTCCTGCTCCTTGCGCGAGAGCTTGAGGGAGAGGTCGACATCATCGAGGCGCCCCATGGCTTCATCCTCCCAGCCGCAGGCTCGGCGCGCCAAACCTGCGCAAAGCGGCACGCGGGCTCGCGTGCGCCGCGCGCGCTGTCGTACTTGGCGACCATGAGCCCCACCACCGAGCCCGGGTCGCGCATGGGCCTCACCGCGTCGGAGGCCGCGCGCCATCTGGGCGTGTCGATCTCGACCGTGCGCCGGTGGTCGGACGCCGGCCACCTGCAGGGCTACCGCACGCCCGGCGGTCAGCGGCGCTTCAGCGCCGAGCAGCTCGACGCGTTCCTGGACTCGCTGCGCCCGCGCTCGCGCTGACGCCGGTCACGAGGCCTCGACCGCCTCGTTCATGCGCCGCTCGATGTCGAGCTCGCGATCGAAGTCGGCCTCGTCGGCGTGGCGGTAGTCGGTGCCGCGCCCCGAGAGCAGGTCCGCGAGCGCCTCGACGTAGACCGGATCGAGCTGGGAGCCCGCGACGCGCCGCAGCTCGTTGAGCGCCTCGAAGGAGTTCATCGGCGTGCGGTAGGTGTCGGGCGCGGTGAGCGTGTCGTAGACCTCGGCGACCGCGACGATGCGGGCGATGGCCGGGATCTCCTCGCCCGAGAGCCCGCGCGGGTAGCCGCGGCCGTCCATGCGCTCGTGGTGGGCGCGGACGATCTCCGCGACCGGGCCGTAGACGCCGATGTCACGCAGCAGCTCGGCGCCGATGTCGGGATGGCGGCGGATGCCGCGCCAGTCGGATTCCTCGAGCTGCCCGCCGCGCTCCATGACGCGGTCGGAGAGGACGAACTTGCCGATGTCGTGCAGCAGGCCGGCCGTGTGCGCGAACTCCTGGTCCTTCTTGGACATCCGGACCTGGCGGGCCATGTCGCGCGAGAACGCGGCCACGGCGGCGCAGTGGCGCGCGGCGCGAGAGTCGCGCTCGTCGAGCGTGCGGATGAGCCCCGAGAGCACGCCCCAGGAGAGGTTCGCGTACTGGCGCGTGCGCTCGCGCGCCGTGATGACCAGCCGCGCCATGTAAGTGAACGCGATGACGTTCAGCAGCACGAAGACCAGCGCGAGCAGGCCGAGCTCCGCGTAGATCCCGGCGACGACGGCGAGCAGGGCCACGTTGAGCAGCACGGCCGGGAAGGTGGTGGCGGCGTCGCGGATCGTGCGCAGGATCGGCTGGCCGTCGAGCAGCGCGAAGAGCACGGGCGCGAGGACGTAGTTGGCCGCCATCGTCGCCGTCGCCACCACGGCGAGCAGCGCGATGAAGGCCGCGCTCTCGGTCGGCGGGTCGACGGCCTGGAAGACCACGGCGGCCAGGAACGACGGCGTCGCCGAGCTCGCCAGGTTGATCAGGAGCGCCCGCCAGCGGTAGCGGTCCACGACCCACACCGCGAGGTACGCGATCACAGGGATCACGAACGCCGCGACGGGACCGAGGAATCCGACTGCGAGCATGGCGGCGACGAAGGACGCCGAGAGCCGCAGTTGGGCTGCATACCGGGCTCCGAGGAGCTCGGCCACGAGGGCACAAAGCGTCAATACCCCTGCTAAGGGCTTGACTAGGGGCGCCCAGGGCGACATCGTCACCCCTACCACCCCAACGCACAACACCGCTGTCGCGACAGTCGTCGCGAGCGCAGGACGTGCCCCGGGCTGGGCGTCCGTCATCTGATGGACGCTACAACCTCATGGGCACAGAACGCGAAAAGCGGGCTCAGAAAAAAGGACTGGCTAGCGGCCGCCTAGAAACATGGACCGGGCTCCCTTCCCGTGGGGGTTCGCTGGATCGGACGTGCTGGAATGTACACACGTCCAGGTCCAATTGCACGGGTTTTCCTGCGAAACCCGTGCAAGATCTGTGCGCGCGCAGACAGCGGCGTGTCAGACTGGTGCCATGGGGGACTTCGTGCGCACGTTGAAGACATCCGAGGCCGCTGCGGTGCTCAATGTGAGCCCTAATACGCTGCGCGCCTGGGAGCGCCGTTTCGGCTATCCCAAGCCCCAGCGAACGGCCGGCAAGCACCGGCTGTACACGCACGGGGAGGTCGCCGCCCTGCGCGACGCCCTCCAGGAGGGGCTGTCGATCTCCTCGGCGATCTCTCGCGCGCGCGAATCACTGAGCTCGGACACCAGCACCCTCATCGGGGCGCTGCAGGCGTTCGAGCTCGACCGGGCCGACGCCGCCATGGAGGCGGCCCTCGCCCTGCGCTCGGTCGAGCGCAGCGTCGAGGAGGTGCTGCTTCCGTCGATCCGCGAGATCGGCGAGCGCCACGGCTTCGACTCGGCGCCCTGGGCCTTCGCGGCCCGGTGGGCGACCGATTGGCTGCAGCGCGCGCAGCGGATGGCTCCGCCTCCGATGCGCCCCGCCGCGGTCCTGGTCGGCGATGCCACCCGCGACGACCTCGACCCCGACGCGCTGGCCCTCAAGGCGCTGCAGCTCTTCGCGGTGCGCTCCGGCGCCCGCGTGCTCGTCCTGCCGATCACCGGCGTGGCCGGGCTCACCGAGGTCCTGGGCGCGTTCGCGCCCCAGGTCGTGGTCATCGCGGGCGCCCACGCGTCCGACGACGACGTGGCGCGCTGGGCCTACCGGGTCCGCGCGGCAAGCGGTGCGCTGCCGATGACCCTCTATCGGCGCGGCGGACGCGCCGATGCGGCGCGTACGACGGCGCGGATTTTGCCTGATTCCGCTGGCGAAGCGCATCGCCTCGTGCTAGACATACTCGATGGCCGGCCGCGGGGGGTGGCCGCTCCGGCTGAAGACGAAATCGCACAGCCGGATGACCGCCGTCAGGTGAAAGCCTCGTGATCGAACGCCCACGTCTCGTCGCCCTTCCGGGCCACGGAGATCGCTCCCGTCCCGACGTCCACTTCTGCGGGCACTGCGGCCGACAGCCGGAGTCGGCTGACATCCAGCCGGCCTCGCGCGTCTGCTCGCGGTGCGGGCTCGGCCTGCTGGTCTCGGCTCCGCCCGACGCTGCGCCGACCCCCCAGGACCCGTTCCTGCTGGTCGACGGCCAGCTCTCCATCTGCGCGGTCAGCCGCCTGGCCGAGACGTTGCTGCTGACCTCCGAGACCGAGGTCGTCAACTCGCATATCGGCGATCTGCTCGTGCCGGCCGACGTCGAGATCGGCGGCCCTGAGTCTCTGGTCAACCTGATCATGCACGCGGCTCGGGGGCCGGGAGAGACGCACCACGTCGTCCTGCGCCCGGCCAAGGAGTACGGCATCCGCTTCTGGGCGCGCATCGCGCCCTGCGGCCCGCCGCGCGCTGCGCTCGTCGTCCTCGCCGACGGCCGCTCCTAGCCTCCGGCACAGCCTCGCGTCGTCGTCGCGCGGCGTTGCCCTGCGCCTGCAACGCAGCGCCCAGGCTGCACCATCCCTTGCCGGCGTTGCGCAAACCTCCCCAACGCTCGATACATCGCGCATGGGCGCGATCCGCACCAACGCCGCTGCCGCCATGCTCGGCGTCAGTCCCAACACCCTGCGCTCATGGGAGCGGCGCTTCGGGTATCCCGAGCCGAGCCGCACCGCCGGCGGCCACCGGCAGTTCGATCTGAACGAGATCGAGGCCCTACGCTCGGCCTTCGAGGAGACGCACAACATCTCCTCGGCCGTCGCCCTGGCCCGCGAGCGCGGCGCCGGGCCCGCCACGCCGTCGCGCCTGCGCAGCGCGTTCGCGCGCTTCGACGAGGTCGACGCCGACCGCGTCCTGGAGGAGAGCCTGGCCGTGCGCTCGGTCGAGCGCACCGTCGAGGAGGTGCTGCTGCCCGGCGTCGAGAGCCTCGACCCCGAGGAGGGCGCCACGGCCGAGTACGGCTTCGCGTGGCGCTGGGCCACGGGCTGGCTGTCCGCGGCGACGCGCGTCGCGCCCCCGGCGACCCGCGCGGACGGCGTGCTCGTCTTCGACGCCAGCGCGCCGTGCGACATGGACTCCCTGCACGCACAGGCGCTGGAGCTGTGCCTGCGCCGTCGCGGCCTGCGCGTCCTGACCCTGACCATGGCGCTCGACCCGGGGCGCCTGAGCCGCGCGCTGCAGGCGCTCGAGCCGCGCGCCGTTGTCCTCACCGGGCGCCGCGCCTCCCTCGACGCGCTGGGGCGCCTCGTCTACGCCGCGCGGCGCACGAGCGGCGACGAGGTGACCGTCTATGACTTCCGTGGCGCTCTGCCCTCGAGCGGGCCGACGACCGTCCCGCGGTTGGGCGACAGCGCGCTGGCCGCCACCGAGCGGCTGCTCGCGGGCCCCGCGCCGCGGCGCGTCGCCGAGCCCGGGCGCGCGCTGCTGGCCGTGGGCGCGCGAGGCTGACGGTGCCCTTCGTCCCCGAGGGCTTCGAGGTGCCACGGGGACTCATCACGACCGCCTTCAGGCTCGTGCCCCTCGGTCCCGAGCACAACGGGCGCGACCACGCGGCGTGGACGCAGAGCATCGAGCACATCCGCGCCACGCCCGGCTTCCGCGACGGCAAGTGGCCGCCGTCCGAAGGCATGTCGCTGGCGGCCAACCGGGGCGACCTCGAGCGCCACGCCGACGACTACGCGCGGCGCGCCGGCTTCACGTACACCGTCCTCGCGGCCGACGACGACGACGTCGTCGGCTGCGTCTACATCTACCCCTCGCGCGAGGAGCGCTTCGACGCGCACGTGCGCTCGTGGGTGCGCGCGGACTGCGCCGAGCTGGACGCCGAGCTGCACGGGGCCGTCAGCCGGTGGCTGGCCGAGGACTGGCCGTTCGCGGCGATCGCCTACGCCGACCGCGGCTAGCAGCGACGAGGAGCCCGCGCGCAGCCCGCCGCGCGAGAGGCGCTGCGCGAGCGGCCCGCGGCGCAGTGCGGGCAGCGCGTCGGCGGGCAGGGACGGCGGGGGCGGCAGCACCAGTGCCAGCCCGAGGGCGAGCAGCGCAGGCGCCGGTGGGCCATGGCGGCGACTCGCCGGGCCGGTTCAGCGGCGCTTGACGCGCGGGCGGCGGTCGATGCGGCGCAGCTCGCGCTCGACGCGCTCGACGGTCTCGGCCACCTGGGTGACCAGGACCTCGATGCCCTGGTTGCGATCGAGCTCCTGACGGGCGCTCGACACGGCCTCGCGCAGCATGCGGACCTCGAGGCCGAAGCGGCCGCGCAGGGCGTTGAGCTCGTCGTCGTGGCTGCGGCGCAGGCCGGCGACCTCGCTGGCGTTGCGCTCGCGCACGACGCACAGCTCCACCTGGGTGGAGCGCTCGAGGGCGCGCGCGGCCTCCATCGCGGCGTGCGCGGTGCGCATGCGGCGTACGGTGGGCAGCAGGAAGACCAGGCCACAGGCCAAGCCGACGAAGTAAGCGGCGACGTCCACGAACCGGCAATCGGCCATGGCCCGGAGATCCTGAGGCGGAATCCCGGCAACTGGACGTCCGTCGGAGCCGCGCCTCCCCAGCCACCGTCCGCCCCTCCCGGCATCATGTCCGCGCGATGACGCTCGTGCCCGGTGATCCGCTCGCCCACCGCGCGCTCGAGTCGTTGCTGCGCGCCGAGGCGAGCGTCCGCCGGCGCCTGTCCACCGACCTCGAGCGCGAGGGCCTGAGTGCGTCGGGCTTCAGCGTCCTCGTCGTGCTCACCACCGCGGGCGGCCAGATGGAGCTGCGCACGCTGCGCCGGCGCCTCCAGACCTCGAAGGCCAACGCCACCGAGGTGGTCACCACGCTCGAGCACCGCGGGCTGGTGGTGCGCAGCCGTCTCGCGCACGACCGCCGCGCGGCCACCGTGGCTCTCACCGGCCTCGGCCAGGAGCTCGTCGACCGCCTCTTCCCGGAGCACACCGCGCGCGTGCAGAGCGCCTTCGCGGTCCTCGACGAGGCCGAGAAGCGCTCGCTGGCCGAGATCTGCCGCAAGCTCGCGACCGAAGTCAGCCCGCGCGCCGCCTGATCAGCCGGAGGCGCCCGCCGGTCGTCTCATGGGCGATCAGGGCCACCGCAGGCTCGCGCCAGTCCGCTGACGGTCACCGAGCGCGGCGCCCTCAGGACACCGCGCCCGCGCCGGCGGGCGCGGCCGCGAGGGTGGTCGGGGCCGGGCGCACGGTCACGAGTGGGGCCATGCGCGGGGGCCATCGCGGGTTGCGCTCCTACAATCCGCCTCCAGATGGCGCGCCGCCCGGTCGACCCGCAGCAGTCCTTCCCCGAGCTCGAGGAGCGGGTCCTCGCGCGCTGGCGCGAGCGCGACGTGTTCCGCGAGTCGGTCCGCCGGCGTCAGGGGGCCGAGCCCTGGGTCTTCTGGGAGGGGCCTCCGACCGCCAACGGCAAGCCGGGCGTGCACCACGTCCTCGCGCGCGTCTTCAAGGACATCTATCCGCGCTTCAAGACGATGCGCGGCTACCAGGTCGAGCGCAAGGGCGGCTGGGACACGCACGGCCTGCCGGTCGAGATCGCCGTCCAGCAGCAGCTCGGCATCGTGAACAAGCAGGAGATCGAGGCCTTCGGGATCGCCGAGTTCAACCAGCGCTGCCGCGAGGCGGTCTTCGAGTACCTCGAGGACTGGAACGCGCTGACCGAGCGCATCGGCTTCTGGATCGACCTCGACGACGCCTACCGCACGCTGGACCCGACGTACGTCGAGTCCGTGTGGTGGGCGCTGCGCCGGATCCACGACAAGGGGCTGCTCTACGAGGGCCACAAGGTCGTGCCCTACTGCCCGGGCTGCGGCACGGCGCTCTCCAGCCACGAGGTGGCCCTCGGCTACCGGGACGTCATCGACCCCAGCGTCTACGTGCGCCTGCCGGTCGTCGAGGACGGCGGCCCGGTGCAGGCCGGCGACGAGCTGCTCGTCTGGACGACGACGCCGTGGACGCTGGTCTCGAACGCCGCGGTCGCGGTCGACCCCGAGCTCGTCTACGTCCGCGCCAAGGCGGGACCGCTCGAGGCGCCCGTCGTGGTGGCCGAGGCCCTCGTCGAGCGCGTGCTCGGCACGGAAGGCGTGCGGATCCTCGACCGCTTCCCGGGCGCGGCGCTCGACGGCGTGCGCTACGAGCCGCCCTTCCCGTACCTGAAGGCCGACGTCTACGGCGAGCGCGGGCACACCGTTCTCCTCGGCGACTTCGTCACCGCCGACGACGGCACCGGCCTCGTGCACACGGCGATCGCCTTCGGCGAGGACGACTTCCGCCTCGGCCAGCAGTACGGCCTGAACGTCGTCAACCCGGTGCGTCCCGACGGCACCTACGACGAGCGCATCGGGCCCTACGTCGGGCGCAAGGTCAAGGAGGTCGACCCCGACCTCATCGAGGACCTGCGGAACCGCGGGCGCCTGCTGCGCGCTGAGACCATCGAGCACTCCTACCCGCACTGCTGGCGCTCGGGCGATCCGCTCATCTACTACGCCAAGCGCTCCTGGTACATCGCGACCTCGAAGCTGCGCGACGAGCTCATCGAGGCCAACGCCCAGGTCGACTGGCACCCCGAGCACATCCGCGACGGGCGCATGGGCGACTGGCTGCGCGGCAACGTCGACTGGGCGCTGTCGCGCGAGCGCTACTGGGGCACGCCGCTGCCGGTCTGGCGCTGCACGGCTGACTCCGAGCACACGCACGTCATCGGTTCGCTCGACGAGCTCGAGGAGCTCTCGGGCGTGCGCCTGGAGGACCCCCATCGTCCCTTCGTGGACGAGGTCGGCTTCCCGTGTCCGCACTGCGGTGCGCGCATGGAGCGCGTCCCCGAGGTCATCGACGTGTGGTTCGACTCGGGCTCGATGCCCTTCGCGCAGTACCACGCGCCGTTCGAGAACCTCGAGCGCTTCGAGGCGCGCAGCTACGCGAACTTTGTGTGCGAGGCGCTCGACCAGACGCGCGGGTGGTTCTACTCGCTGCTGGCCATCAGCGTCCTGCTCTTCGATCGCTCGCCCTACGAGACCGTCGTCTGCCTCGGCCTCATCCTCGACGGCGAGGGCCAGAAGATGTCGAAGTCCAAGGGCAACATCGTCGCGCCCTCGGAGGTCATCGATCGCTTCGGGGCCGACGCGGTGCGCTGGTACTTCTTCACCGCCAAGAACCCGTGGGAGGGCTACCGCTTCAACCTGGAGACGATCGGCGAGTCGATCCGCCTCTTCCTGCGCCAGCTGTGGAACACCTACGCCTTCCTGACCACCTACGAGCCCGAGCGCGAGGGCGAGGCGACCGACCTCGATCGCTGGATCCTGTCGCGCCTGAGCGCCACCGTCGAGACGGTGACCGAGCGCCTGGACGCGTTCGATACGACGACGGCCGGCCGGTCCATCGCGGACTTCGTCGACGACCTCTCCAACTGGTACGTGCGCGGTTCGCGCCGGCGCTTCTGGGAGGGCGACGGCGTGGCCTTCGCGACGCTCGAGACCGCGCTGCTCACGGTCTCCAAGCTGGTCGCCCCGTTCACGCCCTTCATCGCCGACGAGCTCTACGACAACCTCGACGGCAGCGAGCCCTCCGTCCACCTCACCGACTGGCCCGAGGCCGATCCCGCCCGCCTGCGCGACATCGGCCTCGAGCACGCGATGATCGTCGCGCGCGAGACGGTGCGCCTGGGCCTCTCGGCTCGCGCAGCGGCGAAGGTCAAGCTGCGCCAGCCGCTGAAGGAGGCGGTGGTGGTGGCCGTCGGGCGCGAGCGGGAGGGCATCGAACGCCTCGCCGACATCGTCCGCGACCAGCTCAACGTCAAGCAGCTGCGCTTCGTCCAGGCCGCCGACGAGCTCGGCTCCTACGAGGTCAAGCCCAACTACCGCACGCTCGGGCCGCGCTTCGGCAAGCGGATGCCGCAGGTGGCCGCGGCGGTGGCGGCGCTCGACCCGGCGCACGTGGCCGAGGCGCTGCGGGAGGGTCGCAGCATCGGCCTGGCCATTGATGGACACGACCATCAGCTCGGCGCCGACGACCTGCTGCTGGCGATGGCGCCCCTCGACGGCTATCAGCTCGAGCGCGAAGGCTCCCATGCGGTCGCGCTCGAGCTCGCGTTCGATGACGAGCTGCGCCGCGAGGGCCTCGCGCGCGAGGTCGTCCACGCGGTCCAGAGCGCGCGCAAGGCCGCCGGCTTCGCGGTCGAGGACCGCATCCGCCTGGTGCTCGGCGGCGACGCCGAGCTCCTCGGTGCGGCACAGGCCCACGAGGACTACCTCGTGCGCGAGGTGCTCGCCGTCGAGATCGCCTACGACGGCTCGGTCGACGGCCACGTCGCCACCATCGAGGACCGCGAGCTGCGCATCGGCGTGGCCCGCGCGTAGAGCGCCCAGCGCCCCCTCACAAGCGCGGACCGCAACCCTCGCTTCGTCACGAACCTGCGCAGTGGTCGTGCCGATTCGCGCGCGCCGAGCCGGATCTCGTCCGCGCGCGCCTACCGTCGTCTGCGATGACCGGCGACGCGAGGAGGACGACATGGACCGCGACAAGCTGCGCACGGTGGTGGAGGGGATCCCCGCCGGGAGCTGGATGAGCTACGCCGATGTGTGCGTGGCGGCCGGCGGCTTCGCCGACGAGGCGCGCGCGGTCAACCAGCGACTGATGGCCCTCGAGATCGCGGGCGCCCACCGCGTCCTGCGCGCCGACGGCAGGGTCGGGGCGACGGCGCTGGGCGATCCCGAGCGCGCGCGGGCGCTGCTCGAGCGCGAGGGGGTGAGCTTCGACGAGCGCGACCGCGCGAGCCAGGACGCGCGCGTGCGGCTGCCCGCCGAGGAGCAGGCCGCGTGATCGGCGCGCGGCTACCGCCGAGGCCGCGTGCTCGGCGTGCGGCGACCGCCAGAGATGAGGCCGCATGCTCGGCGTGGGCGCCCGGGGTGGCGCGCAGCGGCCGGTTGCGGAGCGGCGCCTTAGGATCCGCTGCGCTGCCCCCGACCGACGACCAGACGCAGGCTCGCCCCGCGGCGCCGTACGCGGCGCTCGTCGCCGAGCACGGCCTCTCGCCCGCGCACCGGCTGCTGCTCGGCGCCGTGCCGGAGGGCGCGCGGGTGCTGGACGTCGGCTGCGCGACCGGCTACCTGGCCGCGGAGCTGGCGCGCCGTGGCTGCCGGGTCACGGGCGTGGAGGCCGACGCGGTGGCGGCCGAGCGCGCGAGGGCGCACTGCGAGGCGGTCGTGGTCGGCGACGTCGAGGACGACGACTGCCGGCGCGCGCTCGCGGCGCTCGCCCCGTTCGACGTCGTGGTGTGCGGCGACGTTCTCGAGCATCTGCGCGACCCGTGGTCGGCGCTGCGCGCCCTCGCGGCGCTGGCGGCGCGGGGCGGGCGCGTCGTGCTCAGCGTGCCGAACGTCGCCCACTGGACCGGTCGGCGCGCGCTGGCGCGCGGGCGCTTCCCCTACGCCGAGCACGGGCTCTTCGATCGGACGCACCTGCGCTTCTTCACCCGCGCGAGCGCGCGGGAGCTTGCGCACGGCGCCGGGCTGCGCGTGGTGCAGGAGCGCTTCGCGCCCGCACCGGTGCCGATACAGGCGCGTCTTCCGGCGCTGCGCGCGCTCGAGCGGGCCGCGGTGCGCCTGCGGCCCGAGCTCTTCGCGCTTCAGGTGATCCTGGTCTGCGAGCCGAGCGGGTCCCGGCGTTAGGCCAGGACGGGCTCGATCTCGGCCTCGAGGCGCTTCTTGGGGTAGGCCCCGATGACCTTCTTGGCCTCGGCGCCGTCCTTGAAGAGGATCAGGGTCGGGATCGAGAGGACCTGGTACTGCGCGGCCGTGACCTGGTTCTCGTCGACGTTGAGCTTGACGATGCGCAGGTCGTCGCGCTCCTGCGCGATCTCCTCGAGGACCGGGGCGACGACGCGGCACGGACCGCACCACGGGGCCCAGAAGTCCACGAGCACGGGGGTCTCCGACTCGATGACCTCCGCCTGGAAGCTCGCGTCTGTGACCTCGATGATGTTGGCTGCCATGTTGTCTCCTGGTCGCGTTCTGGCCGTCTGACCAGTCACTATACAAAGTGTAGTGACCATGGCCGACGGCGTCGCGCGCGCCGCTAGCCGAGCGGCGAGGCGAGCCGCAGCAGCGACGGCCAGACGAAGACCTCGAGGCTCGCGGCGAGGATCAGCATCGGGACGGCGATGGCCGTGGTGACCGCGGTCGCGGCCAGGAGCTCGTTCCAGGCCTCGCGACGGCTGGCGAGCATCCAGGCCGCCAGCGGCAGGAAGAGGGCGACGAGCTCGAGCAGCGCGTGGGGCAGCAGCGTGAGCATCAGCGCGGTGCGGCTGACGTCGAGCTGGGCGGCGAGCGTCGCGGCGCCGCTGCCAAGGACGTAGCCCTGCGTGCAGAGCGAGAAGGTCGTGGCGGCCGCGACGAAGACGATGGCGGCGGGCCCGGCCTTCTCGTGCACGGTGCGCCGCCAGCCGTCGTGGTTGGCGGCCTGCAGCGGCAGAGAGCTGCCGGCGATGAAGCCCGCCACGCACGCCATCGAGTGCAGCGCGAGGACGAGCGAGTTGCGGAAGAGCACGTGGCCGAGCGCGCCGAGGTCGGCGGGCTCGTTGACGCCGGCGACCAGGTAGCCGCTGGGATCCGGGGTCACGAGGTGGGCGACGATCCAGACGGCCGCCAGCAACGCGACAGCGATGGCCAGCGCTCCGAGCGCCCAGGGGAGCACGATCGCCGCCGGCGCGCCGTGCCAGCGCCGCAGAGCGGCGCGCGTGTCATCCATGCCCTGGACGAGGGCCAGCTCGCTGACGTTCACCCTGTGTCGATTCGGCGCGAGGACGGCGCTCCTTGAGCGCTCCCGGCCGAATGTCGCAGGTGCCGGGCGCCCCGGCGCAGCTGTGGGACGAGCCACGCCGCCTCGGCCGTGATCTGCCAGGACATCTTCGACGTTCCCAGCTCACGGTCGCGGAAGACGATCGGCACCTCGACCACGCGCCGCCCGCGCACGATGGTCCGGTAGGTGAGCTCGACCTGGAAGGCGTAGCCGCGCGAGCGGACGCTGGGCAGGTCGATCTCGCGCAGGACGTCGGCCCGGAAGCACTTGAAGCCGCCCGTGAGGTCGCGCACCTCCAGGCCCAGCGCGCGCCGCGCGTACCACGACCCGCCGCGGCTGACGATGCGCCGGATGGCGCCCCAGTCGGCGACGCCGCCGCCGGCCACGTAGCGCGAGCCCAGGGCGAGGTCGGCGCCGCCGTCGCGCACGGCGGCGAGCAGGCGCGGGAGGTCGGCGGGGTCGTGCGACAGGTCGGCGTCCATCTCGAACACGTAGCTCGCGCCGCCCGCCAGCGCGCGCCCGAAGCCCGCCAGGTACGCGGGACCCAGGCCCTCGCGCACGGGCCGGTGCAGCACCTCGACCTCCCCGTGCGCCGCCGCCAGCTCGTCGGCCAACGTGCCCGTGCCGTCGGGCGAGCCATCGTCGACGACGAGGACGCGGAAGCCCTCGGGCGCGGCCGCGCCGAGCACGCGACGGGCGGCGGCGACGACGGTCTCGAGGTTCTCGGCCTCGTTGTAGGTGGGCAGGACGAGCCAGGCGGGTCCGGGCATGAACGGCCGCGTACCTTATGGGCCAACGTCCATGCCCGATCCGCCCAACGCCACCATCGCCTCGCTCTTCGACGAGCTGGCCGACCTCTACGAGCTCGACGGCGCCGTCGTGCACCGCGTGCTCGCCTACCGCAATGCCGCGAAGTCCGTGCGCGAGGCGCCGCGCTCGGTGGCGGCCATGACCCGCGAGGGCAAGGTCACCGATCTGCCCGGCATCGGGCGCACGCTCGAGGAGAAGATCGAGGCGCTGCTCGAGACGGGCACCATCCCGGCCGTCGAGAAGCTGCGCGGCCGCATCCCCTCCGGCCTGATCGACCTCACGCGGCTGCCCGGCCTCGGGCCCAAGCGGGCGCGCAAGCTCTACGACGAGCTGGGCATCGACTCGCTGGACAGCCTGCGCGCGGCGGCCGAGGAGCAGAAGCTGCGCGACGTGCGCGGCTTCGGGGCGAAGTTCGAGGAGGCCGTGCTCGAGGCCTTCGCGGCCGGCGTCGGGGAGGCCCCCGTGCCCAGGGTGCTGCTCAACAAGGCCCTGGAGATCGGGGAGGGGATCGTGGCGGCGCTGCGCGAGCACCCGTCCAGCGATCGCGTCGAGCTCGCCGGCTCGGCGCGGCGCCTGGCCGACTCGGTCAAGGACCTCGACATCATCGCCACCGCCTCCGACCCGCCGGCGCTGCTGGCCGCCTTCGCGGACCTCGACGTCATCGAGAGCGCCGCCTCGCCCGGCGAGAACGCCGCGCGGGCGCGCACCCACACCGGCGTCGCGGTCGACCTGCGGGTGGTCGAGCCCGACCAGTTCGGCAACCTCCTTCAGCACTTCACGGGCTCCAAGGCGCACAACCTCGCGCTGCGCGAGGCGGCCGTGCGCCGAGGGCTGCACGTCTCCGAGTACGGCCTGCTGGACGACGCGACGGGCCAGACGCATCGCTGCGCCACCGAGGAGGAGGTCTACGCGCTGCTCGGCCTGCCGTGGATCCCGCCCGAGCTGCGCGAGAACCGCGGCGAGCTGGCGCTCACCGACGGCCAGCTGCCGATCCTCATCGAGCAGGCCGACCTCAAGGGCGACCTGCACATGCACACGACGCTCAGCGACGGGCGCGCCGACGCCGAGGCGATGGCCGTGCGCGCGCGCGAGCTCGGGCTGGAGTACATCGCGATCACCGACCACTCGGCCACGCACGGCTTCGGCAACCACGTGACGCCCGACGCCCTGCGCGCGCAGATCGAGGAGATCCGCGCGCTCGACGAGCGCCTGGAGGGCATCCGCGTGCTCGTCGGCACCGAGACCAACATCGGCACGGACGGCACGCCGGACTATGACGACGAGCTGCTGGCGCAGCTCGACTGGGTCGTGGGCTCGGTCCACACGTCGTTCGCGATCGGCTCCGACGCGATGACCGAGCGCATGGTCGCGGCGATCGAGCACCCGTTGATCGACGCCATCGGCCACCCGACCGGGCGCAAGATCCAGTCGCGCGCGCCCTATGCGGTCGATGTCGAGCGGCTCATCGAGGCGGCCGCGCGCACGGGCACGATGCTCGAGATCAACTCGGCTCCCGATCGCCGCGACCTCGACGACGTCCACGCGCGCAACGCGGCGGCGGCCGGCGTGAGGATCGTCATCGACTCCGACGCCCACGGCCCGAACACGATGATCCACACCCGCTGGGGCATCGCGACGGCGCGCCGGGCGTGGCTGACCAAGGACGACGTCGCCAACACGCTGCCGTGGGAGCAGCTCGCGGCGCTGCGCAAGCGCGCCCGCTGAGCCGCTACGCCGGCGCCCCCGGGCTCGAACGTCGGTCTTCCCACCTCCTGAGGGGTGAAGACCGACGTTCGACCTCCCCGAAGCAGCGCGACCGAGAGCGGCCGAGGCGCGGCGGGTCACGTGCGCGCGCCGAGCAGGCGCGGGAGGAGCTCGCTGCGCACGGTCGCGTCCACCGCTGCGCGGCGGTAGGGCGCGATCGCGGCCAGCGCGCGCTCGGCGTAGCCGGGCGCGGGATCGTCGAGCGCGGCGCGCAGCGCCGCCCCCAGGTCCTCGCCGACGAGCCGCGGGTCGAGGCCGCCGGCCAGCGGGAGCGCCGCGTAGGGGCCCGGCGCGGGCGTCGTGACCAGCAGGCACCCGTCGGCCAGCGCCTCGAGCTGCGCCACGCCGTAGTCCTCGCGCCGCGGGGCGGTGACGAAGACGCGCGCGCGCCGCAGCAGCGCGCGGTAGGCCGCGGGCTCAAGGCGCCCGGCCGCGCGCACGCCCGGCGCGCGCGGCACGCGCTCGGTGCCCGTCACCACGAGCTCCTCGTCCTCGCGCCGCGCCGCGGCCCACGCGGCGAGCACGCGATCGAGCCCCTTCTTCTCCGGGTTGGCCGCATAGGTGATGGCGGCGATGTCGCGCTCGGGTGCCGCCGGCCCCGAGGGCTCGACCGGGATGGGGACGACGACGGCGGGCGCGTGCGGCGAGGGCGACTCGGCCAGCGTCCCGGGCGCCTGGGGCACGAGCAGCGTCGCCTGGCGCAGGCGCCGGCGCTCGAGCGGGCGCTGCCACAGCCCGTGGCGCCCGGGACGGTTGGCGGCCGCGGGCGCGTCGTAGCGGATCGCCCCGGGCCGCGGCCACAGCAGCGCGGCCGTGACCGTGGCGTAGACGATCGCGCGCGGGCGGTGCGCATCGATGCCGGCCACCGCCGCCGCGCGCGCGGCGCGCGCCCAGACCAGGTCGGTGAGGGCGAGCGTGCGCACCTCGCGCGGCGGCCGGGCCGAGACGACGGCCACGTCGGCTCCCGCGCGCGCGAGCCCCGCCGCGAGCTCGGCGTCGGCGGCGCGCAGGCCGGACGTCGACCCCAGCGACACGATGAGGATCTCGGCCATGGCGGCCTCAGGGCGTTCCGTTGACCGACGTGAGCGTCGGCACCTCGCGCCGGAGGCCCGGCGTGCGCACGAGCTGCATGGGGCGGATCGGCGACGTGCGCTCGACGTAGTACGTCACGCCATCGCGCTCCTCCACCGCGAGGACCGCCGAGTCCTGGCGCCGCCACGCCAGCGACCAGATGATCGCGAAGCCGCAGGCCACCGCGGGGACCTGCGGGAAGATGAAGCCGAGGGCGCCGGCCGCCACGGTCGAGGCCAGCAGCGGCCACAGGCGGTTGAGGATCACGGCGCCCGGGCGGTGCTCGGGCAGCATCGTCGCCTGCTTGGCGTCGGCCAGCAGCCGGCCGATGGGCGCGGTGACCTGCGCGCGCCGGCCGAGCGCGGCGCCGATGATCGCCCCGGCGATCCACCAGCCGGTGGCGATGAGGACGAGCGTGTCGTCCTTGTCGTGCGTGGCGCCGATGACCGTGACGACGGCGAGCATGGTCGCCGCGGCCCCGCTGAGCATGACCGTCGTCTTGAGCAGGTCGACGAAGCGCACCGCTGGCTACGCGACCAGGGCGGACAGCAGCGCGCGCACGCCGACGGGCCCGTCGACGAGCACGTCGGACTGGGCCTCGAGGTCGGGCGGCGTCTCGTCGGAGGCGACGCCCACGCAGACCGCGGCCTGCAGGCGCCCGTCGGCCGCGAGCCGGCGCAGGGCCGCGAAGGCGTCGAGGTCGGTGTTGTCGTCGCCCACGTAGAGCGCGGCCGCGATGTCGGTCCCCTCGAGCAGGTGCTCGACGCCGCGGCCCTTGTTGAGCTCGACGGGCGGGCGCACCTCGAGGACCTTGCGCCCCCAGTGCACGACGAAGCCGTCCTTCTCGGCACTCTCGGCGATCCGGCGCACGGCCTCCTCGGCGGCGGTCTCGTCAGGGGCGCCGCGCCAGTGGTAGGCGCGGATCACGTCCTTGTCCTCGGCCCGCACCCGCAGGCGGTGCAGCTCCTCGTTCCATGCCGCGGCCGCCCACGCCTCCATGCGCGGCGACCAGCTCGCCACCTCCGGATCGAGCTCCACCTCGGTGCGGCCTCCGCGCAGGACCTCGGCGCCGTGGTTGCCGACGTACGTGATGGAGCCCAGCGAGACGATGCGCCGCGCGGTGGTGGCGCGGCGCCCCGAGATGCAGGCCACCAGCCCGTAGCGCTTGGCCACGGCGATGAGCGGCACGCGCGTCGGCTCGGGGACGTGCGCGTCGTCGGCGTGGCGCACGATCGGCGCCAGCACCCCGTCGACGTCGAGCAGCACGGCGCTGTGGCGCGGATCGGCCTTGAGGGGCGCCAGGAGCTCTTCGAGTGTCGCGGCGGTGGCCACGGACCTAGTATGCCGACGATTCCGCCGAACGGATCGCTGGCTGTGCAGCGGCCCGAGTGGGGGACTACGCGTGCAGCCGGCGCCGCAGCGCGGCGACGTTGCGACGCGCGACGGGGATCTCCGTGTCGTCGCGCATGATGAGCACCGCGGTGCCGTTGAGCTGGGCGCGCAGCTCCACGGCGTGCTTGAGGTTGACCAGGTAGGCGCGGTGCACGCGCGCGAAGCCGGTCGACGCCCAGTCCTTCTCGAGCTGGCTCAGCGGCGTGCGCAGCAGGAAGCGCCCGTCCTCGCACACGATCCGCGCGTAGTCGCCGTTGGCCTGGGCGAAGGAGATCGTCTCCAGGCGCACGAGCCGCTTGCCGCCGCCCTTCGGGTTGTCGACGGCCACGACGTCGGGGCCGGTGGCGGCGCTCTCGGCGCCGTCGCCCGCCGGTGCGGTCTTGGCCGCCTCGGCGCCGCGCGCGTGCTGCTCCACGCGCCCGAGCGCCGACTCGAGGCGCTCGCGGGTGACCGGCTTGACCAGGAAGTCCAGGGCCTGGACCTCGAATGCCTCGACCGCCGCATCGGGGTGGCCGGTGAGGAAGACCACGGCGGGCGGATCGGCGAAGCGCCGCAGCAGGCGCGCCAGGGCCATGCCCTCGATCTCGGGCATCGCGACGTCGAGGAAGAGCGCGTCGTAGCGCCCGCCCGACAGGTAGACGAGGGCCTCCTTGGCCGAGGTGGCCGTGGCGACGCGTTCGACGGAGGCCGACGTCTCCAGCAGGCGCTTGATGTCGGTGAGCGCGCGCGGCTCGTCGTCGACGGCGAGGATCGCCAGGCCCGAGGTCATGCCACCCTCCCCGCCGCGGCGATGCCCCATGGGATCCGCAGGCGCTCGCCGGCCTGCCCGGGCGCGTCGGGGCGATCGAGCTGGAGGTCGAGGGAGTCCTCGCGCGCGCGCAACGCCACGCGGACCTGTCCGGTGTGCGCGCCCATCCAGCGGCTGATGGCCTCGCTCAGCGGCGCCTGGATCTCTCCCGCGCCGACGGGCGCCGAGGGCAGCTCGCTCACGGTCGGGAGCTCCACTTCGATGCGTCCGGGAAAGCGGGCCTGCTCGAGGCGCAGGTAGACGCCGACATGGTCGAACTCCTCGGCTGGGGACACCGTGCGCGGGCCGCGCAGGCGGTGGGAGAGGAACGACCCGAGCTCGGCCAGCACATCGCGAGCGGTGTCCGGGTCTTCCTCGATGTAGCTCGCGGCGGCAGCCAGCACGTTGTTGACGAAGTGAACGGAGACGGGGGGGACGTCAGGCGACTGCCCTGGAGTTCGGTGATCCAAGCCGAATGACCTCCTCTGGAGGGCACAACAGTACCCAGCGGTCCGGTCCCATCGGACGATCTGGCCGCTTGTCTGACCCGTTGTGCCGTTCGGCGTGAGCAGTACGCTGACTGCTACGAGGGTCCGTAGCCAAGCGGGCGCGTCGGCACTACCCTCGGCGGGAGCGGCGAGGATGGGCACCTTCCAGGACATCGATCGTGAGCGGCGGCTCTTCGAGCTCGTGCGCGACCCGCTGTTCGTGAGGACGGCCGACGGGCGCGTGGTCAGCGCCAATCAGGCTGGTCTCGACCTCTTCGGACTGACGGAGGCCGAGCTCGTCTCGCGCCCCTATGCGGCGCTCGTGCACCCCGACGACCGGGAGGCGACCGAAGGCGAGCTGGCCGGCATCCTCGCCGGCGGCGCCACGCCGGCCCCCTTCCGCGTCCGCATCGTGCGCTCCGACGGCCAGATGCGCTGGGTCGAGACGCAGTCGACGCTCGATCCGGGCAGCGGGCTGATCTACTCGGTGGTCCACGACGTGACGGACCGCGAGGAGACGTTCATGGACCGCCTCGCGGGCGCCTTCCGCGACGCGCCGCTCGGGATGGCGCTCGTGGCGCCCGGCGGCGCGTTCCTGCGGGTCAACTCGACGCTGTGCCGGATGCTCGGCCGCACCGAGCCCGAGCTGCTGGCCGAGTCGCTCGTGGACCTGATGGAGGACGAGCGGGTGGGCGGCGCGCTGCGCGACGGCGAGGCGTCGATGCAGATCGAGACGCGGATGCGCCACCGCGAGGGCCACCCGGTCGTCGGGCTGGTGAGCGCGACGCTCGTGCGCGACATCCGCAACGAGCCGCAGTACTACGTCTGCCAGGTGCTCGACATGACCGAGCGCTACGAGGCGCAGGCCGACCTGGCGGCCAACGAGGCCAAGCTGGCCGAGGCCCAGCAGATCGCCCGCATGGGCTCCTGGGAGTGGGAGATCGAGTCCGACCGCGTCACCTGGTCCGACGAGCTCTACCGCATCTACGGGGTGACGGCCGAGGACGAGCCGGGCTCCTACGGCTCCTACCTGGACAAGGTCCACGTCGACGACCGCGCCCGCGTCGGGCGCGTCATCGAGACCGCCGTGACCGAGCGCCGGCCGTGGAGCCTCGATTACCGCATCGTGCGCCCCGACGGCGATCTGCGCATGATCCACGCGCGCGGCGAGGTCATCGTCGACGAGAACGGGCGTCCCGCGATCGTGCACGGCACCTGCCAGGACGTGACGGAAAGCCACCGCGTCGAGGACCAGCTGCGCGCCGCAGAGCAGCTCTTCCGCCGCGCCTTCGACGACGCCCCGATCGGCATGGCGCTCATCGACCTCGACGGCCGCTGGCTGCGCCTGAACCGCTCGCTGTGCCAGATGCTCGGCCGCTCCGAGCAGCAGCTGCGCACGACGGAGCTCAACGAGCTCAGCCACCCCGAGGACCGCCGGCTGGACCGGCCGCTGATCAAGGAGCTGCTGGCCGGGCGCCGGCGCTCGTTCGCGATCGAGAAGCGCTACCTGCGCGCCGACGGGACCATGGTCCACGCGCTGGTGCACATCTCGCTCATGCACGGCGACGGCGAGCGCCCGCTGTACTTCCTGTGCCAGCTGGTCGACATCACCGAGCGCCGCCGCGCCGAGGCCGAGCGCCGGGCCAGCGAGGAGCGCCTGCAGGCGATCATCGACAACTCGCCCGCGCTCATCATCGTCAAGGACCTCCAGCACCGCTACCTGCTCGTCAACCGCCGCTGGGAGGAGCTCTTCGGCATCCGCGCCGACCAGGCCGTGGGGCGCACCGCCGAGGAGACCCTGCCCGCCTCGCGCCGGCCCGACCATCTCGACATCGACGATCGCGTGGCCGAGAACGGCGAGCCCTACGAGGCGATGATGGTCATCCCCGAGCCCGACGGGGAGGACGAGCGCACCTTCCTCATGGTCAAGTTCCCGCTGCGTGACGTCGACGGGGAGGTCTCGGCGGTGGTCACCATCGCCACCGACATCACCGAGCGCCGTCGCAGCGCCGAGGAGCGCGCCGAGCTCGAGCACCGCCTGGCCCAGGCCCAGCGCCTGGAGAGCGTCGGCCAGCTCGCCGGCGGGGTGGCCCACGACTTCAACAACCTGCTCTCGGTGATCCTGACCTGCGTCGGCTTCGCCACGCGCGAGCTGCCCGCCGACCATCCGGTCCGCGACGACGTCGAGGAGATCGGGCGCGCGGCCGATCGCGCCGCGGCGCTCACCCGCCAGCTGCTCATGTTCAGCCGCCGCGAGGTGGTCAAGCCCGAGGTGCTCGACGTCGGCAGCCTGCTGCGCGACCTCGAGCGCCTGCTCAACCGCACGCTGAGCGAGCGCATCGCTCTGCGCATCACGGTCGGGCCCGACCTGCTCCCGGTGCTCGCCGACCGCGCCCAGCTCGAGCAGGTGCTGGTCAACCTCGCGGTCAACGCGCGCGACGCCATGCCCAACGGGGGCACGCTCTCGATCGCCGTGACCGGCGTGGCCGAGGGCGTGCGCATCACCGTGGTCGACGACGGCACGGGGATGCTCGAGGAGGTGCGCGACCGCGCCTTCGAGCCCTTCTTCACCACCAAGGACCCCGGCCAGGGCACGGGGCTCGGGCTCGCCACCGTGCACGGCATCGTCACCGACTCGGGCGGCATGGTCGACATCGACTCCGCGCCCGGCCGCGGCACGCGCGTGACGATCTTCCTGCCCGGATGTCGCGAGGAGATCCGCTCGCCCGAGCTGCCGGCCGAGCCAGCCGCGCACGCGTCGGCCGCGGCGCGGGTGCTCGTCGTCGAGGACCAGGAGCCGGTGCGCCGTCAGGCGTGCCGGATCCTCGCGGCCCACGGCTACGAGGTGACCGAGGCGCCTGGCGGCGAGGAGGCGCTCGCGGCGTGGCAGGAGATCGACGTGCTCGTGACCGACGTCGTCATGCCCGGGATGACCGGACAGCAGCTGGCCCAGCTGGCCGTCGACCGCAACCCCGACCTGCGCGTGGTCTACATGTCCGGCCACACCGAGGACGTGCTCGTGCGCAACGGCGCGCGGGCCCGGAACCTCGCCTTCGTCCAGAAGCCCTTCACGCGCGCGACCCTGCTGCGCGCGGTCGAGGATGCGCTGGCGGCCGCCCCCGGCGGATGGGCGGAGGTCGTGGCCGAGCGGTAGCCGCCCGACCGCCCCGGCGCACCGTCGGGCGCAGCTGGGGCGCCGCGCAACGAACCATACGCGGAGCGTCGCGGCGCCACATAGCATGCGTCTTGTCGCGGCGGGCTCCGTTAGGGCTCTGCCCGCGGTGCCCATCCCCCCGGGCCCCGCGGCCCACCGCTTAGGCGCCGGTGCCCCCAACACCGGCGCCTCGTCGTTAAGGGCCGCTCGGCATCCCACGCTCGAGCGCGCCCTTGACGGCGGCATCGATGGCGTTGAGCCGCTGCAGGGCGAGCGCCTCGGGCGTCGCGGGGCGCCGATCGCCGTGGTGGGTGAGCACGCAGTGCGCGAGAGCGAGCCGGCGGGCCTCGTCGAGCGGCGCCGCGCGCTCGTCGAGGATGCGCAGGCCGAGCTCGACGTGCCCGAGCAGGCGGCCCTCGGCCGTCAGGCCGATCTCGGCCCCGAGCGTGAACTCGCGCGTCTTGCCGATGTCGTGGACGAGCGCGGCGGTCAGCAGCAGGTTCTGGTCCAGGCGGGGATGCAGGGTGCAGGTCTCGAGAGCCAGGGTCGAGACCGCGACGGTGTGCTCCAGCAGGCCGCCGAGGTAGGCGTGGTGCCCGTTGCGGGTGCACGGCGTGCGCCGCAGCGCCGAGCGCAGCGCCCGGTCCCCCAGGAGGTCCGCAAGCAGCGCGGCGAAGGGCGGATCGCGGACCTCGCCGGCGAGGTGCTCGAGGAAGCCGTCGAGCTCGTCGAGGTCGCGGAAGGCCACCGGCAGGAAGGCCGCGGGATCGGCGTCGTCGGCGCGGGCGATGGCGCGCAGCTCGATCTGCAGCTCGTCGCGGAAGCGCTCGACGCGGCCCGCGACCCGCACCAGGTCGCCCTGATCGAAGCGCCCGGCGAGCAGGTCGGCGTCGCGGAACACCCGCGCGGGGATGGCGCCGGTGCGATCGCGCAGCTCGAGGGCGAGGTACGGCGTGCCGGTGCGGGCCGTCAGGCGATCCTTGCGCGTGCAGGCGAACACGCCGTTGACCTCGTCGCCGGGTCGCATCGTGGCGACCGCGGGCGGCGGCGTCGGAACGGCGTGGAGCTCTGCAGAAGGCACGAACCCATGATGTACCGTGAACCGGATGCAGCCCCTGATCTGGGAGCATCGCCCCGACGGCCTGCGGGCGCCCGCGCTCGTGTGCGCCTTCACGGGGTGGAACGATGCCGGCGACGCCGCATCGGCCGCGCTGCAGTTCCTCGGCTCGTCGCTGGGCGCCACGCGCTTCGCGCGCATCGACCCCGAGGACTTCTACGACTTCCAGGCCACGCGGCCGAAGGTCAAGCTCATCGAGGGCCACACGCGCAGCGTCGAATGGCCCGAGGTCGAGATCTACGCCGCGCGCATCCCGCGCGCCCCGCGCGACCTCGTGCTCCTGCAGGGCGCCGAGCCGTCGATGCGCTGGCGGTCGTTCTGCAAGCTGATCGTCGACCTGGCCGAGGCGCTGGGAACGCAGATGGTCGTCACCATGGGCGCGCTGCTGGCCGACGTGCCGCACTCGCGCCCGGTGCCCATCACCGGCCTGTCCTCCGACGAGGGGCTCGTGCAGCGCGTCGGGCTGAGCCCATCGTCGTACGAGGGTCCGACGGGGATCGTCGGCGTGCTCCACGCCGCCTGCCAGGAGGCCGGCGTCCCGACCGCCTCGCTGTGGGCCTCGGTGCCGCACTACGTGGCCGCCGCCCCCAACCCGAAGGCCGCGCTCGCGCTGGTGCGCAAGCTCGAGGGCCTCGTCGGCGTCTCGGTCGACGCGGGCGAGCTCGAGTCCGCCGCCGCCGACTACGAGCGCCAGGTCTCGCTGGCGGTCCAGAGCGACCCGGACGTGCAGGCCTTCGTCGAGCGCCTCGAGCAGGCCGCCGAGGAGGAGGAGCCGCGGATGAGCCCGCAGGACCTCCCCAGCGGCGACACCATCGCGCGCGAGTTCCAGCGCTTCCTGCGCCAGCGCGGGCCCGAGGCCGGTGGGCCCGGCGGCCCGCCCGGCCCGCGCCAGTAGACCCTTCTCACGCCGGGTCGGCGCCGAACACGCCGGGGCCGCGGCGCTGCTCGTAGATCAGCGACGTCTCGGCGTGCGCGACGGCCGGGTCGGAGGCCAGGTGCTCGACGACGAACTCGCGCAGGTCGTGGGCGTCGGCGGCGGCGACCCACAGCAGGTAGTCGGTCTGGCCGGTGACGTGGAAGATGGAGAGGACGCCGGCCAGCGTGCGGACGTGCTCGGTGAACGACTCGATCTGGTCGCGCGAGTGGACCGAGAGGCGGATGGCGACGAGCGCCTGGAGCGGGCGCCCGAGGGCGGCCAGGTCGACCTCGGCGTGGAAGCCGCGGATGACTCCGCGCGCGCGCAGCGCGCGCACGCGGGAGAGCGCGGTCGAGGGGGCGACCCCGACGGCCGCCGCCAGCCGCGCGTTGGAGATCCGGGCGTCCGCCGCGAGCAGCTCGAGCAGCCGGCGGTCGACGTCGTCCAGGCCATCGTTCGGCACGGAGCCCATTGTGGCAGATGTGACCGAAGAATCGTCGGCCATCGGCGATCGAAGCGAAGGATCTTCTAGCGATGCGCGATGGCGCCGCATGGATGCCACACTGTGCCCATGAGCGCCACCTCGACCGTCTCCAGCGTCGACATCAAGGACTCGATCCTCGACGCCATCGGCGCCACCCCGCTGGTGCGCCTGTCGCGCCTGGGCGCCGGGCTGACTCCGCAGATCGTGGCCAAGGTCGAGTCGCTGAACCCCGGCGGCTCCATCAAGGACCGCGTGGCGGTGGCGCTCATCGAGGCGGCCGAGCGCGACGGCAAGCTCAAGCCCGGCGGCACCATCGTCGAGCCGACCTCCGGCAACACCGGCACCGGGCTGGCCATCGCCGCGCGCCTGAAGGGCTATCGCGTCATCGCCGTCATGCCCGACAAGATGTCCAAGGAGAAGATCGACCTCCTGCGCGCCTACGGCGCCGAGGTCGTGGTGGCGCCGACCGCCGTCGCGCCCGACTCGCCGGAGTCCTACTACCGCGTCGCCGACCGCCTGGCCGAGGAGATCCCGGGCGCCTTCCAGCCCAACCAGTACCGCAACCCCGCCAACCCGCAGGCGCACTACCTCTCGACCGGCCCCGAGCTGTGGGAGCAGAGCGGCGGGCGCATCACGCACCTCGTCGTGGGCGTCGGCACCGGGGGCACGATCACCGGCACCGGGCGCTACCTCAAGGAGCGCAACCCCAGCCTGCAGGTCATCGGCGCCGACCCGTACGGCTCGATCTACTCCTCGCCCGAGGTCAAGCCCTACCTCGTGGAGGGCGTGGGCGAGGACTTCTGGCCGCAGACCTACGACCCGTCGATCGTCGATCGCTACGTCACCGTCTCAGACCGCGACGCCTTCCTGACCACGCGGCGGCTGGCCATGGCCGAGGGCATCCTCGCCGGCGGCTCGGGCGGGCTCGCCGTCCACGCCGCCCTCGAGGTCGCGCGCGAGATCGCCGACCCCGAGGCCATGGTCGCCGTGATCCTCCCCGACGGCGGGCGCTCGTACCTGTCGAAGGTCTACAACGACGCCTGGATGACCCAGCACGGCTTCCTCGAGCGCGCCACCGACCAGACCGTGGGCGACGTGCTCTACGCCAAGCAGGAGGCGGGCGAGATCCCGCCCCTGGTCACCGTCGGGACCCATCAGAAGGTCCGCGACGCCGTCGCGCTGCTGCACGAGCACCGCGTCTCGCAGCTGCCGGTCGTCAGCGCGCACGATCCCGCGTCGGTCGTCGGCTCGATCGGCGAGCGCGGCCTGCTCAAGCACGCCGTGGACGACGCGGCCGTGCTCAACGCCGATATCGTCGACGTCATGGAGCCTCCCTTCCCCGCGGTGTCCTCCGGCGACCCCGTGCGCGAGGCGGTCGAGCTGCTGGTCGGCGATCGTCAGGCGCTGATGGTCACCGAGCAGGGCCGCGCGACCGGCATCCTCACGCGCGCCGACCTGCTCGAAGCGCTAGCGCGATGACTGTCGACGACTTCCGCACCCGTGTGGTGCACGCGGGCCTCGAGCCCGACCCGGCCTGGGGCTCGGTCATCCCGGCCATCCACCAGAGCTCGACCTTCGCCCAGCGCGCGGTCGGCGAGGTCGTCGAGGACTTCGACTACTCGCGCGCGGCCAACCCGACGCGCAGCGCGCTCGAGCGCGCCCTGGGCGACCTGGAGGGCGGCCACGGATCGGCCTTCGCGTCCGGGATGGCCGCCACCCATGCGCTCGTCACCGCGGCGTGCAGCGCGGGCGACCATGTCGTCATCCCGGCCGACCTCTATGGCGGGACCTACCGCCTGTTCGACAAGGTGCTGACCCGGTGGGGCCTGCGCTACACGATGGTCGACCAGACCGACCTCGACGCCCTGGCCGCCGCCGTCACCGACGACACGCGCCTGATCTGGGTCGAGACGCCGACGAACCCGCTGCTCAACGTCGTCGACGTCGCGGGGGTCGTCGCGCGCTCGCGCAACGCGCTCGTCGCGGTCGACAACACGTTCGCCACGCCGGCCAACCAGCGCCCGCTCGAGGACGGCGCCGACGCCGTCGTGCACTCGACCACCAAGTACCTCGGCGGACACTCCGACGTCATCGGCGGCGCCGTGATCGTGCGCGACGCCGGCCTGCACGACGGGGTCCGCTTCGTGCAGAAGTCGATCGGCGCGGTGCCCGGCCCCTTCGACTGCTTCCTCGTGCACCGCGGGCTGCGCACCCTCGCCGTGCGCATGCGCGCGCACGCCGAGAGCGCGCGCGCCGTGTCCGAGTGGCTGCGCGGCGCCGACGGCGCCTACGACGTCCGCTGGCCCGGCTTCAGCGGGATGGTCTGCTTCCGCCACCCCGACGCCGTCGCCCTCGCCGAGGCCACGAAGCTCTTCACGCTGGCCGAGTCGCTGGGCGGGGTCGAGTCGCTCATCGAGGTGCCCCAGGCCATGACGCACCAGACGGTCGAGGGCTCCGACGCCGCCGTGCCCGCGGACCTCCTCAGGCTGAGCTGCGGCATCGAGGCGCCCGAGGACCTCGTGGCCGACCTCGCCGCGGCCTTCGCGCGCGTCGCCGAGCGCCCCGGCGCGCTCCAGGCGTGATGCTCTCGCGCCGTAACGCCGCGCCGTGCGGTGAGACCGAGTGAGATGACCGCAGACACGTACGCACTGGGGCGCACCGACGACGAGCGCGAGCGGCTCGTCGCGCAGGCCACGCTCTTCGATCGCACCACCGAGCGCTACCTGCGCGAGGCGGGCCTCGCACCGGGGATGCGGGTGCTCGATCTCGGCAGCGGGATGGGCGACGTGGCCCTCATCGCCGCGTCCATCGTGGGCGCCGACGGCCGGGTCGTCGGCGTGGAGCGCGACGCCGAGACCGTCGCCGCCGCCCGGGCGCGCGTCGCCGGCCTGGGGATCGCCAACGTCGACATCGTCGAGGGCGACGTGACCGCGCTCGAGGACGTCGGCGGCCCGCAGGCCTTCGATGCCGCCGTCGGACGCCTGCTGCTCGTCCACGTCGCAGACCCGGTGGCGGTGCTGCGCGGGGCCGCCGCGCGGGTGCGCCCCGGCGGCGTGCTGGCGGCCATGGAGTACGACGCCGCCTCGATCCCGTCGCATCCGCCGGCGCCGTTGTGGGACGGCACCGTCGCGCTGCTGCAGGAGGCCTTCGCCCGCGCCGGCGTCCACGCGCGCATCGGCCTCGAGCTCTTCGGCGCGTTCGCGGCCGCCGGGCTCCCCGAGCCCGAGCTGCGCAGCGAGCAGGACGTCGGGGGCGGCGCCGGTTGGGCCGGCTACGCGGTCCTGGCCGAGACGATCAGGTCGCTGCTGCCCGCGATCGAGGCGACGGGCCTCGCCACCGCGGCCGAGGTCGATCCCGACACCCTCGCGGATCGGCTGCGGGCCGACGTCGTGGCCACCGGCGGCGTGGCGGCCAGTCCCCCGCTCATCGGAGCCTGGGCGCGCGTGCGGTGACGGCGCCCGTCGCGGTCATCGGCGCGCCGACGAGCGCCGGGGCCTTCGCGCCCGGGCAGGAGGACGCGCCGTCAGCGCTGAGGGCCGCCGGACTCGTGGCGGCCCTGGGCGCGAGCGACCGCGGCGACGTCCCCCGTTTTCGCTGGCGCGTGGATCGCGACCAGCCGCGCGCCATGAACGCCGACGCCGTGGTCGACGGCGTACGCGCCGTGGCCGCGATGGTCGAAGACGTCCTCCGCGCGGGCGACGTGCCGCTCGTGCTCGGCGGCGACTGCACGGTCGGCGTCGGGACCGTCGCCGGCGCGGTGGCCGCCGGCACCGACCCGCGCCTGATCTACCTCGACCTGCACCCCGACCTCAACACGCCGGACACGGTGCCCGACGGGGCCCTGGACTGGATGGGCGTGGCCCACATGCTCGACCTCGCGGGCGCCGACGCGCGCCTGGCCGGCGCCGGCCCGCGGCGCCCGCTGCTCGCCGGCGAGGACCTGGTCCTCCTCGGCACGGGGCGCGAGCAGTGCACCGCCGCCGAGCGCGACACGATTGCCGCCCGAGGCCTGCAGCCGATCGGCGTCGAGCAGCTACGGGCCGATCCCCCCGCGGCCGCGCGCGCCGCGCTGCAGCGGGCCACCGCGGGCGGCCGGCGCTTCCTCGTGCACTTCGACGTCGACCTCGTCGACTTCTCCGACGTGCCGCTGTCCGAGAACACCGGTCGCGGCATCGGGGTCGGCTTCGACGCGGCCCTGGCGGCCCTCGGCGTCCTGCTCGCGCACGAGGCGCTGCTCGGGCTCACCGTCACCGAGCTCAACCCCCATCACGGGGCGAAGGACGGCGCGGACGTCGCGCGCCTGGCGCGGGCCCTCGCCGGCGCGCTGCGGCTCGTGTGACCGGCCTCACACGGACGGCCGCGCCTCGGGCGTCTGGGTCGGGCATGGCACGCTCCACCGACCGCCGGCACGCGCGGATGGGGCCTTCGCGCGCGTGGAGTCGACGTCGCTCAGGCCTCGGAGTTGGCCAGGGGCACGCCGAGCGCGAAGGGCGCGGCGACCGTCACCAGCGCGGTGAAGATCGCCGCGCTCGACAGCGACGTCCCGCGCGCCACATAGATCAGCGGCACCGCGCCGAGCACGACAGCGGCCACCGGCCAGGCCAGCAGCCACGCGACCACGATGCCGCCGCCGGACGGGTCGCCGACCGAGCCCATGGCCAGGACGCTCACCGGCACGCGGCCGCCGCGGCGCGATGACAGCGCCGCGCACAGCACGATGGTCGGGCCGATGGCGATCGCCGCGAGGGCCAGGGCGCCACCGCGGGCCGGGAGCGCCCCGGCGACCGCCAGGGCGATGGCGGCCACGGCCGCGCCCGCGGCCATGACCAGGATCGGCACGGCGACGTGGCCGAGCAGGATGCGGCCGAAGGGCCGTCGCAGGAGCACGCGCGAGGCGCTGGGACGATCGATCTCCACGCGCAGCGGCTCGAGCAGCGTGCTCGCGGCGACGTAGCTGCCCAGGGCGGCGACCGCGGCGGCCGCCGGGCGGTCGGCGGCCGCGATGGCGACCGCGGCCGCCCCCGCCGCGAGCGCGCCGCTGCCCAGCGTGCGCTGCGGCGCCCGCAGTGCCGACGTCGCGTCGCGCCAGGGGATCGCCAGCTCGGGGTGGCGCGGCGCGCGCAGCCCACGCATCGCCCGCCGCCGCGCGGGACCCCCGGCGCGCCGCAGCGACAGCCGCGCGGTGCGCGCGTCGAGCCCCCACGCCGAGGCCAGCGCTCCGCTGCGCGCCTCGGCGCGCACGGCGTGGCGCTCGGTCGGGCAGTGCTCGAAGCCGCGGCCGGCGGCCGCGACGGCGACGGCGGTGACGCCCGCCAGCAGCGCGAGCGCGAGCAGCGACGCCGCCGTCGTGCCGGACACGGGTTGCAGCGCCCAGCCCCACGGCCCCGACCACAGCACGGCCCGCCGGCCGGCCGCGCTCGCGCTGGCCACGGCGACGAGCCCGGCGCCGACGGCCAGCGACGCCGGCAGCGCGAGGCCGATCGCCCGCGCCCACCGCGCCGAGCACTGCACGCGCCCCGCGCCGGCCACGCCCAGGATCCCGAGGAGGGCCACGCCGGCCACGAGCCCGATCGCCGGCCCCGCGTCGATGCCGCGCCCCTCGCCGGCCAGGCCGACGAGGGCCACGCCGGCGACGACGGCGGCGGTCCCCGCGCCGCCCGCCAGCCCGCGTGCGAAGGGCCGCGCGGACAGGACGCTGCGCCGCAGCGGCGCACCGAGCAGGAAGGGCACGTCGGGCGCGGCGAAGACCACCGGGCCCTGCCACGTGCCCCAGCGGGCGACGGCGACGAGGCCGACGAGGGCAACGGCCGGTCCCCACTCGCCGACCGTGGCGGGCGTCAGCACCGAGCCGAGGGCCGAGCTGGCCGTCCCGTAGAGCAGCGCGCCCAGGATGCCCGTCGTGATGGCCACCATGTAGGCGGTGTCCAGGCGCTTGCTCAGCGGCGCGCCGGGGCGGCGCACTCGCCACCATGCGCGCACGGCCGCGACGTGCGCGTCGGCGGCCATGACGCTCATCCGCTCGCCCATCCGTCGGCCGCGGCGTCGGCGGCGACGTCCGCGTAGCTGCCGGCGTCGGCCACCTCGCCCTCGGAGAGCAGCAGGCCGCGATCGGCCAGGCCCTCGGCGAAGCCGAGCTGGTGGGTGGTGAGCAGGATCGCGCCGCCCGCCCGCTTGCGCTCGAGCAGGAGCTCGTGCAGCAGGGTCTGCGACGGCGGGTCGAGGCCGACCACCGGCTCGTCGAGGAGCAGCAGCGCCGCGGGGCGCACCAGCGCGCACGCCAGCTGGGTCTTCTGGCGCATGCCGCGCGAGAGCTCGGGCGGGCGGAACTCGCTGCGGTGCGCGAGCCCGAGGCGCTGCAGCAGCGCATCGATGCGCGCGGGCAGCTCGCTGCCGCCGACGGCATGGGCGACGCTCACGAGCTCGAGATGCTCGCGGACGGTGAGGTCGTCGTAGAGCAGCGGGTTGTCGGGCACGAGCGCCAGCCGCGCGCGCGCCTGCTCGGCCTCGGGCTCCGAGTGCGGGTCGAAGCCCTCGACGCGCACCTCGCCCGTCGAGGGCTCGAGCAGGCCGGCCAGCGTGCGCACCGCGGTGGACTTTCCGCTGCCGTTGGCGCCGATGAGCGCGACACACTGCCCGGGGGCGATGGTCAGCGAGAAGTCGTGCAGCGCCTGGAGCGCGCCGAAGGAACGGCTGACGTCGCGCGCCTCGAGCGGCGGCGGGTCGTTCATCAGCGCTCGGCCGCCGGGCAGGCGATCCGGTAGTCGCAGATCGAGCAGGCCGCGTAGGACGGCGTCGGCTCGAAGCCCTGGGCCAGGATCCCGTCGGCGACCTCGAAGACGGTCTCGGTGATCCAGTCGCGATCGACGTCCTCGACCGGCAGCGGGACCTTCGCGTCGTCGAGCACGTAGAGGTAGGACTGCTGGGAGGACTCGAGGCCCCAGGCCTCCCGCGCGCCGACGGCGTAGAGCGAGAGCTGGACGTCCTCGCGCAGCTGCGCGGCGCTGCGCGGCCGGCCGGTCTTGTAGTCGATGAGCTCGTAGTCGCCGCCGGGCAGGCGGTCGACGCGATCCACGCGGCCGCGCAGCGTGTGGGCGCCCATGCGGAAGCTGAAGGCCTTCTCGAACCACAGCGGCTCGGCGTCCTCGTCGCGGAAGCGGTCGTGGTAGCGGCGCAGCGCCCCGTCGGCCTTGGCGTGCAGCTGGCGCTCCTGGTCGGAGGAGCCGAAGCCGCCGCGCCGCCACCCGGCCTCGAGCAGGCCGAGCATCTCGTCGATCGTGCGCCCGCCGCTCTGGTGGTAGCGCTCGAGCACCTGGTGGACGAGGATCCCGAAGCGCTGGTTGAGGGTGGGCTCGCTCGGAATCCGGAACACGCGCGCGAACTTGTACTTCAGCGGGCACGTGCGGTAGGTCTCGATGTCCGAGGCGCTCAGGAGCAGGCCGTCGCCGCGGGTGGGCAGGAAGGCCTCCAGCGAGGGCTCCTCGCGCGCCGCGATGGCGGCTGCCCGGGCGCGCGCGTCGTGCTCGGCGTCGAGCAGCATCTCGTCGAGCGAGCTGGTCTGCAGGATCTCGCGCTGCTGCGCGGTGGCGGCGCCGAGCAGCGCGGTGTTGATGCCCGGAAGCGCGTCGGCCACCGATTGGCCGGGGGCGCGATCGATGAGCGCGGCCAGCTTGACCAGCTCGAGGTAGCGCACCGCGCCGTGGGCCACGTCGAGGTCGGTGTCCAGGCGCAGCTCGCCCAGGCGCCCGGCCGTGCGCGGGATCGAGCGCAGCAACTCGTCGCGCAGCGTGGTGAAGGTGGCGTGCAGGGTCTCGTCGGGGCCGAAGAGCTCCTCGGCGCGCTCCTCCCACGACGCCTGCAGCGCGACGCGCGTCTCCTCCAGGAAGGGCGAGGGGTGCTGCAGGGCGCCGCCCACCGAGCGCTCGGCGTAGGCGAGGACGAGCCCCTCGCGCGCGCGCGTCATCGCGACGTGCACGAGCCGGCGCATGTCGTTGACGTGCTCGGCGCGCGTGTCGGCGGCGAGCTCCTCGTGCAGCAGGGCATCGGGGATCGGCTCGGCCGCGCGCCGCCGCGCGCCGGGCATGCGGGCCGACTGCAGCCCGAGGACGAAGACGTGGCGGAACTCGCGGCCCTGGGCGGCGTGCATGGCCAGGACGCAGACGGCGCCGTGGCGCCCCTCGCCGGCGCCGTCCTCCTCCTCGTCGTGCAGGCCGGCCTCGGCCACCGCCGAGACGTAGCGCGCGAAGTCGCGGCCCGTCGCCTGCGGGGCGCGACGCACGTAGGCGGTGGCCAGGTCGCCGAGCCGCGCGAGTGAGACGAGCCGCTCGACGACGTCGGCCTGGGCGGCGAAGAGCTGCTGGCGGCGCAGGCCGAGGCGATCGATGAGGCGGTGCACGAAGAGGTCCGGTCGCGCGGTGTCCAGCGCGCCCGCCGCCGAACGGTGGAGCTTCAGGAAGCCGAGGATGCGCTCGCGCGCCTCGGGCGGCAGCTGGGGCGACTCCGTCGCGGCCACGAGTGCGCCGACCATGTCGAGCTTGCGCCGGCGCGCGATCTGCACGCTGCGCGCGATGTCGATGGCCCGCAGCTCCACCGGTGGGCGGGCGAGGGCGCGCACCACGGCGCCCGCGTCGCTGGGATCGACGAGCAGGCGCAGCCAGGCGAGCACGTCCTTGACCTCGGCGCGCTGGAAGAACGCGGTCGCGCCGGCCAGGCCGTAGGGCACCGCGCGCTCCTCGAGGGCCACCGCGATGGCCTGGCCCTCGTTGCGCACCGAGCGCACGAGCACCCCGATCTCCTCGGGCGCCACGCCCGAGCGCACGAGGCGCTCGATCTCGGCGGCGGCGCCCTGGGCCTGCGCGCGCTCGTTGGCGCAGCGCCAGAAGCGCACGCTGCCGCCAGGCGGGGCGTCGGCCGTCTTCTCGATGCGCCCCGCGATCGGCTCGACGACGGCCTGCGCCGCCTGCAGGATGGCGGCCGGCGCCCGCAGCGAGCGCTGCAGGCGCACGGTGTGCGCGCCCGGAAGGGCGGTGGCCAGGTCGCGCAGGTTGCCGGGCGCCGCACCGCGCCCGCGCCGCACCGCGCAGTCGTCATCGCCCGCGGCGGTCAGGCCGGCGTGCTCGCTGCCCAGCGCGGTGACCAGGCGCAGCCCGGCCAGCTCGAGGTCCTGGGCGTCGTCGACGAGCACGTGGCGCCAGCGCGCCGAGACGCGCGCGCGCACGTGAGGCTTGTCGCGCAGGAGGGCCACGGCGCGCAGGAGCAGATCGCCGAAGTCGAGCGCGCCCTGCTCGCGCAGCATGCGGTCGTGGGTCTCGTAGAGGCCTGCGAACTCGCGCTCGCGCTCGGCGCGCTGGTCGCCCTCGGGAAGGGCGGCGGCCCAGCGCGCCACCTCGTCGGCGGTGACCATGGCCTCCTTGAGGCGGTCGATGCGCGCGATGACCGAGGCCAGCAGGGTGGCGGGGTTGCCCTGGAAGTCGTGGACCTGGAGGGTGAGCTCGTCGACGCGCTCCAGCAGCATGGCCAGCCGGTCGGCGGGCGCGACCGGGACGACGAAGGGATCCAGGCCGGCCTCCAACGCCTCGTCGCGCAGCAGGCGCGCCCCGAAGCCGTGCACCGTGTGGACGGCGAGCTCCTCGAAGCCGCGCTCGAGCTCGTCCTCGACGCCGGTGCGCAGCGCGTCGGCGGCCGCCTCCGAGGCGGTGAGGGCGAGGACCTGCTCGGGAGCCAGCCCGCCGGCCGAGGCGAGCCACGCGTGACGGGCCAGCAGGGCGCGGGTCTTGCCCGTGCCCGCGGCGCCCACCACGACCAGCGGACCCCCGCGATACGCGGCGACCTCGCGCTGCGCGGGGGTGAGGCCGTCGAGCGGATCGGGCACGCCCGTAGGATATGAGGCATATGGCCACCGCCCGCGACGCGACGGGAGAGCTGCTCTCCTTCGATTGGCTGGACGCGTGCCGGCGCGCTGTGGAGGGTCTGCGGGAGGTGCTCGCCGACAACCCCACGAGCCACGAGCGGGTGATCGAGACCGGTGAGACGGGCGGGGGAGGCGACCAGACGCTGGTCATCGACGCTGCGGCGGAGGACGCCGTCTTTGCCGAGCTCGACCGGCTGCATGCCGCCGGCGCGCGCTTCACCGCAGTGTCCGAGGAGCGCGGGTTCGTCGACTTCGGCTCCGATGGGACCCTGGTCGTCATCGACCCGATCGACGGCTCCATGAACGCCAAGCGCGGGCTCACGCATCACGCCCTGTCGATCGCGGTGGCCGACGGCCCGACGATGGCCGACGTGGTCTTTGGCTACGTCTACGACCTCGGCCCGGGCGAGGAGTGGTGCGCCACGCGCGGCGGCGGCGTCCTGCTCAACGGGGCTCCCCTGGCCCCCGCTCCGCCCGAGCGCCGCAAGGGCGACGGGCGCCTGGAGATGGTCGCCATCGAGTCGGCCGACCCGCGCTGGCTGGCCGCCTCCAGCGACGCGCTGGTGCACGTGACCGGCCGCCTGCGCGCCATCGGGTCGATCGCCGTGTCGATGTGCCAGGTGGCGGCGACGCGCGTGGACGGCATGGCGACGTTGTGGAAGTGCCGCGCCGTCGACGCCGCGGCCGCTCAGCTCATCGTGCGCGAGAGCGGCGGTCAGGTCGCCTTCACGGCCATGGACGAGCCGCTCGGCGCTCCGCTCGACCTCGAGCCGCGCTCACCCGTCGTGGCCGCCCGCACCGACCGCGCGCTGGCCGAGCTGGCCACGCTGCCCAACGTCTGATGGTCGACTGGCGCCTGGCCGAGCGTGTGGCCGATGCCGTCGCCGGCGGCGACGGAGCCGGTGCCCCGCTGGCCGGCGGAGCCGACCTCGACGCGATGGCCGCGCGCGCGGTCGCGCACGTCACCGAGTACGCCCGGATCCAGCCGTCGGTGCCGCCTCCCGCACTGGAGGCGGTCGGCCGCAAGGAATGGGCGCGCGCGAACCTCGAGACCATGGGCGGCACGCTCGACCCGCTGCTCGAGCGCCTGGGCAAGGGGCCCCTGCAGTCGGTCGGCGGCGTGCTCATCGGCGTGGAGGCGGGAGGGATCGTCGGCTTCATGGGCCGCAACGTGCTCGGCCAGTACGAGCTCTCGCTGCTCGACCCCGAGCGCCGGCCGCGGCTGCTGCTGGTGGCGCCGAACCTGCGCGAGGCCGCGCGCGCGTTCGAAGCCGACGAGGGCGAGCTGCTCGAGTGGGTCGTCTTCCACGAGATCACCCACGCGGTGCAGTTCACCGGCGTCCCGTGGCTGCGCGAGCACCTGGCCTCGTTGCTGCGCGAGCTGCTGTCCTCGGTCAAGGTCGAGGTCGACCCCACGGCGCTTCTGCGCCTGCCCAAGATGCAGGACCTGCGCGCGACGTGGGACTCGGTGCGCAACGAAGGGTTCGTGCACGCGGTGGCCGGGCCCGAGCGCAAGGGGCTCATCGATCGCCTGCAGGCCGTCATGGCGCTCATCGAGGGGCACGCCGAGCATGTCATGGACGCCGCCGGAGCGGACGTCCTGCCCTCGCTGCCGAAGCTGCGCGAGTCGCTCGAGCGCCGGCGCCGTGACAAGCCGCCGCTGGTCAAGCTCCTCGAGCGCCTGTTCGGCCTCGATCTCAAGATGCGCCAGTACCTCGTCGGCAAGCGCTTCTGCGACGCGGTCGTGCGCGACTGGGGCATCGAGGGCCTCAACCGCGCGTGGAGCGCTCCGGAGAACCTGCCGACGCTCGCCGAGCTCGACGACCCGGCCGCCTGGGTCCGCCGAACGCACGTTCGGTCCGTAACGTCCGGCTCCTAGCGGTTTACAAACACCTGTTCGCGTGGTACGCTTCTAGCGAACAAGATTAGAACTAACTTCCTTAGCCCTCCGGGAGGCTTCTCATGGCCGAGCAGACCAGCACCCCCACCACCGCCAGCACGCGCCGGGCCGCCAACGCGACCAAGCGCTCCACCAGCGCCAAGAAGGCCGCTGCCACTCGTAGCCGCAACCAGGCCGCCGCCGCGCGCAAGCGCTCCACGGCCGCCCGCAAGGCCGCTGCTACGCGCGCCGAGCTGGCCAAGACGCCGGTCGATCGCGCTCAGGAGTACGCCGAGCGCGCCGTCCTCGTCCCGGTCGGCGCCCTCCTCGTCGCCCGCGACAACGTCGTGGCCACCGTCGAGGGCCTGCGCGAGAGCATGACCTCGCGCGAGAAGGCCGAGAAGGAGCTGGCCGCCACGCGCAAGCGCCTGCAGGCCGACATCAAGCGCTTCGAGCGCCGCGGCCGGACCGAGCGCAACCGCGTCGAGCGCCAGGTCAAGAAGGCCCGCACGCGCGTCGAGCGCGAGCTGCGCCAGCGCCGCACGCGCGTCGAGCGCGAGATCCGCTCGACCCGCAAGGACGTCACGTCGCAGGCCGACCTGCTCGGCGCGCGCGTCGAGAACCTCGTGCAGACGGGCCTCACCCGCGGCACGCAGGTCGCCACCAAGGTCCAGGAGCGCGTCGCCAGCGTCGCGTAGGACGATTTCCCCGCCGGCGGGCCATGGAGAGGTCCCGCCGGCGGAGCGCTGTCAGTCACATATCCCACTGACAGAAGCAGTACCTCTCCTCCCTCAGAAGCGGCCCGCCACCGGCGGGCCGCTTCTTCGTGCGCGGCCGGCGGGTCGCGCCGGCCGCTGCGCCCGGGAGCGCGACCGGCGTGGCCCGCCGGCCGCGCGCGCGGGCAGGCCCTCGCCCTCTGCTTGAATGGACGGCATGCCTTCTCGCGAGGAGATCCTCAAGGCCCTCGAGGCCGTCATCGATCCTGAGCTGCGCCGCTCGATCGTCGAGCTCGAGATGGTGCGCTCGATCGACAGCGCCGACGGCCTCGTGCGCGTGACCGTCTCGCTGACCACGCCCGGCTGTCCGATCCGCAGCCACTTCGAGACCGCCGTCCAGCAGGCGGTCGGGGCCCTGGCCGGGGTGGCGCGCGTCGAGGTCGCCTTCGACGTGCTCTCCGACAAGGAGAAGGCCGGCCTGCAGCAGAAGCTCGGCCGCCCGGGCGGGCTGCCGGAGGGCGCGCTGGCCCAGGTCGCCAACGTCGTCTGCGTCGGCTCAGGAAAGGGCGGCGTCGGCAAGTCGACGGTCACCGCCAACCTCGCCGCGGCGCTGACCGCCGACGGCAAGCGCGTGGGGGTTCTCGACGCCGACGTCTGGGGCTACTCGATCCCGCGCATGTTCGGCGTCTCGGGCCGCCCGCCCGTCTCGCCCCAGCGCAAGATCATGCCGCTCGAGGCGCACGGCGTGAAGGTCATGTCGATCGGCTTCTTCGTCGAGGAGGACAGCGCCGTCGTGTGGCGCGGTCCCATGCTCCACAAGGCCCTCACCCAGTTCCTGGAGGACGTCGAATGGGGTGAGCTCGACTTCCTGCTCGTCGACCTGCCGCCCGGCACCGGCGACGTGTCGATGACCCTCGCCCAGCTGCTGCCGCAGGCCAAGTTCCTCATCGTCACCACCCCGCAGCCGGTGGCTCAGAAGGTCGCGCGCCGCTCGGCGGAGATGGCGCACAAGGTCGACCTCGAGATCGGCGGCGTCATCGAGAACATGGCCGGGTTCGTCACGCCCGGCGGGGAGCGGTTCGCCCTCTTCGGCGAGGGCGGCGGCCAGGCGCTGGCCGACGAGCTCGACGTGCCGCTGCTGAGCAAGGTGCCGCTGACCATGCCCCTGCGCGAGCAGGCCGACTCCGGCGAGCCGCTGGTCTTCACCGATCCCGACGACCCGGCCTCGCAGGCCATCCGTCAGGCCGCCCGCGGGCTCGTCGCGATGTTCCCGGTGGAGCTCCCGATCCTGCAGGCGGCGGTCCCCGCCGCGCCGGCCGCGGCGCCGACGGGGATGTCGCTGCCGATGGCGGGCTAGGGCCCGCGAGGGGTCGTCCGCGCCGCGCGTGCGGCGCTGCTTGCGCTCACTGCATCACCGAGGGGAAGCGCCGGTGGCGGCGCGAGCGTCGGCGGTCGTCCTCCTCGGGGGGAAGCTACCCCCAGCGGCGCTGACTCTTGGGGCTCCTGGCCGGAAGAGTCAGCACAGTGGTCGTTTCGGTGGCTCCTGGCCCCACAATCGACCTCGCTACCGCCGCCGCCGCCGGGCCGGCTAGGCCCCGCCGCCGGTCGTGAAGTACTCCGCGTTGATCTGCGCGTAGCGCTGCCACTCGTCGGGCAGCTGATCCTCGGCGAAGCAGGCGTCCACGGGGCAGGCCTCGACGCAGGCGTCGCAGTCGATGCACTCCTCCGGGTCGATGTAGAGCATCTCGACCTTGTCGTAATCGGGCTCGTCGGGGGTCGGGTGGATGCAGTCCACCGGGCAGACCTCGACGCAGGAGTTGTCCTTGGTGCCGATGCACGGTTCGGCGATGACGTACGCCATGTACTTCCTTGGGGTCGCGTTCGGAGGGCGAAGCATAATGATCCGCCTCGTGCCCATGACCCCGCGCCGCTGGGGCGAGCGCGGGCGCCGGCGGGCGATGAAGCTCGGCATCGATCCCGCCCGCCTGCCGCCCGGCCAGTCCCCGACCACGAAGTTCCCCGTCCTGACCGTCGGGTCCAATCCGCAAGTCCCGCTGCAGAGCTGGGCGCTGTCGGTCCATGGCGAGGCCCGTGCGCCCTACGCGCTGGACTGGGACGGGCTCATGGCGCTCGAGCAGGTCGAGGTGACCTGCGACATCCATTGCGTCACCCGCTGGTCGAAGTTCGACACGCGCTGGCGCGGGGTCCGCGTGCGGACGCTGCTCGAGCGCGCCGAGCCCCTGCCGCGCGCCACCCACGTCATGGTCCACAGCCACGGCGGCTACACGACCAACGTCCCGCTCGGGGCGCTGCTCGACGACGACGTCCTCGTGGCCCACAGCTTCGACGGCGCGCCGCTGGAGGCCGACCACGGCGGTCCGGCGCGGCTGCTCGTCCCCAGCCGGTACTTCTGGAAGTCGGCCAAGTTCGTGCGCGCGCTGGAGCTCATGGCCGGCGATCGCCCGGGCTTCTGGGAGGACAACGGCTACCACAACGACGGCGACCCCTGGCGCGAGGAGCGCCACAGCGTCGATCCCTACACCGCGCGCGGCCTGCGGCGCTCCGCGCGCGACCGGTAGGCCGGCCGTGCTGCTGCTCACCGGCGCCACCGGCCTCGTCGGCTCCGCGCTGCTCCCGCGCCTGACCGCCTCCGGGCGCTCGGTGCGCTGCCTGGTGCGCGACCCACGGCGCCTGGGCCCCCAGCGCGTGCGCGTGCAGATCGCGCTCGGCGACCTCGCGGACCCGGGGTCCTTTCGCCACGTGCTGCGCGGCGTGGACACCGTCGTGCACCTCGCGGCCGCCATCCGCGACCAGCCGGGGGGCCCGATCGAGGAGACCAACGCCGTCGCGACATGGCGCCTGGTGCAGGCCGCGCAGAAGGCCGGCGTCGAGCGCTTCCTCTTCTTCAGCGCCCAGAGCGCGTCGGCGCACGACCGCACGCGCTTCATGCGCGCCAAGGCGCTGGCCGAGCGGGCGGTGGCCGGGTCACGCCTTCCGCACACGATCTTCGCGCCATCGATCGTCTACGCCCCCGGGGACGTGTTCCTGACCTTGCTCGAGCGCATGGCCCTGCTGCCGGCGGTCCCGATCAGCGGCTCGGGCCGCGCGCTGTTTCAGCCCATCTGGTCGCACGACGTCGCCGACTGCGTGGTGGCGGCCCTCGAGCGCCCGGACGCGGGCGTGCGCTACGAGCTGTCGGGCCCGGAGACCCTGAGCTACGACGCCATCGTCGAGACCGTCCTGCGCGCCGCGGGGCGCCCGCGCCCGCTGGTGCACATCCCCCTGGGGGTGGTGCGCCGCTCCCTGCGCGCGCTGGAGGCGCTGATGCGCTCGAAGGCCTTCGCCACCTGGGACGAAGCCGAGCTCATGGAGGTCACCATGACCGCGGCGAACGGGACCGCCGACGCCCTGGCGCTCGGCGTGACGCCTCGGCGCATGTCTTCCGTCCTGGGCGCGAATTAGGGTCGGATTGACACGGAAATTGCGTGTTCGTCACCGAACACGGCGCCGCTCGTCCCCGTCGAACTACCGCTTGGCGGGTAGATTGACGCGCTAAGCCCGGTGGGTGGACCGGGGCTAGGGGTGAACTACATGCCGGCGAACATCGCCGGCTTTTCTTGGGGGTGATCTCTCAGATGACTATTCGCGCTTCGCGCGGAGTGCGGCTGCTGCTGGCGGCCGCGATGGCGTGGCTGGGCCTGGCACTGTGCGCGCAGGCTGCGCACGCGACGTACGGCAAGGTCACGATCGTCAAGATCAACGACGGTGGGAACCAGAGCGACTCGTTCAATTTCCACCCGTCGGTCGTGCCCAGCCAGCCGGACTTCTCGATCAAGGGCGGCGAGAGCAAGACGTTCGAGGTCGAGTGCAACGTGGACCGACCCGGCTACTCGTGCTCGAGCTTCGGCTACCCGAGCCAGTCGGTGACCGAGAAGCCGACGTCCGGCTACGAGCTCGAGAGCATCAAGTGCGTTCACACGCAGGGCTCCGGCAGCTATGCCGGCGAGCCGACCTCGAGCTCGGGCGCCGACAGCGACACGACCGTCTCGGGCTCAACCATCAACCTCAAGGTGAGCTATTGGGAATGGGTGAAGTGCTACGTCACGAACGCTCCCAAGCCTGACCATCCGGCCATCAACGTGGTCAAGGACGGGCCGGCGACGGCCCACTCCGGGGACCAGTTGACGTTCAGCTACACGGTGACCAACCCGGGCGACGTGCCGCTGACCAACGTCACGGCGACCGACGACAAGTGCTCGCCGCTGACGCGGACGGGCAACACGAGCGACACGACGCTCGACCCGGGCGACACGTGGACCTACACGTGCTCGTACGTGATCCAGTGGAGCGCCGGGGACGCCAACCCGGTCGTGAACACCGTCACGACCTGCGGCATGCCCTCGGGCGGCGGCAGCCCGCCCCCCGGCGGCGGGACCCCGGTGTGCGACACCGACCAGCACTCCACGACCATCGTGCCTCCCGGACCGCCGACCCAGACGACCCCGCCCGGCTCGCCGAGCACCCCGGCGTCGGCCAGCGGAACGGCGCCCCAGCCGCAGGTCGCGGTGAGCCCGGCCCGCGTGCGGCCCGGCAGCGCGAGGCTGCGCGGCCCCAGCGGCTGTCCCACCACCAGCGCGGTGGCGGCGACCGTCTCCGGCCGGCGCATCGTGAAGGTGACGTTCTACGTCGACCACAAGAAGGTCAAGACGCTCACGCGGCCCAACAAGAGCGGTGGGCGCTGGGTGTTGCCGATGAACGTCAAGCGGTTCGCCTTCGGTTCGCACCGCGTGGAGGCGCGCATCCAGTTCGCGCGCTCCAGCCAGACCAGGGCCCGGACGCTGCGGATGAGTTTCAGCCGCTGCCACCCGGCCAACGTCACGCCCAAGTTCACGGGCTGACCCCAAGACCTCGGTCGCGTTCCGGTTCGCCGGGGCGCGGCCGAGGCACCCCATCCGTGCCCCGCGGGACTTGAGCCCGCGGCGGCCGGGTGGACGAAAGGACTACCGCTCGGCGCTGGACTTCCGCCGCTCAACGTGTAGAGTGACCGTTGACCCGGGCACGGATGTCCCGGGGTAGGTAGGGGTGATCGTCCGGCGGGTGGGACCGCCGGACACAGGGGGTTTCTCGATGTTCCAGATGTCCATCCGCGCTTCGAGCGCAACGCGGCTGCTTCTCGCCGTCGGGGTGGCGTGGCTCGGCCTGGCGTTCGCCGCCCAGGCCGCCCACGCGACCTACAGCAGGGTCCAGGTCGTCAAGATCAACCAGGGGGGCGACCCCAACGACGTCTTCACGTTCGACACGAGCCTGAAGCCGGCCGCGAGTCCTGCCGCCTTCAACCTCGAGGGGGGTCAGAGCAGCAGCATCTACGGCGTGGAGTGCAACGTCGGCAGCAGCTGCACCTCGCAGTGGGGCAACTCGGTCCAGACCATCACGGAGCGCCCGGCCGCCGGCTACACGCTGACCGCCATCGCGTGCTACCACACGCAGGGCACCAACGGCTGGCCCAGCGAGCCCAACACGAGCTCGGCTCGCGACACCGACACCACGGCCGATCTCGCCGCGCGCAAGATCGACTTCAAGCTCAACTGGTGGGAGTGGACCAAGTGCTACGTCACCAACACGCGTGACACCGGCACGATCAAGGTCACCAAGAAGCTCGTCCCGGCCACGGACAGCGGGAAGTTCAACCTGCTGATCGACGGCCAGGCCAAGGCCACGGACGTCGGCGACGGCGGAACGACCGGGACGCAGACCGTCCTGCCCGGCACCCACACGGTGGGCGAGGCGGCCGGCACGGCGACCGACCTGTCGAACTACGACTCGAGCGCGTCGTGCGTCGACACGGCCCACACGAGCAAGCCGGCCGATACGGACGGCAGCCTCTCGGTGGCCAAGGGCGACCAGTGGGACTGCGTGATCACCAACACGCGCAAGAGCACGCCCACGCCGCCCACGCCGCCCACGCCGCCGCAGGAGCCGCCGACGACCACGCCGCCGGTCTCGCCGCCGGCCCAGAGCGTCAGCCCGACTCCGCAGGTCCGTGTCAGCCCCGCGCGAGTGCGTCCGGGCAGCGCGAGGCTGCGCGGTCCCAGCGGGTGCCCGACCACGAGCGCGGTGGCGGCCACCGTCTCCGGCCGGCGCATCGTCAAGGTGACGTTCTACGTCGACGGCAAGAAGGTCAAGACGCTCACCAAGGCCAACCGCAAGGGCGCCTGGGTGCTGCCGATGAACCTGAAGCGGTTCGCGTTCGGCACCCACCGCGTCCGCGTGAGCGTTCAGTTCGCCAGGTCCAGCCAGACGAAGGCCCGGACGCTGCGGCTGAGCTTCAGCCGCTGCCACCCGGCCGTCGTCAAGCCGCAGTTCACCGGCTGATCTGATCACCCCGAGGTGAGCGGGTCCGCCGGGGGGCTGGACCCGCTCACCTCATTGCTCGGGGCGCCGTTGGGCCCAGGGCCGCGCCGCCTCGAGCTGCGTCGCGACGGCCAGCAGGTCGCCTTCGCGCGCCGGCCGTCCGAAGAGCTGGACGCCCACCGGCAGGCCGTCGTGCTCGGCCAGCGGCAGCGCGATCGCCGGCTGGCCCGTGACGTTGGCCACCGCCGTGAACGGAGTGAAGGCCCCGGAGCGCTTGAACAGGCCCATCGGGTCGTCGGTCTGCCAGTGCACGTCGTCGAGCAGCACCGGCGCCTCGGCCAGGGCGGGAGCCACGAGCACGTCGTACTGGTCCATCCAGCTCACGAGACCCCGCGCGAAGATCTGCAGCTGGGCCGAGGCGAGATGGGTGTCGAGCGCCGACATGCCGCGCACGAGCTCCCATAGCGCCCAGCTCAGCGGCTCCATCTCGTGCTCCTCGGGCTCGCGCCCCTGGACGAGCCGCCCGAAGGCGATCTGCAGGGTGACCAGCGGCGCGAAGAGCGCGGTGAAGGACTGAAGCAGGCTGTCGTCGCGCCACGGCGCCTGCGCATCCTCGACGTGGTGCCCGAGCGCCTCGAGCGCGCGGCCGGCGTCGTGGGCGGCCTCGACGCGCACGGGATCGAGCGGCGCGTCGATGGGGGCGTTGGTGACCACCGCCACCCGCAGGCCCTCGGGCTCGCGCGCCGCGGAGGCCGCGAAGGCCTCGGCCGGTGGCGGCGCCCAGGATGCGTCGCCCGTCTCCGTGCCGGCCAGCACGTCGAGCGCCAGGGCCGTGTCGCTGACCGTGCGCGTGAGGACGCCGTCGACGGCGAGGAAGCTCTCGCCCGTTTCCGGCGCGTGCGAGATGCGGTTGCGCTGGGGCTTGAGCCCGACCAGTCCGCAGCACGCGGCGGGGATGCGCGTCGAGCCGCCGCCGTCGTTGGCGTGGGCGATGGGGACCATGCCGGCCGCGACGGCGGTCGCCGAGCCGCCCGACGAGCCGCCGCTCGTGCGCGCCGTGTCCCACGGGTTGCGGGTCGCCCCGAAGCGCTTGGTGTTCGTCCACGGCAGGATGCCCCACTCGGGCAGGGTGGTCGAGCCGACGACGACGAAGCCCGCGTCCTTGAAGCGGCGCACGACGTTGTGGTCGTAGGGCGCGGGCCAATCACCGAAGAAGTCGGCGGCGAAGGTCAGCCGCTTGCCGGCGATCGCGCGGTTGTTCTTGATCGCGATCGGAACGCCGGCGAACGGGCGCTCGTCGCCGGCGGCGATGGCGCCGGCCGCCGCCAGCGCCTCCTCGGCGTACACGTCCACGAACGCGTTGAGCTCCGGGTCGAGCGCCTCGATGCGCTCCAGCGAGGCCTGCACGAGCTCGCGGGCGGAGAGCTCGCCGGTGCGGACGAGCGCCGCGAGCTCGCTCGCCGGGCGGAACATGAGGTCGTCGGACATGGCGGGGGAGCCTAGATGGAGCGTCGAACGTCGGTCCTGCCCCCTCAGAAGGGGGGAAGACCGACGTTCGACCCCGTAACCGGATGACCGGTAGCATGTGGTTATGCAAGCCGTCGCCGAGGCCCGCGACCTCCCGGAGGACCTCGCGCTGCCCCTGGCCAGCGGCGCGGAGTGGTGGTACTGGCTGGGAGGCCGGCCGGCGATCGATCTGGTCAACACCCTGCGCGAGCGCTGGCGCCGGCGGGTCGAGACGCTCGTCACGCCCGACGACCTCGGCCTGTGGATCGCCCGCGCGCAGCTCGCCCCCGCGCCGCCGCATGCGGGCCGCGCGCACCTGCGCGCGGCCCGCGAGCTGCGCGAGGCGATCGACGCGTGCATGCAGACAACGCTCGCGCACGAGCCCGCCCCCGCCGCGGCCGTGGACACGATCGACGGCTGGCTGGCGCACGCGGGCGGGCGGGCGGAGCTGTCCGTGGCAGGCGACGGCGCGCCGGTCCTCGGCGAGCGCCAGCCCGCCGATCCGGTCGACCGCGCGCTCGCCGCGGTGGCGCTCGACGCCGCGCGCATGCTGGGGACGCCCGGCGAGGCCGCGCGCATCCGCGTCTGCGCCTCGCCGACATGCTCGGCGCGCTTCTACGATCGCTCGCCGGCAGGGCGCCGGCGCTGGTGCTCGATGTCGCTGTGCGGCAACGAGGCCAAGGCCCGGCGATACCGCGAGCGCTCGCGGAGCACCGCGGCGTGACCTCGCGCTACCGCTGGGTGATCCTCGCCACCGGCGCGGTCGGCGCCGGTGCGTTCTCGGCGCTGCGCATGGGCCTGCCCGCGCTCGCGCCGGCGCTGCGCAGCGAGTTCGGCCTCAGCCTGGGCCAGGTCGGCCTCGCCTTCGCGGCGGTCACCGGCGGCGGGATGATCACGCTCGTGGCCTGGGGCACGCTGACCGATCGCATCGGCGAGCGCCCGGTCATGGCCAGCGGGCTGGCCGGATGCGCCGCGGCCCTGGTGGGGGCGGCGCTCTCGACGAGCTACGCGGCACTCCTGGTCGCCCTGCTCGTCGCCGGCATGTTCGGCTCGAGCGCGACCGGCGCCTCGGGCCGGGCGGTCATGGGCTGGTTCGCGCGCAGCGAGCGCGGCTTCGCCCTCGGCATCCGTCAGATGGCGCTCCCGCTCGGCGGCGCCGCGGCCTCGCTGACCCTGCCGAGCCTCATCGACGCCCGGGGCCTCGACGCGGCCTTCGTCGCTCTCGCGGGCCTCTGCCTCACCGCCGCTGTGGCGTCGGTCGTCCTCATGCGCGACCCGCCGCCGGCGCCCGGTGGTCCCCGCGAGCGCGCCCCCGCTCCCCCGCCGACGCGCGACGCCCGCATCTGGCGCCTCGGGGCGGGCGGCGCACTGCTCGTCTGCGCCCAGGCCTCGATGCTCGGCTTCGTCGTCCTCTTCCTGCACGACGCGCGGGGGCTCGGCACGGCCACGGCGGCGGCCGCCCTCGGCGCGCTGCAGATCGTCGGCGCGCTCGTGCGCATCGTCGCCGGCCGGCGCTCTGATCGCGAGGGGCTGCGCATCGCGCCCATGCGCCGCATCGCCGCGCGCAACGCGGCGCTCCTGGCCGTGGTCGGCCTGCTGGCCACCGCGCCCGGCGCGCTCCTGTACCCGCTGCTGGCCGCAGCCGCCATCTCGACCATGAGCTGGAACGGCCTCGCCTTCACGGCCGCGGCCGAGATCTCGGGCCACGCGCGCGCGGGCACGGCGATGAGCCTGCAGAACACGCTCATCTCGGTCGGCGGCGTGGTGGCGCCGACGGCCTTCGGCGCGCTGGTCGAGGCCACGTCCTGGACCGCCGCCTATGTCGTCCTCGGTCTGGCGCCGCTCGCGGCCTTCGCCGTGCTGCGCCCGCTGGAGGGCGACGAGGACGACCGCATCGCAGCCCGCGCGCTCCGCGCGCGGGAGATCCCCGAGCCGCTCACCGTGGAGGCGACATGACCGCTGACGTGACCGAAGTCCAGTCCGGCCTCGAGGGCGTCGTCGCCTTCGCGACCGAGATCGCCGAGCCCGACCGCGAGGGCGGCGCGCTGCGCTACCGGGGGGTCGACATCGAGGAGCTGGTCGGCAGCGTGCCCTACGAGAAGGTCTGGGGCCTGCTCGTCGACGGGACCTTCGAGCCCGGGCTGCCGCCGGCGATCCCGCACCCGCTCACGATCCGCTCGGGCGACCCGCGCGTCGACGTGCAGAGCGCGCTCGCGACGCTGGCCCCGCAGTGGGGCTTCCGCCAGCTCATCGACGTCAGCGACGAGCAGGCGCGCGACGACCTCGCCCGCGCTTCGGTCATGGCGCTGAGCTTCGTGGCGCAGTCCGCGCGCGGCGTGGGCCGCCCGCCGGTCCCGCAGACCGACGTCGATCTCGGCGCCACGACGGCCGAGCGCTTCCTCATCCGCTGGCGCGGCGAGGCGCACCCCGACCACGCCAAGGCGATCGACGCGTACTGGATCTCGGCCGCCGAGCACGGCATGAACGCGTCGACCTTCACCGCCCGCGTCGTCGCCTCGACGGGCGCGGACGTCGCCGCCGCGCTCTCGAGCGCGGTCGGCGCCCTCAGCGGGCCGCTGCACGGCGGCGCTCCCGCGCGCGTGCTCAAGATGCTCGACGAGGTGCACGACCTCGGCGACCCCGAGCGGTGGGTGCGCGACGCGCTGGACCGCGGCGAGCGCCTCATGGGCTTCGGGCACCGCGTCTACCGCGCCGAGGATCCGCGGGCGAGCGTGCTGCGGCGCACGGCGCGCGAGCTCGGCTCGACGCGCTTCGAGGTGGCCGAGGCGCTCGAGCGCGCGGCCCTCGCCGAGCTGCAGGCGCGCAAGCCCGATCGCGTCCTCGCGACCAATGTCGAGTTCTGGTCTGCGGTCGTGCTCGACCAGGCCGAGGTGCCCCCGGCCCTGTTCACGAGCATGTTCACGTGCGCGCGCGTCGCCGGCTGGTCGGCCCACATCCTCGAGCAGAAGCGCGAGGCGCGGCTCATCAGGCCGTCGGCGAAGTACGTCGGCCCACCGGCCAGATCGGTCGCCGAGCTGGGGTAAGGGGCCGGACAACCTCCTGGTTTCAGGTGCATCGGAGCGGGGGTATGGGTCGCGCGGCGGGGAGGTCCTGGCAGGGCGTCACCCCCCGACTCCCCCCAATCCAGCAGGTACGCGCGCATGCGCATGCTCCGGCTTGTCATGCCTGTGGTGGTCGCTTCCGCCGTGCTCGCCCCGGCGGCCTCGGCAGCGACGCAGCAGGCGGCGAAGGATCGCTTCGCCCAGGATGCCCAGGGCGCCCGCATCGTCTCAGCCCCGTCCACCGCCGCTGCATCGACGGTCACCGGCACCGTGAGCCTCAAGAAGCTCGGCGTCTCGTCCACCGCGACGGCGGGCGCGGTCGCCCGCGCCGCCGTCGACCGCTACGCCGCTTTGCTCGGCGTGCCCAACGCGGGCACGCAGCTGCGCTACGAGCAGGCGTCGACCGACGCCCTCGGCCAGCACCACGTGCGCTTCGACCAGGTCGCCGGCCGCGTGCCGGTCTACGACGGCGCCGTCACCGTCCACCTCGCCCGCGGCGATGCGCTGACCGGCTTCACGGCCGGCGTCTCGCGCGCCGCCGCCGGCGCCGCGACGCAGCCGTCGCTCAACGCCGATCAGGCGCGCGACGTGGCCCTCGGGCAGGTGGCCGACGCCAAGCTCGTCCACGCGCCGAGGCTCTACGTCTACACCGGCGTGCCGTTCGGCAGCCACCCGGCCACCCTGGCCTGGGCCGTCGACGTCACCTCCACGACGCGCCCCGACCGCAAGCTCGTGTTCGTCGACGCGGTCTCGGGCCAGGTCGTCGCGGCGCTCGACCGGACGGAGTTCGCCAAGAACCGGACGATCTACAACGCCAACGGCAGCACGAGCACCGGCACCTTCGCGCGCGGCGAGGGCGATCCCGCCACCGGCAACCGCGACGTCGACGCCGCCTACGATTGGACCGGCGCGACCTACGACTACTACGCGTCGACCTTCGGCCGCGACTCCTACGACGGCGCGGGCGCTGAGCTCGTGAGCTTCGTGCACTACGGCGTCGGCTACGAGAACGCGTTCTGGGACGGGGCCGAGATGGTCTACGGCGACGGCTTCGCGGTCAACGACGTCACCGCGCACGAGCTCACCCACGCGGTGACCGAGCGCACGGCGGGCCTCGAGTACCAGGACCAGCCCGGCGCGCTGAACGAGTCGATCTCCGACCAGGCCGGCTGGGACGTCGACCCCGGCGACTCGACCATGGGCGAGGACCTGCCCATCGGCGCCATCCGCGACCTGCGCAACCCGGGCGCCTACGGGCAGCCCGCCACCGCCTCGCAGTACGCCTGCACCAGCAGCGACCACGGCGGCGTGCACACGAACAGCGGGATCCCGAACAAGGTCTACGCCAACCTGGTCGACGCGCTCGGGCGCAGCGGCGCCGAGCAGGTCCGCTATCGCGCGCAGACCGTCTACCTCGGCCCGACGGCGACCTTCGCCGACGCGCGCGCGGCCGAGCAGCAGGCGGCCACCGACCTCGGCCTCAGCGCCACGACGGTCGGCAACGCCTGGCAGCCCCAGGGCGTCACGGCGTCCTGGCAGCCTCCCTGCTGAGCCGCGAAGTCACGTCCTGACGACCGGCGGCGCGGGCGATCCATCGCTCGCGCCGCTGTGTCATCGGGGGCTAGCCGTACCCACCGCGGCGCGCAGCGCCCGGACAATGGGGCGCGATGCGGAGCAGGGTGTCAGGCGCGACCGAGGGCGCGGCGCATGATGTCGCGCAGCGCACGCTGGTCCTCGGGCGAGAGGTTGGCCAGCGCCTCGGGCGGCTCGTCCAGGCGGGCCGCCAGGCCCGCGCGGACCTGCGCGCCGCGCTCGGTGATCATCAGCATCTTCACCCGCCGGTCGTGCTCGCCGGGCCGGCGCTCGACGAGACCGCGGTCCTCGAGACGGTCGACGATCCCCGTCACGTTCGAGTTGTCGCAGCGCAGTGCGAGGGCGAGCTCGCTCATCGGCTTGGGCTCGTCGGGGTCGAGCTGGCGCAGGGCCATGACCTGAGGGGGCGAGAGGTCGAACTCCGAGGCGATCGCCATGAAGCGCCGCTTGGAGAGATGGATGAGCTCGAACATCAGCGCCCACGCCTCAGCGGCAGGAGCGCTCCGGGGTCTCGTGCTCGCGCCCATCGCACCCCCGATGGTACTTATCTGCATAAATGGTTGACAACTTCAACAGATCTGGAACGCTGGGAGCCATGAGCACCAACCACCACGGGATCGTCGTCGACGGCCTCGTCCGGACCTTCAAGGGCGACATCCACGCCGTCGACGGCATCGACCTCGAGGTCGCGCCGGGCGAGATCTACGGCTTCCTCGGGCCGAACGGGGCCGGCAAGTCGACCACCGTCCACATGCTCACGACGCTGCTGCCGCCCACGGCGGGACGCGCCACCGTGGCGGGCTTCGACGTGGTCGGCCAGGGCGCCGACATCCGCCGCAACATCGGCGCCGCGCTGCAGGACACCGCCCTGGACAACTTCCTCACCGGGCGTGAGCACATGGACCTCCAGGCGGGCCTCAACGGCCTGGCCAAGGCCGACCGCGCCAGCCGCGGGACCGAGCTGCTCGAGCGCGTGGGGCTCACGGAGGCGGCAGACCGCAAGGTCGGCGGCTACTCGGGCGGCATGAAGCGCCGCCTCGACCTCGCCCTGGCGCTCGTGCACCACCCGTCGATCCTCTTCCTCGACGAGCCGACCACCGGGCTCGATCCCCAGAGCCGCAGCGCTCTGTGGGACGAGGTGGAGCGCCTGGCCAGGGAGGACGGGGTGACGGTCTTCCTCACCACGCAGTACCTCGAGGAGGCCGACGTGCTCGCCGACCGCGTGGGGATCATCGACCGCGGCAAGATCGTGGCCGAGGGCACGCCGGACGCGCTGAAGCGCGACATCGGCGGCGACACGGTCGAGGCCATCCCCGCCGACCCGCACGACCTCGAGCGCGCCGCGGAGGTCGTCGCCCGCTTCGGCGAGCCGGCCGCGCACTCGCCCAAGGGGGCCGCGGTGCGCCTGGGCAACGGCGCCGAGCAGCTGCCCGACATCGTGCGCGCGCTCGACGAGGCGGGCATCGCCCTCGCGCACCTGCAGCTGCACTCGCCGTCGCTCGACGACGTCTTCCTCGCCAAGACCGGCCGCTCGCTGGAGGGCGCGGGCGAGGAGAGCGAGGCGGCGCCCGAGGAGGCGGTGCCGGCGTGATCGCGGAGCTCGCCTACCAGGTCGGCTTCGTGGCCCGGCGCTCGGTGCGCCGCACGCTGCGCCAGCCCGCCCTCATCGTGCCGACGCTCGTCTTCCCGCTCTTCCTGCTCGCGGTCAACGCCAGCGGGCTGGGCGCGGCGACGAAGATCCCGGGCTTCCCGACCGACTCCTACCTGGACTTCGCGATCACTGTCACCTTCATCCAGGGGGCGATGTTCTCGTCGATCACGGCGGGCACCGAGCTCGCGACCGACATCGACACCGGCTTCCTCGACCGCCTGCAGCTGACGCCCCTGCGCCGGGTGACGATCCTCGTCGGCCAGATGGCCGGGGCGACGACGTTGGCCCTGATCGGCGCGCTGGCCTACCTCACGGTCGGCGTCGCCTCCGGGGTCGACATCAAGAGCGGCCCCGGCGGCGCGGTCGTGCTCATCCTCTACGCGGTCTTCATCGCGGTCGCCTTCGCGGGGATCGGGGCCACCCTGGGCGCCCGCACCGGCTCGCCCGAGGCGGTCCAGGGCGCCTTCCCGCTCATGTTCGCCGTCTTCTTCCTGTCGTCGATGAGCATGCCGCGCGACCTCATCGGCGTGCACTGGTTTCGCACCGTGGCGACCTGGAACCCGGCCTCCTACCTCATCGAGGGCCTGCGCTCGCTGGTCATCACCGGATGGGACGCCACGGCGCTGTGGCGCGGGCTGGCCGTCGGGGTCGGCGTGCTCGCGCTCTCCTTCTGGGCGGCCTCGCGGGCGCTGGCGACGAGGATGGCGCGGACATGACCGGCGACTTCCTGACGGTGGCCGCGGCCGTCCTGCGACGCAACCTCATCCACGCCTTCAAGAACCCGGCGCTGCTCATCCCCTCCATCGTCTTCCCGCTGCTCTTCCTCGTCGCCTTCGCCGGGGGCCTGTCCAACGTCGCCAACGTGCCCGGCTTCGACTTCCCGTCCGGCTACACGGCCTTCCAGTTCGTCTTCGTCTTCCTGCAGGCGGCGGCCTTCGGCGGCGTCTTCACCGGCTTCGCCACCGCGGCCGACTTCGAGTCGGGCTTCGGCCGGCGGCTGCTGCTCGGCGCCCCGCGGCGCGAGGGGATCGTCGCGGGCTACGCGCTGGCCGCCATAGCGCGCTTCCTGCTCACCGGCACGGTCGTCACCCTCGCCGCGCTGCTGTCGGGCATGCAGGTCGACGGCAATCCCGCCCAGCTCGTGGGGCTGCTCTCGCTCGCGCTGCTGGTCAACCTGACCGCGACCCTGTGGGGAACGGGCATGGCGCTGCGCTTCCAGACGCTGCAGGCCGGGCCGGCGATGCAGATCCCGGTCTTCCTGATCCTCTTCATGGCGCCGGTCTACGTGCCGCTGCACCTGATCAACGGCTGGGTCAACCACGCCGCCGCCTATAACCCGCTCACGGCCATCATCGAGGCCGGGCGCGGCTTCCTCTCCGCTCAGCCCGAGACGGTGGGGCTGGCCTACCTCGCGGGCCTGAGCCTCGTCGCGGCCGGGCTGGTCTGGGCGCTGACGGGGTTGCGCCGGGCCGAGCGCGGGGTGTAGCGCGCCGCGTATGCTGGGCGCGTCTGTGAGTGGTCCTGCCCGCCAGCTCGATCCAGCCGCGCTTGGCGATCACGTCGATCGGCTCTACCGCGCCGCATGGGCGCTGTGCGGCTCGCGCGAGGACGCCGAGGACCTCGTGCAGGAGACCTTCGCGAAGGTCCTCGTCAAGCCGCGCTTCCTGCGCAACGACGACGACCTCGGCTACCTGCTGCGCGTGCTGCGCAACACCTTCGTGAGCCGCCACCGCGCGGCCATGCGCCGGCCGCAGTCCACGCCGATGCCCGAGGAGCTCGAGCCCGTCGATCCGTCGGGCGCCACGCGCCCCGACGCCGCGGTCGAGGCGCGCGAGGTCTTCGCCTACATCGCCGCGCTGCCCGAGAGCTTCCGCGACGCGCTGATCGCGGTGGACGTCGTCGGACTGAGCTACGGCGAGGCAGCGAAGGCGCTGGGAACGAAGGAGGCGACCATCACGTCGCGCTTGTACCGTGCACGCGCCCAGGTCGCGCGCGGGATGGATCCGAGCCGCCAGGGCGTCCTATAGAGACAAGCCGTGGTTCCCCCCGACCAGGACAGTCCCGTGGACCCCCTCGACGACGAGCTCGCCGAGCGTGGCCGCGCGCTCATCGCCGCCGCCGTCGCCGAGACGATGGCGCCGCTCGCGCTGCGCGAGCGCATCGAGGCGGATCGCGCCCGCGCGGGCCAGAGCGCCGGCGCCCGGCGCTCGCGCGGCCTGCTGGGCAAGCTCGTGCCCGCCGGAGGCGTGCTGGCCGCGGCCATCGTCGCGCTGGTCCTCGTCCTGGGGGGCTCCAACGCCCCGAGCGTGCTCGCGACGGCCTCGCTGGCCGCGCGCGGCCCGGTCCTGCCCGCGCCCGCCGAGGACGAGTCCAACGGCGCCGTGCTCAAGACCTCGATGGACGGGGTGCCCTTCCCGTACTGGGGCGGATCCTTCCGCTGGGAGGCGGTGGGCGCGCGCGACGACAAGATCGAGGATCGCCACGCCAAGACCGTCTACTACGACAACCCCAAGGGCGCCCGCGCCGCCTACACGATCCTCGGCGGCGACAAGATCGACCCGCCGTCGAACGCGCGCAAGCAGACGAGCCACGGCATCACCCTGTGGATCTCGCAGGACCACGGCCGCCGGATCGTGACCTGGACGCGCATCGGCCACACCTGCGTCCTCAGCGCCCCGCTCGCGGTGCCCGAGCAGAAGCTGCTCGAGCTGGCGAGCTGGAAGGGCCAGGGCAACGTCCCCTTCAAGTAGATGGCTGAGTCCGCGACCGCCAGGTGACGCCGTACCAGCGCGCCACGCTGCTGCTCCTGCTGCTGGCCCAGTTCCTGGCCGCTCAGCAGCCGCGCGGCGGGCCGTTCCCGCGCGCGGCGCGGCCGGGGTCGGCGCGGCTGCCGCGCCGGTCGCTGCCGCCGCACGGCACGCTGGCCGGGCGCCGGCCGCGGGGCTGAGGCCCGGCTAGGCCGCCCTGGGGAGGCCGCGGCGGATCGTGGTCCGCCACAGCGCCGCGCGCAGCGGTGCGACGAGGCGCCGGTGGGCGCGGTCGACCACGAGCCACAGCGGGGCGGGGATCGTCTCGGCCAGGGGGCCGCGGGCGACCGCGCGCAGCCCGTCGCCGCCCGCCGCCAGCAGCGCGTAGCCCAGGCCGTTGCGCACCGCGCCCTGCACGCCGCTGAGGTGCGGGCTCTCGGCGGCGAGCACGTACTCGAGGCCCAGCTCTAGCTGGGCCCGGGCCGACGCGGGTGCGCCCCGCCGCTGCGCCCGACACGGTGGCCTTGCGCGGCGAGCCCGTGCAAATCGCGCAGAGGGCCCCGTGGGGCCGACGGGAGTGGTTCGTTCTTCCCCCACCCCAGGCTTGGAGCGAGCAACATGAGCAGAAGAGTGCGGTCGCGGTTCTGGCTCGAGCTGGGGCTGGCCTCGCTCACCGGGTTCGTCTTCCTGGTCACCTTCGTCTCGCGCGAATGGATCGAAGCCGTGACCGGATGGGATCCCGACCGCCACAGTGGCTCCCTGGAGTGGGGGATCGTCCTCGGCCTGCTCGCGCTGACCGCGCTCGCGGCAGGCACCGCCTACGCCGAGTGGCGGCGATCGCTGCCGGCGACGACCTAGGTTGCGACATGCCCCACGACGAGCACAAGCACGCGTGCTGCGAGGAGGTCGCCAAGCTCCTCGAGACCCTCATCGAGGTCGAGGTCCAGCAGGCCGAGCAGCTCGGCCGCCTGACCTCCAAGCTCGAGACCGCGTTGTGCATCCTCGAGCGCATCTCGCGCAACACGTGCGAGACGCTCAACGTCACCGACGAGCTGCTCGAGCGCGGCGGCGAGCCGTGCGCGCCGGGCCACCACCATCACTGCGGCCACGAGGGCTCCTGCCAGCACGAGCACCACCATCACCACGGCGGCCACCATCACCACTGCGAGCACGAGCACGAGCGCGAGCGCGAGCGCGAGCCGCGCTGCCGGTACGAGCCCTGCGAGCGCCACGGCGAGGAGGGCGGCTCGAGGGTCGCGCTGACGGGCAGCGCCGAGCCGGGGCGCACGTTCGGGGCGCCCTACCCGCCGGCGGATCCAAAGCCTCCTCCCCCTGAGGGAAGGGCCAACAAGCATCCGGCCCCGGACGTGCCGCGAGGTCCCTTTCGTGGGTTTCTGATCCCGGGCGAGGCGATGAAGCCGCTGGACTTCTCCTCCGGCGGCGGCGGTGGTGGAGGGGCGGGCGGCGACGATCCCGTCGTCTTCGGGAAGTTCACGATCTACGGCACCGACGGCACGCCCAAGTCGACCACGGCGGCCGACATCAGCGGGGCCGAGAGCGGCAGCGTCGTCATGGCCACGGCCAACCGCTACGTGTCCTACTCGACGGACGCCGGCGACACCTTCCAGTCGCTGAACCCCACGACGATCTTCGACAACACGGCCGACGGCGGCTTCTGCTGCGACCAGATCGTCCAGTACGCCCCGAGCATCGACCGCTTCATCTGGCTGATGCAGTTCAGCACCGGGACCGACGGCAAGAACCGCCTGCGGATCGCGGCCGCGAGCCCGGAGACGGTGGTCAGCAGCAACTGCACCTCGTGGACGTACTGGGACCTCACCACGGACGGCCTCGGGGTGACCACGACGGCCGCCGACGCCACGGCCGGCAACCACTGGCTCGACTACCCGAACATGTCGATCGGGACCAACTCGCTCTATCTGAGCGTCGACAACGTGGGCAACGGCGGCGCCACGCCGCCGACCGGCGGGCGGATCGTCGTGCGCATCCCCCTGTCGGAGATCCAGGCGGCCACCACGATCAACTACTGGTACACCCACTGGGAGGACGGGGGCGTCGCCTACGCCAGCCACGTCAGCCAGAACACCGGCGACGAGGCGTACTGGGCCGGGAACAAGAACAACAGCACGCTGACCGTCTTCAGCTGGAATGAGAGCTCGACCACGTACTTCTGGCGCGACGTCGGGGTCAACAACTGGCCCAACTCGACCCTGTCGTCGATCGCCAACGACGGCAACGACTGGCTGACGAAGGCGGCGAGCTTCCCGAGGTTCGGCGTCATCGGTGCGACGCGGCGCGGCAACGAGGTGTGGTTCGCCTGGATGGCCAGCAGCGGGTCAGGGGCGAGCGGCGGCTTCAACTTCCCCAACGCCAACGTCCAGGTGGTCAGCCTGGATCCGACCAGCAACTACAAGCGCCTGGATCAGTTCGCCATCTGGAACAACGACTACGCGTTCACGTATCCGTCGCTGGCCACCAACGACCGCGGCGAGGTGGGCATCGCCCTGGGCTGGGGCGGCAAGACCTTCTACGCCAACAGCGCGGTGGGCATCCTCGGCGACTTCGTCGTCTGGTACCCGCAGCTCAGCGACATCTCGACCACACGCTGGGGCGACTACGTCACCGCGCGGCAGGCCAGCCCGCAGACCGGCCTGTTCGCAGGGTTCGGCTACTCGATCATCAAGGACAGCACCGTCACCGCCGGCCTGCGCTTCGACCCGTTCTACCTGCTGTTCGGGCGCGACTCGATCGTCAACCCGGGCGGCGGAGGCGACGGTCCGATCGGATAGCCGTGGCGCGCCCGCCGGTACGGTGCGCGGGTGCGCAGGCTGTTCGTCACCGGGCTCGGGGGGCATCTGGGCAGCGAGCTGGAGCGCCGGGCGCCGTCGGCCGGATGGGAGGTCGCGGGGATCGCGGGCTCCGCGGCGCTGGACGTCCGCGACGGCCCCGCGGTGCTCGCCGCGGTCAGCGGCGCGCGCCCCGACGTCGTCGTGCACACCGCCTACCGGCTGAACGATCCGAGCGTCAACGTCGAGGGCACGCGGGCGGTCGCCGCCGCGGCCCGCGCCGGCGGGGCGCGGCTGGTGCACATCTCCAGCGACCTCGTCTTCGCCGGCACCGTGACGCGGGCGCTGACCGAGGATGACGAGCCGGCCCCGGTCACGCCGTACGGCGCGTCGAAGCTGGCGGCCGAGCGGCTGTGCCCGCCCGACGCGCTGATCGTGCGCACGTCGCTCATCTACGGCGGCCCCGAGCCCGCCGCGCAGGAGCGCATGGTCCTCGACGTCGCCGACGGCGTGCGCGACATGGCCTTCTTCACCGACGAGCTGCGCTGCCCGATCGCGGTGTCCGACCTCGCCGCCGCGGTGCTCGAGCTCGCCGAGCTCGACGCCGTCGGCCCGCTCCACGTCGCGGGCGCCGACGTGCTCTCGCGGTTGGACTTCGCGCGCCTGGTCTGCCGCCATCACGGCCGCGACCCGGAGGTGCTGCGCGGCGAGCCCGGCGGCCCCGAGCGGCCCAAGCACATCGTCCTCGACTGCGCGCGCGCCCGCGCGCTGCTGCGCGTGCGCCTGCGCGGCGCCCGCGAGGTGCTGGCCGCGTGAGGGCGATCGTCGTCGGCGCGGGCGTCGTCGGCCTCACGACCGCGGTGCGCCTGCGCGAGGCGGGCATCGAGGCGAACGTCGTCGCGCGCGAGGAGCCGCTCGAGACGACCTCGGCCGTGGCCGCGGCGCTCTGGTACCCCTACCGCGCCCTGCCGGCCGAGCGCGTCACCGCGTGGTCGGCGCAGACCTACTCGGCGCTGGCCGCGCTGGCCGAGGTGCCCGGAACCGGCGTGCGCATGCTCGAGGGCACCGAGCGGCTGGCGCCCGGCGCACCCGACCCGTGGTGGCGCGAAGCCGTGCCCAGCCTCGAGCGCACGCGCGAGGGCGTGCGCTTCGTCGCTCCTGCCGTCGACATGTCGCTGCACCTGCCGTGGCTCGTGGGGCGCCTGCGCGCGCTGGGCGGCACGGTGGAGCGTCGCGGGGTCGCCTCGCTCGACGAGCTCGACGCCGACGCCGTCGTCAACTGCGCCGGCCTCGGCGCGCGCGAGCTGGCGGGCGACGACTCGCTCGTTGCGGTGCGCGGCCAGATCCTCCGCGTCGCGGCGCCCGAGGTGCGCGAGTGGCTGCTCGACCAGTCCGACCCGCGGCGCCTGGTCTACGTGGTGCCGCGCGTCGACGACGTCGTGCTCGGGGGCACCGCGGACGAGGGCGCCGAGGACCGCACGCCCGACCCGGCCACGACGGACGCCATCCGCGCGCGCTGCGCCGCGCTGATCCCGGCCCTGCGCGACGCGCCGCTGATCGGCGTCGCGGTCGGCCTGCGCCCGGCGCGCCCGGCGGTGCGCCTGGAGGCCGAGGGGCGCGTCGTGCACTGCTACGGCCACGGCGGCGCCGGCGTCACCCTCGCCTGGGGCTGCGCTGGGGAGGTAGCCGCACTTCTGCGCTCCGGCGGGCGGCGCTACGCTGCCCGGCGGTGAAGTAAGCAGCCACCGCACACGATCTCCGGCCGGCGAGGCACGACCTCGCGGGCTCGAGCGTGCGGTGGCGCGGTTGGGAGCCCGGCGTCAGCGCACGCCGGCCCGCTCGCCCGTCGCGCTGGCCTCGCCCGAGCCCTCCGGCCTCATCACGACGCAGGAGGACGCGCATGTTGCAGGCATCCGATCTCACCAAGGCCCACGATGGGGCCGCGCTGTTCGACGGCCTCTCGTTCGTCCTCGCCAACGGCGAGCGGGCGGGGCTGGTCGGCCCCAACGGCGTCGGCAAGTCGACGCTGCTGCGGCTGCTGGCCGGGGTCGACCGCCCCGATCGCGGCGCCGTCGCCACCGGCGCGGGCGAGCGCATCGGCTGGCTGCCCCAGGAGGCGCCCGACCCGCGCACCACCCTCGGCGAGCTGCTCGGCGCCGGACTGGGCGAGCTGTGGACCGTGCGCGAGGAGCTGCACGCGCTCCTGGCGCGGCTGGCCCAGGGCGACACGTCGACCGCGATCCTGGAGCGCTACGGCCACGCACAGGAGCGCTTCGAGGCGCTCGGCGGCTGGGCCATGGAGGCGTCGCTGGACGAGGCGCGCCGCGCCCTGGCCATCGACCACCTCGACGCGGACACGCCGCTGGCGCGGCTGTCGGGCGGCGAGCAGGCGCGCGCGCTGCTGGCGGGCACGCTGCTGGCCGCGCCCACGGTGCTGCTCCTCGACGAGCCCACCAACCACCTCGACGGCGACGGCCTGCAGTGGCTGGAGGACTGGCTGCGCGGCTTTCCCGGGACGGTCGTCGTCGTGTCGCACGACCGCGCCTTCCTCGACGCCGTCGTCGGCTGCGTCCTCGAGCTCGAGCCCGGCGGTGTGCTGACGCGCTATGAGGGCGGCTACAGCGATCATCGTGCCGAGCGCGAGCGGCGCAGGGCGAAGCGGGCGCTCGAGTACGAGGCGCAGGAGAAGCGACGACGACGCCTGGAGGCGGACATCGCCACGACGCGCCGCCAGGCCCAGCACACCGAGAACACCGTCAGCCGCGCCGCGGCGCCCAAGCTCAAGCGCTACGCCAAGAAGGTGGCCCGGAAGGCCAAGGCGCGCGAGGGCCGGCTGCGGCGCGAGCTCGAGGGCGAGGCGGCGATCGCCGCCCCCGTCGAGCGCCAGGCGCTGCGCCTGCGCCTGCGCGAACAGGGGCGCGGGCGCCGGCGCATCGCGGCGCTGCGCGGCGTGCGCTCGCGCGGTCTGGCCGGCGTCGACCTGACGCTGCACCGCGGCGACCGCGTCGCGGTGACCGGGCCCAACGGCGCGGGCAAGACGACGCTGCTCGACGTGCTCTCGGGCGTGCTCGTGCCGGCCGCAGGCACCGTCGAGCTGGCGGGGGCGGTGCGCGTGCTGCCCCAGACGCCGGTCGCCCTGTCGGGCGACGAGCGCGTGGTCGACTGGCTGCGCGCCCAGGCCTCGCTCGACGAGGGCGCGGCGCGGACCCTGCTCGGCGCCTTCGCGCTGGACTCCGCGGCGGTGCACCGCCCGCTGGGGCGCCTGAGCCCCGGCGAGCGCGCGCGGGTGCACATGGCGGCGATGGTGGCCTCGGGCCCCGAGCTGCTGCTGCTCGACGAGCCGACCAACCACCTCGATCCCCAGACGCTCGAGGCGGTCGAGGGCGCGCTGCGCGCCTTCGCGGGCACGATCGTCGCGGTCTCCCACGACCGCGCCTTCCTCGAGGGCCTCGGCGTGACCAGGCGCCTCGAGGTGCGCGACGGCGCGGTGCGCGAGGTGGCCTAGAACGACGAGGGGCCCGGCGCGAACGCCGGGCCCCTCGAAGAGAGTCCCCCTGCGGGCGTCCGGCCCGCAGGTCTGAGACTTTCGGCTGCCTTCCAGGCGCCGAGAGTCAGCGCCTGAGCGCTGACTACATCATGCCGCCCATGTCGGGCATGCCGCCGCCGCCGCCCCCGCCGTCCTTGTCGGGGATCTCGGCGACGATCGCCTCGGTGGTGAGGATGTTCTTGGCGATCGAGGCCGCGTTCTGCAGCGCCGAGCGCGTCACCATCGCCGGGTCGATGACGCCGTCGGCGACGAGATCGACGATCTCGCCGGTCGCGGCGTTCAGGCCGAAGCCCTTCTTGGCCTTGCGGACGTCGTTGACGACGACCGAGCCCTCGTGGCCGGCGTTCTCCGCGATCTGACGGAGCGGCTCCTCGAGCGAGCGAAGCACGATGCGGGCGCCGGTGCGCTCGTCATCGTCGGTGAAGCCCTCGAGCTTGATGGCCTCGGCCGCCTGCAGCAGCGCGACGCCGCCGCCGGGGACGATGCCCTCCTCGAGGGCCGCGCGGGTCGCCTGGAGGGCGTCCTCGACGCGGTGCTTCTTCTCCTTCATCTCCGTCTCGGTGGCCGCGCCGACCTTCACGACGGCGACGCCGCCGGAGAGCTTGGCCAGGCGCTCCTGGAGCTTCTCGCGATCGAAGTCCGAGTCGGTGTTCTCGACCTCGGCCTTGATCTGGTTGATGCGGCCCTTGATGGCCTCGCTGTCGCCGGCGCCGTCGACGATCGTCGTGGTGTCCTTCGCCACGACCACGCGACGGGCACGGCCGAGCTGCGAGAGCTGCGTGTTCTCGAGCTTGAGGCCCATCTCCTCGGTGATGACCTCGCCACCGGAGAGGATGGCGATGTCCTCGAGCATGCGCTTGCGACGGTCACCGAAGCCGGGGGCCTTGACGGCCACGCCGGTGAAGGTGCCGCGCAGCTTGTTGACCACCAGGGTCGCGAGGGACTCGCCCTCGACGTCCTCGGCGATGATCAGCAGCGGCTTGCCCGACTGGATGACGGCCTCGAGGACCGGCAGCACGTCGCGGACGGAGCCGATCTTCTGGTTGGCGATGAGGATGTAGGGATCCTCGAGGGTCGCCTCCATGCGCTCCTGGTCGGTGACCATGTAGGGCGAGATGTAGCCCTTGTCGAACTGCATGCCCTCGGTGAACTCGAGGTCCATGCCGAACGTCTGGCCCTCCTCGACGTTGACCACGCCGTCCTTGCCGACCTTCTCGATGGCGTCGGCGATGACGTCGCCGATCTCCTCGTCGCCGGCCGAGATCGTCGCCACACGAGCGATCTGGTCCTTGCCGGAGATCTCCTTGGCCTGCTTCGAGATGTTGGCGACGACCTGGTCGACCGCCACCTCGATGCCGCGCTTGAGGCCGAGCGGGTTGGCGCCGGCCGCGACGTTCTTCAGGCCGGTGCGGACGATCGCCTGAGCGAGCACCGTGGCCGTCGTGGTGCCATCGCCGGCGACGTCGTTGGTCGCCGTGGCGACCTCACGCACGAGCTGGGCGCCCTGGTTCTCGAAGACGTCCTCGACGTCGATCTCACGAGCGATGGTCACGCCGTCGTTGGTGATGGTCGGGGCGCCGAACTTCTTGTCGAGGACCACGTAGCGGCCCTTGGGGCCGAGCGTGACCTTGACGGCGTTGGCGACGGCGTCGACGCCGGCCTCGAGGGCCTTGCGCGCCGCGCTGTCGTACTTCAGTTCCTTGTGCGACATAAGTGTCTGGTTCTCCTCGTGTCCTAGGACTCGACCTTGGCGAGCACGTCGCTCTCGCGGAGGACCAGGAGGTCCTCGCCGTCGACCTTGATCTCGGTCCCGCCGTACTTGCTGTACAGGACCTCGTCGCCCTCGGCGACGTCGAGCGGGATGCGCTTGTCGCCGTCCTCGTCGTAGCGGCCGTCGCCGACGGCGATGACCTTGCCCTTCTGCGGCTTTTCCTTGGCCGTATCGGGGAGGACGATGCCACTCGCGGTGGTCTCCTCCTCCTCGATCGCCCGCACGATCAGTCGATCGCCAAGGGGCTTGAGCTTCATGTCATTGACCTCCAAACAAGAGGGGCTGAGTGGTGTTTCCGGCGCTGGCACTCTATAGACGAGAGTGCCAACCGCTGCCCCTACTGTAGGACATCGAGATGGGGGAGGCAAGACTCGTTGGCACTCGGGTAACACGAGTGCCAGGTTTTGGGGCGTCCTGCCCCCCTCGGGCGCTCAGCTCGTGTGGATGCGGACCTTGCGTCCCCAGCCGGGCGCGAAGGTGCCGCCGCTGGCCCCGGCATAGACGCGGTAGCTGCCGCCGCGCCTGATGCGCACGGTCTTGCCGTAGACGCCGCCGGTGCGCGTGATCGACCCGGAGACCGTCACCCAGTGGTGCTGGGCGTTGAGCTTCTGGATCGCGATCGGGATGTTGGCCACGCCGGGGCGCAGCGTCCCCGAGAAGTGGACGCGTCCGCCGCGGTGCACGTGCGTGCGCGTCGTCCTGGTGCCGACGACCACGGTGACGTTGACCGTGAGGATCGGGCTGACGACCGAGGGCTTGTCGGTGACCAGGACGCGGTACTGGGTCGTCAGCGGCACCGACAGCAGCGCGAAGGCGAAGCCGCCCTGTGCGTTGGTGAGCTGCGGGTTGCCGACGTTGACGAACCGCGTCGTGAAGGGGAACGGCTTCTGCTGCAGCTGGATCGGGCGCCCCGCGTTGCCGGTGCCCGACAGCGTGCCTGCGAGCGTCGAGGGGGCGCCGAAGGCCACCGGGTTGGGCGTGGCGGCCAGCGCGAGCCCCAGCGACTGCTTGGGCGTCGTGAAGACCCGGTCGCCACCGGCGGTGGTCCCGGCGCTGTTGTGGGCGACGACGCGGTAGTGGTACTTGGTGTTCGGCCCCAGCCCGGCGATCGGGGCCGTGACCCCGCCGGTCGAGGTTCCGCTGCCGACGCCCCCGGTGGGCGTGCGCGACCCGTACGCCGTCGTCGTCCCGTACTGGAAGTAGTAGGTCGTCGCCGTCCCGTGGGGGTTGACCTGGCCGGTGAGCGTCGCGGTGGTGATCGTCACCTTCGAGGCGCCCAGCGTCGTGGCGCCCGGCTTCGTGGCCGCGGCGGCCAGGCCCGGAACGGCGAGGGTGAGCGCGACGGCGGCCAGGGCCGCGGTCGTGCCTCGACGGGTGCGTGACATCTGGTGCTCCTCCGGTGGTGGTTCCCCGGCGTCTGAACCCGCGGGCGCGCGGCGGGTTGCGGTGAGCGCCGGCCCGGTGTTCGCGGTCAGTTCTGGGCGCCGCCGATGCCCAGGCGGGCGTCGGTGACGTGCGGCGGGCGCTCGACGATCTGCGAGAAGCGCACGACCGTGACCGTGTCGTCCATCGACACCGGCCGGGCGTAGATCTGCTCGAGGAAGTGGATCATCTCGTCGTGGCGACGGAACTCGGGGTTGTCGTGCTCGATGTCGCGCGGCGTGAGGTCCTTGACGCGCTTGACCTCGACCTGGTCGATGACCGCGTCGAAGATCTTCTCCCGTGGCGAGTGCTGGTAGCCGATGGTGACCATCACCGCCTGGTTCTTGCGGTACTTGTGGGACTTGTCGCCCAGGCGGATCGTCGCGGTCTTGCGCCCGCGCTTGAGCTGGTCGCCGAAGAGCGTCGAGTAGAAGTTGAGCACCTGCATATCGCGGCTGCACCCTACTAAGCGGTGCGCGTACGCGACAGGGCGCGCGCCGCCATCTCCCGCTCGCCGGCGTAGGTGAGCTGGCGCGCCGCGTCCTCCAGAGCCATCCAGCGCGCCTGCTCGACCTCGAAGTCGTGGTCCTCGACCTCGCCGCTGACGTAGGCCAGCAGGAAGAAGGCGACGACCTTGGCGATGCGCCGGCCGTTGCGGGTGTACCAGTAGCGCACCTCGCCGAGCGGCTCGACCAGCCGGGCCACCACGCCGGCCTCCTCGCGCACCTCGCGCAGCGCGGCCTCGCCGGGCGACTCGCCCTCCTCGGGATGGCCCTTCGGCAGCGCCAGCACCTTGGCGCCGTTGGCCGCCAGGCGCGTGGGGACGATGACCACGCACTGCCCGTCTCGGACGACGACCCCGCCCGCCGAGAACTCAGTAGACGTAGTTGGCAAGTGCGTCGGGGTCGTGGACCGTGATCCGCCCCCGGCCCTGGGTGATCACGCCCGCGCGCTCGAGGACCGCGATGAAGCGGCTGGCCGACTCGCGCGAGGACCCCGCCAGCTGCGCGATGTCGGCCTGCGTGATCGTCACGAGCACGTCGCTGGCGCCGGCGCCCTCGCTCTGCGCCTGGCGCACGAGGCCGTCGAGGACCAACGCGACGCGGCTCTGGACCGTCTGGAAGGACTGGCGTGCGAGGCGCTCGTTGGCCTCGCGCAGGCGCCGCCCCAGCGCGATCACGAGCTTGACCGCGATGTCGGGGTGCTGGCGCAGCAGGCGCCGCATGTCGGAGCCCAGCACGGCGATGGCCTGCACGTCGTCGAGCGTCTCGACCGTGGCCGAGCGCAGCTCGTCGTCGAACATCGCCAGCTCGCCGAAGATGTCGCCGGGGCCGAAGTGCGCGAGGGCGATGATGCGCCCGTCGGGATGCTCGCGCACGGCGCGGGCGTGGCCGGAGCGCACGACGTAGCACGTGTCGCTGGCGTCGCCCTCGCGGAAGATGACGTGATGGCCGGGAAACGAGCGCGGGACCGCCACCTCGACCACTCGCTGCAGGTCCTCCGGTGCCAGCGTCTCGAAGACCGGCACCTGCCCCAGGAGTCCGGCGCTCTCCTCTGCCGTGGCCACGTCGGGAGACTAAACGGGCTCGGCGCGGTGGGTCTGACCGGAGCGCAGGGCGGCGTCGAACACGCGATGTGCGGCCAGGGCCTCGGCGGGGGTGGCGCAGCCGAAGCGGTCCCCCAGCGCTCCCGCGCGCTCGGCCAGGTAGGAGGCCCACATCTGCAGGATGGCGTCGGCGAAGCCGAACTCGAAGATCGCTCCCGTGATGGTGGCGAAGGCCGACTGGCTGCCCACCTCCAGGCGCTCCCACACCTGGCGGCCGTCGCGCAGCGCGAAGCGGTGGACGGTCTTCGGCTCGGCCGTCGAGAAGCTGACCCCGCCCTCCATGCCGGTCGCGAGGATGCGCCAGGTGTTCATGTGGCCCGGCGCGATGCGGTGAGTGCGCAGGGTCAGCGGGAAGCCGGCGTCGCACTGCAGGGTGGCGTTGTCGATCGTGTCGCAGGCGACGAGCGCGCCGGTCTTCGGATCGGGGCGCTCGGTGACGAGGTCTGAGAGCTGGGCGTAGACGGTCTGCGGCTGCCAGCCGAGGCGCAGGGGCAGATGCGCCACATGCATCCCCAGGTCGCCCATGACGCCGATCGCGCCGCAGTAGCGCGCCTGGCGCTTCCAGTTGATCGGCTTCGTGCGATCGAGGTCGCTCGAGTGCAGGAAGTCGTGCTGGACCTCGATGAGGTCGCCGAGCGCGCCCGCCGCGATCGTCTCGTACGCGAGCTGCGCGCCCGGGAAGAACGGCATCTCGCTCGAGCAGCGCACGAAGACGCCGGCCGCCTCGACGGCGGCCGCGATCCGCTCGGCCGCCGCGAGGTCGATGCCGAACGGCTTCTCGCCGAGGAAGTCCTTGCCCGCGGCGGCGGCCTCGAGATAGAGCTCCTCGTGGAGGTGGTGGGGGACGGCCAGGTAGAGGACGTCGATGGAGTCGTCGTCGAGCAGGTGGCGGCGGTCGGTCGTCTTGTGGGTGACCGACCCGATGCGGTCGAACCAGCGCAGCGCCTCGGGGCTCGTGTCGCACACGCCGACGAGCTCGGGCGCGACGGGATGGTCCTCCAGGGCGCTCCAGCGGCCGATGGCCGCCGCCAGCTCGCGGCCCATGAGGCCGGCGCCGACGATGCCGACGCGGACGCGCTCGGCGGTCAACGCTCTTCTCCGTGGACGGCCTGCCTGAGCGCGCGGACCATGGCGGCGGGATCGGGGTGCTGGATGACGTTGCGCCCGTAGACGATCCCGCGCGCGCCCTGTGCGAGGACCACGCGCGTGCGCTGGAGGATCTCCTCGTCCGAGACGCGCCCGCCGCCGCGGACGAGGACGGGCACCCGGGCGGCGGTGACGACGCGGTGGTAGGCGCTCAGGTCGTCGGTGGGGTCGGCCTTGATGACGTCGGCTCCGAGCTCGGCCGCCTGGCGGACGAGGGCGACGATGCGCTCGGCGTCGCCGTCGACGCCGTAGCCGCCGGCGCCGGGCGCCATGACGAGCGGCTCGACCATGAGCGGCATGCCGGCGCGATCGGCTTGCGTGCGCAGGGCGGTGATGTTCTCGATGCACTCGCGGCGCAGGGCATCGGCGCCGGGGATGTCGAAGAGGTTCACGCACACGCAGGCCGCGTCGAGGCGCACGGCGTGCCCGATCGCGTCGTCGACCACGTGGCTGAAGGCCTGGCTCGGCGGCTGCTCGCCGTAGACGTTGGCCACGTCGACGCGGAGCACGAGGGCGGGCTTCTCGCGGCCGGCGATCTCCTGCAGCAGCGGGGCCTGGCCGACCGACAGCTGGATCGCGTCCGGGCCGGCGGCCACCAGCGTCTGGATGACGCTCGCCATGTCCTCGATGCCGGCGAGGAAGCGCGGCTCGCCGAAGAACCCGTGGTCCACCGCGACATCGATGCAGCGCCCGGAGCCGGCGTGGAAGAGGCGATTCAGGCGGTAGGCGGCGGACACGTCCCGATCATAGGCACGGTCGCTCGCGGGCCGCCGCGTGGAAGGATCACGCCGCCATGGTCATCGCCGGTCCCAACCTCACGCTCGATCGCACCCTGACCATCGACGAGCTGCGCCCGGGCGAGGTCCTGCGCTTCGAGCGCGCCGCGGTGACGCCGGGGGGCAAGGGCGTCAACGTGGCGCGGGTGGCGCGCGACCTCGGCGCCGGCGCCGTGCTCGTCGGCCTGCTGCCGGGACGCACCGGCGTCGCCGGCGCCGCGCTGCTGGACGACGAGGGGATCGTCGTGCGCGGCGTCGAGGTCTCGGGCGAGCTGCGTTCCACCGCCGTCGTGCTCGAGCGGTCAGGTCGGGTGACGGTGCTCAACGAGCCAGGGCCGCCGCTGGGACCGGGCGAGTGGGAGCTCTACGAGGGCGTGGTGGCCGACGCGCTGCGCGGCGAGCGCGTGCTGGCGTGCAGCGGCTCGCTGCCGCCCGACGCGCCCGCCGACGCGTACGCGCGCCTGGTCGGCCTCGCGCAGGCCGGGGGCGCGGTGGCCGTCGTCGACGTCGGGGGCGGGCAGCTGGCGGCGGCGGTCGCGGCCGGCGCCGACGTGGTCACGCCGAACCTCGCCGAGGCCGAGGGCCTGCTGCACGGGCGCGCGGACGAGACCGTCGACGCCGGCGACGTGGCGAGCGTGCGCGAGCGCGCGGCGGCCGCGGCACGGGCGCTCGTCGAGCGCGGAGCGGCGCGCGCCGTGGTGACGGCGGCCGAGGCCGGCGCGGCGGTGGCCGACGGCTGGCTCGTGCGGTGGGTGGCGGCGCCGGCGGTGGCGCAGGTGCGCAACCCCATCGGCGCGGGCGACGCGCTCGTCGGCGGCCTGGCCCTGGCGCTCGAGCGCGGCGAGGAGTTCGCCCGCGCGGTGGCCCTCGGCATGGCGTGCGGGGCGGCGAGCGTGGAGACCGAGGTGGCGGGGGTCGTGGTCCCCGAGCGGGTCGCGGCGCTTCTGGCGTCGGACTGACTGCGGTCTGACCGCGGTGCGTGAGCGGCACTGCGCCGCGCTTACTGCATCACCGAGGGGAAGCGGCCCTGGGGCGGCGCGACCGCCTGCGGTCGTCCTCTGCGGCTACTGCATCACCGAGGGGAAGCGGTCTCGGCCAGGCGCGACCGCCTGCGGTCGTCCTCCGGGGGTGAGTTACTCCGAAGGATGCTGGATTGTGCGGCTCCTGGCCGCAAAAGTCGGCACGGTGGTCGATTGTGCGGCTCCTGTCCCCACTATCGACCACGGTGGTCACCCGCTGTCCTCTAGCGACACCAATCGACCACTCTGACGCCGGGAGCCGCCACGGGCGGGCAGGCTCACCCTCCCTCGGTGATCCAGTAAGCGCGGCGCCGCGCCACCGGCGCACGCGGCAGAGCGCCACGCCGCCGGCGCCACGCGGCAGAGCGCCGTGCCCCCGGCGCCACGCGGCGGAGCGCCGCACCGCCTGCACCCCTTGACATCGTTGTCATCGCGAGGCTAGGGTCTCGCCGATCGCGCATGACAACGTTGTCAGCGGCGCGGTCACCGGGTCGAGGAGGAGGAGTGAGGAGAGCGTGGGCAGGCCCACGATGCGCGACGTCGCCAGCAGCGCGGGCGTCAGCTTGAAGACGGTCTCGCGCGTCGTCAACAGCGAGAATGGCGTGCGGCCGGCGACGGCGGCGCGCGTCGAGGCGGCCATCGCGCAGCTCGGCTTCGCGCGCAATGACGTCGCTCGCTCGCTGCGCCACGGTCGCGCCAACGCGCTCGGGCTCGTGATCGAGGACGTCGCCAACCCGTTCTACTCGGCCATCGCGCGGACGGTCGAGGACGTCGCGCACGCTCGCAGCCACATCCTCATCACCGGCTCCTGCGAGGAGGACGCCGAGCGCGAGCGCGAGCTCGTCCTGCGCCTGCTGCGCCGGTCGGTCGACGCGCTGCTCATCGTCCCCGCCGGCGATGACCACCGCTACCTGCAGCCCGAGCTCGACGACGGCATCCCGATCGTCTTCCTCGACCGCCCGCCTCACGGCGTCGAGGCCGACACGGTCCTGCTGGACAACATCGGCGGCGCCCGCGCCGCGGTCGCGCACCTCGTCGCCCACGGCCACGAGCGGATCGCGTACGTCGGCGACCCTCCGCCGCTCTACACGGCCGCCGAGCGCCTGGCCGGCTACCGCGCCGCGCTGCGCGACGCCGGCCTGCCCGACGATGGGGAGCTGGTGAGCGCCGGCCCGCACGACGTCGCGGCGGCCGAGCAGGCGGTGCGCAACCTGCTCGCGCTCCCCGCCGACCGTCGCCCGACGGCGCTCTTCACCGCCAACAACCGCAACACCATCGGGGCCCTGCGCGCGCTGCGCGACGGCGACGGCACGGTCGCCCTCGTCGGCTTCGACGACTTCGAGCTCGCCGACATGCTCCCCGTCCCGGTCACCGTGGTGCGCCACGACCCGGCCGAGATGGGACGCATCGCCGCCGAGATGGCCTACCTGCGCCTCGACGGCGACGACCGGGCGCCCCAGCGGCGCACGATCGGGTGCACCGTCGTCGCGCGCGGATCCGGGGAGCTGCCCGCGCCATGACGCCGACTGCGGTCAAGCTGCCGCCCAATCCGATCCGCCACTTCTACCGTGGCGGCCCTGCCATCGCCGAGCTGCGCGGGATCGACGTGGGCGGCGACCACTCGCCCGAGGAGTGGATCGGCTCGGCCTCGACGCTGTTCGGCGAGGGCGAGCGCGGGCTCAGCCGCATGCCCGACGGCGGCCTCGTCCGCGACGCGCTGGCCGCCGATCCCGAGGGCTGGCTCGGGGCCGCGCACGCCGCGCGTTTCGGCGCGAGCCCCGCGCTGCTGGTCAAGCTGCTCGACGCCGGCGAGCGCCTGCCCGTCCACCACCATCCCGACTACGCGTTCGCGCACGCGCACCTCGGGCGCAACTGCGGCAAGACCGAGGCCTGGATCGTCCTGGCGGCGCGCGACCGCGCGGAGGTGGCCGTGGGCTGGCGCGAGGCCGTCGGGCCGCAGACCCTGCGCGCCTGGGTCGACGCGCAGGACCACGACGCGCTCCTGGGCGCGCTCAACCCGGTCCCGGTGAGCGCCGGCGACGCGGTCTTCGTGCCCGCCGGCGTCCCGCACGCGATCGGCGACGGGATCCTCATCGCCGAGCTCCAGGAGCCCACCGACCTCTCGATCCTGATCGAGTGGGACGGCTTCGGGATCGACGACGAGCGGGCCGCGACGCTGGGGCTCGGCTGGGACCTCGCGCTGGCCAGCGTCGAGCACGACGCCCGCGACCCGACGGCGCTGCGCGGCCCGCGCAGCGATGGCGCCGTGTCCGAGCTCCTGCCCGCCGCCGCGGCCTCCTTCTTCACCGCCCAGCGCGTCGCGCCCGCGGGCGGCTCGGTCGAGCTGCCCGCCGGCTTCGCGGTGGTCATCGTCGTCCAGGGCGCCGGCACGCTCGCCGGCCTCGACGTGACCCGCGGCGACGCGCTGCTCGTCCCCCACGCCGCGGGGCCCTTCCCCGTCGAGGGCGACCTCGTGGCCATCGTCAGCCGTCCCCCGGCGGTGGCCTCGTGACCGAGCTGCTGCTGGGGATCGACGTCGGGACCTCGGCCTGCAAGGCCGCCGTGGTCGACGCGGGCGGGGTCGAGCTCGCCCACGGCCAGGCCCCGACGCCGTGGGAGCCCGTGCCCACGGGCGCCGAGCTCGAGGCCGACGCCCTGCTGGGCGCCGTGGCCGACGCCGCGCGCGAGGCCCTCGAGCGCGCGCCCGACGGCGATCTGGCGGGCATCGGCGTGACCAGCGTGGCCGAGACCGGGATGCTGCTCGACGCCGACGGCGCCGTCCTTCGCCGCCCGGTCGCCTGGCACGACTCGCGCGGCGCCGCCGAGGCGCAGGCGCTGGCGCGCGACCTGCCCGACTTCACGCACCGCACCGGCCTGCCCGCCAGCGCGCTGTGCTCGCTGGCCAAGCTCAGGCACCTCGGCACCGACGGCGCGGCGCGCTGGCTGAACGTCGGCGAGTGGATCGTGCATCGCCTGGGCGGCGACCAGGTCTCAGAGCTCTCGCTCTCCTCGCGCACCGGCCTGCTCGACCTCGAGCCCGTGGCGCCCTACGCCGAGGCGCTGGCATGGGCCGGCCTGCCCGACGACGCGCTCGCGCCGCTGGTCGTCGCGGGTGCCTTTGCCGGGCGCAGCGACGGCGCCGCGCTGCCGGGCACCGAGGGCGCCGTGCTGACCGTGGCCGGCCACGATCACCTCGTCGCGGGCGTCGGCGTCGGCGTCATCGCGCCCGGTGACGTGCTCGACTCATGCGGGACCGCCGAGGCGCTCGTGCGCGTCGCCCCGCCCCAGGACGCCGCCGCGCGCCGGCGCAGCGCGGAGGCCGGCGTGACCGTCGGCTGGCACGTGGCCGAAGGACGCCAGGCCCTGCTGGCCGGCGTGTGGTCAGGACTTGCCCTGCGAGAGGTGCTCGAGCTGCTCGGCACCGATCGCGAACAGCTCAGTGCGGGCGCGCTCGCCATCGCTCCCGGCGACGCGCCCGCGCTCGAGCTCGAGCTGCACTCCCTCGAGCGCCCGCCGGTGCGGCTGCCCGAGGCCGCGCCGGCCGCCGTGTGGCGCGGCGCCATCGACACGGTGACGCGCGAGGTGCAGGCCCTGATCGCCCACATCGACCAGGTGGCCGGACCGCACACGAAGGTCGTCGTCACCGGCGGCTGGGCCCGCGATCCGGCGGTGTTCGACGCCAAGCGCCGCCTGGGCGCCATCGAGGCGCCGCCCGTGATCGAGGCCGGCTGCCGCGGCGCCGCTCTGCTGGCCGGCGTGGCGGCCGGGCTCTTCGCCGGCGCCGATGCGCTGCCCGCCGTTTCCGCCATCGAAAAGGAGCCCGCCTGATGCCCGAGCCCCTGCTCGAAGCCAGGGAGATCGTCAAGAACTTCGGCCGCGTCCGCGCGCTGCGCGGCGCGAGCTTCTCCGTCCACCCCGGTGAGGTCGTCGCCCTCGTCGGCGACAACGGCGCCGGCAAGTCGACGTTGGTCAAGACGCTGGCCGGTGTGCACCAGCCCGACGCCGGCCAGATCATCTTCGAGGGCCGGCCGGTCGAGCTGCACACCCCGCTCGACGCGCGCCGGCTGGGGATCGAGACCGTCTACCAGGACCTCGCGCTCGCGGCCGAGCTCGACGCCGGCGCCAACATGTTCCTCGGCCGCGAGGTCATGCGCCCCGGCGTGCTCGGACGGCTCGGCTTCATCGACAAGCAGGCGATGCGCGCGCAGAGCCGCGACGCCTTCAAGAGCCTCGGCGTCGCGTTGCAGGACACCTCGGCGCCGGTGGCGACGATGTCCGGCGGCCAGCGCCAGGGCATCGCCGTCTCGCGCGCGGTGACGTGGGCCTCGAAGGTCGTCTTCATGGACGAGCCGACCGCCGCGCTCGGCGTGGTCCAGACGCGCAACGTGCTCGACCTCATCGGGCGGGTGCGCGACCAGGGGCTCGCGGTCGTCCTCATCAGCCACAACATGCCCGAGGTCTTCGAGGTGGCCGACCGCATCGAGGTCCTGCGCCTGGGCACGCGGGTCGCGCGCTTCCAGCGCCGCGACGCGACGATGGAGGACGTCGTCGGCGCCATGACCGGAGCGATCACCAACGACGGTCTCGATGGGCCGGATGCCCAGCCTCGCAATCAAGACGTGGGGCCGGACGCCCCACGGAGGTGAACCCCATGACGGACGTCACCACTGCGCCCGCCGACGAGCCCGAGCTCGACGACGAGGCCCAGGAGCGCCCGGCGCCCTTCTGGCAGCGGCTCGTCGCCGGGTCGAGCACGTGGATCGGCCTGATCCTCCTCGGCCTCATCATCGTCTTCAGCCTGCTCGACCCGAGCGCGTTCGTCGACGTCGCCAACGCGCGCAACATCGCCACCGACGCCGCCGTGCTGCTCGTGCTGGCCACGGGGATGACCTACGTGATCATCACGGCGGGCATCGACCTCTCGGTCGGCGGCGTGCTCGTCTTCAGCGGCGTCGTCTCGGCCAAGGGCATGCACGCCGCGGGCGGCGACAACTGGGGCGTCATCCTCCTCGGCCTCGTCGTCGGGCTCGCGGGCGGACTCGCGTGGGGGCTGGTCAACGGCTTCCTGGTGGCCAAGGCCAAGATCCCGGCCTTCGTCGTGACCCTCGGCACGCTGGGCGCCAGCCTCGGCGCGGCGCTCGTGATCACCGGCGGCGTCGACGAGCGCGAGGTGCCGTTCAAGCTCATCACGACGATCGGCACCGGCCGCGCCTTCAACAACCAGATCCCCTGGCTGGTGCTGATCGCCTTCGCGGTGGCGATCGTCTTCGGCATCATCCTCGCCGCCACCCGCTTCGGCCGCTACACCTACGCGGTCGGCTCCAACGAGGAGGCCGCGCGGCGTGCCGGCGTCCCCGTCGACCGCCATCTCATCAAGGTCTACGGGCTCGCCGGCACGCTCGCCGGCCTGGCCGGCTTCCTGTCGCTGGCCCGCTTCTCGACGACGACGATCGGCGGCCACGACACCGACAACCTGCAGGCCATCGCCGCCGTCGTCATCGGCGGGACGAGCCTGTTCGGGGGGATCGGGACGATGCTCGGCACCGTCTTCGGAGTCTTCATCCCCGCCGTCCTGCAGAACGGCTTCGTGATCGTGGGGGTCAACCCGTTCTGGCAGAACATCGCCGTCGGCGCGGTGCTCATCGGCGCCGTGTACCTCGACCAGTTGCGCCGCCGGTCCCAGTACCAGCGGTGACAGTCCCAACCCTCTAGGAGGAGGTCCGTCCCACTATGGCACGCAGAACCTGGATCGGTGCGGCCAGTGCCGCGATCCTCGCTCTCGGCGTCGCGGCCTGTGGCAGCGACAACAACAGCAGTACCTCGAGCGGCTCCAGCAGCGGCTCTTCGTCGAGCAGCGCGAAGAAGAACTACAAGATGACGCTCATCGCGGGCGTCAAGGGCGACGAGTTCTACATCACGATGAACTGCGGGGCCCAGGCCAAGGCGAAGGAGCTCGGGGTCACGCTCGACTTCCAGGGCCCGGACAAGTTCGACGCCGGGCTGCAGACGCCGGTCGTCAACGCGGTCGCGGCCAAGAAGCCAGACGCGGTGCTCGTCGCGCCGACCGACACCAAGGCGATGTACGCGCCGATCAAGCAGCTGTCCGACAACGGCGCCAAGGTCGCGCTCGTCGACACGACGCTCGATCAGGCCGACTTCGCGGTCTCGCAGATCGCCTCGGACAACGAGGGCGGCGGCAAGCAGGCGGCCAAGACCCTGGGCGAGCTCATCGGCGGCAAGGGCAAGGTCTTCGTGGTCAACGTCAAGCCCGGCATCTCGACCACCGACCTGCGCGCGAAGGGCTTCGAGGAAGGTGCCAAGGAGGCCGGCCTGACCTACGTCGGCCAGCAGTACGACGACGACGACGCGGCGAAGGCCGCCGCCGTGACCAAGGCCGCGCTGGCCAAGAACCCCGACCTCAAGGGCATCTTCGCCACGAACCTGTTCTCCGCCGAGGGCGCGGCGACCGGCATCCGCGAGGCGGGCAAGCTGGGGCAGGTGAAGATCGTCGGCTTCGACGCCGGGCCCAAGCAGATCGAGGACCTCAAGAAGGGCACCGTGCAGGCGCTCATCGCCCAGAAGCCGGCCGAGATCGGCGCCGACGGCGTGCAGCAGGCCTACAACGCCCTGACGGGCAAGCCGACCGAGAAGAAGATCGGCACCGGCTTCACGTCCCTGACCAAGGACAACCTCAGCGAGAACCCCGACGCCCCCTACAAGGCGAGCTGCTGAGCTGACGCAACGTCGCATCGCGGCGCGGCCATGTATGGCCGCGCCGCGTTCGTCGCAGCCCTAGGCCGCGTGCGCCTCGGCGGAGCCCTCGTCGCCCTGGTCGTCCTCGGGCGGCGCGCCCGCCTGCGGGGCGCCCGGCGCATCGGGGGCGGCCGCCGGCGGCGCCGGCGCCCGCGCGGGGTCGCGCCACACGAAGGCGACGTCGCGCGCGCACCGCGCCCGGTGCGAGCCGCAGGCCACGACGGCGAGGTCGTATTGCTGCGGCGTGGTGGTGCAGGTCAGGCCGCGCAGCCTGGTGGGCGGTGCGCCGGAGTCGGCGGCCTCGCTCCAGCGCCGCGCGAGCCGGCGCGCCACGTGGCAGGGGACTCGCATGGCCAGGATGCTCGACGCGCCCCCTGACGCCAGCGAGTCGTCGCCGCACGCCCGGTGGCCGCGGCCGTCGAAGGGCAGCGTCTGCCAGTCGGGTGACTCGTCGCGCGCCGGGTTGTCGGTCAGCCGCCGCGGGTTCGAGCCGTCGGCGTCCATGACGTAGATCTCCTGCTGGCCGTCGCGGTCGCTGGAGAAGGCGATCTTCGTGCCGTCGGGCGAGAACTCCGGGCCCTCGTCGAGGCCGGGCGAGTCGGTCAGCCGGCGCACGTGCGTGCCGTCGGCGTCCATGACGTAGATGTCCTTCTCCGGCGCCTCGGTCCCGGGCGTGAAGGTGCCCGCCGGCGCGCGCTCGAAGAGGATCCGCCTGCCGTCGGGCGACCACGAGGGCGCCGAGTCGAAGTCGGCGTTGCTGGTGAGCTGGCGGACGTTCGTGCCGTCCGCGTTCATGACGTAGATCTCCTCGTCGCCGGATGGCTCAACGAGGTCGAGGTCGCCGCGGAAGGCGATCTGCGTCCCGTCGGGCGAGTAGGACGGGTAGCGCTCATCCCCGGTGCGCAGCAGGACGGGCTGTGTGACGGGCTGGGTCGGGTCCTTGGCGCTCTCGGCCACGTCGAGCACCCAGGTGTCGCCGTTCTGCACGAGCGGGTTCTCCGGGGTGCGCCGGTACAGCAGCTTCGTCGCGTCCGGCGACCATGCGGGCTGTCCTTCGCTGAAGCGGAACGTGCGAGTCAGCAGCGTCTCGCCCGTGCCGTCGGCGTTGATGACCGCGAGCTGGTTGCTGCCGAACTGCGCCGTCTTGAAGGCCAGGCGGCGGCCGTCGGGCGACCACGCGGGCTGGCCGTCGTCGGCGCGGCGGAAGGTCAGCTGCTTGGGCGTCTCGACGTCCAGCGGCGAGACGTAGATGTCGTCGCTGAACTGCGAGCCGGTGCGGTTGGAGCCATAGGCGAGGTAGCCGTTGAGCCCGGGCCAGGCCTGGGCGGGGGCGACCGGCAGCGCGAGGAGCGCGAGGACGGGGGCGAGCAGGAGCGAGCGCGCACGCCGCGCGCTGCGTGGAGCGGGCATGAGATGCCTCCAGTCAGAGAGCGCCGGGTCCCCTGCCCGGTCCTTCTTCAACGGGCGGCGTTCTCGCGGGTTGCGAGGTTGCAGCTTTTGTACGGGTTTGCCTCAGGACGACAGAGCCGCCTCGCGCCGGCGGCGGCGCACGGCGACCGCGGCGAAGCCGCCCGCGGCGCCGAGGAGCGTCAGCGGGACGAGGACGGCGAGCGCGATGAGGGCCACGCCGGCGCTGACCTCGAGGACGCGGACCGCGTCGTGCGCGGCGTCGCCCGGGGTCCACGACCCGCCGCCGGGGACCGTCGCGTGCTTGCGCGCGACGCCGGTCAGCTCGAGGCCGACGGTGGCGTAGTTGGCCCGGTTGCGCACCGCCTCGAGCTCGCGCTGGTCGCGCTGCAGGGCGCGGCGGTTGTCGGCGATGCGCGCGCGCAGGCTGGTGATCTGCGCGGCGGTCGTCGCCTTGGCCAGCGCCCGCAGGAGCCCGAGGCGCTCGGCGCGCGCCTCGGCCAGGCGCGTGGAGGCGCTGTTGTAGACGTTGGTGATGTCGTCGGCCCTCTGCTGCAGCGACCTCACGTGGCCCAGCCGGCTCAGACGCGCCAGCGCGTCGTCGAGGCGGCTGGTCGGCACGCGCAGGACGAACGACGCCGTCGAGCGCCCGTCGCCGGTCGACACCTGCGAGGACTGCACGAAACCCCCGGTGGCCTGCGTGGCCCGCACGACGCCGTCGCTGGCCGCCTGCACGTCGGTCGTCGTCAGCTCGAGGCGGGTGCTGCGCTCGACGCGGCGCTGGCGGGCGGGCGGGGATGGGGCCGGGGCGGCGAGCGCCGGCCCACTGCCGGCGCCGCCGCTCGCACCGCTGCTCGCGCTCCCACCGCTCCCGCTTGCGCTGCTGCTCTTCGCGGCGTCCGAAGCCTCGCTCTGCGCCGGTGCGGCGCCGCGGCCGGCGTTGTCACTCGAGCCGCCGCCGGCGCCCAGCACCACGGCGACGAGGGCGGCCAGGACGCAGCCCGCTACGCCCAGCGCAGGGATCATCGGGCGCAGCGAGGCGAACCGCCGGCGGCGCGGCGCGCGAGCGAAGCCGGCCTCGACGCGCCGGTCAAGGCGCGCGCGGAAGTCGGGCGCCATAGCCGGCGCCTCGGCGCGCACCTCGCGCACGAGCGCGGCGAGCTCGGGCTCGGCGGCGGGATCGCCGGCGAGGGCGGCCTCGAGCGCCTCGAGCTCGGCGGCCACGGCAGGGTCCAGGGTGGGCTCATGACGGCGCATGACAGGCCTCCCGAAGTCGGGCGAGGGCGCGGTGCACGCGAGTGCCCGCGTTGGAGGTGGAGACGCCGAGGACGTCGGCGATCTCGGCGTTGGTCAGCCCCGCGTGGAACTTCAGGGCGATGAGCTCGCGCTCGCGCGAGTCGAGGCCGGCCAGCGCGGCGCGGACCGCGGCCCGGCGCTCGGCGGCCTCGGCCTCGCCGTCGGGCGCAGCCTCGTCGTCTGCGGGCTCGGCCGAGAGCTCTGCGCTGCGCTTGCGCCGGCGCAGCTCGTCGAGCGCCGCGTTGCGGGCGATCCCGAAGAGCCACGCCCGCTGGGTCCCGCGGCGCGGATCGAAGGAGCGCTGCTTGCGGAAGGCGCGCTCGAAGGCGGCGGCGGTGACCTCCTCCGCGGCCGAGCGATCGCGCAGCAGCGAGGCGGCATAGGCGTACACGGCGTCCGCGCTGGTGCGGTAGAGCGCCTCGAAGGAGGCGGCGACGGTCGTGGGCGCCGGGTCGATGGCCATCGTCAGCGTCTGCTCCACACCGGTGCTACGGCGCCGACGCCGATTCGTCACAAGCACCGAAACCCGCGGGGGGCCGAAGGTATCGTCAGGGTGTGACCCCGTTGCGCGCAACGCTCGGCGCGATCGCCCTGCTCCTGGCCGCGGCTCCGGCCGGCGCCGCCGCGCGCAAGGCCGACCCGATCCTGCACGACAAGCGCCTGTGGGCGACGATCAACGTCTGCGACACGGTCGGCCATCCCGACTCGATCGGCATCCGCGGGTCGATGCCCGGCGACGGCGACAGGACCGAGGTCATGTTCATGCGCTTCGGAGTCCAGCTCTTCGACGCCGCCAACGCGCGCTGGCGCAACCTCGACGGCGCCGACTCGGGCTTCGTCGAGGTCGGCTCGGCGCGCAAGGCGCGCCAGTCGGGCAACACCTTCACGATCACGCCGCCGCGCCCGGGCTCCGCGCCCTACCTGCTGCGCGGCGTGGTCAGCTTCGAGTGGCGCGAGGCCGGCCGGGTCGTCCGCCACACGCGCCGCAGCACTGCGGTGGGGCACCCGAACACGGCCGGGTCGGACCCCGTCGGTTTCACCTCGGCGACGTGCATGATCACTTGACCCGATGCTCGCCACGACCGATGAACCATCCATGACCAGGAACGTCGCCGCGATCCTCCTCGTTGCCGGGCTGCTGGCCCTCGCCCCTGCGAGCGCCGTGGCCACCCCTGCGCACCCTGGCCTGTGGGCCACCGTCAACCTCTGCGACTCCCCGGCCAAGCCGGGAGCGGTCGGCGTGCGGGTGTCGATCCCGCGCGAGAAGGGCGCCCCCCAGCAGTGGGCTCGCATCCGCCTGCAGTGGTTCGACGGCACCAAGCGCGCGTGGCGGCTCGTGCGCTCGGGCGGCGACGCCGGGTTCGCGCGCCTCGGCATCGGCGCGCGCCTCGTGCAGGGGGGCACGACGTTCACCTTCCCGCTGCCCAAGCCGGGCTCGCGCATCGTCCTGCGCGGGCTGGTCGACGTCCAGTGGCGCCACGGCACCCAGGTCGTCGACCACGCCCGGCTGAACACGACGAGCGGGCACCGCGACGGCACGGACCGTCAGCGGCGCGTCTCGCGTTCGTCGTGCGAGATCACGCGGTAGCGAACAGCCGCGGGTCGTTCGTGATGACCCCGGTGACGCCGATGGCGTCGAGCTTGGCGATGCGCGTCGGGTCGTCGACCGTCCAGACGTACAGCTCGCCACCGGCCTGCTCGATCATCCGCGCCAGGCGCGGGGTCACGAGGGCCCAGTGCGACATGATCGCGTCGACGCGGCCCTCGCGGATGGCACGGGCCGCGCGCGCGGGCAGCACGGTGCGCGCGTACTGGGCGGCGAGCAGCGCCGGCCCGCGCGTGAAGGCGTTGGCCAGGTAGTTGCGGCGCAGCTTGGGGACCGACCAGCCCAGGCGGATGTCCGGCGCCTCCTGGCGGACGATGCGCAGGCTCTCCTCCTCCATGGTCGAGATGAGCGCGCGCTCGGCCAGCCCGTACTCGCGCAGCGCGTCGATCACGCGGCGCTCGTAGCCCGTGGTCTTGAGGTCCACGTCGAGCTCGATGCCCTCCCAGGCGTCCTGGGCGAAGTGGGCCAGGCCCTCCTCGAGGGTGATCGGCTCGCCCCGGGCGGCGGCGGCGAAGTCGTGGGCCAGCACGAGGCGCCCCGACCGGTCGGGGTTCTCGGGCAGCACGTCGAACTCGACCATGTCCACCCCGGCGGCCAGCGCCGCGTCGAAGGAGGCGAGCGTGTTGCCCGGCGCGATGAGGTCGGCCCCCTTGTGGCCGATGCGCTTCAGTGCTGGCATCCCGCGCACCAGTATGTCGTGCGGTTGTCCTCGCCCTGGCCGCGCGAGCGGATCCGCGCGCCGCAGCGCGGACACGGCCGCCCTACGAGGCCGTAGATCACCGGCCCGCGCACCTGGTAGCCGTCGCGCGCGGACTGCTGCATGCGCGGGCGCGTCAGGCGCACGATGCGCAGTGCCTCCTCGTCGGAGACCTCGCCCGTCGGTCGCCACGGATCGACCTCGGCGTCGAAGCAGCCCTCGCACTTCCACAGGTTGCCGATGCCCGCGATCGTGCGCTGGTCGAGCAGGGCGTCGCCGATCGGCCGCGTGGGGTCGTCGGCGCGCAGGCGCGACAGGAAGCGGCCTTCGTCGAGCTCGGGCGCGAGGATGTCCGGGCCCAGGCCGGCGAGGCGCTGGTCGAAGCGCACGCGCGAGGCGGTCATGAGCTCGAGCACGGGGCCGTCGAACTGCACCACCTCGTGGCCGGCGGCGCGCAGGACGAGCCACGCCCGCCGCGCCGACCGCCTCCAGCGCTGGCCCTGGCGGTAGACGCCCCAGGCGCCGGTCATCCGCAGGTGCGAGTGGATGACCCGCCCGCCCTCGAAGCGCAGGAAGAGGTGCTTGCCGTGGGCGTCGACGGCCTCGACCGCGCGGCCGGCCAGCTTCTCGGGCCAGCGGTCGGCGCCGAAGCGGGGGTGGGGCGTTTCCAGCTCGTCGGGGACGCGACCCTCGAGGACCGGCCGGATCCGGTGCGCGGCGTGGTGGATGGTGTCGCCCTCGGGCATCGTCTGCCTGCGAGGGTACGAGGCCGGCTGCCGGCGGGCGGCAGCGGGCCGTCAGAGCAGGCGCTCGAGGACCAGCTCGTCGCGGATCGGGATCCCCGCGTGTCCCGTGGCCGGGATCTGCGGCTTGCGCTGTCGCGTCAGCTCGACGCCGTCCAGGCGCACGGCGGCCAGCACGAAGCCATGGCGCTGGTAGAGGCGCAGCGCCGGGAGGTTGTCGTTGGTGGTGGCCAGGTGAACGCGCGCGCACCCGGCGGCGCGCGCGGTCTCGGCCACCGCCTCGACCAGCGCCCCGCCGATGCCGCCGCCGACGGTCAGCGCGTCGAGCGTGATGAGCTCGCAATCGCCGTCCTCGATCAGGTACGTGGCCAGGCCGGCGCGCTCGCCGTCGGCCTCCGCGACGAGCGCGGGCAACAGGGCCGGCCGGTGTTCGCGACCGCCGCTGACCACGGTCTCGTCCCAGCTCGAGCTCACCACGCCCGCCGCCCACGTCCGCTCGTCGTCGCGCAGCGCGCGCACGCGCAGCTCGGCGTGCGGGGCCAGCACCTCGACGCGGTTGCCGAACGGATCCTCGACGTAGAAGCGCGGGCCGTCCCAGGTGATCGCGCGCCCGGCGGCCTCGAGCTTGGCGGCGAAGGCGCTGAGGTCGCCGGCGCGGGGCACGGCGAGCGCCGGGTGCGCCTTGCGCGCGGGCGCGAAGGATCCTTCGATGCCGACGTGCAGCTGCTGCTCGCCGACGGCGAACCACACCCCGCCGCGCGCTCGCAGGCGCTCGGGCTTGGGCAGCTCGGCCAGGCCGAGGAGGTCGCCGTAGAACGCGCGCGCCGCCCCTTCGCCGCCGGCCGGGGCGGCGACCTGCACGTGATCGATGCGGGTGATCATGCGCTGAGGGTGAGCTTGCGCGGCCCGGCGCGGAAGCCGAGCTCGATGAGCTGCGCCTCCCAGCGCGAGCCGACGACCGGCTCGCCGTCGACGCGCTCCAGCGAGAGCTTGCGCCCGCGCCCGGAGGTCACGAAGCGCGCCAGCGCCTCGAGGGCCGGCGCGATCCGGGCGTCCTCCGGGTCGACCAGGACCGCGATGCCCTTGCCGCCGCGCTCGACGTACACCACGGGCTCGGCGCCGGCCAGGACGACGTAGGCGCCGGCCACGCGCTGGGGGCGGCGGGCCTCCTCGTCGCGCTTGGGCCACGCCAGCGCCGCGCCGTACGGCTGCGCGGGATCGGTGGCCGCCAGCACGATCGGCGGCGTCTCCTCGTCGGCGCGCTGCGAGCGCAGGCGCTCGACGGCGCCGGGCAGGGCGAACTGCGCGCCCCCGAGGCCCTCGACGAAGTAGCCGCGCCGGCACACGCCGAGCGTCTCGAGCTGGCCGAGGGCGTCGTAGAGGATCGAGAAGCCGCCGGGGATCCCCTCGGCCAGCACCTGCTCGCGGGTGACGATCCCGTAGCGCTCGAGCAGCAGCTCGGCCAGCGTGCGCCGGCGCGCGCCCGGCTCGACCTGCGACCGGAACAACGCGCCGGTCAGCGACCAGCGGCCTTGGACCTGCGCCTGCGAGCCGGTCCGGCGCGAGCCGAAGCGACGGCCGGGACGCGACCGGTCCCGAGCGCGCTGAGCGCGAGCCAGCGTGAGACGCGGCGCGCGCAGCGGCGCCCAGGCGTCGTTGGTCACCTTGCCCGCCCACACGAGGTCCCACAGCGCCTCCTGGATCTGCTCGGGCGAGATCGACAGCTCGGCCAGCAGGTCGGTGAAGAAGCATGGCGCCTGGGCCAGACGCGCGCGCAGGAGATCGTGCTCGGGCATGTCGGGCCGCTCTGACTTGTTGGGCGGCGGGCCGATGGCCTCGACGTCGTCGCGGAAGTAGAGCGCCACGCGTCCCGAGTTGCGTCCGAGGGCCCCGGCGCCGACCCACACGACCTCGCCGCTGGCGCACAGCTGGTCAAGCCACGTGGGCGAGTAGGCGCCGCAGCGCCGCGGCAGCACATCGCGCTCCCAGACGTCGGCGGGCAGCGCCAACCCCTGCAGCGGCACGAGGACCTCGCGCAGGCGGTCGACGCCGGCGCCGCCGGCCGGATGGCGGTCGACGCCCTGCCAGCTGGGCAGGAAGGCGGCCAGCGAGCGCTGGTCGGCGGCCTCGATCTCCTTGCGCAGCACGGCCAGCGAGGCGCGGCGCAGGCGCCGCAGGACCTCCGGATCGCACCACTCGCGCTCGCTGCCGGAGGGACGCAGCTCGCCACGCACGAGCTCGCCGTCGCGCTCGAGCGCGGTCAGCGCGCTGGTCGGATCGACGAGGTAGCGCTCGCGCAGCTCGCCGGTCGTGAACGGGCCGTGGGTCCGCGCGTAGCGCGCGACGAGCTTCTGCAGCGGGGCGTCGACGTCGGCCATGAAGGCCTCGGGCAGCCCGCTGGGCGCGACCGCGCCGAAGGCGTCGCGGTACAGCCCCGCGTCGTCGGCGGCGATCCAGCGCTCCTCGCCGCCCACGCGAAGGCGCACGGCGCGCCGCTCGGCCTCGAGCTGGGCCAGCATCGCAGCGGGATCGAGGCCGGCGAGGACGCGGTCGGCGACCTCGGCGTCGTTGAGGTCTCCGAGGCGGCGCAGGACGTCGGCCAGCGCGTCGCGCGAGTCCGCGCGCGTGCGGTCGGAGCGGTGCTGTAGATCGAGCTCGACCTGCTCGAGCGCGGCGGGATCGATGAGCTCGCGCAGCTCCTCCTGGCCGAGTAGCTCGCGCAGCAGCTCGCGGTCGAGCGACAGCGCCGCCGCGCGGCGCTCGGCGTTCGGCGTGTCGCCCTCGTACATGTAGGTGGCGACGTAGTCGAAGAGCAGGCTAGAGGCGAAGGGCGAGGCGGTCGGGGTCTCGACCTCGACCACGTTGATCTCGCGGCGGTGCAGCCCGCGCAGCAGCTCGGTCAGCCCCGGCAGGTCGAGCACGTCGCGCAGGCACTCGCGGTAGGTCTCGAGGACGATGGGGAACTGCGCGTAGCGCCGCGCGACCTCGAGCAGGGTCTGCGACTTCAGGCGCTGCTGCCACAGCGGCGTGCGCTTGCCCGGGTAGGCGCGCGGGATGAGCAGCGAGCGCGCCGCGTTCTCGCGAAAGCGCGCGCCGAACAGCGCGCTCGTGCCGAGCTCGGCGACGACCGCGTCCTCGAGCTCGTCGGGGTCGACCAGCACGAGGTCGGCGCCGGGCGGCTCGTCGGCGTCGGGCAGGTGGACGATGATCCCGTCGTCGGACCAGATCGCGTCGGACTCGAGGCCGTACTCCTCGCGGATGCGGCGCGAGAGGGCGAGGCCCCAGGCGGCGTGGATGCGCCCGCCGTAGGGCGAGAGGACGCACAGCCGCCAGTCGCCGATCTCGTCGCGGAAGCGCTCGATGACGATCGTGCGGTCGCTCGGCACGACGCGGGTGGCGGCCTGCTGCTCGCGCAGGTAGTCGACGAGGTTGCGCGCGGCCAGCGCGTCGAGGTCGTAGTCGCGCTCGAGCACCTCGGCGGGCTGGTCGACCGCCCATCGGCTGAAGGCCCCGATCGCGCGCCCGAGCTCCTTCGGGCGCCCGACGCTGTCGCCCTTCCAGAAGGGCACGGCGCCCGGGACGCCGGGAGCGGGCGTGACGATGACCCGGTCGCGCCCGATCTCCTCGATGCGCCACGTCGAGGCGCCGAGCAGGAAGGTCTGGCCGGCGCGCGCCTCGTAGACCATCTCCTCGTCCAGCTCGCCGACGCGACGGCCGTCGGGCAGGACGACGGAGAACAGGCCGCGGTCGGGGATCGTGCCCGCGTTGGTGACCGCCAGCTGGCGCGCGCCCTTGCGCGCGCGGATCGTGCCGCCGACGCGATCCCACACGATGCGCGGGCGCAGCTCGCCGAACTCGCGCGAGGGATAGCGCCCGTCGAGCATGTCGAGGACGTTCTCGAGCAGGTCGCGCGAGAGCTCGGCGTAGGAGTGCGTGCGGGTGACGAGCGCGAAGAGCTCGTCGACCGCAACCGATCCATTCCCACCCGCCCGCCCCCCATCCACCTCCGCGCTCGCCGCGATGGCCACGATCTGCTGGGCGAGGACGTCGAGCGCGTTGTGCGGCACGACCGTCGGCTCGATGCGCCCCTCGCGCATGAGCTTGACCACCACCGCGCACTCGAGCAGGTCGGCGCGGAACTTGGGGAAGATGCGCCCCTTGCTCGTGTCGCCGACGGAGTGCCCGGCGCGGCCGATGCGCTGCAGCCCGCGCGCAACCGACTTGGGCGACTCGACCTGCAGGACGAGGTCGACGGCTCCCATGTCGATGCCCAGCTCGAGCGAGGAGGTGGCGATCAGGCAGGGCAGCTCGCCGGCCTTGAGCATCTCCTCGACGACCGTGCGCTCCTCGCGCGCCAGCGAGCCGTGGTGCGCCCGCGAGATCTCCTCGCCGGCCAGCTCGTTGAGGCGCAGGGCGAGGCGCTCGGCGCCGCGGCGGCTGTTGACGAAGACGATGGTCGAGCGATGCGCGCGCACCTGCTCGAGCAGCTCGGGGTAGATGGCCGGCCAGATCGACTTGCGCGTCGCCTCGCCGCCGACGGTGAAATCGAGCTCCGCGCCCGGCGACTGGTCGGGCTCGACCATCGACTCGACCGGCACGTGGATCTTGAGGTCCAGCGGCTTGCGGATGCCGGCGTCGACGATCCGCGCGGTGCGCCGCGGGCCGACCATGAAGCGCGCGACCTCCTCCAGCGGGTTCTGCGTGGCGCTCAGGCCGATGCGCTGGGGGTCGTGGTCTGAGAGCTCGGACAGGCGCTCGAGCGTGAGCGCGAGGTGCGCGCCGCGCTTGGTCGAGGCGACGGCATGGATCTCGTCGACGATGACCGACTCGACGCCGCGCAGCATCTCGCGCGCCTGCGAGGTGAGGATCAGGTACAGCGACTCGGGAGTTGTGATCAGGATGTCGGGCGGCGTGCGGCGCATCGCCGCGCGCTCGCGCTGGGGCGTGTCGCCCGTGCGGATGGCCACCGACAGGTCAGCGCCGATGCCCTTCAACGGCGCGCGCAGGTTGCGGTCGACGTCGTAGGCCAGCGCCTTCAGGGGCGAGACGTAGACCAGGCGCGTGTGGTCGGACGGCTCGCGGGCGAGCCGGTCGAGGCCCCACAGGAAGGCCGCGAGCGTCTTGCCGCTCCCCGTCGGGGCCGAGATGAGCACGTGCTCGCCCGTGGCGATGGCCGGCCACGCCTGCTCCTGAGCAGGGGTCGGCGCCTCGAACGAGCGCTCGAACCAGTCGCGGACGTCAGGCGTGAAGGAGGACAGCGGCAAGCCTTCGTCGAGGGTAGCTCGCCGCCGTGGCCGGCCGGGTGCGGCGAGCCGTACCCGTCAGCCTGCCGCGGCCAGCTCGCGGGCGCGCCGGAAGACGGCGTCGAGCATCGGCTCGGTGAGCCTGCCCGTGAACGTGTTCTGCTGGCTGGGGTGAAAACAGCCGACGAGGGTCAGCCACGCGCCGTCGTCGAAGATCGCCTCGTGGCCGAAGCGCGGGCGCGGCGTGGGGCGCGGATGGCCGAGCGCGGCGCGCAGGCGCAGCGCGGCGTCCCAGGCGAACGCGCCCAGGCACACGACGACGCTCAGCGCGCGGAGATGCTCGAGCTCGGCCACCGTCCAGGGCAGGCATTCGTCGCGCTCCTGGGGCGTGGGCTTGTTGGCCGGCGGCGCGCAGCGCACGGCGGCCGCGATCCAGGCGTCGTCGAGGCGCAGGCCGTCACCGCGGTGCACGGAGGTCGGCTGGTTGGCGAGCCCCGCGCGGTACATGGCGGCGAAGAGCCAGTCTCCCGAGCGGTCGCCGGTGAACACGCGCCCGGTGCGGTTGCCGCCGTGGGCGGCGGGCGCCAGCCCGAGGACGAGGATGCGCGCGCCCGGGTCGCCGAAGCCCGGCAGCGGGCGCCCCCAGTACTCCTCGCCGGCGAACGACGCCCGCTTCTCGCGCGCCACCTGCTCGCGCCAGGCCACCAGGCGCGGACAGCGCCGGCACGCGACGACCTCCTGCTCCAGGCGCCCGAGGTCGGGCGCGCGCCGCTCGCCGGCGGTCACGCGCGCTGCAGGACGCCCAGCATCAGGCGCGTGATCACCGGCTCGAGCGCCAGCACGTCCGCGGGCCGGCCCGTGCGCAGGCTGCGCGAGACGAGCTCGACCGAGGCGCCGATGACCGCGAAGGCGTCGTCGGGCGAGGCGAAGGTGGGGGCGTCGTACTGCGGCGCGGCGCGCTGGTTGTCGCGGTAGAGCGACTCGGCGAAGGCGTCGAGGATCGCGTCGCGGCGCGCGGCGGCGCGCGGGCCGGCGCCGATGATCTGCACGAGCAGCGTCTGCGCCGAGGTCGGATAGGAGGCGAGCGTCTCCAGGAAGGCGCGCACGCCGGCGGCCACGCGCTCCTCGTAGGAGGCGTGCCCCTCGTCGTCGGACGCTGCCGACATCGCGCGCATGACCTCGGTCGCCGCCTCGTCGAAGAGGGCGAGGATGCACTCCTCCTTGTTGGCGAAGTGCTCGTAGAAGGTCGCCTTCGACATGCCCGCCTCGCGCGAGATGGCCTCGGCGCTCGCGTCGGCGTATCCGGCCCGCGCGAAGACGTCCGCCGCGGCCTCGAACAGACGCCGGCGCTGCACGGAGAGGCGCACCTCGAGCGGTGGCGCGTGGCGGCCTCGGGGGACGGTCGGGGCGGGACGCTCGGCAGCGGCCATGGCCCCCATGGTAGGTAGGCTCCCGGTCCGCATGCTCCGTACCCTGCTCGCGCTCGGTGCGATCGCCGCCGTCGCGGTCGCCGGTTGCGCCTCCCAGACCACCTCGAACGACTCCTCGGGGAAGTTCCGCGGCGAGCAGCGGCTGGTCGCCAACACCATCGAGGACTTCGAGTCGGCCGCCACCAAGGGCGACCAGGATCAGATCTGCCGCGACCTGCTGGCCCGCCCGCTGGTCGTCCGGTTCACCGAGCGCGCCGGATCATGCGAGCACGCCGTCGACAGCGCGCTGAAGGACAGCGACTCCTTCGGCCTCACCGTCGAGTCCGTGCGCATCAACGGCACGCAGGCCACCGCGCAGGTGAAGGCCGACCGCGGCAAGAAGGACGTCCTTCGCACCATCAACCTGGCCAAGGAAGGGCCGGGCTGGCGGATCAGCGAGTTCGTGACGGGCTGAGCGCGCGTTCGCCCCGCCGTTGTCCGCGGGCGCAGGGTGGGGACGTCGAACGTCGGTCCTACCCCCTCAGGAGGGGGGAAGACCGACGTTCGACCTCCCCGCTGCCTCGATGATGCTGTTTGCGCCGCGCGGCGCCGCAGGCGCGCTACCCCAGCGCCTTGCCGTACTGGCGCTCGTAGTAGGCGCGGTAGTCGCCGGAGCGGATCGGCTCCCACCACCATTCGTTGTCGCGGTACCAGTCGACCGTGCGCCGCAGGCCGTCGGCGAAGCGCACCTGCGCCTCCCAGCCCAGGGCGCGGACCTTCTCGGAGCCCAGGGAGTACCGGCGGTCGTGGCCGGGGCGGTCGGTGACGTACTCGATGAGCTCCTCGCCGGCACCCGTGTACTCGAGGATGCCCTTGACGACCTCGATGTTCGGGCACTCGTCGGGTCCGCCGACGTTGTAGGCCTCGCCGGGCGCGCCGTGCTCGAGCACGTGGCCGATGCCGCGCGCGAAGTCCTCGACGTAGAGCCAGTTGCGCACGTTCATGCCGTCGCCGTAGACGGGCAGCGGGTCGCCGTGCAGGGCGTTGAGGACCATCAGCGGGATGAGCTTCTCGGGGTACTGGTAGGGCCCGTAGTTGTTCGACCCGCGGCAGATGAGCGTCTCGAGCCCGAAGGTGTGGTGGTAGCTGGAGACGAGCAGATCGGCCCCTGCCTTGGTCGCGCTGTAGGGCGACGAGGGCGCCAGCGGCGACTGCTCGGTGAACGAGCCCTCCTCGATGGAGCCGTAGACCTCGTCCGTGGAGACCTGCAGGTAGCGCACGCCGCGCGCGCGAGCCGTCTCGAGCAGCACGTAGGTCCCGACGGCGTGCGTGCGGACGAAAGCGTCGGGCTCGGCGATCGAGCGGTCCACGTGGGTCTCGGCGGCGAGGTTGACCACCGCGTCGACCTCGGCCATCGCCTCGGCCACCGCGCGCGGGTCCTCGATCGCGCCGTGGACGAACTCGTGCTCGACGTCCTGGAGGTTCTCGCGCCGGCCCGCGTAGGTCAGCTTGTCGAGGACGACGACCTCGTCGCCGTGGTCGCGCACGCGCTCGCGCACGAAGTTCGAGCCGATGAACCCGGCCCCGCCACAGACCAGCAGCCTCATCGCGCCACCACCGCCCTCTCGCTCAGGTAGGCCGCCACGCCGTCCTGCCAGGCCGGCAGCACGGGCGCCTCGTCGCGCTCGCTGCCGAGGACCGAGTACGCAGGGCGCCGCGCGGCCTGCGGGAAGCGGTCCGACGTGGTCGGCAGGACGCGGCAGCGCAGGCCGGCGCGGTCGAAGATCTCGACCGCCAGCTCGTACCACGAGCAGGCGCCGCCGCCCGTGGCGTGCAGGATCCCGACGTCGCCGCGGCGCTCGGCGAGCTCGACCAGCCCCTCGGCGAGGTGCACGGTCCACGTCGGGCTGCCCACCTGATCGGTCACGACGCTCACCTCGTCGCGCTCCTCGCCGAGCCCGAGCATGGTGTCGACGAAGTTGCGCCCGCCGGCGCCGAACAGCCACGCGGTGCGCACGATCGCGTGCTCGTCGGTCGCGGCGGCCACCTGCTCCTCGCCGGCGAGCTTCGAGCGCCCGTAGGCGCCGATCGGGTTCACCGGGTCGGACTCGAGCCACGGCTCGCGCTTGGTGCCGTCGAAGACGTAGTCGGTCGACACGTGCACGATGCGCGCGCCGCTCTCGGCGGCCGCGCGCGCGACGTTGCCCGCGCCCTCGCCGTTGATCGCGGTCGCCGCGGCCTCGGCCGTCTCGGCGCCGTCGACGTCGGTCCACGCGGCGCAGTTGACCACGGCGCGCGGCTCGGCCGCCGCGATCACGCGGCGCACGTGGTCGGCGTTCGTGACGTCGAGCTCGGCGCGGGAGAGGGCGACGACGTCGTGCCCCAGCCGGGTGGCGGCGGCGGCGACGGCCTGCCCGAGCATGCCCGCGCCGCCGGTGACCAGCAGGCGCATAGCGGGTCATCTTTGCGCAAAGGGGCGTGGACGGTCCCTGAGGCTCTGGGTCTAGGCTCCACGCCGATGCAGCTCGGTCGCCTGCCCATGGCCTTCGAATGGCAGGTCGCGCCCGCCGATTGGACGGTGGGCCGCGACGGCACGCTGCACATCGTTGCCGGCCCGCGCACCGATCTCTTCCTCGACCCCGCCGGCGGCGCCGCACAGCTCGGCGCGCCGCGCCTGATGGGCGCCGTCGAGGGCGACTTCCAGCTCAGTGCCTACGTGAAGCCCGATCTGCAGGCGACCTTCGACGCCGGCGCGCTCGTGCTCCACGCGGCCGACCACCGCTGGGTCAAGCTCGCGCTCGAGCGCTCGCCCCAGGGCCAGGCGATGGTCGTCTCCGTCGTCACGCAGGGCTTGTCCGACGACGCCAACGGGCGCGTCGTGACGGGCGACGGCGTGTGGCTGCGCCTCTCGCGCATCGGCGCCGCGTGCGCGCTGCACGCCTCCGACGACGGCGTGCGCTGGGACCTCGTGCGCCACTTCGCCCTTGCCGCGCCGGAGGGCCTGACCGCGGGCTTCCTGGCCCAGTCGCCCACCGGCGAGGGCTGCGCGGTGACGTTCGACGGCCTCGGCTTCGCGGCGCAGACCCTGGCGGACCTGCGCGACGGCTCCTAGAGGATGCCGATCTCCGAGTTGTCGCCGACCATGAAGCGGTAGGCCCGCGGCTGCCCGTCGCTGCGGGCGATGTGGACGTTGCGGCCCAGCAGCGAGGCCTCCATGCGCCCGTCGAGGTGGCGGACCGAGGAGCCGGCGAGCAGGATCGAGTGCTCGACCTCGGCGTGCTCGATCACGCAGTCCTCGCCGATGGCCGAATACGGCCCGACGTAGGCGTCGACCAGGTGCGCGCGGGCGCCGATGACCGCCGGCCCGCGCACGGTGGAGCGCTCGAGCCGGGCCCCCTCCTCGATGACCACGCGGCCGTCGCACTGCGAGTCGACCATCTCGCCGTCGTTGCGGGAGGCGATCGTGTCGAGGACCAGGCGGTTGGCCTCGAGCATGTCCTCGAGGCGGCCGGTGTCCTTCCACCAGCCCTTGACCACGTGCGGCTCGACGCGCCGCCCGCTGTCGACGAGGTACTGGATGGCGTCGGTGATCTCGAGCTCGCCGCGCGGAGAGGGCTCGATCGCGCGCGCGGCGTCGTGGATCAGCGCGGTGAACATGTAGACCCCGACGAGGGCCAGGTTGGTCCTCGGCTGCGCCGGCTTCTCCGCCAGGGCGACTACGCGATCGCCGTCGAGCTCGGCGACGCCGAAGTGCTCGGGATCGGGCACCGGGGTGAGAAGGATGAGCGCGTCGGGGCCGTTGGCGCGGAAGGCGGCCACGAGGTCGTCGATCCCGCCCTGCAGCAGGTTGTCGCCCAGGTACATGACGAAGGGATCGCTGCCCAGGAACGGCTCGGCCGTGAGGACGGCGTGGGCCAGACCCGCGGGCTGGTCCTGGACGATGTAGGTGATGCTGACGCCGAACTGCGAGCCGTCGCCGGTGGCCGCGCGGATCTCGTCGCCCGTCTCGGGGGCGATGATGATCCCGACCTCCTCGATGCCCGCGTCGGCCATCGCCTCGATGCCGTAGAAGAGCACCGGGCGGTTGGCGACGGGCACGAGCTGCTTGGCGCTCGTGTGGGTGATCGGGCGAAGGCGAGTGCCGCGTCCGCCCGAGAGGATCAGACCCTTCAGGCGCTCCATGGGGCGCCCGGAGGCTAGTACACGCCCGCGAGCTTGCGGTGGTCCCAGGTGACGCGCGACTGCTCGACGAACTCGAGCGCGACGCGCTTGGGCGCCTGCGCGGCGACCATCGTGCGCGTGTCGTCGTCGAGGGCGCCGCCGGTGTAGCGCTCGAAGATCTCGACGCCGAGGGCCGCGACGTCGTCGGTCTCGCGGTGGATCGTCACATCGGTCTCGAGCATCACGCCGCGCAGGGCCGCGTAGTCGACGCCGGCCTCGACCTGGAGCGTGGCGCGCGCGTCGCGCTCGAGGTTGCGGACCTTCTGGGACTTGGCGTAGGTCCACGACCACAGGCGCCCGTCGCGCACGACGTACCACAGGGGCATGAGGTGCGGGCGGCCGTCACGGCCGTTGGTCGCGCAGACGACGGTGCGCTCCTCGTCGAGGAAGGCCAGCACCTCGTCCTCGCTCATCTTGATCTGGTCGCGGCGGCTCACCGGGCGAACGCTACTTAAACCGCCAGGTCCGTCGCTCGTCGTCGTTGCAGGCCCCACGTGCTCGACCACGAGGCCACCCATCTGCTGCCGCCGCACGCCGCGTCGATCGTCCTGGCGCGTCGCGCCGTCGAGGCGCTGCCGCTCGCGCCGGCGCGCACCGGCGAGGTCAAGCTCATCGTCTCCGAGCTCGTGACCAACAGCATCGAGCACGGCGAGCTGGGCGCGCACGACCGCATCGAGCTGCGCGCCGTCGTGGACCGCCGTGGGGCGCTGCACGTGGAGGTCCGCGATCCGGGACCGGGCCCGCGGCCCGGCGCGAAGCGCGGCATGGGCTGGCGCATCCTCGAGCGCATGGCCGATCGCTGGGGCAGCGACCGCCGCGACGGCCTGGCGCGCGTGTGGTTCGAGCTCGACGCGGTGGGCGGCCCCTGAAGACCGACGCCGCCCGAGCCTCGCGGCTCGGGCGGCGCCCTCGGGGGGGAGGTCCTCGGGCCGCTCAGCGGACGAGCTTGCCCCTGCGATTACGAACCTTGATGTGCAGCGTCGAGCGCGCGGTGACCCTGGTGCTGAGCAGGTTGCCCCGGTACTCGAAGCGCAGGTCGCGCGTCCTGAGGTTGAGCGGCAGGATGAGCGTCAGCTTGCCGCCGTCGCGCGAGCGCAGGCCGGTCTTGACGAGCTTGCGCTTGCCGTTCTTGAGCACGTGGATCACGTCGATGCGCGCGCGGACGATCGAGTGCCCGGCGCAGTTGACGATCCGGCCGCGGACGACCTGCCGCTTGCCCAGGCGCGAGGTGAGCGAGCGCTTGTGGTTGGCCGTGAAGTACATCGTCAGCCTGCCGCAGGTGCTGCCGCGCACGCCGTTGGCGAGCAGCCTGCGGCTGTCCTCGCTGTTGGCCGAGCCGTTGCCGTTGCCCTTGGCGCCGTTGGCGCCGTTGGCGCCGGGACCGGTCGGGATCTGGGCCGTCGGGTCGCAGACGTTGCCGTTGAAGGCGACGTTCGCGACGCCCGCGATGACCTCGTACACGGGCGTGCCGGCCGCGGAGAGCACCTTCAGGTGCATCGCGTTGATGGCCAGCGAGCTGCCCGTGCGCACCTGCTCGTCGAACTTCAGATCGACGACGTCGCCCAGCGGCGCGAGCTGCTGGGCGAGCTGCTGCCCGGCCTGATCGATCGGGACCTCCTGGCCGCCGATGGTCAGCCCGTCGATCGCGCTGGAGCCGTCGAGCACGGGCGAGCCCGCCACACACGTGGCCGAGACCTGGGCGTTGGCGGCCCGAACGCCGAGCGTCGTCGTCCCCGCACCGGGTGGAAGCTGGACGGCGAGGTTCTCGACCCGGCCGATGGCGCCCACGGCTTGGTGCGCGGCGATGTCGTTCTCGGGATTGGCGATGGTGACGGCAGACGCCGTCTGCGCCGAGACGGCGTCGCTGGGGGCGCCGATCGACGCGGGCGCGCTGTCGAGCCCGGTCGCGTTGGACACGCACGGGTTGGCCGAGGCCACCACGGGGTTCGAGCCCGGGTTCCCGGCCAGTGAGCTCGACTCCGCGCTGGCGCTGCACTGCCAGGAAGGTTGGGCCTGCGCGGCGCCGGCGAGCGCCGCCGAGGCGAGGACGGCCACGAGGCCGGCCCCTGACCACGTCATGGGTCGCATACGAAATCGTCTCCCTACGATTTGCTGGGCAGCCGCCCCTGCGACGGCCGCTTCCGTGCCGCAGATTGTCGACCGACTACCACTCGGCAAAACATTGCACCTGCGAGCGGTGCAATGAGAACCACCCGCCGCGCGGGAGCTACCGCTAAGCGCGCGCCGCGACCTGCAGGCGGGCGACCGCGCGCCGCACGGCCTCGCGCGCCGCAGGCGGTTCGAGCACCGCGGCGTCGCCGGCCTCCTTGAGCACCTCGCGCACGAGCCAGTCCTCGCCGGCGAAGCTGAGCTCGACGATCAGCGCGCCGTCCTCGAGGTCCTCCACGACGGTGCGCTCCTCGCGCGCCCAGCGCGCCCGCTCGGGGGAGATCCACAGCCGCGCGGTGCGCGAGGCCTCGACCTCGCCGGTGCGCGGCCAGCCCTCGACGTCGGCGGCCGGGTCGACCTCGGGGCGCGGCTCGAAGGACTGCTCGAGCACCTCGGCGGTCTTGATGCGGTCCAGGCGGAAGTGGCGGACGTCGTCCTTGGCCGGATCGAAGCAGGCCACGTACCAACCCTCGCGCCCGTTGATGAGCGCGTAGGGCTCGACCGTGCGCTCGGAGAACTCGTCCTCGTTGGCCTTGTAGTACTCGAGGCGCAGCAGATGCCGGGCGACGATGGCCTCGGAGACCACGCGCGCGACGACCGAGTCGTCGCCCCCCGCCGAGGCGATCTGCAGCCCCTGGTCCATAGGGTCGGCGCCGAGCGCGGCCACGATCTTCTCGCGCGCGCTGGTCAGCGCGCCCTCGGGGAGGTGCTCGCCGATGAGGTCGATGGCGGCGACCAGCGCCTTGGCCTCGACCGGCAGCAGCCGCGCTGGGCGCGCGAAGTTGTCCGAGTAGGGCTCGGGGTCGACCTCGATCCAGCCGTCGTCGGCGACCTCGGCGTAGAGGACGTACGAGCCGCCGCCGAAGTTGACGACGTTGAGGACGTTGACGTCCTCGCGCAGCTCGGCCCCGGTGATCTGCAGGCGCTCGCAGACGCCCTCCTCGCGCAGGCGCTCGCCCGCGCGCCCGGCCTCGATGAGGATCGAGGCGAGCGTGACCAGGCGCGCGAAGCGCTCGGGGCGGATGGCGGACTCGCGGCGCCCGTTGCCCTCCACCACGTCCTCGGGGGCCTCCTCCGCCGGTGCCGACGCCACCGGCGCGGCGAGCAGCGGCTCGCCCTCGTGGAGCTCGGCCAGGCGCGCCACGCGCTCGGCGACGACGTCGACGAGCTCGGCCGGGCCCTCGACGGCGGCGTGCTCGCCCAGGCTGAGCGCCCAGCTCGCGAGCTGGCGCGCGCTCGCGTAGGCCGTCGAGAAGAGGACGCCGTCCTGCGCGGGGGCGAAGGTGCCGAAGCGCCCGTAGTGGCGTTCGACGAGCCACGCGATGCGCTCGGAGATCCACACCTCGGCCGTGCCGATCGGCTCGCCGTACTGCCAGTCCGCGCGGTTGGCGTACTCGCGGGGATCGAAGTCCTTGGGACGCTTGAAGTCGTGCTCGGCCTTGGTGGCGTAGGCGACCTTGCCCTGGATGCGCGAGAGGCGGAAGACGCGCAGCGCGTCGCGTTCGTGCGAGCGCCCCAGCACGTAGAACTGCCCGCCGCGGAAGAGCAGGTGGTAGGGGTCGACCTTGCGCGCGCCGCGCTCGTCGCGCTCCATCGTGTAGTAGTCGAAGGTGATCGTCTTCTGGCGGAAGATGGCCGTCTCGATCTTGGCCAGGCGCTGGGAGAGGTCATGGCCGCCGGCGCTGCCGGTGATGCCGAGCGCCAGGCCGCGCTGGTCGGGCGCGTGCAGTGGCGAGGGGCGCCCCCAGGAGATCTGCTGGAGGGCCAGGCGCAGCGGCTCGGCGTAGGCGAACTCGCCGTCGAGCAGCGTCAGCGCGAACTGCAGCGAGGCGAGCTCCTCGTCGGTGAAGGCGATCGCCGACAGGTGGAAGTTCTCGGGGCGCAGGGAGTAGTTCTCCTGCTCGGCCACGCCGTCGATCGGCTTGTCAACGGTGAGGTGGATGCCCAGCGACTCGAGCTCGGAGCGGTCGGCGTAGAAGCGCCGCGCGAACGCGTCTTCGTTCATCCCGCTGTAGCCCTCGACGTCGCGCCGGATCTCCAACGCCGTGACCGGCCGGCGCTCGGCCATCAGGTAGGAGATCAGCGAGAGCTGGCGGATCAGCTTCTCGGTGTCCTTCGCCATTGCTGTCCCTCAAGATAGATGCGCGACGCGCCCGCCGATCCGACGGGCGGCAATTGGCCCGCTCTTTGCGGTCTTTCGTAGCTAACCGCGAGGGCGGTTAGGCTCAGCAGCACCCCATGACCAAGCTCGCCATCGTCGATGACCACGAAGCCCTGCGCGAAGGGCTGGTCGCGATGCTGCGCGGACACGGCATGGAGGTCGTGGGTACGGCCGGCAACGTGGCCGCCGCGATCGACCTCGTGGACCACGGCGCGCCCGAGGTGGCGATCATCGACATCCGCCTGCCGGACGGAAGCGGTATCGAGCTCGCGCGCCATCTGCTCGAGCAGCATCCGGACCTCGGGGTGATGCTCTACACCGGCGACGCCGACGCCGAGCTGCTCTACAGCGGGCTCGACTCGGGCGCGCGCGGCTACGCGCTCAAGGCGGGCTCGACCGAGGAGCTCGTCGGCGCCATCCAGACCATCGCGGCCGGCGGCTCGTACGTCGATCCGCGCCTGGACCGGATCCTGCTCTCCCCGCGAGCGACCGCCCAGGTGCCGCAGCTCTCGCCGCGCGAGCGCGAGATCATGCACCTGATGGCCGAGGGCGGGACGGCCGAAGCGATCGGCACGGCGCTCGGCGTGTCGGTGGAGACCGTGCGCACCCACGTGCGTAACGCCATCCGCAAGCTGCAGGCGCGCAACCGGGTGCACGCCATCGCGCTCGCGCTCGAGCGCGGCGAGATCGCGCTCGACGCGCCGCCGCGCACGCAGTGAGCACGCCCGAGGACGAGCTGCGCACGCTCGTGCACGACCTGCGCACGCCGCTGACGCTGGTCTCGGGCTTCAGCGACCTGCTCGTGCGGCGCGGCGGCGACCTGTCCGCGCCCGAGCGCGACGAGTACGTGCGGCGCATCGCCGATGCGGCGCGCGAGATGCGCGAGCTGCTCGACCGCGTCGGCCGCTAGACGCCCGCGGCCGAGCCCTTGGCGCGAATGCGCGATCGCTTGTCGACGAGCGCGGCGGTCACCGTCAGCGGGCCGGTCGCGGAGGCGACGAGCACCTTCGTGGCGGGCAGGCGGACCCTGCGCGCGCGCGTGTGCACGCGCCTGGACATAGCGCAGCGCAGCCGGCCGGGCTTGGGACCCGCGCACAGGCGCAGGCGCCAGGTGCCCGGCGTGACCGCGACCTTGACCGCGTCCGTGCGCACCTCGCGCCCGGCCGCGACGGCGACGACGCGCGCCGCCAGCGTGCCCTTGGCGTGGCGGGCGTGATCGCGCAAACGGATGCTGAGCTTCACCTTCGGGCCGGCGACCGGGATGGGCGCGAGCGTGGCGAGCGTGGCGAGCGCGGCCGTCGGCGCCGAGGCGACGATCGCCGAGCCGTCGGCGTTGGTCGCGGTGACCACCACGCGCAGGGCCACGCCGGCGTCCGACGGGACGGCGAGGTAGCTGGGGCCGACCGCGCCCGGGATGGTCGCCCAGTCGCTGCCCACCGCGCGCTGCCACTGGATGAGGAACGTGGTCGGGCCGTTGAGCCACGCGCCGGCGCTCGCGGTCAGGACGGCGCCCGGGCGCATCACGCCGGACACCGTCGGCGCGGCGGTGTTGACCGGCGGCGACGGCACGACGGCCTCGCCGCAGGCCATCCCGAGCTGCGTGCACGACGCCATGAAGACGCTGTTGTAGACGTTCCAATGGGTGGCGAGGTAGCTGCCCGCGGCGGGGTCGGGGTTGAAGTAGTCGTCGCGGCCGCAGTCGTAGGTCTGCGGGATCGGGCCGTTGCCCAGCGGGCAGACGTTCGAGACGTACGGGTGCGTCATGGCCGGCCCGTCGGCGTAGCACATGACGTCCTCGCCGTCCCAGCAGTGCGCGTAGGTCCCGCTCTGGTCGCCGGGCGGATGCGTGGTGTGGGGAGCTGACCACTGCACCGCTCCGAGGTTGTGGCTGATCTCGTGGAGCATCACCGTCGGCTGCCAGCCCGTCGCGTCGGGCTGCGTGCCCGCCGGGGCCCACATGATCCCCGTCAGCTGGCCGAAGTTGTGCTCGTTGCCGGCATCGGGGCGGTCGTCGGTCGGGATGACCTCGCCCGTGCCGTAGACGCCCGTGGTGCCATCGGTGAGGTCGTCGGCCAGGATGAAGAGGTCGCGCGTGTCGTCGCCGGTCGCCGCGCGCACCTCGTCGGCCACGGCGTAGAAGTCGTCGAGGTAGGCGCTGCGCGGGTTCTGCAGCGCGACGACCTGGATGTCGACGTACTGCGGCCCGCACACGGTGCCCATGTCGAAGCGCAGGGCGCGCCGCCCGCCGGTCTGCAGGGTCAGGAACTGCTCGATGCGCGAGACGTTGGCCTGCAGCGCGTCGCGCCACTGGGCCGAGTGGTCCGGAGCGTCGGACCCGTAGGCGTAGACCACCTTGATCTGCTTCTGCGACGCCGGGAAGGCGGCATGGGCCGTGTCGTCGCCGGTCAGCCGCGTCCCGCACCACGTGGTGGGCAGGAACTGGGGCATGTCGGGCGACAGGTGACCGGCCGCGGCCGAGAGCGCGAGGGTGCGATCGATGTCGGCGCCGGCGAGGTCCGCCGGAGTGTCGCGGTGGTTGACCTCGCCGGTCTCGTGGGCGCTCGCCGCCGCCGCCAAGGTCAACGACAGGAGGAGCAACAGCGCGGCGAAGAGCGGTCGTGCGCGGTGCATGACCCCCATCTCGTCGGCGTGTCGGGCGCCGGCTGCAGGGTCCGCGGACGCATGATGGATCGCCCGGCCTCCACCCCTGAACCCAGGGTGTCCGGTCCCGGGGGCACGGGGCGGAGGCGGGCCATCTCGTATTCGGCCCCGCGCTCCTACGCTTGATCGGCCTGGACGGACGCCTGGACGGCCGCCCGACCCGCCTTTCAGGCGGCGCGCTGCTCGGATTCGGCGGCGAGCGGCGCGAAATAGGCGCTGGCGCCCACGCCGCGATCGAACCCCGTCCACGCCGCGCCGGGGGCCAGGCCCTTCTCGAGGCGATCGAACGAGCCCAGCTTGCCGCCGAGGTTGTCGATCATGTGCACGAGCCACGCCTCGCGCGTGCACGGGACCACGGGGCTGCCGTGCTCGAGCGAGCCGTGGTGGCTGAGGACGATGTGCAGCAGGGCCTGCGCGGTCTGCGCCGGGAACCCGGGCAGGTCCTCGATGGCGCGACGGATGCGGTAGTAGCCCAGGGGGATCTCGCCCTGCAGCCGCCCGGCATCGGTGAGGTCGATGGCCGCCGGATCGGCGGTGTAGGCGTCGAGCTTGCCGATGTCGTGCAGCAGGGCGCCGGTGACCGCCACGTCGCGGTCGATGCCGGGGAAGGTCGACGCCATCGCGCTGACGCCCTGGGCGACGGTGAGGCAGTGCTCGAGCAGCCCGTGCACATAGGCCTGGTGGTAGAGCTTGGCCGCGGGTGCGCGGCGATAGAGCTCCCACGTCGGGGAGTGCGGGCCGAGGAGGCGGTCGAGCAGCGCGTGCAGGTGCGGGTCCTGGACGGTGGCGACGAGGTCGCGCACCTCGAGCTCCATCGTCTCGGCCGAGTGGGGCGGGCCGTCCATGAGGTCCGCGAGCGCGAAGGAGCCCGGCGCGGCCTCGCTCAGCGCGCCCAGCTCGATCTGCGCGCCGAAGCGCGGGTGCAGCTCGAAGCGCCCGCGCACGTGCACGGCCCGGCCGATCTGGCACAGCTCGCGCAGCTCGGTCCCGGGGTCGCGCACGATGGCCGCCACGCGCCCGCTGCGGTCGCCGAGGGAGAGCTTGAGCAGCGACGTGCCGTCACGCCGCGTGCGCGGCTCGCACGCGCGCACGAGCAGGACCTGGTCGAGATCCTGTCCGTCGGTGAGGTCGCGCACGAGCACGGGATCAACCGTAGGGCCGCGCGCGGACGTCACTAGTGTGCAGGGCGTGAGCGATCGCACCGTCCTCGTCACCGGAGGGACAGGCGGCCTCGGCGTCGCGGTGACGCGCGCCTTCCTCGAAGACGGCTGGCGCGTCGTCGTGCCCTGGGTGGCCGAGCGCGAGCTCGAGCGCGTCGAGGAGCACGAGCGCCTCGAGCTCGTCCACGCCGACCTCTTCGACCCCGACGCGGTGGCGCGCAGCGTCGCGACGGCCGGGCCCTCCCTGCGCGCGCTGGTCAACCTCGTCGGCGGCTTCGCCATCCACGAGCGTATCCACGAGACCCCGATCGAGGTCTTCGAGGAGCAGCTGCGCCTGAACCTGCGCGCCGCCTATCTGGCCTGCGCCGCCGCGCTGCCGTCGATGCTCGAGGCCGGCGGCGGGTCCATCGTGTGCGTCTCCTCGCGCGCCGCGCGCCGGCCCTTCGCCGGCGCCGCGGGCTACATCGTGGGCAAGGCGGCGGTGCTCGCCCTCGTCGACGCCCTCGATGCCGAGTACCGCGAGGACGGCATCCGCGTCAACGCGGTGCTGCCGAGCGTGATCGACACGCCGGCCAACCGCTCGTCGATGCCCGACGCCGACTTCGAGACCTGGGTGCGACCCGAGCAGATCGGCCGCGTGATCCGCTTTCTGTGCTCCGAAGACGCCTCGATCACCAGCGGCGCGCACGTGCCCGTCTATGGTCTGGCGTGATGCCTGCTCGACACGTGGAAGATCACAAGTGGTGGACCCTCACGGCGGTGTGCGTGGCGACGTTCATGCTGCTGATCGACATCACCATCGTCAACGTCGCCCTGCCCGACATCGCCAAGGCGCTGCACTCCTCGTTCAGCGACCTGCAGTGGGTGATCGATGCCTACGCCCTGTCGCTGGCCGCGCTGCTGCTGACGTGGGGCGCGACGTCCGACCGCGTCGGGCGGCGCTACATCTTCGTCGTCGGCCTGGGGATCTTCACCATCGCCTCCCTGGGCTGCGCCCTGTCGACCAGCCCGCTGATGCTCAACCTCGCGCGCGCCGTGCAGGGCGTCGGCGGCGCGGCGATGTTCGCCACCTCGCTGGCGCTGCTGGCCTCGGCCTTCCATGGTCGCGAGCGCGGGACGGCGGTGGGGATCTGGGGCGCCACCATCGGGGCGGCCGTCGCCATCGGGCCGCTGGCGGGCGGCGCGCTGACCGAGACCATCGGCTGGGAGTCGATCTTCTACATCAACGTGCCCATCGGCATCGCGGCCATCTACATCTCGCTGACCAGGGTGGCCGAGTCCAAGGACCCCGACGCCGGGCCCAACGACTGGTTCGGCCTCGTCACCTTCTCGGGTGGGCTCTTCCTGCTCATCTTCGCCCTCGTCCGCGGCAACGCCGAGGGGTGGAGCAGCACGCTGATCGTCTCCTTCCTGATCGGCGCGGCGGTCCTGCTCGTGGCCTTCGTGATCGTCGAGGCCCGCATCCGCTACCCGATGTTCGACCTCACGCTCTTCCGCAAGCCGACCTTCGGCGGGGCGTGCATCGCCGCATTCGCCCTCTCGGCCTCGATGTTCTCGATGTTCCTGTACCTGACGCTCTACCTGCAGAACGGGCTCGGGCTCTCGCCGCTGCAGGCGGGCGTGCGCTTCCTTCCGCTCTCCCTGCTGTCGTTCTTCGTGGCGCCCATCGCCGGGCGCCTGTCGGCCCGGGTGCCGATCCGCGCGCTCATCGGCGGCGGCATGGTCCTCGTCTCCATCGCCCTGCTGCTCATGCGCGGGCTGTCGGCCTCCTCGGAGTGGACCGCGCTGCTGGGCGGCTTCATCGTGGCCGGCGTCGGCGTGGCGCTGGTCAACGCGCCGCTGGCGTCGACCGCCGTCAGCGTGGTCCCGCCCGAGCGCGCCGGCATGGGCTCGGGGATCAACTCGACCTTCCGGCAGGTGGGCATCGCCACCGGCACGGCCGCCCTCGGAGCCCTCTTCCAGCACATCCTGGCCAACGACGCGAAGGGCGCGTTCGCGCGCGTGCCCGCCGAGGTCCTCGCCCAGGGGCGGTCGCCGCTGCCCGGGCCGGCGGCGCACAAGGCGTACCTCACCCTCTTCACCGGCGGGCTCAACGACATCCTGCTCGTCGCGGCGATCGTCGCCTTCACCGGGGCCGTCCTGTCCTTCATCCTCATCCGCGGCAGCGACTTCGTCGCGTCGCAGGGCGAGCAGGCGCGTGAGGCGGAGCCCGAGTTGACGGCTGCCGGGTAGCCGGCGCCGCCGTTCGCCGCGTCGCTGTTGGCGGCGCCGTGCGCGCTCGGCCTGCGCGGCGGCCTGAACAGCGGCATCGAGGGGGCGGTGGCTCGGGGCGCGAGCGGCGGCGGGGGTCGAACGTCGGTCTTCCCCCGCCAGGGGGTGGGAGAACCGACGTTCGACGGGCGGGGCGGGGGCGGCTGGGTCGAACGTCGGTGTTGCCCTGCCAGGGGGTGGGAGGACTGACGTTCGACGGGCGGGGCGGGGGCGGCTGGGTCGAACGTCGGTCTTGCCCCGTCAGGAGGTGGGAGGACCGACGTTCGACCGCCGCCCGGCCCGCCGCGGGCCCCGCGCCCCGGCCGCCCCGCGCGGGCGCCTGCGCCCCGCCGCGCCGGTGACTCCATCGCTCGGTGATGCCGTTGCGGCGCCCGCCCACGCACGCGGGCGCGCGCCATCAGCCACGGCCGGAGCACGGGAGCGCGGGCGCCGCCCGACGGCCTGTCGGCGCCGCGCAACGTCGTCTGCGCGAGATCGCAGAGCGCGTCGCTACCCTCATCGGTCCGATGAGGCGCCTGATCCTTCTCTCCCTGCTCGCCACGCTCGCCCTCGCCGCTCCCGCGAGCGCCCAGCTGACGCACATCCGTCCCGGCATCACCGCCGGCGGCGTCGACCTGTCCGGGCTCGCGGTGCCCGACGCGGCCGCCAAGCTCGACGCCGAGCTCGCGCCGCGACTCGCGCCCGACCTGCTCATCGGCGTGGCGGGGCGGCCATGGGTCCTCAAGATGGCCGACGCCAAGCTCAGGCTCGACTCCACGCGGACGGCCAAGCGCGCGCTCTACGCGAAGGCCGGCGTGCTCGCCGTGGCGCCCGCGATCAGCCACTCGCACGCGGCGGTCGCGGCCTTTGTGGCTCAGATCGCCAAGAAGGTCGGCAATCCGGCGCGCGACGCGAAGATCAAGATCACGCTGCGCCACATCTATCGCCAGCGCTCGCGGCCCGGGCGCGGGCTCGACACGGCGGCGGCGGCCAAGGCGATCGACGCGGCCATCGACGACCCCGCGGCCCCACGCGTGTTGCACCAGCCGCTCAGCCGCCTGCGGGCGAAGGTCAACGCCAACGACCTGGCGCGCGTCTACAACACGGTCATCACGATCGACAAGGCGCATTTCAAGCTGCGCCTCTTCAAGGGCCTGAAGTTCCGCAAGAGCTACGGCGTCGCCGTCGGCCAGCCCGCCTACCCGACGCCGTCCGGGCGCTTCGCCATCCAGGACAAGCAGGTCAACCCCGTGTGGTCGGTGCCCAACTCGCCGTGGGCCGGCGAGCTGCAGGGCACCACCGTCGAGGGCGGCAGCGCCGCCAACCCGCTCAAGGCGCGCTGGATGGGCATCGCCAACGGCGTCGGCATCCACGGCACCGGGGAGGACTACTCGGTCGGCACGGCCGCGTCGCACGGCTGCATCCGCATGCACGTGCCCGACGTGATCGACCTGTTCAAGCGCGTCCCGGTCGGGACGCCCGTGCTCATCCAGTAGCGCTCAGGACGCCTCGAGCTCGGCGCGTGAGAGCCCGGGCGCGATCTCCTTCATCGCGTAGAGGCCAGCGGCACGACGGCGATGGGCGCCGGCGGCTCGGCCTTCGCGCGCGCTGCCGCGATCGCCCGGCGGGGCGACACCGTGCCGAACTCCTGGACCAGGATCACCGACGCGACGGCGAGGCCGGACACCGCCATCACGGCGCCGACGCCGAAGGTGAAGGCGGTGATGGCGGCGATGTCGACCGGTTGCCCCGTCACCTCCACGAAGCCGTAGGACAGCATCGCCAGCCGCAGTCCGGCGCTGGCCGGGGCCAGCGGCAGGATCCGCCCGCCGCCCTGCGCGGCCATGACGAGGACGACGGTGGCCGGGGTGACCGGCAGCCCGAAGGCGGCCATGAAGGCCGCCATGGCGCCCAGGCGGATGAGCCGCGCCAGCGCCTGCCAGCTCGCCACGCCGAACACGAAGCGCCGCGGCGAGGCGAGGATGGCCATGCCCTGGCGCAGGGCGCCGCGCAGCGCCCGCACGACGCGCCGGCCGACGAGGGCCAGCGCCGCGACGACGAGGACCGAGACGATCGGGTGGCCGAGGACGAGCGAGACGTCGAGCGCGGGCATCTCGCCGCTCGTCGTCGGCACCGGGATGAAGCCCATGGCCAGGCCCCAAGCCACGAGCGCGGTGCCGAAGGCGGTCTCGAAGAGCGTCTCGGGGATGAAGGTGGCCGCGAGCGTCGAGAAGCGCGCGCCCTCGATGCGCCGGCGCACCAGGGCGAGCTTGACCACGTCGCCGCCGCGCGCAGGGACGAGGGCATTGATGCCGGCGCCGGCGAGGTAGGCGCGGATGACGTCACGCGGGCGCAGGTCGGTCGCCTGCGGGAAGGCGGCGCACAGGATCGTGTGCCACCCGCGCGGGCGCACCGTCTGCGCGGCGAGGTACAGGACGACGCCCAGCCCGAGCAGCCACGGGTCGACCGCCGCGGTGCGATCGAAGATCAGCGCGGCCGCGTGACCAGCGGTACGTCCGATCGCCTCGAGCTTGTCGAGCATGGCTCCCTCCACGCCGGCCGCATCCCAAGCGGCGTTGAGCGCTCATCCTTGCAGGGCGAGTGTGGCGCATCCGCCCCCCGGAGGTCGAGGTCGGCTGTCGCGTAGCATCGCCCGGATGGACGTCGCGGCGGTCCCGCTCACCTCGCTGTCGCACGGTGCCGGATGTGGATGCAAGCTGCCGGCCTCGGCGCTGCTGCCGATCGTCCGCGGGCTGCCCGCCTCCACGGCGCCGGAGCTGCTCGTGGGCTCGGCCACCGGGGACGACGCGGCGGTGTGGCGGATCTCCGACGAGCTGGCGCTGGTGCAGACCGTCGACTTCTTCACGCCGGTGGTCGACGACCCCTACGACTTCGGCCGCATCGCCGCGGCCAACGCGCTGTCCGACGTCTACGCGATGGGCGGTCGCCCGGTGACGGCGCTCAACCTGGTGGCGTGGCCGCTCGAGCAGCTCGGCGCCGAGCCGCTGGGCGAGGTCCTGCGCGGCGGCCTCGACGTCGTCCGCGCCGCGGGCGCCGAGATCGTGGGGGGCCATTCGATCGACGACCCCGAGCCGAAGTACGGCCTGGCCGTGACCGGCGTCGTGCACCCCGGCCAAGTGATCGCCAACGCGGGCGGCCGCCCGGGCGACGCGCTGGTCCTGACGAAGCCGCTGGGCGCCGGCGCCGTCGTGACGGCCCGCAAGCGCGGGGAGGCCGACGACGCGCTGCTGGCGCGCGCGGTGGCGGTCATGGCCGCGCTCAACGCCGAGGCGGGGGCCGCCGCCGTGGCGGCCGGGGCCACGGCGATGACCGACGTGACGGGCTTCGGCCTGCTCGGGCACCTGCACGGCCTGGCGCGCGAGAGCGGGGTCGCCGCGCGCGTCGATGCCGGCGCGGTCCCCGCGCTCGACGGCGCGCGCGCCGTGCTCGAGGACGAGCGCGGCGTGTCGGGCGGCAGCCGGCGCAACCGCGAGTACGCGGAGGGCTTCGCGTCCTTCGACCCCGGCGTGGCGCCGTGGCGCGAGCGGCTCGTGTGCGACGCGACGACGTCGGGCGGGCTGCTGGTGGCGGTCGCCGCCTCGCGTGCCGGCGAGGTGCCGGGCGTCGTGGTCGGGCGCCTGACCGACGGCGACCCGGGCGCGATCACGGTGGCGTAGTGGACGGGGCGGCCGGCGCCGGCGCGGACGTCCTCGAGCGCGATGCCGAGCTGGCGCGCATCGAGGCCGCGGTGGCGCGCGCGCAGGACGGCCACGGCAGCCTGCTGGTGGTCGAGGGCCCGGCGGGCATCGGCAAGTCGGCGCTCATCGGCGCCGCCCGCGCGGTGTCCGACGCGGCGGGGGCGCGCACGCTGCGCGCCCGCGGGGGAGAGCTCGAGCGCGACTTCGCCTTCGGGGTCGTGCGCCAGCTGCTCGAACCTGCCCTGGCCGAGGTGCCCGCCCGCGCGCGCGAGGACCTGCTCCAGGGCCCGGCCGGCGTGGCGGGGCGGCTGCTCGGGCTGCCGGGGGCGCGCGCCGACGACAGCGAGGTGGCCGCCCCCGACGCCTCGTTCACCGTTCTGCACGGCCTCTACTGGCTGTGCGCGAACCTGGCGGGCGACCGCCCGCTCGTGCTCACGGTGGACGACGCCCACTGGGCCGACGCGCCGTCCCTGCGCTTCCTGGCCTTCCTGCTGCCGCGCCTGGAGGAGCTGTCGCTCGCCCTGGTGGTGGCCACCCGCCCGGAGGCCGAGAGCGCCGCCGCCCCGCTGCTGGCGCTCCTGCTGGCCGATCCGCTCGCGCGCGTCCTGCGCCCGGCGCCGCTCTCGGCCCGCGCGGTCGGGCGCCTGGTGCAGGAGGGCCTCGGGCGCGCACCGGACCCGGCCTTCGCCGCCGCCTGCCAGATCACGACGGGCGGCGTCCCCTTCCTCGTGCGCGAGCTCGTCGAGGCGCTGCGCGAGGAGGGCGTGGCCCCGACGGCTGCGCAGGCGCCGCGGGTGGAGGCCCTCGGCGCCCGCACGGTGGGGCGGGCAATGCTCTTGCGCCTGGCCCGCCTGCCCCCGGTCGCCGTGCGCCTCGCCCAGGCCGTCGCGGTGCTGGAGACCGCCGAGCTCGCCCAGGCGGCCGACCTCGCCGCCGTCGACGCCGGCGAGGCGGCCGCGGCGGCCGACCTGCTCGTGGCCGCGAGCATCCTCGGCCCGCGGCGCCCGCTGGCCTTCGTGCACCCGATCGTGCGCGCGGGAATCCTCGAGGAGGTTCCGCCGGCCGAGCGCATGCGCGCGCACCGGCGTGCGGCGGAGCTGCTCGCCGTGCGCGAGGACAGCGGCGAGCGCGTGGCCGAGCACCTGCTGGCCACCGAGCCGGCCGGCGACGCGTGGACCGTGGCGCGCCTGACCGACGCCGCCCGCGACGCCGCCCGCCGCGGGGCCCCCGAGTCGGCGGCCAGCTACCTGCGCCGCGTCCTGGCCGAGCCGCCGGCGGCCGGCGCGCGGGCCCGGATCCTGCTCGAGCTCGGCGTGGCCGAGGCGACCGCCGGCCAGCCCGAGGGCGAGGCCCATCTGCGCGAGGCGCTCGCGGCGGCCGACGACGACGACGTGCGCCTGGGCGCCGCCCTGGTCCTGGCGCACGTGCTCGGCCGCCGCGAGCGGATCGCCCAGGCGATCGAGGTCATCGACCTGGCCGCGGCGCGGCTGGCCGACAACCGCGGCCGCGCGCGCGTCCTGCTCGAGTCGATGGCCACCGGCGCAGGGATGCTCGACGCCACGACGGCCCCGCGCCTGGCCTCGCGCCTGCGCGCGATGCGTCGCGCGGCCGACCACGCCCACGTCCCGCGCGAGCTCCTGGCGGTGGCGGCGCTCGTCGCCGTCCACGCCAACGAGCCGGCGCCGAGCTGCATCGCGCTGGCCCAGCGCGCGCTCGCCGTCGGCCCGCGGATCGTCCCCGAGCCGACCGACCTGCCGTGGTTCGCCCAGGCGACCGTCGCGCTCGTGTGGGCCGACGCGCACGCCGAGGCGCAGGTCCCCCTCGACGCCGGCGTGGCCGAGAGCCGCGCGACCGGCGATCCGGCCCTCTTCGGCATGAGCCTGTCCCAGCGGGCGTGGCTGCTGCTGCGCCAGGGCGACCTGCAGGGCGCCGAGGCCGACGCCCGCACGCTGCTCGAGGCGCCCGACGTGGCCGGGCCTCCGCTTTACCGCAAGCTCGCGGCGGCCATCCTCGTCAACGCCTCGGTCGAGCAGGGCCGCGTCGAGCAGGCCGAGGAGGTGCTGGAGGGCTTCGGCGTCGACGAGGGCGCGCAGACGCAGACCTCGGCCGTGCTGCGCCTCGCGCGCGGGCGCCTGCGGCTGGCTCAGGACCGCCCCGGCGAGGCCCTGGCCGACATCCTGGCCGCTGGCAGGATCGTCCTCGCCACGGGCTCGACGTGTCCTGGCCACCTGGCCTGGCGCTCGGCCGCCGCGCTCGCCCACGCCGCGCTGGGCGAGCGCGAGGAGGGCCTACGTCTGGCCATGGAGGAGGTCGAGCTGGCGCGCGCCTTCGGTGCGCAGCGCACGCTCGGCGTCTCCCTGCGCACGGCCGGCGCGGTGGCCGGCGGCCCGCAGGGCGAGGCGCTCCTGCGCGAGAGCGTCGCCTGCCTGGAGCGCGCGGGCATCGCGCTCGAGCGCGCCCGTGCGCTCGCCGAGCTCGGCGTGCTGGTGCGCGCCACGGGGCGGCGCGCGGAGGCGCGCACGATGCTCCGCGAGGCGCTCGACGTCGCCCACCACGCGGGTGCCGCGCCGCTGGCCGATCTCGCCGAGGCCGAGCTGCGAGCGACCGGCGCCAAGCCGCGGCGCATGGCCCTCAGCGGGGTCGAGGCCCTCACCGCGAGCGAGCGGCGCGTGGCCGAGCTGGCGGGCGACGGGCTGACCAACCGCGAGATCGCTCAGGCGCTCTTCGTCACCATGCGCACGGTCGAGGGTCACCTGACGCGCGTGTTCGCCAAGCTCGCCCTGAGCTCGCGCGACGAGCTGCCCGACGTCCTGGGCGTGCCGCGGTAGCGCGGGCGCGGCGGCCGTGCCGGGCGCGCGGGCCGTGCGGGCGGCACCTCGAGCTCGACCTCGACGACCCCGGCGCTGACCGACCGCACGCGGAAGCCGAGGCGGTGCAGCAGCGAGCGCACCCGCTGGTTGTCGGCCAGCGCGGTGCCGGTCAGCCGCGTGATCCCGTTCGCGCGGGCGCGCTCGACGAGGCGCAGGGCGAGGGCGTGCCCAACGCCGCGCCGCTGCCAGGCGTCGGCGACGGCGAGGGCCATGTCGGCCGCCGCGCTCCCGGCCTCGCCGGTCGCGTAGCGCCCGACGGCCACGATGTCGCCGCTCGTCTCGTCGATGGCGACCAGCGCCTCGTGGGTGACGTGGTCGACGTCGGTGAGGTAGTCGAGCTCGCGCACGCTGAGGCGCGCCTTGGGCGCGAGGAAGCGCTGGCGGCGCGAGCGGTCGCTGAGGCGGTCGAACGCGTCGGCCAGCGGCTCGCGGTCGGCTGGGACGATCGGGCGCACGCGCAGGCGCGCGCCGTCGGCGAGGGTCATCTGGCCGGGCATGGGCTCACGCTTCGCACGCGCGTGCCACCTGCGCGCGGCCTCGGTGCAGACGGCTGTGCAGCGTGCCCTCGGCGATGCCGAGCGCGCGGGCGGCCTCGCCGGCGCGGTAGCCGTGGACGTCGACGAGGACGACCGCCTCGCGGAAGCCCTTGGGCAGCGCGGCGACCGCGGCGAGCACCTCGCGGGCGCGGCGCGCGCTCATGGGGCGGTCCTCGGCGCCGACGTCGACGGGCTCGAAGTCCTCGGGCAGCGCGGTGGTGCGCACGCGGCTGGCGGCGGAGCGCAGCCGGCTGAGATGGGTGTTGCGCACGGCCTGCACCAAGTAGGCGGCCTCGCTGCCGCTGACGGTCCGCGGCCGGCGCAGGACGCGCTCGAAGGTCTCCTGGACGAGGTCCTCGGCGTCGCCGTGCCGGCCGGTGAGGTGCCGTGCGACCCGCGTCAGCCGCTCCATGTGAGAAGCGAGGCGCTCGGGGTCGAGAGGGCGGGGCGCGGGGCGGGGAGCGGCGAACGTCGACATGGCCGTCATCGTGCGATTTGCAGGGCCATCGGCGCAACGGGGACCCTCCCCTGTCTTTCTGGGCCGTGCGGCTGCGATCGGTGATGCGGGGGTGCGGCTGCCCGCACCACGGGGGTAGCGGCTGGCCGTACCGGTTCGATGCCGGGTGCCCCCACTGCGCCGGCGTCCGGCGTGCGCGTGGCACTACCATCGCCCGCGGAGCGGCCCGGGGCCGGTGCCCCGACCGGCCTTCAAAGCCGGGGGGGCCGTGCGATCACGGCTGGAAGGTTCGACTCCTTCGCCGCTCCGTGACGGCGGTACGCTCGGCGCCGTGAGTGCCGCGTCGCTTCCCGGGGTCGATCTGCTCCTCGAGCGCGAGCGCGAGCTGCGGTGCATCGAGGCCGCGATCGCCGCGGCGCGCGAGGGATCGGGGCGCAGTGTGCTGATCGAGGGGCCGGCCGGGATCGGCAAGTCGGCCGTCCTCGCGGCCGCGCGGAGCGCCGGCGAGGACGCGGCGACGCTCTTCCTGCGCGCGCGGGGCGCCGAGCTCGAGCGCGACTTCGCCTTCGGCGTCGTGCGCCAGCTCTTCGAGCCGCTGCTGCACGACGCGAGCGCCGCCGAGCGGGCCGACCTCCTGCAGGGCCCCGCGCGGCTGGCCGCCCGCGTGCTGGGCCTCCCCGGGGCGCTGGAGGAGGGCGAGGCCCCGCCGGCGGCGCCCGACGCGTCCTTCGCGGTCCTGCACGGCCTCTACTGGCTGTGCGCGAACCTCGCCTCCAGCCGGCTCGTCGTGCTCAGCGTCGACGACGCCCACTGGGCCGACGCGTCCTCGCTGCGCTTCCTGGCCTTCCTCATGCCGCGGCTGCCCGAGCTGAGGATGGCGTTGCTCGTCGCCGCGCGACCCGAGGCGGACGTCGAGGAGGCCCACCTGCTGGCCACCCTGACCGCGGACGCGGACGCCGACGTGGTGCATCCCGCGCCGCTCAGCGTCGCCGCGGTGGGCCGGCTGGTGGAGGCGCGGCTCGGCACGGCGCCCGACGAGGCCTTCACCGCCGCCTGCCACCGCGCCACCGGCGGCGTCCCCTTCCTCGTGCGCGAGCTGGTCGAGGCCGTCGGCCGCGAGGGCATGACACCCGACGCGCGCGCCGCCGCGCGCGTGGAGGCGGTGGGCGCGAGCACCGCCCGGCGCTGGATCCAGCTTCGCCTCGGTCGCCTGCCCGCGCCGGCCGCGCGGCTCGCGCGCGCCGTGGCCGTGCTCGAGCGCGCCGAGCTGCCCCGCGCGGCGGCGCTGGCCGAGCTCGACCCGGAGCAGGCCGTGCAGGCCGCGGACACGCTCGTGGCCGCCGGCATCCTCGAGCCCGGCCGACCGCTGGCCTTCGTCCACCCGCTCGTGCGGGCCGGCGTCTACGAGGAGCTCGGGCTGGCCGAGCGCTCGCTCGCGCACCGCCGCGCGGCCGAGCTCATGGACGACGATGCGGCCGGCGAGGAGCGCGCGGCCGAGCACCTGCTGGCCACCGAGCCCGCCGGTGACGCCGCCATCGCGCGGCGCCTCGTCGACGCCGCCCGCACAGCCGCGCGGCGCGGCGCCCCGGAGTCGGCGGCGGTGCTCCTGCGCCGCGCGCTCGCCGAGCCGCCGCCCCCGGCCGAGCGCCCCGGCCTGCTGCTCGAGCTCGGGATCGCCGAGGCCGTGGCCGGTCAGGCGGCCGGCGAGGACCATCTGCGCGAGGCGCTCGACGTCGCCGGGGACGACCAGGGCGTGGCTCTGGGCGCGACGCTCGTCCTCGCCCACGCGCTCGGGCGCGCCGAGCGCATCGAGGACGCGGTGGCCGTCGTCGATCGCACGGCCGCGCGGCTGCGCAGCCCCGACGCGCAGACGGCCGAGCTGCTCGAGACCCTGGCGCTCATGGCGGGCATGCTCGACGCCGGCACCGCGCCGGCGCTCGATGGCCGCCTGAAGGCGCTGCGCCGCCGCGCCGACGAGCCGCAGGCCACGCGCGAGGTCCTGGCCGCAGCCGCGATGCGCGCGGTCGCCACCAACGAGCCGGCCGAGGTCGGGATCGCGCTGGCGCGCCGCGCCTTCGCCGCGAGCCCCCGGCCCGTGCCCGAGCCGACCGACCTGCCGTGGTTCGTCCAGGCGACGATCGCGCTCGTGTGGGCCGACGCCTTCGACGAGGCCATTGGCCTCATCGAGGCCGGCCTGGTCGAGAGCCGCGCGGTCGGCGACAGCGCGCTGTTCGCCACGAGCATGACCTGGCGCGCGTGGCTGCTGCTGCGCCGGGGCGACCTGCAGGGCGCGGCCGGCGACGCGCGCACGGTGCTCGAGGCCTCAGACCTCCCGGCCCCGCAGCTCTATCGCACCGTGGCCACGGGGGTGCTCGTCACGGGCCTGACCGACCAGGGCGACCTGGACGGCGCCGAGGCGGCCCTGCAGCAGTTCGCCCCCGGCCAGCCCGTGCGCGCGCACAGCGGCGCGATGCTGCTCCTCGCGCGCGGGCGCCTGCGCGCGGCGCAGCGCCGGCTCGATGCGGCCCTGGCCGACATGCGCGCGGCCGGCGACATCGCCGTGCGCATCGGCGCGATCTCGCCCTCCTCGCTGGCGTGGCGCTCGGAGGCGGCGCTCGTGTCGATGGCGCTGGGCGAGCCCGAGCGGGCGGAACGGCTCGCGCGCGGCGAGGTCGGCCTGGCCCAGGCGTTCGGAGCGCCCCGCACGCTGGGCGTGGCCCTGCGCGCCGCCGGCGTGGTCGTCGGCGGCGACGAGGGCGAGGAGCTCCTGCGCGAGGCGGCCGTCACGCTCGACGCCGCCGGCTCGGCCCTCGAGAGCGCACGCGCGATCATCGATCTGGGCGCGCAGCTGCGGCGCGCCAATCGCCGCGCCGAGGCGCGCGAGCTCCTGCGCGAGGGCCTGGACATCGCCCATCGCGGCGGGGCGGCGGCGCTCGCCGACCAGGCCGAGACCGAGCTGCGGGCCGCCGGCGCCAAGCCCCGGCGCGCGCGCCTGACCGGCCTCGACGCCCTCACCGCGAGCGAGCGCCGGGTGGCCGAGCTCGCGGCTCAGGGGATGACCAACCGGGAGATCGCCCAGGCCCTCTTCGTCACCACGCGCACCGTCGAGGGTCACCTGACCCGGACCTTCCAGAAGCTCGACGTCCGCTCGCGCGAGGACCTCCCCGCTGTCCTCGTGTCCTAGCCACGACAACCCAGCGGTGCCAAGCGCCACGGACGGGTAGTGCCGTCCCCGCGGTGGCCCGCTCCACGCCTGCACTGCTCCGCCAGCTCCTGACGCGAGATCGCCTGGCCCTCGGCGAGGCAGCGCGCTCCCTCGGGTCCGAGCGCATGGCGCCGCGCACGCGCTCGGCCGATCGGGTGGCCAAGTCGATCTGCCCGTACTGCGCGGTGGGCTGCGGCCAGCGCGTCTACGTCAAGGACGGGAAGGTCATCCAGATCGAAGGCGACCCGGACTCGCCCATCTCGCGCGGGCGCCTGTGCCCCAAGGGCTCGGCCTCGCGCTCGCTGCACGAGCACCCGGCGCGCGAGTACAAGGTCAAGTACCGCCCACCGCACGCCACGCAGTGGGAGGACCTCGATCTCGACACGGCGATGGACATGATCGCCGACCGTCTGATCGCGGCGCGCGACGCGGGCTGGGAGGACGTCGACGAGCACGGCCGCCGCCTGCACCGCACGCTCGGCTTCGCGCACCTCGGCGGCGCCACGCTCGACAACGAGGAGAACTACCTCATCAAGAAGTTCTTCTCGGCCATGGGCGCGCTGCAGATCGAGAACCAGGCCCGCATATGACACTCGAGCACCGTTCCCGGTCTGGGGACCTCGTTCGGGCGCGGCGGCGCCACCGGCTTTCAGCAGGATCTCGCCAACAGCGACTGCATCCTGATCATGGGCTCGAACATGGCCGAGAACCACCCCGTGGGCTTCCAGTGGGTGGCCGAGGCCAAGCAGCGGGGCGCGAGGGTCATCCACGTCGATCCGCGCTTCACCCGCACGAGCGCGTTCGCCGACACCTTCGTGCCCCTGCGCGCGGGGAGCGACATCGCCTTCCTCGGCGCGATCGTGCGCTACATCCTCGAAGAGGACCGCGCGTTCAGGGAGTACGTCGTGCGCTACACCAACGCGTCGACCATCATCTCCGAGGACTTCCGCGACACCGAGGATCTCGATGGGCTCTTCTCCGGGTGGGATCCCGAGACGCGAACCTACGATCCCGACTCGTGGCAGTACGCGGACATGCAGGTCGCGGCGGCGTCGGGCCAGCGCGAGCAGGGCGCGCCCACGGGGCAGGCCGCCCACGGCGCGCACGGCGGGGCGCTGGAGCACGGCGAGCCGCCCCACTACGACGAGACGCTGCAGCACCCACGGTGCGTCTACCAGCTCCTGCGCCGGCACTTCGCCCGCTACACGCCCGAGCTCGTCGAGGAGACCTGCGGCGTCTCGCGCGAGCAGTTCCTCGCGGTGTGCGAGGCGCTGTGCGACAACTCGGGCCGCGAGCGCACGAGCGCCATCTGCTACGCCGTCGGGTGGACGCAGCACACGGTGGGCGTGCAGTACATCCGCACCGCCTCGATCATCCAGCTGCTGCTGGGCAACATCGGGCGCCCGGGCGGCGGGATCATCGCGCTGCGCGGGCACGCGTCGATCCAGGGCTCGACGGACATCCCGACCCTCTACGACATCCTGCCCGGCTACCTGCCGATGCCCGCGGCCGAGGCGCACGGGACGCTGCAGGAGTACATCGAGGAGAGCTCGCCGCAGGCCGGCTACTGGGCCAACATGGACGCCTACACCGTGTCGCTGCTCAAGGCCTGGTGGGGCGACGCGGCCACGGCCGCGAACGACTTCTGCTTCGACCACCTGCCGCGCCTGACGGGCGACCACTCCTACTACTCCACGCTGCCCGGGATGATCGACGGGACGGTCAAGGGCCTGTTCGTCATGGGCGAGAACCCGACCGTGGGCGCGGCCAACGGCCATTACAACCGCGCCGCCCTGCGCGGCCTCGACTGGCTCGTGGTCCGCGACCTGGTCGAGATCGAGACCGCGTCGTTCTGGTACGACGCGCCCGAGATCGAGACCGGCGAGGTCGCGACGGCCGACATCGCCACCGAGGTCTTCTTCCTGCCCGGGGCGAGCCACGTCGAGAAGAAGGGCACCTACACCAACACGCAGCGCCTGCTGCAGTGGCGCGAGCAGGCCGTCGAGCCGCACGGCGACTGCCGCTCGGAGCTGTGGTTCATGTACCACCTCGGGCGCCGCGTGCGCGAGAAGCTGGCGGGCTCCACGGCCGCGCGCGACCGCGCCGTGCTCGACCTCACCTGGGACTACCCGACCGAGGGCCCGTACGAGGATCCCGACGCCGAGGCCGTCCTGCGCGAGATCAGCGGCGTCGACCTGACGACGGGCAAGGAGGTCCCCGACTACCTGCCGCTCAAGAACGACGGCTCGACGGCCTGCGGCTGCTGGATCTACGCGGGCTGCTACGCCGAGGGCGTCAACCAGGTCGCGCGGCGCAAGCCCGGCTCGCAGCAGTCGTGGGTGGCCCCCGAGTGGGGCTGGGCGTGGCCCATGAACCGGCGCATCCTCTACAACCGCGCCTCGGCGGACCCCGGCGGCAAGCCGTGGTCCGAGCGCAAGCGCTACGTCTGGTGGGACCCCGAGCAGGGCAGGTGGGTGGGCGAGGACGTGCCCGACTTCACGCCCGACAAGGCGCCCGACTACGAGCCGCCCGACGACGCCGAGGGGCCCGACGCCCTGCGCGGCGACGAGCCGTTCATCATGCAGGCCGACGGCAAGGGATGGCTCTATGCCCCGGCGGGGCTGGTCGACGGGCCGATGCCCACGCACTACGAGCCGCACGAGTCGCCCTTCGGCAATCCGCTCTACGCCACCCAGCAGGCCAACCCGGCCCGCCAGCAGATCCGCCGCCGGGAGAACCCCTACAACCCGACCCACGGCGAGCCGGGAGTCGAGGTCTTCCCCTACGTGGCGACGACCTATCGGCTCACCGAGCATCACACGGCGGGCGGGATGTCGCGCTGGCTGCCCTACCTGGCCGAGCTGCAGCCCGAGATGTTCTGCGAGGTCTCGCGGGCGCTGGCGCGCGAGCGCGGCCTCACCCACGGCGAGTGGATGACGATCGTCACGCTGCGCGGGGCGGTCGAGGCCCGCGTGATGGTCACCGACCGGATGACCCCGCTGACCGTCGGATCGCGTCAGCTGCACCAGGTCGGCCTGCCCTACCACTGGGGATCGCGGGGCGTCGTGAAGGGCGACTCCGCCAACGACCTCCTCGGCCTCGCGCTCGATCCCAACGTCCACATCGGCGAGTACAAGGCGCAGACCTGCGACGTCCGCGCGGGGCGGCGCCCCCGCGGTCCGGCGCTGACCGCGCTGCTGGAGGACTACCGCCGCCGCGCCGCCGAGGCGGGCGTCTCCGAGCCGCCCGCGCAGGAGGTGCGCCCGTGACGACCGAACGCGTCGGCTTCTTCACGGACACGTCGGTCTGCATCGGCTGCAAGGCCTGCGAGGTGGCGTGCAAGGAGTGGAACGGCGTCCCCGCCAACCCGCTGGACTTCACCGGGCACTCCTACGACAACACCGGCTCACTGGGGGCCGACACCTGGCGTCACGTCGCCTTCGTCGAGCAGTCGCGCGACGGCGGGCTGCGCTGGCTCATGTCCTCCGACGTGTGCAAGCACTGCACCTCGGCCGCGTGCCTGGAGGTCTGCCCGACGGGCGCGCTGTTCCGCACCGAGTTCGACACCGTCGTGGTGCAGCAGGACGTCTGCAACGGCTGCGGGTACTGCATCCCCGCGTGCCCGTACGGCGTGATCGATCGGCGCGAGGAGGACGGTCGCGCCCACAAGTGCACCCTCTGCTACGACCGCCTGAAGGACGACATGACCCCGGCCTGCGCGCAGGCGTGTCCGACGGAGTCCATCCACTTCGGGCCGCTCGACGAGATGCGCGAGCGGGCCTTCGAGCGCCTGGAGGTGCTCCACGTCGCCGGTGAGTCGAGCGCGCGCCTGTACGGCGAGGACCCCGGCGACGGCGTCGGCGGGCAGGGCTCCATCTTCCTGCTCCTCGACGAGCCGGAGGTCTACGGCCTGCCGCCCGATCCCGTCTCGACCACGCGCGACCTGGGCTCGATGTGGCGCGCGGCGGCGGGCGCGGGGGCCGCGCTGATGGCGGCGATCGCGGTGGCGAGCTTCGGGGGGCGCCGGTGATCGACTCGGCGACCGACGCCACGCCGGGCTCCTACTACGGGCGGCCGATCCTCAAGGAGCCGGTGTGGACGTGGGAGATCCCCCTGTACTTCTTCTTCGGCGGGATGGCCGGCGCGGCCGCGCCGTTCGCGCTCGTCAGCGAGCTGCGCGGCGACGAGGCGCTCGCGCGGCGCGCATGGCTGGTCGCCCTGGCCGGCGCGGCGGCGAGCCCGCCCCTGCTGATCGCCGACCTCGGGCGCCCCGAGCGCTTCCATCGCATGCTGCGAGTCATCAAGCCGACCTCGCCGATGAGCGTCGGCTCGTGGGTGCTCGGCGCCAGCAGCACCGCCATCGCCTTCGCGAACGCGCGGACCCACTTCGGCTGGTTCGCGCGCCTGGGGCGCCTGGCCGGCGCGACCGCCGTCCTCGGCCCGGCGCTCTCGACCTACACCGCGGTGCTCATGGCCGATACGGCCATCCCGGTGTGGCACGAGGCGCACCGCGAGCTGCCGTTCGTCTTCGCCTCCGGCTCGGCGATGAGCGCCGGGTCGGCGATGGTGCTCATCGGCGGCGGTGCCCCGGCGCGCCGCCTCGCGCTCCTCGGCGCCGCCGGCGAGCTGGCCTCCACGACCGTCATGGAGCGCCGCCTTGGCTTCCTGGGCGAGCCCTACCACGAGGGCGCCGCCGGCCGCGCCGGCCGCGCCGGCAAGGCGCTGACGGCGGCGGGCGGCCTGCTGATGGCCTGGCGCGGCCGGCGCCGCGCGGGCGCCGCGGCGGGCGCGACGCTCATGCTCGCGGGCGCGCTGGCGAACCGCTGGTCGGTCTACAAGGCGGGCTTTCAGAGCGCCGCCGACCCGAAGTACGTGGTGGAGCCGCAGCGTGCCCGCATGGCGGCGCGCGCCGAGGCCTCCGCGGGCTGAGCCCTCCGCGGCCATGGGGGGTCGAACGTCGGTCTTCCCACGTCTGGAGGGGGTAGGACCGACGTTCGACGCCCTGGCGCGCACCCGTGCGTACCATCCGCAGACCATGCCCGAGCCCCCGCCCCCGCGCGTGCGCGAGCGACTGCGCGAGCTGCCGTCGGTCGATCGCCTCGCGACGTCCGTGGCGCGGGCCGAGCTGGCCCAGCGGCGCGCCGAGCTGCTCGCCGGCGCGGCCGACGAGGCCGATCTCGTACAGCGGGCCCGCGAGCGGCTGAGGCCCTCGCTGCGGCGCGTGCTCAACGCCACGGGCGTGGTGGTGCACACGAACCTCGGGCGCGCTCCGCTGGCGCAGAGCGCGCGCGCTGCGGTGGCCGCCGCGGCCGAGGGCTACTCGAACCTCGAGCTCGATCTGGCCACCGGCGAGCGGGGCTCGCGCCACGCGCACGTCGAGGGCCTGTTGCGCGAGGTGACCGGCGCGCAGGCCGGGCTCGCCGTCAACAACTGCGCCGCCGCCGTGCTGCTGGCCGCGGCGGCGCTCGCCGGGCCGGGGCGGGAGGTCGTCGTCTCGCGCGGGCAGCTCATCGAGATCGGCGGCGGCTTTCGCATCCCCGAGGTCGTCGGACAGGCCGGGGCGCGACTGATCGAGGTCGGGACCACGAACCGCACGCGGCTGGGCGACTACGCGGCGGCGCTGGGCGAGCGGACCGGCGTCATCCTGCGCGCGCACCCGTCGAACTTCCGCACCGTCGGCTTCACCGAGGAGGTCGAGATCGAGGCGCTGTGCGGGCTCGGCGTGCCCGTCGTCGACGACGTCGGCTCGGGTGCGCTGGCCGACGACGTCGAGCTGCTGGCCGACGAGCCCGCGGTCCGCCGCTCGGTGCGCGCCGGCGCCGCGGTCGTGTGCTTCAGCGCCGACAAGCTCCTGGGCGGCCCGCAGGGCGGCCTGCTGGTCGGCACGAGCGAGGCGATCGAGGCCTGCCGGCGCCACCCGCTGGCGCGCGCGGTGCGCATCGACAAGCTGTCGCTCGCGGCGCTCGAGGCGACCCTCGCGCTCTACCGCGATCCCGAGCTCGCGCGCGCCGAGCTGCCGGTGCTGGCCATGCTCGACGCCGATCCGGCGGCGCTCGCTGCCCGCGCCCGCCGGCTGGCCGAGGGCTGCGCAGGCGAGGTCGTCGCCTCGACGGCGAAGGTCGGCGGCGGTGCGCTGCCCCTGCTCGAGCTGCCGGGCCCGGCGGTGGCCATCGACGTCGCCCTGGCCCGCCCGCTGCGCGCCGGCGACCCGCCGCTGGTCGGGCGCATCGCCGACGGCCGGCTGCTGCTCGACGTCCGCACGCTCACCGACGAGGAGGCCGACCTCGCGGCCGCCGCCGTCCGCGCCGCGCGGGGATGACGACCGCGCCGCCGCTCACGCTCGGCACGGCCGGCCACATCGACCACGGCAAGACCGCGCTCGTCGCGGCGCTGACCGGCCGCGACACCGACCGCCTGCCGGCCGAGAAGGCGCGCGGGATCTCGATCGAGCTGGGCTACGCGCCGCTGAGGCTGAGGTCCGGACGGCGGCTCTCGGTCGTCGACGCCCCTGGGCACGAGCGCTTCGTGCGCACGATGGTGGCCGGCGCCACGGGCATCGACCTGTACCTCATGGTGATCGCCGCCGACGACGGCGTCATGCCCCAGACGCGCGAGCACGCCGCGGTGCTCGGCGCCCTCGCGGTGGCCACCGGCGTCGTCGCGGTGACGAAGGCCGATGTCGCCGACCCGGCGCGCGCGGCGGCGGAGGCGAGCGAGCTGCTCCCGGGCGCCACGGTCGTCGCCTGCTCCGCGCGCACGGGCGCGGGCGTCGAGGACGTGCGCGCGGCCCTCGACGAGGTGGCCGCGCGCCTCCCGGGCCGCGACGCCGGCGCCGGAGAGCCGCTGCTGCACGTCGACCGCGCCTTCAGCATCCGCGGCGCCGGGACCGTGGTCACCGGCACGCTGTGGGCCGGGTCGGTCGCGTCCGGCGACCGCCTGGTCCTGCTGCCGGCCGGCACCCCCGTCCGGGTCCGCTCGGTGCAGATCCACGACGAGCCCGTCGAGCGCGCCAGCGCCGGCCAGCGCGTCGCCGTCAACCTCGTCGGCGTCGAGCGGCGCGACGTCGCCCGCGGCGACGTGGTCGCGGCCCCTGGCGCGGTGGCGCCCTCGCTGATCCTCGACTGCGAGCTGACGCTGCGCGACGCGGGCCACGGGATGCGCGCCCACGTGCACCACGGCACGCGCGAGACGCCCGCGCGGCTCGTCGACCTGGGCGACGGGCTGTGGCAGGCGCGCCTGGAGCAGCCGCTGCTCGCGCGCGCCGGCGATCGCGTGGTCGTGCGCTCCATCGCGCCTCCCGACACCCTCGGCGGCGGCGTCGTGCTCGACCCCGCCGCCCGGCGCCACGGCCGCCGCGAGGACGCGCTCGCGCGCCTGGAGCGCCTGCGCCGCGGCGAGCCGGAGCCCGCCCCCGAGCCGTCCGCCTCCCCGGCGCCCACCGAGCCCGCTGCGCCCGCGCCGCTGCCCGAGTCGGCGCTCGCGCTCGAGGAGCGCCTGCGCGCGGCGGGCCACGAGCCGCCCAACGCCAACGACCTGGAGGCCGACGACCTCGCCGCCCTGCGCGCTGCCGGGCGCGCCGTGCGCGTCGGCCGCGCGATGTACGCGCACCCCGAGGCGCTGGCCGCCGTCCGCGCCAGGGTCGAGGCCGTCGTCGCCGCCGAGGGGGCGATCACGCTGGCGCGCCTGCGCGACGAGCTTCAGACCTCGCGCAAGTTCGCCCAGGCCCACCTCGAGCACCTCGACGCCGAGCGCGTGACCAAGCGGCTCCCCGACGACTCGCGCGTCCTGCGCCGCGGATGAGCACGCCGGCGCGCCCCGCGGCGCCTGGCTCAGCGCCGGTCCCAGCGGTCGCGCAGGCTGCGGCCCATGCGCTTGGCCCGCCGGACCGTCGTGGCCTGGTCGACGCGCGCGCGCATGCCGCCGCCCGGCGCCGGGAGCTCCTCGGCCTCGGCCGCGGTGATGGTCAGGGTCACAGCGCGCTCGGCGATGCGACCCACCTCGGGGGCGTCGACGAAGCGCTTGCCGGCCTTGGTGTCGATGACGATCCCGTCGAAGATGTGCTCGCGCCCGGTCTCCTGGGCACGGCGAACGGTGCCCACCTGGACGCCGTCCGACGAGCGCACGGGCGTCCCGCGCTTGAGCACCTTGAACGAGATCGCGTGGCCGTCGTCCTCTGTCACGGTCCGCCAGGATGCCATGCCTCGGTAGCCTGGATCAACGATGAGCACGGTCCTGGTCACCGGCGCCACGGACGGCCTCGGCCGGGCGCTGGCCACGCGCCTGGCGAGCGAAGGCGCCACCGTCCTGGCCCATGCGCGCAGCGAGGAGCGCGGCCGCGAGGCGCTCGCCGACCTGCTCGAGGGCCCGGGCGACGTGCGGCTCGTCGTGGGCGACCTGGCGTCGCTGAGCGCCGTGCGCGCGCTGGCCGACCAGGTGCCCGACCGCCTCGACGTGCTCGTCAACAACGCCGGCATCGGCTTCGCCGGCGCGCGCCAGGAGAGCGAGGACGGCTACGAGTTGCGCTTCGCGGTCAACTACCTGGCGGGCTTCCTGCTCGCCTCGCTGTTGCGCGACCGCCTCATCGCGTCGGCGCCGGCGCGGATCGTCAACGTCGCGTCCGCCGGCCAGCAGGCGATCGACTTCGACGACGTGATGCTCGAGCGCGACTACGACGGCGCCCGCGCCTCCCGCCAGAGCAAGCTCGCGCAGATCATGCACGCCTTCGACCTGGCCGAGGAGCTCGCCGGCAGCGGCGTCACCGCCACGGCGCTGCACCCCGCGACCTTCATGGGCACCAAGATGGTCGTCGACGCCGGCGTGACGCCCATCAGCACCGTGCAGGAGGGCCTCGAGGCGACCTGGCGCCTGGTCGCCGATCCGTCGGTCGAAGGGGTCAGCGGGGCGTACTTCAACGGCACCAGGGAGGTCCGCGCCGACGCGCAGGCCTACGACCTCGACGCCCGTCGCCGCCTGCGCGAGCTGTCACAGCGCCTCGTGGGGGTCTGAGGACCGGACACCCAGGAGCACCGCCCCGCCGCGCATCGACGTATCGCCACTGTTACAGTGGTGTAACAGTGGCGGTCATCGATCAGGTTCTGCTCGAGGGGGCCCACCGGGCGATCGAGCGTTGGGGCTGGCGCGACGCGACGCTCGAGCGCATCGCGACCGAGGCCGGCGTCTCGCGCATGACCCTGCACCGCCGTGGGGTCACGCGCGACGGCCTGCTCGGCGCGCTGTCCGAGCGCCTCGAGGACGCGTATCGCTCCGGCATGTGGCCGGCGCTGACCGCGACCGGCACCGGGCGCGAGCGCCTGGAGCAGGCGCTGGCCGGCTACTGCGAGGCGGTCGAGGCCAACCTCGAGCTGGTCAGCGCGCTGGCCGAGGCCGACCACAACGCGATCTTCCACGAGGAGGGTCCGCGCGGGCTCACCCGAACGGCCTTCACCGAGCCGATCCGCCGGCTGCTGCAGGACGGCGCCGCCGACGGCTCGCTGGCCGCCGGGGACCCCGAGGAGACCGCCACCCTGCTGCTGAACCTCGTCAGCTGGACCTACCGGCACCTGCGCCGCGGCCACGGCTGGGAGCCGGAGCGCGCCCGCGCCGGCGTGCTGCGCATCGCGCTGGACGGGGTGGCGGCGCGGTGAGCGCCGGGCTCGACCGCCGGGGCCTGGCCGTCCTGGCCGCCGGCCACGCGTGCGCCGACACGGCGCAGGGGGCGGTGCCGGCGCTGCTGCCCTTCCTCATCGACCAGCGCGGGATCTCCTACAGCGCCGCCGGGGTGCTCGTCCTCGTCACGAGCGTCGGCTCGTCGGCCATCCAGCCCCTCTTCGGCGTCGGCTCGGATCGGCTCGCGCTGCCGTGGCTGCTGCCGTTCGGCGTCCTCCTGGCCGGGCTCGGCGTGGCCCTCGTCGGGCTCACCACGGGCTACGCGGCGACCGCCGTCGCCGTGGGGCTGAGCGGCCTCGGCGTCGCGGCCTTCCATCCCGAGGGCGCGCGCTTCGCCAACCAGGTCTCGGGCGACCGGCGCGGGCAGGGGATGAGCTTCTTCTCACTGGGCGGCAACGCCGGCTTCGCGCTGGGGCCGATCCTCGTGACCCCGCTCGTCCTGCTCTTCGGCCTGCGCGGGACGTTGCTCCTGGCCGTCCTGCCGACGATCGTGGCGGTCATCCTCGCGCGCGAGCTGCCCCGGCTGCGGCTGGTCGCCGCGGAGAAGTCCGCCCACTTCGAGCGCAACCTCGCCGACGACGATCGCGACGAGGACGACTGGAACGCCTTCGTGCGCCTGGGCGGCGTCGTCGCGCTGCGCTCCTGCGTGTACTTCGGGCTGCAGGCCTTCATCCCGCTGTGGTTCATCCACCACCTCGGCACGGGCGAGGGCACCGGCAACGCCGCGCTCACCGCGATGCTCGTCGCCGGGGCCGTGGGGACCTACTCGGGCGGGCGGGTCGTCGACCGCCTCGGGCGCCGGCGCCTGGTCGTGGGCTCGACCCTCGTCACGATCCCCGTGCTCGTCGCGCTCGTCCTGGCGCGCACCCCGCTGACGGCGGGACTGCTCACGGCCGTCGCCGGCTTTCTCATCATCCTGACCTTCTCGGTCACGGTGGTCATGAGCCAGGAGTACCTGCCCAACCGCCTGGGCCTCGCGTCCGGGGTCAGCCTCGGGTTGGCCATCGGCGTGGGCGGGATCGCCGCGGCCGGCCTCGGCGTCGTCGCCGACGCCTACGGGCTGCGCACGGTGATGTGGCTCATCGTCGCCCTCGCCGTGCCGATGGTGATCCTCGCCCGCACGCTGCCGGTGACGCGCGCCGAGCGCCGCGCCCAGGGCGTGGCGGCCCAGACCGCGGCCGACGCCGCCGCAGCTATCGTCGGCGGCGCGCCTCGCGCGACAGCGCCGGGTTCTGCCACCCCGCATCCGTCGCGTTGAGGTTCGTCCCCGGTGCGACGATCTCGTCGATGCGGTCGAGGATGTCGTCGGACAGCGTGACGTCGGCCGCGCCGAGCTGGGACTCGAGCTGCTCCATCGTGCGCGGCCCGATGATCGCCGCGGTGACCGCGGGGTGCTCGAGCACGAAGGCCAGCGCCATGTCGATGAGCGTCAGCCCCGCCTCGTCGGCCAGCTGCGCGAGGGCGTCGGCCGCCTCGAGCTTGGCCTGGTTGCCGGGCAGCGACATGTCGTAGCGCTGGGGGATGCGCTGCGCGCGGTGCGTCTCGGGGAGGTCCTGGCCCTTGCGGTAGCGCCCGGTCAGCCAGCCGCCGGCCAGCGGGCTCCACGGGATGACGCCCATGCCGTAGCGCTGACAGGTCGGGAGCACCTCGGCCTCCACGCCGCGCACGAGGATCGAGTAGGGCGGCTGCTCGCAGACGAAGCGCTCACGCACGCGCCGCTCGGCCACCCACTGGGCCTCGACGATGGCGCTCGGCGGGAAGGTCGAGCTGCCGATGTAGCGCACCTTGCCGGCCTGCACGAGGTCGCTCAGCGCGCCGAGGGTGTCGTCGATGTCCGTGTCGGGCTCGGGTCGGTGGATCTGGTAGAGGTCGATCCAGTCGGTGCCCAGGCGGCGCAGGCTGTTCTCCACCTCGGCGACGATCCACCGGCGCGAGTTGCCGAACTGGTTGGGGTCGTCGCCCATGGTCCCGTGGACCTTGGTGGCGAGGAAGACGTTGTCGCGCCGGCCGCCGGCCAGCGCCTTGCCGACGATCTCCTCGGATTCGCCGCGCGCGTACACGTCGGCGGTGTCGATGAAGTTGATCCCCGCGTCGAGCGCGCGATGGATGATCGCGATGGACTCGTCGTGGTCGGGGTTGCCCCAGGCGCCGAACATCATCGCTCCCAGGCAGAGCGGGCTGACCTTGACGCCGGTGCGTCCGAGCGTGCGTAGTTGCATGGACAAGCATGCTACGCAGCGGGGCGTCCGGGCTCAGTGCAGAGCGGGCGCGTCCGGCGCCTGGAGCCCCGCGCGCACCCACGCGTCGTGCACCAGCCGCCCGCGTCGCGTCGCCTCCGCGCTGAAGAGCTGCATCCCCGCGGTCTCCGCGGCGGCCGGGCTGAGCGCGGAGATCCGGAAGCGCTCGGTGCGCTGCACCTCGACGAGCGTGCCGAGCTGCTCGCCCGGCTCCTCGCACAGCGCTCCGACCTCGACGACGAAGGCATCGATCATGCGCCCCAGCATCGCCGTTGGCCGCCGCGCGGCGCCTCGGCCCGACGGTAGGAACCCGCTCCGACCGCAGGTCCAAGGGGTATGTTCGTACCCCGCACGAAGTCGTGCAAGGGGACGTCCGGTGGCGCCGCGGCGCTAGCGTCCCACGCTGGACCGGGCCCCCCACGGTCCCTGTGCCGCCGTTCTCATGCGCCGCCGCACGTTCCCGACACGCCACCCGGTGACGATCGTCGCCCTGCTGCTGCTCGTCGCGCTGCCCGCGGCGGCGAGCGTCACGCATCTCGCCCAGGCCCAGGATCCGGGGGCCCTGCGCAGTCACATCAACCGCCAGAAGGGCGTCGAGCGCCAGCTCGCCTCCGCCGCCGCGCGGCTCGGCCGCCTGGAGCGCGCGACGTCGCGGGCCGTCGACGTCATGTCCACCCGTCTATCCGAGACGCAGGCCGAGCTCGCGCGCTGGCAGGCTCGCCTGGCCGAGACCCAGCGCGAGCTGCGCGTCACGCGCGAGCGGCTTGTGCGCCTGCGCGCGCGCCTGGCCCAGAGCCGCAGCGCGCTGGCGACCATGCTGCGCCAGCGCTACACGGCCGACCCGCCCGACGTCGTCTCGGTCGTGCTCGACGCCAAGGGCTTCGCCGACGTGCTCGAGCGCATCGAGTTCCTGCGCCGCGTGCAGCAGAGCGACACGGTGATCGTCGACGCCGTGCGGCGCGGGCGCAATGACGCCCGCCACGACGAGCGCCTGCTGGCGGCGCTCGAGCCGCGCCAGCGCGAGCAGACCGCGGCGGTGGCCAGCCAGCGCGACGCGCTGGCCCGGATGACCGCCGCCCTGCAGTCGCGTCGCGCGGCGCTGGCGCAGGCGCGGGCGGCGCGCCTGGCGGCGCTCAGCAACACCATCGCCTCGCGCCGGCGCGCCGAGCACGAGCTCTCGCGGCTGCTGGCGGCGCGGGCGCGGGCCGCGGCGAGCCAGGGTCCCGGCGGGCCCTGGTCGATTCCGTGGCCGATCGTCGAGTGCGAGTCGGGCGGGCAGAACCTGCCGCCGAACTCCGCGAGCGCCTCCGGCTACTACCAGATGCTCGACAGCACCTGGCACGGCCTCGGCGGCAGCACACCGCACGCCTACCAGGCCTCGAAGGCCGAGCAGGACCGCCTCGCGGCGAAGCTGTGGGCGGGCGGAGCGGGCGCGCACAACTGGGTCTGCGCCGCGATCGTCGGCGCCTGAGCCTTCGACCTGCGGTCGAGTGAGCTTGTACGCGCCGTCGCTACAGCGCGCCGCCCGGGCCGCCGACCATGTCCGGGCATGGATGACGTGGTTCGCATCATCGACGGCGACCCCGCCTCGCTCGACCGGCGCGTGGCGCGTCTGCTCGAGCGCCTCGGCGCGGACTGGCGCGTGGCGCGCTTCACCTACTGGTACACCGGGCGCCCGCCCATCCACGAGGCGCTCGTGGTGCCGCCGCCCGTCTCGTCGGGCGCCTAGAACGCGTCGAGCAGCCGCTGCGCCGCGGCGCGGTCGCCTTCGACGACCGCCTCGCCCGCCGCTGCCGCGTCGTCGAGGCGTCGCCTGCGGAAGGCGAGCTCGCGCAGGGTCGGGACGTCGGTCCGCAGCGTGGCGTCGGGGTCCTGCGCGCCCGCGCGCGCGACGGAAAGGCGTCCGCCCGCCACCTTCACCGCGAGCCGGTCGCCGTCCACGTGGAGGTCGAGCGAGGCCTCGAGGTCGCCCGCGGCGACCGGGTCGAAGGTCGTCCTGAGGGCCAGTGCCAGGGCGTCGACGCTCAGCTCGGCCTCGGCCGTCATCGGCTCGGCGCGGCCCCAGCGCCCGAGCGCGACGAGGACCGGCTCGAGCTCCGAGCCGTGCTCGGTCAGCTCGTAGGCCCACGACCCGGCGGGAGGCCCGAGCCGGCGCCGGCCCACGACGCCGGCGGCCTCGAGCTCGCGCAGGCGCTGAGCGAGGACGTTCTGGCTCACCCCGCCGAGGCCGCGGTGCAGGGCGCTGAAGCGCTTGGGCCCGAGCAGGAGCTCGCGCACGACGAGCAGGCCCCAGCGCTCGCCGATCGCGTCGAGCGCGCGGGCCACGCCGCAGGGGTCGCCGTAGGTGCGCCGGTCCATCTTCGACCAGGGTACACCAGCACTCCTGATCCCGTAGCATCTACTCCTAACTCAGGAGCAAGGAGAACTGCGATGGAAGTCGTCGTGACCAACCACGTGACGCTCGATGGCGTGATGCAGGCGCCGGCGGGGGCCGACGAGGACCCACGGGGCGGGTTCGAGCAGGGCGGCTGGGCCGCCGCCAACACCGACGAGGTCATGGGCAAGGCGATGGGCGAAGGCATGGCTCGCGGCGGCGCACTGCTCTTCGGCCGCCGGACCTACGAGAAGATGGCCGCCTTCTGGCCCCACCAGCCCGCGGACGACCCGTACGCGAAGGTCATCAACGGGCGCGACAAGTACGTCGCCTCGCGGACGCTCTCCGAGCCGCTGGCGTGGGCCAACGCGACGCTGCTCGAGGGGGACGCCGCGGAGGCCGTCGCCGCGCTCAGGGAGCAGCCCGGCGGGAGCCTGTCCGTCCTGGGCAGCGGCGACCTCCTGCAGTCGCTCATCCGCCGCGACCTGGTCGACCGGTGGGTGCTCCTCATTCACCCCCTGGTGCTCGGGACCGGCCTGCGCCTCTTCCCCGACGGCGGGGCGCCGGCCCGCCTGCGCCTGACCGACTCGATCACGACGACCACCGGCGTGGTCATCGCCACCTACGAGCGGGATTAGCCGCCGCGAACGACGAACGTCGGTCGTGGCCCGTCCTGGCGTGGGAGGACCGACGTTCGACGCGCCGCCAGCTCGCCTGCCTGCCGGCAGCCGCCGCCGGCTCACCTGCCCCCGGCGGGCCGCTTCCCCTCTGTGATGCTGTTCGCGCCGTAGCTACGCCGGGGCCGTAGCCGCTCGCGCCTCGCGGTGTGCGCGTGGGGCGAGCAGCGCCGCGGCCGTGACCGGCGGCGTCCGGGGTGTGGGCACCGGCACGAAACAGCATCACCGAGGACGACGGTGAGCGCTGCCCTGGGGGCGCGCAGGCGCCTCGCGGGCGTTTCCCGCGGGTGCCGCGCCGCCGCCCATCTCACGACGAACGTCGGTCTTGCCCTGCCCAGCCGTGGGAAGACCGACGTTCGACCCGCCGCCCCAGCACTCCGACGACGAACGTCGGTCCTGGCACCTCCTGACGTGGGAAGACCGACGTTCGACGCCCCCCAACGCACCAGGGGCGCCAACGGACACTCTCCCTCGGTGCTTGCTGTTCAGCCCGATAGCGACGCCGGACATGTCGCCGCCCGCGCCTGGCGGTGCGCCCGCAGGGCCAGGAGCGCCGCGGCCAGGACCGCGGCCCCGAAGGCGGCGTGGGTCAGCGTGTGGGCGGCCGAGGCGAACGAGGCGTGGAAGGCGTAGCCCACCAGCGTGAACGCCGTGGCCCACAGGAAGGTGCCGAGCAGGCTCCACGGCAGGAAGTCGCGCAGGCGCATGCCCGAGGCGCCGGCCAGGAACGGGGCGACGGCGCGGACGATGCCGATGAAGCGCCCGACGAGGATCGCCTTGGGGCCGTGGCGGTCGAAGAACGCCTCGACGCGCTGCAGGCGCGGCGCGGTGATGCCCAGGCGCGGGCCGCGGGCGACGAGGAAGCGCCGTCCCAGACGCTGGCCGAGGGCGAAGCTCGCGAGGTCGCCGAGGGCCGCGGCCAGCCAGGCGACGACGATGATGACCGGCAGGTCCACGCCGCCCTCGGCGGCGACGACGCCGCCGAGCACGATCGCGGTCTCGCCGGGCGCGACGAGCCCGACGAAGGCACCCGTCTCGAGGAAGGCCAGCGCCGCCACCAGCGCGTACGTCCACGGCCCCAGCGTGTCGGAGAGATCGGTGAGCACGCCCTCGAGGTCGGGCAGGCGCACGACCCCGGCTGTGACCAGCGCGAAGCCGACGGCGCCGAGCAGCCCGAGGGCCAGCAGCCGGCGGGGGACCCGCGCGGGCGCCGCCGGTAGCGCCGGCGACGTGGCGGGGCGCAACCTCATGCCGCGAGAAGCGCCGGCTCCGGGCACGGGCACGGGCGGGGCCCGCGTGCGACCGGTTCCGCCGCCGTCGCGGGCCCGTCCGGCGCCGCGTCCCGGGCGACCACGACCGGGGCCCCGGCCGCGACCTCGGCGTCCTCCGCGCTCCAGCGTCCCATCGTCCGTCGCAGCGCGCCCAGCGCGACCAGGCCGATCGGCGCGGGCAGCCAGATGGCGATGGCGCGATAGGCGAGGACCGAGACGAGCGCGAGGTCGGCCGGCACCGCGAAGGCGACGAGGACGCCGACGATGCCGCCGCTCACGGCGCCCGGGATCGGGATCGTGTTGCCGACCTGGCCGACGAAGTACGCGAGGACGACCACCGCGAACGGCGGCGGGGCGCCGAAGGCGTGGAGCATGGCCCACAGGACCGAGGCGTCGAACGTCCACCACGCCAGCGCGCCCAGCAGGCGCGGGTCGCCCGAGCGGACGTGCCCGATGGCGTCGCGAACGGCGGCCCCGAAGACGTCGGCCGCCGCGTGCAGGCGGGCAGCGCGGCGCGGCGTCCGCGGCCGGCGCGCGGCAAGGGCGAGCGAGGCCGCGATGCCGAGCGCGGCGGCGCCGGCGGGGACGGCGCTGAGCGCGAGCGGCCCGTGGCCCGACGCGATCCCGAGCGTGATCAGGCCGCCCGAGAGGGCGATCGCGCCGAGGAAGACCGAGTACAGGACGATGAGAAAGCCCAGCAGCGTGCGCGTGGCGCCGCGCGAGCCGAGGCCCGCCTTGCGCAGGGCCCACAGCGTCATGGCCGCGCCGCCCACGCCGCCGGTCGGCAGCAACCGCGTCGCGGCGGCGCCGCCGAGCGTCACCTGCGTGCTCTCGTTGAGCCCGAGCCGCGCCGTCGCACGGCTGCCGACCATCCAGAAGAGGGCGACGTAGCCCGCGAAGGAGAGCAGCTCGAAGACGGCGCCCCCGATGACCCAGCGCGGGTCGGCGTCGAGGGCGCGGCGCAGCGCGTGGGCGAAGGCGTGCAGCGGGCCGCCGGCGATGACGATGGCGGCCGCGGCGACAGCGGCCGCGGCGGCCGGAACGGCGGCGCGGCGGGCGAGCGCGCGCACATCGAAGGCCGGGACGAGGATGTCGGTGTCGGGCTCGCTGAAGGACATGATGCTCTGGTCGCTCGCCGCCTCCGTGCGTTTCGCCTGGCTTCTACGTCGCGGCGCCCTGAGCGGATGCCTGCACGGCGGTACGGCGTCATGAGGAGTATCCGGGCGCCGCTGATACGCGGCAGCGGTGCTATCCGCCGAAGGCGGGGTACGGGGAGCCGCACCTCGGCCCGTATCAACACTGGGCGCATTGGGCTCCTGGACGCATGAACAGCGCTCCCTTGCCCTGTAGGAGCCAGAGGTCTAGCGTCGGAGCGATGCGTCTTGGTTCAGCCCTCGCGTGCACTGTCGTGCTGGCTCTCGCGGCCGGCGCGGGCGTCGCCCAGGCCGCCCCCAGCGCGGCCTTCACCCTGCGCGCGCCGCGTCCGTGCGTGGCCGGTGAGTGCCGCGCCCAGCTGAGCTACGGCCTCGGCGGCCTCGTCAACGCCGTGACGATCGAGGTCGACTGGGACGCGCGCGACTCGCCCGGCGGCTTCCAGGCCGACGACGAGCTCGACTGCGCCCCGCCGCTGCCCGAGGACCTCGACTACCCGGTCCCCTGCGAGACCGCCAGCACCGTCTTCGACCAGCCGGGCACGGCGCAGGTCGCCATCCGGGTGACCGACACCGTCGACGGCAGCCAGGCGACGGCGACGCAGCCGCTCTTCGTCGCGGCGCCACAGGACATCAAGCGGACCACCCCCGGACGACGGGGCTCGACCCCGGACCTCTGCGCACCGCGCCAGCCCGGCGTGCAATGCGGCCCCGGCAACGGCCGCAGAACCTCCGGCGGCGGCGACAAGGTGCCGCACAACGGCTGGCCGGCAGTGACGGGGATCCTCTGGAAGGTGCTCGACAGCACCGGGCGCAAGAAGGTCGGCGGCGCCGCCAACGACGAGCTCCTCGGCCACCACGGCTCGGATCGCATCCTCGGTGGCGCGGGCAACGACATCCTGTGGGGCGACTGGGATCCAGCCAACAACAACACGCGCCAGAAGGACCTCCTCGACGGCGGCCCGGGCAACGACTGGCTCTACCCCAGCCACGGCTCGACGGTCGTCAGGGGCGGCGCCGGCAAGGACTACGTGTGGGCTTATTACGGCCGCGGCACGATCGACTGCGGGCCCGGCCGGGACACCGCGCGGGTGAAGCTCAACGGGCCATGGAAGGTGCGCAACTGCGAGCGCGTCCTGCACTTCTGCGCCTTCGGCTCCGACGGCCACGGCGGATGCCTGAAGCCCGGCGAGACCCGCAAGGGCATCCGCCCCCGCCTCACGCGGGCCGCGGCTCCCGCGTCGCGCTGAGCGGGCCCGGCGGCCACCCGGCCACGGCGCCGGCCGCGGCGTGCAGCACGGCGACGGCGAGGTTCGCGCTCATGCGGGCGCGCCGGCCGTGAGGGCGGCGACGAGCTCGCCGACCACGGGGTCGGAGCCCGTCGGCCCGTCGATGGTCAGCGTCAGGGCGTCGGCCTCCTCGCGCAGCTCCATGCGCAGGAACGCGCAGCAGCGGGTCTCGGCGGCGACGAAGGCGGCGACGCGCTCGCGCGTGCCCGGTGCCGGGCGCAGGCGCAGGACCGCGCGGGTGTCCCGCACGTCGGCGCAGACGAGGTCTCGCGCGATGGCCGCCATCTCGACGCGTCGCGCGGGCCACTCGGCCTCGGTCAGCGTGCAGGCGATCGGTGGCTCGGAGGTCATGGGAGTACCGTGCACCTTCAAGTCGGCTTGAAGTCAAGGGGGAAGGGAGAGTGCACGACGCGACGCTCACCATCGGCCAGGTCGCCCGCCGGGCCGGCTTGAAGGCCTCGGCCATCCGCTACTACGAGTCGGTCGGCCTCCTGCCCGAAGCCCGGCGCGAGAGCGGCCAGCGCCGTTACGGCGACGACACCCTGCGCCGGCTCCAGGTCATCGACGTGGCCAAGCGCGCCGGCTTCACCCTCGGCGAGGCGCGCGTGCTGCTCGGCACGGGCAACGGCGGGCCGCCGGCCCACGCCCAGCTGCGCGAGCTCGCCGCGCGCAAGCTCCCCGAGGTCGACGAGCTCATCGCGCGCGCGCAGGCCATGCGCGCGTGGCTCGTCGAGGCCCGCGGGTGCAGCTGCGAGACGCTCGACGTCTGCGCGCTCTTCGAGACGGGGGCGGACGCTCCGGCGCCGCTGCCGGTCACCCGCGCGGGCGGCGCGCGGTGAGCGCTCCACGCCCTGGCCGCCGTGCGCGGCGGCTCGGATAGGCTGCGCCGGCCGGGTCCGCGCCCAGACACGTTGTCCTCTCTGCCTCCGCACACTCCCGGGCACGCACGCCTGATCGCGGGCGAGCTCGTTCGCGTGCTCATGATCGAGGACGACCACGGCGACGCCTTCCTGGTCTCCGAGCTGCTGCGCGAGGAGGCGGCGCCGGTCGACGTGCGCAGGGCCCAGTCGCTCGCCGAAGGGCTCGAGCTGCTGGGCAGCGAGCTCTTCGACTGCGTCCTGCTCGACCTCGGGCTGCCCGACGCCAGCGGGCTGGACGCGCTCGAGCGCCTGCGCGAGGCGGCCCCGCACGTCGCGCACCTCGTGCTCACGGGCGATCGCGACGACCAGCGTGGGATCGAGGCGGTCGCGGCCGGCGCGCAAGACTATCTCGTCAAGGGCAGCGTCGACGGTGACGGGTTGCGGCGCGCGATCCTCTACGCCGTCGAGCGCCGCCAGGCCGACAGCGTCCGGGCGCGGCTGCGCGCGGCCGAGATCCTGGCCGAGGAGGCCACGCGGCTGGAGCGTGGGCTGCTGCCAGTCCCGATCCTCAACGACGGCGCATTGCTGGTCGGCACCGGCTACCGCCCGGGCCGGGAGCGCACGCTGCTGGGCGGCGACTTCTATGACCTCGTCCAGACGCGCGACGGAGCCGTGCACCTGATGATCGGCGACGTCAGCGGCCATGGCGCCGACGAGGCGGCGCTGGGCGTCTGCCTGCGCGTGGCGTGGAGGACGCTGACGCTGGGCGGCGCCGACGTGGACCAGGTGCTGCCCGTGCTGCAGGACGTGCTCATCCACGAGCGCCACGCCGAGGAGATCTTCGCCACCGTCTCGACCGTGGCCATCACGCCGGATCGCGCGACGGCGAGCGTGCGCAGCGCGGGCCACCCGCCGCCCGTCCTGCTCGGCGCCGGCGACGGCAGGACACCGGCCATCGGCCCGACGGCCACGGGGCCGCCGCTCGGCGTGTTCGAAGGCGCCCGCTGGCCGGCGCGCGACCTGGGACTCGCCCCGCGCTGGGGCGTCCTGCTGCTGACCGACGGGCTGATCGAAGGCCGGGCGGCCGGCGGCGGAAGCGCCCGCCTGGGCATGGACGGACTGATCGCGCTCCTGGCCGGCATCAAGGCCGGCGCGCGGTGGGCGCAGGAGCCCTCGACGCTGGTCGCGGACCTCATCGACGCGGTCCTCGAACTCAACGGCGGAGCGATGCTCGACGACGTCGCCGCCCTGCTGCTCACGGGTGGGCGGAGCGCCGGCTGATGCCCCGCAGCCGGCTCAGCGCGGGGACCTGGCTCGCGCTCAGCGCCGGCGTGCTCGCCCTGGCCACACTCGTCGCCGTGGCCGCCGCCCTCACGGCGTCGCACCACGTCACCGACGCACGCAAGCGCGTGGTCGACCGCGTCGACGTGGCCACCAACACGGCCCTGGTGCTCTCCAACGCGATGGTCAATCAGGAGACCGGCGTGCGGGGCTTCGTGCTCGGCGGCGACGAGGGCTTTCTGGATCCCTACCGCACCGGCGTGACGAACGCCGCCCGCGCCGAGCGTCAGCTCCGGGCACTGGCGCAGGCCGACATGGGCGGCCGCCTGCCGCGCGACCTGGCTGCGGCGCAGGCCGCGATCCAGGCCTGGGAGTCCGGCTACGCCCGGCCGACGATCCAGCGCATCCGCCGCTTCGGGGCCGGCCGCATCGAGGACGCCGCCGTGGCGGCGGGCAAGTCGCGCTTCGATGCCGTGCGCGCCGCGCTCGGACGCCTGCAGGCCGATCTGCGGGCCGACCGCGCCGGCGCGCGCGCCGACCTGTCCGGCGCCGCGCGGTCGCTCACGCGAGCGCTGATCTTCGCGGCGGCCCTGCTCGCGCTGGCGCTGCTGGCCATCGTGGTCATCGGCCGGCAGGTCATCGCCGTGCCCATCGCGCGACTGGCGCGCCAGACGCGCGCCGTGGCGTCGGGCGAGCTTCACCGCGTCATCGAGCCCAGCGGCCCGAGCGACATCGAGCGCCTTGGCCGCGACGTCGAGTCGATGCGCGATCGGATCGTCCGCGACCTCGAGGCCGTGCGCGCGGCCGAGGAGGAGATCCAGGCCAAGGCCGTCGCACTCGAGCGCTCAAATGCCGAGCTCGAGCAGTTCGCCTACGTCGCCTCGCACGATCTCCAGGAGCCGTTGCGCAAGGTCACGAGCTTCTGCCAGATGATCGAGCGCCGCTACTCCGGGCAGCTCGACGAGCGCGGCGAGCAGTACATCGCCTTCGCGGTCGACGGCGCCAAGCGCATGCAGGCGCTGATCAACGACCTGCTGGCCTTCTCGCGCGTGGGGCGCGTCGAGCACCCGCGCGAGCTCGTCGACCTCGACGAGCTCGTCGCCCAGGCGATGAGCTCGCTCTCGCTGGCCATCGAGGAGACCGGTGCGACGGTGGACGTGCGCGGAGACCTGCCCGAGGTCTACGGCGAGCGCTCGCTGCTGGGGCTCGTGCTCCAGAACCTCATCTCCAACGCGATCAAGTTCCACGGCGACGAGCCGCCGGTCGTCAACGTGTCGGCCCGCCGCGACGGCGAGCAGTGGGAGCTCTCCGTCGTCGACAACGGCATCGGCATCGACGCGGAGTACGCCGACCGGATCTTCGTCATCTTCCAGCGCCTGCACGCCCGCGACGTCTACGCGGGGACCGGCATCGGGCTCACGATGTGCCGGAAGATCATCGAGTACCACGGAGGCGAGATCTGGCTCGAGCCCAGCCACAACGGCGCCGGGTCGACGTTCCGCTTCACGCTGCCGGTCGCCCATGACCCTGCCACCGAGGAGACCACGCCATGAACCAGAACCTGAACGTCATCGAGGTCCTGCTCGTCGAGGACGACCCCGGCGACGTGGTCCTCATCCGCGAGGCGTTCGAGCACAACAAGGTCTACAACGCGCTGCACGTCGTCTCCGACGGTGTGCAGGCGCTCGAGTTCCTGCGCCGCGAGGGCAAGTACGCCGACGCGCCGCGCCCCGACCTCATGCTGCTCGACCTCAACCTGCCCCGCAAGGACGGCCGGGAGGTGCTGGCGGAGGTCAAGGAGGACGCCGAGCTGCGCACCATCCCCGTCGTCGTGCTGACCACCTCGCAGGCCGAGGAGGACATCGCGCGCTCCTACGACCTGCACGCCAACGCCTATGTCAGCAAGCCGGTCGACTTCGACCGCTTCATCGACGTCGTGCGCCAGATCGACGACTTCTTCGTGTCCGTGGTCCAGCTGCCCAACCGCCAGGGCGGCTCCGTCTGACTGACACACCTTCGCGCGTGCCCGGCACGCAGCGATCGTCTCTCACCGCGGAGTTGCTCTGAGCAAACCCGTGGCGGCGCGGCGGCGCTTGGCGCGCCGCCGGTGCGTCGGGTCTACGGATCGCGAATCATGCGATGCCTGCTTCCTCGGTGGGCCGCCGGGACCGGCGCGCCAGGTAGACGAGCTTGGTGTGGGTGCTCTCGTCGACGTCGGGCTGCAGCCGTGCCCCGGGGAGCTGGCCGTGGACGGCGACGAGGGCCAGCCCGGCCGCGGCGCAGGCGCGCCGGACGTCGGCGGTGCCCCACCAGCGCTGCTCGTGGCGGCTGGCGTGGCGCAGCCAGGCACCGCCGGCGCGCTCGAAGATCGAGATGTCGGCGCTCCCGGGCTCGCCCGGACCGCTCGCGCAGCCGCGCCCCTCCCAGCAGAGGAAGACCCCCGGCTCCTCGACCACCCACGTGGCGGCGAATCCGTCCCGGTGGGCGCTGAGCGAGTTGAGGTCGAAGGTCAGCAGCCCGCCGGCGGACAGCCGGCGCGCCATCGAGGACAGGGCGCGCGCGAGGTCGTCGTCGCCCAGGAGGTAGTTCAGGGCGTCGTCGAGGCAGGTGATCCAGTCGAAGACTCCGATGCGGCCGGGGAGCGCGCGCATGTCCGCGCGATGCAGCGGCACTTCGGGCAGCACGGCGCGCGCGCGAGAGAGCATGGCGGCCGAGACGTCGCAGCCGGCGCCGTCGTAGCCGCGGCGGACGAGCGGCAGCAGGCTCTTGCCCGTCCCGCACCCGACGTCGAGCACGCGGCGGCCTCTGAGGCCGTACGTGCGGGCCAGCGTCTCGAGGCGCTCGAGCCAGACCTCGTGGCGGTGGTGGCGGGTGAACTTGTCGTAGTGGGGCGCGAGCGTGGCGTACGCGCGCTCGGTGCAGGAGGTGCCCATCGCAACCAAGAGCCGCTAAGCGCTGCAATTCGTGTCCTCCGCTGCGCAGCACTTTCGCGCCGGGGTGACGCGATAGCGGCTCGGGCCTGCGGAAGTATCGATAGGGTGCGGGCCCGACCGGGAACGCGAGCAGTCAGAGGCCCATGAGCAAGCCGATCACCGAAATCGACGACCCGCGTCTCGTCAAGGCGCTCGCACACCCGCTGCGCATCCGGATCCTGGGCATCCTCGAGCAGCGCAGCGCCACGCCCAAGGAGCTCGCCGAGATCCTCGACGTGCAGCTCGAGAACCTCAGCTACCACGTCCGCACCCTGCGCGACTTCGGCTTCATCAAGCTCGAGCGCCGGCGCATGGTCAAGGGCGCCGTCGAGCACCGCTACGGGATGGTGGCCCGCCCGCGGATCACGGCCGACGCGTGGCAGCAGCTGCCGGCGATGGTGCGCGAGGCGCTCGACGCGGCGAGCCTGGATCAGATCTGGGACGTCGTGACCCGCGCGGTCACGCAGGACAAGATGTCGCGCCCCGAGTCGCACCTGGCGCGCAGGGTCGCGCGCCTGGACGAGCAGGGCTTCGGGGAGATGTCGAAGGTGGTCGGGCAGGCCGTGGACAAGCTGGTCGAGATCGAGAAGCAGTCCGCGCAGCGGCTGCGCAAGCACGAGAGCGCGGAGGTGCCGACGGTGCTCGTCGCGATGCTCTTCGACGCACCCGACCATGACGGCGCGGACCACGACGGGCACGCCGCCGGGGACGCGCACAGCAAGTCACGCCGTCGGGCCCCAGCGAATATCGGTAAGTAGCGGCGCAGCGCTGCAACGGCCTCCATCGACACCGGTGTGCACCTAACGCGCCAAGATGATCTGCGCTGTGCAATAACAGATAAGGTCCCGGCTCGCCAGTGACATACAACTGAACGAGGTAGGTAACCGATGTCGGTCATCCGGGACGCGGTGGACACGTGGAAGCGCCGTCTGTCAGAGCTCGAGGAGCAGATCGCGCCGCTGGCCGACGAAGCCGAGCAGCTGCGCACCGCCATCACGCGGCTGGAGGCGATCGAGCCGCGCGGCTCGGGCCGCCGCTCACGTGCGACCGACGGCGGTAGCGGCGCCACTGCCCGGCGCGCCGCCGCGCGCACGAGCAACGGCCGGGCCCCGCGCGGGCAGAACCGGCGTCTCATCCTCGAGGCCATAAAGGAAGAGCCCAAGACCGCCGGCGACGTGGCCAAGGAGACCGGCATCGGCCGCCCGACGGTCTCCACCACGCTGACCAAGCTCGTCAGCGACGGCGCCGCGGTCAAGGCCAAGCGCGGCTACAAGGCCGCCTAGCGGCGCGTACCCGCGCGCCCGATCGCGTGGGGGTCGCGCTCCAGCGCGGCGCCGGCGACCGGGGCGCCGAGCTGAAAGACCAGCCAGATGCGGTCGCGGTCGCGCAGCACTCCCGGGCGCGCGAGCGGGTCGCCGTCGGTGACGAGCAGATCGGCCAGCCTCCCGGGCTCGATCGTGCCGACGTGCTCGCCGAGTCCAAGCGCCCGCGCGGCGGTCCGGGTCGCGGAGACCAGCGCCTCCGGCGCGCTCAGGCCGTGGTGGACCATGTGCACGATTTCGAGTCCGAGGTCGCTGATCGGTGACCAGTCGTGGCCCGCGGCAATCGGGACCCCGGCGGCGCGGGCCGCCTTCAGCGTCAGGCCGGCCTGTTCGAGGTTGTGCAGGGCGAGGTCCACCAGCATGGGCGCCCACGTCGGCGGCGGCTCGCCGGTCGACGCCGGGGCTCCGTCGGGCCCGGCGGCGCTCGCGGCGGCAGTGCCGGCTACGCCGTAGAAGCAGCCGAAGGTCGGGACGAGCACCTGGCCGGCGGCGGCCATCGCGTCGAGGAGGTCCGGGCGCTGGTTGAGGTACATCCCGTGCTCGATCGTGTCGATGCCCGTCTCGATCGCGATCTGGGTGCCGTCGAGCCCTTCGGCATGAGCGGCGACGCGGTAGCCCATCCGGTGCGCCTCGTCCACGACGGTCGCGATCTCCTCGCGCGTCATCTGCGCCGGAAGCGGGTCCTCCAACTCGACCGACCGCGCGCCCGTCGTCATCACCTTGACGAAGTCCGCGCCTCGGCGCAGCTGCTCGCGCACGGCGCGGCGCACGTCGTCGACGCCGTCGGCCTCCCGGTACATGTCCCCGAACCAGCGGCCGCCCGGCGCGGTCGCGGAGATGATGCGCCCGCAGGTCAGCAGGCGCGGCCCGCGAAACGCCCCGTACCGCATCGCCTGTCGCGCCTCGAACACCAGGTCGCCGTAGGAGCCGACATCGCGCAGCGTCGTGATGCCCATCCGCAGGGCGTCGCGCAGCGCCGAGGCGAGGAAGTGCGCGCCGGTACCCGGCCAGATCGGCTCCGCCCCGGGCGCCGGGGTCGGCACATGCGGGTACACGTGCGCGTGCGCGTCGACCAGGCCGGGCAGGAGCGTGCGTCCGCCCAGGTCGATGACGCGCGCGCCTTCCGGAGTGGCGTCGCCGGCGTCGCCGACCCGCGCGATCTCGCCATCGACGACCAGCACGGCCGCGCCGTCGCGCACCGCGGCGCCGGTGCCGTCGAACAGCCTCGCGTTCGTCAGCCACTGGCGCCCGCAGGCCGGCGCCGGGGCGGCGATCATGGCGCCCAGGCGCGCAGGGGCGATGCCGCCGAACGTCACGGGCGCTTGGTGTGGAACGCCGGGAGCCACGCGACATCGCCCGACAGCCTGTGGCCTGCCGCGACGAGGTCGCCCACGATGCGCTCGCGGCGCGCGGGACCGACCCGTGATGTGGGCACGCACACGGTCACCGCGGCGAGCACGGTGCCCTTCGCGTTGACGACGGGCACGGACGCTGTGTACAGCCCGACGGCGGTGTCCTCGTCGTTCTCGGCGAACCCGTCACGGCGCACACGGTCGAGGATCTCGTGCAGCTCGGCCACGGTCCGCAGCCGGCGCCCGGTGGGGGTTATGAGCGCACGCCCACCGAACTCGGCCGCGACCGCCTCGGCGGGCCAGGTGGCCAGGAACACACGCCCGCTCGCGGACGCGAAGGCTGGTGAGCGGCGGCCGACCCAGGTCTGGAGCCGCACGGGCTGTGTGGTCTCCTCGATCGCGACGAACACGGACTCGTCGCCGTCGAGGACCGCGAGGCACACAGTCTCGTCGTAGCGGCTCATCAGGCCCGAGATGGCGTGCCGGAAGCCCGTGACGATCGGCAGGTCGGCGGCGCGACTGCCCAGTCCGATCGCGCGCACGCCCGGCTCGTACCGGCCGTGCTCGTCGCGGATCGCCCACCCGCGATCGACGAGGATCGCGCAGATGCGGTGCAGCGTGCTCTTGGGCAGCTTCAGCTCCCGCGCCAGGTCGCCCAGCCCGAGACGGCCTTGCGCCACGACGAGCTCCATGACGCTGAGCGTGGCGTGCACGCCGGGGGACCGCCCGCCCTGCCCATTGCCGTGCGCCGGGGCCGAAGTAGTGGTGGCTGCTTGATCGGACATCGTCGAGGCGGGCTCTCGAGCGGGGAGAGCAGCGACACTACGCTTTCCGCTGTTCTCCCGCCAGAACGTCGATCCACCTGGAAGACAGGGGCCGCTATCCGCCCGCGTAGAACGGGTTGGTGAGCGTGTCGCGCTGGCGCACGAGCCGCTCGACCGCAGCGGGGTCGGGCCCGCCGACCGCCGCACCGATCCCGGCGCGCACCGCCTCGCGGCCCGCCCGCCGGACCGCGGTCTCGTCGCTCGCCGCCGGATCGACCCAGGTCGCGACGAAGACCAACGTCGCGCGGTCGGGAGCGAGCAGCCCGTCGGCGACCGCGTCGAGCACGCCCTGCCCGACGCCCAGCTGCGCTGCGCCCCAGGTCAGCGTCTGGTGGCGCTCGTCGGTCGCCGGCGCCTTGTTCATCATGACCGTCGGGGGGACGACCGCCTCGTAGGACGGCTGGTCCGGTCCGACGCAGACGAGGACTGGAATGTGCCCGGGCGACGGCGACGTGAAGGCGGTCATGAGCGCCGCCGCCGTGGCGCTGCCGCGGCGCGCGAGGACCACGTTGACGTGGATGCCGTCGGGCGCCAGGCCGCCCCAGCCCTGGCCGATCGCTCCATCGATGTCGGGGTCGGACGTCATTCGCCTAGCGCGAGAAGCGGGTTGACCACTATCGCGCACGGCGGTAGGGTCGGCGTTCTGCTTCTGGAACGCTAGTCCATCAGCAAAACGCCTGCAAATGGGCGCCGTCTCGGATCCGACGCGCCTCTGGCCACCAGTGCGCGGGTGCCAGCGCCGACACGCCGACTGAGGAGGAGACGTGAGCCGCAACCAGACGAACCGCCGGGTCGATGCGATCCGCGCGGAGAGCAGCGAACTCGAGAACCACCTCATCGACGAGTACAGCTCCGGGCACCTGAGCCGGCGCGAGTTCGTCCGGCGCGGCACCGTGATCGGCATGTCGCTCTCGGCCGTGGGATTCCTGGCCAGCGCGTGCGGCACGGGCAAGAAGACGGGCACCGGCGGGGGGAGTGGCGGCACGGCCGTCCAGGCGGGTGGCAAGGAGGTCACGGTCCGCCCCGGCGGGACGCTGAAGCTCGGCATGTCCCCGGGCCCGTCGACCGAGATCGACCCGCTGAAGGTGGCCGACGAAGGCGGCCTGGGCATCATGTCGCAGACCGCCGAGTTCCTGTCGTGGTCCGACAGCAAGCTGCAGCTCCAGCCGCGGCTGGCCGAGAGCTGGAAGCCGAACGCGGACGGCAGCGTCTGGACGTTCAAGATCCGCCAGGGCGTCAAGTTCCACGACGGCACGCCAATGACCGCGGAGGACGTCGCGGCCTCGATCAACGCCCTGTCGGATCCGAAGGGCGGCTCCAACGCGCTGTCGACCTTCGGCGGGGTGCTCTCGAAGGACTCGGCCAAGGCGACCGACGCGAGCACGGTGACCTTCGAGCTCGACGCGCCGAACGGCAACTTCCCCTATCTGCTCAGCTCCGACAACTACAACGCGATCATCGTCCCGAAGGCCCTCAGCGGGAAGTGGGAGAAGACGTTCCCCGGCACCGGGCCGTGGAAGCTCGACAAGTACACGCCGAACTCTGGCGTCTCCTTCGTCAAGAACCCCGACTACTGGGACAAGAGCCGGGTCCCGAAGCTGGACAGCCAGCAGGTCAAGTTCTATCCCAAGGAGCAGGCGCAGATCCTGGCCCTGCAGAGCGGCGACGTCGACGTCCTCATCCACTTCTCGCCCACTGGCGGCAAGGCGCTGCTCAACGACCCGAACATCACCGTGATCGAGCTGCGCTCGTCGGTGCACCGCGAGGTGCACATGCGCAATGACAAGAAGCCGTTCGACGACAAGCGGGTGCGACAGGCGATGGCGCTGGCCGTCGACCGCAACGCGCTGGTCCAGGGCCTCTTCGCGGGGAAGGCCGACCTCGGCAACGACAGCCCGTTCGCGCCGGTGTTCCCGTCGACCGACAAGACCGTCCCCCAGCGCAAGCAGGATCTCGAGAAAGCCAAGGCGCTGATGCAGCAGGCGGGCGCCAGCAACGTGTCCCTGACCCTCAACACCTGGGACGGCTTCGAGCTGGGCGACCTCGCTCAGCTGCTCCAGAACGACGCGGCCAAAGTCGGGATCCACCTCAAGCCGAACATCACCGACGCCGGCACCTACTACGGCGACGCCGTCTTCGGCAAGTCGCCGTGGCTGGATTCGGTGATGGGGATCACCGACTACGGGCACCGGGGCGTGCCGAACGTGTTCCTCAACGCGCCGCTGCAGAGCAAGGGCGTCTGGAACGCCGCCCACTTCCACAACTCGACCTACGACGGGCTGGTGAAGGAGTACACATCGGCGCTGGACATCGGCGCGCAGCGCGCCGCGGCGAAGAAGATCCAGGAGCTGCTGCTCGACGAGACGCCGATCATCTACCCGTACTTCTACTTCTTCCTGACCGGGACGAAGAAGAACGTGGGCAACGTCGAGGTGTCGGCCATGGGCCACTACGACATCACCAAGGCCGGGTTCACGTCAGGGTCCTAGGAGCGGCGTCCGGCCATGGCCAGGTTCATCGCCAAGCGGCTGGCTCTCGGGCTCATCACGCTGTGGCTCCTCAGCATGCTCGTCTTCTTCATGGCGAACGTGCTGCCGGGCAACGTCGGGCGCAGGGTGCTCGGCCCGTTCGCCTCGCCGACGGCGGTCGCCGCGCTCAACCACCAGCTCGGCACCGACCAGCCCGTCGTGACCCAGTACATCAACCAGATGAAGGGCTACCTCCACGGCGACATGGGCAAGTCGGTCTCGACCCGCCAGCCGATCTCCGACGTGCTCTGGCCGGCGCTGGCGCACTCGGCGAAGCTCGCGGTCCTCGCGTTCCTGATCGTCGTGCCGCTCTCGATCCTCGGCGGGGTGGTCGCGGCGCTCAAGGAGGGCAGCGTGTCCGACCGGCTCATCACTGTCGGCGGTCTGTCGGCGACGGCCATCCCCGACTTCGTCTGGGCCGTCGTGCTGCTGATCGTCTTCTCCCTCGGCCTGGGGATCTTCCCGTCGACCGCCGCGTGGCCCGACGGCTCGGGGATCCTGACGCAGGTCAAGTACCTGCTGCTGCCCGCGTTCTGCCTCGTGTTCGTCCTGTTCGGCTACATCGCGCGAATGGCACGCGCCGGCACGATCGAGGCGCTCGACGCCGACTACACGCGCACCGCGGTGATCAAGGGATTGCCCCAGCGCACGGTGCTCTCGCACCATGTGCTGCGCAACTCGCTGCTGCCGACGATCGCCGTCATCGCGACGCAGGTCGGATATCTGATGGGCGGCCTCGTGGTGATCGAGCTGATCTTCAACTACCAGGGGATCGGCCAGATGATCTTCCGCGCGGCCACGCAGAAGGACTTCCCGGCGCTCGAGGCTGCCGTGCTCGTCGTCGGCGTCGTCTTCCTGGTGTCGACGCTCGTCGCCGACGTCCTGTACTCGATCCTCAACCCGCGCGTTCGGCTGGGGAGCGCGGACTCATGAGCGCCGGCGCCCCGACGCCCGCGATCGATCCGGTCGGCGACGTCGCCGTCGCGCTCGGCCCTTCGCGCGACGACGCACGGCTCGCTCGCAAGGAGCGCCTGCGGGTCCTGCTTCGGTCGAAGTCGTTCATCGCGGGCAACATCATCGTCGGCTTCTGGGTGCTGTGCGCGATCTTCGGCAAGGCGCTCGTCCCGCAGGACCCGTTGGCCTCGAGCCCGCTCAACGGCCTGGAGGCGCCGAGCGCCGACAACTGGTTCGGGACGGACCGTCTCGGCCGCGACGTGTTCGCGCGGGTGATCGTCGGCTCGCGGGACATCATGCTCATCGCGCCGGCCGCGACGCTGCTGGGCACCGTGCTCGGCACCGCGCTCGGGCTCGTCACCGGCTACTTCCGCGGCGCGATCGACGACGTCCTGAGCCGGCTCATCGAGACGGTCCTCGCGCTGCCGGTCATCCTCGTGGCGGTGCTGGCCATCACCTCGCTGGGACCGTCGAATCTCACGATCATCCTCGTGGTCGGCTTCGTGTTCGCGCCCGTCATCGCGCGCACGGTGCGCGCCGCGGTGCTGAGCGAGCGCGAGCTCGAGTACGTCTCCGCCGCCCGATTGCGTAACGAACGCACGCCGTACATCCTGTTCGCGGAGATCCTGCCCAACGTCATGGGACCGGTGATCGTCGAGTTCACGGTCCGCCTCGGCTACGCGATCTTCGTCGTCGCGACGCTCAGCTTCCTGGGCTTCGGCGTGCAGCCGCCGGCGCCCGACTGGGGCCTGCAGATCTTCGACCACTACGGCCTGATCAGCGGCGGCTTCTGGTGGCCTGTGCTGTTCCCGGCGGCCGCGATCGCGAGCCTCGTCATCGGCGTGAACCTCATCGCCGACGGCCTGACCCAGGCGTTCGAGCGATGAGCGCGCCCGCTGCCGTCGCCGCACCCCCCGCGCTCGACCTCACGGACCTCGAGGTCGCCTACCGCGTTCGCGGCATCTGGCGCCCGGTGCTGCGCGGCGTCACGTTCGCCATCGCCGAGGGTGAGTCCTACGGCCTCGTCGGCGAGTCGGGCTGCGGCAAGTCGACCGCGGCCTTCGCGATCGTTCGCTACCTGCCGCGCAACGGGCGCGTGAGCTCCGGCTCGATCAAGATCGCCGGCGAAGACCTGCTCGCCATGAGCGAGGACGACGTTCGCACGATGCGCACCACGCGCGTCTCGATGGTCTACCAGAACCCGGGCGGCGCGCTGAACCCGACGCTCCGCATCGGCGACCAGGTCGCCGAGACGTTCACGCTTGCCGGCGTGGGGAAGGACGAGGCGGACGACCGCGCGCAGGAGATGCTGCGCAAGGTCCAGATCTCCGACCCGGCGCGGGTCATGCGCCGCTATCCACACCAGCTCTCGGGCGGGATGCAGCAGCGCGTCGTGATCGCGATGGCGTTGGCCAAGGACCCCACGTTGCTGATCCTCGACGAGCCGACGACCGGACTCGATGCGACGGTCGAGGCGGAGGTGCTGGACCTCGTCTCGGCGCTGCGCGCCGAGTTCGGCACGACGGTCCTGTTCATCAGCCACAACCTCGAGGTCATCACGAAGATGTGCGACCGCGTGGGCGTGCTCTACGCCGGGCGGCTCGTCGAGGAGGGGCCCGTCCAGGCAGTGTTCGACGATCCGCGCCACCCGTATGCGGTCGGGCTGCTGCGCTGCCTGCCGCACGGCGGCGTGCGCAAGGACCGCGAGCGGCTCGACACGATCCCTGGGTTCCTGCCGCAGCTCGGCGCCGACCTGCCGGCGTGCGTGTTCGTCGACCGCTGCGGCCTTGCGCAGGAGATCTGCCACCGCGAGGAGCCGGCGTTCTTCGACATCGGGGGCGCCCGGCACAGCCGCTGTCACTTCTGGGAGCAGGCTCACGAGCTGCCCCGGGCCGCCCCCGCCGTGGGCCTTCGCAGTGCCATCGACGCGGACTCCGAGCCGGTCATCCGTACGGAGGGCATGTACAAGACCTTCCGTCAGGAGGGCCACGACGTCCGCGCGGTCGACGACGTCTCGCTCGTGCTGCGCCGCGGCGAGACGCTCGGCCTCGTCGGCGAGTCGGGCAGCGGCAAGACGACGCTCGCCCGCGCGCTGCTCGGGCTGACCGCGGCCGACCAGGGATCGGTCATCGAGCTCGACGGGCGTCTGCTGCCGACGCGCATCGACAAGCGCGACGCCGAGCACGTCCGCGCGCTGCAGATCGTCTTCCAGAACCCCGACTCGGCCCTGAACCGGCGCTTCTCGGTGCACCGGATCCTGAGCCGCGCCCTCGTCAAGCTGCGCCGCGACCGCAGCGACGAGCGCGCGGCCCACCTGCAGGAGCTCGCCGAGTCGGTGCGCTTCGACGTGCGCCTCATCAACTCCCGCCCGGCACAGCTCTCGGGCGGCCTGAAGCAGCGTGTCGCCATCGCGCGCGCGTTCGCGGGCGAGCCCCGCGTCGTCGTCTGCGACGAGCCGACCTCCGCGCTCGACGTCTCGGTGCAGGCCGCCATCCTCAACCTGCTCGCCGAGCTGCAGGCCGAGAAGGGCGTCAGCTACCTCTTCATCTCCCACGACCTCGCGGTCGTCCGCTATCTCTCGGACCGGATCGCCGTGCTGTACCTCGGCCGGTTGATGGAGCTCGGCGAGTCCGAGACGGTGTTCAGCGCGCCGCAGCACCCGTACACCGAGGCACTCCTGTCCTCGGTCCCGCAGGCCGCGGGTGGCCAGCGGCCACGGATCCGCCTGCACGGCGAGATCCCCACCCACGCTGACCCGCCATCCGGGTGCGTGTTCCACACCCGCTGCCCGCGATTCATCGGCGACATCTGCGTAAACGAGGAGCCACCGCTGCGCGAGGTCGAGCCCGGCCACCACTGGCGCTGCCACCACTCGCTCGACGCCCTGCGCGAGCTGCAGAAGACCGCCCCGCCGGTACCCCGGAACGATGGCCCCCCCGCCGAGGCCGAGGCCGGCGCCGGGCCGCCGGGCGGAGGCGCGCCCTGAGGATACGCGCGGCGGTCCTGGATCACACCGGGGCGTCGCTCGAGCTCGTGGAGCTGGAGCTGGCCCCGCCTGGGCCTGGTGAGGTACTCGTGCGCCTGCGCGCGGCGGGCGTCTGCCACTCCGATCTCAACGCGATCGACGGGACGGCCGCGACGCGCTGCCCGGCAGTCCTGGGCCACGAGGGCGCCGGGGTCGTCGAAGCGGTCGGCGACGGCGTCGACCTCGCCCCCGGCGCCCCCGTTCTGCTCTCGTGGCTGCCGTCGTGCGGGCGCTGCGAGGAGTGCCTGCGCGAGCTGCCCCACCTCTGCACGACGACGTGGCAGGCGATGGCCGCAGGCGGGCTGATCGACGGCGCGACGCGGCTCTCGCGCGACGGCGAGCCCGTCTTCCACTACTGCTTCCTGTCGACGTTCGCCGAGCGCGCGGTCGTACCGGCGCGCTGCTGCATCGCAATGCCCGACGACGTGCCCTTCGACGTCGCCGCGCTGGTCGGCTGCGCGATCACAACCGGCACGGGCGCCGTCTGGCGCACCGCCGGAGTCCGGCCGGGGGACCGCGTCGCGGTCTTCGGCTGCGGCGGCGTCGGGCTGAGCGCCGTCCTCGCTGCCGTCGCCGTGGGCGCAGACCCGATCGTGGCCGTCGACGTCACGCCGGAGAAGCTCGAGGCGGCGTTGCGCCTCGGCGCGACCGGCGCGGTCCAGTGGTCGGGCGGGCCGAACGAGACCGCCGAAGCGGTCCGCGCGGTCAGTGGCGGCGGGGTCGACTACGCGATCGAAGCCACCGGACGCGCCGAGGCGGCCCGCGCGGCGTTCCTGTCCACGCGCGCGCGAGGGGCCGCGGTACTGATCGGGATCCCGGCGGCAGACGCGGAGGTGTCGCTGCCGGCGCTTTCGATCCCACGGATGGAGCGCCGCGTGCTCGGCTCAGTCTACGGGTCTGCGCGCCCAGAGCGCGACTTCCCGGCGCTGCTCGAGCTGTACCGCCGCGGGCGGCTCCCCCTCGACCGTCTGGTCGGCGCGCGGCTGCCGCTGGACGCGGTCGACGAGGCATTCGCGCTCATGCGCGATGGCAGCGCCGGGCGGGTCGTGCTCGACCTCGACGGAGCCGCGACGTGAGCGCGCGCACCGTCGCCGCGCCCGCGACGGGACCCGACACGGTGGGCGCCCAGATCGCGGGCGTCGAGGTCCGCCGTTACGCGGTCACGCTGGACCCGCCGTTTCAGGCGGCGTGGGACCCGACCCCGCGCGCGACGGTGGAGGCGACGCTGGTCATCGTGCGCTCGCAGGACGGCGTCGCCGGCTACGCCAGCGGTGACGCGGTCCCCGACGCGGCTCTGCTCGAGCGCCTGCTCATCGGCCTTGACCCGATGCGAACGGAGGCCGTGCGCGAGATCTTCGAGACCGTCGACTTCCACGGCGGACGCCCGTGGACGGTCGAGGTTGCGATCTGGGACCTCGTCGGGCGCCTGCTCGGCCAGCCGCTGTGGCGGCTCCTCGGCGGACGCTCGGAGCGGCTGATCGCATACGCCTCCACCGGCGAGCCCGTGGCGCCCGAGGAGCGCGCCCGGCGCGTGACCGCGCTGCGCGACCGCGGGGTGCGGGCGGTGAAGCTGCGCTTCCATCACGACGACTGGCGTCGCGACGTCGAACTCGTCGAGCAGGTCCGGGCCGCGGTCGGCCCGGAGTTCGAGGTCATGGTCGACGCCAACCAGGGCTGGCGCATGGCCGGCGATCGCTCCGCGCGCTGGGACGTCGCGACCGCCACCCAATGCGCCCGCGCCCTGGAGCCGCTCGGCGTCTACTGGCTCGAGGAGCCGCTGCGGACGGACGACGTCGAGGGCTACGCGCTCCTGCGCCGCCGCACATCGCTTCGCATCGCTGCCGGAGAGATGGTGCGCAGCCTGTTCGAGGCCCGCGATCTGATCCTGCGCGGCGGCGTCGACGTGGTGCAACCCGACGTGGTGCTGGCAGGGGGGGTTGGCGGCTGCCGGCGCATCGCGGCGCTCGCGGACCTGTGCGGCCGGGCCTTCTCGCCGCACACGTGGACGAACGGCTTCGGCCTGCTCGCGAACCTGCACCTCGCGGCCGCCGTGTCGACCTGCCCCTACATCGAGGTGCCGTTCGACCCGCCGGGATGGACGCCGGACCGGCGCGACTGGCTGCTCGGCGGACCCACGATCGAGATCGCGCCTGACGGGACGATCGCGCCGCTGCCCGGCCCCGGGCTGGGCGTCGTCCCCGACCTCGACCGCCTCGAGGAGCACCGGGTCGCCTGATGGAGGTCCGGGCCGCCGTGCTGCACGACGCGCGCACGCCGCTGAGCGTCGAGACGGTGACCCTGGACCCGCCGCACGCGGGCGAGGTGCTGGTGCGGGTTGCGGCGGCGGGCGTGTGCCACTCCGACGTCCGCCTCGCCGACGGCGACCTCGGCGACGGGCGCTGGCCGACGGTGCTCGGGCACGAGGGCGCCGGCGTCGTCGAGGCCGTCGGCGCGGACGCCGGCGGTCTCGCCCCGGGCGACCGCGTGGCGTTCTGCTTCGTGCCGCCGTGCCGGGCGTGTGGCGCCTGCGCGGCGGGGCGGTTCAACCTCTGCGAGATCGCCGGCAAGCACGCGTGGGCGGGCACGCTGCTCGACGGCACGACGCGCCTGCGCCTCGCCGACGGCCGCGCGGTGCGGCACTTCAACTTCGTCTCCTGCTTCGCGGAGCACTGCGTGGTCCCGGCCGCGAGCGCGGTGCCGATCCCGCCGGAGCTGGCGCTGTGGCAGGCCGCGTTGCTCGGCTGCGCGGTCGTCACGGGCTTCGGCGCGGTTCGCAACGCGGCGCACGTCGAGATCGGCGAGAGCGTGTGCGTCGTCGGCTGCGGCGGGATCGGTCAGCAGATCGTGGCCGCGGCGCGGATGGCCGGCGCGGGCCGCATCGTCGCGGTCGACCGCGACGGGGCGAAGCTCGCGCTCGCGCGCCGCCGCGGCGCCACCGACACGGTCGATGCCAGTGCCGGGGACCCGGTCGCGGCGGTGCTCGCGCTCGTCCCCGGCGGGGTCGACCACGCACTCGAGGCGGTCGGCAATCCGGCGACGATCCGTCTCGCATGGGACGTGCTGCGCCCCGGCGCGTCGGCGATCGTGGTCGGCATCGCGCCGCGCGGCACCGAGGCCCGCGTGCCCGCACTCGAGTTGCTCTCCGAGAAGTCGCTGCGGGGCAGCTACTACGGCTCGGGCAACCCGCCGGTCGAGATCGCGCGGTTGGGGCGGCTCATGGCCGACGGCCGCATCACGGTCGCCGACGCCGTTTCTCATCTGACCGACCTCGACGGCATCGAAACGGCCTTCGGGCGCCTGCGCCGCGGCAGCGGGGCGCGGACCGTCGCCGTCATCGACGCGGCGTTGGCCGGCGCGCCCGAGCCCACGGCGTTGGGGGCGGCTGAGAAGGCTGTCTGACCGAGCGGGCGTCCTTCCGTCGCGCTACGAGCGCGCGATGTCTGCAGCCGCCACCGCTCCCGTGAAGACGCGCTGCGCGAAGGCGGCGGCGAGCGCGTCGCCGTCGGGGCCGAGGGGCCGCACGGCCTCGACCGGCCCGAACACCGCCCGGACCTCGTCGACGAGCGGGGCGAGCGCGGGCGGAGGCGGGCGGTCCGCGGCGTGGAGCGCCTGCGCGCCGAGGGCGGCGAGAATCGCGAGCGCCGCGTCCAGACAGTGGCCGATGGCGTTGGCGCGGCGCCACGCGAGGAAGCCCATCGAGGGCACGTCGTTCTGACCGAACCCCCCGAGCGACAGCAGCGTGGGGCCCGCGTGCGTGCGCGCCTCCTCGGCCCACCAGGTCTGCACCATGTGCAGCGGCTTCATCGTCCACTCGTCGCGCGCGAGCAGGGGCGCCGTCGACGGATGCTGGAGCAGCTTGTCGGTCAGCCGCTGGGCGAGCTGGCACAGGTCCGCCCACACGCTCCCGACGCCGTCCATCGCGGCCGGGGCGCGAGCGTTGTGGTAGCCGCCGGTCGAGATCACGGCCCCGAGCGGGCGGTCGCCGTCGGGTAGCAGGTAGACCGGGTTGTCCGTGACCGAGCGCAGCGACACCGCGGCCGCACGCTCGGCCTCGGCCTGTGCTCGGCGCACCTGGCCGAGCACGCGCGGCAGGATGCGGAAGCTGACGGCACCCTGGTGGGCCTGGCGGTCGCCGGCCGAATCGGCGAGTAGTGCGCGCAGCGACCGCAGCGCGGCCGTCTCGTGCTCGTCGTCCCACAGCGGCTCGAGGTCCTCGGAGTAGGCCTCGAGCGGCGCCTGGGCGGCCTCGGCGGTGAGGGCGAACACGCTCTCGGCGAGCGCCAGGCGCGCCTGCCCGGCGAGCGCGACGTCGGCGACGAGCGCTGCCGCGCAGGGCGAGCCGTTGATCAGGGCCATGCGCTCCTTCGGCTCGAGGTCCAGCCGGGCGCTCAGGTCGTAGAAGAGCCGGCCGAGGGCGACGATCTCGCCCGCGCCGCCGTTGCCCTGGCCCGGGACCTCCGGGAGCGGCGAGCCGAGCATGCCGGCCACCTCGGTCGCGACCTCCGCGCGCACGGCGGCGTGACCATCGACGAGGTTGGCCAGGCGCGCGAGCGCGATGGCGCGCACGACGCGGGCGGGGAGCGGTGCCCCGAAGGCGTGCGCTGTCCACAGCCGGGTCGGGCGGCGGGCCTGCGCCTCGGCCGTGAGCGCCACCGACGCGCCGTCGCCGGGCGCCGTCGTCGTGCCGTAGATCAGCGCGCCCGGGTCCTCGGCGACGCGCGCGGCGACCAACGCCGCAAAGCTCGCGTGGCTGCGTTCCATGCGGTCGATGGCCTCGGGCGCGAGGTCGACGGCCTCGCCGTCCCATGCCACGCGTTGCAGCGCCTGCAGGGTGATGTCGGCGCGAGTGGC
>CAVWSH010000002.1:0-186309 GCA_963757775.1 Paraconexibacteraceae bacterium | reverse complement strand
GCTCGCCGGTGAGCTCGCCGCGCACGATGGCCGCGCCCGCGGCCAGCGAGCGCAGCTTCTCGCGCGCGACGGTGCGCGGCAGCTGCTTCATCCCACAGTCGGTGGTCAGCGTGACGCGGTCGGCGTCCACGACTGCGAGCACCGCCCGGATGCGCGCGGCGACCTGGCCGGGCTGCTCGACCTCGAGGTTGCGCACGTCGACGACGCCGGCGTGCACGCGCTTGTCGGCCGGCAGGTCGGCCAGGACCCCGACGTCGGCCATGTCGCGGCACGCGAAGTCCAGGACGAAGGCGTCGACGTCGACGTCGAAGTAGCGCGGCAGCACGTTGCCGTAGCCGCCGCGCGTCAGGCCCTCGGCGCGCGAGCCCCACGCGTTGCCCAGGCAGAAGTGCCAGCAGCGCTCGACGTCGCCCACGCCCGCGAACAGACGGTCGACCGTGGACGTGACCCACTCGAAGTCGCGGTCGGCGCCCGTCACGTTGGGAACCCACGCGCCGAGGTCCTCGAGCTGGACGTGCCGGCAGCCGGCGGCGACGAGGTCCTCGATCTCGGCCCGGAAGACGTCGGCCAGCGCGGCCGACAGGTCGAAGCGGCTCCTGACCGGGCCGCTCTCGAAGTGCGCCATGGTCGAGAGCTGCAGCGGACCTGCGCCCACGCAGGCCTTGATCGGCCGCTGCGCGACGCCGGCGGCGATGGCGTAGAGCTCGGCCAGGCGGATCGGCCCGCGCTCGATCGGCCCGCGGACCGCGACGCCGCCGGACTCGTCGAGGGTGAAGGCGTCCTTGCCCTCGGTCCGCGACCGCGCCGGGTGCTCGAGCTTCTCGCGCCCGAAGCCGCCGACGCGCTCGAACCAGTACCAGAAGAAGGCGCCGATCCCCATCGCGTAGTCGTCGAACCACATCTGCCCGTCGGTGCAGACGTCGAGGCCGGCGTCCTGCTGCTCGCCGACGACCGTGCGCACGGCGTCGCGGAAGGCCTCCTCGTGGTGCAGCGACTTGAACGCCTCGCGGATGTCGCGACCGTCGAGCTGCTGGGTGAACCACGAGGGGCGCGGATAGGCGCCGACCATCGTGGTCGGCAGGAGCGGCAGGACGTCGTTCATCTCAGGTCCCTTGACACCTTTCTCGGGAATGTGCAAATTACACCTAGGTCGCAGGAGGGGCGGCGCCGGGTCCATTTCCGGAACGAGGAGAGAGGTGCCATGCACTTCGCCAGCAAGAAGACGCGCACTGGCGTGCGCATTGTCGCGCTCGCGTTGGCGCTCGCGCTGTCGGCCGCTGTCCTGGCGGCGTGCGGGAGCAGCAACGACAACACCACTTCGGGAGGGGCGGCGGCCAGCACCTCGACCCCCGCGAAGAGCACGAGCACTGCGGCGGCCAGCACCACGAAGAGCGCAGGGGTCACGGACTACGTGAAGTACCTGGGCGGCAAGGCCGGCGCGGCCGACAACAGCAAGTCGCCCATCGTCATCGGCTACGTCAACCAGCAGGGCGGCGCCAACGACGTCGGCCCGAACTCGACGATCGGCGCCCAGCTCGCCGCCGACTACGTCAACAAGTACGCCGGCGGCATCGACGGGCACCCCGTCAAGCTGCACACGTGCTTCATCTCGACCTCCGAGGAGCAGGGCCAGCAGTGCGGCCAGAAGATGGCCAACGACAAGGCCGTCGACGCCGTCGGCGTCGGCGCGGTGGCGATCGGGGCGCAGCCTCTGAACGCCAGCATCGCCGGCGAGAAGCCGATGTTCTGGGGCGTGTCGGTCAACCAGGTCGACACCAAGAACAAGAACGGCTTCATCCTCTTCGGCGACTCGTTCCACATCCTCGCGCCGTGGGGGACCTTCGGCCGCGACGTCCTGAAGGCCAAGACGGCCGCGGTCGTCTACCCGCAGGTGCCGGGCATCATCGAGGGCGCCAACGCGATGGTGGCCGGCCTGGAGAAGGCGGGCCTGAAGGTCAAGCGCGTCGGCTACGAGCCCAACGCAACCGACCTCGTCGGCCCGCTGACCGCGGCCGGCGCTCAGAGCGCGGACATGATCGTGCCCCAGAGCGACGCCAAGGGCTGCATCAACCTGGCCAAGGCGCTGCAGCAGACGGGCGTCAAGGCGCCCGTGGTCTCCAACCCGCTGTGCCTGTCGCCGGTGGTCTCCAAGGGCCTCGGCGGCGACGTGCCGAAGTGGTACTACGGCATCGCCTCCAGCCTGACCGCGGACCCGTCGGATCCCGCGGCCAAGGCGATGGTCGACGCCATGACCAAGCTCGGCAAGGCCGACCTGGCGGCGGACCCGTGGGTGCCGACGAGCATGGCCACGGTGCTCACGATGGTCAAGTTCATGAACGCGGTCGGGGCCGACAAGCTCACGCCGCAGGCGATCGCCGACCAGGCCAAGGCGTTCAAGGGCCCGCTGGTCTTCGGCGCCCCCCAGGTGCAGTGCGGCAAGTACCCCGACGCGCCCGCGGTGTGCAACGACCAGACGCAGTTCTTCAACTACAGCGGCAAGGGCCAGTTCAAGAACGTGTCCGGATTCGTGCGCCCGCCCGCGTGACCTTGGCGGACGGCTCGAGCAGCGTCAGGATGGTCTGATCCGCCATGGATCAGGTCATCCTGTTCGCGCTGCTCGGGCTGGGGACCGGCGCCCTCATCGCCGGGATCGGGCTCGGCGTCGTCCTGACCTATCGCGGCTCGGGCGTCATCAACGTGGCGACCGGCGCGATGGCGATGGCGGCCGGCTACGCCTTCTACTCGCTGAAGACCGTGGTCGACACGCCGCTGGCGCTGGTGGGCACGCTGGCCTTCACCATCGTGCTCGGCGCCGTGGTCGAGCTGCTCTGCTTCCGCCCGCTGCGGACGGCCTCGCCGCTGGCGCGGCTGGTCTCCTCGCTCGGCGTCCTGCTCACCCTGCAGGCGGGTGCGACGCTCATCTACGGGACCGGCTCGCTGCCGGCGCCGTCGGTGCTGCCGCGCGACACCGTGGAGGTCACCGGGGTGGCGATCCCGGCCGACCGCTTCTGGCTGACGGGGATCGTCATCGTCATCACCATCCTGCTGGCCGTGGTCTATCGCTACACGCGCTTCGGCCTGGCCACGCGCGCGGGCAGCGAGAACGAGGTGTCGGCCATCCTCGCCGGCCTCCCCGCCGGTGAGCTGTCGCTGGCCAACACGGTGCTGAGCGCGGTCATCGCGGGCGGGATGGGCGTCCTCGCCGCCTCTCTGGCCCAGCTCGACGCCACCACCCTGCCGTTGCAGGTCGTCCCCGCCCTGGGCGCGGTGCTCTTCGCCCGCTTCACGTCCTTCGGGATCACCACCTTCGTGGGGCTGGCCATCGGGGTCGTGCAGTCGCTGCTCTACTACGCCTCGACGCAGAGCTGGTTCCCGACCGACAAGGGCGCCGCGCTGCCCGGGATCAGCTCGCTGCTGACCTTCGTGATCATCGTCGTCGCGCTCTACGTGCGCGGCTCGAGCCTGCCCACGCGCGGCGAGCTCATCGAGCAGCGCCTGCCGGCGGTGCCGCGCCCCGAGCGGCTCGGCCTGTCCGCCGGCGTCGCGGCGGTGGTCGGCGTGGTGGCACTGATCGTGCTGCCCTACGACTACCGCAACGCGCTGATCATCTCGCTGGCGGCGATGACCATCTGCCTGTCCTACGTGGTCATCACCGGCTTCATCGGCCAGGTGTCGCTGATGCAGATCGCGCTGGCCGGCGCCGCGGGCTTCGTCGTCTCGCACCTGTTCAAGAACGCGGACGTCGGCTTCCCGCTCGCCGCGATCGCGGGCGTGCTGGCCGCGACCGTCCTGGGCTTCGTGGCCGGCGCCTCGGCCCTGCGCGTGCGCGGCGTCAGCCTGGCGGTGGTGACGCTCGCTGCGGCGGTCGCCATCGAGCAGTTCGGCTTCGCCAACTCGACGTGGGGGGCGGGAGCGACGGGGTCGCCGGTGCCCGAGCTTCAGTTCGTCGGCATCGACCTCGGCCCGCGGGCGTCCTTCCGCGGCCTCGACGGCGACGTGCCGAGCCCGATCCTCGGCTTCGTCGTCCTCGCGGCAGTGATCGTCCTCGGCTTCCTGGTGGCCAAGACGCGCCGCAGCGGCCTGGGCCGGCGCATGCTCGCCGTGCGCTCCAACGAGCGCGCCGCGGCGGCGACCGGCGTCAACGTGCGCAACACGAAGTTCGCCGCCTACGCGATCTCCTCGTTCATCGCGGGCGTCGGCGGCGTGCTCTACGGCTACTCGCTGGGCTCGGTGAGCGCCGAGCGCTTCGGGATCCTCATCGCGCTGGGCTTCGTGGCCTTCGCCTACGTCGGCGGCATCACGATGGTCTCCGGCGCCGTGTTCGGCGGGCTCATCGCCACCTCGGGCGTCATCCCGCACATCTTCGAGGCGGAGCTGGGGATCTCCGGCACCTGGACGCTGCTCGTCGCCGGCGTGACGCTGATCCTCAACCTCATCCTCTTCCCCGACGGCGTGGCCGGCTCGCGCTATCAGAAGAAGCAGCAGAAGCTGGCGGCGGCGCGCAGGCCCGGCGACACGCCCGCACCCGGCGGCCAGCGCTCGGCGATGGCGGGGACGGCCAGCGAGTCATGACGGCGGCGCTGACGGTACAAGGCGTGTCGGTGAACTTCGGCGGCGTGCAGGCGCTCGTCGACGTGGGGCTCGAGGTGCCCGAGGGCAGCATGGTCGGGCTCATCGGGCCCAACGGCGCGGGCAAGACGACCTTCATCGATGCCATCACCGGCTTCGTGCGCTCGACCGGGCGCGTCGAGCTCCACGGCCGCGAGCTCTCGCGCCTCACGCCGCACGAGCGCGCGCGCAGCGGGCTGACGCGCACCTGGCAGGCCACCGAGCTCTTCGACGACCTGACCGTGGCGGAGAACCTCGCGGTCGCCTCGGAGTCGCCCTCGGTGTGGGGCACGCTGCGCGAGATCCTGTGGCGCTCGCCCTCCGGCGAGACGGCGGCGCACGAGGCGCTGACGCTCGTGGGCCTCGACCACGTGGCCGACCGGCTCCCTGACGAGCTCTCCCAGGGCGAGCGCAAGCTCGTGGGCGTGGCCCGGGCGCTGGCCGGCTCGCCGCGCGTGGTGTGCTTCGACGAGCCCGCGGCCGGCCTGGACACCACCGAGAGCGAGCAGCTGGGGCGCCAGCTGCGCCGGGTCGTCGACCAGGGCACCGCCGTCCTGCTCGTCGACCACGACATGGGTCTCGTGCTCGGCGTGTGCGACTACATCGTCGTGCTGGAGTTCGGCCAGGTCATCGCCACCGGCACGCCCGAGGAGGTGCGCCGCGACCCGCGCGTGGTCGAGGCCTACCTCGGGGGCGCCGGCGCCCGCCGCGCGGCCGACGCCCTCGACCGGGAGGCCGGATGAGCGACGCGGTGCTGAGCATCGAAGGGCTCGCGGCCGGCTACGACGGGGCGGCGGTCATCCGCGACATGTCGCTGCACGTCGACGGCGGGGAGGTCGTGGCGCTGCTCGGCCCCAACGGCGCGGGCAAGACGACGACCCTGAAGGCCATCTCGGGTCTCGTGCGACCCCTTCGCGGGCGGATCGTCTACAACGGCGCCGACACGGCCAAGACCGCGCCGTCGACGCTCGCGCGGCGTGGGATCGCCCACGTCCCCGAGGGCCGGGGGCTGTTCTTCGGCCTCACCGTGGCCGAGCACTTCCGTCTCGGCCATCGTGGCGAGCGGCTCGACGCGGAGCGCGCCTACGAGTACTTCCCGGCCCTCGCGCCGCTGCGCTCGCGGCGGGCCGGCCTGCTGTCGGGCGGCGAGCAGCAGATGCTCGCCGTGGCGCGCGCGCTGGTCCGCGAGCCGCGCCTGCTGCTCCTCGACGAGCTCAGCCTCGGCCTGGCGCCGATGATCGTCGAGCGCCTGCTGCCGGTCGTGCGCCGCTACGCGCTCGAGAGCGGCTGCGCCGTACTGCTCGTCGAACAGCACGTGCAGCTCGCGCTGGAGATCGCCGATCGCGGCTACGTCCTGTCGCACGGCGAGGTCGTCCTGGACCGTGGCGCGCAGGACCTGCGCGCCGACGAGCAGCTGCTCGTCGCCAGCTACCTGGGCGAGCGCCGCGCGGCCGACGCGACGGGATAGCGCTCCGGCGCCTCCCCGCGCTCTCGGCGGGCGCGCCGTCGCGGGCGCGCGCTGATGCTGGGCGGGCCCTTGGCCTGTGGCGGGCGGGTCCTGTCGCCGGACACGGCCTCAGACTCCGCAGGCTCCGTCTGAGGGGCGTGTCCCGCGCCACCCGCCCGGGGATCGTGTCTGTCCGGCCGGGTGCCATCGCGGTGCCGCGGTCCGTGGGGCGTCTACTCCTTCGCGGCCGCAGCTCCTGCGGTGCGTCGGCACGCCCGTGCTCTCCGCCCGCGTATCGCGCCGCCGTGGTCTGGCTCCGCGTTGGCGAGCCAACGGGTGCGCCCGTGTCTCCTCGACACCCTCGTACGCTGGGCGATCGGCTCGGAGCAGCTGCTTTCGGGAGAGGGAGCAGGATCACGAGGTCCACGAGCGCCTTGCGTCGTGGTCATCGCCGGTGATGTCGACGTCGCCGGCGCGATCGGAAGGCCGGGGCTTGCCGCGGTGTTCGAGCCCGCTGAGCGCCACGCCGTGCGAGCACTCACCGACGCGCATTGCTCCTCGTGCTGGCGCCCTGGCCTGAGCAAGGCCACCCGCGCCCGCGACGATGAGCGACCTTCCCAGCTGAACAAGCGCGCCTCCGCTTCGCGCAAGCGCTAGCGCGGCGTGGCGCTCCCGTGGTGTGGTGCTTCTGCACAGAACTACCACCGGAAGGGCGAGGCGGCCCGAGCAGCGATCGCGGTCTTCCGGGATTGCGGTCGGCTGGACTCGCCGGAGGCGTGCAGCTCGCGGCGCCCTACCGGAGGCGATGCAGCTCAGAGCGTCGAGGTCGTCGCGGTGCACGTCGCGGCGGATCACATCGGCGAGGTTGCTCGCCGGCGCTGTGAGCTTCTACAACCCTCCACGGTCGTCATCGGCGGCGAGCTGGCCGCGCTGCACGAGACCTGCTCGCCGGTATCCGCGGCGTCGTCTACGTCGCGCGCTGCCCCGCGAGGCATGCGGGGCCCGCCGCACGTGAAGCGCGCGGCCAGGCTCAGCGCTGCCGGCCGTCCTCATCCTCGCGTCACGGTACGCGTCTGACCTCGTGGTAGAGGGTGATGATGAGGTTGTAGGCACCGTCCTGCACGTCGTGCAGCGTCTCGCGAACTTCGGGCAGCTCCTCGAGGCGCTTGCGATCCTCGGGGCTTCGCATCTCGACCAGAGCGGCAACCGACGTCCGATCGGGGCTTGCGAGGATCCGTGCGGAGACGAGCCCCGGGTCGTCGCCGACATGGCGGAGCATCTCGGCGAGCTGCTCGACAAGCTTCGCCTCCGCCTCCGGATGCACGTTCCAGATGTGGAGGAGCACAGGACTTTCATTCATGGTGTTCCTTTCAGGTCGGCATGCCACTCGTGAAGGACGTTGGGCGGAAGGGCGCAAGAAGCTCGCTGCTCATGCGTGCGCCAGAGTTGGGTCGTTGGGGTGCAACTCGAGCTTCAAATCGACGCTGTCGGGGCGTGCGGCACCGGAGAGTCGGTACGAACTCCGGTGCCGCTGGTCATGAGTTCCTCCTGCGTTCCTGTGTCGGGGAAGGAGACTGGCGCATCGAGGGCGCCGTCGCGCCCGTGTACTCCCTGGTCTGCGCTACCGGGGCCACGCACCCCCGGGAGTCAGCCGCCGAGCGTCGGCTCTCTGGCGCGATCCGACTCCGCGAGCGCAACGCGAACGTCGCTCATGTGCTCAGTCGTCGCGACGAGGATCATGACGTCCGCGAATTGCGGATCGACAGTACCGGCGTCCACGGCAGAACTCACTCTCTTGCATCGCGTCGAAGAGCGGTCCTTCAGGACGAAACCGGCATGGCCGCTGGCCGCTCGCGCTTCGCGTGAACCGAGTGGTCCCGGTCGCGTGACCATTCGGCTCGGGAACAGCGACAACGCGTGGGGCTGACTCAGCGGCCCCATAGCCGGACGCATCGTCATCGGCCACGGTGCTTCGGTGCTTGGGCTCCTCCTCGTGGCGCAGCAAGCAGACGATCTCCGGTTCCACCTCCTCTCAGAGGTGCTGGAGCGCGAAGGCGTTAAGTCCGAAGCTGAGTTGCCCGAAGCCGAGGCCGCCGCGTGAGCAGTGATCCTGAACGCGCCGGCCGCATCCCGCCCTACCGCGCTAGCCTCGAAGGAGCGGCGCGGGTTCGTCTCGCTCGGCTCCGCGCCGCACTGCCGAGATTCGACCCGGCAGCGACGAGCCGCACGTCTCCGTCTGCCTCGATGTGGCAGCGCGGCCACGTTCGGCTCGCTGCCCGCTGCCCGCTGCTCGCCGCGCTGCCGCTGATCGTCCGGCTGAGTAGCCAGCGACGCATCCGGCAAGGTGCCGCCTTCGTCCTGTCAGTACGCCAAGCGTGCACCGCCATACTGGCGTAGTGTTGGCCGCGTCCAGCCGTGACCGGAAGCGAGGCGAGCATGGACGGCGATGATGTTGGCGGGCCCGATCAGCCTGAGCCCGGCGGCAAGACCGAGCAGCAGATCTTCGACGAGCAGATCGCGCGAGCCTCCGGGAAGTTCGTCGTGATGGTCGGCGGGGTCGGCATTCTGGTCGCGCTGGTGTTGTCCACGATCGCACTGGTGATCAGCACCAGCGACCACGACAAGACCGTCACGGTCCAAGCTGCCGCCCCGGCCACACAGGCCGCGCCCGCCAAGGCGCACCCCCTCACGGGCGACGCGCTGGGCGCGCAGCTGTTCGTCTCGGGGAAGCCCGACGTCGGCGCCATCGGCTGCGGGTCGTGCCACACGATGAAGGCCGCGGGCACCAGCGGGACGATCGGCCCCAACCTCGACAAAGCACTGACAGCCGATCCAGCCTCGGCCACGCGCGAGTCGATCGTGGATCCCAACAAGGAGATCATCAGCGGCTACAGCGCCAACGTGATGCCGACCAACTACGGGACGGCGCTGACCACGCAGGAGCTCGACGCGCTCGTCAACTACGTGTACCACAGCACTAATGCCAAGGCCAAGGCTAGGCAAGCCTCGGCAAAGACCACGAGCACCCCGTAAGCGACCGCCACGCAGCGGCGGTCACGCGACGAACGGCGGGCCGCCGTCGGCAGGCTCGTTCTCGCAGCACGACTTCGTGCGGCCTAGGCTCTCGGCCGTAGATCTCCTTCAGCAGCGCCTCGATCCCGTTCGTCCGGTTGGGGTCGTCGCCAACAGCCCCGCTGATGGTCGACAACGAGTCACACGCTCGTGCGCTTGGACCGCCGCGAGCGCCCGATCTCCAGTCCCGCCGCCGCGCGACTGGGGTCCCGCAAGTGGCGAACGCGCCGCCTGCGGTACAGCAGGCGCTGAACGTAGAGCGTCGCCGTGCCGGCTGCCATGATCGACGCGAGGTTGATCGCGAGCTGCGCGATCGAGCCGCGCCACGCGTGCCAGTCGCCGTAGGCGGCGGCGACGCCGATGTTGGCTGCTGCCGGGATCGTCGTGACCGAGATCAGCACCCCGATGAGCGCGCCCGACTTCGCCGTGCTCAGCGACAGCATCCCCGCCACGCCCGCGCAAGCGGCGACGAAGAACGTGAAGAAGTCGGGGCTGGAGATCACGTTCGACAGGCTGTGACTGCGTTCGGTGAACTCGCTTGGGGTCAGGCCTGTGATCCGGAAAGCGTGCGTGGTGAGATAGACCGCCATGATCGCGAGCGAAAAGCCCGCCGCGAGCGCGACGAGCGAGCGCGCCGCCAGGTGGCGCCGGCGCTGCACGAAAGCCACGCAGAAGCCGGCGATCGGCCCGAACTCGGGGCCGACGACCATCGCGCCGATGATCAGGATCGGGGAGTTCAGGAAGATTCCGACCGCCGCTATCAGACCAGCCAGCACGATGAACAACAGGTAGGTGCCGGACAGCTCCACCTGCTCGCTCGTGCGCGACTCGACCTCTTCCCAGACAACCGCATCGGCCTCCGAGCCGCGCGCCCGCTCGACGGCGCGCTCGGCGAACAGCGAGATCTGGGTCTCGACCGACTCCAGCGCGATCGAGCCGGTCCGGTGGATGTCGAGCTCCTTGAGGTCCGACAACGTGACGCTGGCGTCCTCGCGCGCGACATCCGCGAGGATCACGTCCCCCGCGGGCTCCTGCGCGGCACCGGGAAGCCAGATCACGTTACAGACCGACCCGCTCTCGCGCAGCATCCCGAGCGCCTGCTCAGAGACCTCTCGAGGCGCGACGATCCGCATGTGGACCATCGCCGGAGCGTATCCCGCGAGGAGCCTCGAGCCGCGCGCGCTGGGTACGCGCACCGGCGGGGCACCCAACGACGTCTGCTCGACGAACCCCACCGGGAGCGAAGATCGCCACGCGCGCACGAGGGCGGCGGCCAGGGTGATGGCGCAGGGCCCTCGGCGTTACCCCCGGCGAGCCGACGAGCGCGGCGAATCGCGCGGCCGACGACAGCGGCTCGACCGGCGACATTGCCGCCTACCCACGTACGCCGTCATGAAGCACGGCCGCACTGTGCCCCAATCGTCAAAACGGGGCACTCTCGCCTTCGCGTGTAGCAGCAGCCGCGCCTCGCGTAGAACTCCAACGTCCGAGGGCATTGAACTGTCGAGAGACACGGGCGCACCCGTTGGCTCGCCAACGCGGAGGCAGACCACGGCGGCGCGATACTGCTGCGGAGAGCAGTCGCGCACGAACCCGGCGCAGGAGCTGCGGCCGCGAAGGAGTAGACGTTCGCGGACAGCGACACGAATGTACGCGCCCGACGCGGCAAAGACGGTCCTCGGGCGGGTGGTGCGGCACACGCCCCTCAGACGGAGCTTGCGGAGTCTGAGGCCGTGTCCGGCGACAGGACCCGCCCGCCACCGGCGACAGCGCGCCGTCCGAGTTATCGGGGGCGCACGTCAGCTAGCCCCAGACCTCCCGCGCGGTCTCGACGATCAGCCCGAGCTTGGCCCACTGCTCGTCCTCGGTCAGCGCGTTGCCCTCGACGGTCGAGGAGAACCCGCACTGGCCCGACAGGCACAGCTGCTCGACATCGACGTACCGGCCGGCCTCCTCGATGCGGCGCTTGAGGTCGTCCTTGCTCTCGAGCTGGCCGCGCTTGGTCGTTACCAGGCCGAGGACGACGTACTTGCCCGGCGGCACGAAGCGCAGGGGCTCGAAGCCGCCCGAGCGCGCGTCGTCGTACTCCAGGAAGAAGCCGTCGACGGCCAGATCGTTGAACAGCGCCTCGGCCACGTAGTCGTAGCCGCCCTGGGCCACCCACGAGGACTGGAAGTTGCCGCGGCACAGGTGCACCGTGACCGCCATGCCGTCAGGGCGCCCTTCGAGCGCCTCGTTGATGTGGCGGATGTAGTCCTCGTGCAGGTGCTCGGGGTCGCCGCCGCGCGTCGTGACGTCCGCGCGCTGCTTGGGGTCGTTGAGGTAGGCGAGGCTCGTGTCGTCGAACTGCAGGTAGGTGCAGCCGAGGTCGCCGAGCGCCCTGACCTCGTCGGCGTAGGCGGCCGTGAGGTCCGACCAGAAGTCCTCGAGGTCGGGGTAGATCGTGTCGTCGATCGCCGCCCGTCCGCCGCGGTAGTGGACCATGCTGGGGGAGGGGATGGTCAGCTTCGGGGTCGCGGTCGTCACGCAGGACTGCAGGAAGCGGAAGTGGTCGGCGAAGATCGGCTCCTTGAGCGTGACGCGCTCGGAGACGCGCATGGCGGTCGGCTCCCAGGAGATCGTCCCGTCCTCGTTGTGGAACTCGACCTTGATGCGCTCCTCGGCGTGCGTGATCCCGCCGAGCGAGTCGATGAAGTCCATGTGCCACGTCGCGCGGCGGAACTCGCCGTCGGTGGCCGACTGCAGCCCGACCTCCTCCTGCTTGCGCACGACGTCGCGGATCGCGTCGTCCTCGACGGCGCGCAGCTCGTCGGCGCTCAGGCGCCCGGCGGCGTGCTCGTCGCGGGCGCGGGTGAGCTCGCGCGGGCGCAGGAGCGACCCGACGTGGTCGGCGCGGAACGGGGGGCTGGTCCGGGGGGTCATGGGCTCTCCTCGAGCTCGGGTCGATGGGCTTCGAGCACCTCCCGCAGGCTACGCGGGCGGCGACCGGTGAGGTCTTGCACGTGCGGGCTCACCACGTCGAGCACGCCCTCGCGGACGGCCGTGCCGAACGACGCGTAGGCCCTCGCCGCATCGGCGGGCAGGCCGACGGCGGTGAGGTTCTGCACGGCCTGGTCGTCGTCGATGGCGACGGCCTCGACGGGCCGGCCGGTGAGGTCGGACACCATCGCCGCCAGGTCGGCCTGGGTGACGCGCTCGGGCCCGGTGATGTCGTAGGCGCGGTCCTCGTGGCCGTCGCCGGTGAGGACCGCCGCGGCGGCGGCGGCGCAGTCCTCGCGGGAGACGTAGGCCGTCGCGCCGTCGCCGTTGTTGTGCACGAGCTGTCCGGATGCGGCGGCGCGCGCCGCGCCGGCGACCTGGAACTCGGCGTAGATGCCGTTGCGCAGCGCCGTCCAGCGCAGCCCGCGCGCTCGGATCGCGTCCTCGGTGGCGCCGTGCTCGTGGGAGACCACGAGCGGCAGCTCGCTGCCGGCGTTGACGATCGACGTGTAGAGCACGTGGCCGACGCCGGCCGCCGCCGCGGCGTCGATCGCGGCGGTGTGCTGGGCCACGCGGTTGCCGAGCACGTCGGTGCTGATCAGCAGCAGGCGCTCGACGCCGGCGAAGGCGGCCGGCAGCGAGTCCGGCGCGTCGAAGTCGCCGTCGCGGACGCTCGCGCCCGCGCCGGCGAGATCCGTGATCGCGTCGGGACGGCGCGTGACGAGCACGACCTCGTCGGCCGGTACGCGGTCGAGAACGAGCTGCGCGGTGAGCCGCCCGAGCTGGCCGGCGGCGCCGGTGATGGCGATCGTCATGTGCTCCCTATCTCTTCGGTCGGTCCCGGGCCCACGCGTCGATGGCGACGGCGGCGAGCAGGATGACACCGAGCGTGATCTGCTCGTAGAGCGGGTCGAGGCCGAGCAGGTCGTAGCCGTTGCCGATGAGGGCGATGAACAGCACGCCGAGGAACGTGCGCCACACCGCGCCCTCGCCGCCGAGGATGCTCGTGCCGCCGACGACGATGCCCGCCAGCACGGTAAAGGCCAGCGTGTCGCCCGAGGAGGCCTGGGCGCTGAGCACGCGCGAGGCGTCGATGACGCCCGCCAGCCCGGCCGCCCCGCCGCTGACCACGAAGGTCAGCACGCGGATGGCGTCGACGCGCACGCCGGCCAGCCGCGCGGCCTCGCCGTTGCCGCCCGACGCGTACATGTAGCGCCCTGCCGTCGTGCGGGCGAGCAGCACCCCGATGACCACCACCGCCACCACGGCGATCCAGATCGAGGTCTTGACCCCGAAGACGAGAGTCCGCGCGAGGTTGCCGAACTCCTGGTGCTCGAAGAGGACCACGAGGTTGCCGTGCGTGATCAGCGTGGCCAGGCCGCTGACCACGAACGACATGGCGAGCGTCGCGATCAGCGCGTTGATGCGCAGCCGCGTGACGACGAGGCCGTTGACCAGCCCCACCGCGAGCCCGACGCCCACGCCCAGCACGATCGCGATGACCGGCGACGTGCGCGAGGCGAGCTCGGCGCCGGTCACGCCGGCCAGGGAGTAGACAGCCCCCACCGAGAGGTCGATGCCGCCCGCGACGAGGACGAGGGTCCCCGCCGCCGCGATGATCAGCGTGGCCGCCTGCTGGTCGAGGATGTTGAGCAGGTTGACCTTGGTCAGGAACGACGAGCTCGCGATCGAGAGGGTGATGAAGAGCGCGGCGAAGGGCAGCGCGATGCCGGTCGCGCGCAGGCGCCCGGCCGCGCGGCCCGGATCGAGCGCCCTGCGTCGTGGCATGCCCGCGGCGGCGCTCATGCCGCGAACGCCGCGCTCAGCACCGCCGACTCGGTCATCTGCTCGCCCGCGAGCTCGCCCACGATGCGCCCGGCGCGCATGACCAGCACGCGGTGGGCCAGCCCGAGGACCTCCTCGAGCTCGGAGGAGATGAGCAGCACCCCGAGGCCCTCGCCGGCCAGCGAGGCGAGCAGGTCGTAGATCGCGCGCTTGGCGCCGACGTCGACCCCGCGCGTGGGCTCGTCGGCGACGAGGACCCGAGGCCCGCACAGCAGCATGCGCGCGAAGAGGAGCTTCTGCTGGTTGCCGCCCGACAGCGAGCTCACCGGGGCGCCGGGCCCGTCGGCGCGCACCGTCCAGCGCTCGAGCGCCTCGCGCGTGCGCCGGCGCTCGGCGCCGCGGCGGACGAAGCCGTGGCGGCTCACGGCGCCCAGGCTGGCCAGGGAGACGTTCTCGGTGACCGAGCGCCCGAGCAGCAGACCGTCCTCCTTGCGCGACTCGGGGATCATCGCCACGCCGGCGCGCAGCCGCGCCCGCGGGCCGCCCGCCAGCGCATCGCCGCCGGCCAGCGTGACCGAGCCCGCGGTCGGGCGCTCGGCGCCGAAGATCGCGCGTGCGAGCTCGGTGCGCCCGGCGCCCACGAGCCCGGCGAGGGCGACGATCTCACCGGCCCGGACCGTGAGGCTCACGCCCTCCACGCGCGGGGCGCGCAGGTCGCGCACCGTCAGGACCGCCGGCGCGTCGTCGGGCGCCGGGCGCTTGGGCGGAAAGGCGGCGGTCAGCGAGCGGCCCAGCATGGCGTGGATGAGGGAGTCCTCGGTCTGCTCGGCGGCGGGGGCGGTGCTCACGAGGCGCCCGTCGCGCAGGACCGTGACCTCGTCGGCCAGCGCGAGCACCTCGCGCAGGAAGTGCGAGACGAGCAGCACGGTGCGCCCCGCGGCGGCCAGCGAGCGGACGATGCCGTGCAGCTGGGCGGTCTCCTCGGCGCCCAGCGAGGCCGTCGGCTCGTCCATGACGATGAGCTCGGCGTCGCGCGCCAGCGCGCGCAGGATCTCGACCTTCTGCTGCTCGGCGGGGGCCAGGCGCCCGGCCTGCGCCGAGGCCGGCAGTCGCAGGCCAGCCGTCTCGGCGAGCTCCTCGTAGCGGCGGCGCAGGGCGCGGCGCGAGACGAACCCGCCGCCGCGCGGCTCGACGCCGAGGAAGACGTTCTCCTCGACCGTGAGCTGGCCCACCACGTTGACCTCCTGCGCGATCGCGGCCACGCCGCGCACGAGCGCCTCGCGCGGCGAGCGCAGCGCCACCTCCTCGCCGTCGAGCAGCAGCCGGCCCTCGTCGGGAGCCACGACGCCGGCCACGATCTTGCCCAGCGTCGACTTGCCGGCGCCGTTCTCGCCGACGAGCGCGTGGATCGACCCGCGCGCGACGCTCAGCGACACCCCGTCGAGCGCGCGGACGACCCCATAGTGCTTGGAGACGTCCGCGAGCTCGACGTGGGCGCGTGGCTGGCCGCCTAGCCCGGCCACTCCCCGGTGAACTGGTCGGCGTTGTCCTTGGTCACGACGCCCGCGGCGGGGAGGTCGGCGACGGGGTTCACGCCGCCCGCCTTGGCCCCGGTGCGCACGGCCTTGATGGCGGCCTCGGCCGCGAGCCGCCCCTCGGAGGCGGGCAGCTGCGCGACGTCGCCGTACCACTTGCCGGCCGCCACGCCCTGGATGCCGGTGGAGCTCCCGCCGTAGCCGACGAGGATCACCTTCTTCTTGCCGATGGCCTGGACCGCGCCCTCGATGCCCTGGTCGGAGCCGACGATGAGGTTCATGTCGGAGTGCGCCTGCAGCATGTTCTGCGCGGCCTTGAGGCCCAGCGCCGGGGTGAAGAAGCTCTCGCCCTGGGCCACGACCTTCACCGGGCTGCCCGCGATCGCCTGATCGAAGGACTTCTTGATCGCCAGGTCGAGCGCGGAGGCCTTGATGTCGAAGAGGTAGCCCACCTTGCAGGGATCGAGGCTCTTCTCCTGGCAGGCCTGGGTGACGAGCTTGCCGAGCTTCGTGCCGATCTCGGTGGGGACGAAGACCACGTTGCCCGAGAGCCCGTCGACCTGGGGCTGATCGGTGGACAGGTCCTTGCCGAGGATCTGGTCCATGTTGACGACCTTCTTGCCGGCGGAGATCGCGTCCTGGACGCCGGTGATGAGGCCGGTCCCGAAGATCGGCTGGACGATGATCGCGTCGTAGTCGCCCGAGCTCGTCGCCGTCTGCAGCTGGGCGAACTGCTTCTTGGGGTCGTTGTTGGCGTCGAAGACCTTGATCGACGAGTTGTTGCCCTTGGCCACCGCCTGCGCGGCGGCGAGCATCGGGGCGTCGTAGCTGTTGGCCACCGCGAAGGACAGGTACGCGATGCGCACCGGCTTGTTCGCGTTGGCCGCCGCCTTCCCGGCCGTCGAGGTCGATGACGACGAGCCGGAGCCGCCGCTGGATCCGCAGGCGGCGACCGTCAGCGCGGCGGCGAGTACAGCGAGTACGGCGCCGGCGCTTCGCTGGCGCCGCGCGCATCGAGAGATGTCCACGTCCCCTCCTCCTGGGTTTGGGAGCTGGCCCAGGAGCTAATTTGCACAATCGACATTGTCTGTGTCAAGTGCGCGCTGCGGGGGACGCGGCGGCCTCCTCGCCCACGAGCCGGGCGCCGGCCACGAGCGCCTGCAGCTTGGCGAAGGCCGCATCGCGCGGCAGGTACTTCATCCCGCAGTCCGGAGCGGCCACCAACTGGGCCGCGGACTTGTAGGGCAGGGCGCGGCGGATCCGCTCGGCCACCGTCTCGGGCGTCTCGACGTCGGCCGTGTCGAGCGCGAGCACGCCGAGGATGATCGTCTTGTCGACGAGCTCGGAGAGCACCGACACGTCGAGCTCGGCCTGAGCGGTCTCGATCGAGATCTGGGCGACCGGGGCGGCGGCGAGCTCGGCCAGGAACTCGTAGCGGGGGCGGTGCTCGGGCACGAAGGACGGGTAGCCGAAGCAGATGTGCAGGGCGGTCGTCCCCTCGACGCCGTCGAGCGCGCGCTGCACCGTCTGCACCGCATAGCGGCGCGCCTGCTCGGGACGCGCCTCCATCCACGGCTCGTCGAGCTGCACGATGTCGGCGCCGGCGGCGAAGAGGTCGAGGATCTCATCGCGGATGGCGTCGGCGTAGGCGAAGGCGACCTCCTCCTCGTGGGCGTAGAAGTCGTTCTGCGCCTGCTGGGCCATCGTGAACGGCCCCGGGACGGTCATCTTCACCAGGCGGTCGGTGTTGGCGCGCAGGAAGCGCAGGTCCTCGACCTGGACGGGCTCGCGGCGGCGGATGGGCGCGACCACGCGCGGGACGGGCGTCGGGTTGCCCTTGCGGTCCAGGGTGCTGCCCGGGTTGTCGACGTCGACGCCCTCCAGCGCGGTGGCGAAGCGATTGGAGTAGCTCTCGCGGCGCATCTCGCCGTCGGTGAGGATGTCGAGCCCCGCGCGCTCCTGATCGCGGATCGCGACGAGCACCGCGTCGTCCTGGGCCTCCTGCAGGTGGGCCGGGTCGACCCGCCACAGGTCGCGGGCCCGAACGCGCGGCGGGAGCCGGTGCTGCAGCGCCTCGCGGTCGATGAGCCAGTCGGGCTGCGGGTAGGAGCCCACCAGGCTCGTGGGGATCGAGGTCACTCAGGCTGCTCCAATCGGGTGGCGACGTGCTCGACGGTGTTCTGCAGGTGCTCGCGCGTCGCCGCCGCGGCCGCCTCGGCGTCGCGCGCCATGCACGCGTTGAGGATCGCGCGGTGCTCGCCGTCCAGGCGCGCGACCGGGAAGTCCGCCGCGGCGCGGTAGATGTGCAGGTAGGCGCTGGAGGCGTCGCGCAGGGCGGCGATCATCTCGACCAGGCGCGAGCGTTCGCAGTGCTCGTAGAGCTGGGTGTGGAACTGCTGGTTGAGCGCGATGTAGCGCGCGGCCGGCGGTCCCGTGCTCATCTCGTCGAGCAGCGCCTCCAGCGGGGCGACCCAGGACTCCTCGAAGCGCTCGGCGGTACGCGACGCGGCCAGCGACTCGAGCGCGGCGCGGATCTCGTAGTGCTCGCGCAGGTCCGCGACGGTCGGCACGAAGACCACCGCTCCGCGCTGCGGGTGCAGGCGCACGAGCCCCTCGCGCTGCAGCGCGGCCAGGGCCTCGCGCACCGGCGTCGTGCTGACGCCGAAGCGCCGCGCGATCTCGACCTGGCGTAGCTTGGAGCCCGACGGGAGCTCGCCGGCGACGATCTGCGCGCGCAGCCGCTCGGCCACCAGGCCGGAGACGGTGCGCGGGGAGGCGATGATGTCGGGGCTCGCGGACATGGCGGCGAAGTATGGAAGCTTGACAAGCTGACCATGGAATGTGCAAATTCTGTTCTGGTCACGCAACGAGGAGGAGCAGATTCGATGAAGCCGCTCGGAGGGCCACACCACTTCACGGGCGTCACCGCCGACGTCAAGACCAACGTCGACTTCTGGTGCCGCGTCATGGGCCTGCGGTTCGTCAAGAACACGCTCAACTACGAGACGACGTTCCGCTACCACACGTACTTCGGCGACGAGGACGGCAACCCCGGCAGCGTCGTGACCTTCCTCGAGTTCGAGGAGGCGCCGCCCGGCGTGCCCGGCGACGGCGACATCCACCGACTCGTCCTGCGCGTCGCGTCCTACGACTCCCTCGAGTTCTGGATGGACCGCTTCATCGCCAACGACGTCTTCAGCGAGCTGCTGCGCCTCGACCCGACCCAGCCGCAGAGCATCGTCTTCCACGACCCCGAGGGCCACGAGGTCGAGCTCATGGTCTCCGACACGAAGGACACCCCGCTCGTCGCCGACGCCGACGACATCCCCGCCGATCACCGCATCCGCGGCATCGAGGGCGCGCGCTCGTACACGACCATCGAGGCGATGATGCCCTTCGCCGAGTACATGGGCTTCCGCCGCGACGGCGACCACCTCGTCTTCGACGGCCAGGAGCGCAGCGGGCGCTGGTACTTCTCGCCGCCCACCGGCCGCCCGAGCAACGACGGGCGCGTCGGCGTCTGGCACCACATCGCCTACGACGCGGGCGATCAGAAGGACCTGCAGGCCGCGCGCGACGAGGCCGCCGCCGGGCCGCTGCCGTGGACCGCGGTCTTCGACCACTACTTCTTCGACTCGTGCTACACGATGACCCCCGGCGGGCGGATGGAGATGTGCACCACCGGCCCGGGGTTTCTGATCGACGAAGCCTATGAGGACCTCGGCAACCGCCTGTGCCTCTCGCCGCGCGTCGAGCCGCTGCGGGCCAAGCTCGAGCGCGAGCGCCCCTTGATCGTCAACCCGCGCCCGCGCGGCAAGGGGGCCAAGAAGAAGGGCAGGTCCAAGTCCGGCGCGGCCGCCTCGGCCCAGTCCAACGGCGCGCCCGCGGAGCCGGCGAAGGCCTCGTAGGGGCGGCGCTCGGTAGCCGGGCAGTCCGCGGCGGGCGGGTCCTGTCGGCGGATCACGCTCCGGTAGCCGGCAGTCGGCGGCGGGCGGGTCCTGTCGGCGGATCACGCTCCGGTAGCCGGCAGTCGGCGGCGGGCGGGTCCTGTCGGCGGATCACGCTCCTCAGACTCCGCAGGCTCCGCCTGAGGACGTGTCCGCCGCCACCCGCCCGTGTGGTGTCTTTGCCGCGTTGGGCGCCGGCGCTCGTGTCGCGGTCCGCGGGCGTCTACTGCCTTCGGGGCCGCAGCTCCTGCGCCGGCTTCGTGCGCGTCCCCTCTCCGCGTGAGTATCGCGCGACCGTGGTCGGTCTCCGCGCTGGCGAGCCAACGGGTGCGTCGGTGGTCGCTTCCGGCGGGCGGCGGTGGCTGCCGTATGTCTACAGCCCGTTGAGCAGGCTGCGGAGCGTCGCGGTGTACGCGTCCAGGGCCGCGCGCCCACGCGGGGTCAGGGCCACCGAGGTCCGCGAGGCAGGCCCGTTCCCCGTCTTCTCGCTGGCGATGTAGCCGGCGTCCTCGAGCTTGCGCAGGTGCGTGATCAGGTTGCCCGCGGTCAGCCCGATCATGTCCTGCAGGCGGCTGAAGGAGAGCGCGTCGCCTTCGGGCAGCGCGGCAAGCGTCGCGACGATCTGCAGTCGCGCGGGGACGTGGATCAACGGGTCGAGCGCATCGACCGTCATGCGTCTGCTCGGGTCCCGCGAAGCAGCCACGTCTGGACGGCGGCGTAGGCCAGGAGCGCGACGCAGCAGCCCACACCGTCGCTCAACCACACGCCGCGGGGTCCGGCGAAGGCGCTTCCCGCGGCGACCAGCATGATCGCGATCGCCGTGCCGAAGCCCGGCCAGTCCTCGCGGACGGCCGAACGTCCCGCCCAGAAGGCACCGAGGACGATCAGGGGTGCCGTCGCCACGTACACGCCGTACAGGACTCCGTCGCTCGCCCCGAGGTGTGCCAGCGGCGCCAGGAGCGCGTAGACGGCCACCAGCGCTACCGCCAGGGCCGCCCCTTCCGCGCGCTGCTGACGCACCGAGCGCCCGCTGACGCCGGCCCTGGCGCGACGATGGGCATGGGCGACGGTGGCGATCCGGATCGCGACGACGGCGTAGAGGACGGCCAGCGAGACCACGGTCGGACCCTGGTAGGGGTGCTGACCGCGGACCGATAGCCACACCGCGCCGAAGGCGGCCAAAGCAACCGCCGCCGCGATCAGTGAGAGCCACGGCGACCTGAAGTCCAGGCCACGCTGCGCCTGCCGCTGGGTCTGCACCAGCAGGCGCGCGGCGCCGCGGGGATCCATCCCGTCTTCTTCCACGTACGTCTCGGTATTGCCCATGACGACACCTCGTTCGTCTTAGTGTTTGCGATACAAACTCTACTGAAGTTTGCCACGCAAAGTCAAGGGGCGGCGGGGATGATCGACAGCAATCGCCCGCTGGCGACAGGAACCGTCAGCAGTCGGCGGCGGGCGGGTCCTGTCGGCGGATCACGCTCCTCAGACTCCGCAGGCTCCGTCTGAGGACGTGTCCGCCGCCACCCGCCCGTGCGGCGTCTCTGCCGCGTTGGGCGCTTGCGTTGGCGTCGCGGTCCGCGGGCGTCTACTTCCTGCGCGGCCGCAGCTCCTGCGCCGGGTTCGTGCGCGAGTGCTCTCCGCTTGAGTATCGCGCGACCGTGGTCGGACTCCGCGTTGGCGAGCCAACGGGTGCGCCGGGGGTGGCCTCGATGCCGGGCTTGACGTGACGTGGTTGGCGGCGTGCGGGCCGCTGCGTTCACGCACAAGCGGAACTGGCCGCGAGCAGACGGTCGGACCACGCCCGGGCGCACTTTCGCCCCAGCCGCCTGTGCGCCTGCGCCAGCTGTCGATGCGGGCCGCGGCAGCTAGGGTGCCAGTCCGAGCCGGTGGGCGATCGCTGCCGCCTCGCCGCGGTTGGTGGCGTTGAGCTTGCCGAGGATGTGGGAGACATGGACGCCGGCGGTGCGCGCGCTGATGTAGAGCGCGTCGGCGATCTGGCGGTTGGTCGCGCCGCGCGCGAGGTGCTGCAGCACCTCGAGCTCGCGGGCGGTGAGGCCAAGGTCCGTCCCGGCCGGCGGCGGCTCGCCGGCGGTCGGTTCCTCCGCGGCGGTCGGCAGCGCGATCCGCGCGCGGCGCGCCAGGGCTTCGAGCTCTGCCTGCAGGGTCCGCGCGCCGAGGCCGGCCGCGGTGGTGTGCGCGGCGCGCAGCGCGTGCTCGGCCTGGGCGCGGTCGCGCCGCCCCAGAGCGGCTTCGGCCTGGCGCCAGCGCGCGTAGGCGGCCTGGAACGGCGCGGGTCGGGCCTCCCAGGCGCGCGCCGCGGCGTCCCATGAGGCCGGGTCGCTGTTGGCGGCGGCGCGTGCGTGCTCGGCCTCGATCGTCGCGGCCAGCGCGGGATGCGCGGCGCCGGTGGCGCGGTCGCGCGCGCCGTCGCGAAAGGCGGTCGCGCGCTCGCGGGCGGCGCTCTCAGCGGCGTCGTCGAGGCGTGCGCGGGCGAGCTCGGCGAGGTCGGCCGCGCCGCGCGCGCCGAGCGCGGCGATGAGCACCCATCGCAGCGGGTCCTCGACCTGGAGGCGCAGGCCGTCCTCCGCAGCGGACAGCGCCGCCTCAGGGCGCCCTTCCCACAACGCGAGCTCGGCCTCGGCGTCGATGGCGTAGGACGCGGGCGGCGTCGGGCCCGGGCCGACGGCGTCGCGCTGGGCGGCGAGATGCACCGCGGCGCGGGCGAGGTCGCCGCGTGCGCGGGCGAGCGCTCCCGCCAGGTGATGGGCGAAGGCGAGCGTCATTCCCGAGAAGTGGCGAGCGAGCATCTCGCGGCTGATGCGGTCGACCAGGTCCCATCGACCGAGCTCGAAGGCGGCCTGCGCGGCATTGCACTTGCACATGCGCTCGAACATCTCGAGGCCGGCACGCCGCGCGACCTCGGCGCCCTCGAGCGCGATCTCGACGGAGCGCTCCAGCTGGCCGTCGGACCGCAGCGAATCGGACAGCAGAAGGGCCGCCTGCGACAGGACGTCCGGGCGGCCCACGTCCGTCGCGATCGCCCAGCCTCGGCGCAGATGCTCCAGCCCGGCCGCCCGATCACCGAGCGCATCGAGGTCGATCCCCAGGCAGTTCAGCGCCACGGCTTCCTCAGCCCGGGCGCCGACCTCGCGCGCGACGGCGAGCGCCTGCTCGGCGTACGCGCGCGAGCTCGTGTACCGGCCCGCGAGCATCACCATCAGGCTGAGCGAGCCGAGAGCCTCGGCGCGCTGCACCGTGGGCGGGTTCGTCGGGATGAGGGCGACGGCGCGCTCGAGGCCGGGCACGCTCTCGGGCGCGCGCCCGAGCTGCCACAGGAACCGCGCGCGCTGCTGCAGCAGCGCCGCCACCCCTGCGAGCTCCCCGCCCGCCTCGCGGAGCGCGAGCGCGGCATCGACGAACTCGATGGCCCCGGCGGCATCGCCCGTCCAGGCCGCCGCGTCCGCCGCGCTGGCGAGCAGCGCCGCGCGATCGATGCCCGCGAGCCGCTCGGCGTGGGGGACGCGCTCCCACAGCGCGAGGGCGCGCCTGTCGTGCTCTGCGGCCTCGGCGAGCGCGCCGACGCGCTCGGCCTCGGTGCCCGCGCGCACCGCGGCGGCCAGCGCGCGCGGCTCGTCGCCGGCGCGCAGCCAGTGGTGCGCGATCTCCGCCGCCACGGTCGCCGTGTTCCCGCCGGCGAGGTCGGCGCGCGCCTCCAGCGCGGCGGCGAAGGCGGCGTGCAGCCGCGCCCGCTCGCCTGGGAGGAGCTCGCCGTAGGCCGCCTCGCCGAAGAGCGCGTGGCGGAACGCGAAAGCGTTACCTGCGACGACGATGACGTGCTCGCGCACGGCGCCGCGCAGCACGTCGGACAGCTCGGGCTCGGGCAGCCCGGCGGCCGTCGCGAGCAGCTCGTGGTGCACGTCGCGCCCGCCCACCGAGGCGACGCGCACGACTGCCTGAGCGCGAGGATCGAGCGCATGGATCCGCGCCAGCAGCATGTCGCGCAGCGTCGCGGGCAGCCCCTCGCCGCCCTCCGGGGCCGCCGCGACCAGCTCTTCGGCGAAGAACGGATTGCCCTCAGAGCGGGCGAAGACGGCGTCGAGCAGCGGCCCGGGCGGAGCCTCGCCGAGGATCCCGGCGAGCTGCTCGGCGGTCTGGCTGCGCGTCAGGCGGTCGAGCGCCAGCCGCCGCGCAGTGGCCGCGGTCGCCACGTCGGCGAGGAAGCGGCGCAGGCGCTCGTGGCGATCGACCTCGTCGCTGCGGTACGTCGCGACGACGAGGACGCGCTCGTCGCGCAACCGGCGCGCGAGGTAGGCGAGCAGCTCGAGCGTCGAGCGATCGGCCCAGTGGACGTCCTCGACGAGGAGCAGGATCGGCGCGGCCGCCGCTGCGGCGGCGAGACGGTCCAGGACGAGCGGGTGAAGGCCGGCGGGTGGCCCCGCGGCGCTCACCCCGGCCAGCCGGGTCTCCAGGAGGTCCTGCGCGCCGTCGTCGAGCCCGCGCAGCGCGTCGATCACGGGCAGCAGCGGGATCGTCGCCTCGTCGAACCCGACGCACTGCCCGGCGAGGATCTGGTCGCCGTCGGCCCGGGCGTGGGCGATCAGCTCAGCGACGAGCCGGCTCTTGCCCACGCCGGCCTCGCCGCCGACGAGCACGAACCCAGGCGTGCCCGCGCGCGCCCCCGCCATCGCGGCGACGAGCTCGACCAGCTCGTCCGCGCGGCCGACGAAGACGGGGCTCGAGACGCGCGACGCCACCGATCGAGTATCGCGCCGGCTGGCAAATACGTCGCTGGCGCGCAGCGAAATACGTCGTCCTGCAGATGTTCGCCGCGCGCCGCGGACCTACCGTCGGGCCATCGGTTTCTTCGTCCTCGGAACGGGGGTTGTCATGAGGTCCTTCATCGCTCTGCTCGTCGTGGCCGCGCTGGTCTGCGCCGTCGCCGTCCCGGCCTCGGCCCAGCCGGCAGACAACGGCCCGCGCCCGGTCGCGCATGTCGAGCGCGCCACGCCGACAGCGCCCGCGGGCGACGACGGCACACCCGCGTACGTCTACGCGCTGATCGGCGGCGGCGCCGCCCTGTCCCTCGGCGCCGGCGGCTTCATCGGTGGGCGGTCGGTCACGCGCCGCCCGAGCCCGCGGGCGAGCTGACGAGGGCACGATGGCGACGCGCGACGAGCATCGGCTCAGCCGCAGGCGGTTCCTGGGGGCGATGGGGGCGAGCGCCGGGGCGGCGGCGCTCAATCCCGGCGGCGCGGTGGCGGCGCCGGGGCGGCCACCCGCGGCGCGCGGGCAGGGGTTTCTGCGAGCCGAGCACTTCGGCCGGATCTTCCGCCTGCCGCCGTTCGCACACCAAAGCCCGAAGGTCGAGGCGGCGCTGCGCGAGCTGGGCAAGCCCGGCGGCCTGCTCGACGCCAAGGATCCGCTCGAGGCCGTGGCCCAAGCAGCTGATCGTCGACCTGTCGCTGAGCGCCAACGACCCCAACAACCCGAACCACACGGCGGGGACGACGTTCTTCGGCCAGCTCCTCGACCACGACATGACCTTCGATGCCGACTCCCGGCTGGCCCAGCCGACCGAGCCACGGTCGGCACGCAACTACCGCACGCCGAGCCTGGATCTGGATTCTGTCTACGGGGCGGGACCGGTGGCCCAGCAGGAGCTCTATGACCCATCCGACCACGTCAAGCTCAAGCTCGAAAGCGGCGGCCTGTTCGAGGACCTGCCCCGCCGCGCGGATGGCACGGCGATCGTCGGCGACCCGCGCAACGACGAGAACCTGATGATCGCCGGGATGCATTGCGCCTTCGCGGCCTTCCACAACCATGCCGTCGACCATGTCCGCGACGAGGGGAGGGTCACCGAGGCCGCCGACGTGTTCGCCGAGGCGCGCTGCCTGACCACCTGGCACGACCACTGGCTGATCGTCAACGAGTTCCTCCCGCAGATCGTCGGCCAGGAGATGGTCGATCGCGTGCTCCGGCGCGGCCGGCGCCTCTACACGCCCGCCCGTGGCGAGGCGTTCATGCCGGTCGAGTTTCAGACCGGCACGTACCGCATGGGCCACAGCATGGTCCGCCCCTCCTACCGGGCCAACCTGGCCGGCGACGACGGGCAGCCGTTCTTCGCCTTCGTCTTCGACCCCGCGCAAGAGGGAAAGCCCGACCCAGACGACCTCCGAGGCGGCGCCCGCGCGCCGCGGCGGTTCATCGGCTGGCAGACCTTCTTCGACTTCGGCGACGGCCAGGTCAAGCCCAACAAGCGCATCGACACGAGGATCTCGACCGCGCTCTTCAACCTGCCCCTCGGCGCGATCGCCAGCCACGATCCGCCCACGGCGCTGCCCCAGCGCAACCTGCTGCGCCGCCTCACCTGGCAGCTGCCCTCCGGCCAGAGCGTCGCCCGAGTCCTGGGCGTGACCCCGCTCGCGGCCGCCGACCTGCAAGAGCTCGCCTTCCTCCGGGGTCTCTGCCGAGACGTTCACCTTTCGCCGCCCGAAGGAAACGCCGACGCACCCGTTGGCTCGCCAACGCGGAGGCAGACCACGGTCGCGCGATACTCAGGCGGAGAGCAGTCACGCAAGGACCCGACGCAGGAGCTGGGGCCGCGAAGCCAGTAGACGCCCGCGGACGGCGACGCCACGCGAGCGCCCTACGCGGCAAGGACGCCGCACGGGCGGGTGGCGGCGGACACGTCCTCAGACGGAGCCTGCGGAGTCTGAGGAGCGTGATCCGCCGACAGGACCCGCCCGCCGCCGACTGCGGGCTGCAGGACCGTCAGTCCGCCCCGCGGATGACCTCGGCCAGGTGCAGCGCCCGGCGCCCGCCGAGCTGCTCGATCTGCGTCTTGCACGAGAAGCCGTCGGCGATCAGCAGCGCGTCGGGTGGCGCGTCGCGGACCATGCCGGCCAGGCGATTCTCGTAGATCGCCTTGGAGAGGTCGTACTTGGCGGCCTCGAAGCCGAAGGAGCCCGCCAGGCCGCAGCAGCCCGAGTCGAGCTTCTGGGCCTCGAGGCCCATGGCCTGCAGCAGCTCGAGGTCGGCGTCGAAGCCCATGACCGCGGCCTGGTGGCAGTGCACGTGCAGCAGCGCCGTGCCCTCGCGGTGGGGCGGTCGCCAGTCGGGGGTCTCCTGGCGCAGGTACTCGCCCAGGGTCAGGGCCTGCAGCGACAGGCGCAGCGCGTCCTCGTCGTGGGGCAGGAGGTTCGGCAGCTCGTCGCGGAAGACGGCCACGCAGCTCGGCTCGGCTCCGACGAGGTGCACGCCCTCGCGGATCCACGGGCGCAGCTCGTCGAGCACGCGGCCCAGGAAGCGCTTGGCCGTGTCGAGCATCCCGTAGTCGTAGAGCGGGCGCCCGCAGCACACGAAGCCCTCGGGCACCACCACGCGCCGGCCGGCCGACTCGAGCACCTCGGCCGTGGCGCGCAGGACCTCGGGATGCAGGAAGTCGTTGAAGGTGTCGGGGAAGAGGACGACGGGCGGGGCCTGGGGGTTGACCTCGCCGCGGGCCCACCACCCGTCGCGGAAGGTCTGGCGCGCGAAGCGGGGCATCTCGCGCTGCGGCGCGATGCCGGCGGCGCGCTTGACCGGGCCGAGCCTCGCCACCGCGTTGGCCAGTCGGGGCGCCCGGGCGGCCAGCCGCGCGTGGAACATGATCAGCCCCATGGAGTACGCGGCGCGCGGGCGCAGCCGGCGCTTGTAGTGATGGGAGAGGAACTCGGCCTTGTAGGTGGCCATGTCGACGCTCACCGGGCAGTCGCCCTTGCACCCCTTGCAGGCCAGGCACAGGTCGAGCGCCTCGTGGACGGCCTTCGAGCGCCAGCCGCCGGTGATGGTCTCGCCGCGCAGCATCTCGAACAGCACCCGGGCGCGGCCGCGTGTCGTGTGCTCCTCGTCGAGGGTGGCCATGAAGCTCGGGCACATCGTCCCCTCGGCGGTGTCGCGGCACTTGCCCGCGCCCACGCAGCGCAGGGCGGCATGGGCGAAGGACCCTCCGTCGAGGGGGTAGTCGAAGTGGACCGGCGGGCTCGGTGGGTTGTAGGAGGTGCCGAGCTTGAGGTTCTCGTCGATGCGATACGGCTCGACGACCTTGCCGGGGTTCAGCAGGCCCTCCGGGTCCCAGATCGCCTTGAACTCGCCGAAGGCCCGCACCAGCTCGGGGCCGTAGAGCTTGTCGAGGAACATGGCCTTGGACTGGCCGTCGCCGTGCTCGCCCGAGAACACGCCGCCGTGCTCGGCGACGAGTGACGTGACCTCGTCCATGAACGCGCGGTAGTCGGCGAGGCCGCCCGGGCTGCGCAGGCGGAAGTTGATGCGGCAGTGCACGAGGCCCTGGCCGAAGTGCCCGTACTTGGAGGTGTTGTAGCCGTAGCGGTCGAGCAGCGCCTGGAAGTCGCGCAGGTAGGCGCCGAGGCGCTCCGGGGCGACGGCCGCGTCCTCCCAGCCCTCGTAGTGGTCCATGGCGCCCGGCAGATAGGCCGTCGCGCCCAGGCCGGCCTCGCGGACCTTCCACAGGCGGTCCTCGTCGCCGGGGTCGTCGTACATGTGCTGCGCGGGCGCGCGCAGCCGCCCTGCCGCGGCGCGCGCCTTCTCGTCGGCCTCCTCCTCGGTCTCGGCGCCGTACTCGACGATGAGCCAGCCGTGCCCGTCGGGCAGCATCGGGATCTCGCGCGGATGCATGCCCTGGCGCTGCATGTCGTCCACGAGCACCTGGTCGATCGCCTCGCAGGCCATCGGGCCCGTCGCCATCACGTCGGGCACGTGGTCGGCCGCCTCGAAGATCGACGGGTAGCCGAGGATGAGCAGCGCCTTGGCCCTGGGCCAGGGGTGCAGGTGCACGGTGGCCTCGAGGATCGCCGCGCACGTGCCCTCGCTGCCCGACAGCGCTCGCGCCACGTGGAAGCCGTTCTCGGGCAGCAGCTCGTCGAGGTTCAGGCCCGACACCCGCCGCGGGATCTTCGGATAGCGCTCGCGCACGAGGTCGCCGTAGCGGTCGCGCAGCGCGCGCAGTCCGCGGTAGATCTCGGCGCGCCGGTCGCTTCCGGCGCAGATGTCCTCGAGCTCCTCGTCGCTCGTCGGCCCGACCCGCAGCCGCGTGCCGTCGGCCAGTGCGACGTCCATCTCGGCCAGGTTGTCCGAGGTCCGCCCGGTCATCACCGAATGCGCGCCACAGGAGTTGTTGGCGATCATCCCGCCGAACGTGGCGTAGGCGTGCGTCGAGGTGTCGGGCGGGAAGGAGAGCTGGTGGCGGGCCTCGAGCGGCTTGGCCAGCTGATCGCGGGTGACGCCGGGCTGCACCCGCGCCAGCCGGGCCTCGGCGTCGACCTCGAGGATCGATCGCATGTGGCGCGAGGTGTCGAGGATGACCGTCGCGTTGGTGCTCTGCCCGGCGAGCGACGTCCCGGCGCCGCGGAAGGTCATCGGGGTGCCGTGCGCCGAGAGGACGCGCAGGGCGCCCACGACGTCGTCGGCATCGCGGGGGCACACGACGCCCAGCGGGGCCTGGCGGTAGTTGGAGGAGTCGCAGGAGTAGACGGCGCGATAGGCCTCGTCGAAGCGGACCTCTCCGCGCACGTGCTCGCGCAGGTCGGCTTCCAGCGCGCTCGGGTCCACGCGCCGCCTGCGGGCGCGGTGGAGGCTCTGCAGCGTCGTGCGGTCGGCGGTGGTGGCCATGTCAGCGAAGCTCCAGCCCCAGGCCGGGGCGATCGGGTGGGGACAGCAGCCCGTCGCGCGGTCGCGGCGGGTCGGCGAAGACCGCGTCCTCGACGCGGACGTGGTCGTGGAAGTGCTCGAGGTGCACCACGCTCTGCATCGCGACGCCCGCGTGCACCGAGGCGGCCGGGGCGCAGCGCAGGGACGTCGGCGCGCCGTGGGCCCCCGCGAGCGCGTCGATCGCCAGGGCGCCGGTGAGCCCGCCGCAACGGTTCACGTCGAGCTGCAGGACGTCGACGGCCCCCGCCTCGAGCGGGCGCCGTGCGTCGAGGGCCGACCAGCAGTACTCGCCAGCCGCGATCGCCACTCCGGCGGGTGCGCGCTCGCGCACGCGGCGCAGGCCGTCGAGGTCGTCGGAGCTCAGCGGCTCCTCCATCCAGCGCGCGCCCCGGCCTCGATGCCGTCGATGACGCCCATACCCTCAGCGCGTGACCAGGTCCTTGAGCTTCTCGCGCAGCGACTGGCGGATGAGGTGGGCGCTGTCGGGGTCGCCGTGCATCAGCGCCCGGGCGAAGCCCTGCGCGTGCTCCATGCGGATGTGCGGGGGCAGCGGCGGCACCTCGGGATCGGTCACCACGTCGAGCAGGGCGGGGCCCGAAGCCGCCAGGGCGCGGTCCCACGCCGGACCCACTTCGCCCGGCGACTCGACGCGGATGCCCTCGAGGCCGAGCTGGCGCGCGTAGGCGGCGAAGTCGAACGGCGGCAGGTTCTGCGTCGTCTCCATCTTCGCGTCGCCGGCCAGCACGCGCTGCTCCCAGGTGACCTGGTTGAGGTCGCCGTTGTTGAGGACCACCACCACGAGCGGGCCGCTCCAGCGGTCCTGGTAGCGCGCCAGGTCAATGAGGCCGTTGATGCCGAGCATCTGCATGGCGCCGTCGCCCAGGCAGGCGATGACGGGCCGCTGCGGGAAGGCCAGCTTGGCCGCCAGGGCGTAGGGGACCGCCGGGCACATCGTGGCCAGGGTGCCACTCAGCGCCGTGTCCATGCCGCGGCGCAGGCGCAGGTGGCGCGCGAACCAGTTCGTGGCCGAGCCCGAGTCGGCGAGCACGATGGCGCGGTCGGGCAGGCGCTCGGAGAGCTCGTGGAAGACGAGCTGCGGGTTGATCGGATCGGCCTCGACGTGGGCGCGCTCGTCGAGCAGGCGCCACCAGCGCTCCACCCCCGCCTCGATCTCCTCGCGCCACGAGCGATCCTCCTTGCGCCGCAGCTGGGGGAGGAGCGCGCGCAGGGTCTCGGCCGCATCGCCGACCATGGCGACCTCGACCGGGTAGCGGATGCCGAGCTTGCGGGCGTCGATGTCGATCTGCACGCCCCGCGCCTGGCCGGGCTCCGGCAGCCACTCCGAGTAGGGGAACGACGTGCCGACCATGAGCAGCGTGTCGCAGCCCTCCATCATGTCGTCGGAGGGCTTGGTCCCCAGCAGCCCGATCGAGCCGGTCACGAAGGGCAGGTCGTCGGGCACGGCGGCCCGGCCGTTGAGCGCCTTGGCGATGCCGGCGCCGAGGAGGTCGGCCACCTCGATCACCTCATCGGTGGCGCCCTTGGCGCCCTGGCCGACGAGCATCGCCACCTTGCCGCCGGCGTTGAGGACCTCGGCGGCGCGCCGCAGGTCCTCGTCGCCGGGTCGGATCACGGGGGCGTGATAGGCGGGCGGCCCCGCGTACAGGGCGCCGTGCGCGCGCGGGGGCTCCTCGTAGGGCATCTCCTGAACGTCGGACGGGACGATGATCGCGGTCACCGTGCGGTGCGAGAGGGCGATCCGCACCGCCCGGTCGACCACGTGCGTTGCCTGATGCGGGTCGTTGACCTCGGCCAGGTACTCGGCCGCCACGTCCTTGTAGAGCGAGCGCAGGTCGACCTCCTGCTGGAAGTCGCCCCCCAGCGACATGCGCTTCTGCTGACCGACGATGGCGACGACCGGCGCGTTGTCGAGCTTGGCGTCATAGAGGCCGTTGAGCAGATGGATCGCCCCGGGCCCCGAGGTGGCCATGCAGACGCCGACCTCGCCGGTGAGCTTCGCGTGCGCGCACGCGGCGAACGACGCGAGCTCCTCGTGGCGCACCTGCACGAACTCGACCTCCTCGCCGACCTCGTGGAAGGCGAGGTTCAGGCCGTTGGTGCCATCGCCCGGATAGCCGTAGATGCGCCCGACGCCCCACGCCTTCAGGCGCTCGAGCATGAAGACCGACACGTTGGGAGTGCTCATGCCCTCGCGCTACCCCCTGATCCGGCCTGGTCATGCCCGACCCGTCGTGGGACTCTCGTCAGCATCCTGACCGCTCCAGCGCCAGCGCGGCCTGCAGCGTGCGAGAAGTGGGTCAGCGCCAGGGGGACGTTGCCCATCGGCTGGCCTGCCGGCACGTCGTGAGCCGCGGTGCGCGCTCATCGCGTCCCGGTCCGGGGTGCTCCAGCGGGTGCTCCCGATTGGGGCGAGGCCGGGTGCGGGGCCGGCCCTGCGCCGTCGGCGCGCTCGTCCTCGAGCGCCAGCCACAGGGCGTGCATGGTGGGGGCGAGGTGGCGAAGCTCCTCGAGGTGCTGCTCGCTGAGGCCTTCGAGCTTCTCGGCGCCGCGGGCGGTGAGCCGGAGGCGGACGACGCTGTGGTTCTCGGCGTCCTCGGTGCGCTCGAGCAGCCCGGCCGCGACGGCGCGGTCGACGAGCCCGACGGCGCTGTGATGGCGCAGCAGCAGGTAGTCGGCGACGTCCCCGACCGTTGGTCCGGACGGGTCGTCATGGCCTCGGATCGCGAGCAGGAGCTGATGCTGGGCGGGCGTGAGGCCGGCGGCGTGAGCGTGCTGCTCGCTCCAGCGCAGGAAGCGCCGCAGATCCGTGCGCAGCTCGAGGAGACGGCGGTAGTCCTCGTCGGTCGGGCTGGGCGTCATCGCGGCACATTCTTGCGTTCCGGGGTCGGGGGGCGCCAGGAGCCCGGATCGGGTGAGAGGGAGCGCACATCGTGGTACGATATCGTAACACGATATTTCAAGGAGGTCCCTCATGCCCACCCTGTGCAAGGCCTATGACGACCGCGGAGCGGCGCGCGACGCCATCAACGAGCTCCTGACCGCCGGCCGCGCCGATCGCGCGATCCGCATGGTGGTCGGGTCGCGGCTGCACGACCGCCGACAGGAGATCGCCGGGGGATTCGCCAGGCCCGTTCCGCCCGACGCGGCGGTGGGCCGCTTCGCCGGGCCGCCGCTGCGCCGTTGGCGGGGAGCGGGGAGCTTCGCGGGCGATCCGGACCTCATGCGCCAGGGCACCTTCGGGGACGTCGATGCCGACGCGATCGTCACCTTCGACGACCACGCCGAGCATGCGCGGATCGCCGGCGACCGCGAGGTGCGCCACCTCCTGCGCCGGTGGGAGTTCAACGGCGAGACGGCCGACGAGCTCGTCGAAGAGCTCCATGCCGGCCGGGAGCTCGTCCTCATCGACGTCACCACGCCCTGAGGTCCGCTGCCGGGGCCGGCCCGACCTCAGCGCCCGGCCAGGCTCTGCGCGACCGCGCGCAGGTCGGCGGTGAACGACTCGCGTTGAGCCTGGCGGGACGGGTCGTCGCGGGCGCGCAGGATGGCCGACGGGTGGATGGTCGCCACCACGAGCTCGGCCAGGTCCGATTCGAGCGGCCGGCCCCGCGACTGGGTGAGCTTGAAGCTGTCGCCGAGCAGCGCCTTGGCCGCCGTGGCGCCGAGCAGGAGCAGCGCGGTCGGCTTGACCACGTCAAGCTCAGCTCGCAGCCAGGGCATGCAGGCGTCGACCTCGCGCTTGCCCGGCTTCTGATGGATGCGGCGCTTGCCGCGCTCCTCGAACTTGAAGTGCTTGACGACGTTGGTGATGTAGACGTCGGCCCGGTCGATGCCGACCGCCTCGAGTGCCTTGTCGAGCTCGCGGCCCGCGGGTCCGACGAAGACCCTTCCCGCGCGATCCTCACGGTCGCCCGGCATCTCGCCGACCATCATGACCCGGGCGCGCTTGGGCCCGTCGGAGAACACGGTCTGCGTCGCGGGCGCGTAGAGATGACAGCCCCGGCAGCCGGCCGCCGCCTCGCGCAGCGACTTGAGGTTCCTGCGCTGCGGCAGGAAGGGCGTGGCGTCGCCGGGGGCCTGCTTGGCCATCACGACGAGCGTCCTACCCGGATCGAGCGCGGCCCCAGCGGGTACCCCCGGCGCCATGTCCGAGGATCACGGACCGCGCGGCGGGGGCGGCGGCGCCGGGGCGCGGCGTGCCTGGCTGGGCTGGTGGGTCGTCCTCACCCTCCTGTGGCTGGCGCTCGCGGACTCGCGGCGCCTCGACGAGCTGGTGGCCGCCGTGGCCGTGGGCGCGGCGGGCGCGACGGCGGCGGTCCTCGTCCGGGCCCAGCGCGAGGTGGTCCTGCGTCCGCGGGCGCGCTGGGTGCTCGAGGCCCTGCGCCCGCTCGGGCGCTGGCCGCGCGACCTCTGGGCCCTCGCCCGGGCGCTGCCGTCGCGGCCGGCCGGGCGGATCGTCGAGGAGCCCTTCGAGGCCACCGGCGAGGACCCGCGCTCCGCGGCCCGGCGCGCGCTCGCGGTGGTAGGCGGCTCCCTGGCCCCGAACGTCATCGTCGTGGGGATCGACGCCGAACGCGGCGTGCTGGTCCGCCACCAGCTCGTGGGGGACGACGGATGAGCGTGTGGCTCGTCAGCGCGGCCGTGCTCGTCGCGCTGCTCGCGCCGCTGGCGGCGGTCGCGGCGTTCGGTTCGCCGGAGGACGGCCTCGTCGCGCTCGAGCTGGCCTCGGTGCTCGTCACCGTGGCCCTGCTGCTCATGGCCGAGGGCCTGGGCCGCCAGATCTTCGGCGACCTCGCGGTCGTCCTCGCCGTCAGCGCCTTCGCGGGCTCGCTGGCCTACGCCGTGCTGCTGGAGCGCGCGGCGTGAGCGGGGCGCTGGTCATCGCCGGCGTCGGAGCGCTCGCCTTCTCGTGCCTCGGGGTCCTGACCGGCCGGGGCGCGCTCGCGCGCCTGCACTACGCATCGGTCTCCATCCTCGGAGTGGTGCTCGTCGCGGCCGCCGTCCTCGTGCGCGACGGCGCCTCGCTGATCGCCGTCAAGGCCGTGCTCGTCGCCGCCTTCCTCGCGGCGACGGAGCCGGTGCTCAGTCATGCCACCGCGCGCGCCATCCACACGCGCGCGCAGCGGGGCCGCCGATGACCTTCCTGCAGGCGACGTGCCTGGTGGTGGTGGCCGTGCTCGGGACGCTGGTCGTCGTCACCCGCGACCCGCTGCGCCAGGCGGCGGTGACGGGGATCTTCGGGCTGGGGCTGGCCGTGTTCTTCCTCGCCGTGCAGGCGCCCGACGTGGCGCTCTCGCAGATCGCCATCGGCGCGATCGTCGTGCCGGTCCTCGTCCTCCTGGCGATGGCCAAGATCCGGGAGCACGACGAGTGACGCCGCGGGTGCGCAGCGGTGTGGCCCTCGCGGCCCTGGGCGTGCTCGGTGCCGTGCTCGTCGTCGCCGTCACCGGCCTGGAGCCCTTCGGCCACTACCCCGGCCCGTACGGCGACGTGCTCGCGAAGGTCGTCCCGGGCGAGCGCCACACCGGCCAGCTGGTGGCCGCGACGGTCTTCGACTACCGCGGCTTCGACACGCTGGGCGAGGAGATGATCCTCTTCGCCGCCGTGTGCGGATGCGCGGCCCTGCTGCGCGTGCTGCGCAGCGAGCACGAGGAGGGGGAGGGGGCCCCGGAGCGCCCCGTGCCGAGCTTCGCCGCACGGGCCGTGGGCGCGGCCCTGGTCGGCCCCGTCATGGTCCTCGGGGCCTACGTCGTCGTCCATGGCCATCTCACCCCGGGCGGGGGGTTCTCGGGCGGCGTCGTCATCGCCGGCGCGCTGCTGTTGGCCTATGCCGCCGGCCAGGGGCTATGGCTGCGCCGCGTCGGATCCATCACCCTGCTCGAGGGAACCGAGGCGCTCGGCGCCGCCGGCTTCCTGGCCCTTGCGCTGGCGGGCCTGATCGCGGCGGGGACGCTGCTGAAGAACTTCCTGGCGCTGGGGACGTCGGGGATGCTGCTCTCCGCGGGGACGATCCCGGCGGGCAACGTCGCCGTCGGACTCGAGGTCGCCGGCGCGGTGGCCCTCGTCTTCGCCGAGTTCCTCGAGCAGGCGCTGCTGGAGGACCCCGAGTGAGCCTGCTGGCCTACCTGGTGGCGGTGTGGCTCTTCGTCGTCGGTCTCTACGGCGTCGTCACGAGCCGCCATCTCGTGCACCTGGTGATGTGCCTGTCCGTCGCGCAGGCCTCGACCTACGTCCTGCTGCTGGGCATCGGGTACCGCACGGGCGGCCAGGCGCCGATCTTCGGCGACATCCCGAGCTCCACGCCGGTGGTCGATCCGGTCGTGCAGGCGCTGACGCTCACCGATGTCGTCGTCGGCGCCACCGTGACCGCGCTGCTGCTCGCGCTGGCCGTGCAGGCCCATAAGCGCTTCGGATCCGTCGACCCCGACGAGCTCAACGCGCTGCGCGGCTGATGGCGCTCACCAGCCTCGCCGTGGTCGTCCCGCTGCTGGCCGCGGCGCTGCTGGCCGCCACCACGTCGCTGCGCGCCCGCAGGGTGGCGGATGTCGTCGCGCTGACGGCCGCCGCCGCGAGCGCGGGGCTGTGCGCGGCGCTGGTGGCGCGCACCTCGGAGCACGCGGTCGTCGCGTGGTTGGGGGGCTGGCGCCCGCGCAGCGGGGTCGCCCTGGGGATCGACCTGTACGCCGACCCGCTGGCCGCGGGCCTCGCCGGCTTCGCGGCGCTGCTGACCGTCGCGGGCCTGCTCGTGGCCTGGCATCAGGTCGACACGGCGGGGCATCTGTTCCACGCGCTGGTGCTCACCTTCCTGGCCGGGATGGTCGGCTTCTGCCTGTCGGGCGACCTCTTCACGGCCTTCGTCTTCTTCGAGCTCATGAGCGTGAGCGCGTACGCCCTGGCGGGCTTCCGCGTCGAGGCGCGCTCGCCCGTGGAGGGCTCGCTGAGCTTCGCGGTCACCAACTCGGTCGGCTCGCTGATGCTCCTGCTCGGCATCGCCCTGGTCTACGGGCGCACGGGCGCCCTGAACCTCGCGCAGATCGGCGCCGCCCTGGAGGGCCGCTCGCCCGATGCGCTCGTGGCCGTCGCCTTCGCCCTGGTGACGTGCGGCTTCTTCGTCAAGGCCGCGATCGTCCCCTTCCACTTCTGGATGGCCGACGCCTACGCCGTTGCGCCGACGTCGATCTGCCTGCTCTTCGCCGGGGCGATGAGCGAGCTGGGCCTGTACGGCGTCGCGCGCGTGTACTGGGCCGCGTTCGCCGGACCGCTCGGGCCGCACGCCGAGGCCCTGCGCGACACGCTGATCGTCCTCGGATTGATGACGGCCCTGCTCGGCGCCGTGATGTGCGCGGCCCAGCGCCATCTCAAGCGGCTGGCCGCCTTCGCCACCGTCGCCCACATGGGCCTCCTGCTGTGCGGGATCGCGCTGCTCAGTCACGCCGGGCTCGCCGGCGTCGCGGTCTTCGTCGTCGGCGACGGGCTGGTCAAGGCCTCGCTCTTCGTCGCCGTGGGCGGCCTCGAGCTGCGACGCGGCTCGGTCGACGAGGCCGCGCTCTTCGGGCGCGGCCGCGAGCTCAAGGCCCTCGGAGCCGTGTTCGCCGTCGCCGGGCTGGCCCTCGCCGCGCTGCCGCCCTTCGGGCCCTTCCTGGGCCGCGCGATGATCGAGGATGCCGCCACCAAGCAGGGTCTCGGCTGGATCGCGCCGATCCTGGCCGTGGCCAGCGCGCTGGTCGGCGGCGGCGTCCTGCGCGTCGTGCGCACCGTCTTCCTCGGCCGCGGGCCGCAACCGCCGCCCCATCCGGCGTGCCGGGAGGCGGGCGGCGAGGAGACCGAGCTCGAGCCCGGTCGCGCGCCATGGGCCACGGTCGCCACGGGGACGACGCTGCTCGTCCTGGGCCTCACCTGGGGGCTCGTGCCCGGGCTCGTCGATGCCGCCACGCACGCCGCCGCCCGCTTCACCGACCACGCCGGCTACGCCGCGAGCGTGCTGCACGGCGCGACCCCGCACGCGCCGGCCCCGCCGGGGGAGCCGCTGACCGGCGCCGCGTGGCTCTACGGCCTGGCCTCGGGCGGGCTGGCGATCGGCTTCGCGCTGCTGCGCACCACGCCCGAGGGCCCGCTGCGCGCGCTGCACTCCGGGCGCATCGGCGACTACGTGGCGTGGACCGCGGTGGGCGCCGCAGCGATCGCCTCGGTCTTCGCGCTGACCCTCGCCTGAGCGCTCCTGGCCGGTCCGCGAACGCCGCCGAGGCGAGGCGCCGGCGCCGGCGCCGGCGCCGGCGCCGTGGCGTTGCAAACCAACCGTGTGGGCCGCAATGGCCGACTCGGCGTTTTGCGCACCGACGGTCGCTGGTACGCGATTTCTGTGACCGCCCCTCCCCACAAGGCCGCATCGGAGCTCGTTGCGCCCGGCGGCGACCGCGTCGCTCGCGACCATCGGCTCTTCGAGCGCTATCGCGACGGCACCGGCACGCCGGCCCGTCGCGACGACGTCGTGGCGCGCTTCCTTCCCCTCGCCCGCCAGCTCGCCGCGCGCTACGCCCGCCCGCCCGAGCCGTTCGATGACGTCTACCAGGTGGCCTGCATGGGTCTGGTCAAGGCGGTCGATCGCTACGACACCGAGCGCGAGGTGGCCTTCTCCAGCTACGCGGTCCCGACCATCGTCGGAGAGATCAAGCGCTATTACCGCGACCACACATGGGTCGTGCACGTGCCGCGCGACCTTGCCGAGCTGGCGGTGCGCGTCCAGCGCACGGCGGCCGACGTCACGAGCCGCACAGGCCGGCCGGCGACGGTGCCGCAGATCTCCGCCGCCCTCGGCGTCGACGAGGACGCGGTGCGCCAGGCGCGCGACGCCATCCGCGCGCGGCGCCCCACCTCGCTCGAGCTCGACACCGACGAAGACGCTCGCGCCCCCGGCCTGGACAAGGCCCATGGCGTGGAGGAGAGCGGCTACGAGCGCGCCGAGCAGCGCGCGCTGCTGGCGGGGCTGCTGCGCCACGTGCCGCCCCGCGACCGCGCGGCGGTCTGCCTGTACTTCGAGGGCGACCTGACGCAGGCCGACATCGGCGAGCGCCTGGGCGTCAGCCAGATGCAGGTCTCGCGCATCCTGGAGCGGTCGCTCGCCCGCCTGCGCGAGCTTCCCGTGGTCCTCGATCAGGCCGCGTGATCGCAATCGAGGATGGGCCGGGGCCCTCGCGGGGCAGGACGGCACCGTGAAAGCGCGTCATCCGACCGAGCGTGGCACCCCCGGCCGCGGGTTCTTCGACGACGTGGCCCAGACGGCCTCGAACTTCACGAGCTCGCCGAGCTTCTTCGCCTTCTGCGTCGTCGTCGTGGCCCTCTGGCTGGGCACGCACGTCGCTGGGCTGTCCACCGAATGGCAGCACCTCTCGGGCGACGCCATGGCGGCGATCACCCTGCTCCTGCTCGCCCTGCTGAAGAACTCCGAGCTTCGCGCCGAGCATGCCGTGCAGCGCAAGCTCGACGCGATCGCCGCGGCTCTCCTCGAGCAGCGCCAGGGCGAGACCCGGGAGGCCCACGACGCCCTCGAGCAGGCCATCGGCATGCACGAGGAGGTCTGAGCGGCCGACGCTCAGGCGGCCTGCGGGGTGTGCGCCGCCGGCTCGACCGGCTCGCTGGCGCGCTCGCCGGAGTGGTCGCGCGGGCCATCGCCGCCGCGGCGGGCGAGGACCTTCTTGACGGCGAAGCCCGCACCGCCGAGCAGGACGGCCACGGTCATGGCCTTGCGCTTGCGACGCTTGGGCGGCTCGGGCTCCGGCTCGCCCACGATGCCCAGCGCGGCGCGCAGCGAAGCCAGGGCGCCGCGCACGTGGTCGTAGAGCTTCTTGTCCTCGACGGCCTTGGCTCCGGGCTGGCGCGCGGCCCGGCGGTAGGCCTTGCTGAGCCCGGCGGCCGCGTCGGAGAGGTGCTTGTGCACGCGCTCGTCCTCGAGCGTGCGTCGCACGTACGGAGCGGCCTTCCTGGCCTTCTTCTTCTTGTTGTCGTTGCGCTTGAGCTTCATGACTGACTCACCTCTCGCCTCTGCTCGTCGGTGAACTTGCGCGTGTCGCGCGGCTCGACGAACGGCTCGATGTCTGCGGGGTGCCCTGCCTCGATCCGCCGGCCGCGCTCGAGCTCGGCGTCGAGCTCGGCCCCCAAGAGCACGGCGATGTTCGAGATCCACAGCCAGACCAGGAAGATGACCGGGCCGGCGAGGGCGCCGTAGGTCTTGTTGTAGGAGCTGAAGTTGGCCACGTAGAAGGCGAAGACGAGCGAGGCGGCGATCCAGATGACGACGGCCAGGAGGCCACCCGGGCTCACCCAGCGGAAGCCGGGCTGCTTCACGTTCGGCGAGAAGTAGTAGAGGATCGCGAACATCCCGCTGACGATGATGAGCAGCACGGGCCACTTGGCGATGTCCCACACGCTCACCGCCATGCTGCCCACACCGACGACGTCGCCGGCCTGCTTGGCCAGCGAGCCCGTGAGCACGACGGCCAACGCGGTCACCGCCAGCAGGATCACGAGGACCACCGTCACGCCCAGGCGGACCGGGATGGTCTTCCAGATCGGGCGTCCCTCTGGGATGTCGTAGATCGCGTTGGACGCCTGCATGAACGCCGCCACGTAGCCCGAGGCGGACCACAGCGCCAGGGCGATGCCCACGAAGAACATGATCCCGGCCGAGCCGCGGTTGTTCTGCAGGTTCTGGATGGTGCTGGTGAGGATGTCCTTGGCGGGGCCGGGCGCGACCTGCGAGACGTTGTCGAGCAGTGGCTGCGTGGCCGACGGCCCGATCAGGCCGAGGATCGAGACCAGCGCGATGATGGCCGGGAAGATCGCGAGGATGCCGTAGTAGGTCAGCGCGGCCGCCCACACGGTGAGGTTGTCCTCCTTGAACTCCCGGATGGTGCGCGACAGGACGCCGCGCCACGAGCGGGCCTCCAGATCGGTCGGGCTGTCGGGCGCGGCGCGGTCGTCGCCACGGCGCCCTGGCGCCTCGCGGGGCTGCTCGTCGGTGCTGGCCATACCTTGCCTCTCCTCGTACGTCATTGCGCGAGCGCTACCCGTTCCCGGCGTTCCAAGCGGCTCATCGGGCGCCAACTTCGCGGCGCCGCGGTGGGCTAGCGGTCGGGATACGGGTCGTCGACCGAGTCGCCGCCGCTCTGCGTGCTCCACTCCGCGTTGCCGCACGAGGGGCAGGGCGGAAGGTGCTTGGTCGAGCTCACGTCGAGCTCATAGCCGCACTGGGTGCAGCTGTAGGTGCCGGAGGAGACGTCGCTGCCTGCAGGGACCGGCTCGGCCATGGTGGCTTTCCTCTCAGTCGGGTGGTTCGCGTAGGTGTGCCCACTGCGCCCGGCTCGAACGCGCCTGCTTTGCGCGCGGAGTTGCTCAGCGGACGAGGTCGACCACGAGCGCCGAGTGGTCGCTGAGCCCCGCGCGGCGCCAGTCGTGGGCATAAGCGCCGGCCGAGGGCCGCAGCCCCTGGACCAGGACGTGATCGAGGCGCCAGCCTCCGCGATCGCGCGCGAAGGTCCAGCTCGCCTCGCGCTCGCCGTAGCCGTGCACGGCGCGGAACGCGTCGACCCATCCGCGGCCGCGCAGCCCCTGCACGAGGGCTCGCTCGGCGCGGTCCCAGCGCTCGCCTCGCTCGGGACGCAGCCGGCCGGCGCTGTCGTGCGCGAAGGTGAGCACGTCGCCGTCGGGGAGCTCGCGACGCGGGGTGTTGAGGTCGCCGCACAGGATCCGGGGACGGTCGCTGGGCCTCGCGAGGTAGGCCGCGAGCGCCTCGTGCGTGCGCACCTTGGCGAGGTCGGGCGCGGGGGCGATCGGGGAGTGCAGGTTGACGATCTCGACGCCGGCGCCCGTGCAGCACAGGACGCGCTCGGGCCACGGCACGTCGGCCGGCGCGGGCAGGCGCACGAGCGGGTCGCGCGCAGCGGTGAGGACGCCGAGCAGCCGCCCTCGGCGCGTCTCGGGCAGCCCCTCGAGGGCCGTCTCGCACGCGGCGAAGCCGCTCTGCGTCAGCGCCGCCCGCCAGAGCGGCAGCGTGCGAGCGGTCACCTCCTGGAGGGCCACGACGTCCGCCCCCACGGCGGCGATGGCCTGCGCCTGCTCGGGCTGGCGGGACACACGGCCGGCGACGTTCCAGGTGACGAGGCGCACGATCGGGCAGTCCTTTCCGCCCCGGCCGGGACGACAAACACGACGGGAGCCCGATAATCCGCGTCATCTGGGGCCTCGGGACTTACGCCGACGCGGCGGAGCGGTCCGTCGTCCGGCTCGCCCCTCGCGGGCAGGCCGCCGCTCAGTCGCGCGGGCTGGCTGAGCACGCGCACCGGCCGTGGCCCGTGCCCGCCCGGCGCTGGGTGCAGGGGCAGACGTGGCGCGATCTGCTCTTCGCGCACTGGCCGGTCCCCGCGCAGGCCCTGCGCGGGCTGGTACCGGCGGCCCTGCCCATCGACACCTGGGACGGCGAGGCATGGATCGCGGTGGTCCCCTTCGAGGTCACCGGGCTGCGACTGCGGGGCAGCCCGCCCGTGCCGCTGCTCGCGCACTTCGCCGAAGCCAACGTGCGCACCTACACGACGGTCGACGGCAAGCCCGGCGTGTACTTCTTCAGCCTCGACGCCGCGAGCGTCCTCGCCGTCGCCGGCGCCCGGGCGACCTACCGCCTGCCCTACTTCTGGGCACGGATGGCCATCGAGCGGGCGGGCGAGGAGATCCGCTATCGCTCCGCGCGCATCGGCGCGGCGGCGTCGCTCCAGGTCCGCTACCGGCCGGCTGGCACGGCCTTCCAGGCGCGACCCGGGACGCTCGAGCACTTCCTCATCGAGCGCTATTGCCTGTACACCGCGCACGGCGATCGCCTCCGGCGCGCCGACATCCACCACCCGCCATGGGATCTGCAGATCGCCCGCGCCGAGTTCGCCGACAACACGATGACCGCGGCCGCCGGCGTCCCGTTGCCGGCGGGCGAGCCGCTCCTGCACTACGCCCGGCGTCAGGACGTGGTCGCCTGGGCGCCCGCCCGGACGCTCCGCGACCCGTGACGCGGCCGGTGGCCGCTAACGCGTGCCGCCCGCGACGAGGTCTCCCAGCACCACGTCGACGGCCGCGTCCCACGTGCCGGCGACGCGCTCGGCGGCGCGGCGCTCGTCGACCAGGATGCGCTCGGCCACGCTTGCGGTCTCGGGGTCGCCCGCCCGGTCGGCGACGCGGCGCAGCAGCTCGTAGGCCGCGATCTCCAGGTGCTCGAAGGCGTACGCGAAGCCGGCGAGCTTGACCGGCGTGTCGGGCTGGGCCGCGAAGAAGACGCCGAGGTTGACCGCGCCCAGCCGCAGGGCGGTGTTCTGAAAGCGCGAGGGGCGGGCGTCGCGTGCGTGCAGGCGCTGCTCCAGCGCCACCTGGTGATCGCGCGTCTCGGCGAGGTGTTCGCGGAAGGCATCGGCCAGCGCGGGCACGCCGGCGAGGCGGGTGCCGGCGTCGAGCAGCTGCCCGGCCTGCGCCTCGATGGCGCGGGCGTCGGTCAGGTAGGAGGCGAGCTGCTCGCCTGCCGGGGCGCCCTTCTGCGCCAGCGATGCATCCACGGCCTCGTCGAAGCATTCGGCCAGGCGCTGCGCCATCGCGTCCTCCTGCCGGCCGACGGCGTCGGCCAGCCCGATGACCGGCTCGTCGCCGGCGCGCTGGGCGATGCGCCGCAGCAGCTCGTACGCGGCGAGCTCCATGTGCTCGTAGGCGAAGGCGTGCGCGGCGAGCTTGCCCGGCGTGTCGGGGTTGAGCCGCGCAAAGGCCACCATGGCCCAGCCTCCGACGCGGCCCGCGATGTCCTTCAGCGTCGACGTCTCCGCCCCGCGGCGCTCGAGGAGCTCGCGCACGCGCAGCTCGTGCTCGGCGGTCTCGTCGAGATGCGCGCTGAAGGCCGCGGCCAGCCGGCCCTCCCCGGCGAGCTTCGGGGCGGCCTTCATCTGCGCCAGCGCCTGCACCTCGATCGAGTGCACGTCGGCGAGGTACTTGGTCAGCTGGTCTTCGATCGTGCGTTCTCCCATGGTGCCGAAGGCCTTCCCGGGGTCGGGGCCGTCCTAAGCGCCGTCGTAGTCCCCCCACGGCTCGCGCTCCAGCGCGGCCAGGAAGTCGTCGCGGCCGTGCACCGGCTTGCCGTGGGAGACCAGGACGTGCTCGAAGGGAAGCTCGAGCAGGGCGCGCAGCGCGGGGAGCGTGCGCTGCTCGTGCCAGGGCGTGGCCCACACGCGCAGCGCGCCGCCCAGCCCGCACATGGCATCGGCGAAGACCAGCGCGCGCTGCTCGGGCAGGTAGAGCGGGGTCTCGGTGGCCCCGCGGCCGTCGAAGTGCGCGCGCAGGCCGCCCGGCAGCTCGTCGCCCGGGCGCACGGGCTCGAGCGCGGTGCGCGGGACGTCGTCGCGCCAGAACAGTTGCGGCCCGTAGGCGCGGGCGCCGTACCAGCGCACGAAGAGGTCCACGTCGCGCACGTGGTCGGGCTTCATGACCACGACGACCGTCGGCGCCAGCGCCTCGATCCGCGCCCAGGCCTCGCGCTCGCCCGGGTGCGGCGCGAGCGGATCGAGCAGGAGGCGGACCCCGCGCGACTCGACGGCGAACGACGCCACCTCGGGCTCCCAGTCGTTGCCCTCGCGCCAGGCGGGATGCGGCTGGCGCCACAGCCACAGGCCCGGGGCCACGTCGCGCAACTGCACCGCCACGGCCGGCGAGGATAGCCGCCTCGGCGCCTAGGCCACCGGGGCGGCGCGGGCCGCATCGACGGCGGCACGCGCGCCGTGCTGCCACACCGGTCCGTGACCGGTCAGCACGAGGCGGGCCTCGGTGGCGGCCAGGGCGTCGAGGGTGGCCCGATTGCGCTCGCTGTCGGCCGTGGCCGCGCGGGCCACCAGCCGCGGGCCCTCGCGGGCGGTGTAGGGATCGAGCATCACGATGGCGTCCCCGGCGATGACCGCGTCGCGGTCCGGGAGGTGCAGGCAGCAATGTCCGAGAGTGTGGCCGGGAGTGGGGACGACGCGCGGCGCTCCCGGCACCGGCAGGGCGCCCGCAGCGTCCCCGTAGCGCGTCACCGCGCGAATCGGCCTCGGCCAGAAGGCGCGATCGCGCAGGAAGCGCGCCACGATGGGCAGCGCCCTGAACTGGGTGGCGAGATACCCGGCGCGGGGCCGCTCGTGGTCGTAGCGCCAGGGATGCCTCGTCAGCGGCACGTCGTTCTCGTGCACGAAGACCGGGACGCCGAGCTCGCGCCGCGCGCGCTCCGCGAAGCCGACGTGATCGAAGTGCGCGTGGGTGAGGACGACGGCCCTGATGTCGGCGGAGCGCCGGCCGAGGCGGCGCAGCGCCTCGTGCAGCGAGGCCCACGAGCGCGGCACGCCCGCGTCGACGATGGTCAGGCCGTCGTCGCCCTCGACGAGGTACCAGTTCGTGTTGTCGTCCTCGACGCGGTGGACGCCGGGAGCGGCTTCGGCGTGCAGCATCCTCGGATCGCCTCCCCAGTTCGACAGTGGCCTCGAGGGCCTAGCCGAACCGGTCCGCATCGCAAACGCGGACCCGGGCCCCGTGTCGGGATCCGACCCTGGGTCGCTAGCGGGCGAGCTTCGCCAGCCGGGCGGGCCTGCGCCGGTAGACCCGTCGCCCGTGCGCCAGCGCCCTGTGCTGCAGGCGCGCGCGGCGGCGCGTGATGAGCCCCTCGAGCAGCGCGAGCTCGCCCGGGGCCAGCGTGGCGTGGCGCTCGCGCGCGGCGGCGCGCAGCACGGCGAGGTCGTGGTCGTCGCCGATCACGTCGGACAGCGCGTGGGCGCGGCGGCCGAGCTCCTTCATCGCCTTGGGCGCCGCCGGGCGCAGGACCTGTGCGGCGTGCCAGAGGTCCTTGGCGCGCTTGCGCAGCTCATGGAGGGTCTCGGTGTCGGGGTCCTGCCGCGCCGCCTTGAGCGCGCGCCGGCCGCGGCGGTAGATGCGCTCCAAGCCGGGCGCGAGCATCGCGCGGTCGCCGTCGTCGGGCAGCGGCCATCCGCCCACCCGCCGCCGCGCGGCCTCGAGCGTGCCCTGGACCGCGTCGACGGTGGCGCGGTCGTCGGCCAACGCCCGGCTGGCCGCCTCGGCCTCGGAGGCGAGCGCGTCGCGCAGGCCCGCGAAGGCGCCGTCGTCGAGCTCGTCGCGATAGCGCTCGGCGAGGCCGTCGAGCGTCTGGACGAGGACCGCGGCGTCGCGCGTGCTCGACAGCCTTCGCCCGGCGTCGCGGAAGATGGCGTTCTCGCGCCGGTAGGCCTCGTCGCCCAGCGCGTCGCGGCTCAGGCGGACCAGCGCGCGCAGGCGCTTGAACGCCTTGCGCGTGTCGTGGACGGCGTGGTCGAGGTCCCCGCGCGGGCCGGTGCCGGCGTCGAGCTCCTCGCCGGCGCGATCCAGCTGACCGCGGGCCACGCGGCGCACGCCGTCGGCGGTCTCCTCGCCGCGGCGCAGGCGAAAGGCGCGGGCGCGCTCGACCTCGCCGCGGCGCGTGCTGCGTTCACGGGCGCGCTCGACCACCCCGGCGGCGCCGCCGTCCGCGGCCAGGGCCCCGGCCGCCGCGGCGGGGGCGGCCTGGTTGGTGGTGCGGGCCATGCCCTCTGGATGCCCGGTGTTCGTGGCCGCCAATCGGCGCGCGCCGCCGGAGCGGTCGCTTGCGCGGATCCGCGCGCGCTGCGAGCGTGCGCCGGTGGCTTCGAGGCCGGACCGACGCAGGCGAAGCCGCTCCGGCCAGACGCGCGACGGCCTCATCTGGGGCGCCGTGCTGGGCGCGGCGGGCGGCGCGGTCCTCGGCGACGCCATCGACGGCCTGGGCGCCGTCGCGGGGGCGCTCATCGGGGCGGTCCTCCTGGCGCCCGCCGAGGCGGTCATGGCCGTGACCCAACGTGCCGCCGAGCCCAAGCCGCTGATCGGGCGCATCGTCGCCAGCGCCCTGCTCATGGCCGTGCTCGGCTGGCTGCTGGGCCTCGTCTACGGCACGAGCCACGTCCTGCTCACGGCGATCCTCAGCGGCGCGCTGCTCGGCCTGCTGGGCGTGCGCCCGCTGAAGCTCGCCTTGGGCGTCGTGGTGGGCGTCGTCGCGGGCCTGGCCCTGCGGGCGCTCGACGACAGCCTCGAACCGGCGCTGGTCGCGGCGGCGACCACGGTGGCGTATCGCGTCGTCGCGGCGATCCTCTACCGCAACCGCCCGCTGGTCCGGATCATGGCCGAGGAGGTGCCGGCCGCCGATCTGGCCTACGTGGTGCCCTTCGAGGCGCGCTCGCGCTATGTCGGCGCCGACTACGTCGAGCAGCTCGCCGAGGTGCGCGGCGGCACCTTCCGCCGCAACCCGCCCGACGTGGGGATCCTGGCGTCGCTCGACGCCCTGCGCGGCCCGCACTTCGATCCGGGCCTCGTGGACCCGCTCATCCGCGAGTTCTACGAGCACACCAGCCGCTTCAAGCTCTCGATCGTCCCCGAGTGGCGGCGCTGGATGAAGCCCGCCTACGAGGTGTTCAAGCGCGTCGTGGCCGAGCCGCTCGGCCAGGCGGCGATCCCGTCGAACATCGAGGAGGCCCAGCGCGGGATGCTGAGCACGATCGACACCATCGACCTCGACGGCGACGACATCATCGACATCCGCGGGTGGATCCGCACCTTCGCGGACTCCGGCAAGCCGATCTACGTCGGCATCTACACGAGCTTCCGTCACGACGAGCGAGGCTACGTGAGCGTCGGCTTCCCGATCCCGGGCTCGAACTTCACCGCCACGCTGGAGCCGCAGAACGAGGGCGCGAGCGACCTCGTGCTGACCTCGCGCAGCGACCTGCCGTTCCCGGGGCACTACCTGAGCTCGGTCGACAGCGAGCGCGACGCGCTCACCGTGATCAAGCTGCTCGCCTTCGAGGAGCGCATCCACGTCTTCGTCCGCGACGGCGAGCTGCGCACCGAGCACAGCTTCTCGCTGGCCGGCGTGCGCTTCTTGACCCTCCACTACGAGATCGCGCGGCTCCCCGTCACGTCGTCTTGACCAGCCCGCCGTCGATGACGAAGTTCGATCCGTTGACGTTGGCCGTGCGCGGCGAGGCGAGGACGGTCACCAGCGTCGCGACCTCGCGCGGCGTCGTGAAGCGGCCGGTCGGGATGCCGGCGATCGCCTGCTCGCGCACGCTGTCGGCGGCGACGCCGGTCGCGCGCCCGATGGTCGCCGCCACGCCATCGTCGCCCAGCCACAGGTCGGTCTCCACCTGGCCCGGCGAGACGCTGGCGATGCGGATGCCGTGGGGCGCCAGCTCCTGCGACAGCGCCTTGGCCACGTTGAGCAGGGCGGCCTTCGCCGCCCCGTAGTCGATGACCGCGCCGTCGGGCTGGAAGAACGCGTTGACCGAGGTGACGTTGACGATCGTGCCGCCGCCGCCGGGCGTCATCGCCGCCACGGCCGCGCGCATGGCGCGCAGCGCAGAGAAGAAGTTGAGCTCGAGCGAAGCCTGGAAGTCGGCTTCGGTGACGGTCTGAAAGCCGTCGAGGCGCAGCTGCACGCCGCCGACGTTGTTGACCAGGACGTCGAGCCGGCCGTGTTGCTGCACGGCGTGGCCGATGAGCCCGGCCGGGCCTTCGGGGTCGACCAGGTCGACCGCGAAGGGCTCCACGCCCTCGAGGCCCTCGAGGGGCGCCACGGTGCGCGCCCCGGCGACCACGAGCGCGCCCTCCGCGGCGAGCTCGCGGGTCACGGCAAGGCCGATCCCCTTGCTCGCCCCCGTGACGACCGCGACCTTGCCGGCCAACTCCAAGTCCATGCGCGGACGCTACAGGTCCACCGAGGCCATGCCCGCCTCGTCGTAGCGCTCGCCCGCGACGGGCGGGAGCTCGGCCTCGATGCGCGCGAGGTCCTCGGCGCTGAGCGCGACGTCGTTCGCCGCCGCGTTCTCCTCGAGGTAGCGACGGCGCTTGGTTCCGGGGATGGGGACGATGTCGTCGCCCTGCGCGAGGACCCAGGCAAGGGCCAGCTGCGCGGGGGTGATGTCCTTCTCCGCGGCGATCTCGGCCACCTTGGCCGCGAGCTTCAGGTTGGCGTCGAGGTTCTCGCCGGTGAAGCGCGGCCCCTGCCGGCGGAAGTCCTTCTCGTCGAGCTCGTCGGGCGACGTGAAGCGGCCCGACAGGAAGCCGCGCCCCAGCGGGGCGTAGGGCACGAAGCCGATCCCCAGCGCGCGGCACGTCGCGAGCACGCCGTTGTGCTCGGGGTCGCGCGTCCACAGCGAGTACTCCGTCTGCACCGCGGCGATGGGGTGGACCGCGTGGGCGCGCCGGATAGTCGCGGGCGCCGCCTCGCTGAGCCCGAGGTGGCGGACCTTGCCGGCCTGCACGAGCTCGGCCATCGCCCCGACGGTCTCCTCGATCGGGACGTTCGGGTCGACGCGGTGCTGGTAGTAGAGATCGACGTGATCGGTCCCGAGCCGCTGCAACGAGCCGTCGATGGAGCGGCGCACGTGCTCGGCCGAGCCGTCGAGGGGGCCGAGGGTGGAGAGCTCGCCGGGCTTCGTCGTCGGCTCGAGGCGCCGCGCGAACTTGGTCGCGAGCACGTAGTCGTCGCGATGGCCCTCGATGGCCCGGCCGATGAGCTCCTCGTTGGTCATCGGGCCGTAGAGCTGCGCCGTGTCGAGGAAGTCGATCCCGAGCTCCCGCGCGCGCTGGATGGTCGCGATCGCCTCGCCCTCGTCGGTCGACCCGTAGAAGGCCGACATCCCCATGCATCCCAGCCCGAGGGCGGAGACCTCGAGCGATCCGAGCCTGCGTGTCCTCATCGTTGCTCCCTGGTTCGTCCCCGATCGGAGAGGCGGCTCAGCACGTCGTCGGTCACGGCGTCGGGCGTCCGGTCGGCGGCGATCGCGATGAGCAGCCCGCGCTCACGGTAGTGCTCGACCAGCGGGTAGGTCGTTTGCGCGAAGAGCGCGAGGCGGTTGGCGATCACCTCCGGCGTGTCGTCGCTGCGCCCCTCGATCTCGGCGCGCGCGAGCAGCCGGCGGCGCAGCTCGGGCTCGGGCACCTCGAGGTAGACGACCGCCTCGAGCCCGATGCCGCGCTGCTCCCAGGCCTCGTCGGCCACGCGGGCCTGCGCGAGATTGCGCGGGAAGCCGTCGAGGATGTAGCCGCCGGCGGCGGCCGCCGCGGCCACGATGGGCGTCATCAGATCGACCACGACGTCGTCGGGCACGAGCTCCCCGGCGTCGAGGTAGCCCGCGACCCGGGTGCCGATCTCGCTGGCGTGCTGCACCTCGGCGCGCAGGGCGTCGCCGGCGGCCACGTGCTCGACGGCGAGGCGCTCGGCGAGCCGCGCGCCCTGGGTTCCCTTGCCGCCGCCCGGGCCGCCGAGAAGGAGCAGCCTCATCGGCGGCTCATCAGCCTCCCAGCCGCTCCTCTTCGGCGACCGTGCGCTCCGCCGTCGGCAGCGCCTCGAGCCGCGCGTCCGGGATCGGCTCGCCGCTCTCGACCGACAGCCCGTACGTGCCTTCGGCCAGCCGCGCCTCGGCCCGCTCGACTGCGGCGAGCTGGTTCTGGAGGTCGGTGGAGCGGCCCGCGTCGAACTCCCGCTGGTAGAGGTCCTCCGAGCCGCGATCCTCGGACTCGTCGCTCTCGCCGGCCGCCTCGGACTCGAGCTCGGCGATCTCCCGCTCGATCCTCTCGCGCTCGGCGGCGAGCAGCTGACGGGCGCGATCGGAGTCCATCGAGCCACCCTACCGGTGAGGCGGACCGGTATGGATACCCGCGGGCATGGCCTCAGCGCGATCCTCCGACGAGAGCCTTGGCAGCGTCTTCGCGGCGCTGGCCGCCAACACGGCGATCGCGACCGCGAAGGGCACGGCGGCGGCGCTCACGGGCTCGCCGGCGCTGCTGGCCGAGACGCTGCACACCGTCGCCGACGCCGGCAACGAGGTCCTGCTCTACATCGCGATCCGCCGCAGCCGCCAGCCGGCCGACGCGACGCACCCCTTCGGTTACGGCCCCGAGCGCTACTACTGGGCCCTGCTGGCGGCCATCGGCATGTTCCTCGTCGGCGGCGCGGTTTCCATCTGGGACGGCATCCGCGCGCTCGTGCACCCGCCCGAGCTCGAGGCCTTCTGGGTCGGCGTCGGGGTCCTCGTGGTCGCGATCGTCCTCGACTCCGCCAGCCGCGTGGTCGCGCTGCGCCAGCTGCGCGTGCAGGCCGCCCGGCGCGGGCTGTCCGTGCGCGAGCTGCTGCGCGAGTCGCCCGACCCGACGGTGGTGACGATCTACCTCGAGGACACGATCGACGTGCTCGGAGCCGTGCTGGCGCTCATCGCGCTCGTCCTGCACCGGGTGACGGGCTCGGGCATCGCCGACGCCCTGGCCTCGATCGCGATCGGCGGCCTGCTGTGCTTCATCGCCTCGCGCCTGACGCGCCGCAACCGCCAGCTGCTGACCAACCAGTCGGTGCCCGACCGCTACGTCGAGGCGCTCCGCGTTCGCCTGGAGAGTCAGGCCGAGATCCACGCCGTGAGGCGCCTGGAGGCGGTCTACCTCGGGCCCGGCGAGGTCCTGGTGGCCGCCGACATCGCGATGGGCGACGGCCTCAGCGGGCGCGAGGTGGCCGCCGCGGTGGAGCGCACCCGGGTCGACATCGCGCGCGAGCTGCCCGTCATCGCGCGGCTGTACCTGACGCCGGTCCAGGACGGGACGTCACCCGACGTCTGAGGCGGCTGTCCCCGGAGCGCGAAGAGGACCCTTGCGCCCGCGCCCTTACGCGGATTTCACCCCCGGCCCGCGATCCTCCCGGCCAGGCGAAGGAGACGCTCTCGTGCCCCACTACCTGATGCTGATCTACGCGCCCTCCGAGGGGCCGCTGCCGTCCGATGGTCGTCGCCCCGATCGCGGGCGTCCTGGCCGACCGCTACGGCAACCGGCCCTTCATGATCCTCGGCCGCGCTCTGCAGGCCGTCGACTACGGCTGGGTGGCGCTCATCGTGCACCCGGGCATGGGCTACGGCGAGCTGGGCGTGGCCGCCCATCCGGGGGCCTATGGCTCACCGCGGGTCTTCGTCGACGGCTTCACCCAGGCGCTGTGGGTCGGCGCCGGGCTGTCGGCGCTCGGCATCGTGGCCGCGCTGCTCGGGTCGCGGCTGCCGCGCCGCGTGCCCGAGCCCCGGCTGGCCGAGGTCTGAACGTCGCAGCGAGGGGCCCGGTCTGACCGGCGGTGTTGCCTGGCGGCCGGGCCTCTCGACCTGCGTGGGCGCGGGGCATAGGTTTCGGCGCAGTCCCGAACCGAAGGAGAGCCCATGTACCGCGCCGAGGTGATCGGATCGATGCTGCGCCCGTCGTACCTGAAGGAGGCCCGCGCCGCCTTCGAGCAGGGCGCGCTGGGGGCGGGCGACTTCAAGCGCATCGAGGACCGCGCCGTCGATCAGGTCGTCGCGATGCAGGAGGGCGCCGGGGTCGACGTCGTCACCGACGGCGAGATGCGCCGCTTCCTGTTCATGGGCCCGATCACCGAGACGGTCGAGGGCATCGAGCTCGTCGAGCACGACAGCGCCATGCCGTGGAGCACGCCGGAGGGCGACGTCGAATGGACCTCGCCGGCCGCGGTGACCGCGAAGCTGCGCAAGGTCCGCTCGATGGTGACCGAGGAGTACAGCTACGCGCGGGCCCGCGCGCGGCTGCCGCTCAAGGTCACGGTTCCGAGCCCGCTCGTGCTCTACGGGTTCTGGAGCCCGCGCCACTCGACGGCCGCCTACGAGGACCCGTTCGCGATGTTCGCCGACGCCGCCGAGATCGGGCGCTCGGAGATCCAGGAGCTGGTCTCCCTCGGCTGCGAGTACATCCAGGTCGACGCGCCCGAGCTCGCCACGCTGGTGGACCCGCGCGTGCGCGACTGGGCCGAGGCGCTCGGCTTCGGCGCCGATCGCATGCTCACCGAGGGGATCGACCTCATCAACGCCATGGTGGAGGGGATCTCGGGGGTGCGCCTGGGCATCCACCTGTGCCGGGGCAACAACGCCGGGATGTGGATGGCCAGCGGCGGCTACGACTACATCGCCCAGGCGCTGTTCGGGCGCGCGACGGCCTTCGACGCCTACTTCCTCGAGTACGACGACGCCCGCTCGGGGTCGTTCGAGCCGCTGGCCGCCGCGCCCGAGGACAAGCAGGTCGTGCTCGGCCTGGTGTCGACCAAGACGCCCGCGCTCGAGACGCCGCAGGAGTTGACCGCGCGCATCGACGAGGCCGCGCGCGTCATGGACCGCGAGCGGCTCGGGCTCTCCACCCAGTGCGGCTTCGCCTCGATCGCGGCCGGCAACCCGATCACCGAGGAGGACGAGGAGTCCAAGCTGCGCCTCGTCGCGGACGCCGCCCACGCCGTGTGGGGCTGAGGCCCCCGGGACGCCTCCTGGACGCTTGTTCAGGTTCGAGGGGTCGTTCAGGTTTCGTTCAGGAGCGTCCTGCCACCCTCGCCGTCATGACGACCTCTCGGATGCCGGCGCTGCTGGCGGCGCTGGCCGGATGCCTGCTCCTCGTGGTGGCGGTGGTGTACTTCGCCCAACCCGCGCACGCGCTGCCCACCTTCTTCCCCGGGCACGTCAGCGCCGGCGACGCCGAGGCCAACCACCACCACGTCAAGCACGGCATCGCCGCCCTCGCCGTCGCTCTCGCGGCGTTCGCGTACGCCTGGTTTCAGACCGGGCCGTCGGCGCGCCACGAAGTCGCCTGAGCCGGGGGAACGACCATCAGCTATCTGCAGGCGGCGGTCCTCGGGCTGCTGCAGGGCATCGCCGAGCCGTTCCCGATCTCCTCGCTGGGCCATGGCGTGATCCTGCCGCGCCTGCTGGGCTGGGACATCCATCAGAACGACGACTTCTTCCTCGCCTTCCTGGTCGCGACGCACCTGGCCACCGCGGTGGTGCTCTTCTTCTTCTTCCTGGAGGACTGGAAGCGCATCGTCGGCGGTCTGGCCCGCTCGCTGCGTGAGCGCGAGATCCGCGCCGACGACGTCGACGCCCGCCTCGGATGGCTGCTCGTCGTGGGCACGATTCCCGTCGGGCTCATCGGACTGCTGGCCGAGAAGTCGCTGCGCAGCGTGTTCGCCTCGCCGGCGAGCGCCGCCGTCTTCCTGTTCGGCAATGGGATCATGCTGCTCGGCGCCGAGCGGCTGCGCCGCCGCGTCGTGGCCACCGACAGCGCCGGCTCCGACGAGCGCCTCGCCCGGCTGAGCTGGCGCAACGCGGGGCTCGTCGGCACCTCCCAGGCCATCGGGCTGATCCCGGGCTTCTCGCGCTCGGGGGCGACGATGAGCGCCGGGCTGCTGGCGGGCCTGAGCAACGAGGACTCCGCCCGTTTCGCCTTCCTGCTCGCCACGCCGATCATCGGGGCGGCGGCGCTCCTGAAGATCCCCGATCTGCTCGGTTCCGCCGGGGACGGCGTGCGCGGGCCCGCCGTCCTGGGCGCCGCCTGCGCCGCCGTGACGACGTACTTCGCGGTCAAGTTCCTGCTGCGCTTCTTCGAGACCAACCGCCTGACCCCGTTCGGCATCTACTGCCTGGCGGTCGGCGGCCTGCTCACCGTCGGCTTCGCCATCGGCCTGTGATCCGCCGCGGGCGCGCGCAGGCCGCGACGCCCGCCGGCGTCGCCCCGGCTGGGCGTTCAGGTGCGCATCAGGGCGCCGGAGCCATACTTCCGTGCACGTGACGGTCTTCCGGCTGCTCGTCGTCGAGGACGATCCCGAGCTGCGCTTGGTGCTGTCGCGCGGGCTGGGGGAGGAGGGCTTCGAGGTCGTCGCGGTCGGCGATGCCGCCTCGGCGATGGCGCAGGCCGAGCGGCCCCCCGACGGGCTCGTCATCGACATCGGCCTGCCCGACGCCGACGGGCGCGACCTGTGCCAGGCGCTGCGCGCGCGCGGCGTCGACGCCCCGGTCCTCTTCCTCACCGCACGCGACGCGGTCACCGACCGCCTCTCGGGCTTCAGCGCCGGCGGCGACGACTACGTGATCAAGCCGTTTCACTTCGACGAGGTCGTGGCGCGCCTGCGCGCGCTGCTGCGCCGAGCCGGGGCCGACGCGCGGACGACGGTCGGCGCGCTGCGCCTTGACCCTGTCGCGCACTCGATCAGCGGGGTGGGAGGCGAGACCTCGCTCACGCCGACGGAGTTCCGCCTGCTGGCGGCCCTCGCCGCCCGGCCGGGCGCCGTTCTGCGCCGCCGCGAGCTCGTCCGCGCCGCGTGGCCCGAGGGCGCGATCGTCCACGACAACACGCTGGACCAGTACGTGGCGCGCCTGCGCCGCAAGCTGCGCGAGACGGCGGCGCAGGCCACCATCGAGACCTCGCACGGGGTCGGCTACCGGCTGGTATGAGGCGCTTTCATACGCTGCGCGGCCGGCTCACGGCGCTCGGGCTGCTCGCCGCGCTCGCCGCCGTGGCGGTGCTCACGGTCGCCTTCAACCTCATCCTCGATCGCAGCCTCAACGCGGACGCCAACAGCCGCGTGCGGTCGCTCGCCACCGCGGCGGCCGCGACCGTCGCCTACGAGCACGGCCACCTGGTCGTCCACGAGTCGGTCGACGATGCGATCGTGGACCGGCGCGTGTGGATCTTCGACGGCGCGCGCGCCGTCGAGCGCCCGCCGGCGACGGCCGCGCTCCAGCGCACGGCGGATGCGCTCGCCGGCTCCGCGCACGTCTTCGACGACGTGCCCGGCGGCGACGTGCGCCTCTACGCCGCGCCGGTCGACGTCCGCGGGCGCCAGGTCGGCACCGTGGTCGCCGCGCAGTCGCTGACGGCCTATGACCGCACGACCGATCTCGCGCTGCTCGGCTCGGCACTGCTGGGGCTCGTGCTGCTGGCCGCGGTGGGCGTGCTGACCTGGATCACCGTCGGGCGCGCCCTGGACCCGGTGCGCGAGATGACCGCGTCGGCGGCGGACTGGAGCGAGCGCGATCTCGCCCAGCGCTTCGGCGCCACGCCGCGCCCCGACGAGCTCGGCGAGCTGGCGCGGACGTTCGACGCGCTGCTGGACCGCGTCGCGGCGAGCCTGCGCCACGAGCAGCGCCTGTCGGCCGAGCTCTCGCACGAGCTGCGCACGCCGCTCGCGCGGATCGTGGCCGAGATCGAGCTCCTGCAGCGGCGCGAGCGCTCGGCCGAGGATCGCGCCGACGCGTACGCCGTGGTGGCCCGCAGCGCGGAGCAGATGAGCGGCATCCTCGAGACGCTGATGGCCGCGGCCCGCGCCGAGGCGCAGCTCGACGTCGGGCGCAGCGAGGTCGGCGGCGTGCTCGATCGGGTCGCCGAGGGCTGGGCGCCGGCGCTGGCCGAGCGCGCGCTCGAGCTCGAGGTGCGCCACCCCGCGGGGCCGATGATGGCCGGGGTGGACGCGGAGGTCGTCGAGCGGATCGTCGCGCCGCTGATCGACAACGCGCTGCGCTACGCGCGCTCGCACATCCTCCTGAGCGCCGTCGCGCGCGACGGCGCGATCGTGCTGAGCGTCGCCGACGACGGGCCCGGGGTGGGAGACGATGCGCGCGAGCACGTCTTCGAGCCGGGTCGTGTCGCGGGCGCCAACGGCCACCGCGGCGCCGGGCTGGGCCTGCCGCTGGCGCGCCGCCTGGCGCTGGCCGTCGGGGGCGACGTGACGCTGAGCGCCCCTGTGGCGGACGGCGGGGCCGAGTTCCAGGTGCGCCTGCCCGCGTGACGCGGGTCGCCTAGCGCAGGATGCCCGTGTGCCCGATCGAGTAGCGCCCGGGCTGGGGCCAGACGCTCAGGCCATGCGGGCCCTGCCCCACGTGGATGCGGTGCAGCAGGCGGCCGGTGCTCGTCGAGATCGCGTAGACCTCGCTGTTGTAGCGCCCGGACAGCCACAGGACGCGCCCGTCGGCCGAGACGCCGCCCATGTCCGGTGACCCTCCGCCCGGCAGGCGCCAGGTGCGCACGGGCCGTCGCGTCCGGAAGGAGATCAGCGTGATCGTCCCCTCCCCGCGATTGGAGACGTACAGCAGCTTCCCGTCGCGGCTGGGGTAGAGGCCGTGGGCGCCGCGTCCCGTGGGCTGGAAGCGCTCCTTGCGCCAGCGGTGCGCATCGATGAGCCAGACGCCGTTGGAGGCCATGTCGGCCACGTAGAAGGTGCGCCCGTCGGGTGAGAGCTTGACGTCCTGCGGCATCGCGCCGGTCTTGAGGTCGATGGCCCTGACCATGCGCTCGCGGCGCAGGTCGACGACCACCATGCGCCCGGCGAACTCGCAGGAGACGAGCGCGAGGCGTCCGTCGGCGGTGAAGTCCATGTGGTCGGCGCCCGCGCAGCTCGGGAGGCTCAGGCTCTTGACCAGGCGCATCGTGTGCGGCTCGCGGAAGTCGAGCGCGCGGTGGGCCTCGGCGACGACGATCGCCCGCCGCCCGTCCACGGTGAAGTACAGGTTGTAGGGATCGCGGACCGCCACCGGCCGGCCATGGCGGCCGGTGCGCGGGTCGATCGGCGTGAGGCTGTTGCCGGTGTCGTTGGTGACCCACAGCGTTCGCAGGTCCCAGGAGGGGGTCACGTGCTGAGGCAGGGCGCCCACGGCGAAGTGATCGACGATCCTCGCCGTGCGCTGGTCGATGACGTCGACCGTGTTGGACTGCGAGTTGGGCACGTAGACGCGCGCGGGATCGCCGCGGACCTGCGGCGCCAGGTGGCCCGCGCGGGTCGCCGCGTAGACGTCCACGGCCGCGGCGCGCGCCGTGCCCGCCACGGTGCGCCCGGTGGCGCGCGCCAGCTCCAGCAGCTCGCGGTGCACGCCCGCGCGGGCGTCGCGGCCGCCGGCCACGAGCAGCCGGCCGCCGTCCGCGGTGGCCGCGAGATCCGACAACGCGATCGGCAGCCGGCCGGCCGGGCGGACGTGCCCGGTCGCGGGATCGATGGCCCAGATCCCCCGGCGCTGACTGGAGCCGGCGTCGCCGCGGCCGCCCACGACGTAGAACGTCCCGTCGAGCGCCGCGCCCGCGGCGTGGGCCAGGGGCGCCGGGAGGTGGCCGATCACCCGCGCGCGATGGCGCGCCGGGTCGACGCTGACGATCTCGTCGCGCGCGCGTGTCCCGTCGGTGCCGCCGGCCACCAGCAGGCGCCCGCGCACCGCGGCCGCCGCGGCGTAGCGCACGGGGTGCGGGAGCGCGGCGACCTCGCGCGGCGCGCTCCCGGGCCGGAAGGCCAGCACCGAGCGCAGCGGCGTGGTCGTCGTGTAGCCGCCGATGACGTAGGCGGTCGCGCCCATCGTCACCGCGGTCGTGTCCGACATCGCCGCGGGCAGGCGCCCGGCGGCCTTCGTGCGCCCGCTGGGCGCGACTTGCGTGATCGCCGCCGTCGGGCCGCCGGCGCTGCCGCCGCCGAAGACGTAGAGGCTCGAGCCCAGCGCCGCGGCGCCCACGTCGTGGAGGGCCGCGGGCAGCGCGCCGATGCGCTGCGGCGCGCCGGGCGCCACGCGCACGATGTCGGCCACGGAGCCGTCGGCGCTGTCCAGGCCGCCGACCGCGAGGACCGAGGTCCCCACCCGCGCGAGCCCCGGAAGCTGGATCGGCGCGGGCAGCGATCGCGTCCGCACGACGTGCAGGCGCACGCCGGCGGTCGCGCGCCCGAGCGCGGCGCCCTTCGCCGGCGCGGTCCCCGCGGGCCCTCGCGCCGCGACCCGAGGATGCGTCGCGCTGCCCCCGTGCGACCCGCCGCAGCCCGCGACCGCGGCCGCGGCCAGCGTGGCCAGCAGGGCGACGCCCGCGCCCGGGCGGCTCATGCCCGCGCGCGCCGTCGGCGCAGGACGAGCAGCGCGGCGAGCGCGGCCACCGCCGCCGCCACCGCGAGGACGTCGATGTAGCGGAACGCGTGGTGGACCTGCTCGTAGCTCGACCCCAGCGCCCATCCGACGGCGGCGAAGCCGAAGCACCAGATGGCCGAGCCGGCCAGCGTGAGCAGGGTGTACGGCCCCAGCGGGCTCTCGAGCGTGCCGGCCGGGATCGAGATGAAGGAGCGCACGACCGGCGTGAGGCGGCCGAGGAACACCGCGGCGCGCCCGTGGCGCTCGAACCAGCGCTCGGCGCGCTCGAGGTTGTCGGGCGTCAGGTGCAGCCAGCGCCCGTGGCGGTCGAGCAGCGGGCGCCCGCCCCAGCGGCCGATGGCCCAGCCGACGAGCGCGCCGGCGAGGTAGCCCAGCGTCCCGGCGAGGGCCAGCACCAGGTAGCTCTCGAGGCCCGTGTGCAGCGGATGGCCGAGGAGGATGGGATGCGCGCCGGCGACCGCGCCGGCCGCCAGCGCGCCGGCGACGAGCATCGTCAGCTCGCCGCCCACGGGGAGCAGCGCGTCGAGGGCCATGATCGCGAACACGGCGTAGGCGCCGTGATGCCCGATCCAGCTGGTGAGCTGGCCGGTCAGCGAGGCGAGGACGAGAGCGCGGGCGCCGGTCACGGTCTTCGCGAAACCGTGATCGGCGGCGACATGCGCCGATCATCGTCGCGCGTCCCTGAATGGTGCCTGAACGGCGTCCCTAGCGCGGCAGCGTGACCGATCTCCTCGCCGGCTCCGGCGAGGCGCGACCCGCGACGAACTCGGCCACGCGCTCGCCGATCATGATCGACGGCGCGTTGGTGTTGCCCGTAGTCACCGTCGGCATGACCGATGCGTCGGCCACCCGCAGCCCCTCGACCCCGCGGACGCGCAGCAGCGGATCGACGACCGCGGCCTCGTCGGTGCCCATCTTGCAGGTGCCCACCTGGTGGTGGTAGGTGATCGCCGTGTCGCGCGCGTACTGGCGGAGATCGGCGCCGGGCCCAGGGTAGAGCTCGCGCGCCCCCCACGCCGACAGCGCCTCGCCGGCGCCGATGCGCCGGACGAGCTCGACGGCCGCGACGAGGGCCTCGAGGTCGGCCTCGCAGGCGAGCACGTTGGGGTCGATGAGCAGCGGGTCCTCCGCGGACGGGCCGCTCAGGCGGATCGACCCGCGGCTGGCGGGCCGGATCATCCCGCCCATCAGCGTGAAGCCGTTCGGCGGGCCCTCCATCCACGGCTCGTACATCGGGACCATGAAGTGGATCGGCTGCAGGTCGGGCGCGGCCAGGCCGGGCCGCGAACGCGCGAAGAGATGGCTCTGGCACGCCGGCAGCCCCGGCGCCGGCGGCCCGATCTCGCGCTCGGCGGAGAAGATCACCGGCGAGAGGAGGTGGTCGTGGAGGTTGGCGCCGACGCCCGGGAGGTCGGCCACCACGGGAAGTCCGTGCTCGGCCAGGTGGTCCGCCGGGCCGACGCCCGACAGCAGCAGCAGCTGCGGCGAGCCGATCGTCCCGCCCGAGACGATGACCTCCGCGGCGTGCAGGCGCTCGAGCCCGCCGTCGTGGGCGACCTCGACGCCGGTGCAGCGCGTGCCGTCGAAGAGCAGGCGCCGCGCGCGCGCTCGCACCATGATCTGCAGGTCGGGATGCTCGGCCACGTCGCCCAGGTACGCCGCGGTCGTGCTGTGACGGACGCCGTCCTTGATGCTGAACTGCATGTAGGAGACGCCGTCCTGGCGCTCCCCGTTGTAGTCGGGGTTGAACGGGACGCCGCATTCCCGGGCGGCCGCGACGATGGCCTCGTGGATGGCGTCGGGGTCGTAGTCCGAGGTGATGGTGACGATCCCCGCGTCCGAGGCGGGGTCCCGGCGCTCGATGCGCTCGAAGACCGGGCGCACGTCATCCCACGACCAGCCGTGCGCGCCGAGGTAGGCCCAGGTGTCGTAGTCGGCCGGGGCGCCGCGCACCCAGATCATCGCGTTCAGGCAGCTCGAGCCTCCCAGCACCCGGCCCCGGGGCCACGCCAGCCGGCGATCGGAGGCGTGGCGCTGGGGCACCGTCTCGTAGGCCCAGTCCTCCTCCGAGAGCCACAGCTCGTGCAACCGCCCGGGGTCGTGGATGGCCGGGTTGACGTCGCGCCCGCCGGCCTCCAGCAGCAGCACGCGGGCTCCCTCGTCCACGAGCCGGCGCGCGGCGACCGCGCCCGCCGAGCCGGATCCGACGACGATGACATCAGGATCGCCCATGCGCGCAAACCTAGCCGCCGCGTCGTGGGCGCGGGTCACATCACGCAGTACGCGCGCGGGTAGGAAGCGGGCGTGACCGCCGACGAGCGAGCCCGTGAGACCGAGGCCCGGATGACCGACGAGGAACGCTTCTCGCTCCTGGTCAGCGTCATGGGGACCAACGACGTCGTGCGCGAGCGCGACGAGCGCATCCCGGAGGGCGTCCCGATGAGCGCGGGCTACGTCCCGGGCGTCGAGCGTCTCGGCGTCCCGCCCCTGCTGATGAGCGACGCGAGCCTCGGGGTCACCAACCCGGGCTACCGGCCGGGCGACACGGCCACCGCGCTGCCGGCCGGCATCGCTCTGGGCGCGAGCTTCAACCCGGCGCTGGCGCGTGCGTCGGGCGCGATGGTCGGCCGCGAGGCGCGCAGCCGCGGCCTCAACGTCATGCTGGCGGGCGGCGTCAACCTCGCGCGCGACCCGCGCAACGGGCGCAACTTCGAGTACCTGTCCGAGGACCCGCTGCTCAGCGGCGTGCTCGCCGGAGAGGCGATCGCCGGGATCCAGGGCGAGGGCGTCATCTCGACCGTCAAGCACCTCTCGCTGAACTGCAACGAGACCAATCGCCACTGGCTCGACGCGCGGATCGACCCGGCCGCCCACCGCGAGTCCGACATGCTGGCCTTCGAGATCGCGATCGAGCGCGGCCGCCCCGGCTCGGTCATGACCGCCTACAACAAGGTCAACGGCGTCTACGCGGGCGCCAATCGGGTCCTCATCGAGGAGGTCCTCAAGGGCGCGTGGGGTTACCCGGGCTGGGTCATGTCCGACTGGGGCGCGACGCCCACGTGGGACTACGCGCTGGCGGGCCTCGACCAGGAGTCGGGCGCGCAGATCGACGTGCTGATGTGGGACGCCGAGTCCTTCACCGATCCCCTGCGCGCGGCGCTCGCCGCGGGCGAGCTGCCCAGGGAGCGGCTGTCGGAGATGGTGCGCCGCATCCTGCGCTCGATGTACGCCGTGGGCCTCGATGGCTGGGAGCCCGGACGCCCGGCGGCGCAGGACGACGGGGCGGCGCACCACGCCATCGCGCTGGAGGGCGCGCGCCAGGGCATCGTCGTGCTCGAGAACGACGGCATCCTGCCCCTCGCGGCCGACGCGGGCCCGCGAATCGCGGTCGTCGGCGGCTACGCGGAGCTGGGCGTGCCCATCGGCACCGGGTCGAGCGCGGTGACGCCGCCGGGCGGCTACGCGGCGCAGGTGCACGTCGGCGGCCCGGGGATCATGGGCAGCATGCGCAACCTGTACCTGCTGGCGTCCTCGCCGGTGCAGGAGCTCGGCCGGCTCGTGCCCGAGGCGCAGATCGAGTTCGACCCCGGGATGACCCCGGCCGAGGCGGCGCTGCTGGCCCGGCGCTCGGACGTGGCGATCGTCTTCGCCGTCCGCGTCGAGGGCGAGGGCTACGACCTGCCCGACCTGTCGCTGCCGTGGGGCCAGGACGCGGTCATCGACGCCGTCGCCGCCGCGAACCCCAACACGATCGTGGTGCTCGAGACCGGCAACCCCGTCGCCATGCCGTGGCGCGAGAAGGTCCGCGCCATCGTCCAGGCGTGGTACCCGGGGCAGGCCGGCGGGCAGGCGATCGCCGAGATCCTCACCGGCGCCGTGAACCCGTCGGGCCGGCTGCCGGTGACCTTCCCGGCGGACCTGGGCCAGACGCCGCGCCCCGAGCTGCCGGGCCTCGGCACGCCGTGGGGAACGCCGACGACCATCGACTACGACGAGGGCGCCGAGATCGGCTACCGCTGGTTCGCCCAGCGCGCCACGGCGCCGCTGTACGCCTTCGGCCACGGCCTGAGCTACACGCGCTTCGAGTACGGCGGGCTCGAGGTCGCCGCCGGCGACACCATCGCGGCGACCTTCACGGTGACCAACACCGGCGGACGCGACGGCGCCGACGTGCCCCAGCTCTACCTGACCTCGGCCGCCGGCGACGAGCGCATGCGCCTGCTCGGCTTCGAGCGCGTCGATCTGGGCGCGGGGGCGTCGCGCAGCGTGACGCTGACGGCCGATCCCCGGCTGCTGGCGCGCTACGACGGCGACGCGGGGGAGTGGCACGTCGCGGCCGGCCTTCACCGCGTCGCCGTGGGCCGGGCGGCCGACGACCTCGTGCTCACCGCCGAGGTGCGGCTGGCCGGACGGCGTTTCGGGACCTGAGCCTCGCGGGACGCTAGGGTTGGTAATGGCGCTAATGCCGACCCGAATTACCAGGAGGACCTCAAATGGCTCTGCAGATCGGCGATACCGCCCCGGACTTCGAGGCGGAGACGACCGAGGGAAGGATCAGCTTCCACGACTGGCTCGGCGACTCGTGGGGCGTGCTCTTCTCCCATCCCCGTGACTTCACGCCCGTGTGCACGACCGAGCTCGGCTACATGGCCAGCATCAAGCCGGAGTTCGACAAGCGCAACGTCAAGATCATCGGCCTCTCGGTCGACCCGGTCGACAACCACGCCCAGTGGGCGAAGGACATCGAGGAGACCCAGGGCACCGCGCCGAACTACCCCATGATCGGCGACTCGGACTTCAACGTCTCCAAGCTCTACGGCATGCTGCCGGCGGACGTGGAGGGCGAGCCGACCGAGCGCACGCCGGCCATGAACCAGACCGTGCGCAACGTCTTCGTCGTCGGGCCCGACAAGAAGATCAAGCTCATCCTCGTCTACCCCATGACGACCGGGCGCAACTTCGACGAGGTCCTGCGCGTGATCGACTCGCTGCAGCTGACGGCCAACCACAAGGTCGCCACGCCGGCCCAGTGGCAGCAGGGCGACGACGTGATCATCTCCGGCTCGGTCTCCGACGACGAGGCGCGCGAGACCTACCCCGATGGCTGGGAGTCGCCGCGGCCCTACATCCGCATCGTGCCGCAGCCGACGGGGTGATCGCCCGCACCTGGACGGGCGTCGTCCGGCGCGCGGACGCCGACGCCTACGCCGACTACATCCGCGAGACGGGCTTCGCCGAGTACGGCCGGACGGCCGGCAACCGCGGCGCCTGGATGCTGCGCCGCGACGACGGCGATCGCACCGAGTTCGTCACGCTGTCGATGTGGGACTCGGTCGACGCGATCAAGGCTTTCGCCGGCGAGGACATCGAGGCGGCCGTCCTCTACCCCGAGGACGAGCGCTACCTCGTCGGCGAGTCGCGCGTCACGCACTACGAGGTCGTCGACCGGGTGCCGTAGGCGGCCTCGAGACGCGAAAGCCCCGCACTCGTGCGGGGCCTTCGTTCATGCGCCGAAGAGGACTCGAACCTCCACCCGGGAATCCCCGGACAAGGCCCTCAACCTTGCGCGTCTACCAATTCCGCCACCGGCGCAGGTGGGAGAGCCAGGGCACATCGGCCGCTGGCGGGGGCCGAGTATAGCTCCGAGCGGGGCCGCGGCCCGTGTGCTCAGGCGGGCACCGGCGCGGCCGCGCGCAGCGGCCCGCCGGCGGCCGCGCGGACCACCAGTGCGGCGAGCACCCCGCCCGCGCCGAGGCCCGCCATGGCGATGGCGGGGGAGGCGGCGTCGACCACCAGGCCGGCGACGGCGGCGCCGGCCGCGATGCCGATCGCCATCCCGGTCGAGGTCCACGTGAAGGCTTCGGTGATGGTCCCCGCGGGGGCGAGGTCGTCGAGCATTCCGTTGGCCGACACGAAGGTCGGCGCGATGGAGGCGCCCGCGACGACGAGGATCAGGCCGAGGAGCGCCGGCTCGCCGGAGACGCCGACCGCGGCGTGGGCCACGCCCCAGGCGGCGAGCGCTATGGCCAGCCGCCGCGGCGGGTCGACCGCGGCGCCCAGGCGGCCGATGGCCAGCCCGGCGATCATCGAGCCGACGCCCCAGAGGCCGAGCATGATCCCCGTGAGCTCGCGGTGGCCGGTGGCGTCGAGCGCCGCGGGGACCGCGACCTCGACCGCGCCGACCGACAGGCCGCACAGCACGAAGACGGCGATGAGCACGCGCACGCCGGGCCCGCGCAGCGCTCCGGTGAGGTCGCGCGTGATCCCCGCGTGCGGGCGCCAGGCGCGCGAGACCCGGTTGGCGGCGAAGCTGAGGTCGCCGGCGAGCAGGAAGCCCGCGCAGGCGGCCATGGCGACGCGGGTCGACCATGAGCCGATGCCGGCGACGATGACGACCGGGCCGCAGATGTAGACGAGCTCGAGCAGCGCGCCCTCCATCGAGTAGGCGGCGTGGCGGCGGTCCGGGCCGTCGAGCAGGACGGGCCACAGGGCGCGCATGCACGCGCCGACCGGCGGCTGAGCGGCGCCGGCGACGGCGGCGGCGGCGACGATGGCGCCGAGCGGGGCGCCGTCGGGGAGCAGGGCCAGGACGATGATGGCGCCGGCGGCGAGCGGCGCTCCGACGCGCAGGACGAGCGTCTGTCCGCGCCGGTCGACGACGCGCGCGAGCGCCGGGTTGGAGAGGCCGAGCGCGATCGCGTACGCGCCCGAGGCGAGGCCGCCGCGGGCGTAGGACCCGGTCAGCTCCTGCGTGTGCAGGACGAGCAGCAGCCCGAGCGCGCCCATGGGCAGCCGCGCCACGCACGAGGCGAGGAAGAGGCTGAGGGCGCCCGGGGCGCGCAGGACGTCACGCATGCCCGCCAGGGTGACGAGCGCCGGCGGGTGCGCGAAACGATTCGGCTCAGGCCGTATCCATGGCGAGCGTCAGCGCCCCCGCCTCGAGGTCGAGCAGGGTGCGCTTGTTCTCGAGCCCGCCGCCGAAGCCGGTCAGCGAGCCGTCGCTGCCGATGACCCGGTGGCACGGGCAGACGATGGCCACCGGGTTGCGGCCGTTGGCGCGGCCGACGGCCCGGGCCTTGCCGGGGTGCCCGATGCGGGCGGCGATCTCCCCGTAGCTCGCGGTCTCGCCGTACGGGATGGTCAAGAGCTCGGTCCACACGCGGCGCTCGAAGGCGGTGCCGCCCTCGGGACGCACGGGCAGGTCGAAGGCGGTGCGCTCGCCGGCGAAGTACTCGCGCAGCTGCGCGACGACCGGGGCGAAGCGCGGATCGTCGGAGGTGGCGCCGGGGCCGAAGCCCAGGCGCGTGAGCGCGCCGTCGTCGTCGACGGTCAGGGCGAGGGGGCCGACGGGGGAGGCGATGGTGGTCTGCATGGTGGTCATAACGGGCGATCGGCTCCTGGCGTGAGGTCGGGTTGCGTTCCGTCCACGGTCCACGCTACCTTGTCGAACACGTGTTCGCTTCAACGTTCAACACGACCCGCCGAGGAGCCCTCTAGATGGTCGACCTGACCAAGCGCCAGCAGGAGATCTTCGACTTCATCAAGCGCTACTCCGCGAAGTACGGCTACCCGCCGACGGTGCGCGACATCGGCAAGGCCGTCGGCCTCGCCTCGTCCTCCACCGTGCATGCGCACCTGGCCAACCTCGAGAAGCTCGGCCTGCTGCGTCGCGACCCCTCCAAGCCGCGCGCCATCGAGCTGCTCGACCGCGTCCGCGAGGACGTGGGCAGCGCGGTGGGCACGGCCGTGGAGAGCGCGCTGGGCGTGCTGCGCCCCGGCCTGCCGCTCGTCGGCCAGGTGGCGGCCGGCTCGCCGATCCTGGCCGAGGAGAACATCGAGGACTACGTCCAGGTCCCCTCGATCGCCGGCGGCGAGGACGGCGAGTACGTCCTGCGCGTCCGCGGCGAGTCGATGAAGGACGCGGGGATCCTGGGCGGCGACTTCGTCGTCGTGCGCCCGCAGGACACGGCCACCGACGGCGAGATCATCGTCGCCCTCGTGGGCGAGGAGGCGACGGTCAAGCGCTTCTTCCGCGAGTCCGACCACGTCCGCCTGCAGCCCGAGAACGCCGCCATGGAGCCCATCCGCTCCAAGGAGGTCCGCATCCTCGGGCGCGTGGTGGGCGTCTTCCGGAGCGTGACATGACGACCTCGCTTGCCCTCGACCTCGGCTTCGATCGCCCCGCGATCCTCGGCCGCTCGCGCGACGACGACGACGGGTCGGCCTCGCAGAGCCACGCTCCGCGCGACGACCATGCTTCACACAGCAGGCTCACGCTGGATCAGCTGATCACCGGCGTATGGGAGGGCCTGTCCTCGCACCACACGGTCACGTGCCCGGTCTGCAGCGGGAAGATGACGCCCCGCTACGGGTCAGGCGCGCGGCCGGTGGGCGGGCGCTGCAAGCGCTGTGCCTCGACCCTCGGTTAGGTCGGGGCGAGACGACGGGGCCGGGGGCGTGCGGTGACACGGCGGTACACGCTCGAGCCGCGCGGCCCGTTCTCGCTGCACTCCGCGCTCAGCTTCCTTCGGGGCTTCGCGCCGGCGATGCACGGCCCCGGGGGGCCGGTCGGCCACCTGCACCTCGCCTTCGTCCCCGACGGCGAGCGGCGGACCGCCGGGGCGTGCGTGCGCAGCCAGGACGGCGAGCTCGTGGTCGAGGTCTCGGGGCCCGCGGAGCCGGGCGCCGCGGCTCGCCAGGTGCAGCGCATCCTCTCGCTCGACGTCGACGGCTCGGGCTTTCCCGACGTGGGAGAGCGCGACCCGGCCATAGGGCGGCTGCAGGCCCGCTACCCCGGGCTGCGGCCGGTGAGCTTCCCGTCGCCCTTCGAGGCCGGCGCGTGGTTCGTGCTCAGCCAGCGTCTGCGCACCGCACAGGCCCTGGCCCTGAAGGCGCGGATGACCGACGAGCTCGGCGAGCGCGTCGCGATCTGCGGCGAGGAGCGCGCGGCCTTTCCGGCGCCCGGCGTGGTCGCCGAGCTCGAGGGGCTCGCCGGCCTGCCCGAGCGCAAGCTCGCGACGCTACGCGCCCTGGCCGAGGCCGCCGCGCAGGGCGAGCTCGACGGCGAGCGCCTGCGCGCGATGGGCGCCGACGCGGCCGTCGAGGAGCTGCAGCGCCTGCCCGGCGTCGGGCCGTTCACGGCGCAGGGCATCGTCGTGCGCGGCGCCGGCGAACCCGACTACCTCGCCACCGCCGAGCCGCGGATGGCGCGCGCGGCGGCGCTCGCCTACCGCCTCGACGCGCCGCCGGCGCCCGAGGAGCTGCTGCGCCGCGGTGAGCTGTGGCGCCCGTATCGCTCCTGGGTGGGCCTGCTCCTGCGCCTCGACCTGCAGGACGCGTCGCACGAGACGCGCCCGCAGTTCGAGATGCACTGGCGCGGCGGGGAGCGTGGAGGATCGCGCGGGCCCGGGCGCGGCGGGGAGCGCGGAGGCTCGCGCGGGCGCTGACGGCCGTTGCTCGCGCGCGCCCGTGGCGCCCGCTACCCTCGCTCGCGCAGGCCAGACAGCCGCGGCGGGAGAGACAACCCGTCGAGGAAAGTCCGGACACCAGAGGGCAAGGTGGTCGGGGGACCGACCCGGGGAAACCCGCGGGAAAGTGCCACAGAAACACACCGCCGATGGCGGAGCCCCTGCAGAGCTCCGCACAGGCAAGGTTGAAATGGTGCGGTAAGAGCGCACCAGCGCCACGGTGACGTGGCGGCTGGGCAAACCCCACCTGGTGCAAGGCCAAGCAGGACCGTTCGCAGGCTGCCCGCCGAGGTCCAGGTCGGCCGCAAAGATGGATGGCTGTCCACGACAGAATCCGGCTTACCGGCCTGCTACGGAGAGGCCCCGCCCAGGCGGGGCTTCTCTATGTCACGGTGGCTTCGCGGGCGCCGTCGCCGAGCTCGACCTCGACCGTGACGCCCGTGTGCTCGTCGCCTCGAGCACGCCCGGTCCCGGCGCGGCGGACGCCGGCCAGCCAGATCTCCACGGGCGCGGCGTCGGTGAGGTTGCGCCACCAGCGCTTGCGCTCGGGCCAGTCCACGCCGATCGTCACCCGGTCGCCGTCGCGGTGGTAGCCGACGGGGAACGTGAAGGCGCGCCCGCTGCGCCGCCCGGTGACGGTGAGCAGCGCGAGGTGACCGCTGAGCAGGCCGTGCGCGGGTGAGCGCAGCACGCCGCGCACGAGCGGGTTGACGACGCGGTTGACGACGACGAAGGGCGTGTGCGAGCCGGCCATCAAGCGCGATCTCTCATCGGCCCGCAGGCTAGACGGTCCTGGGATCGGTGACGGGGCCGACGACGAGCTCCCCGCGACACGCGGTGTCGTGGAAGTAGACGCGCACGGTCGACGTGCCGCCGGGCGGTCTCACTCGCAGCCAGCGCGCCAGCCGGCACGGGGTGCTCCCGCTGGGGATGACGTTCCAGTGCAGCGCGACGGCGCCCGCGGCCCCGGGCTTGACGACGACGGTGTGGGGCGTCGCCCCGCTGCGGTGCACATGCGTGGTCAGCGGGTGGTTGCTCGTATCGATGAGCTGGGCGCCGATGAACCCTTTGGTGTGGCACGTGTGCGTGGACGTGTTGACCAGGACGAGCCTGGCGTCGCGCGAGCCCGCGCCGCCCTGGGTGTCGATGATCGCGCCGGCGAGATCGCCGGCCTGACAGCGCGGCGTGCTGTGGGCGCCGGCGCCCGAGGGCAGCGCGACCACCGCGCCGAGGGCGGCGACGAGGCCTGCGCGTCCCAGCGCGCCGAGAGTGAGCGTCACGGTTGCCTCCAGACGGGTCGGTGGGCCGACCGTACCGGCACCGAAGGCAAACGGCCAGGCGTTCGCACGCCCGACGTATCAGCGCGTCGGCTGCGCTGCTCCACATCCGCAGTCAGGCAGAGGCCAGCGACAGCGGGGGGAACGTCATGCGTATCGGAAGGCAAGGCACCCGGCGGTTGCCGGGAGGGCGTCGGCGGCGGGCCACGGCGGTGTGCGTCGTGGCCGGGGCGTGTCTGCTCGGCGCGGTGTCCACGGCGTCGGCGTCCAAGCTCTACGTCGATCCGAGCGGCACGTTGCGCTTCGTCGCCGGCGCGGGCGAGGTCAATCGCCTGGACGCGACGGATGTCGGCACGGGAGGCGTCACGGTGGTCACCGATCCCGGCTCGCTCATCCACCCGGGGCCCGGATGCGCCTCGGTCACGCCGCACCAGGCCAGCTGCCCGCTGCCCGCGAGCGGTGACCAGAACGTGCGGATCGACCTCGCCGACCGCAACGATGCGGCGCACGCCTTCAAGCTCGGCGGCGGCTCGATCACGATCAACGGCGGCGGCGGCGACGACACGATCGCGGATCTGCCGCAGTACGGAGCCGTCGTGAGCGGCGGCAACGGGGACGACACGATCAGCGTGCACCCGAACTTCGGCGGGAGCATGGACGTCCACGGCGACGCGGGCAACGACACGATCACGGCGATCAGCGCGTCGGGCGTGGTCAGCGGGGACGCGAACAACGACGTGATCACGCTGAGCACGGTGGTCAACCCGCCCTCGGGAGCCCCGTCGGCCGCGTACGGCGGCACGGGCAGCGACCGGATCGTCGCCAACGGCGGCACGGCGGTGGGCCTGCTCGACGGCGGTGATGGCAACGATCGTCTCAGCACCGACGAGTTCGCCATCGCGGCCACCCTGGACGGCGGCGCCGGCCGGGACCTGATCACCACCGAGAACGTGACCGCCGGCGGGCCCTTCCCGTACGCGGCCGAGATCCTCGGCGGCTCCGGGCCGGACACCATCGATGGCGGCGGGGGTGCGGACAGCCTCGACTGCGGACCGGACATCGACCACTACAAGGTCTATCTCGGCGACACGGTCACGGGCTGCGAGATCCCGTTCTGATATGGCGTGACGCCTGCTGAGCGCAGGGTTTGGTGGCGGGCTCGCGTTGGCGGGCCCGCTGTCGTTGCGGCGAGGGGTGGAGCTCGGGGCTCCCGGGGTCCGACGTCCGGGGAACCAGGCAGCGCGACTGCGATGGTCAGCCTGATATGCGGGGACTCGCTCACCCCATGACCGTGGGTTCGCCGCGGGTCGCTCTCTAGGAGCGGGCGCTCCGGACGCCGGTAGGCGTCGATGGTGCCCATAGAACGGACGCGACCCGAATCCAGTGCGGCGCTTGCTGGCCCTTGTGGTGAACGTCGGACCCCGGCAGCGTCGAGCCGCCGGGGTCACGGAAGTGTCGTCGCGGATTAGTCCAGCGTCGCGGCCTCCCAGCAGAAGCACGCCAGTTCGCGGGCGTTAGCGATCGTGATCACACCGGCGGGCTTGTTGCGTGCCTTCATCTGCGTGTAGCGCTTGTGCAGGCGCACCTGTGCGCGCCAGGCGATCGCCACGACGCGCGGATCGATGTCCTGCTGGCGGCGAGCGAGCGTGGTGCCGGTGGCTGGCAAGCGCCGGTAGTGCCAGGCGGCCTCGACCAGCAGCCGACGGGCGTGACTGGATCCCGCCTTGGTGATCGCGCCCAGACGGCGCTTGCTGTCGGTGGTGTATTCGGCCGGGACGATCCCCAGGAACGCCGCCAGCTGCGAGGGCTTGGCGAAGCGATGAAAGTCGCCGACCTCGCAGCACAGGCCGACCGCCGACAGCGTGGCCAGGCCGCGGAAGCAGCGCAGTCGGTAGGCCGTCTGCGCGAACGGCGCCGAGGGCAGCAGCTCCTCGATCGTGGCCTCGAGGTCCTTGCGGCGCCGGTGGAGCTGCTGGACGGCGTTGACGTACTCGCCGACGACCATCCGCGAGGCCAGGTCGTCGAACTTCAACCGGACGATCCAATCGATGTGACGATCGGTCCACGTCGAGCCCGCCTCGTAGCGCAACCCGCGACGCAGCAGCATCTTGCTCAAACGATGGCGCGCCCGCGAGAGGTCCTGACGGGCGTCCTCGCGAGCGCGAACGAGGTCGCGCAGCGCCTCTTCTTCCTCGCTGGGGACGCGAACGAACGACAGGCCGCCGGCGGCGAGCTGGCGCCCCAGCCGCTCAGCGTCGCGCGCGTCGGTCTTGATCCGATCGGTCGGCTTGCGCGGGATCAGCCCGGGCGCGCAGACGCGCATGTCGATACCACGCTCGCGCGCCTCCCGCGCGAGCTTCATCCCCGTCGGCCCAGCCTCATAGACCGCGATCACCCGACCCTCGAAACCGGCCAAGAAGTCCACCACCGCCTTCTCCGGGGCGCCGCGTAATTTCGCGCGCGACAACTCTCCGGTGTCCTTGTCGAGGACCGCGACCGTGGTTTGCGTCGCGTGGACGTCCAGCCCAACCCAGCGGGTAGCTTCCGCCAAGGTCAGCACCTCCCAGCTATGTGTCGGCCCACGCCGCCGCCAACACTGGCCGCGTGAGGCGTTCACCCGGGCGTCGGGTACCAGCCGCCGTCCGGGCCACGCAAGGCTGCGTGAGGTGCTGACCCTTCTACTCAGACCGGACGGAAAACCACTCCACCCGAGCCCGCCACGCAACCCCTCCCTCGATGCCCCCACGGCGCAACACCAGCCCCGAGCGCACCCGCCATACGGTCTAGGGGAGCGCCGGCGGCACGGGCGCCGGTGAGCGAATCGCTCGCCGGCGCCCTCGCCGCGATCCTCGCGGGCGCCCTCGGCGCGCGCCCCGGCCACGGGTGTGGTCCCATATCCGACGTGGCCACCGCGACCTCAGAGCAACGCCGGCGCCTCGACGACGCCGCCACCGAGCAGCTGATCGACGACCTGCGGGCGCTGCTCGGCGCCGACCGGGTCCTGACCGGGCGCGACGTACGCGACCAGCACGGCGTCGACGAGTCCTTTCACCCGCTCGCCGCCCCCGATGCCGTCGTCTACCCGGCGAGCACCGAGGAGGCGGCGGCGATCGTCGGCGTCTGCGCTCGTCACCGCGCGCCGGTCGTCCCCTTCGGGGCGGGGACCTCGCTGGAGGGTCACGTCTCGGCGCTGCGGGGCGGGGTCAGCGTCGACATGAGCGAGATGAACCGCGTCCTGCGCCTGTCGATCGACGACCTCGACGTCACCGTGCAGGCCGGCGTCACGCGCAAGCAGCTCGACCAGGTGCTCCGCGCCGAGGGCGTGTTCTTCCCGGTCGATCCCGGCGCCGACGCGACCCTGGGCGGGATGGTGGCCACCGGCGCGTCGGGCACGACGACGGTCCGCTACGGCGCGATGCGCGAGAACGTCCTCTCGCTCGTGGTCGTCACCGCGGACGGCGAGGTGATCCGCACGCGCTCGCGCGCGCGCAAGTCCTCGGCGGGCTACGACCTGACGCGGCTGTTCATCGGCTCTGAGGGCACGCTCGGCCTCGTCTGCGAGGCCACGCTGCGCGTCCACCCGACGCCCGAGGCGATGTCGGCCGCCGTCTGCGCCTTCCCGACCCTGCGCGACGCGGTCGACTGCGTGCTCGCGGTGTCGCAGCACGCGATCCCCGTCGCCCGCATCGAGCTCCTCGACGAGATGCTCATCGAGGCCATCAACCGCCACAACGGCCTCGACCACGCCGTCGCGCCCACGCTCTTCCTCGAGTTCCACGGCGCGCCCGACGAGGTCGCCGCGCAGGCGAAGGAGACCGAGCAGATCACCGCCGAGCACGGCGGCACGGGCTTTCGGTGGGCGACCGACGAGGCCGAGCGCCGGCGGATGTGGGACGCGCGCCATCACGCCTACGACGCCACGCGCGCGCTGCGCCCCGGCACGAGCGCGCTGACCACCGACGTGGCGGTGCCGGTCTCGGCGCTGGCCGACACGATCATCAGCACGCGCGCCGACCTCGACGAGCACGGCCTGACCGGATCGATCCTCGGTCACGTGGGTGACGGCAACTTCCACGTCACGCTGCTCATCGACCGTGACGACCCCGCCGACGTCGCGCGCGGGATGGAGTTCCACGACCGCGTGGTGCGCCACGCGCTCGACGCCGGCGGCACCTGCACCGGCGAGCACGGCGTCGGCTACGGCAAGGCCACCTATCTCGAGCACGAGCACGGCGCCGCCGGCGTGCGCCTCATGCGCGCCATCAAGCACGCGCTCGACCCCGACGACATCTTCAACCCGGGCAAGATCGCGTCCGCCGCGCTGCTCGCGGGCGACTAGCGCCGGGCGTTACGATCGAACCGTGCAGCGCGCCGTCCACGACCGTGGCGGATGGCCGACCAACGCGGCCATCGATCGCAGCGAGCACGAGCTCGCCGACTGGGAGCTACGCACCGACGCTCTCCTGGGCGCGCTGGCCAGGCACGACCTCATGAACGTCGACCAGCTGCGCCGCGGCATCGAGAGCATGCCGCCCGACGACTACGAGCGCGCCTCCTACTACGAGCGCTGGCTGTACTCCATCGAGACGCGTCTGGCCGAGGCGGGCGTCCTCGCTCCCGGCGAGCTCGACGCGAGGCTCGCCCGGTGAGCTACCGCCCGGGCCAGCGCGTGCGGGTCGAGGCCCGCGAGCACCAGGGCCACCACCGCACGCCGGGCTACCTGAAGGGCAAGACCGGCACCGTCGAGCGCGTCCACGCGGCCTACCGCAACCCCGAGACGCGCGCCTACGGCGGCGACGGCCTCCCCGAGCAGCCGTTGTACCTCGTCGGCTTCGCGCAGCGCGACGTGTGGCCCGACTACCCCGGCCACGCCGACGACCGGCTGTTCGCCGACGTCTTCGAGCACTGGCTCCAGGAGGCGCAGTGAGCGACCACGACCACGACCACCCGCCGATCGCCGACGCCGACGAGCCGCCGGCCGCCGCGCGCGTGCGCGCGCTCGAGGCGCTGCTGGTCGAGAAGGGCGTCATCAGCCACGAGGACGTGCGCGAGGGCATCGACTGGCTCGTGTCCCGGACGCCGGCCGACGGAGCGCGCGTCGTCGCCCGCGCCTGGGTCGACCCCGCCTACAAGGAGCGCCTGCTCGCCGACGGGCGTGCGGCCGCGCGCGAGCTCGGCATCGACCCCGGGCCGGCCCCGGTCCTCGTGGCCGTCGAGAACACCGGCCGCCTGCACCACATGGTCGTCTGCACGCTGTGCTCGTGCTATCCGCGGGGCCTGCTCGGCCCGCCGCCCGATTGGTACAAGAGCCTGCCCTATCGCTCGCGCGCGGTCAGCGACCCGCGCGGCGTGCTGGCCGAGTTCGGCACGACGCTTGCCGACGACGTCGAGCTGCTCGTGCTCGACTCGACGGCCGACATCCGCTACCTCGTGATCCCGCGCCGCCCCGAGGGCACCGACGACCTCACCGAGGAGGAGCTCGCCGCGCTCGTCACGCGCGACGCGATGATCGGCGTCGTCACGCCGGCGGCGCCCGCCACCGTCGGCGCGTAGGCGTCGCGGTTCGCAGACGGCGCCTCAGGCGGCGACCGCCGTTTGCCCGCATCGCCGGGCGGCCTCGGCGCCGTCAGGATCGGGGGCCGTGCTGCGCGGGGCCCGCGTGCTCGCGCACCCAGCGCACGAGGGGCGTCGCCGCCTCGAGCTCCTCGCGGATCGTGCGGCCCGCCTTCGGACGGTGCAGCCACGCTCCGAGGGCGTGGCGGCGCGTCACCGTGAGGCTCTTGCAGCGCAGCAGGTCAAGGCGCGGATGGTCGGCCGGATACCCGCGCGGGGCGCGCACGAGCTCGGGCTCGCTGAGGGCCAGCCCCGCCTCCCGCGCGCGGGTGATCGCCCGGGCCAGCGGCGCCGCCGTGCGCCCCGCGTCGATCGCGCGGCGGATGCGCTCGAGCTGATCGGGCGCCGGGCGATAGAGCCCGGCGGCCACCAGCAGCCCGTCGAGCGAGAGCTCCACGTAGTAGCCGCCGGCGCCCTCGTAGCCGACGGCGAGGCCGACGTGCTCCTTGACCGGCGGGCGGGCGTGAAAGCGCGTGTCGTTCCACGGGCGGAACAGGTGCGGGCGCCCGAGGTCTGAGAGATCGTCTCCGAGCGCCCGCACCGGGGCCACGACGTGCTCGTCGTAGCGCGCGCGATTGGCCTTGAACCACTCGCGGTCGTTGTTGGCCTCGAGCTCGCGCAGGAACTCGAGCGCCTCGGGCGGGAAGCCCCGGAAGGCGGGCGCTACGGCACCACCACCGGGGCGATCGTCACCGGGTTGTGGATCGTGTAGTCGAGCTCGTCGCTCTGCGCGACGCCGGCCGGCGTCAGCACGTCCATGGCCTTGGGCACCTGCCCCGGGTCGAACGTGCAATGCGGATCGCTGCTGGCCGTCGCGCACACGCCGAACTGGAAGCCCTGCGGCGTGGGCTGGAAGCCGCGCGCCTGGTCTGAGCTGAAGCCGTCCTGGCCGGTGAGCACGACGGTGAAGCCCCAACCCGGCCCCGGCGTGCCGAGGGCGTCCTTCGGCACCGCGAAGGTGATGTTCCGTGAGATCGCGTTGCCGCGGACGCCCACGGTGCCCAGGGTCGACTCGCTCGCGTCGACGAAGCGCTGGCCGAAGCCCTGCACCTCGATCAGGCGGCTCCAGGCCCCAGACGCGGCGATCGAGTAGCGGCGCTCGGGGAACGACGCGGCCGTGGAGGTCGGGCTCGCGCCCGGGACGTGGACGTAGACGTCGACGAGCTGGGCGCCGATCGGGCTGCCGAAGGTCGGCGACAGGTCGCGCGTGCGCAGCTGGAAGACGACCGTCGGGCCGGCGTCGTAGACCGCGAAGTGCTCGATGTCATAGGCGCCGGGGTGGAAGGCCGCGTCGGTGGGATAGGCGTAGTTGCCGGGGCCGTTGTCGTCGTTGTCGGGGTCGTCGAAGGCGACGACCTGGGTCCCGGGCGGCTGGTCGAAGACGACCGTGCGCGCGACGCGCGCCGTTGCCCCGGACGGGCTCGTGGCCGCGGTGTTGAGCACGTAGGTGCCGCCGGCCAGCGGGATGGTGACCGAGAACGAGCCGTCGGCCGCGACCGTCGCGGCGTGCAGCGAGGTCGAGAAGTCGGTGTCCGTGTTGGTGGCCGCGACGATGACCGAGTTGCCCGGGGTCGTCGTGCCGGTCACCGTCACGGAGTTGCCGACGAGGATGTTGTCGGCCGGCGCCGTCACCGACAGCGCCGTCTGGCCCTGGGCATGACGGATGTAGCGGTCGACCGTGTACGCGGGCCGGTCGAGGATCGACCCCGCCGCCGTGTCGAGCGTGAGGCGCACGAACTGGCCCGCCGACCACGTCAGCGCGGAGGCCGAGCCGTCGGGCTTGCCGTTGCGGAACCCGATCGAAGCCACCGTCGGGTCGGTGCCGAAGGGCGAAGGGGCGAGGTCGGGGAGGTCCCACACCTGCTCGCCGATGAGGCCCACGCCCGAGCTCATGTTGCGCATGGCGTCCAGCCGGCCGACGGCCGAGCCGAGCGCGCCGCGGTCGACCTCGTACTGGCCGCGCTCGCCGGAGAGCACGGGCCACGGGTGGCCGGTGCCCTTGTTCGACGGCGCCCACGGATGCCCGTCGGTCGCCCCGTCGCCGTAGCCGTCACCGTTGTAGCGCAGGAACCCGTCGCCGCTGGCGGTGGGGCGCTTGATCGTCGCGTCGACGACCGGCAGCGAGGCGAGGATATCGGCGTCGTCGGGCCGCAGCAGGCCGAGGCGGGCGTACTCGAGGAAGCCGGCGTCGATGACCGAGCGCTGGTCGAGGTCCGGGCCGCCGTTGCCGACGTTGTAGACGACCGCCTCGTTGGGGTCGCCGTTCTTCGAGAGGCGGATGAAGTACGGGTGCGCGCTCAGCGGGCCGTTGGTGGTCAGCGTCCACTTCTTGAGGTTGCGCTGGAACTCGTCGGCGGTGGCGCGCCACACGCGTGCGGAGTCATGGTCGCCGTTCTTGTCGGCGATGATCGCGGCGGCGATGAGCCCCGCGATCTCGGCCGAGATGGTCGAGGGCGAGAAGCCGCTCTGCTCCTCCCAGCGCTCGGGCCCGAACGACGGCCCGTGGCTGGCCACGAAGTTGGCGGCCGGGGCGATGTGGTCCTTGTAGTAGCCGCTGTCGGTCAGCCCGACGGCCAGCGCCATGATCAGCGGGTAGGCGCACTCGTCGAGCTGGGTGTTGAAGCTGTCGGGGGCGAGCTTGCCGTTGGCCAGGCTGTTGCGCGGCATCGAGCCGTCGGCCTGCTGCTGGCGCTCGAAGAGGAAGCGGGTCATGTCCCTCGCCGTGCGGCGGTCGCCGTCCAGGAAGACCGCCGTCCAGGCCTCGTAGAGGTCGCGCGCGAAGACCTCGCGGTAGGAGCCGAAGTAGGTGTTCTTCGGATCGCCGGCCGAGACCGCCTGACCCCACGGCGAGGTCAGCGAGGCGGCGACCGCGCCGGGGAACGTCTTGTCCTCGGCGGCCTTCACGTAGTTGGCGCTCAGGTAGTACTCGTCGAGGATGTCGTTCCAGTGCTGCCAGGACGTCGCGTGGGGGCGCCGCGGCCTGACGAGGCTCGCGTCGTAGGCGTTCCAGCCGCGCTCGTAGTCGCGGAGCGCCGCGTGGAAGCCGCGCCTCAGCGAGCCCTGGCTGGCGGAGATCGCCTTGGCCTGCGTGTCGCCGTAGCCGAGGGCGAGCGTGAAGCGGCCGCTGTGGCCGAGCGGGACGCGACCCACCTGCACGAGGTTGCCGTGGGCCGCGGAGTCGTGCAGATCGGTCAGCGCGTGGCTCGCGTCGAGCTGGACCAGGCCGTCGCTGGCGCTGCCGGCGAAGCCGTTGGTCGCCTGCTGAAGGCCGCGGCTGACGTCGAGCGCCGAGTGGACCGGGACCGCGTAGTCGCGGTTCGCCGCGTTGGTCTTGGTGACCACGTCGGAGCCGACGAGCAGCGTGTGGCCGCCCGCGCTGGCCAGCGCGCCGTCGTCGGCGCCGCCGTTGCCGGCCCCGCCGCCGCCGTTGCCGTTGAGCGTCGGGTCGTGGCGGACGTACAGGCGGTAGTCCGACAGCCGGCCCTTCAGCGCGATGAACTTCGACCGCATGAGGACGGTCGGGCGCGACGGGTCCGTCGTGTAGTCGGTGACGATCTTGTAGCGCCCGCTCTTGGCCGTCGTCGTGACGCGACAGGTCAGCGCCCGGTCGTCGGTGGCCCGGACCGTGTAGGTCGTGTCGCGTGTCTGCAGGTCGGTGAAGCTCGAGCCGTCGCTGACGAGGTACTGCAGGGTCTCGACGTTGGTGTTGTCGTTGGTCGGGAAGTAGACGTCGCTCAGCACGCCGTTGGCGACCGTGAACCACACCTTCGAGGTCGTGTTGCGTGCCGTGCCGACGCAGTCCTTGCGCGCGAGGTCGAAGTGCGACAGCGCACCCGGCCCGTCGGTGGCCGGCGGCGCGGCGGGCGCGGCGGCCGCGCACCACAGGACGACCAGCGCGGCCAGGGGAAGGGACCGGGCGGAGCGGGACATGGGGACTCCTGGGGAGAAGAGCGTCGGGGCCGGCCGAGCCTAGCGGCGGGCGGCCACCTGCTGCAAACGCCCCGCCACTAGGCTGACGCGCCATGCGCTTCGGGATCTTCTACGAGCACCAGATCCCTCGCCCGTGGGGCGACGACGGCGAGCAGCGCCTCATCCGGGACGCGCTGGAGCAGATCGAGCTCGCCGACCGCGTGGGGCTCGACTCGGTGTGGGCGGTCGAGCACCATTTCCTCGAGGAGTACTCGCACTCGAGCGCCTCCGGCGTGTTCCTCGGCGCCGCCTCGCAGCGCACGCAGCGGATCCGGCTGGGCCTAGGGATCCTCCCGCTCCCACTGGGCTACCAGCACCCCGCGCGGGTGGCCGAGACCGCCGCGATGCTCGACCTCGTCTCCGGCGGGCGGGTCGAGCTCGGCACCGGGGAGACGTCGAGCGGCGCCGAGCTCGAGGGCTTCGGCGTCGATCGCGAGACCAAGCGCGCGCAGTGGGAGGAGCTGCTGCCGGTCGTCGCGCGGATGATGGTCGAGGAGCCGTTCGCCGGCGCCGATGGCCGCTTCCTGACGATGCCCCCGCGCAACGTCGTCCCCAAGCCCGTCCAGAAGCCCCATCCGCCGCTGTGGGTCGCGTGCTCGCGGCGCGAGACGATCCGCCTGGCGGCCGAGAAGGGCATCGGCGCGCTGAGCTTCTCGTTCGTCGAGCCCGAGGAGGCCGAGGCGTGGGTCGACGAGTACCACGCGATCATCGAGAGCGAGCGCTGCGTGCCGGGCGGCTTCGCGGTCAACCCGCAGGTGGCGTGCGTGCTGCCGATGATGTGCGCCCCCGACGAGGCGCAGGCCATCGAGCGCGGCATCGACGGTGCGCACTTCTTCGGCTATTCGCTCGCGCACTACTACGTGTTCGGCGATCACCGCCCGGGGCGAACGAACGTCTACGAGGAGTTCCTCGCCCGCCGCGACGACGTCGGCTTCGCGCGCTCGATCATCACCGCCGACGCGGCGCCGCTCGGCGTGCGCGTCCTGCAGCAGGGCCTCGGCTCGCTGCGCGGCGCGATCGGCTCGCCCGAGCAGGTGCGCGACCTGTGCCGGCGCTACGAGGCGGCGGGCGTGGACCAGCTGATCTTCGTCATGCAGGCCGGGCCCAACCGCCACGAGCACATCTGCGAGTCGATCGAGCTCTTCGCCTCCGAGGTCATGCCGGAGTTCGCCCAGCGCGCCGACGAGGCCGACGCACGGCGCGCCGAGCGCTTCGCGCCCGCGATCGCGGCGGCGCTGGCGCGTCGCGAGCCGCCGCGCGTCGCGGACCCCGACTACTCGATCGCGCCGGTCGCCTCCGGTCCGGCGGCCGCGAGCCGCAGGCATGCGCCGTCCAACGGGCGCCCATCGCGGGTCCAGGCGCTGGTGGCCGCCCAGGGCGAGCGCGCGTTCAAGGCCTTCGTGCGGCGCTCGGACGATCGCCGCCTGGAGCGCACCGCCGGCTCGGCGACGGGGCTGAAGGTCCTCTTCGGCGCGATGGCCCAGGCCTTCGAGCCCGACAAGGCCGCGGGGTTCAGCGGCGACCTGCAGTACGACCTGCGCCGGGCCAACGGCGAGCTCGTGAGCTGGACGGTCACCCTCGGGCCCGAGGGCGCCACCGTCCGGCCGGGCGCCGCCGGCGCTCCGGCGCTGACGCTCAAGCTCGGCGTCGTCGACTTCGTGCGCGTGGCCGGCGGGGACCTCGATCCCGGCAAGGCCTTGCTGACCGGGCGCCTGGACATGGAGGGCGACCTGGCGATCGCGGCGCGGCTGGGCGAGATGTTCGGCCAGCCGTCGGCCATCTAGCCCCATGGTCGTCCCGCGCTACGACGCCGGCGGCTTCGCCGCCCTGCCGGACACGGTGGCGCGCCTGCTCGGGGTCGGGGAGGGAGGCGTCGCGCTCGACGGCCTCCCGGCGCGCGCCCCGCGCGTCGTCCTCGTCCTGCTCGACGCCTTCGGCTGGCGCTTCTTCAGCCGCCACGGCGACCACCCACTGCTGCGGCGCTTCGATGCGGTCGCGCCTTTGACCACGCAGTTCCCCTCGACCACCACGGCGCACGTCACGACCCTGCACACCGGGGTGGCGGTGGGCGAGCACGGCCTGTACGAGTGGAACGTCTACGAGCCGTCGCTCGAGGCCCTCATCACGCCGCTGCTGTTCTGCTACGCGGGCGACGCGGCACGCGACACGCTGCTGCGCGCCGGGGTGCAGCCGAGCCTGCTGTGGCCGTCGGCGCCGACGTTCTACGAGCGCCTGGCGCAGGCCGGCGTCGCCTCGCACGTCTTCGGGCCCGCGACCTTCACGCCGTCGACCGTGGACCGCGTGCTGGCGCGCGGCGCGGACATCCATCCGGTGGCCGACCTGCCGTCGGGCCTGGCCGCGCTGGGCGCCGCGCTGCACGCCTCCGACGGTCCCGCGTATGCCTACTTCTACTGGGACGAGGTCGACGCGATCGGCCACCAGCACGGGCCGTCGTCGCCCCAGTTCGCCGCCGCCGCGAAGCGTTGCCTCGACGCGCTCGACGCCGGGCTGCGCGGGCTGCCCGAGGGAACGATCGTGCTGCTGGCCGCCGACCATGGGCAGGTCGACGTCGACCCCGCGACGACGGTCTACGTCAACGAGGCGTGGCCGGGGATCGCCGGCCTGCTGGCGCGCGACCGCCGGGGACGCCCGCTCGCCCCCGCGGGCTCGGCGCGCGACCTCTTCCTGCACTGCAGGCCCGAGGCGATCGACGAGCTCGTCGACGGCCTGCAGCGGCTGCTGGGCGAGCGCGCGGAGGTCCATCGCGTGGCCGACGTCGTCGCCGCCGGCTGGCTGGGCACGGTGGGCGAGCGCCTGCGCGCGCGCCTGGCCGACGTCTGCGTGCTGCCCGCGCCGGGCGAGACGGTCTGGTGGCGCGAGCGCCATCGCTTCGACATGCGCTTCCGCGGCCACCACGGCGGGCTCTCGGAGGAGGAGGCGCGCACGCAGGTCGCCGCGCTGGTCGTCTAGGGCCGCGGGGCGCCCGCCCTGTTCGGGCGAGCGCCTGGGCGACTGCTTCTCAGCCCCCGTTGAACGGCTTGACCAGTGGGTTGTAGCTGGCGAAGAACCCGTTGGGGTTCGGGTACCAGAGCCACACGTGGAGCGTCACGAGGTCCGGGTGCCAGAAGGTGAAGGCGGCGCCGGTGTCCGGGGCCGTCTTCGCGCAGCGGTCCTGCGAGGCCTGCGGGACGAAGGTCCCGTCGTCGTAGTGGCAGGCCGCCGGGAACGAGCCGTAGCGAGCGCTCGGGAACGGCGACTTCGCCGGCTTCTTGGGGAAGACCCACTCGAGCGCGGCCAGCTGCCACGTCGTCGGGCTCGTCTTCTCGTAGACCAGGATCGGCGGGCGGCGGACGTCGAAGTCCTGGATCTTCGGATTCATGAAGTGCCAGCCCATGTTCGGGATGTCACGCGTGATGATCCGATAACCGTCGGCCTTGGCCTGGTCGAGATCGGTGGCGTACTTCGCCGTGGCCTGCCGCGCGGCGGCGAGCTGGTTGGTGAAGCCGGGCGAGTGGTCGTCGGACTGCTTGGCGGTGGCCACCACGCCGGCGGCGAGCGCGACCGCCAGGGCGGCGAGCATCGCCAGCAGGGCACGTTTGGAGATGGACAGTCGATGCACTTCGTTCCCCCTTGGGTCTGTGTGCGTCGAAGCTACGAGCGCGCGGCTCGCACGCCATCGGGCATGCGACCGATCTTTGGGGCGAGGATTCCCTAGGTTTCGCAGGGCGCTTGTGCCGACCGGCGCCGGATGCGAACATGCGTTCGGTGCCCGTCGTCTGTGTCCTCCTCCCTCGCTTCGAGCTCGTGGTCGCCGTGGGCGCGCGCGAGGCGCTGCTCCAGGGCCCGGCCGCCCTGGCCCCCGAGTCGGGACGTGAGCAGCTGGTGGGCGAGGTCTCCGCGGCGGCCGAGGGCTTCGGCATCCACCCGGGCATGCGCATGGGGGAAGCGCTGGCGCGCTGCCCGCGGCTGGCCCTCGTACCGCCCGACCCCGTCGGGGTGGCCGATGCCTGGGAGCGCGTGCTGGTCGCCCTGGAGGCCGCCGGGGCGATGGTCGAGCCGGGGCGTCCGGGCCTGGCGTGCTTCGAGGCGCGCGGGCTGCGGCGCCTGCACGGCGGCTCGCTCGAAGGGGTGCTGGAGGCCACGCGCGAGACCCTGCGCAGGGCCGGTGTGGGCGCGGTGCGCCTGGGCGCCGGGCCGTCGCGCTTCTGCGCGATCGTGGCCGCCGCTGCGCGGGCGCGCGCCCGCCGTGCGGGCTTCGTGGCGGGCGCCGAGGGGCTGGCGGGCGAGCGCGTCGCGCTGCTGCGCCACCGCCCGGAGGTGGCGGCGCTGCCCGAGGAGCTCGAGCGCCTGGGGATCGCCACGCTGGGCGACCTCGCCGCGCTGCCGCGGGCCGCGGTGGCCGATCGCTTCGGCCGCCCCGGGTTGCTGGCCCACGACCTCGCGGGCGGTCACGACACGCCGCTGCACCCGCGCCGTCCCAGCGAGGTCCTCGAGGAGGTGCTCGAGCTCGAGGAGTCCTCCTCGGGCAGCCAGCTCGAGCGGGCGCTCGGACTGCTCGTCGACCGGCTGCTCTCCCGCCGCGAGCGCGACGGGCGCACCTTCCGCGTCGTCGTGCTCGGCGCCTCGCTGGTCGAGGGCGGCACATGGCGCGAGCGCGTCGTCTTCCGCGAGCCGCTGTCCGACGCGGGGCGCATGCGCCTCGTCCTCGCCCAGCGCCTGGCGCTGCTGCCGGCGCCGGCCGAGAGCCTGCGCCTGTCGGTCGAGCGCTTCGGTCCGCCGCATCCGGCCGGCGCGGCCCTCTTCGACGACTCGAGCGCCCGACGCCAGGTGCGTCTGCGCGAGGCCATCCGACAGGTGCGGGCCGCCGCGGGCCCCGGGGCCGCGCTGCGCATCCTGGCCGTCGACCCGGACTCGCGGGTGCCCGAGCGCCGGGCCGTCCTGACGCCCTTCGAGGTATGAGCCCCGGCAGCCGCCGCCTCGGCGTGCCGCGCCCCGCCACGGTGCAGGCGGGGCCCGGCGGGCGCCCGGAGGCCGTCGACCACCAGGAGGTCGTCGCGGTGCGCGAGTCGTGGCTCATCGAGGACCGCTGGTGGACGGACCGTCCGCTGCGCCGGCGCTACTGGGAGGTCGTGACCCTCGACGGCCGCGACCTCGTCGTCTTCCGCGAGCTCACGGGGGGCGGGTGGTACCGCCATCGCTGACGCAGCTCCTGCGCTTGCTTTGCCCCGGTCGCCGCTGACGCTCCTTCTGCGCTTGCTTTGCCCCGGTCGCCGCTGACGCTCCTTCTGCGCACTTGCTTTGCGATTGCGCGGTTGTCCCGTGACGCGATCGTCGCGAGGGTGCCGGAGTGCCCCCACAGCGCCCTCCAGGACCGCCGGATCGAGGCCAGGCGGGCGTCGACTACATCGGCGTCCTGCTCCTCGTGACGGTGGTCCTGGGGGCCGTGGCGCTGGTCGCCGACGGCTCGGGGATCCCCACGGCCGTCGACCACCAGCTCGTGCGCGCGCTGTGCATCGTTCGCGGCGGGGAGTGCGAGCAGGACCGCGCCCCGTGCCCGATCCGCAGCGATCGCCGCGACGACGCCGTGAGCGCCAGGATCCTGGTCTTCCACGTCGGCGCCGACAAGACGCTCATCCGCGAGGAGCGCTCGGACGGCACGGTGGCGGTCACGGTCGTCTATGGTCGGCAGGCCGGCCTCGCGGTCAGCGGGGGCGCGCATCTCGAGGTGGCCTTGGGACGCGGCGGTCTCGGCCTGGGGGGCGAGCTCACCGCCGCCGCGGTCGCGACGCGCGAGCGCGGCTACACCTGGGTGCTGCGCGACGGCCGCGCCGCCGACGCGCTCATGAGGCGCCTGGGCGCGGGGCCGTCGAAGCTCGACGGGCTGATCGCCAGCGGCCGGATTCCCGCGCCGACCCAGCGCTATCGCCACGGGGGCCTCGCAAGCCGGGGCTCGGTCTCGGCCGGGAACCTGCCGGGAGCGACGCTCGGGCTGTCCTCGCAGGACGTCGCGGGCACGCGGACCGACGCGAGCACCGGCCGGCGCACCTTCTACGTGCAGCGCACGGTCGAGGGCTCGCTGTCGCTGACCTACGGGACCGCCGGAGCCACGGGTGCGCGCACCGATCGCGAGCGCTATGCGGTGACCTACGATGCCTCCGGGCGCCCCGTCGACCTGATGGTGCTGACCACCGGCATCTATCGCGGGTCCTTCGACCTGCCCGCCCGCCTGCAGCCGGCGGTGGGCCTGCTGTCGGCGCCGACCGGGCACGTGCGCACCTTCGTCGAGGAGACGCACCTCGACCTCACCGATCCCGAGAGCCTGCGCGTGGCGCGAGCCTTCCTCGAGCAGGTCCGCCATCCGGATGCGGTCCACGCCGGCGCCGCGGTGGCGATCGCGGCCGCCCTGCGCCGGCGCCTGGACGCTGTCGGGGTGATCAACGCCCGCACCTACGATGCCGACGAGCGCCGCTACGGCGTCGACGGCTCGGTGGGCTTCGAGGGGGTGCAGCTCGGAGCGTCGCTGTCGCGCACGCTGCTGGACTCCCACCTCGTGGCCGCGGCGACGCGGGGCCTGGATGGCGTGTGGCGGGTGCGTCGCGATTGCCTGGCGCGCGCGGCCTAGGCCGTCCGCTCGCGCGCTTGTGGCGCTGCGCGGCGCGAACTGCATCATCGAGGGGAAGGAGTGAGCGGCGGTCGGGGCGCCTGCGGCTCCGCGGGGGCGGGGTGTTTGCGCCCAGTTCGCGCGTCTTTCGTGACACCTCCCGAAGCGCCACTGGGGGGTGGGCTCTCTAAGCACCCTATGCGGTGCATGAGAGAGCCCACCCCCTCGGGCAAGCTCGAGAAGGTGTTGCAGAACGCACTCGAACCGCGCAGAACCTCCGCGCCCCGGGGTCCCGGCGCCGGCGCCGAGACACCCTTCCCTCGGTGATGCAGTTCGCGCCGCGAAGCGCTCAGCGATCAGGCCGACATCCGTCCTCCCGCCATGCGAACATGCGTTCGTATGCCATACGTCGAGCTCCACTGCCACTCCGCCTTCTCCTTCCTGGACGGCGCCTCGCTGCCCGACGAGCTGGTGGCCGCCGCGCTGGAGCGCGGGCACACCACGCTGGCGCTCACCGACCACGACTCGGTCTCGGGCTCGATGGAGTTCGCGCAGGCCGCGCGCGACCTGGGGGGACTGCGCCCCATTCACGGCGCGGAGGTGACGGTCACCGATGCGACGTCCGATGAACCGCGCCATCTCACGCTGCTCGTGCGCGACGCCCGCGGGTGGGCCAACCTCTGCCGGCTGCTGACCCACGCCCACGCCCACACGCGCGTGTACCGCTCCGACGAGCCGGCGCCCCGGCGTGAGGGCCCGCGCCGCTCGCGGGGTGCCGCGACGCGGATGTCGCGCGTGGTGGACGATCCGCACGTCAGCCTCGAGGACGTCGAGGCCCATGCCGAGGGGCTGGTCTGCCTCAGCGGCTGCGCGCGCCAGGGCGTCCGCGACGAGCCGACCATGCGCCGGCTGCTGCGCGCCTTCGGTCGCGACGCCTTCCGCGTCGAGCTGCAGCGCCCCTTCCATCGCCACGATCGCGCGCTCAACCGCGGCCTGGCCGCGCTCGCCGCCCGCCTCGGCGTCCCCTGCGTGGCGACCGGCAACGTCCACGCGCACACGTCCGCGCGCGCGAGGCTCCAGGACGCCTTCGTCGCCATCCGCGAGCACACCACGCTCGACGCCTCCGAGCCCCTGCGCCGGGGCAACCACAGCCACGTCCTCGCCACGCCGGAGGCGATGGCCGCGCGCTTCGCCGATCACCCCGAGGCGGTGGCCGAGACCGAGCGCCTGGCCGAGACCCTGCGCTTCGACCTCACCAGCGACCTCGGCTATCGCTACCCCGGCGCCGAGGACAGCGGGGCCGATCGCAAGCTGGCCGAGGTCTGCCACGGGTGCTTCGAGGCCCGCTACCCGGTGGGCTCGAACCTGAGGATCGAGGCCGCCGCGCGCCTGGAGGACGAGCTGCGCCTGATCGCCAAGCTCGGGCTGTCGGGCTTCTTCCTGCTGCACCGCGAGATGCTCGAGCTCGCGCGCGACGTCGCCATCGAGGTGCGGGGGTCCGACACGGTGCGTGCGTTGCTGCCCCCCGGCCGCGGGCGCGGGTCGTCGGTGTCCTCCATCGTCTGCTACCTCACGGGCCTCTCGCACGTCGACCCGATCGCCAACAAGCTGCTGCTCGGGCGCTTCCTCAACGAGGAGATCTCGACGCTGCCCGACATCGACCTCGACTTCCCGCGCGACGTGCGCGAGGTCCTCATCCCGCGCGTGCACGACCGCTTCGGGCGCGATCGCGCCGCGCTCGTGGCCGCCTTCCCGACCTTCCGCGCGCGCGGCGCCATCCGCGAGCTGGGCAAGGCGCTGGGCCTGCCGCCGGGCGAGATCGAGCGCGTCGCGCGCGGCTCCGAGGGCTGGCATGGGGAGGACGTCGACCGCGACATCGCCACCGCGCTGGGAGCCGGCCGGGAGGCCGAGGGGCGCTGGGCCTGGCTGGGCGAGCTGGCCGAGGAGGCACACGGCCTGCCCCGCCACCTCTCCCAGCACTCGGGGGGCATGATCGTCGCCACCCGCCCGCTGATCGACTGCTGCCCGGTGGTGCCCGCCGCCATGGAGGGGCGCCAGATGGTGATGTGGGACAAGGACTCCTGCTCGGACGCGGGCTTCCTGAAGATCGACCTGCTCGGGCTGGGGATGCTCTCCTCCGTCGAGCGCTGCGTCGAGCTCATCGCTGCGCGCAGGGACGAGCGGATCGACCTCTCGCGCATCCCCTACGACGACCCGGCCACCTTCAAGGCCATCCAGGAGGCCGAGACCACCGGGGTCTTCCAGATCGAGAGCCGCGCGCAGATGGGCTCGCTGCGCCGTACGCGCCCCGAGAACCTCGACGACCTGACCATCCAGGTGGCGATCGTGCGGCCGGGGCCGATCCAGGGCGGCGCGGTCAACCCCTACATCGAGCGCCGCCAGCGCCTGCGCGTCGAGCCCGACTACGAGGTCCCCTACGACCATCATTCGCTCGAGCCCGTCCTGCGCGACACGCTGGGGACGATCATCTTCCAGGACCAGGTCATCGAGGTCTCGATGGCCTTCTCGGGCTTCTCGCCGGGGGAGGCCGAGGGCCTGCGCCGCGCGATGAGCCGCAAGCGCTCGGCAGAGGCGCTCGAGGTCCACCACCGCGGCTTCGTCGAGGGCGCGATGGCCAAGTGGCCCGACGTCGACGAGGCGCTGGCCGAGCGCGTATGGTCGATGGTCGTCGGCTTCTCGGGCTTCGGCTTCCCGAAAGCCCACGGCGCCGCCTTCGGCCTGCTGGCCTACCAGTCGACCTGGCTGCGCGTCCACTACGGGCCCGAGTTCCTGTGCTCGCTGCTCGACGAGCAGCCGATGGGCTTCTACCCACCCGACGCCCTCGTCCACGAGGCCCAGCGACGCGGCATCGAGATCCTGCCCCCCGACGTCAACGCCAGCGCGGTCGGCTGCACGGTCGTCGACGTCCCGGCGGAGGTCCTGCTTTTCCGCCCCCGCGCGGGACGCGAACCCCTCGTCGGCGCCACGTCCCCGTCCGCGACACCCATCGCGCCCGCTTCGCCCGCTACCGAATATGCCGCTGCCGCTTCGCCTGTGGCTGCACAGGCCGCGGCCGCTTCGCCCGCTACCGAATATGCCGCTGCCGCTTCGCCTGTGGCTGCACAGGCCGCGGCCGCTTCGCCCGCTGCCACACACCCCGCGGCCGCGTCGCCCGTGCCTGCGCACGCCGCTCCGCTGCCCGCGCCCGCCGAACCCGCACCACCCACACAGCTGCCCGTGCGCACGGCCACCGCTCCCGCTCGCGCGGCCGTCCGCCTGGGCCTCGGCTACGTCCTCGGTGTGCGCGCCGACGAGGTCGCCGCGCTCGTCGAGGCCCGCAGGGCCGGCGGCCCCTTCCGTTCGCTCGACGACCTCGCGGCGCGCGCGGGCGCCGGCCGCCCGGCGCTGGCCCAGCTGGCGTGGTCGGGCGCCTGCGACGCCCTGGCCGGCGGTCGCCGGCCCGCGCTGTGGCGCCTGGGCGCCGCGACGCCCGCCCACGCGGCGGGGGCGGGGGGCACTCAGCTCTCGCTCGGGCTGGAGCTGCCCGCGGCACCAGAGCTGGCCCCCCTCGACGACTGGGACGCGATGATCGCCGACTACGCGACGACCGGCCTCACCGTCGACCGCCACCCGCTGCGCCTGCTGCGTGAGGGCCTGTCGGCGCGAGGGATCGCCTCGAGCGCCGATCTCAACGACCTGCCCCACGGCGCGCATGTGCGGGTCGGCGGCATCGTCGTCGCGCGCCAGCGCCCGGGAACCGCCAAGGGCGTCGTCTTCCTGCTGCTCGAAGACGAGACGGGAACGGTGAACGTCATCATCCCGCCGAAGGTCTACACGCGCGATCGGCTCACCGTCCGGACCGAGCCGCTCGTGGTGGTCGAGGGCGTGCTCGAGCGCTTCGCATCGGCCGGAGGGGCCATGAACCTCCTGGTCAAGCGCATCGCGCCGCTCGACGCGCCCGATCTGCTCTCGCGCCGTCCCAACGCCCAGGTCAAGGACTTCTCGATGCTCGATGCGCGCGAGCTGGCCCGGATCGCGCTCGAACAGCCGCGCGTGGCCGCGGCGGCGGCCGGCGGCGCGACCGCTGCCCATGTACGCCCCGACGCATCGTCGCCCGCCGCATCCCCCGCCGCGCGAGCCGCCCACGTGCGCCCCGCCGCGTCGGCCGTCGCAGGAGGCGGCCCCGCGGGCCCCGCTGCCGGAGGCGGCCCCGCGCGCCCCGCTGCCGGAGGCGGCCCGGCGCGCCCCGCTGCCGGAGGCGGCCCCGCGGGCCCCGTCGCGGGCCTCGGCCACGGGCGATCCGCCGCGCCCTCACCTGCCGCGCCATCCACCACCGATTCGTCCCCGCGCGAGGGCGCCGAGCCCGACGAGCCGCTGCCCGCGAGCGGCACCGGCGCCGAGGACTTCCGGGCCGTGGCTCCCCCGATCATGAACTTCGCCCAGGGTCGGCGGCGATGATGGGCGGCGGTCCATGTATGTTCCCGCCCGATGATCGCGGCGGTGATCTTCGTCCTCGCGTTTCTGGTCCTCGGGCTGAGCGTGCTCTTCTTCGCCTTCAGTGGGCGGGGCGGCGCGCGCCGGCGTGGAGCGCCCTCGCGCGCCGGCCGGCGCTTCGTGGCGGTCATGGTCACGCTGGTGATCCTCGCCCTCGGCGTGGCGGTGCCTCTGGCCATCGGCGTGGTGAACGGCAACGATCACGCGAAGAACGCGCCCGGGGGAGTGGATCTCAATGCCGCCCAGACGAGCGGGCGGGCCGTGTTCGGCAGGTATTGCTCGACCTGTCACACGCTCAAGGCCTCCAACGCCGTGGGCAAGGTCGGGCCCAACCTCGACGTGCTGCACCCGCCGAAGGGCCTCATCCTCGACGCGATCGCCAAGGGCCGCGCCCGCGGGCAGGGCCAGATGCCCGCCGGCCTGGTGGACGGCCAGGATGCCCAGGACGTGGCGGCCTACGTCGCGGCCGTCGCCGGCCGCGGATAGCTCCGCGGGCGCCTGGCAGACCGGCCAAACACTCGTCGGAACACGCTCGTTGCACCCGCTACGTGGGCGAAAATCGTGCTGTCAGCGCGGGCGACGCGTGTTAGAGTGACCGCCGTCAAGACCGCTGAGTTCCTCATTCTCGACCCGCGCAGTGGCGCGGGAAAGGGTGGGGAAGCGGGGGACCCAAAGTTGGGGCGAATCGCGTCGTCCGACGCGTAGCGCAAGCTCTTTCAGCGCGAGCCCGTCAGCTAACCCCGTAAGCACCCGAAAGAGGACGGCTACACCGGTAATGCCCCAGCCCGACCGTGCGTGGTGGGACGACGTGCAGTACCTGCGCGAACCGCTCGAGCGCAAGCGAGAGAAGGAGACCCGTCGCGGCCTGCGTCTCGACGCGCGCGGGGCGGCCCGTGCCGTGGCCGAGCGCCATTCCTCGGCCCCGGCGGCCGAGCCCGAGCTGGACTTCATCCACGGCCTGGACTCCGTCCACGAGCTCGACGCCATGCCGCGCACGCGACGCTTCGAGCGCGCCGCGCCCGACCCCGATGCACCGCCGCGCAGACGTCGCTTCGAGCGCTCTGCTCGCAACGACGAGCGCGATGACCGTTCCGCCCCGCAGGCCGACGCCAAGCCGCGCACGCGTCGCCTCGAGCGCTCCTCCCCCGAGCGCCGCAGCCGCCTGACGCAGGGCGTGCATGACGCGAGCCTCGACTCCGGGCCCGAGGCGCCCGCCTCCGCCGCGCCTGCGCCGCTCGCGGCGCCCTCGCGCCGGCGGACCGTCCAGATCACCGGCCGCACCGTGGGCGCTCCCTCGCTGCCTCGCCTGGTCCAGATCGACCGCCGCCGCCCGGCGCGCCGTGCCACCGAGCGCGTCGGCGCCCGGCCCGACCGGCTCGCGCTGTGGGCTGTCGTCCTGGGCTTCTTCCTCATCTTCGTCGCGGTGACGAGCACGTCGCATGCGGCCACGCGCGCGCCCAGCGCGGGCGCGGCCAGCAGTCGTGTCGTGCACCGCCAGGTCGTTCACGCTCACACGGCGGCGCTGCGCGCTATCCCCCCGGCGCGCTGACCAACCGGTCGGGGCGACCCACTGAGGGGTCGCTCCGGCCGCGTCGCCGTCGCCGCGGTCGCTCGCGCTGATCGATCCCCGCGCCGCAACCGCCGCCTCCGCGGTCGCGGAAGCCGCCCACTTGCGCCCGTCGCTGCGGCCCTAGCGCCCGCTCCCGCCCCGCCGCGCCGGCCCCCAGCGGCCGCCCCCGCCCCGCCGCGCCGACCACCGTGGCGGCCACTGCGGCCGCGCCACGGTGAGCTCTCCGGCGCCTCGGACGGCCCGGCCATGCATCGCACCGGGGCGATCGTCCGTATCTCCTCTGAAAAGTCGTTGTCAGCCACGCGTCTCCGACCTACACTTACTGACTGTAAGCAGGTTGCTTTTCGTAGGCCACGGCACGGACGCCGGCCATTCGTCCCCCCTCCGCGAAGGCATTCCATGAAGAAGATCTCCATGAGCCGGTTCCAGATCCACGACGAGCTCACCGCCCCCGAGGGCTCGGTCCCCGTCCTGCGCGGGGCGCTGGCCACGGGGGGCCAGCTGCCCAACTTCCTCGGGGTGCTCGCCGGGGCGCCGGCGGCGCTGCGCGGCTACGCGCGCTTCCGCTCGGAGCTGCGCCACGGCACCCTCTCCCACCAGACCCTCGAGCGCATCGCCATCGCGGTGGCCGAGCACTACCACTCCGAGCCGGGGATCGCCCTGCACGCGCGGACCGCGCGCCAGGCCGGCATCGGCCTCGACGAGCTCGCGCTGGCGCGGGAGTTCGACTCGCGCGACGAGCGCGAGGCAACGCTGCTGCGCTACCTCAAGGCCCTGATCGAGGGCGGCGGCCGGCCGCCGATGCACCTGCACGAGGAGGCGCGCGAGGCCGGCTGGTCGGACGAGCAGATCCTCGAGGCGGTCGCGGTGGTCGCTCTCGAGGGCTTCACTGCCATGGTCAACGTCGCCGGCGACGTCCCCGTCGACGGCTCCACAGAGGACGCCAGGACGCTCAAGGCGGCGTGAGGTCAGCCGGCAGCGCTAGGCTGAACGCATGAGCCCGGAGCCTCAAGCGGCCGGCTCGAGCAAGCAGGCGGGCACACAGCCGCCCGCCTGCTGCCCGCTCTACCACGAAGCAGTGGAGTTGATCGGCCGCCGCTGGACGGGCGCCATCGTCGCGGTGCTGCTCGACCACGGTCCGATGCGCTTCTCGGAGATCGCCCAGGCGGTCCCCGAGCTCAGCGACCGCCTGCTCTCGGAGCGCATGAAGGAGCTCGAGGGGCGCGGCGTCGTCGCGCGCCACGTCGAGTCCGGCCCGCCGGTCAAGGTGACCTACGGGCTCACCGCGATGGGCAGCGAGCTGCAGCCAGCGCTCGCCGAGCTCAAGTCGTGGGCGCGCCACTGGCTCAACCAGGACGAACAGCGTCGTCGCCGGCGCTCCGTCCGGACGCTGTAGCGACGGCCCGGCGCCGACCGCTTCGCGCGTGGGCCACATCTTCCACATCACTGCGTCGTCGGCGTGGGACGCGGCGCGCGCCGCCGGCGCCTACGAGCCGCCCTCGCTCGAGCGTGAGGGCTTCATCCACTTCTCCGCCGCCGACCAGGTGGCGCGCGTCGCGAACCGCGCCTTCCGCGGCCAACGCGACCTCGTGCTGCTCTGCGTCGCCTCCGAGCGCCTGGCCGGGGTGGTCAGGCACGAGCACGCGGAGGACGCCGGCGAGAGCTTCCCGCACCTCTACGGCCCGCTGAACCTCGACGCGGTCGTCGCGGTCATCCCCATCGCGGAAGGCCCGGACGGCTTCGAGCTGCCGGAAGAGGCGCGGGCGGTGGGGTCCTAGCGGCGGCGCCGCCGGCGCCCGTCCGCTCGACGCGCCGGCCGTCCGCTCGAGGCGGCGCCCGTCCGCTCGACGCGGCGGCCGTCGGCTCGACGCGGCGCCCGTCCGCTCGACGCGGCGCCCGTCCGGCACGGCGACGTTCTAGGCGTTGCGCACGGCCGCCGCGTCCTGCAGGCCGAGCTCCTCGACCGATTCCTCGCGCATCTTGAACTTCTGGACCTTGCCCGTGATCGTCATCGGGAACTGGTCGACGAACATCACGTAGCGCGGGACCTTGAAGTGCGCCATCCGCTTGCGGCAGTAGTCGCGGACGGCGTCCTCGTCCAGGTCGGCGCCCGGATTGACGACGACCCAGGCGCACAGCTCCTCGCCGTAGCGCTCGTCGGGCACGCCGATGACCTGCACGTCGGCGATCGCCTCGTGGGTGTGCAGGAACTCCTCGATCTCGCGCGGGTAGACGTTCTCGCCGCCGCGGATGATCATGTCCTTGCTGCGCCCGACGATGTTCAGGTAGCCGTCGTCGTCCATCGTCGCCAGGTCGCCGGTGTGCATCCAGCCCGCCGGATCGATGGCCTCCGCCGTGCGCTCCGGGTCCTCCCAGTATCCGAGCATCACGCTGTAGCCCCGCGTGCACAGCTCGCCGGGCGTGCCGCGCTCCACGACCCGCCCGCTTTCGGGGTCGACGACCTTGACCTCGACGTGTGGGCCGACGCGGCCCACCGTGCCCACGCGCCGCTCGAGCGGGTCGTCCACGCGCGTCTGGGTGGAGACCGGCGAGGTCTCGGTCATGCCGTAGCAGATGGCCACCTCGCTCATGTGCATCCGGTCGACGACCTTCTTCATGACCTCGATGGGGCACGGCGAGCCGGCCATGATCCCGGTGCGCAGGGAGCTGAGATCGAACGACTCGAAGTCCTCGTGTCCGAGCATGGCGATGAACATCGTCGGCACGCCGTACAGCGAGGTGACCCCCTCGGCCGCGACCGCCTCGAGCGTCGCGCGCGGCTCGAACGACGGCGCCGGGATGACCACGCTGCCTCCGCGGGCCAGGGTGCCGAGGTTGCCCATGACCATGCCGAAGCAGTGGTAGAAGGGCACGGGCAGGCAGGTCACGTCGCGCTCGGTGACGTCGATGAGCTCGGTGACGAAGAAGCCGTTGTTGAGGATGTTGTGGTGCGAGAGCGTCGCGCCCTTGGGGAAGCCCGTCGTCCCGCTCGTGTACTGGATGTTGATCGGGTCGTCGAAGGACAGCTCGGCCATGCGCGAGGCGATCGCGTCGCGATCGGGCTCGCCGGCGCAGAACTCGCCCCAATCGGGACGGTCGACGAAGACCGTCCGCTCGAGCGTCTGCACGGCGCCGGCGACCTCGTCGATCATGGCGGCGTAGTCGCTGGTCTTGAACGCGCTCGCGCTGAACAGCAGGCGCACGCCCGACTGGCGCAGCACGTACTCGAGCTCGTGCGTGCGATAGGCGGGGTTGACGTTGACGAGGATCGCGCCCACCTTGGCCGTGGCATATTGGACGATGACCCACTCCGCGCAGTTGGGCGCCCAGATGCCCACGCGGTCGCCGGCGCGGATCCCGAAGCGCAGCAGCCCGGCCGCGGCGGCGTCGACCTCCCTCTCGAGCTCCGCGTAGGTCAGCCGCACGTCCTGGTGGCGGCTGACGAGCGCGGGGCGGTCGGGGAGGCGGGCCGCCGTGCGCGCGAAGTTGGCGCCTATGGTGTCGCCCAGCAGGGGCGTCTCGGAGGTGCCATGGCTGTAGGACGGGAGGGGCATGGCCGCATTGTCCACCCGGGTTCAACCTGCGGTCGAGTCTGCCTCCGCTAGGTTTGCCGCTCATGAGCACGACCGAGCAGCCCACAACCGCCGACGACGTCAAGGAAATCGTCGGCGAGCACGACATCCGCTTCATCCGCTTCTGGTTCACCGACATCCTGGGCCAGCTCAAGTCGTTCTCGATCAACGCGGCCGAGCTCGACGACGCCTTCGAGGGCGGCATGGGCTTCGACGGCTCCTCGATCACGGGCTTCAACGCCATCGAGGAGTCCGACATGATCGCCATGCCGGACGCCTCGACCTTCAAGGTGATCCCGTGGCGCCCGGACGAGCAGGGGGTGGCGCGGATGTTCTGCGACATCCTCACGCCCGAGCGCACGCCCTACGAGGGCGATCCCCGCCACGTGCTGCGCCGGGCGCTCGAGCGGGCGAGCGCGATGGGCTTCGACACGTTCAACGTCGGCCCCGAGCTCGAGTACTTCCTGTTCAAGGACAAGAGCTCGACCGAGGTCCTCGACGAGGGCGGCTACTTCGACCTCACCACGCTCGACGCCGGCTCCGACGTGCGTCGCGAGACCGTGCTTGCGCTCGAGCAGCTCGGCATCCACGTCGAGTACACCCACCACGAGGTGGGACCCAGCCAGCACGAGATCGACATGCGCTACGCCGACGCGCTGAAGATGGCCGACGACTGCATGACCTACAGGATCACCGTCAAGGAGTACGCCATGAAGTACGGCTGGCATGCCACGTTCATGCCCAAGCCGCTCTTCGGCGAGAACGGCTCGGGCATGCACACCCACATGAGCCTGTTCAGCGAGGGCAAGAACGCGATGTTCGACGCCGACGACCCCTACTTCCTGTCCGACGTCGGCAAGGCGTTCATCGCCGGCCAGCTCAAGCACGCGCGCGAGGTCTCGTCGATCTTCGCCCAGTGGGTGAACTCCTACAAGCGCCTCGTCCCCGGCTTCGAGGCCCCCGTCTACGTCGCGTGGTCGCGGCGCAACCGCTCCGCCCTCGTCCGCGTGCCGCTCTACCACCCCGGCAAGGAGCAGGCCACGCGCATGGAGCTGCGCTGCCCCGACCCCGCCTGCAACCCGTACCTGACCTTCGCCGCCCTCCTGCAGGCCGGTCTCGAGGGCATCGAGAAGGGCTACGAGCTGCCCGAGCCGATGGAGAAGAACCTCTACCACCTCGCCCCCGACGATCGAAAGCGCCTGGGCATCGAGCAGCTGCCCGAGACGCTGGGCGAGGCCATCGAGCTGACCGCGGAGTCAGAGCTCGTGCTGCGCACCCTCGGTGAGCACATGTTCAACCGCTTCGTCGAGATCAAGCGCCAGGAGTGGGAGGACTACCGGGTGCAGGTCACGCAGTGGGAGCTCGACCGCTACCTGCCGATTCTGTGACACCACTAAAACTCTTTGCGCAACTGCGGTAGTGTCCTCGCGTCTTCACCTTACGCGGCGCCCCGGGGGGTGGAGCCGCGCGCGCGGGTGCCGCCCGGTGAGCACCCCGAACGCCGCCGGGCGGCCCCGCGCCAGTAGATCCGCACGCCCAGCAAGGGACGGCGCTGTGCCTTGAGCGCCCTGCGTCCGGTCACTAGATCTCCGCGGCGTGAGCCCCGCACGTCATCGCGAGCGCGAGGCCGTCGCCTTCGACTCCGCGACGAGCCAGTGGTTCGTCTCCGCCTACGACGACGTCCTCGCGATCCTGTCGGACCCGCGCCTGACCAACGACCGCATGCACCGCTTCGCCGACCGCGCGGCGCCGAGCACGCTGGAGGCGGTACGTCGCCACGCCCCGTGGATCATCAGCCCGCAGGGCAGCGACTACGACTGGGTGCGCCCGGTGCTGCACGCCGGCCTGCGTGAGGCCGTCGGACGCCGCGCCGAGGCCGCCAGCGCGGCCGTGGCGCACGAGCTGCTCGACGACTTGCTCGCCCGCGAGCGTTTCGACGTCGTCTGCGACTACGCCTTCGCCCATGCCGGCCTCACGCTGGCGGACTTCCTGGGCGTCGATCGCACGCACGGCGACCGGCTCATGCGCTGGGCGATCGACATCGTCGCCTTCTTCAACGACACCGCCATCACGACGCAGCGCGCTGCCGCGATGGCCTCGAGCGCGTCCGAGATGGTGGCCTACGCCCACGATCTGCTGAGGACCGGGCCGGCCGGGACCGGCGGAGGCTTCCTCGGCCTGGCCGCGCGCACCGCACGGCGCGGCGGCCATGAGCTCGGCGACGAGGCCGTCGGCAACCTCGCGCTGCCCTACCTCACCGGCCAGGTCGCCGTGGCGCAGCTCGTGGCCAACAGCGTGTGGCTGCTGCTGGTCCACGAGGACCAGCGCGCGCGGCTGGCGGCCGAGCCGGCCCTGCTAGCCGGAGCGCTGGGCGAGACGCTGCGCTACCTGCCGCCCGCGTCGCTCGCCACGCGCATCGCACTCGAGCCGATCGCGTTGCGCGGCCATCGCATCGAGCCCGGTCACACGGTCCAGCTCAGCCTCGCGGCGGCCAACCGCGACGCGCGCCGCTTCCCCGATCCCGGTCGCTTCCAGATCGCGCGCCCGCAGGCCGGCGCCCTCGGCTTCGGGCACGGGGCGCACAGCTGCATCGGCGCCGGGCTGGCGCGGGTACAGGCGTCGATCGCGCTGCGGGCGCTTCTGGATCGTGCGCCCGACCTCGCGCCCGACGCCGAGCGCGAGGTCGTCTGGAGTCCGTTGGCCGGCATCGAAGGGCCGCAGGGGTTGAGCGTCTGCGCTACAGCAGCGCCCGCAGCTCGTCCGGGTCCGTGACCGGCGTGCGGCAGGCGAAGCGCTCGCACACGTAGGCCGCGGCGCGGCCGTCCACCGGCGTGCGCTGCTCCATGAGCGCCACCGCGGTCGGCCCCTCTCCCGGCCCGGCCGCGAGCACCAGGTGCGGCCGGCGCGCCTCGCGGACGACGGCGGCCAGCGCCGCGATGCCCGCCGGATCGCCGGCCAGGGCCACCTCGCGCCGCGGCGCGAGGTAGACGTCGAGGGCCTGCAGCAGGTGCCCGAAGGCGCCTGGGTGGCGAACGCCGACCTCGTGCAGCAGCGCGAGCTGGCCTCGCGCCTGCTCCTCGTAGCCGCGCTCGCCGGTGAGCGCGGCCAGGCGCAGCAGGCCGAGCGCGGCGCTCGAGGCCCCCGACGGGATCGGCGAGTCCTCGAGGTCCTTACGCCGCGCGATGAGCGCCTCGTGGTCGTCGGGCGTCGAGAAGAATCCGCCGCGCTCCGGGTCGCCGAAGCGCGCGACGATGGTGTCGGCCAGCGCGCGGGCCTCGACGAACCAGCGCTCCTCGAAGGTCGCCTCGTAGAGCACGAGGAGCGCCTCGAGCAGGAAGGCGTGGTCCTCGAGGTAGGCGCCCAGCCGCGCCGTCCCGGCGTTGAAGGTGCGCAGCAGGCGACCGTCGGGCGTGCGCATCACGTCCAGCACGAAGGACGCCGCTGCCCGCGCGGCGTCGAGGTGGTCCTCGCGCCCGAGCACCGCGCCGGCGTCGGCCAGGGCGGCGATCATGAGCGCGTTCCAGGCGGCCAGGCGCTTGTCGTCGAGGCCCGGGCGCACGCGCTCGGCGCGGACGTCGAGCAGCCTGGCGCGGATCCGGTCGCGCTGCTCGGCGGGGGGCTCGGGCCCGCGCGACTCGAGGATGTTGGCGCCCTCGAAGTTCCCGCGCTCGGTGGCGCCGAACCAGACGATGGCCGCGTCGGCGTCATCGCCCAGCGCGGCGCGCAGCTCCTCGAGGCTCCACACGTAGAACTTGCCCTCGACGCCCTCGGAGTCGGCGTCGAGCGCGCTGTAGAACCCGCCCTCGGGGGCGCGCATCTCGCGCAGCGCCCAGTCGAGCGTCTCCTCGGCGGTGCGCCGCAGCAGCGCGTCGCCGCTGGCCTGGTAGCCGTGCAGGTAGGCGCGCGCGAGCAGCGCGTTGTCGTAGAGCATCTTCTCGAAGTGCGGGACGGTCCAGCGCGCGTCGACGCTGTAGCGCGAGAAGCCGCCGCCGACCTGGTCGAAGATGCCGCCGCCGGCCATCGAGCGCAGCGTCTGCAGTGCCATCGCCTGCTCCCCGCGCGCGAGCAGGAACTCGATGACCGAGGCCTGCGGGAACTTCGGCGGGCCGCCCCAGCCGCCGTTGACGCTGTCGAAGCCCTGGCGCAGCACCGCGACCGCGTCGTCGAGCGAGGCGTGCTCCAGCGGCTCCTGGGACGGCGTGAGCAGCGCGCCGCCGGCCAGCCGCGGCGCCACCCTCTCGCCCTGGGCGCGGATGTCCTCGCGCTGCGTCTCCCACGCCTCGGCCACGGCGCCGAGCACCTGGCGCCAGCTCGGCATCCCCATCCGGGCCTCGGGCGGGAAGTAGGTGCCGCCGTAGAAGGGCGCCTGCTCGGGGGTGAGGAAGACGTTCAGCGGCCACCCGCCGTGGCCGGTCATGGCCTGGACGGCGTCCATGTACAGCGCATCGACGTCGGGGCGCTCCTCGCGGTCGACCTTGACGCACACGAAGCGCTCGTTCATGAGCGCGGCGGTCTCGGCGTCCTCGAAGGACTCGCGCTCCATGACGTGGCACCAGTGGCAGCTCGAGTAGCCGATCGACACGAGCAGCGGCCGGTCGAGCTCACGGGCGCGGGTCAGGGCCTCGTCGCCCCACGGCAGCCAGTCGACCGGGTTGTCGCGGTGCTGGAGGAGGTACGGGCTGGTCTCGCGGGCCAGTGCGTTGGGCATCAGCCCAACTGTAGGAGGCGGCGGTACCGGGGCACCTTGACCGGCAGCGGCCGGCTCACCGCCTGCGCCGCGCGCGCGGCCTTGGCGGACACCTTCCGCCCGCCCAGGCGGCCCGTGACGTGGCCGTCGGGGTGATAGGTCAGCGTGCCGTGCGGAGCCGAGCGGCCGCTGATGGTCAGCGTCGTCGTGCCGGGCTGGGCCGGGATGAAGCCGTTGACCACGACGCCGGGCACGTACTCGACGCGGCGCAGGTTGAAGCCGCGCGAGGTCGCGGTCGCGTGGCCCGAGCGCAGGCCGCCGACCTTGGCGCCGACCGGCGTCGCGCGCCCGGCGGCGATCTGGTCGCCCAGGAACTGCAGGCGGACGTCGCGGACCGTGGCTGTCACGGCGGCGACCGTCTTGAGCGCCGTCGTGCGCCCGTGCACCCTGGCCAGGCGCGTCGGGGCGATCGGGGAGGGCGCGATGACCTGCTTGACCGTCGGGCACTGCGGCGCGGGCTGGCCCGCGAAGAAGGCGGCGATCGCGTTCTTGGCGCAGTCGCTGAGATCGCTGGTGACGACCGAGTGGCCGGTGAAGGGCACGGCCACGAGCTGGGCGCCGGGGATCCGCGCGGCTACGCTGGCGGCGTCCTCGCGGGGGGTGCGCAGGTCGAAGCCGCCCGAGAGGATCAGCGTGGGCACGGCCGGGAGCGGCGTCGGCGGCGCGGGCGGCGGGCTGGCGTTCGGCCACGCCACGCACACCGGGATCGCCTCGCTGCGCAGCGCGACCCTGTAGTTGAAGGGCTGGTAGTCGGTCGCCGGATGGGCCCGGGCGGCGGCCACCGCCTGGCCGGCGCGCTGCTGGGCCCCCGCGGCGCGATCCCAGGGGAAGATCGACTCCTCGCAGCGCGTGGCGGCGAAGAGGGCGTCGGAGTCGGCCTCGTCGAGCGGGCCCTGCTTGCGGGCGTCGGGGATCCCGGTCAGGCCCTTGGCGCGCAGCAGCAGGCGCAGCAGCGGGCGGTTGTCGTCGCGGATGGCGCTGCGCAGCGCGCCCGGAAGGTCCGAGCGCAGGGTCGGGTTGAGGTCCCCGGCGAGCAGGATGTCGAGCATGCCGTCCTGGTCGAGCGTCGCGGTGAGGCTGCCGGCGCCCGGCGTGTTGACCTTGCCGCGGATCTTCTCGCGCCCGACCTTGTGGACGAGGTTGAACAGGTCGTGCCCGACGCTGGTCGTGATGCCGTTGCACGCCCCGTTGCCGCACATCTCGCCCAGCGCCCGCGGCATGGCCTTGAAGGTCGAGACGTTGAGGACGTCCGAGCCCTCGGGCGGGACGACCGAGTCGAGCACCAGCGACTCGACGTTGGCCGGGTACTTGGCCGCGTAGTCGAGGGCGACCTTGGTCCCGTAGGAGACGCCGAAGAGGACGAGCTTCTGATAGCCGGACTCGACGCGGAGGGCCTCGATGTCGTCGACCGAATCGGCCGTGCGGTAGAAGCCGCGCGGCGGCCCGAGCTGGTTGGCGCACGCGGCGGCGGCCTCGACGATCGACCCCACGCCGCGGTCGAAGGCCGGGCAGGTGAGCCGGCCCGAGCTGCCGGTGCCGCGCTGGTCGTAGACGAGCAGGTCGCGCGTGGCCAGCGAGGGGCCGAGGATCGAGGCGAACTCGCTCGCGACGGGGAGCGCCGCCTGCCCGGGGCCGCCCGCCAGCGCGACGACGGCGGTGGCGGTGGGGTTGCTCGCCGCGACCACGCGCTTGACGTTGAGCGTCAGCGTCCCCGGGACCGCGCCGGTGCGGTCGAGCGGCACCGCAAGCTGGCCGCACTGGAAGCCGGCGGGCTCGCACGGCGCGTAGGCGATGGCCGCGTGCGCGCCGGGGGCGAGGACGAGCGTCGTGACGACGGCCGCGAGAGCGGCGAGGGTGGACCGGGCGCGCATGGTCGGGGCAGGGTAGTGGACCGTGCAGCGGGTGGAGCCGTCCGCTCACTAGTGTCCGGACGCATGTCCCATCATCGCGATCCCGTCACCGCTCCCGGCGCGCCGGACGCCGTCGGGCCCTACAGCCACGCGGTGCGCAGCGGCGGCGCGCTCTACTGCTCGGGCCAGGTTCCGCTGGACCCGGGGACCGGCAAGCTCGTCGAGGGCTCGGTCGGCGATCAGACGCGCCGCTGCCTGGAGAACCTGCGCCTCGTGTGCCAGGCTGCCGGCGCCGAGCTCTCCGACGCGGTCCGCGTGGGCATCTACGTCACCGACATGAGCACGTTCCCCGAGGTCAACGAGGCCTACGGCAGCTTCTTCGGCGAGGGGCCGCCCGCGCGCAGCACGATCGGCGTCGCGGCGCTGCCGCTCGGCGCCGCGGTCGAGATCGACGCCATCGTCGCTCTGCCGAGCTAGCGGCGCGCCGATGGCCACCGAGCCCGCCAGCGCGACCGTCACCGCCGAGGACGTCGCGCGCGCGCGGCACGCGATCGCCGGCGTCGCCAAGCGGACGCCGGTGCTGCCGTCGCTGACCTTGACGCAGCGCGCCGGCGGCGAGGTGGCGCTCAAGGCCGAGAACCTCCAGCGCACCGGCTCCTTCAAGATCCGCGGCGCGCTGAACAAGCTGGCCGCGCTCGGGGGCGAGTGCGCGCGAGGGGTCACCGGCGGGAGCGCCGGCAACCACGCCTGGGCGCTGGCCCAGGCGGCGCGCGCCCGCGGCGTGCCCTGCGAGGTCTTCATGCCCGTCGAGGCGCCGCTGTCGAAGATCGAGGGCTGCCGGGACCTCGGCGCCGTCGTGCACCGCGGCGGCCACTCGGTCGAGGAGTCCGTGGCCGCGGCCAGGGAGCGCGCGCGCGAGGCGGGGATGGCCTTCGTGCACCCCTTCGACGATCCCGATGTCGTCGCCGGCCAGGGGACGCTGGGCCTCGAGCTGCTCGACGACGTGCCCGACCTGGCCAAGATCGTGGTGCCGGTCGGCGGCGGAGGGCTGGCGAGCGGCGTGGCCATCGCCGTGAAGTCCGCCCGCCCCGAGGTCGAGGTCGTCGGGGTGCAGGTCGACACCGTCGCCTCCTACCCAGAGTCGCTGCGCCGGGGGGAGCCCGTCGAGGTGGCCCCGGGCCTGACCATCGCCGACGGCATCGCGGTCAAGCGCCCGGGCGAGCTGACCCTCGGGCTCGTGCGCCGCTGGCTCGACGACGTGGTCGTCGTCGGCGAGGACGAGGTCGCCGACGCGATGGTCCTGCTGATGGAGAAGGCGAAGCTCGTCGTCGAAGGGGCGGGCGCCGTGGGCGTGGCCGCCCTACTGGGCGCCAAGACCGCGCCCGCCGCGCGGGGCACGACCGTCGTCGTGCTCAGCGGCGGCAACGTCGACGCGGGCCTGCTGGCCTCGATCGCCCGCCGCCACGAGAGCGAGGCGGGCCGGCGGCTCGTGGTCTTCACGCGCGTGCCCGATCGCCCCGGCTCGCTGGCGCGCCTGCTCGTGCTGGTCGCGGAGGCGGGCGCCAACCTCGTCGATGTCGAGCACCTGCGCGAGGGGCTCGACCTCCACGTGCGCGAGACCGCCGTGCAGCTCGTGCTCGAGACGCGCGGGCGCGAGCACGCCGACGACGTGCTCGCGCAGGTGCGCGACGCGGGCTACGTGGCCCGCGTCGTGCGCTGACAGGCGTCGAACGTCGGTCCTGCCCCCTGTGGACGGGGGAAGACCGACGTTCGACGCCTGTGGCGTGGCTAGCCGATGCCGAACCCGTAGGGGTCCTGCTGGCTCTGGCCGTTCGGGTCGACCTGCTGGCCCTGGCTCGGGTCCTGGCCCTGGCTCGGGTCCTGGCCCTGGCTCGGGTCCTGGCTCTGGCCCCACGGGTCGCCCTGCTGCTGCTGCTGCTGCGGCTGCTGCTGCGGCTGCGGCTGCGGCGCGAGCTTGCCGGCCTTGGCCTCGGCGATGAACGTCTTGACCGTGCTGGCCGGGATGGCGAAGCCGATGCCGACGTTGCCGGCCTCGGCGCCGCTCGAGCTGCCGGTCTGGATCTGCGAGTTGACGCCGATCACCTTGCCGCCGGCGTCGAGCAGCGGACCGCCCGAGTTGCCCGGGTTCAGCGCGGCATCGGTCTGGATGGCGCCGGAGATCGTTGCTCCGTCGGGTGCCTGGAGGCTGCGCTGCAGCGCCGAGACGATGCCGGTGGTGAGCGTGTGGTCCAGGCCGAAGGGGTTGCCGATGGCGTACGTGGGGTCGCCCACGCCGACCGACGAGGAGTCGCCGAGCGACAGGGTGGGGAGGTTGGCGGCGTCGACCTTCAGCAGCGCGAGGTCGCGCGAGGGGTCGGCGCCGACGACGGTGGCGTCCTGCGTCTGGCCGCTGGTGCCGATCTTGACCTGGACCTGCGAGGCGCCGTCGACCACGTGGTCGTTGGTGACGATGAGGCCGTCCTTGGAGACGACGAAGCCCGAGCCCGTCGCCTGGCCCTCGGGCGTGTCGGCGACGATGTAGGTGACGGCGTTCTTGGAGGCGTCGTAGATCTGGCGCGCGTTGAGGTCGGCGGAGATGGGGTGCGCGGATGCGGTGGTCGGGGAGCCCACCGCGGAGGATGGGTGGTCGATGAATTCATGCGCGATGACGCCGCCCGCGCCGACGGCGAGGGTCGCTGCGACGCCACCGGCGAGCAAGCTCTTGGGGATGGGCATGCCGCCAGGATGCGGCGCCCCGCTGACCGGCGGTTAAGGAGAACCGAAGCGGCTCGTAAGACGGCTTATTCGGGGGTGACGTAGGCGCCGCTGAGGCCGCCGTCGACGAGGAACGTCGTGGCGGTGACGAACGAGGACTCGTCACTGGCCAGGAACAGCGCGCCGGCCGCGATCTCCTCGGCCCGGGCGAAGCGCCCGATCGGCACGTGGACCAGGCGCCGCGCGGCCTTCTCGGGGTCCTTGGCGAAGAGCTCGCGCAACAGCGGCGTGTCGACCGGCCCCGGGCACAGCGCGTTGACGCGCACGCCGCGGCGGGCGAACTCGACGCCGAGCTCGCGCGACATGGCGAGCACGCCGCCCTTGCTGGCGGTGTAGGAGATCTGCGACGTCGCGGCGCCCATGACCGCGACGAACGACGCGGTGTTGATGACCGACCCGCCGTGCTCGTTGTCGAGCAGGTGGGCGATGCCGTACTTGCAGCACAAGAAGACGGACTTGAGGTTGACGTCCTGCACGCGCTGCCAGGCCTCGTAGCCCGTGTCGAGCACGGAGGCGTCGTCGTTGGGCGAGATCCCCGCGTTGTTGAAGAGCACGTCGATGTGGCCGTACTGCTCGCGCACGCGCGCGTAGAGCTCGCGCACTCCGTCCTCGTCGGTGACGTCGCAGGCCAGCGCGAGGTCGCCGGGGCAGTCGTCGTCGAGGTCGACGCCGACCACGGTCGCGCCCTCGCGGCCGAAGAGCTCGGCGCTGGCGGCGCCGATGCCCCCCTTGGCGCCCGTGATGACGCACACCTTGCCGTCCAGGCGGCCCATCAACGCGCCTCGGTGGCGTAGTAGACGGTCTTGACCTCGGTGTAGGCGTCCGTCGCGTGCGGGCCCAGCTCGCGCCCGTAGCCGGACTGCTTGAACCCGCCGAACGGCGTCGACACGCGCACCGAGGTGTTGGAGTTGATCGAGATCACGCCGGTCTCGATGGCGCGCGCCACGCGCAGCGCCTTGGCCCCGTCGCGCGTCCACACCGAGCCCGAGAGGCCATAGATGGTGTCGTTGGCCAGTGCCACCGCCTCGGCCTCGTCGCGGAAGGGGATGACCACGGCCACCGGGCCGAAGATCTCCTCGCGCGCCGCGCGGTCCTCGTTGCTGACGGGACACAGCACGGTGGCCGGGAACCAGAATCCCGGCCCGTCGGGCGCCCTTCCCCGGATGGCCACGGGCGCGTCATCGTCGACGAACGAGCCCACCTGCTCGCGCTGGGCGGCGCTGATGAGCGGGCCCATCTGCGTCTCCTCGTCGAGCGGATCGCCGACGCGCAGGGCGTCGACGGCCTCCTCGAGGGCCTGCATGAAGCGATCGAGCGCGCTGTGCTCCACGAGGATCCGCGAGCGCGCGCAGCAGTCCTGGCCCGCGTTGCCGAACACCGCCGGCGGCGCCATCGCCGCCGCCTGCTCGAGGTCGGCGTCGGCGAAGACCACGTTCGCGCTCTTGCCGCCCAGCTCGAGCGTGACCCGCTTGATCGTGGCCGCGGCGCCGGCTGCGATCGAGCGGCCGACCTCGGTCGAGCCCGTGAAGGCGATCTTGGCCACGTCGGGGTGGTCGACGAGGCGCTGGCCGCACTCGCGCCCCGGCCCGGCCACCACCTCGACCACTCCCTCGGGCAGGCCCGCTTCGAGCGCGAGCTCGGCGAAGCGCAGGGCGGTGAGCGGCGTGAGCTCGGCCGGCTTGAGGACCACGGTGTTGCCGGCCGCCAGCGCCGGGGCCATCTTCCACGAGGCGATGGTCAGCGGGAAGTTCCACGGCGTGATGAGCCCGACCACGCCGAGCGGCTCGCGCACGGTGAACCCGACACCGCCGGACACCGGGATGGTGTCGCCCAGCAGGCGCTCGGGCGCCCCCGCGTAGTAGCGGAAGGTGTCGGCCACCATGCCCATCTCGCCGCGCGCGTCGCCGATCGGCTTGCCCGCGTTGCGCGCCTCGAGCACCGCGAGCGCTTCGTGGTGCTCGTCGAGGATGTCGGCGAGGCGGTGCAGGAGCCGGGCGCGGTCGCCCGGCGCCACCGCCCGCCAGGCGGGGAAGGCGGCCTTGGCCCGCGCGACCGCTGCGTCGACGTCGGCCGCGGTCGCGCGCGGCACCTCGGCCAGGACCTCCTCGGTTGCCGGCTCGATGACCTGGAGGGCCACCGCGCTGTCAGGCCTGCGGCGCGAGCTCGCCGCCCTCGTGCGGCTCGCCGAGCTCGGCGTCGATCTCGCTGATGGTGTGGCGCGGACCGGTGAAGGTCTTGCGCGCGCTGGCCAGCCACCAGATCCCGACCGCCAGGATCACGCCGCCGGTCACGAGCGGGGCGTAGTTGACGAGCTTCCAGTCGAACTCATCGCGCCCCGGCACGCCACCGGGGTTCGTGGGCAGGATGAAGATGATCGTGATCAACCCCACCCAGAAGGTGGCGAACGGGTTCATCCACTTGTACTTGCGCCCGAGCGTTCCACGGGCCCGGCTCGAACTCGTCGCCCATCCGCCAGCGCAGGTAGATCGGGATGACGTAGGCGATGTAGAGGCCGATGACGGCGATCGAGACCACGGCGTAGAAGGCGACCGGCACGCCGTTGCCCGCCGGCCAGTAGGCCGGGACCGTGATGAGCGCGGCGCACACCGCCATGAAGAGCACGGCGTTGGTCGGGATCCGCGTCGAGCTCACCTTGCTCCAGATGCGCCAGCCCGGGATGGCGCCGTCGCGGCTGAAGGCGTAGCACATGCGCGACGAGCTGGTCAGGCACGCGGCGCCGCAGAAGAGCTGGCCGACGGTCGAGATGACGAGCACGAGCTTGAACCAGCCGGCGTCGAGCGCGTGCTGCAGGATCGAGACCGAGACGTAGGCGCCGCCGGCGGCGTCCTTGTTGACCGCGTCGACGTTGGTGGCGGCGAAGGTGATGGCCAGCAGCAGGACCCAGCCGAAGACCGCCGAGTAGAAGATCGACCGCCACACGCCCTTGGCGGCGTTGTCGGCGGCGCCGTGGGTCTCCTCGGAGATGTGGGCGCAGGAGTCGAAGCCGGTGATCGTGTACTGCGTCAGCAGGAAGCCGAGCGGCAGGACGTAGTACCAGAACATGCCGTCGCTGAAGCCCGAGTTGTTGAAGCGCTGGGTGAAGACGAAGTCCGCCGAAGCGTGCTTGTCGGGCACGATGATCAGGACGGCCAGGATCACGGCCACGCCGAGGACGTGCCACCACACCGAGATGCCGTTGATGCGCGCCACGAGGTGGCTGCCGGCGATGTTGACCAGGGCGTGGAAGGCGAGGATGACCACGAAGAGCCAGAACGTCCCGGAGAAGAAGTCGCCCGAGACCCCGTTGAACAGGTTGAAGTCGAACGCCCCGAAGGTCACGTTCATGAAGGTGGCGCAGCCGTAGTCGACCGACGCGGTGACCGCGACGAGGCCGATGAGGTTGAACCAGCCGGTGAACCAGCCCCACGCCGGGCCGCCGAGCTTCGAGGCCCACCAGTAGATCCCGCCGGCCGTCGGATAGGCCGAGACGAGCTCGGACATGCAGAAGCCGATGATCAGGATCGGGATCGAGATCAGCGGCCAGCCCCACGAGATGGCGATCGGCCCGCCGTTGTTCCACGCCTGGCCGTAGGTGGTGAAGCACCCCGCCAGGATCGAGATGATCGTGAACGAGATGGCGAAGTTCTGAAATCCGCTCCAGCTGCGGTCGAGCTCCTGCTTGTAGCCCAGTTCGGCCAGGCGCTGCTCGTCGAGATCGTGGATGCCGGTACCGGTCTTGACCGCCATGCGCTCTCCTCCAAAAGGTCTAGCCGCCGATCCTCTAAGCGAGAGCGACCCTACGCGGCCTCACGGACGGAAGTCAACCGGCCCACGGGCAGATGGCGCTCCGACCGATGGTCCGGCGGGGCGGCGTGGTCGCCGGGTCGCCTACAAGCGCTCGAAGCCCCGGAAGCGCTCCCAGTCGGTGACCGCCGCGTCGTAGGCCTCGAGCTCGACGCGCGCGTTGTTGAGGTAGTGGTCGACGACCTCCTGGCCGAAGGCGTCGCGCGCGATCACGCTCGACGTGAACAGGTCGCGCGCCTCGCGCAGGGTGGAAGGCACCTGCGGGCGGTCGGTCGCCTCGTAGGCGTTGCCCTCCAGCGCCGGCTCGAGCTCGAGCCCGGATTCGATGCCATGCAGCCCGGCCGCGATGAGCGCGCTGAGCGACAGGTAGGGGTTGACGTCGGCGCCCGGCCACGCGGCACTCGATCCGGCGCCCGGCGCCGTGGCCGACGACGCGCAGCGCGCACGTGCGGTTGTCGTGGCCCCAGGCCACCGTGGTCGGGGCGAAGGACAGCGCGGCGTAGCGCTTGTAGGAGTTGATGTTCGGGGCCAGGAAGAGCGTCAGCTCGCGCAGGCCGGCGAGCATGCCGGCCAGGAAGCGGTCGAACAGCCCCTCCTCGTCGTCGAAGACGATCGAGCCGTCGCTGCCGCGCAGCGAGAGGTGGATGTGGCACGAGTTGCCTTCGCGCTCGTCGAACTTGGCCATGAAGGTGATCGCCTTGCCGTCCTGGGCGGCCATCTCCTTGGCGGCGTTCTTGTAGATGACGTGGCTGTCGGCGGCGCGCAGGGCATCGGAGAACAGGAAGTTGATCTCGTGCTGGCCGAAGTTGCACTCGCCCTTGGAGTCCTCGACGACCATGCCCGCGTCCATCATCGCGTTGCGGATGCGGCGCAGCAGCGGCTCGACGCGGGCCGTCCCGAGCATCGAGTAGTCGACGTTGTAGCGATTGGCCGGCGTCAGCCCGCGATAGGCGCTGTCCCACGCCTGCTCGTAGCTGTCGTCGAAGACCATGAACTCGAGCTCGGTGCCGGCGTAGGCCTCCCAGCCGCGCTCGGCCAGGCGCGCGAGCTGGGCGCGCAGGATCTGGCGCGGCGAGGCGACGACCGGCGAACCGTCCTCCCACTCGACGTCGGCCAGGCACAGCGCGGTCCCGTCGAGCCACGTCGTACGGCACAGCGTGTCGAGGTCGGGCTTGAACACGAAGTCGCCGTAGCCGCGCTCCCAGCTGGACATCGCGTAACCGCCGACGGTGTTCATGTCGACGTCGACGGCGAGCAGGTAGTTGCAGCCCTCGGCGCCGTGGCCCACCACCGATTGCAGGAACCACGGGGCGGTGAGGCGCTTGCCCTGCAGGCGCCCCTGCATGTCGGTCAGCGCCAGCAGGACGGTGTCGATGTCGCCTGCTGCGATCTCGGCCTTCAGCTCGTCGAGGGTCATGGTCCGCGACGCTACCTTGCCGAGCGGCATCCGCGCCAATTATGGTCGGTCTGGCACACCAATGCACGAGCTCGCCGCCATCATCGCCCGTCTGGAGCCCGAGCTCGGCCCGCTGGAGGGGGAGCCGCAGCCGCTCGAGGGCGGCATCACCAACCGCAACTACCGCCTGCGCATGGCCGGCGAGGACCTCGTCCTGCGCGTGTGCGACCGCGGCGCGGAGGTCCTGGGGATCGATCGCGCCACCGAGGAGATCGCCTCGCGCCGCGCCGCCGCCGAGGGCATCGCCCCGCCCGTGGTCGCCTTCCTGAGCGACGTCCCGGCGCTCGTCACGCGCTGGCTGCCCGGCGGCGACGTCGCCGTCGAGCAGATGCGCACGCCGGGCGTGATGGCGCAGGTCGCCGCCATGCTGCGCCGGCTGCACGGCACGCCGGCGCTCCCCAGCGCGTTCGCGATCTTCCGGCTCATCGAGCAGCAGCGCCCGCTCGCAGTCGGGCTGCCGGAGAGCTACGAGAGTCTCCTGGGCCTCCTGCACCGCATCGAGGCGGCGGCCACCGGCCCCGAGCACGTCGCGGTCTCCTGCCACAACGACCTGCTGACCGCCAACTTCGTGCGCGATGGTGCGCGGGTGTGCATCGTCGACTGGGAGTACGCCGGGATGAACGACCGCTACTTCGACCTCGGCAACCTGTCGGTCAACAACGGCTTCGACGACGAGCACGACCGCGCGCTGCTCGAGCTGTACTTCGACGCGCCGGTGACCGAGGAGCGCGTCGCCTCGCTGCAGCTGTTCCGCATCGTCTCGGACTTCCGCGAGGCGATGTGGGGCGCGGTGCAGCTGGGGCGCTCCGAGCTCGACTTCGATTACGCCGGCTATGCGACCGAGCACTTCCAGCGGCTCGAGCGGGCCGCGGCCGATCCGCGCGTGGAGGAGTGGCTGGCGCTTGCCGCGACCGCGTGAGCTGCCCGAGCGCGCGCGCGTCGTCATCGTCGGCGGCGGGGTGGGGGGAGCGTCGATCGCCTACCACCTCGCGCAGCTCGGCGAGCGCGACGTGGTGCTCGTCGACCGCGCCGAGCTGACCAGCGGCTCGACCTTCCACTCGGCCGGGCTCGTCGGCCAGCTGCGCGGCAGCGTGTCGCTGACGCGGATGATGATGGACTCGGTCGCGCTCTACCGCGAGCTCGGCGACGCCTGCGGGTGGATCGAGTGCGGAGGGCTGCGCCTGGCCTGCACGCCCGAGCGCGAGGAGGAGCTGCACCGCCAGGTCGGGTGGTCGCGGACCTTCGGCCTCCCGCTCGAGCTGCTGTCGGCCGGCGAGGCGGCGGCGCTGTTCCCCCTCATGTCGACCGACGGCGTGCGGGCGGCGTCCTACCTGCCGACCGACGGCTACGTCGACCCCTCGCAGCTGACCTATGCGCTGGCCGAGGGCGCGCGCGACGGGCGGCTGCCGGATCTTCACCCACACGCGCGTGACCGCGATCGACGTCCAGGCGGGCCGGGTGCGCGGCGTGCAGACCGAGCGGGGGCCGATCGAGGCCGAGGTCGTGGTCAACGCCGGCGGGATGTTCGCCGCCGAGATCGGCCGCATGGCCGGCGTGCGCGTGCCGGTCGTCCCCTTCGCGCACGAGTACCTCGTCACCCAGCCCTTCCGCCAGCGCGACGACGGTCACCTGCCGACCCTCCGCGACCCCGACCTGCTCGTCTACTACCGCGAGGAGGGCGGCGGTCTGGTCATGGGCGGCTACGAGCGCCACAGCGCGCCGTGGTCGCTGCGGCCCGACGGCCTCGACGCCATCGCGCCCGACTTCAACGGCATCCTGCTCGAGGAGGACTGGGACCGCTTCGAGGAGATCGCGGTCAACTCGCGCAGGCGCGTGCCGGCCATGGAGGACGTGAAGGTCACGCGGCTCATCAACGGCCCGGAGGCCTTCACGCCCGACAACGAGTTCCTGCTGGGCGAGAGCGAGGTGCGCGGCTTCTTCGTCGCCGCGGGCTTCTGCGCGCACGGCCTGGCGGGTGCCGGGGGCCTGGGCAAGGCCATGGCCGAGTGGATCGTGGCCGGCGAGCCGGCCATGGACCTGTGGGAGATGGACGTGCGCCGCTTCGGCGCGCACTACCGCTCGCCCAGCTACACGCTCAAGCGCACGCGGGAGGTCTACGAGACCTACTACGACATCAAGTACCCCGGCCACGAGCGCGAGGCCGGCCGCCCGCTGCGGGTCTCGAGCGCCTACGCCTGGCACCGCGACCACGGAGCGGCCTTTGGCGAGAAGTCGGGTTGGGAGCGCGTGAACTGGTACGAGTCCAACGCGCCGGCCGGCGACGAGGCGCTGCGCCCGCGCGGGTGGGCGGGCCGGCTGTGGTCGCCGGCCGTGGGCGCCGAGCACGTGGCCTGCCGCGAGCGCGCCGCGCTCTTCGACGAGTCCTCGTTCGCCAAGATCGAGGTGGCCGGGCCGGGCGCCGCCGACTACCTGGAGTGGCTGTGCGACAACCGCGTCGCCCGCGGGGTCGGGCAGATCACCTACACGCAGATGCTCAACGCCCGCGGCGGCATCGAGTGCGACTTCACCGTCACGCGCGTCGAGGAGGAGCTGTTCTCGATCGTCACCGGCACCGCGTTCGGCAACCACGACCTCTCGTGGATCCGCCGCAACGCCCCGGCCGACGGCTCGGTGCGCGTGAGCGACGTGACCTCGCGCTGGGCGTGCTTCGGGCTCTGGGGCCCGCGCGCCCGCGACGTGCTCGGCCCGCTCACGCCCGACCCGCTGCACTTCGGCTACATGACCATGCGCGACATCGCGGTCGGCGACGTACCGGTGCGCGCGCTGCGGGTGACCTTCACGGGCGAGCTCGGCTGGGAGCTCTACTGCCCGACCGAGTTCGGCGCGGGCCTGTGGCGCGGGCTGTGGGAGGCCGGCGAGCCGCACGGCCTGGCGGCGGGCGGCTACCGGGCGATCGACACCCTGCGCCTGGAGAAGGGCTACCGCGTGTGGGCGGCCGACATCACCCCCGACGAGACGCCCTACGAGGCCGGCCTGGGCTTCTGCGTGGCCAGGGACAAGCAGTTCGCGGGGCGCGACGCGCTCGAGGGCCGCGAGCCGGCCAAGCGCCTGCGCTGCCTCGTGCTCTCCGAGCCGCGCTCGGTCGCGCTGGGCAACGAGCCCGTCCGCGTCGACGGCCAGGTCGTCGGGCGCGTCACCACCGGTGGCTACGGCTACACCGTGGGGCGCTCGATCGCCTACGCGTACCTGCCCCCGGGCCACGACGTCGGCACCGCGGTCGAGGTCGACATCTTCGGGCGCTGGGTCGCGGGCGAGGTGGCGGCCGAGCCGCTCTTCGATCCGCGCGGCGAGCGCGTGCGGGTGTAAGGTCGCTCCGACACCGGGGAGGACACATGGATCCACGCGCCGTCGAGTCGATCCCGCTCTTCGCGGGGCTCAGCAAGGACGACCAGAAGGTGGTCGCGCAGTACGCCGACGAGGTCGACGTCGACGCCGGGACGGTCCTCGTGCAGGAGGGCCGCCTGGCCTACGAGTTCTTCGCCATCAAGGCCGGGACCGCCGAGGTGAAGCTCGGCGGCCAGCACGCCGCCGACCTGGGGCCGGGCGACTTCTTCGGCGAGATCGGGCTGCTGTCGGGCGACCGGCGCGTGGCCAGCGTCGTCGCGTCGACGCCGATGAGCCTCGTCGTGCTGACCGGCTCGCAGCTGCGGGCGATCGACAGCCGCATGCCGGGCGTGGCCGAACGCATCCGCAGCGCGATGGCGCAGCGCATCGCCGCCAACCGCGTGGCATCCGGCTAGATGGCTGGTTCCGCGACCGCCGCACTCGCCTGTACGCGTTCCGCGGCGCCGGATCGCCCCCCGGCAAAGGGGGACGGGCAACCAGCCCGCCTCCCCTTCGCCGTGCGGCGACCGGCATCCACGGCCCGCGCACAGGCGAGCACGCCGGCCGCAGAACCAACCATCTCTCGCACCCCGCACTAGCCTGCCGTAGGTGGCGCTGGCAACCAACGCCCGTGCACGGGCGCGCGTCGGGCTGGGCGGGATGGGGCCGTTCCTGTTCGCCGCGGCCGCGATGTTCACGGCGATGTACTCCACGCAGGCGATCCTGCCGGAGCTCGGGCGCGACTTCTCGGTGGCGCCCGCGCAGACCGGCCTGACGGTCTCGGTGGTCATCGGCGCGCTGGCGGTCGGCGCGTGGTTCTGGGGCCCGTTGTCGGATCGGATCGGGCGCCGGGCGTCGCTCGTGCTGGCCAGCGGCGCGCTCGTGGTCCCGTCGCTCGGCGTCGCGCTGGCCCCGACCTTCACGGTCCTGCTGGCCATGCGCGCCGCGCAGGGGCTGTGCATGCCGGGGCTGCTGACGGTCGGCGTGCCCTACGTGACCGAGGCCTTCAACGAGCGCATCGGCTCGCGGGCCATGGGCATGTACGTGTCCGCGCTGGTCCTCGGCGGGCTCGTCGGCCGGGTCGGCGTGGCCCTCTTGACCGCCGCCACGAGCTGGCGCGTCGCGCTGGGCACGGTGGCGGCGCTGCCACTGCTCGCCACGCTCGTCATGCGCCGCTCGCTGCCCCCGGAGGCCCCGGGGCCGCCGTCGGCCGGCCTGTCGCTCGCCACCCTGCGCCGGCTGCTGGCCAACCGCGCGCTCATGGCGGCGTGCCTGACGGGCGCGGGCCTGTTCTTCTCCTTCATGGGCGTCTTCTCGTACATCGACTTCCGCCTGGAGCGCCCGCCGTTCTCGCTCTCGCCGGCGCTCATCGGGCTCATCTTCGTGCTGTGGGTCATGGGCGCCGCCGGGCCGGTGGCGGGCCGGCTGGCCGACCGCCACGGCTGGCGGGCGGTGGCCCTCGGCGGCCTGCTGCTGTGCGCGGGCGGGCTGACGCTGTCGCTCGTGCCCGTGCTCGCCGTCGTCATCGCCGGCCTCTCGCTGGTGACGCTGGGCAACTTCTCGGCCGTGACCGCGGCGCAGCTCGGCGTCGCCGGCGCCACCGACCGCGACCGGGGCGTGGCGAGCGCCATGTACTTCAGCGGCTACTACGTGGCCGGCGCGCTCGGCGCCTACGTGCCGGGGCTGGCCTGGGAGCAGTGGCACTGGACCGGCGTGTGGGCCATGGCGATCGCGGCCTACGCCGTCGGCGCGGCCGCGCTGATCGCGGCGGCTACCCTGGCCCGTCCGTGCGCTCCTTCGCCTGCGACACCTGCGGACAGCTCGTCTTCTTCGAGAACACCGTCTGCCTGCGCTGCGGCTCGGACCTCGGGTTCGAGCCCCGGCGGCGCGAGCTCGTCGCCCTGAGCGCCGGCGCGACGCGGTGCGCGAACCTCGAGCTGGCCGGCTGCAACTGGCTCGTCGGCGCGACGGGCGAGCTGTGCGCCAGCTGCGTGCTCACCCGCACCCGCCCGGCCGACGACGACGCCGAGGGGATCGATCGCTTCCGCGACGCCGAGGCGGCCAAGCGGTGGCTGCTCTTCGAGCTCGGCGAGCTGGGGCTGCCCGTCCAGAGCTGGCGCGAGCGCGACGGGGGCCTGGCCTTCGAGCTGCTCTCGAGCGATCGCGGAGCGGTGACGACGGGCCACGCCGACGGCGTCGTCACGCTCGACGTGGCCGAGTCCGACGACGCGCACCGCGAGGCGCTGCGCGAGCGCCTGGGCGAGCCCTACCGCACCGTCCTCGGGCACTTCCGCCACGAGATCGCGCACTACTACTGGCCGCTGCTCGTGCCCGACGGCCCGGTGCGCGAGCGCTATCGCGCGCTGTTCGGCGACGAGCGCGAGGACTACGGGGCGGCGCTCGAACGCCACTACGAGAGCGGCCCGCCCTTCGATTGGTCGGAGCGCTTCGTCAGCGCCTACGCGACGATGCACGCGTGGGAGGACTGGGCGGAGACCTTCGCGCACTACCTGCACATCTGGGACACCCTGCAGACGGCCGGCGCCTTCGGCGTCCACGTGCGCGGCGCCGAGACTCCCGCGCCCGACGGCGGGGACTTCCGCGAGCTGCTCGACGACTGGCTGCCGCTGACCTACGCGCTCAACGCGCTGAGCCGCAGCATGGGCCGCGACGACCTGTACCCCTTCGTCCTGCCCGCGCCCGTGGTCGAGAAGCTCGCCTTCGTCCACCAGCGCGTCACGGCAGCATCACCCCGGGATTGAGCAGCCCGTCGGGATCGAGCGCGCGCTTGATCTGAGCCATGGCGCGCAGCTCCCCGGGCGAGCGCACGAGCTCGAGCCAGCGCGCCTTCAGGACGCCGACGCCGTGCTCGGCGCTGATCGTGCCGTCGCACGCAGCCGCCACGCGCAGCACCGCCTCGTCGACGGCGTGGTCGTCCGGATCGAGGTCGAGCACGTTGACGTGGACGTTGCCGTCCCCGAGATGGCCGAAGAGGATCACGCGCGCGTCCGGGGCCAGGCGTGCCACCTCTCCGCGCACACGCTCGGCGAACTCGGCCAGACGCGCCAGCGGCACGCCGACGTCCATCTTGTGCGGCAGACCGGCGGCCGAGAGGGCCTCGGTGTGGGCCTCGCGGAAGCGCCACAGCCGCTCGCGCTCGGCGCTGTCGTCGGCCACGACGGCGTCCTCGATCCCCGCCTGCGCCAGGGCCTCGGCCAGCTCGTCGGTCGGGTCGGCCAGCGCCGCGCACTCGAGCAGCACGTACACCGGCGACCGGGTGGGCATCGGTGAGGGGAGGCCGAGGTGGTCGAGCACGAGCTGCAGGCCTTCGTCGGAGAGGAACTCGGCGGCGTCCAGCGAGGGCAGCCGCGGGCGCACGTCGGCGAGCAGGGCGGCCGCCTGCTCGAGTGACTGCAGGCCGATGAGGGCGGCCACGCGGCTGGTGAGCCGCGGCACCAGCCGCCAGCGGACGGCCGTGATGATCCCGAGCGTCCCCTCGCTGCCGACGAGCAGGGCCGACAGGTCATAGCCGGCGTTGTCCTTGAGCAGGGTGGGCCGTTCGATGATCGAGCCGTCGGCCAGGACCGCCTGCAGCCCGGCGACGCGGGCGCGGACGGTTCCGTAGCGCATGGCGCGGATCCCGCCGGCGTTGGTGGCGGCGAGGCCGCCGACCGTGGCGCTGTCGCGCGCGGCGAAGTCGACGCCGGCGTCGAGGCCGGCGTCGCGCGCGCTGTCCTGCATCCGGGCGAGCGTGACGCCGGCGCCGGCGGTCACCTGCGCCGAGGCGCGATCGACCGCCCCGAGCTCGGTGAGCCGCGCCGTGCTGAGGACCACCTCGCCGCCGCGCGGGACGCTCGCGCCGACCATGCCGGTGTTGCCGCCCTGGGGGACGACCGCGGCGCCGTGGGCGCGGCAGGCGGCGAGCACCGCGACCACCTCCTGGGCATCGGCGGGGCGCACCACGGCCCGCGCCACGCCGCGGTAACGGCCCGTCCAGTCGACCTCGAAGGGGGCGCGGACGTCGTCCTCGACGAGGACGTCGCGCTCCCCGACGGCCGCCGCGAGGTCTTCGAGCAGCGCGTTGTCGGTCACATGTAGCATGCTACCGTCCCGGCCGAGGACGACAGGAGGAGAGCGATGACCGAAGCCCACGAGCACGAGACGATCTTCACGCTGGAGGCGACGCCCATCAAGTTCGGGCCCGGCGCCGCCGCCGACGCCGGCTGGGAGCTCAAGCGCCTGGGCGTGAAGCGCGCGCTGCTGGTCACCGACCCGGGCGTCGCCGCCCTCGGCCACCCCGACCGAATCCGCGCGAGCATCGAGGCCGAGGGCATCGAGGTGGTCGTCTACGACCGCGCCCGCGTCGAGCCGACGCTCGACTCCTTCCAGGAGGCCGCCGACTTCGCCCGCGACGCGGAGGTCGACGGGTTCGTCTCGGTCGGCGGCGGTTCGAGCATCGACACCGCGAAGGTCGCCGACCTCATCACGACGCATCCGGCGCCGGTCATGGACTACGTCAACCCGCCCGTCGGCGAGGGGCGCAAGCCGCCGTCGCCGCTGCGCCCGCACCTCGCCATCCCCACCACGTCCGGGACCGGCGCCGAGGCCACGACGGTGGCGGTGCTCGACATCCCCGACATGAAGGTCAAGACCGGGATCTCGCATCGCTACCTGCGCCCGGCGCAGGGGATCGTCGATCCCGAGCTCGTGCGCACGCTGCCCGCCGAGGTCACCTCCTCGACGGGCCTCGACGTCATCTGCCACGCGGCGGAGTCGTTCCTTTCGCGCCCGTACGACGAGCGCGAGCGGCCCGCCTCGCCCGACGACCGGCCGCCCTACCAGGGGGCCAATCCCGTGGCCGACGTGTGGTCGGCCAAGGCGCTCGAGTACGGCGGGCGCTATCTGCGGCGCGCCGTCGCCGACGCCGACGACCTCGAGGCGCGCGGCGCCATGATGCTCGCCGCGACGATGGCCGGCGTCGGGTTCGGCTCGGCCGGCGTGCACATCCCGCACGCCTGCGCCTATCCGATCGCCGGGCTCAAGCACGCCTACCAGCCGCCCGGGTACCCGGACGACCACCCCTTCGTGCCGCACGGCCACTCGGTCATCGTCACCGCCCCGGCGGCCTTCCGCTTCACCTACGAGGCCGCTCCCGAGCGCCACCATCACGTCGCGGCGCTCCTGGCCGGCGAAGCCGACGGCGAGGCCGGCGAGCCGGGCCCCGATCTGCTGCCCGACGTGCTGCGCTCGCTCATGCGCGACATCGACGCGCCGCGCGGCATCGCCGCCCTCGGCTACGACGAGAACGACGTCCCCGCCCTCGTCGAGGGGGCGCTCAAGCAGCAGCGCCTGCTGGTCGTGAGCCCGCGCGACGTCAGCGGCGAGGACCTCGGCCACATCCTCAACGCGTCCATGACCAACTGGTGATCGGAGGCCAGTCGCCCATGCCGGAAGATGCTCGCCTGTACATGTTCGAGTGCGGCACGCTCGAGTGCCACGTCGAGAACATCAAGATGAACCAGGGCCTCGGAGACGAGTACTCCATCCCCGTGCCGTGGTTCCTGGTCACCCATCCCAAGGGCAATGTCGTCATCGACGGCGGCAACGCGGCGCAGTGCGCCACCGACGCGCGCGGGCACTGGGGCGCGATCTGCGACGTCTACTGGCCCACGATGACGCCCGAGCAGGCGTGCGTGCCCGCCCTGCGCGCGGCCGGCTTCGATCCGGCCGACGTCCGCTTCGTCGTGCAGTCGCACCTGCACCTCGACCACACCGGGGCGCTTGCCGCGATCGACGAGTTCCCCAACGCTCAGGTCGTCGTCACCCGCGCGGAGTACGAGTACGCCCATGCGCCCGACTGGTTCGCCGACGGCGGTTACATCAGGGCCGACTACGTCAAGCCCGGGATCGACTGGGTGCTGCTCGACGACACCGACGACGGCTACGACCTCTACGGCGACGGAGCGCTGCGCATGTGGCAGACGCCCGGTCACGCCCCGGGCCACCAGTCCTTCGAGGTCGCGCTGCCCAACACCGGTTCCGTCCTGCTCACGGTGGACGCTGCCTACACGATGGACCACTGGAACGAGAAGGCGCTGCCGGGCTTCCTCGCGTCGGCCGTCGACTCGGTCCGCTCGGTGCGCAAGCTGCACCGCATCGCCGAGCGCTCCGGGTCGACCGTGGTCACCGGCCACGATCCCGAGAAGTGGCCGAGCTTCAAGCAGGCGCCGGAGCACTACGACTGAGCTCGCCGGACGCCCTCCACGGAGAAGGCTCGCTGCAGAGCCTGACGCTCGACCACTCGACGCTGGCCGCCCGCGCCCACGATGCGATCCGCGCCGCCATCGTCGACGGGCGCCTCGCGGCGGGCGAGCGCTATTCGGTGGCGCGGCTGGCCGAGCGCTTCGGCGTCTCGCGCACCCCGGTGCGCGAGGCGCTGCTCCTGCTCGAGCGCCAGGGCGTGGTCCGCTTCGAGCGCAATCGCGGCGTGCGCGTGCTCGAGACCTCCGTGCACGACCTCGAGGAGGTCTTCACCCTGCGCCTGCTGCTCGAGGTGCCGGCCACCTACCGGGCCTGCTCGCTGCTGACCGACGACGACCTCGACGCGCTGCAGCGCGAGCTCGACGCGATGGCGACGCTCGCCGACGACGGCGACGAGAACGCCTTCATGGTCCACGACACGCGCTTTCACGAGATCGTCCTCACCGCCGCCGGCAACCGGCGCCTGGCCTCCGTGGTCGGCGGCCTGCGCGACCTCGTGCGCTTCCGCGGCGCCTCGACCGTCGGGCGCAGCCGCGATCTGCAGTCCATCCACGCCGAGCACGTCGCCGTCATCGCCGCCCTGCGCGCGCGCGACCCCGCGCTGGCCGCCGAGCGCATGCGCGAGCACCTGCTGCACACCGCCCGGCTGCTGGTGGCGCAGGAGGGCGGCGGGCCCCACGAGCTCGCCTGGGCGCCGCTCGTGCGCGTGCCCACGTCGGACTGAGCGGCCTAGGCGTGGCCCGGCGGGAACAGCCCGCCGAGGATGTGGGCCGTGCCGTCGAGGTGGCGGCGCAGCAGGCGCACGGCGCGCGCGGCGTCGTGGCGCTCCAGGGCGTCGATCATCCGCGCGTGCTCGGCGTTGGAGTGGTCGAGGACCTCGGGCGGATGGGCGATGTGCGCGATGAGCTCTGAGACCTCGGCCTCGATCTCACCGACCAGGCCGACGAGCCGGGGGGCGCCGCTGGCCTCGGCGATGGCCATGTGGAAGCGGATGTCGGCGCGGCGGTAGTCGTCGAAGTCCCCGGCCGCCGCCATGCGGTCGACCGACTCGCGCATCGGCACCAGGTCCTCGGCCGTGGCGCGGTCGGCGGCCAGCGTGATGGCGCCGACCCCGATGGCGGTGCGCAGGTCGAGGACCTCGCGCCAGTCCTCGCGCACGGGCCCGGTCGGGCTGCCCTCGGCCAGCGGCGGCTCCTGGACGACGAAGGTCCCGCCACCGCGCCCGCGCACCGAGGTCAGGTGCCCGGACTGCACGAGCGTGGTGATGGCCTGGCGCAGGGTCGAGCGCGAGATCCCGAGCTGCTCGGCCAGCTCGCGCTCGGAGGGCAGGCGAAGCCCCGGGCCGAGGATCCCCAGGCGGATCGCGGTGCCCAGGCGCTCCACGGTCTCCTCGAACGTCGTGGGGGGCTGGACCGGCTCGAACACGGCGGCCACGGTGGCGTCGCCAGGCATGGGCGCAACGGTACACCTGTGCAGCGCGTACGACGGACGCTTGGTCAGTTGGCCTGCGTGGTCAGCGGTCCCGCGCCTAGACTGAGCCCATGGCCACCACGCACGTCGAACTCGATCGCCAGCGCATCAAGGAGCTCACCGAGCGCGAGGAGCAGCGCCTCAACGAGCGCACGCAGGCCTCGCAGCGCATGTACGAGCGCGCCCGCAACGTGCTCACCGGCGGCGTCGCGTCGTCCTACCAGCTGCGCGAGCCGTGGCCGATCTACCTCGAGAACGGCGACGGACCGCGGGTCTGGGACGTCGACGGCAACGAGATGTACGACTTCCACAACGGCTTCGGATCGATGGTCCAGGGCCACGCGCATCCGGCCATCGGCAAGGCGATCGGCGAGCGCTACGTCCGCGGCACCCACTTCGCCGCGCCGACCGAGGACGCGATCGTGGTCGGCGAGGAGCTCGCGCGCCGCTGGGACATCCATCGCTGGCGCTACACGAACTCCGGCTCGGAGTCCACGATGGACGCGATCCGCATCGCGCGCGCCTACACCAAGCGCCACACGGTGATGAAGATCTTCGGCTCCTACCACGGCCACCACGACACGGTCATGGTCTCCATCGGGGTCGAGTACGACAAGATCGGCCCGCACGAGGCGCCGGCCTCGCTGCCCTACGGCGCCGGCATCCCGCAGTCGGTGGTCGACGAGGTCTTCTCGGTGCACTTCAACGACGCCGAGTCGCTGGACCGCCGCATCGCCGAGCTCGATCGCGAGGGCCGCAAGCCGGCCTGCATGATCATGGAGCCGGCCATGATGAACCTCGGGGTCGTGCTCCCGGAGCCCGGCTACCTCGAGGCCGTCCGCGAGATCACGAGCCGCCACGGCGTCGTGCTCATCTTCGACGAGGTCAAGACCGGGTTGTGCATCGCCGCCGGCGGCGCCGTCGAGCGCTTCGGCGTGATGCCCGACATGGTCACGCTGGCCAAGGCGCTGGGCGGCGGCATGCCCGTCGGCGCCATCGGCGGCAGCGAGGAGGTCATGTCGGTCGTCGAGGACGGGTCGGTCTTCCAGGTGGGCACCTACAACGGCAACCCGCTCGGCATGGCGGCCGCCCGCGCGAACCTGACCGAGGTGCTCACGCCCGAGGCCTACCAGCGCCTGGACGCGCTGAACGACCGCATCCTGCGCGGCTGCAGCGACGTCATCGAGCGCTACGGCCTATCGGGCTACTCGGTCGGCGTCGGCTCCAAGGGCTGCGTGACCTTCTCGCCGGCCAAGATCGTCGACTACGAGACGTTCAAGGAGAACCAGGACGCCGAGCTGGCGGACCTCGCATGGCTGTTCAACATGAACCGCGGCATCTTCATGACGCCCGGCCGCGAGGAGGAGTGGACGCTCTCGGTCACGCACACCGACGAGTCCGTCGACCGCTACATCGCCACGTTCGACGAGATGGCGCGCGACCTGACCGCGTGAGCGCGGCCCGCACCGCGCCCGTGCCGGTGCCCGCCCCTCTGCCCGCCCTGACGTGATGGATCTCGGGCTCACCGGCAAGGTCGCCTTCGTCACCGGCGCGACGCGCGGCATCGGCCGGGCGATCGTCCTGCGCCTGGCCGACGAGGGCTGCGCCGTGGGGCTGTGCGCCCGCGACGCCGAGGAGGCGCAGCGGTCGGCCGGCGAGCTGCGCGCGCTCGGCGTGGGCGCGCACGGCGTCGCGGCCGACGTCACCGACGAGGCCGCCCTGACCGCGGCCGTCGACGAGTGTGCGCGCGAGCTGCGCGGCCTGGACCTCGTCGTGGCCAACGCGGGGGGCGCCGCCGGTGGCCCCGCGCTCGAGGACACCACGGCCGCCGAGTGGGAGCAGACGCTGGCTCTCAACGTCGTGCATCCCGCCGTGCTCCTGCGCGCGGCCCTGCCGCACCTGCGCGCCCGTGGCGGCGGGTCGGCCCTGCTGATCGCGTCGATCTCCGGGATGCGGCCCCAGCCGCGCGCCCAGTACGCCGCGGCGAAGGCGGCCGAGATCCACCTCGCTCACACCCTGGCTCGCGAGCTCGGCCCCGACGGCATCCGCGTCAACGCGCTGAGCCCGGGCTCGATCCTCTTCGAGGGGGGCGGCTGGGCGCAGCGCCGCGACGCGCATCCCGCGGACTTCGACGCCTGGGTGCGCCGCGAGTTCCCCCGGGGGCGGCTCGGCACGCCGAAGGAGGTCGCCGACGTCGCGGCCTTCCTGCTCTCCGAGCGGGCGAGCTGGGTCAGCGGGGCCAACGTCGTGGTCGACGGCGCGCAGAACCAGCCCGGGATGGGCGGCTACTGACGCAGGGCGGCCCGGCGGACCTTGCCGCTGGCCGTTTTGGGCAGATCGTCGGCGAAGTCGACGATGCGCGGGTACTTGTAGGGCGCGGTCTGCGCCTTGACGTGGTCCTTGAGCTCCTGGGCGAGGGCGTCCGAGGGGGCGTGGCCCTCGCGCAGCACGACGACGGCGCGCACGACGGCGCCGCGCTCCTCGTCGGGGGCGGAGACGACGGCGGCCTCGGCCACGGCGGGGTGCTCGACCAGCGCCGACTCGACCTCGAAGGGGCCGATCCGGTAGCCGGCGGAGATGATGACGTCGTCGGTGCGGCCCTCGAAGAAGAGGAAGCCCTCGTCGTCGCGCGTGACGCGATCGCCGGTGTGCCACGGGCCGCTCGGCGCCTGCTCGCCGAGGTAGCCGCGGAAGAAGGTCGGGACGGTGACCGGGTCGAGCACGAGCTCTCCGTCCTGCACCCAGGCGTCGATGCCGGGCAGCGGGCGGCCCATCGAGCCCGGGATCGCCTCGCGGTCGAGCGGCATCCCCGTGATCTGCCCGGTCTCGGTCTGGCCGTAGCCGTCGCGGACCCAGAGGCCGGTGGCCTCGTGCCAGGCGCGCAGGACCTCGGGGTTGAGCGCCTCGCCGGCGGCCACCAGGCCGCGGAGCGTCGGCGTCGCGCGCGGCTGGGCGCGCTTGGCGATGATCCGGTACTCCGTCGGGGCCATGCACAGCACGGCGACGGGCTCCTCGTCGAGGAGCGCGAGCCGCTCGTCCGGGTCGAAGCGCTCGTCGTGCAACAGGGCGGCGGCGCCGCGCAGCCAGGGCGCGATGAAGACGTTGCGCGCCGACTTGCTCCAGCCGCTGGCCGCCGTGCACCAGACGAGCTCGCCCGGGCGGGCGTCGAGCCAGTGCTCGGCCTGCAGGCGCTGGCCATCGAGGTAGCGCTGGGCGTGCACGACGGCCTTCGGCTCGCCGGCCGTGCCGCTGGTGAAGGTGATCAGGCAGGGGTCCTCGGGATCGAGCTCGGCGTGGGGGGGCGGGGGGCGCTCGGGCCAGTCGCCGACCCCGGGGACCCAGATGGTCGGGCCGCTCCACCCGCTCTCGCGCAGCACCTGCTCGTTGCGCCCGTCGGCCACGACGAGCGCGGGCCGGGCCACCTCCAGGCGCATGCGCAGGTCCTTGGGGCGCAGCTGCTCCGTGCAGGGCAGCACGACGTAGCCCTGGCGGAAGCACGCGACCATGGTCGCGACCCAGTCGGGCAGGTTGCCGACGAGCGTCATGACGACGTCGCCGCGACCCACGTCGCGCTCGTCGAAACACGCGGCGAGCGTGCGCGCGGCGCGCGCGACGTCCCCGAACGTCCACTCGCGCCGCCCGCCGCCGCGCGCGCGCTCGACCAGCGCCAGTCGCTGGGGAGAGGCGGCCTCGACGACGTCGCGGGCGAAGTTCATCGGCGCCCGACCCTAGTGGGCCAGCGCCACGCCGAGCCACACGACGGCCAGCGAGGCGACGAAGATCAGGCCCTCCATCCAGTGGTCGCCCGGGCGGCGCATGTGGACGGCCACGAGGACGCCGATGAGCGCCACCAGCGCGAGCTTGGCGTGGAGCGTGCCCGAGCTCCAGACGCCGAAGTGCGACGCCATCGCCGAGCCGGTGGCCAGCAGGACGGCGAGGGCGGCGAGCGTGCCCCAGCCGAAGCGGCGCGCGACGGCCTGGATGCGCGGGCGGTCGCCGCGCACGACCGGGACGACGCAGACGGCCAGGAACAGCTGGCCGCCCACGAAGAAGGCCATGGCGAGCAGGTGCAGCCAGCGGATCGCCTCCCAGCCGGTCACGCCCGAAGCGTATCGACTGGCCAGTCAGCCAACAGGTATCCTGCGGGACCATGGCCGCCGCCACGTTCACCGAGAAGACCGACGAGCAGAAGGCGATCTGTGAGATGGTCCGGCAGTTCGCGGACGAGCAGATCCTCCCCAACGCCGAGCACTACGACGCGGTGGACGAGTTCCCCGAGCCGGTCGTCGAGCAGATGAAGGAGCTCGGGCTGTTCGGGGTGACCATCCCCGAGGAGTACGGGGGCATGGGGCTGGACCTCACGACCTACGTGATGATCGTCGAGGAGCTCTCGCGCGGCTGGATCTCGATCTCGGGCATCGTCAACACCCACTTCATCGGCTCCTACCTGCTCATGAAGTTCGGCTCGGACGAGCAGAAGCAGAAGTACCTGCCGCGGATGGCCACCGGCGAGATCCGCGCCGCCTTCAGCCTCTCCGAGCCCGAGCTCGGCTCCGACGTCCAGGCGATCAAGACCAGCGCGCGCAAGGGCGACGACGGTCGCTGGGAGATCAACGGCCAGAAGATGTGGGTGACCAACGGCCTGCTCTCCTCGCTCGTCTTCGTGCTGGTCAAGACCGACCCCGAGGCCGATCCGCGCCACAGGGGCTTCACCTGCTTCATCGCCGAGAAGGAGCCCGGCGTCTCCGAGAACACCGGCGACTACGCGGGGCTGAACGTCCCGCCCAAGATCAAGAAGCTCGGCTATAAGGGCGTCGAGTCGACCGAGCTGGTCTTCGACGGCTACAAGTGCCCCGCCGAGAACATCCTCGGCGGCGAGGAGGCGGGGCTCAACAAGGGCTTCGCGCAGATGATGGACGCGCTCGAGGTCGGCCGCGCGAACGTGGCCGCCCGCGGCGTCGGCATCGCCCAGCGCGCGCTCGAGCTGGCCCTGCGCTACGCCCAGGAGCGCAAGGCCTTCGGCAAGCCGATCGCCGAGCACCAGGCCATCCAGTTCAAGCTCGCCGACATGGCCACCCAGGTCGAGGCCGCGCGCCTGCTGACCCTTCGCGCCGCGCGCCTGAAGGACGCCGGCGAGCGCTCGGACCTCGAGGCCGGCATGGCCAAGCTCTTCGCCTCCGAGGCCGGGCGCTACTGCGTGGAGGAGAGCTTCCGCATCCACGGCGGCTACGGCTACTCCAAGGAGTACGAGATCGAGCGGCTCTACCGCGACGCCCCGCTGCTGCTGATCGGCGAGGGCACCTCGGAGATCCAGCGCATGGTCATCGGCCGCAAGCTCCTGCAGCGCCACAAGCTCTAGCTCTCGCCCGACGCCGGTCGACTTTGCGCAACTTCCCCCGGATCCCGGGTATGAAGAGCGCGGAGTGAAGGCAGGGAGGGGATTTCTCGCACTCGTCGCGGTCCTGACCGCGGGCGCGATCGGCGCCCCGCTGGCGCATGCCGGCAGCTACGACGTGCTGTCGTGCACCGTAGGCGGCACGCTCTATCCGAACAACGCTTGGGGCGCGGCGAACAACCCCGCCGGCGACGGCCGCTACGTCACCGACGCCAGTTGCCCGTCGCTCAACGACCCGCTCACGACCAAGCTCGCCGGCGCCAACAGCTTCGGCAACGGCACGTACTCCGGCCTGTGGTTCTTCGCGCCGCCCGACACGACGATCACGAACTACTCGATGACGGTGCACCACTACTGGTACGCACCGGGCAATGGCGCTCCGGACGAGACGACGTACACGGCGCTGACCTTCGGTCCAATGCTTGTGGGTGGCACCGGGCAGTTCGCCGGGAACGTCCAGCAGGGCCTGGCGAACGAAGGGCACTGGTACGGCTTCCGCTCGCCGGGATCGTCCGGTGCGGCAGACACCGGCGTCCTGACCCGGACGCTGAGCGATTCGACGGCCGCGAAGACCCAGCGCACCGCGACGTACATGACGGTGTCCGCCGGGTGTTTCAACACCGCAGGCTGCACCCTCGGACCGACCGCGAACGTGTTCCTGGAGCTCTACGGCTCGCGCGTCACGATCACCGACAACACAGCGCCCAGCCTCGGCGCCCCGACTGCGGGCTCCGGTCTGCTGGCCGCGGGCATCCGCTCGGGCGACGAGCCGGTGACCTTCTCGGCCAGCGACAACGTCGGCATCCGCCGTGCTGAGCTCGTCGACGTGACGGACGCCGCCAATCCGGCGGTGGTCGTGGCCAAGGACTTCAACTCGACGGCCACGACCCAGAACGCGCGCTGCAGCTTCACCAGGCCCCGACCGTGCCCGGACCTCAAGAACGAGACGCTCGCTGCGTCCCCGGCGATCGCCGGCAAGCGCACGCTGCTGGTGCGCATCACCGACGCCGCCGGCAACCAGACGGTCTCGGCGCCGTTCGCCGTCACCGCGCGCGGGCCGGTCAACGGCGCGGGCGGCGGGGACGGGTCCCGCCTCGTGGCGGGCTTCCCTGGCCACACCTTCCGCGGCCGCGGCAGGGCGCGCAGGAAGGTCGGCGTGCTGCGCCCGACCAAGACGGTCGGCTGGGGGCACAGCGCCGCGGTCAAGGGGATCCTGCGCAACGCGGCCGGTCAGCCCGTCGCCGGCGCCGAGCTGCGCCTCCTGGTGCGCGAGCTGCGGCTGGGCTCGGGCTACGTCGATCGCGGCGCGGTCACCACGGGCGCCGACGGTCGCTTCACCTTCCGCATCCCGCGCGGCTCCTCCCGGCGCTATCGCGTCGCGTACCGCGCCTATCCGGGCGACGCCGGGCTGGCCGCGAAGTCCGACGTCTCCTTCAACACCAAGGCGCGCATCACCATCCACGCCCCGCGCCACGTCCGGGCGCGAGGGCGCGTCCGCTTCCGGGGCAGCCTTCCCGGCCGCCCGCTGCCGCCCCGCGGCGTGACCCTCGAGCTCCAGGCCCACCAGCCCGGCCACGGCTGGCGCACGGTCAAGACGACCCGCACGCGCAGGGGCGGCGTCTACTCCACGCGCTACCGCTTCAACTCCGCCGGGGGCCGGTTCACCTTCCGGATGCGCCTGCGACCGAACGACAGCTATCCCTACGCGCGCGGGACCAGCCGCGCTCGGCGAGTGAGCGTTGGCTAGACGGGCGCGGGCCGTGGCCGTCCTCAGCGCCTGCGCGCTGGCGCCGGCCACGGCCCGGGCCGGCAGCTACGACGTCTACTCGTGCAAGGTCGGGTCCGCCTTCTACGGCAACAACGCGTGGGCCGGTGCCAACAACGCCGGCGCCGGCGATCCGGCATACACGGCCCCGGACACGGCGTGCAGCTCCGCGACCGACCCGCTCGTCGCCCTCATGCGCCCCGCCGCGGCGGGAGCGACGGTGGCGTACGCCGCGGGGCCTCCTCGGTGCTGCACATCGACGCTCCGGCCAACGCACGCATCACCGACTTCGCGCTCACGCTGCGCCACTGGTTCAGCACGCCGAGCAACGTGGGCTTCAATCTCCTGCAGTTCGGGAGCAGGGGCGTGTCCCTCGCCGGCATGTGGGACTCGAACCCGGCCGGCGACCAGGCGGCCATCAACACCGAGAAGCACTGGTATGGGACGGGCGCCGCGGTCGACTCGGGCACGGTGACCATCACGAAGGCCGACTCCCCTCAGGCGCAGCGCCAGGCTCGGCCGGGTCGATCTTCCTCACCGCGGGCTGCTCGACCGGCACGTGCACGTTCGACCAGAACAGCATCGACCAGCTGCAGCTCTTCGGCTCACGGGTCACGATCGAGGACGACCTGCCGCCCGACATCACCGCAGTCCAGGCGGGCCAGGGGCTGCTCGCGGCCGGTGTGCGCTCCGGCGCCGAGCCGATCACCTTCAGCGCCACCGACAACAGCGGCATCCGGCGCGCCGAGATCGTCGATGTGACCGATGCGGCCAGTCCGGCCGTCGTCGCCTCAGAGGACTACAACACCGGGCCGAACACCAACGCGGGCACTCGGTGCGACTACACGCGCCCCCGGCCGTGCCCCGACGTCAAGAACGAGACGATCGCCGCATCGACCCCGATCGCCGGGCACCGGACGCTCCTGCTGCGCGTCACCGATGCCGGCGGCGAGACCGTGGTCAGCGCGCCGTTCAGCGTCTACGCCCGCGGTCCCCTCAACGGCGCCAACGGCGGCGACGGCTCCCGGCTCGTGGCGGGGTTCCCCGCCAAGGTCTTCCGTGGCAAGGGCAAGAAGCGCCGCGCGGTGTTCGTGCTGCGCTCGAGCCATACCGTGTCCTATGGCAAGGGCGCGACCATCCGCGGGACCCTGAAGGGCGCCGACGGCCAGCCGGTGGGTGGCGCCGACGTCCGGATCCTCGTACGCGAGGCCCGTCTCGGCGCCCAGTACGTGGATCGCGGTGGCGTGACGACCGGGGCCGACGGCCGGTTCGTCTTCCCCGTTCCCGCGGGCAGCTCGCGCGTGTTGCGCCTGGCCTATCGCGCGTACCTCGGCGACGACGCGTACGCCACCCGGTCGACGTCGACGCTCAACACCCGGGCGCGGATCTCGGTGCACGGCCCGAAGCGCGTCCGTCGCCACGGCGTCGCGAAGTTCCGCGGCCGGCTGGTCGGGCGCCCGTTCCCGCCCCGCGGGGTGACCCTCGACCTGCAGATCTTCCAGCCCGGGGTCGGCTGGCGCGTGTTCGGCACCACGCGAACGCGCAAGAGCGGCAGGTTCACGGTGCGCTATCACTTCCAGCGCGCCAGCTCAGGGCGCTTCACCTTCCGCATCCGTCTGCGTCCGAGCGACGCGTATCCGTACTCGCGCGGCGTGAGTCGACGCCTGCGCGTACGGGTGGGATAACGGCCCCGAAGGACCATTCTTCGAGCCGGCCGCGCGTGCGTCGATCGGCCGAGCGGGTACGCCCACGCTACATCCGCGAAGGGAGTCAGCATGAGCGAGCAGTCAGGACGGGGCGCCGGCGACATCGCCCAGGAGATGCGGGAGCACGAGCGCGAAGCCCGCGAGCGCGACGACGACGAGCGCGATCCCGCCACGGGCGTCGAGGACGCCGACGCCGACGCACGCACGGCGAAGCCGGCCCCGCCCGGGACGGCGGCGACGGGCGAGCTCGGCGGCGGCACCTGAGCCGCGCCGCCGGGGCCGCGTCACGTAGCCCCCGCTGCCGGGGCCGCGTCACGTAGCCCGGCCCCCGCTGCTCGCGCCGCGCGAGCGCCTCTTCGCCTGCGCCGGCCCGAACCACTGCGGGTTGAGTGCGGAAACCGAACGAAACCCAAAGTGGTTCGGCCCGGCCGCCGTGCGCCCGCGAGGCCCGAGACGCCCCGCGGCGCCGGGGCGGCCGGCCAGGCGCACGGATGCGGCCCTCGCCTGCGTCCCGGGGTACACGCGCGTGGAGGCCGGCGCGGCGCCCCCCGTCTCGGCCTCACGCTCGCCGGCGACCGAGCGGTTGCACGACCGCCCCGCCGGCGGTGATCAGTCACACTAGGTCCGATGATCCGACGCCTGCCCCACGTCGATCGCATCGGCATCGAGGAGCGCGCCGCCTGGCTGGGCAAGCGCTCGATCAAGACGAGCGCCAAGCTGCAGGGCATCCGCCTCGCGGTGTCGATGGTCGACCTCACGACGCTCGAGGGCCAGGACACGGCCGGCAAGGTCCGCCAGCTCGCGGCCAAGGCCGTGTGCCCGGCGCCGGCGATGCCCGAGATCCCGAGCGTCGCCGCGGTCTGCGTCTACCCTGCGCAGGTCCCCGTCGTCCACGCGGCGCTCGAGGGCAGCGGCGTGCACACCGCGGCGGTGGCGACCGGCTTCCCGGCCGGGCAGACGTCGCTGGACATCAAGCTGCGCGAGACCGAGGAGACGGTGGCGGCGGGCGCGGACGAGATCGACATGGTCATCTCGCGCGAGGCCTTCCTCGAGGGCGACGACGCACGCGTGATGGAGGAGATCGTTCGCGTCAAGGAGGCCTGCGGCGACGCGCACCTGAAGGTCATCATCGAGACCGCCGAGCTCGGCTCCTACGACCACGTCCGCCACGCCTCGATGCTCTGCATGGAGGCCGGGGCGGACTTCATCAAGACCTCGACGGGCAAGGCCGCCAGCGGCGCGACGCCGGGCGTCACGCTCGTCATGCTCGAGGCGATCCGCGACTACGTCGAGCGCACCGGGCGCCCCGTCGGCATGAAGGCAGCCGGCGGCGTCTCCACCTCGAAGGCCGCGCTGCACCGCCTGGTGCTGGTCAAGGAGACCCTCGGCGACGAATGGCTGACGCCCGATCGCTTCCGCATCGGTGCGTCATCGCTGCTCAACGACCTGCTCATGCAGTACGCCAAGACCCAGGAGGGCCGCTACGGGCGCTCCGAGGACTTCTCCAAGGAATAGCCGCGACATGGCCGCCACCGACGACACCCCGCGCACCCGCATCACCTGGGACTACGCGCCCGCGCCCGAGTCCGCCGACCACGTCCGCCTGCGCGACAGCTATGGGCTCTTCATCGGCGGCGAGTTCGTCGCCCCGTGCGACGGGCGCCGCGTGGCGTCGGTCAGCCCGGCCACCGAGGAGCCGGTGGCCGAGGTCGCCTTCGCCGGCGAGGCCGACGTCGCCGCCGCCGTCGAGGCGGCCCGCGCCGCGCAGCCCAAGTGGGGCAGGCTGCCGGCCCGTGAGCGCGCCAAGTACCTCTTCCGCGTCGCGCGCCTCATCCAGGAGCGCGCGCGCGAGCTGGCCATCGTCGAGTCGATGGACGGCGGCAAGCCGATCCGCGAGTCGCGCGACATCGACATCCCGCTCGCCGCAGCGCACTTCTTCTACTACGCGGGCTGGTCGGACAAGCTGCGCTACGCCGTCGCCGGCCGCACGGCCGAGCCGTATGGCGTCGTCGGGCAGATCGTGCCCTGGAACTTCCCCCTGCTCATGGCGGCCTGGAAGCTCGCCCCGGCGCTGGCCTGCGGCAACACCGCCGTCCTCAAGCCGGCCGAGACGACGCCGCTGACCGCGCTGCTGCTGGCCGAGATCTTCCAGGAGGCCGAGGTCCCGCCGGGGGTGGCGAACATCATCACGGGCGACGGGGTCGCCGGCGCGGCGCTCGTGCGCTCCGACGTCGACAAGGTCGCCTTCACCGGCTCGACCGCAGTCGGCAAGGACATCCAGGCGGCGCTCGCCGGCCGCGGCGTCGGGCTCACGCTGGAGCTCGGCGGCAAGTCGGCCAACATCGTCTTCGAGGACGCGGCGCTCGACCAGGCGGTCGAGGGCATCGTGCAGGGGATCTTCTTCAACCAGGGCCACGTCTGCTGCGCGGGCTCGCGGCTGCTGATCCAGGAGTCCGTGGTCGACGAGGTCACCGCCAAGCTGTGGGACCGCATGCGCCTGCTGCGCGTCGGCGATCCGCTCGACAAGAACACCGACGTGGGCGCCATCAACTCAGCCGAGCAGCTCGAGCGCATCGAGGCGCTGGTGGCGGCCGGGGAGCAGGAGGGGGCGGTGCGGCGCACGATCGCCTGCGACCTGCCCGAGCGCGGCTGGTGGTTCGCGCCGACGATCTTCACCGACGTCGCGCCCGCGCACCGCATCGCCGTCGAGGAGATCTTCGGCCCGGTGGTGTCGGTGCTGACCTTCCGCTCGCAGGCCGAGGCGATCGAGAAGGCCAACAACTCCGCCTATGGGCTGGCGGCGGGCATCTGGACCGACAAGGGCTCCAAGGCCTTCGAGGTCGCGAGCGCCCTGAAGGCCGGCGTCGTCTGGCAGAACACCTACAACAAGTTCGACCCGACGGCCGCCTTCGGCGGCTACAAGGAATCGGGCTTCGGGCGCGAGGGCGGCCCCGCCGGCCTGCGTCCGTACCTGCGCGTGTCATGACCCGGCTCAGCGTCCGCAAGACCTACAAGCTCTACGTGGGAGGCGCGTTCGTGCGCTCGGAGTCCGGCCGCTACGACCGCGCCCTGAGCGCCGACGACGAGCACGTCGCCAACGTCCCGCGGGGCTCGCGCAAGGACGTGCGCGACGCGATGTCCGCGGCGCGCAAGGCCGCGGGCCCGTGGGCCGCGCGCACGGCCTACAACCGCGGCCAGATCCTCTACCGCGCCGCCGAGGCGCTCGAGTCGCGCGGCGACGCGCTGGCCGAGCCCGCCGAGCTCGCGGCCGCCGTCGACGTGCTCGTGCACTACGCGGGCTGGACCGACAAGCTGCCCGCCGTGCTGGGCGGCGTCAACCCGGTGGCCATGCCCTTCCTGTCCTTCTCGCTGCCCGAGCCGACCGGCGTCGTCGGCGTCATCGCGCCCGACGAGCCCCCGCTGCTGGCCCTGGTGGCCGAGCTCGCTCCCGCTCTGGCGGCGGGCAACACGGTGGTCGCGGTCATCTCCGAGCGCTGGCCGCTCCCCGCGCTCGACTTCGCCGAGGTCCTCGGGGTCTCCGACGTGCCCGCCGGCGTGGTCAACCTGCTCAGCGGTCGCCGCGCGGAGCTCGCTGCGGCGCTCGGCGCGCACCGCGACCTCAACGCCATCGTCGATGCCGCCGGCGACGACGAGCTGTCGGCCGACCTCGACCGTCTGGCCGCCGAGACGGTCAAGCGCACCCGCCACGGTGCCGCCGCCGCGAGCTACGAGGCGGCGACGGACGACGCGCTCGCGCGCCTCGAGGCCGTGACCGAGCTGAAGACCGCCTGGCACCCGATCGGTGCCTGAGCGGGCGCGATGATCCCCACCGCAGCCCTGGGCCGGGCCGGTGCGGCGTTCACGCGCCTCGGCCTCGGCACGTGGGCGATCGGCGGGCCGTGGCGGTTCGGCTGGGGGCCCGTCGACGACGCGGAGTCCATCGCGGCGATCCGCCGAGCGCTCGACGAGGGGTTCAACTGGATCGACACGGCGGCGGTCTACGGACTCGGGCATTCCGAGGAGGTCGTCGGCCAGGCGCTGAAGGGGCATGCGACGGACCACGAGGTGTTCGTGTGCACCAAGTGCGGCAGGAAGACCCGGGCTGACGGCGCGCCCTATGGCGACCTGCGCGCGGAGTCGATCCGCGCCGAGTGCGAGGCCAGCCTGCGTCGCCTGGGCGTCGAGCGGATCGACCTCTACCAGATCCACTGGCCCGACCCCGACGGCGCGACGCCGCTGGAGGAGTCGTGGGCGACGATGGCGGAGCTGGTCGACGAGGGCAAGGTCCGCTGGATCGGGGTGTCGAACTTCGACGTCGACCAGCTCGAGCGCTGCGAGGCGATCCGTCACGTCGACTCCCTTCAGCCCCCGCTCTCCCTCGTGCAGCGGCGGGCGCTCGGCGACGTGATTCCCTGGGCGGCCGCGCACCTGACGGGCGTGATCGTCTATTCGCCGATGGGCTCGGGGCTGCTGAGCGGGACCTTCGATCGCGACCGCCTGAAGAACCTGCCCTCCGACGACATGCGCCTGCGGCGCCCCGAGTTCACCGAGCCCTGGCTGTCGAGGAACCTGGCGCTCGTCGAGCGCCTGCGCGTGATCGCCGGCGAGCACGGCTGCACGGTGGCCGAGCTCGCGATCGCCTGGACCCTCGCGCAGGACGGCGTGACCGGCGCGATCGTCGGCGCGCGCCGGCCCGATCAGCTGGACGGATGGCTCGGGGCCGGCGCCGTGGAGCTCAGCCCGCAGACCCTGCGTGCGATCGACGACGCGATCGCCGAGACCGGCGCCGGGCCGGATGAGCCGGCGACGGCTCCACGGCCCCCAGGGACATGATGTCCGGCGCAGGCGCCGCCGGCGCGCAGGTGATCGCGCGGCGTCAGGCCTCGGCGGGCGACACCACCCGCCTCCGCGCCACGTTCAGGGCGCGCTCGGCCGCGCCGCGTCCATGAGCGTCTCGGCCATGGACCGCGCCCGCCGCGCGGGGCCGGCGGCGCCGAGCGCCTGGGCCGATGCGTAGACCCCTTCCATGACGACGGCGAGCTGGTCGGCCAGCGCTCCCGGATCGCTGATCGGCTCGGCCCCCGCCAAGGCGTCGGTGAGCTCGCGCAGACGACCGTGGACCCAGGTCTTGGTGGCCACCGCGCCCGCGTGGGCCGGGAGCTGCGGATCGGGGAACTCGGCCAGCGCCATGAGGAAGGGGCAGCCGCGGCAGCGCTGGGGCTGGACCTGCTCGTCGAGCGCGTCGAAGAGCGCGAGGATCCGCTCGCGCGGTGAGCCGATGCCCGGCGCGGTCGCCTCGGTCATCCACGCGCGGTAGAGCCGGTCGGCGCGTTGGATGTAGGCGGCGATGAGGTCGTCCTTGGACGCGAAGAGGCGGTAGAGCGTGGTGGGGGCCACGTCGGCCGCGGCCGCGACCGCATCGACTCCCGTGGCCCGGATGCCGTGCCAGTAGAAGAGCTCGTGGGCGACCGCGAGGACGTGCTCGCGCGTCTGCGCCGCGGTACGACGGGGGCGGGGGTCGGAGGTCGACGCCATCAGATGATGTGTAATGTTAGGGATCGTTCCCTAACAACGATGCAGAGAGGGAGAGATGTTCCTCGTCACGGGCGCCACGGGCAACGTCGGCGCGGAGGTCGTGCAGGCGCTGTCGGCAGGCGATCAGGAGGTGCGCGCGCTGGTGCGCTCGGGCGGATCGGCCGGGGTGCCGCCGGGCGTCGAGGCCGTCACCGGAGACCTGAACCGCCCTGAGAGCCTGGCCGGCGCGCTGGCCGGCGTCCAGGGCGTCTTCCTGCTCCCCGGCTTCGAGGACATGGAGGGCGTCATGGCCGAGGTCCGCAGCGCAGGCGCCGAGCGGGTCGTCCTGCTCTCCGGCAGCTCGGCCGGCAGCGGCGACACCGCCAACGCCGTCTCGGCCTACATGATCCGCTCGGAGGACGCGGTGCGCGAGTCGGGCGTGCCCTTCACCATCCTGCGGCCCTTCGCGCTGATGTCCAACGCGCTGCGCTGGCGCGACCAGCTGAACGACGGCGACGTCGTGCGCGAGCCGTTCGCCGACCTGGCCGTCGCGGTGGTCGACCCCGCCGACATCGGCGCGGTGGCCGCGACGGCGCTGCTCGCCGACGGCCACGAGGGCCGCACGTACGTCCTCAGCGGGCCGCAGCCGCTGACCCCCGCCGAACGCGTCGGCATCCTCGGCGCTGCGCTGGGGCGGGACCTACGGCTCCAGCCGCTCTCCAACGACGAGGCCCGCACCCAGATGAGCGCCGAGATGCCGATCGCGTACGTCGAAGCCTTCTTCGACTTCTACGTGGCGGGATCGCTCGACGAGTCGCAGGTCCAGCCCACGGTGCGCGAGGTGCTCGGCCGTGAGCCGCGCACCTTCGAGCAGTGGACCACCGCACACGCCGACGCCTTTCGCTAGCGGCCGTCTGTCACGAGAGCCCGGCCGCGGGCGTGGGTGCCACCGTGTCGGTCCCCGGCGCCTCGGGCCCCGCCTCGTGACCGCCCATCTCCAGGCGGAAGGGCGGGTAGGCGTCGGTCATCAGCGTCGCGTAGGCGGCGACGCGGAACCCCCAGCGGTTCATGCCCATGATGAAGTCGAAGATGCTGCGCGGGTAGCGGCCGGTGAAGAGCAGGACGATGCCCGCGATGCAGACCATCAGGCCGATGAGGCCACCGCCGGAGCTCCATCCGCCGTGATGGCTGGCCGCGTTGAACCCGGCCCAGGCGCCGCCGGCGAACACGCCGACGACGAGGTACTGCGGCAGTGCGAGCAGCCACCACTTCACGAGGACCAGGCCGCGCGAGAGCGCCTGCGGGTACTCCACGCTCAGTCGCGCCGGGTACTCCGGCACGGCGGCGAGGGTGAACGGCGGATAGCGGTCGGTGCCCAGCGCGCTGTAGGAGTAGTAGCTCACGCGCCAGGTCCAGCGCAGGACGCCGACGTTGAAGTCGAAGATCCCGCGCGGGTAGCGGCCGGTGAAGAGGATCGCGAAGAAGGCGACGATGGTCAGGGCGACGAACGCGATCCACAGGAACGCGAGCACGATGACGTGGGGGATGATCAGGATCCACTTGACCAGCCAGCGCCAACGGCTGAGGGGCTCGTCGAGGTCTCCCTCGATCTGCAGCGGATAGGTGGATGATGTCGCGTGCTCGTTCATGGCACGCACTCCTCTCGAACCAGCATGTAGGCGGGGCGGAAGCGATCCCGTGGCCGGGATCCAGAAGTGCCTCGCACTGATCTGCTTCTGACAGCCAGTTTACTCCTGGCCGGGCCGCTGTGCCGGGGGATCGCATGCAGCCCCGTGGATCTCCTCGGTCAGGGTGGCGATGCGCCTGGCGACCCGTGCCTCCGGGCGGATCAGGCGTGCGCGGCGAGGAAGCCCGCGAGCGCCGCGACGTAGTCGCCGCGATGGTCGCGCTCGTCGTGGATGCCGTGCCCGGCACCGGCGACCCGGACGATCTCGACGTCGGGGTGCGAGATTTCCAAGCGCTCGGCGTGGCGCGCCGGGAAGGCCGCGCCCTTCTCGTCGTCGGCCGCGAGCACCAGGACGGGCACCGAGACGGGGGAGGTCGTGTCGGTGGGAGCGAGGGTCGAGCGGTCCGCCGCTCCCTCGAGCACCCCCGGGTCCATCTGCAGCAGCGCCTCGGCCCGTGCGCCCGGGACGTCGTCGCTCAGGGCCTCGCCCGACGTGCGGGCGCGATCGGGGCCGAAGGGGGCCGCGGCAAGCTGGGCGGCGGCCTCGTCGGCGCTGACGCCCTGAGCCTTCCACCGCGCGACCATGTCGAGCAGGACTTCGAAGATGGGGACCGCGCCGTTGCGCTCGTGCTCGGCGGGCTCGCCCATGTAGAGGGGCGGATCCTCGAGGAAGGCCGCGGCCACCAGCTCGGGGTGGCGCTGGGCCACCCACCAGGCGACCACGCCGCCCAGCGAATGGCCGACGAGGACGGCAGGGCGGCCCACCGTGTCGCGCAGCAGGTCGGCGACGTCCGCGCCGTAGTGGTCGACGTCGTAGGCCCCGGGCGCGTGCTCGGAGCGGCCATGGCCGCGCAGGTCGACGCGGACGATCCGCCGCCCCTCGCCGATCTCCTGCGGCAGCCACGCGTAGGTGCGCATGCTGCCCGACACGCCGTGCAGGAAGACGACCGGGGTCGCGTCCCGCGGCCCCGCCGCCTCGACGTGGAGCCTCACGCCAGGGCGCCCTCGAGCCGCAGGACGCGGCGCAGGATGGCCAGCGACGAGGCGTAGGTCGAGTCCATGCCGTAGTAGGACAGCCCGCGGGCGCCGAGCGTGCGCGCCTGCGTGTAGGGCGTGTCAGAGGCGTAGTGGATGATCCCGAAGTCGATCGGGAGCTTCGAGAAGTTGACCGCCTCGTTGACGGGGTAGCGATCGGCGTCGGCGATCTCGTAGACCGCGTTGCAGTAGGGGCCGGCCTCCATCTCGACCACCGTGAAGGCCTCGCGGTAGTAGAAGTCCAGGTAGGCGCGGTTCTGCAGGAAGGTGCTCTTGACCGTCACGGCGCGCTGGTTGTCCAGGCCCGTGCCGAACATGAGGTCGGGCGCGATGTCGTCGACGGTGAAGGCGTTGTCGAGCCAGTAGGTCGTGCCCGAGTGCTCGTCGTGGATGACCGAGGAGATCATCACGTCGCCCACGTCGGCGTTCAGCGTCGCCGCCTTGCCCAGGACGTAGACGCCGCGCAGGTCGGCCGAGTCGACGGCCACCTCGCGCAGCAGGTTGTAGGCGGCGAGGCCGAGCGGGTAGTCGGTGTTGACGACGACCGCCTCACTGCGGGCTAGGGCGTCGGCGTCGACCGCGCCCAGCCGCGGGTCGAGCCGCGAGGGGTCGAGGCCCGACAGCGGGATGACCTGGGCCGGCACGCGCAGGGCCGTCTTCGAGCGGATGTGCTCGACGCCCGCCGCGACCTCGGCCGCGTGGCGCTTGCGGCGCAGCTCCGGCCCTCCGGCGTCGAAGAAGTCGCGCGCCACGAAGTACAGGAAGTTCTCCCAAGAGCCCTCCGTGCGCCCGTCGCGGAAGCGGGCGAGCTCCTCCTTGAGGTCCTCGTGGTGCCCGCTCTCGACGAAGGCCACGAGCTCGCTCTCGTCCTGGCGCGCCAGCCCGGTGACGAGGTTCGACAGCGAGTGGGTGTTCGAGGAGACGAAGTACAGCGGCGAGTCGCCGAGCCGGCGCTCGTTGAGGTCGGCGCGCACGGGCGCCCACCAGCGCCGCGTCATGCGCTGGTAGCCGACCTGGGTGCCGCCGAGCATGCGCACGCGCATCGACTTGCCCTGGTCGGCGACCGCCTGCATGTTCTCCTCGAAGCGCGCGCCCCACGCGTCGGCCAGCCGCGCCCAGTCGTCGGCGGCGCCGCCCAGCTCCGCCGCGCACGCCTCGGGGCCGGCACCCTCGTGCGGCGGCCATCCCGCGGCCAGCATCCGCCGGCGGATCTTGTTCCACTCGATCTGGTAGGCGACCAGGGTCGGGACGAGGTCGTCGACGTCGGACTCCGACGCGAGCAGGACGGCGAGCACCTCGTCGCGGCTGTCGTACCAGCGCCGGCGGCGCGCCGGCGCCTCGACGGCGTCCCACTGCTCGAGCGGCCCGATCCCCGCGCGGCGGAAGAGGGCCGCCTCCTGGCCCATGACCACGATCTTGATCCGCACCATCGTCTCGGGCAGGCGGCGGACCGCGTAGATGAAGGCGCCGAGGTCGATCTCGTCGCTCTCGGCCAGCGGGTGCAGCGAGGAGCCCATCGCCATGTGCGAGGACTCGAGCACGCGCAGCCGCGTCTCGCCGCTGGAGCGCAGCAGCGTGGAGTACGTGCGCTGGTAGAGCTCGACCTCGTCGGAGAGGTTCGAGGGGGTGCCGTGCGAGGGTGCCGGCGGTGAGACGCTGAGGCGGGCGACGGCCACGCTACTCCTTGACGTAGGGCTGGCCGACGGCCGCCGGCGGCCGCGAGCGCCCGATCACGCCGGCCACGGCAATCAGCGTGAGCACATAGGGCAGCGCCTGGAAGAGCACCGCGGTCGAGGGGGAGAAGGCCGGCAGGCGCTGGGCAAGCGCCGTCGAGAAGCCGAAGAGCAGGGCGGCGCCGAGCGCTCCGACCGGATGCCACTTGCCGAAGATGACCGCGGCCAGCGCGATGAACCCGCGCCCCGCCGTCATGCCCTGGTTGAAGGAGCCCACGAAGCCGATCGACAGGTAGGCGCCTCCCATCGCGGCGAACATGCCCGACAGCACGACGGCGATGTAGCGCGTCCGGGGGACCGAGATGCCGACGGTCTCGGCCGCGCGCGGGTGCTCGCCCACCGAGCGCAGCCGCAGGCCGCGCGGCGTGCGGAACAGGAACACGGTGAGCGCCACGACGAGGATCAGCGCGACCCACGTCAGCGTGTTCGCGTGGCCGATGGCGTCGCCGAAGAACGACAGGTTCTTGACGCCGGGGATGCTGACGTCGGGCACGCGCGGGATGTTGTCGGGGGTGCCCTGATCGCCGTAATGGTCGAGGAAGATGTAGCCCGTGACGCCGAGGGCCAGGAAGTTCAGGGCGATGCCGCTGACGATCTGGTCCGCGCGCAGCTGCACCGAGAAGAAGGCGTGCAGAAGAGCCAGCACGCCGCCGGCCGCCATGCCGACCAGCAGGCCGAGGAACCACGAGTCGAGGAGGTCGGCGCCGAAGATCCCGAAGAACGCGCCCATGAGCATCATGCCCTCGAGGCCGACGTTCACCACGCCGCTGCGCTCGGAGACGATGCCGCCGAGCGCGCCGAAGATCAGCGGCGTCGCGTAGCGCAGCGTCGCCGCGATCAGCGCCGACCACGCGACGACGTCCTGCAGGTTGCCGGTGCCCGACTGCGTGGCCGCCACCGCGCCGGCGCCGCCGACGATGCCGGCGACGACGGCTCCCCAGCCCAGGCGCTTCTCGTCGCCCCCGATGGCCCAGCCGCCGGCGGTCATGGCCAGCAGGCCGATGAGGATCGACGGGATCGGGGTGCGCAGGAGGGCCGGCGGCAGCGTGATGAACCAGGCGATGACGCCCAGCGCGATGCCGGCCCAGCCCGCGTGGCGCGCCTGCACCAGGCGCGCGGGCGATGAGGTGGCGACCGCGGTGCTCACGGCGCCGCCTCAGCCTCGGCCGCCGCGGCGGGGGCTGCGGGCGTGCGGCGGCGGAAGATCCCGCGCCCGCGGCGCAGCATGGTCAGCACGATCACGTCCGCGCTGACGATGAGCACGACGAGGCCCTGGATGATCAGCGTGAGGTTCCCGGCGAGCTCCGGCTCGAAGATCGTCGGGTCGAGGTTGCGCTGCGAGGTGCCCGTGAGCAGGGCGCCGAACAGCAGCGCCGCCACCACGGTGCCGCTGGCCGTGTTGCGCCCGAGCAGGGCGACGGCGATGCCGAAGAAGCCCAGGCCGACGTTCGCCGAGTTGAGGATGTCGTTGGTGGCGATGTGGAACTGCCAGCCGAGGAGGTCCACCGACCCCGCGAGCCCGGCGAAGGCGCCGCACACGGCCATGACCAGGATGTAGTTGCGCGAGACGCTGATGCCGCCGTAGCGGGCGGCCTCGGGGTTGAAGCCGACGGCCCGCACCTCGTAGCCGGTCGTCGAGCGGTTGAGCAGCACCCAGAAGACGACCGCCGCCGCGAGGGCGATGAAGATCCCGATGTGCAGCCCCTGCAGCTCCGGGTCGCCCCAGAAGACCGGGAGCTTGGCGCTCGCCGCGACGTCGCTGGACACCGGCACCGACTGCTGCGCGGGGTCGGAGTTCTGCAGCGGGCCGTTGAGCTGGAACAGATAGGCGCCCACCCACACCGCGATCCAGTTGAGCATGATCGTCGAGATGACCTCGTGGGCGCCGGCCACCGCCTTCAGCAGCCCGGCGATCCCCGACCACACCGCACCGGCCAGGGTGGCGAGGACCATCGCGAGCACCACGTGCAGGAGCCTCGGCATGCCCGCGAACGAGGCGCCCACCCACACGGCGGCGTAGGAGCCGACGAGATACTGGCCCTGGCCGCCGATGTTGAACAGGCCGCAGCGGAAGGCGAAGGCGACCGCGAGCCCGGTGAGGATGAGCGGAGTGGTGGTGATCAGCGTCTGCTGGAGGTTGAGCGCCGCGGTCGAGCGCTCGTCGCTCGAGATCCACGGGAAGATCCAGTTGAGCCCGGTGCCGTTGAAGATCGCCTTGTAGGTCGAGATCGGGTTGTGGCCGGTGATGAGGATGACCAGGCCGCCGACGAGGAAGGCGAGCACCGCGGTGAGCAGCGGCACGACGATCCCGCCGCCCTGCACGTAGGCCGCCAGGCGCGCCGCCGGGGTGATGGCGGCGCCCTCGGGGCCGCCCTCGCCGGCGAGCGCCTGTCCCGCCTGCGGCTCGACGGGATCCTGGCTGCTCACGCCGCGGCCTCCCGCTGTCGCCCGCCGCCGGTCATCGCGATGCCGAGCTCCTCCTCGGACACGTCGGGGGCGAACTCGCCCACGATCTCGCCCTCGTAGATGACGAGGATCCGGTCGGCGAGCGAGCGGACCTCCTCGAACTCGAGCGACACGAGCAGGATCCCGCGGCCGGCGTCGCGCTCCGAGACCAGGCGGCGGTGGACGAACTCGATGGCCCCCACGTCGAGGCCGCGCGTCGGCTGGGCGGCGACGAGGATGCGCGGGTTGCAGGCGATCTCGCGCGCGATGACGCACTTCTGCTGGTTGCCGCCCGACAGCGACGTCGCCAGCGACGTGGGTCCGCCGCCGCGGACGTCGTACTCCTTGATCAGCGCGCTGGCCCGGTCGCGCATGCGGCCCAGCATGAGCATGCCGTGCCGCGACATCATCGGGGTGTTGTACTCGCGCAGCGCGAGGTTCTCGGCCAGCGTGAAGTTCAGGACGAGGCCGCGGCGCTGGCGGTCCTCCGCGATGTGCGAGACGCCGTGGCGCACCATCCCGCGCGCTCCGGCGTTCGTGAGCTCCTTGCCCTCGACGGCGATGGAGCCGGACTCGACGCTGCGCAGGCCCGTGATGGCGTCGACCAGCTCGGACTGGCCGTTGCCGTCGACGCCGGCCAGGGCCACGATCTCGCCCGCGTGGACGGTGAGGGTGGCGCCGTTGACCGCCGGCAGGTCGCGGTCGTCGCGCACGCGCAGGTCGCGGACCTCGAGCACCGGCTCCTTGGGCTGGGCCGGCGGCTTGTCGACGCGCAGCAGGACCTCGCGCCCGACCATGAGCCGCGCGAGCGACTCCTCGGTGGCGCCCTCGGTGGGGACGGTGTCGATGCGCTTGCCGCGCCGCAGCACGGTCACGCGGTCGGCGATCTCGAGGACCTCGTTGAGCTTGTGCGAGATGAAGACGATGCCCGTGCCGTCCTCCTTGAGCGCCTCGAGGACGCGGAAGAGGTCGCCCGCCTCCTGGGCGGTGAGCACGGCGGTCGGCTCGTCCAGGACGAGGATCCTCGCGCCGCGGAACAGCGCGCGCAGGATCTCCACGCGCTGCTGCATGCCGACGCTGACGTCCTCGATGCGCGCGTCGGGGTTCACGGCGAGGCCATAGCGGTCCGACAGCTCGCGCACGCGCGCCGAGGCCGCCTCGAAGTCGAGCAGCAGGCCCTTGCGCGGCTCGTTGGCCAGCACGATGTTCTCGGCCACGGTCATCACCGGGACGAGCATGAAGTGCTGGTGGACCATGCCGATCCCGTGCTCGATGGCCTCCAGCGGAGAGCCGATGCTGACGGCCCGGCCGTCGACGCGGATCTCGCCCTCGTCGGGCTTGTAGAGCCCGTAGAGGACGCTCATCAGCGTCGACTTGCCGGCGCCGTTCTCCCCGAGCAGCGCGTGGACCTCGCCGGGCCTCAGGTCGAAGTCGACCGCGTCGTTCGCGACGATCGACCCGAAGCGCTTCGTGATCCCGCGCAGCTCGAGGGCGTTCTCCATGCCTACTTGACGGTGTCCGGGATGTCGGTGATGGCGCCGCTCTTGATCTCGTCCTCGATCTTCTTGACCTGATCGGCGTACTTCGAGGCCGCCGCGTTGAGCTTGCCGTAGCCGATGCCGCCGCTCTTCACCGAGTTGATGACGTCCTGGCCGCCGGTGTACTGGTCCTCCTGGACGGCCTTGATGGCGTTGACGACCGCGACGTCGACCTTCTTGAGCGCGCTGGTGAAGACCTGCGGGCCCAGGTAGGACTGGTCCGCGTCCACGCCGATGCCCTGGATGTTCTTCTCCTTGGCCGCGTCGAGGACGCCGAGGCCGCACTGGCCCGCGACCTGGAACTCGACCTTGGAGCCCTTGGCGATCTGGTTGAGCGCGAGCTCCTTGCACTTCGCCTGGTCGACGAAGTCCTGGGAGTAGGCGTTGAGCGTCTTGATGCCCGGGTCGGCCTTCTTCGCGCCCGCCTGGAAGCCCGCGATGTAGTGGTCGACCGGCGGGATCTTCTGGCCGCCGACGCTGCCCACCGTGGTGATGTTGTTGTCCTTGGCGTACAGGCCCGAGAGGTAGCCGACGAGGTAGCCGGCCTCCTGCTCGGAGAAGAGCAGGCCCTCGACGTTCTTGGGCTTGCTCTTCATGGCCGCCGCCGACGAGTCGATGATCGCGAACTTCACGTCCGGGAACTTGCCGGCGACCTTCTCGGTCGCGTCGCCCATCAGGAAGCCGACCGCGATGACGAGGTCGTACTTCTGCTGGGCCAGCGTGGTCAGGTTGGGCACGTAGTCGGCGTTGGACTTCGAGATCAGCACGCGGCCGTCGATGCCCAGCGAGCTCTTGGCGTCCTCGAGGCCCTTGTTGGCCAGCGCGTTGAACGAGCGGTCGTTGAGCCCGCCGATGTCCGTGACCAGCCCGACCTTGATCTTCTTGCCGGCGGGCTTGGCCGCGGTCGACGTCGAGGCCGCGCCGGCGCTGCTCGACGTGGTGTTGTTGTCGTTGCTGCCACAGGCGGCCACGGCGAAGCTGCCGATGGCCAGGATGAGGGCGATCGGGATCGCCCGATATGGACTGCGGTGCACTGCTCCTCCTTCGTAACTCCTCGCGTAGCCGGCGCCCAGGGCGCTGGCCAATGGCGGCAATCTACAGCGGCGCGGGGCGTCCGTTGCCCAACCTGGTCAGAAGGTGGTCGCGCAGCGCGGGCTCGGCGAAGCTCGCTTCGATGGCCGTCCGCGTGATGCCGACCAGCTCCGCTTCTCCCAGACCGAAGTGCTCATGGGCGATCGCGTATTCGCCCGCCACGCTGGCGCCGAAGTACGGCGGGTCGTCGGAGCCGAGGGTGAGCGGGATCCCGGCGTCGCGCAGGGCCGGGAAGGGGTGCGCCGCGTAGGTGGGGAAGACGCCGAGGACGACGTTGCTGGTCGGGCACACCTCGAGCGTGATCCCGCGCCGCGCGAGCTCGGCCACCAGGCCGGGGTCCTCGATCGCGCGCACGCCGTGGGCGATGCGCGTGACCGGCAGCTCCAGTGCGCCGCGCACGGAGTCGGCCCCCGCCCACTCGCCGGCGTGCACCGTGCAGCCGAGGCCCGCGTCGGCGGCGATCCGATAGGCCTCCAGATAGGGCTCCGGCGGGTAGCCCGCCTCGTCGCCGGCCAGCGAGAAGCCCACGACGTAGGGATGGGGACGGGCGGCGGTCAGCTCCGCGATCTCGATGGCGCGCTCGACCCCGAAGTTGCGCACGGCCACGCTGAGGACGCGCGCCTCGATGCCGTGGTCGCGCCGCGCGTCGTCGATGCCGGCGGCGATCCCCTCCCAGTGCTCGGCGTCGTCCAGGCCCGCGATCCGCGAGTGGTCGACCGACGCGGTGAGCTCGACGTAGATCGCCCCGCCCCGCGCGCACGCGCTCAAGTACTCGTAGGTGATGTCGCGGTAGTCCTGGCCCGTGCGGATGACGCTGCAGACGAGGTTGTAGGTGTTGAGGAAGTCCAGGAAGTCGCGCCACGCGAAGCGATCGGGCGCCGCGAAGACGCCCTCGGGGATCTCGAGGCCGTTGCGGCCGGCGATGCGCCGCACGAGGTCGGGGGGCGCCGTGCCCTCCAGGTGCACGTGGAGCTCGGCCTTGGGGAGGTTGGCGGTCAGGAGACGACCTCCAGCACGGCCGGGTTCTCGTCGAGGACCCGGTCGCCCACGCGGAAGGCGGCCGACAGCGCCTCGGCCGCTCGGGCGGCCGCGTCCTCGTCGCGGGCGTGGACCACCGCCAGCGGCCGGCCCTCGGGCCCGACGCGCTCGCCGGGCGCCGCGACCTCCGTCAGACCCACCGCGTGATCGATGGCGTCGTCCTCGCGGCGGCGCCCGCCGCCGAGGTCGATGACGGCGAGCCCGACGGCGCGCACGTCGATGCCGGCGACCACGCCCGGGCGCTCGGCCTGCGCCGCGATCGTCACGGGCGCCACGGGCAGGTGGTCGCCGGGGCGCTCGAGGAGGTCCTTGGGCCCGCCGAGCGCGGCCACCATCCGGGCGAACGCCTCGGCCGCCGCACCGGACTCGAGCGCGGCACGCGGGTCGGCGTCGAGCCCCCTGAGGCGCAGCAGCTGCTCGCAGAGCCCGAAGGTGACCTCGAGCAGGCGCGGATCGCGCGCCGCGCCGGTCAGGTGGTCGATCGCCTCCCGGACCTCGACGGCGTTGCCCGCCGCGCGGCCGAGCACGCGGTCCATGTCGGTCAGCAGGGCGCCGCACGCCAGCCCGTTGCCGGCCGCCACCTCGATGATCGTCTCCGCGAGCTCGCGGGCCTGGTCGAGCTCGGGCAGGAAGGCGCCCGAGCCGACCTTGACGTCCATCACCAGCGCGTCGAGCCCGGCGGCGAGCTTCTTGGAGAGGATCGAGGCGACGATGAGCGGGATCGACTCGACGGTGCCCGTGGCGTCGCGGATCGCGTAGAGCCGCTTGTCGGCGGGGGCGAGGTCGCCGGTCTGGCCGATGATCGCGCAGCCCGCCTCGCGCACGGTGGCCGTGAAGCGCTCGCGGTCCGGTGCCGTGTCGTAGCCGGGGATCGCGTCGAGCTTGTCCAGCGTGCCGCCGGTGTGGCCCAGGCCGCGGCCCGAGATCATCGGCACCGCGCCGCCGCACGCCGCGATGATCGGCGCCAGCAGGAGCGAGACCTTGTCGCCGACCCCGCCGGTGGAGTGCTTGTCGAGCACCGGCCGGTCGAGATCCCAGTGCAAGACCTCGCCCGAGCGCGTCATCGCGCCGGTGAGCGCGACGCGCTCGGCGGCGCCCATGCCGTTGATGACGATCGCCATCGCCAGCGCTCCGACCTGCGCGTCGCTCAGCGAGCCGTCGGTGATGCCGGCGACCAGCCACTCGATCTCCTCGGCGCTGAGCGCCGACCCCTTGCGCTTGCGGCGGATGACCTCCTGGGCCAGGAGGGTCATGGCCGCAGCCGTCCCACGAAGGCCTCGAGCAGGCGCGCGAGGTCGCCGGCGGCGCGCCCGGCGTCGGTCAGGGTCTGCTCATGGCTCAGCGGCACGTCGGACAGCCCTTCGGCGAGGTTGGAGATGGCCGAGACGGCGGCCACGCGCATCCCGGCATGGCGGGCCAGGATCGTCTCGTGGACCGTCGACATGCCGACGGCATCGGCGCCCATGGCGGCGAAGGCGCGGATCTCGGCCGGGGTCTCGAAGCTCGGCCCGCTGACCGCGAGGTAGACGCCCTCGGCGAGGTCGATGTCCAGCCCACCCGCGCTGGCGTGCAGGTCGGCGAGCAGCGCCGGGTCGTAGGCGCCGGCGAGGCTGGGGAAGCGCGGGCCGACGGCGTCGTCGTTGGGGCCGATCAGCGGGTTGTGCCCGGTCAGGTTGATGTGGTCGGAGATGGCCATGAGGCGGCCGGGGCCGACCTCGGGGCGCAGCGATCCGGCGGCGTTGGTCAGGACGAGGACCTCGGCCCCGGTGGCGGCCAGCGCGCGCACCGGGGTGACGCGCGGCGCCGGGTCGCCGCCCTCGTAGAAATGGGCGCGGCCCATGAGCACGCACACCGGCACGCCGCTCAGCCGGCCGAGCACCGCCCGGCCGGCATGGCCGTGCACGGTCGGGCGCGGGAAGCCCGGCAGCTCGTCGTAGCCCACGGAGACCGCGCCCTCGACGGCGTCGGCCACCGAGCCCAGGCCCGAGCCGAGCACGATGCCCACGCGCGGCGCGCCGTGCGCGCGCAGCACGGCCGCGGCCTGCGCAACGGTCATCCCTTGCCTCCATCCGGCCGGCGCTCTTGAGACTGACGCCGGCCATCCGGGCCGCCGAGAGCCAACGCCTCCTCGTCGAAGGCCAGCGGCAGCAGCGCCGCCATGGTCGTCGTCTCGTACGCGCCGCCGGGGCGCCCGAGATAGACGGGGGTGTCGGGCGCGGCGAACTCCTTCAGGCGCTGGCGGCAGCCGCCGCACGGCGGGCAGACGTCGAGCTTCTCGGCCACCACGGCGACGGCCGTGATGGCCCGGTCGCCGGCGGCGATCATCGCGCCGATGGCCGACGCCTCGGCGCACTGGCCCTGCGGGTAGGCGACGTTCTCGACGTTGGCGCCGACGTGGATGGCCCCCGACGGGGAGCGCAGCGCCGCGCCGACCGGGAAGTTCGAGTACGGGGCGTAGGCGTTGCGCATCACCGCGTCGGCGGCGGCCAGCAGCGCGTCGGCGCTGTCGAGCAGCAGGTCGGAGTAGGAGCCGGCGACCGGCTCGCCGAGGCCCAACTCGTCGCGCAGCCGCGCGACCAGCTCGTGCTCGCGGGTGAGATCGGAGTCGGCGGCCGCCACGCCCTCGAGCTCGACGAAGGCGCCGAGCCCGGCCACGTCGTCGAGGTGGATGCGCACGTTCTCGTAGAGCAGCAGGCGCCGGCGCTTGTCGACCACGACGAGCGTCCCGAGGGCGGCGTCGAGCGCGTCGGCGAGCGCGGCGGGGTCGTCGACCTCGGCCAGGCGGTAGCTGCTGGTGCGCGCCTCCTCGCCGTCGGGCCTGACGTACGCGATGAGCCGCGCGCCGGACTCGTGGCCGCCCTCCTGCTCGCGCAGCTTCAGGCGACCGCGCGCGCGCCCGAAGTACGTGTCGCGCTGGGCGAGGACGCCCGCGTCCGTCGCGCCGAGCGCCAGCGCGCGCTCGAGCGTCGCCGCCGGGTCGGCGTCGCGCGTCTTGATCTCGACGTTGCGGCGGGCAGGGCTCACGTGGTGGTCCCGTACGGATACCACCAGGACTTGGCCGCGATCTTCGTCTCGATGTGCACGTGCTTGGTCTCCTGGAAGGCCTCGAGGCCCTCCTGGCCCAGCTCGCGCCCCAGGCCCGACTGCTTGTAGCCGCCGAAGGGCCCCGCGTCGTTGTCGGTGAGCGGGTCGTTGAACCACACCGTTCCGGCCTTGATCTCGCGCATGCAGCGCACGACGGTCTCGAGGTCGCGCGTGTAGACGTTGGCGCCGAGCCCGAAGCGCGTGCCGTTGGCCAGCGCGATCGCCTCGTCGAGCGACCCCACCGGCACGATCGGCGCCACCGGGCCGAAGGTCTCCTCGCGCAGGAGGTCGGTCTGGGCCGCTGCGCCGGTGATGACCGTCGGCGCGTAGAAGTGTCCGGTGGGCTGGCCTCCGTCGTCGCCGCCGGTCAACAGGTCCGCGCCCGCGGCGACGGCGGCGTCGACCTGGGCGGCCACCTTCCCGCGCTGGCCCGCGGAGACCATGGGGCCGAGGTCGGTGCCCGGCTGCAGCGGATCGCCGAGGACCAGCGAGTCCGTGTAGTCGACGAACTCGCGCACGAAGTCGTCGTAGACCTCGGACATCACGTAGAAGCGCTCGGCCGAGGTGCACACCTGGCCCGCGTTGAGGAAGGCCGCCCACGCGCCGCCCCTGGCCGCCACCTCGATCCCGTCGGCCACGTCGGCGCAGACGATGAACGGGTCCTTGCCGCCCATCTCGAGGTTGATGCGCGCCACGCGCCCGGCGCAGCGCACCGCGATGCGCTTGCCGGTCTCCACCGAGCCCGTGAAGGCCACGCCGTCCACGCGCTCGTCGCCCACGAGCGCCGCGCCGACATCGCCCGCGCCGGCCAGCAGGCTCACCGCGCCGGGCGGCAGGTGATCGAGGCACGGCGCCAGCGCGAGGGTGGAGAGCGGCGTGAGCTCCGATGGCTTGCACAGCACCGTGTTGCCGGCCGCCAGCGCGGGCGCGAGCTTCCAGGCCAGCAGCAGCAGCGGGTAGTTCCACGGCACGATCGCCGCCACGACGCCGAGCGGCTCCTTGAGCACCAGCGCGAGCTGGGTGGACTCGATGGTGGGGATCACCCGGCCGGCGAAGTTGCGCCCCATCTCGGCGTAGTAGTCGAAGGCGGCCGCGGCCCAGCCGACCTCGTCTGCGTTCTCGACCAGGGGCTTGCCGCCCTCGCGGGTCATCAGCTCGGCCAGGGCGTCGGCGTCGGCCCGCAACCGCGTGGCGACCTCGTGCAGCAGCTCGCAGCGCTCGACCGCCGGCGTGTCGGCCCAGCCGCGCGCGGCGGCGCGGGCGGCCCCGACGGCGGCGTCGACCTGCTCGGCGGAGGGCAGGGGCACCGTCGCCAGCGTGGTCTGCGCGTAGGGGTTCTCGACGTCGAGCCCAGGACCCTCACCGGCCACCTGCTCGCCGGCGATCAGCAACCGGGTCTCCATCGCGGCGCAGCATATGTAGTCTCGCGCCGGCATGCCCGAGGGCCTGACCGTCGTCCAGCACCCCGTCCTCGACGACCGCTTGGCCGTCCTGCGCGATGCGTCGACGCCGCACGGCGCGTTCCGCCAGGCCCTCAGCGAGGCCTCCGCGATCCTGGCCGTGGAGTCCACCCGCGACCTGCCGACGGTGGCGCACACGATCGACACGCCGCTCGAGCCCGCGCCCGGGCGCCGGCTGGAGGCGGAGATCACGATCGTCCCCGTCCTGCGCGCCGGCCTGGGCATGGTCGACGGCTTCCTGCGGCTGCTGGCCGGGGCCCGCGTCGGGCACCTGGGGATGCAGCGCGACGAGGACACGCTCGAGCCGACGGGCTACTACGAGCGCCTGCCGCCGGGCATGGGGGAGGCCTACGTCTTCCTGCTGGACCCGATGCTGGCCACCGGCGGCAGCGCGGTCGCCGCGCTCGCGCGCCTGAAGGCCAACGGCGCGCGCAATCTGCGCCTCATCTGCCTGGTCGCGGCGCCCGAGGGCGTCGAAGCCGTGCGCGAGGTGCATCCCGACGTGCCGATCTGGACGGCGGCGCTCGACCGCCAGCTCGACGAGAACGGCTACATCCGTCCCGGCCTCGGGGATGCCGGTGACCGCGTCTTCGGCACGACGGGCTGAGGCGGCTCTGGGCGCCCGCGGCGTCCGGGTCGAGGACTACCTCGCGCACCTCGGCCTGGCGCGCGCGGCGCCGCCCTCGGCCGACGCGCTCGCCGATCTGCAGGCCCGCCACCTCGAGCGCGTCGTCTTCGAGAACCTCGAGATCCAGCGCGGCCGGGCGACCACGGTCGACTACGGCGAGTCCGCCGAGCGGATCGTCAAGCGCGGGCGCGGCGGCTATTGCTTTCACCTCAACGGCGCGTTCGGGCTGCTGCTGGAGGCGCTCGGCTACGACGTCTCGCGCCGGCGCGGCACCGTGCAGCCTCCGGCCGGGATGGCGCCCGGGCGCAACCTCAACCACATGGTGGTGCTCGTCCACGGCCTGCCGGCGAGCACGAACCCCGAGGGGACGTGGTGGACCGAGGTCGGTCTCGGCGACGGCTGCACCCGGCCGCTGGCCCTGCGCGCCGGAACCTGCCCGGACGACCCCTACACCTACGAGATCGAGCCCTCGCCGGTCTACGCGGGCGGCTGGCGCCTGCTGCAACGCGACGGGGAGGGCGCCGGCGTCGTCGACGTCGACACCGAGGCGCCCGAGGCGGCCGAGCTGGCGGCGGCCCACGAGCGCCTGGCCGGCTCGCCCGAGTCGCGCTTCGTGCGGACCGCGACGTTCCAGCGCCGCGCGGCCGGGGTCCTCGACCGGCTGCGTGCGCGCACGCTCTCGCGCGTGACGCGGGAGGCGACGCAGACGACGCTGCTCGCCGACGAGGCCGACTGGTTCGGGGCGCTGGCCGACGTCTTCGACCTGCCGCTGCCCGAGCTCGGCGCCGCCGAGCGCCGCGCGCTCTGGCGGCGCGTGAGCGCCCAGCACGACGTTTGGGCGGCTAGCGCCCGAGGATGACCACGCGGCCGCCGGCCGTGGTCATCCACACCTCCGCGCCGACGGGGGCCATCCACTGGGCCCCGAACTCGCCCACGTGCACGCTGTCGAGGACGCTGCCGGTGCGCGGGTCCACGGTGAGGACGCGGTCGCCCTGGGTGTCTGGCGCCTCGACCCAGAGCTTCCCGCCCGCCGCGACGCCGGTCCCGATGGAGACGATCGGCGTGCGCCAGAGCACGCGGAACGTGCGCGGATCCATGCGCGACAGCGTGTTCTCCTCGACGACGAAGAGCCCGTTCATGAGGAAGTCCCCGATGAGGTTGCCGTCGGGCAGATGGAAGGTGGCCTTGCGCCGACCGGTCGCGCCGTCGAGGCGCAACACGCGGCCGTCGCTGACCTGCACCCACAGGTCGCCGTCGACCACCGCGAGCGAGCGCGTCCCGTACCCGTTGTGGCCGGTTCGCACCGTCGCGAGGGCGCGGCCATTGCGCGGGTCGATCCGCGCGGCCGCCTCGTCGCTCACGATCCACATGCTGGCGCCGACGAGCACGGGCCCTCCGAGACCGGCCCCGCCGGGCAGATCGGGCGTGCGCAGGCGCGCGACGATGCGGTTGGTCCGAGGGTCGATGCGCAGCAGTCGGAACGCGCCGCTGCTCTGCGTGACGCCAACCCAGAGCCCGCCCCGGCCGGGGGCGATGTTCATGCGGCCGCCAAGGGCGAAGCGCGCGGTCACGCGCCGGGTGGCCGGGTCCATGCGCAGGAGCGTCTGGGTGTCGGTGTCGACCATCCAGGCCGACCCGAAGCCCGCGACGATCTGGTCGAGCCCACCCGCCGGCGAGATGCGGGTGACGACCTTCGGACCGGCCGGTGCCGTGTCGTTGCCGCCGAAGCTGGCCAGACCGTAGACCGCGGCCGCGAGGACGAGCCCCGCGATGAGCGTGGCGAGCACCAGGCTCGGCCGCACACGCGGCAGCGTGGCCCGCGCGCTCGCCAGCGCGCGCCACGGCCCTCGCCGGCGCTCCTCGCGATCGGCTGCATCGCGCAGCGCGACGCCCAGCCGGGTCACGAAGTCATCGCTCATGGTGGTCTGCTCCCATCCGGTGGCGCAGGGCGGCGAGGCCGCGGCTGACGCGCTTGCGCACCACCGCCTCGGAGACGTTCAGGTCATGGGCGATCTCGCCGTACTCACGCTCCTCGACGACGTGCGCCTGGACGGCGAAGCGCTGGTCGGGCACCAGCACGTCGATCAACGTGCCGGCCTCGACGTCCTCGAGGCTCTCGATGCGCGCGATGTCGTCGTCGGTCAGGACGATGCGCTCCATGCCCAGCCGGCGCTGCGCGCGCCGCTCGGCACAGCCGCGCCGCTGGGCGTCGATCAGCTTCTTGGAGGCGATCCCGAAGAGCCACGCGCTGGCGTTCCCGGCCTCGGCGCGGTAGCGCCGGCGGCTGGTCAGGGCCGCCGCGAAGGTCTCGGCCGTGAGATCCGCCGCCAGCTCGGGATCGTGGGTGCGGCGCACGAAGTAGCCGAGCATCCGATCGGCGTAGCGGCGATAGAACTGCTCGAACGTCGCGCCGTCGCGCGCGGACAGCAGATCCTCGTCGCTGCGGACCTCGGGACCCATGCATCGACCTACTTCGAAGCTCGGCCGGTCGTTGTGACACGCCCACGCTACAGTCCGCCCCCATGTCCGAGGACGCCAAGACGCTCATCGACCGGGCCGTCCGCGCCTTCCTCGACGAGGTGCCGGCGCTCGCGCCCCTGACCCTCGTCGTCGGGATCGACCTGCACGGGCGCGGCGACACCCAGCAGTTCCGCCTCGAGATGCCGGACATCGAGGTGCGCAAGGACATCGCGGCCGACGCCCGCGTGCGCATCGAGATGCGCCGGGAGTTCTTCAACGCCATGGTCGAGCATGGCGCGCGGGTCGCCGACTGGCGCGAGGCCTTCATCCACGGCCAGGCCAAGGCGACCGGGGTCGAGCAGTACATGCGCCTGATCGTCAACGTGGTCGAGCGCCAGGAGGAGCGCGCCCGCACCCGGAAGGCGCGGCACTGAGCGCTCCGGCGGCCGACGGCTTCCGCATGCCGGCCGAATGGGCGCCGCACGAGCGCACCATCATGGGCTGGCCCTGCCGCGCCGAGCTCTGGGGCGATCACCTCGAGCAGGCCAAGGGCGACTACTCGGCCACGGCCAACGCAGTCGCCGCCTTCGAGCCGCTGACCATGGTCTGCGCCAACGCGCAGGACGCCGCCGAGGCGCGCGCGGCGCTCGCGGGCGAGGCCGAGGTCGTCGAGCTGCCCATCGACGACTCCTGGCTGCGCGACAGCGGGCCGATCTTCGTCCTCGACGACCAGGGCCGACGCGCCGGGGTGCACTTCGGCTTCAACTCGTGGGGCGAGAAGTTCACGCCCTACGACGCCGACGCGGCGGTGGGCGGGCTGCTCATCGACCGCCTCGGCGACCGCCGCTACGACGCGCCGTTCGTGCTCGAGGGCGGCTCGGTGGCCGTCGACGGCGAAGGCACGCTGCTGACCACCGAGCAGTGCCTGCTGCACCCCAACCGCAACCCCGACCTCACGCGCGAGGAGATCGAGCAGGGGCTGCGCGACTACCTCGGCGTCGAGCAGGTGGTGTGGCTCGGACAGGGCCTCGCCGAGGATCGCGACACCGACGGCCACGTCGACCTCGTCGCCGCCTTCACGCGCCCCGGCGAGGTCCTGCTGCAGAGCACGCCCCTGGGCACGCCGAGCAGCGAGCGCATGGCCGACAACCGCTCCCGCCTGGTCGCCGCCGGCGTGGAGGTCGTCGACTTCCCGCTCCTGCCGACGCTGGAGGTCGGTGGCGAGCAGGTCGCCGTGGGCCACCTGAACTTCTACCTGTGCAACGGCGCCGTCATCGTGCCGGTCGCCGGCCTGACGACCGACGCCGAGGCGCTCGAGCGCATCGGCGCCGCCTACCCCGACCGCGAGGTCGTCGGCGTCCCGGGCGGGGTCATCGCCTTCGGCGGCGGCGGCCCGCACTGCATCACCCAACAGGTCCCGGTCGCGCGCGCGTGACCGCGGCCCCGCCGTGGCTGGACTGGGGCCGGCGGCTGGCGGCCATCGCGCGCGAGGGCCTGACCTGGTCGCGCGAGCCCTTCGACCGCGATCGCTACGAGCGCGTGGCGGCCGTGGCCGACGAGCTGCTCGCCGGGCAGGCGGGGCCGTCGCTGGCCACCGACACGCTCTTCCCGCCCGGCTCGGGCCATCCCACCCCGAAGGTCGACGTGCGCGCGGTCATCGTGCGCGACGGGCGCGTCCTGCTGGTGCGCGAGCGCACCGACGGCGGCTGGGCGATGCCCGGCGGCTGGGCCGACCCGGGGCTGACCCCGGCGCAGATCGCGGTCAAGGAGACCGCCGAGGAGGCCGGCCTCGCGGTGCGCGCCACGCGGCTGCTGGCCCTGTGGGACCGCGACGCCCAGGGCATGGCGCCCTACGCCCACGCCGTGTACAAGGCCTACCTCGCGTGCGAGCCCGTCGATCCCGCCGCCGAGCCGGTCCCCGGCCCCGAGGCGCTCGACGCCGGCTGGTTCGCGCCCGCCGCGCTGCCCGAGCTTTCGCGGACGCGCAACACGGACGAGCAGGTCCGGCGCCTGGTCGCGCTGGCGGCCGATCCGGCGGCGCGCGCCGCCTTCGACTGACGCGGGCGGTTGCGGTGGGCCCCCGGCGGCGGTTAGCGTCGGGCCCGAGGGGTCATGAGCAGCCCGGCGAGCACCAGCCCGATGCTCGACGCCACCGTCGAGCTCGCGGCGGGCACCTACCGCCTCGGCGAGGCGGGCGCGGAGCGCGACGCGCCCGTGGCCGCGGTGCGCATCGGCCGCTGGCCGGTCGTCAACGCGTCGCTCGCGCGGTTCGTGGCGGCGACGGGACGCCAGGTGGGCCCGGCGCTCGAGCGAAAGCTCGCCGATCCGCTGCTCGCCGAGCACCCGGCGACCGACGTGACCTACCCCGACGCGGTCGCCTTCTGCGCGTGGGCGGGAGGACGGCTGCCGACCGGCGACGAGTGGGAGGCGGCCGCGCGCGGCGCCGACGGCCGTGCGTGGCCCTGGGGAGAGACCTTCGACCCCGAGCGCTGCGCGTGCGTCGAGTCGGGCTGGGGCTGGACCGCGCCGGTCGACGCGCATCCGTCCGGCGCGAGCCCCTGCGGCGCCGAGCAGCTCGCGGGCAACGTGTGGGAGTGGGTCGCGGATCGCACCGAGGACGGCGCATGGCGCGCGGTCCGCGGCGGCTCCTACCTCGACCACGCCTGGGGGGTGCGCGCCGCCCGCGTGCTCGCCGCCGATCCCCGGCGCGCCACGCCCACCACCGGCTTTCGCCTCGTCATCGACCTAGGGAGTCGCCCGTGACCCAGGACCCCGAGACCATCACCGCCGCCCTGCGCGAGGTCTACGACCCGTGCTGCGCGGACCGCGGCATCAGCATCGTCGACATGGGCCTCGTCGAGGACGTGCGCGTCGACGGCGGCCACGTGGACGTCGACCTCGTGCTGACCACCGGCTGGTGCCCGTTCGTCGCCACCATGTCCTCCGCCATCCCCGAGCGTCTGCGCGCCCTCGACGGCGTCGACAGCGTCGAGGTCCGGGTCGTGTGGGACCCGGTGTGGACGCCCGAGCGCCTGTCGCCCTCCGCGCGCGACGCGCTGAGCATGCCGCTCGAGCAGCTCGAGCCCTACCGCGAGCGCCGGCTCGCCTCCGCCACCCCTCAGACAGGAGCCTGACCATGGCCACCGACACCGCCCCCTCCGAGCAGGCCGCGCGCGAGCGCAAGGTCGACGCGTTCGTCTTCGACTGCGTCTGCCACATCTTCAACTTCGATCCGGCCAACGCCATCGGGCCTCCCGGGCAGCTCTTCGACGAGCATCTCTACGCCTTCCACCAGCTGCTGACCAAGGAGGGCGAGAAGGTCCTCTCGCGCGAGGAGTACATGAAGGAGTGGAGCGTCGACGAGATCTACGAGATGGTCATCGAGGGCTCCGACACCGACATGATCGTGGCCCAGCCGCTGCCGCTCACCGACCTCTTCCATGACGGGCTCTCACCGTGGGAGAAGTGCTCCGAGATGGCGGCCAAGCACCCCGACCGCGCCGTCTTCTGGGGCTCGGTCAATCCGCTGGAGGGCAAGAAGGCGCTCGACCTCATGACCCGCCAGGTCGAGGACCACGGGGCCCGGGCATTCAAGTTCTACAACGTGCGCTACGACTACGGACAGCCCTTCCCGTGGCGCATGGACGACCCGCGCATCGCCTACCCCGTCTTCGAGCGCGCCCAGGAGCTCGGGGTCAACCTCATCGGCGTGCACAAGGGCGTGCCGCTCGGGCCGCAGCCGATCGAGCACACGCGCACGTTCGACATGGACGGCGCGGCGGCCAACTTCCCCGACATCAACTTCGTCATCTTCCACGTCGGGCTGCCGTGGCTCGACGAGGTGCTGTGGCAGATCGTGCGCTACCCCAACCTCTACGCGTCGATCGCCGCGACGGTGAACTTCATCTCGCGCCAGCCGCGGGTCTTCGCCGAGACGCTCGGCAAGATGATGTGGTGGTGCGGGGAGGACAAGATCATCTACGGCGGCGAGTCGCCCATCTGGCATCCACAATGGGCGCTCGAGGCCTTCTGGAACTTCGAGCTGCCGCGCGACATCGTCGAGGAGCGCGGCTACCCGCAGCTCACCGACCAGGCCAAGCGCAAGATCCTCGGCGAGAACCTGGCGCGGCTGCACGGCATCGACGTGGAGGCCAAGAAGGCCGAGCTCGGCGTGCCGGGGTGATCGGCGCGGGGTGCTAGGCGGGCTGCGTGCGCTCGGCGGCGGCCGCGCCACGGCGAGTGACGACGCTCCCGGGGGGGCAGGGAGCGCCGTCACCCGTGCGATCTCCGCGGCTCAGCTGCTCGAGTCGGGCGACTCGTCGCCCTCGTCCTTCTGGAGCTTGGCCGCCGCCACGACACAGCGGCTGTACGGCGTGCCCTTCTGGCCGGCGACGTGCTTCTTGCTCAGCGTCCTGCAGGCCGTCGTCGGGCTGGTCTGGCTGGTCGCCACCTTGGCCATCGCGGTGACGCACCGGCTGAAGGGCGTGCCCTTCTGGCCCGCGACGTGCTTCCTGCTCTGGCCCTGGCAGCGCGTGCCATACGCCTTGGCCTTCGCGTCGGCGCTGGCGCTCGGCCCCGGAGGCGTCTCGGAGGCGGGCGCCTGGGTCACGGCGGGGTGGTCCCCCGCCTGGGAATGATCGCCGCTCGGGCTGCCGGTCGGCGGGTCGCCGGCCGCGAGGCCGGGGCCGACGAGCAGGGCGAGGCCGCAGGTGGTGGTGGCTATGAGGGATGTGATTCGCATCTGCCCCCGACAACGCCAGGGGCCTGCGAAGGTCAGGGACTACTTCGTGGTGTGGGCGGCCCCCGAGTTGCCCGGGGGCGCGGTGACGGTGGGCGCGGCGTCGGCGGCCGGCGGCGGGCCCTGGGTCCCGGCGGGCTGGGGGTGGGCCGGGCGCCCGGCGGCGACCGCGGCGGGCTCGGGGTGGGCGAGACGGGCATTGACCGCCGCGGCCGGCGGCGTGGCTCTCGCCGGATGGGCCGGGTGGGGCTTGGCGTGCTCGAGGCCGGCGCGACGGCCGCGCGACGGCGCCGCCTTGCGCTTGGCCTGTGCCGTCGCCTGGCCCTTGGCGACACGGCGCCCGGGCTGTGCCTGGATGGGAGGCGTGCCGGTCGCCGGCGGCCCCTTGGCCGTCGCGCCGGGCGTGGGCGGCGGTGAGCGCGACGCCGCGTGCGAGCCGCTGCGCGTGCGCAGAGCCGAGCCGGCGGCGGCCGCGGGGACGGCACGTTGCGCCGGGGCGAACGCGGCCGCGGCCCCTGAAACCGGCCGCGCGCGCGGCGAGGACGGCGCGGCCGCAGCCGGCCGCGCGTGGTGATCGCGCGCCGTCGACCTGTCGCGCGCGACGGCTCCTGCGCCCGCCACGGTCACGGTCGCGACGGCCACGATCGCCACCTTGGTGGCAACCGTGGCGGCGAGCCCGCCGCCTGCGCCTGCGCCCGCGCCCGAGGCGAGCCCGGCCTTGGCCCCGGGGAGCAGATGGCCCAGCAGCGCGGCGCCTGCGCTCGCGGGGAGGGCAGGGGCCAGCACGGCGAGGTCGGCGGCCCGCTGGGCGAGGGCCGTCTTGAAGGCCCTGCACGTGCGGCACGAGCGCACGTGGGCGCGCACCCGCCGGCCGCGCAGGACGCGGCCGTCGCCGTCGGACAGCGCGCGCTGCACGTCAGCGCACAGCATCGTCCGGCCCTCCGCGCACTCGTGCAGCCCCGCGCGCGCCTCGAAGATCGTCTGCTTGACCGCGCGCGCCGAGCTGTCGAGGACCACCGCGATCTCCTCGTGGGAGAGGCCGCTCAGCTCGCGCAGCACGAGGGCCGAGCGCTGGCGCTCGGGCAGGTCGCGCAGGTCGGCGCTCAGGAGCGCCAGGCGCTCGCGGTCCTCCACGGCCTGTGGCAGCGAGTCCGTCCCCAGGGTCCCGACCGCATCGAGGTCCACCGAGTCGCGGCGCTGGCGCAGCCGCGAGATCGCCTCGTTGTGCGCGATCCGGAACAGCCACGGCCGCAGCTCGAAGTCCCGTTCCTCGTCGCGCAGGGCGGCCAGGGCCTTGGCCATCGTGCTCTGTAGCGCGTCGCGCGCGTCCTCGTCGTGGTGCAGGATCGAGCGGCAGTAGCGATACAGGGCCTGGTGATGGCGCTCGTACATCGCCGCCAGCGCCGCGTCGTCTCCACGGGCCGCCTGCGAGCGCAGCGCGAGCCCGCGCCGCCACTTCAGCGCCGCGGTCAGCCCAGCGGTCGGCGTCTGCTCCATGGCCACACTCCACACATCGGCAACGCACCAGCCGGCCGAGAGTCTGGCGCAATCTCGCGGACGGTCATCGTCAGGCGCGGCCTACACTGCGCCGCGTGAGCGATCTGAAGCTGATCACGGCCGTCGGCGAGACGCCACCCTCGTTCGCGCGAGTGCAGGAGCCGACGCGGGCGCCGCTGCGCGTGGCGCTCGTCCAGCAGCGCTGGCACCCCGATCCCGACGAGCACCGCGACGCGCTGGCCGAGGGCGTGCGGCTGGCCGCCAGGGAGGGCGCGAAGCTCGTGTGCCTGCAGGAGCTCACGCTCTCGCCCTACTTCGCCATCACGGCCGACGGCCCGCAGGCGGCCGGCGCGCAGCCCGAGGCGGTCCCGGACGGGGCGACGTGCGCCTTCGCCGCCGAGCTCGCGCGCGAGGCCGGCGTCCACGTCCACGCCTCGCTCTACGAGCGCGCCGACGCCGAGGACGGCCTGGGCTTCAACACGGCGATCGTCATGGCGCCCGACGGCACGCTCGCGGCGCGCACGCGCAAGCTGCACATCCCGGTCACCAGCGGCTACTACGAGGACAAGTACTTCCGGCCCGGCCCACCCGGCGACGACGCCTTCCCTGTGGTGGAGCTCGGCGACGCGCAGTTCGGCTTCCCGACGTGCTGGGATCAGTGGTTCCCCGAGCTCGCGCGCGCCTACTCCCTCGCGGGGGCCGAGGTGCTGGTCTACCCGACCGCCATCGGCTCGGAGCCTGACCACCCGGACTTCGACACCGAGCCGCTGTGGGAGCGGGTCATCATCGCCAACGGGATCGCCAACGGCACGTTCATGGTCGCCGTCAACCGCATCGGCACCGAGGAGCCCCTGACCTTCTACGGCTCGTCGTTCATCTCTGACCCCTACGGGCGCAAGCTCGTGCAGGCCCCGCGCGACGAGCCCGCGGTCCTGGTGGCCGACCTGGACCTCGACCAGCGCCGCGACTGGCTGGCGCTCTTCCCGTTCCTGACCACGCGCAGGCCCGACGCTTACGGCTCGCTGGCCGCCTCGTGACGGCTCACAGGGTCGGCAGGTGCAGCCGCGTCGCCGCCGGCATGAGGTCGCCGCGCTGGGCCAGGCTCTCGAGGGCCTCGACGGCGGTGACCGCGAACTGCGTCCCCGCTCGCGCGCGGGCCTCGGCCAGCGCGGCCTCGACGGTCATCGGCGCGCTGTAGGAGCGGTCGGAGACCATCACGTCCCACGCGTCGGCCAGCCCCAGCAGCGAAGCGCCTTCGGGCACGTCGTCGCCCCGCAGCGCCCCCGGGTAGCCGGCCCCGTCCGGACGCTCGTGGTGCCCGGCGATCCACGCGACCTGCTCGCGCTCCAGGACGTCGCCGACGATGCGCGCGCCCAGGACGGCGTGCTCGCGCACGAGCGCGAACTCCGCCCCGTCGAGCGGCCCGTCCTTGAGCAGGATCGCGTCGGGAACGCCGATCTTGCCGACGTCGTGCAGCAGCGCCGCGTCGCGCAGCAGCGCGACGCGGTCGGGACTCCAGCCGCGGGCCCTGGCCAGGCGGGCGCTCAGGGCCGCGACGCGCTCTGAGTGCTCCTGGGTGGCGGGGTCCTTGGCGTCGATGGCCCGGGCCAGCGCGCGCAGCCCGGCGAGCGCCTGGGTGCGATCGAGCTCGCGCGTGCGCTGGCGCTGGTCGAGCTCGCGCACGACCGTCGGGTCGTAGAGCCAGCACAGGTCGCGCCCGTGCTGCTTGGCCCAGTACAGCGCCGCGTCGGCGCGGCGCAGCGCCTCGTCGGCCGAGCTCGCGGCCTCGAGGTCGCACAGCCCGATCGACACGGACGTGCGCAGGCGGTGGCGCATCGGCGTCTCGGCGACGGCCCGCCGCGCGCGGTCGGCGCGCATGAGCGCCTGGTGGCGGTCGCTCTCGACGAAGATCACGCCGTACTCGTCGGCGCCCAGCCGCGCGAGGACGTCCTCCTCGCGCACCACGCCGCGCAGCAGCGAGCCGATCTCGACGAGGACCTCGTCGGCCACGTCGAGCCCGGCGCGGTCGTTGAGGTCGCGAAAGCCGTCGACGTCGACGAGAGCGACGGTCAGCGGGCGGTCGTGGCGCTGCGCGCGCGCCACCTCCTCGGCCAGGCGCTCGCGGAAGGCGCGGTGGTTGGGCAGGCCGGTGAGCGCGTCCGTGGCCGCCTCGGCGTCCATCCGCGTGCGGCTCTCGGCGTTGGCCACGGCGGTGGCGATGAGGTCGGCGTAGTCCTGCAGGCGCTGCTCGGCTCCGGCGGAGAACTGGTGCGGATCGGTGGCCACGACGACGAGGGCGCCCCACAGCGCGACGCCGTGGCGGATCGGCGCGGCCAACAGCGTGCAGTGGTACTCGTCGTCCATCCGGTCGCGCGTGACCGCCTCGCCGGAGCGCAGGCGGTCCAGGAGGCTGCCGGGACGCACGTCGACCACCGTGTCCGGATCCTCGTCGCCGTGCTCGTCGTGGCTCCAGCGGCCGAGGATGACGACCCGGTCGGCGTCCTGGAAGCGGACGATGGAGGCGCAGTCGGCGCCCAGCAGGTAGCCGGCGTCGAGCGAGACGAGCGCGAAGATGCCGGCGGGCGGCGAGCCCGCGGCGACCGCGGTCGCCACGCGCCGCAGCGAGGACTGCTCCTCGGTCATCCGCCGCTGGCGCGCTTCGAGCTCGCTGGCCCTGATGGTGGCGCCCGCCAGCAGCTCGCGGCCGGCCACGACCACGCCGCCGACCAGGCAGTAGACGGGCACGACGACGACGAGCACGCGCGCGAGGTTGTCATCCAGGGCGTGGCCGTCGTACAGGAAGGGCAGCGCGTGGACCGCCCCGCAGGCCAGCCAGTAGGCGAGGGCCTGGCGCGGCGTGTAGAAGAAGGCCGCGTAGACGACGACCAGCCAGAGGTAGTTGAGCGCCGCCGCGTCGGTGCTCCCGGTGACGCGGGTGAGCGCGGCCACGATCCCGAGGCTGAGGATGGTGGACAGGTGCGAGACCCGCAGAGGCGAACGCGCCCATGGGACCCCGGACAGCATCATGGCGCCCCACAGCACGGCGAAGGCGGCGATCAGGGCGATCGCCCATTGCGCTTGGATCGTCGTGCCAGGGACGGCGAGGCTGAGCAGCAGGGTGACCGCCCCGCTGAGCCACAGCACCCCGCTCACCCGCCTGGCCAGCTCCGCCTCGCCGGGGATGTCAGGTCGATCCCGGCCCCATGACCTCACCGGGCGCAGTGCCACCGGGATCTCCTCGTCTCACGCGCGGCCGAGCCCCACGACGGGGCCATCAGCGCTGCTCCGCCGGACACCAGAAGGTCGTCCTGCCTCCGACGGTGGCGCGCTGCATCTCGGCGCCGCAGCGCGGGCACACGGCGCCGCGCCGGCGCGAAGCGATCACGTCGCCGGTATGGGCGCCGCCGCGGCGGATCGCCGAACGCGTGGCGGCGCGCACCTCGCGGCGCAGGCGGTCGAGCTCCTCGGCGCTCAGCGCGCCGGCCGGGCGGCGGGGATCGAGGCGGGCGCGCCAGAGGATCTCGTCGGCCAGCAGGTTGCCCACGCCCGAGACGACGCTCTGGTCCATGAGGCGCGCCTTCAGCGGCGCGCTCCCACGGCCCACCCGCGCGCGGAAGTCGTCGCGGGTGATCTCGGCGGCGTCGGGCCCCAGGGCGGCCAGGTCGGGCTCGAGGCGGGCGCGACCCAGGCGGCGCTTGTCGCGCAGGGCCAGGCGCCCGCCGTCCTCGAAGTGCAGGACGAAGCGGTCCCATCCGCGCGGCGCCGGCTCCTCGTCGACCGCGATGCGCCCGGCCATGCCGAGGTGCAGCCCGAGCACCGGCCCGTCGTCGGAGGTCTCGACCCACATGGCCTTGCCGCGGCGGTGCGCGGCGGTCAGCTCGCGGCCGACGAGGGCGTCGGCGATCTCGCCCGGCGCGTGCGGGCGGCAGACGTAGCTGTCGGCGTCGTCGACGTCGGCGATGCGCCGCAGCAGCGCGGCGCGCTCGATCGTCGTGCGCGCGCGCTCGGCCTCCGGCAGCTCAGGCATCCGGGGCAGTCTCTCAGGACGCGTGTGGTCCGGGGCGCCAGTTCTGCGCTGCGAGCGCGCCCAGCCCTCAAGCGCGTTGCAGCGGCGCGCCCTCGTCGTAGAGCTTGAGCACGCGGACGGCGCCGTCGGGGGCGGCGTCGAGGCACAGGCCGCAGAGCACGCACTCGTCGAGGTTCTCTTCGACGAGGACCGTGTGGCCCGGTGGGTGGGGTGACATCGCGTAGATGTCGACGGGGCAGACCTCCGCGAGCTTGGCTGCGGCGGCCGGGTCGTGGGCGACGGCGTCGTCGACCTCGACGCCGATGAAGATGCCCTCGGCCCTCACGCCGCCGCGCTCCTCTCGGCCAGCTTGGCCTTCATGATCGCCGGGATCTGCGAGATCTCCTCCGCGACGGTGATCCCCGCCTCGGCCAGGCGCGCGATCTTCTCGCTCGCCGTGTCCTCCTTGCCCTCGACGATCGTGCCGGCGTGGCCGAAGCTCATGCCCGGCATCTCGTCCATGAAGCGCCCCGCCATGAAGGCGACGATCGGCAGGCGCGAGTCGTTCTCGGTCACCCAGCGGGCGAGCTCGGCCTCCATGCGGCCGCCGGGCTCGGTGTAGATGACGATGCCCTCGGTCTCCTCGTCGGCCTCGAAGAGCGGCATGAGCTCGGCGTAGGTCGAGCCGATGATGGCGTCGCCGCCGATGGAGACGGCGGTCGACTGGCCCAGGCCGGCGGCGCTCAGGGTCGACGACATCTCGGTCGTCATGCCGCCTGAGCGCGAGATGACGCCGATGGGCCCGCGGGTGTAGGACTTGGCGGCGTCCCTGGCCGGGCCGCCGATGCCGCCCATCTTGATGACGCCGGGGACGATGATCCCCAGGCAGTTGGGGCCAATGATGCGCGCCCCTCGCAGCGCGGCGAGCTCGACCATCTCCGCCACGTCCCGGCGCGGGATGCGCTCGGTGACGATGACCACCAGCTTGACGCCGTTCTCGACCGCCTCGAAGACGGCGTCCCGGGTGAAGGCGGGGGGGACGGTGACGACCGAGCCGTCGATCGGGCGACCGTGGTGGGCGATGGCCTGGTCGACGGTGTCGAACACGGGGACCCCGTGCACGTCGCGGCCCCTGCGCCCGGGCGTGACGCCCCCCACGACCTGGGCGCCCTTGCCGTAGTCGAGGCACTCGCGCGTCAGGTTGACCGCCTCGCGCCCGGTGATGCCCTGGACGATGAAGGTGGTGGTCTCGTCGATGAGGATGCTCACGCCAGGGTCACCTCCGCGGGGCATCCGGCCCCGCGCTCTGAGAGGGGCGCGCGGCCTCCGGCCGCTCGATGGCGACGGCCAGGCGGGCGGCATCGTGCAGCGAGGTCGAGCGGTCGGCATAGCGCACGCCGTAGCGCTCGAGGATCTTGAAGCCCTCCTCCTCCCACGCGCCGGGGATGCGGAAGATGGAGATCTTCTCCGCCGGGTCGTAGCCGAGCTCCAGGCACGCCTTGATGACGCCCCGGGCCACGATGTCGACCCGCGTGTTGGACACGATCGACATCATCACCGCGATCTTGTCCACGCCGGGCTTCTGCAGGACGAGCTTCGCCAGTCCGCACGCCTTGCGCACGCTGGGGTTGCCGCCGATCTCGCAGTAGTTGGCGGGCCGGCCGCCGTGGGCGCGGACGGCGTCGAAGAGCGTCAGCGAGCCGCCGCCGGCGCCGATGACGAGCCCGAGGTCCCCGTCGAACTCGGTGACGTTGCCGGCCACGCCGCGGTGGTCCATGCCGTCGACGGCCTCGCCGGCGAGCTCGAACTCGGTCGCCTCGCGGGCCTGGCGCGTCTCCTCCTCGCCGACGCCGAGCTGCTCGAGAACGGCGGCCTGGCGCGGGCGGGCCTCGTTCTCCATGTCCATGTGCGCGTCGAGGGCGACGAACGAGCCGTCCTCGAGCTCGCCGAGCGGGTTGATCTCGGCCAGGGTCATGTCGCGCTCGACGAACATCCGCGCGAGCGCGGTGAGGATCGGCACGAGCCGGTTGAGCGGGCGCCCGGTGACCCCGACGGAGGCGATGACCTCCTTGGCCTGGAAGTCGCTCAACGGCAGGATGTTCGAGAAGTGCCCGCGCCCGACGTGGTCGGGGTGGCTCTCGGCCACCTCCTCGATGTCGATGCCGCCCATGTCGCTGAACAGCATCACCGGCTGCTTGCGGATGCCGTCCCACACGACGCCCGCGTAGTACTCCTGCTTCACGCTGGCCTTGGGGTCGACGAGCACGCCGCGCGGCATGTGGCCGTTGATCTCCAGCCCGAGCACGTGCTCGGCCTTCGCGGCCGCCTCGTCCGGGGTGTCGGCGAACTGCACGCCGCCGGCCTTCATCCGCCCGCCGGTCAGGACCTGGGACTTGATCACGACCGGCTCGCCGATGCGGACGGCGATCTCCCGCGCCTCCGCCGGCGTGGTCGCGAAGCCGTAGTCGGTGACGGGGATCCCCGCGCGCTTGACGAGCTCGCGGGCCTCGTACTCGAAGAACCTCATGAGGCGCACCAACATAGTCGATTGACTGCTCAGTCAACACTGATTCGCTCCCGCCGGCCCGCGTTCAGGCGGCCAGGATGGCGAGCCGGGCGACGCCCCGCGTGTTGTGCGTGGCGATCCGCTCGGGCTCGCCGGCGAGGCGGTAGCCCGGCATCGCGCGCAGGGTCTCCTCGAGCACGATGCGCCCCTGGAGGCGGGCGAGGGGAGCCCCGAGGCAGTGGTGGATGCCCTCCCCGAAGGCCAGGTTGCGCCGCGGCGTGCGGGCGAGATCGAGCTCGTCGGGGCGCTCCCAGCGGCGCTCGTCGCGGTTGGCGGCGCCCCACAGCAGCGCGACGGCGCTCCCGGGCGGGATGCTCACCCCGTGCAGCACGGCCTCGGCGGTCGCCGTGCGCACCTGGTACTGGACCGGCGACTCGAAGCGCAGCAGCTCCTCGACCGCGGCCGCCGACCGCTGCGGCTCGGCCGCGAGCAGCGCGCGCTGCTCGGGGTGCTCGGCCAGCGCGACGAGCGCGTTGCCGATGAAGTCGGCGACGGTCTCGGTGCCGGCGATGTAGAGCAGCAGGCAGAGGCCGGGGATCTCGTCGGCCCCCAGCGCGCCGCTGCGCTCGGCGGCGACGACGTCGGCCAGCAGATCGTCCCCGCCGGCGCGCCGGCGCCGGTCGACATGGTCGGCGAAGTACGTCCGCAGGCTCTGCGCCGCACGGCGCGCCGTCGCCGGGAGCCGATCGGAGCTGGGCTCGCGGGCGATGGCCGCGCGCAGCCCGGTGCGCAGCACCGGCTCGTCCTTGAGCGGCAGGCCGAGCAGGCGCGAGACCGTGCGCACGGGGATGGCCCAGGCGAGCGCCGCCGCGGCGTCGAGCCCTCCGGCGCGCACCGCGCCCTCCAGCGTGGCGCGCACGTCCGCGCGGATCGCCGGCTCCATGGCGGCGATCGTCGCCGGCGTGAAGCGCTCGCGCACCACGCGGCGCAGGCGGTCGTGGTCGGGCGGATCGGCGGCGATGAAGTTCCCGGGTCCCGTGAGCGAGAGGGTGTCGTCGAGGTTCACGCCCTCCGCGCTGGACCAGGCCCGCCACTCCCGCGCCGCGCGCTGGACGTCCTCGAACCGGCTCAGGGCCCAGAACCCCCGCTCCTCGTTGCGGTAGACCGGGAAGTCGCGCCGCAGCGCGCGGTACGCCGCGTAAGGGTCGTCCTGGACCAAGGGATCGTAGGCCACCGCCATCCGGACATCGAATCACCGAATCTCAGCCGCGCCCAGGCTCGATCCTGTCCCCGCGACGGAAGATGCCATCCGCCTGCAGCATCTCGCCCGTCTCAGTGTCGTCCAATACGCCCTCGAAGGCGACCGGCGCAAAACCATGGTGCGCGAGCACCGCGTAGACGTCGCGGAAGACTGGCGCCGAGTCGTACGTCGCAAAAGGGAGAGCTCGACCTCCACGAGCGCGATCGCATCGAGCACCCGGGGCGCTCCGCACAGCACGTCGAGTTCGCTGCCCTGCGTGTCAATCTTCAAGTACGGACGGGCGGCGTCGCGGACGATCGCTGGCCAGACGTCATCGAGGCGGTCGATGCGACCGTCTCGGCACCGACCGGCCGAGAGTCGGGCACTGCGTGCAGGTGCCGGTCGCCGACCGTGAAGATCGAGCTGTTCCTGGAGTCCTCTGAGACGTGGGCCGTTGCGCTCCCAGCTCGCCGGCCGAGTGCGAGATGCCAGCAATCCCAGCTGCGGTCATCCACTGAGGCTGTCAGCAGCTGAGCATGGGGCTCGCTCAGCGGCTCGAACGACACGATCCGTCCGCGATAGCCAGCGGCGCGCAATGCGCTGGCGTACTGGCCGCTGTTGGCTCCCACGTCGATCACGAGATCGACCTGGTATGCCGCCATGAGGCGCGCTCGTCGCTCGGCGGGCGCGAACCTCACGCCAGGGAGGGGAGGGGAAGGCTGCGGGGCCACGGGGCTCAGGGTGACGAGCACGTCGCCGGTTGTGCGTCGGCTGGTCGGCCCCTCATTGGTACGAACCGAGGGGTCCGATCGGGGGACGCGCCGCTTCGATGCGCCGGTCAGGTCGCCGGGGCCGGCTCGAAGCCGTAGGCCTCGGCCAGCTCGGGGTCCTTGGCCGCCAGCAGCTCGGCCAGGTCCACCATCACGCGGCACTGCTTCCAGGTCGCGTCGTCCTGCATCTTGCCGTCGATCATGTGCACGCCGGCGCCGTCGGGGATCGCCTCGATGACCTTCTTGGCGAAGGCGACCTCCTCGGGGTCGGGCGAGAAGACCTTCTTGGCGATGTCGATCTGCACGGGATGCAGCGACCAGGCGCCCACGCAGCCGAGCAGGAAGGCGGCGCGGAACTGCGTCTCACAGCCCAGGACGTCCTTGATGTCGCCGTAGGGGCCGTAGAAGGGCAGGATCCCGGCCGCGGTGCAGGCGTCGACCATCCGCGCGATCGAGTAGTGCCAGGGATCCTGCTGCGCGCTCGCCCGGGGGGCCTCCGGCGCCTCCGGGTCCGGGTCCTCGACCACCCGGTAGCCGGGGTGCCCGCCGCCGACGCGCGTGGTCTTCATCCGCCGCGAGGCGGCCAGGTCCGCCGGGCCGAAACTCATGCCCTGCATGCGCGGGCTGGCCGTCGCGATGGCCTCGAGGTTGGTCACGCCCAGCGAGGTCTCGAGGATCGCGTGGACGAGGATCGGGCGCTCCAGGCCGGCCTTGGCCTCCAGCTGGGCCAGCAGGCGATCGACGTAGTGGATGTCCCACGGCCCCTCGACCTTGGGGACCATGATGACGTCGAGGCGGTGGCCGATCTCGCTCACCAGCTGCGTGAGCTCGTCGAGCACCCATGGCGACTCCAGCGCGTTGACGCGGGTCCACAGCGCAGTCGAGCCGAGCTCGATGTCGCGTCCCACGCGCAGCAGGCCGGCCAGCGCGGCCTCCTTGCGGTCGATGGGGACCGCGTCCTCCAGGTTGCCGAGCAGGATGTCCGTCTTGGTCGCGATGTCGGCGGCCTTGGCCACCATCTTCTCGTTGGAGAAGTCCAGGAAGTGGATCATCCGCGAGGGCCGGAACGGGATCTCGGCCGGCGGTGCGGGCGCCCCGATGGCCAGCGGCTTGAGGAAGTCACGGGGGTTGCGCATGTCCGCAGACGATATTGACTCGCCAGTCAATTTGCTGCGGTGCTATTCCTTCTCGGCATGCGCCGAGTCATGCTCGCTGCGCTCGTCGTCTCTCTCGCAGCCCCCGCCGCGGCCCGCGCCCATCGGATCCGCCTGGCCGCGCCGGCCCAGTTCGACGTCTCCATCGCCCAGATCCGCTACGGCGTGCCACACGGGCCGCGGCCCGCCCTGCGCCTCGCGCTCGCCGGTCCGACCGGCCTGGACTACGTGGCCGTCGCAGTCCCGCGCCACCAGCCCAGGCACGCCGTCGTCGCGCTCGTCGCGGTGGTCAACCGCCGCCCGTCGGGCTCCCAGGCCCCCGACCTGGCCCAGGTCGTCTTCACCACGCGGCCCTCGCGCGCCATGCGCCCCCCGACGGTCACGCAGGCCGCGAACGTCCTCGCCACCAGGCCGGCCGCGACGCCCGCGGCCTGCGCCCTGGGCGCGCTGACCGTCGGCGACCTGCGCTTCGCCCTGCGCGCCGGCACCGCCCCGCCGGGATTCAGCGCGCGCTCGACGATCGTCCAGGCGCTCGACGCCGCCTGCGGGCGGGCCGTCGACCCCGCCTTCCGCACGGCTGTCGCTCCGCCGGCGCCGCCCGCGCCGACGTCCAAACCGATCCCGTGCCCACCATGCCCGCCGCTCCCGCCGGGCGCCCCGCGCATCGTGTGCCCGAGGCCGGCACCGGCGGTCTGCCCCGAGCGGGCGTGATTGACTGCCCGCCCCAGCCAGACCAAGGGAGCGAACCACAGCATGTCCGACACCACGCCTGCGGCGGTGGAGACCGACCAGTCCGCCCGTGAGGCCAGCGGCGCCCATCCCTACGGACGCTATCTCGAGGAGTTCGAGGTCGGCGCCGTCTACAAGCACTGGCCCGCCAAGACGGTGACCGAGGCCGACGACCACCTCTTCTGCCTCATCACCATGAATCACCACCCGCTGCACATCAACGACGTCTACGCCGCGCAGTCCCAGCAGGGGCGCAACGTCGTCGTCGGGCCGCTGGTCTACTCGCTGGCCCTGGGGATGAGCGTCTCCGACGTCTCGGGCAAGGCCATCGCCAACCTCGCCACCGAGGAGCTCAAGCACCCCGCTCCTGTCTTCCACGGCGACACGCTGTTCGTGGAGTCCGAGGTGCTCGAGAAGCGCGAGTCGCAGTCCAAGCCGGACCGGGGCACCGTCAAGGTCCACACGCGGGTACACAACCAGGATGGGACGCTGGTGGCCGAGTTCAAACGGCTCGTGCTCGTACCCCGCCGCCGGGCAGATGGCGTGGAATCCACGGATGCCGCCGAGGGCAACGTGGAGTAAGACCACCCATAGCACGAAAGAAAACCCCGACCCAGATGTGCCGCGTCCGGCACAATCTCCGCCTTTCCATTTGAACACGCCCGTTTCCGAGCCTCCGAGGAGTTGACCTGACCAAGTGAGCCAGACGACAGTCCCGACGAAGAACGAGAAGCTCCTGGCGTGGGTCGAGCAGGTCGCGGAGCTCGCGCGGCCCGAGACGATCCACTGGTGCGACGGCTCGGCGGCCGAGTACGACGCCCTCGCCCAGCAGCTCGTGGACGCCGGGACGTTCGAGCGGCTCTCGGAGGCCAAGCGCCCCAACTCCTACCTGGCCCTGTCCGATCCGGGCGACGTCGCCCGCGTCGAGGACCGCACCTTCATCTGCTCCGACAGCGAGGACGACGCCGGGCCGACGAACAACTGGCGCGAGCCGGCGGAGATGCGCGAGCTGCTGACCGACCTCTTCAGCGGCTCGATGGAGGGCCGCACGATGTACGTCGTGCCCTTCTCCATGGGCCCGCTGGGCTCCGACAAGAGCCACATCGGCGTGCAGTGCACCGATTCGGCGTACGTCGCCGTCTCGATGCGGATCATGACCCGGATGGGCACCGCGGCGCTCGAGGCGCTCGGCGAGGACGGCGACTTCGTCCCCTGCCTGCACTCGGTCGGCATGCCCTTGACCGAGGGCGTCGAGGACGTGCCGTGGCCGTGCAACGCCGACAACAAGTACATCGTGCACTTCCCCGAGACGCGCGAGATCTGGTCCTTCGGCTCGGGCTACGGCGGCAACGCGCTGCTGGGCAAGAAGTGCCTGGCCCTGCGCATCGCCTCGGTCATGGCCCGCGACGAGGGCTGGATGGCCGAGCACATGCTCATCCTCAAGCTCACCTCGCCCGACGGGCGCGTGAAGTACCTCACCGGGGCGTTCCCCAGCGCCTGCGGCAAGACCAACCTCGCGATGCTCATCCCCACGCTCGAGGACTGGACGGTCGAGACGATCGGCGACGACATCGCGTGGATGAAGTTCGGCGAGGACGGGCGGCTGTATGCCATCAACCCCGAGTCCGGCTTCTTCGGGGTGGCGCCGAACACGAGCGTCATGACCAACCGCAACGCGATGGCCACCATCGCCGCGAACACGATCTTCACCAACTGCGCGAGGACCGACGACGGCGACATCTGGTGGGAGGGCATGACCAAGGAGCCGCCCGCGCACGCCATCGACTGGAAGGGCAACGACTGGACGCCCGACTCCGGGGAGAAGGCCGCGCATCCCAACGCCCGTTTCACCACGCCCGCCGCCCAGGACCCGGCCATCGCGCCCGAGTGGGAGGACCCCGCCGGCGTGCCCATCGACGCGATCCTCCTCGGCGGCCGGCGCGCGACGACGATCCCGCTGGTCCACGAGGCCTTCGATTGGGAGCACGGCGTCTTCCTCGGCGCGACGATGAGCTCGGAGACCACCGCGGCGGCCGCGGGCCGGGTCGGCCAGCTGCGCTTCGACCCCTTCGCGATGCTGCCCTTCTGCGGCTACAACATGGCCGACTACTTCGAGCACTGGCTCGAGGTCGGGCGCCGCGGCGAGCGCTCGAAGCTGCCGCGGATCTTCTACGTCAACTGGTTTCGCAAGGACGCCGAGGGCCGCTTCCTGTGGCCGGGCTTCGGCGAGAACTCGCGGGTGCTCGAGTGGATCTTCCGCCGCTGCGCCGGCGACGCGGGCGCGCGCGAGACCCCGATCGGGCTCGTCCCGTCTCCGGGCGACCTCTACACCGGAGGCCTCGACGTCCCGGCCGAGGACCTCGAGGAGGTCGTGGCCGTCGACCCCGAGGCGCTGCGCGAGCAGCTCCCGCAGCTCAAGGAGCACCTGGCGCAGTTCGGCGACCGGCTGCCCGACGAGCTCCAGGCCCAGCTCGAGGCGCTCGAGCGGCGCCTCGGACGCTGACGGCCCCCGCCACGGCGTCGAACGTCGGTCCTGCCCCGCCCTGGCGGGGGAAGACCGACGTTCGACCGCTCCCGCGCCCTACGCGGTCGCTGCGTGCGCGACGGGAACGCCGGTCTCCCACGGGATGACCGCGCCGAAGCGCACGAGCTCGCCGTAGAAGGCCGGATCGAAGCGCTCGCCGAGGACGAGCTGGACGGGCCAGGTGGCGGCCTGGGCGGGGGACTGCGCCTCGCTCATGTCGGCGAACCACGGACGCGAGGCGTCGGTGTCGATGAGCCCGGGGCAGAGGGCCGCGATGAGCTTGCCCTCCGGGAGGTCGGCCGCCCGGCGCTCGCGAGCGACGGCGCGGACGGCCGCCACCTGGGCGACCTTCGACGGGATGTTCAGCCAAGTGCCGAAGCCCTCCTGCTCGGCGCGGCCGGCGTGGACGGCGGCACGCCACTGCGCGACGAGCGCTTCGACGTCGTCGAGGCTGGCGCTGGCCGCCTCGAAGCGCGGCCGCACCCTCGCCTCGAGCTTGTCCAGCGTCCCGAGCGAGCTGGCCACGACGATGAGCCGTCCGCCGGGCCTGAGGCGCGGCGCGAAGGCGCGCAGCATGCGCGAGGTGGCGAGGTTGTTGGTCTCGGCGACCGCGTCGACCTCGTCGGCCGGGTCGGCCTCCGGGCTCATCCGCGACGTCGCGTTGGAGAAGACGATGTCCACCTCGCCGAGCTCGGCGGCGAGCGCGTCGATGGCGGCGCCGTCGCGGACGTCGAGGACGCGGCCCTCGACGCGGGCGCCGGTGCCCTGCGCGGCGGCCGCGGCGGACCGGACGCGATCGGGGTCGCGGCCCGTGAGCAGCACCCGGTCGTTGCGGCCCATGCCCTCGGCGAGCGCCTCGACGAGCGCGCGGCCGAGGCCCTGGTTGGCCCCCGTGACGAGGGCGGTGCGAGCGGAAGTCATGGCCCAAGGGTACGTTCGGCTTGGGCATGTCGGAAGCGAGGATCGAGCACCGTTACCATGCGAGATGCGCATGCCAGGCGACTTCTCTCCCACCGGCCTGCGGGTCCTGCGCGAGGTGGCCCAGTGGGGCTCGTTCACGGCCGCGGCGCGCGCGCTGGGCTACACGCAGTCGGCCGTCTCCCGGCAGGTCGCGGGCCTCGAGACCGTCGCGGGCCGCGCCCTCTTCGAACGCCGCCGCGACGGCGTGGCCCTCACGCCTGCCGGTGCGCGGCTGCTGGCGCGGGCCGTCCGGGTGCTCGACGAGCTCGACGCGGCCCTGCGCGACACGGCCGCGCCGGACGCCGGCGCCGGGCCGGTGCGCGTCGGGGCCTTCGCCACCGCCGCGGCGGGGCTCATCCCGCGCGCGCTGGCCTCGCTGCCGCGCGAGCTCGTGGTCTCGGTGCGCGAGGGGACCACGCCCGTTCTGGCCCGAGGGCTGCGGGCCGGGACGCTCGACCTCGCGGTGCTCGCGCAGACGCCGCCGTTCCGCCCGCCCGACGCCGAGGCACCCGCCCTGGACCTGACGACGCTGACCGAGCGCGAGCTCGTGATCGGCGTGGGCGCGCGCCACCCGTTCGCCCGCCGCCGCGCGGTCGAGGTCGCAGAGCTCGCCGGCCAGGTGTGGGTGGCCAGCCGCTCCGAGGGGGCCGATCAGCTCCTCGGCGTCTGGCCCGGCCTCGCCGAGCGTCCCGACGTGCGCTACGTCGTTCGCGACTGGTGGGCCAAGCTGGCGCTCGTCGCCGCCGGCCTGGGCATCACGACGCTCGCTCCCGTGGGGCTCGGCGCGCTCCCGGACGGGGTGCGAGCCGTCGCCGTGCGCGGCGAGCCCCAGGAGCTGCGGCGCGTGGTGCTCGCGCGCCTGCCGGGCCGGCTCGACGGCCGAGCGGCGGCGGTCGCCGATGCGCTGATCGGCGCCGCCGGGGCCTGACGTTCCTCAGCTGCGCTCGCGCCGGCGCGCGACCTGGCGCTCGAGCGCGGCCAGCCGCTCGTCCCACGCGCCGCCGACGGACGTCATCCAGGAGATCGCCTCGCCGAGCGGGGCCGGGGTGGGGCGGTAGCGCGTCTCGCGACCCTCGCGGCGGGCGTCCACGAGCCCGGCGTCGGCGAGGACCGCGAGGTGCTTGGCCACCGCCTGGCGCGTCACGCCCAGCGGCAGCGAGAGCTCGGTGGCCGTCGCGCTGCCGCGCGTGGAGACCTCGCGCATGACCGTGCGCCGCGTCGGGTCGGCGAGCGCTGCGAAGACGTCGGGCTGGGTCACGCGAGCGCGAACGGCCCGACCGGCGCCTCGCGCACGCTCACGCGCGTGCCGGAGGGCACGGCCACGAGGCGCAGCTCGACCCGCGATCCGGGCTCGCCCTCCTCCCACCACCAGAAGACGAGGCGCTCGCCGGGCTCCGCCTCCTCGACCACCGCCTCGCGCTGGCCGTCGCCGAACCACTGCTCGAGCAGCTCGGGGTCGGTGAGGGCCTCCCAGGCCTCGTCGGGATCGACCGGGAGAGTGATGTCACGCGCAACCATGGAGTTGCATGATAGCCTGACGACAAACGTGCAACCAAATGGTTGCGCAACCTCGATCGGCGGGATGCCGAGCGTCGCCATCAAGACGCGGGGCCGGATGCCCCGCGGAGCAACAAAGGAGCCCCATGCCCCTCGTGCCCATGGTCGTCAAGCAGGACCCTCGCGGCGAGCGGTCCTTCGACATCTACTCGCGACTGCTCGACGAGCGCATCGTCTTCCTCGGCCAGCCCATCGACGACGAGGTCGCCAACCTCGTGGTGGCCCAGCTGCTGCACCTCGAGTCGTCCGATCCCGACGCCCCGATCCAGCTCTACGTCAACTCCCCGGGCGGCGTCGCCTATGCGGGCCTGGCCATCTACGACACGATGCAGCACATCCGCCCGGCGGTCCACACGACGTGCTGCGGGATCGCCATGTCGGCCGCCGCCCTCGTGCTCGTCGGGGGCGCCCCGGGCAAGCGCACGTCGCTGCCCAACGGGCGGATGCTCATCCACCAGCCCTCGGGCGGCTTCCAGGGTCAGCAGACCGACATCGCCATCCACGCCGCGGAGACGCTAGCGCTGCGCGACCGCCTCGACGAGATCTTCGCCGAGCACAGCGGGCAGTCCAAGGAGCAGGTCCACGAGGACATGGAGCGCGACCGCTTCTTCACCCCGGCCGAGGCGGTGCGCTACGGCCTGATCGATCGCGTCCTGAATGGCAACGGCGCGCGCGGGGAGGCATGATGGACCGACATGGGTCCCATCGAGCAGCTCGTGCAGGAGCGGCTGCCGCCTGATCGCGCCGCCACGATCCAGGCGTTCGCGCAGGCCTACCTGCGTCGCCTGGCGACGGCCGCCGACGGCGGCGGGCCCGACGCCGAGGCGCTCTACCACGAGCTCCTGGGCGCCTTCGAGCTCGCCGCCTCGCGCGACGGGGCGCCGATGGCCGTGCGGGCCTTCAACCCCACCCTGGCCGAGCACGGCTACGAGCCCGGCGGGTCGGTCGTCGAGACCAACACCGAGGACCTGCCCTTCCTCGTGGACTCCGTCAGCGCCGAGCTCGGCGCCCGCGGGCTGGGCATCGTGCGGGTGCTGCACCCGATCGTCGGCACCGAGCGCGCGGCCGACGGCAGCATCGCGCAGATCCTGCCGCCCAGCGGCGCGCAGTCGACCGAGTCGGTCATGCACTTCGAGCTCGACCGGCGCCTGTCGCCCGAGGATCTCGCGGACCTCGAGGACGCGGTGCGCGCGGTGCTGGCCGACGTGCGCCGGGTCGTGCGCGACTTCCCGCGGCTGCGCGAGCGCGTCGTGGCCATCGGCGAGGTCGCGCGCGCGGGCGCCGCGCGCTACGAGGAGGACGAGGTGGCCGAGGTCGTCTCCTTCCTCGAGTGGCTGGCGCGCGACAACTTCATCTTCCTCGGGGCGCGCGACTACGAGCTGGTCGACGGCGCGCTGCGCGTGGTCGACGGCTCGGGCCTCGGCCTGCTCGCCGACGAGGCGCGCTCGGCCTTCGCCAAGCCCGTTGCGATCGAGACGCTCGACCCCAGCCTGCGCGAGCGGGCGCTGGGCGGCGAGCTGCTGCTCGTGTCCAAGACCAACCGGATGTCGCCGGTGCACCGGCGCGTGCGCATGGACTACGTCGGCATCCGCCGCGTCTCGCCCGAGGGCGAGATCGTCGGCGAGGCACGGCTGATCGGCCTCTTCACCACGAAGGCCTACGCCGAGCCGGCCTCCGAGACGCCGGTGCTGCACCGCAAGCTGCAGCGGATCCTGGCCAGCGAGGACCTCATCGCCGGCTCGCACGATTACAAGGCCGCGGTCTCGCTGTTCGAGTCCTTCCCCAAGGACGAGCTCTTCGCCGCGCCCACCGACGACCTGCGCGGCGCGGTCCTCGCGCTGATGGGCCTGCAGGCCGAGCAGGGGCGTGTGCTGGGGCGCCGCGACGCCGACGGGCGCACCGCGTCGATCATCGTCGCCCTGCCCAAGGGCGGCTACGACGCGGCGCTGCTCGAGCGCCTGCGCGGCTTCCTGCGCCGGCGCTTCGACGCCAGCACGGTCGACGCCCACGAGGTGCTCACCGAGGGCGACCGGGTGCGCGTGCACTTCACGGTCCACCGCGCCCAGGGCGGGCTGCCCGAGCTCTCGCGGCGCGACGTGGAGTCCGAGATCCTCGAGCTCGCGCGCACGTGGGACGACCGCGCCCGCGACGGGCTCGTGGCCCGCCACGGCGAGGAGCGCGGGCGCATGCTGGCCAAGCGCTGGGCCCCGCGGCTGCCCGACTCCTACAAGGCCGCCGTCGACCCGGCCGCGGCCGCCGACGACATCGCGCACTTCGAGCGGCTGTTCACCGCAGGCGAGGCCTTCAACGTCGGCCTGCGCAACGAGCGCGAAGGGCTCACGCGCATCGGCATGTACCGGGTGGGCGACAAGGTCGAGCTCTCCCAGGCCATGCCGACCCTCGAGCACCTCGGCCTGCGCGTCGTCGAGGAGCGCCCGACGCGGCTCATGGGCGGCGACGGCGCCCTGTGGCTGCAGGACTTCGGCGTGCTCGGGCCGACCGACCAGCCCCTCGACCTCGAGGAGTGCGGCCAGCGCGTGGCGCAGTGCATCGCCGCCGTCTGGCGCGGCGAGGCGGAGTCCGACTCGCTGAACCGCCTGATCATCAACGCCGGCCTGGACTGGCGGCGCATCGCCATCCTGCGCGCCTATCGCAAGTACCGCCAGCGCATCGGCTCGCGCTTCACCGAGACCTATCAGAACGACGTGATCGCGGCCAACCCGCACATCACGGCCAAGCTCATCCGCCTCTTCGAGCTGCGCAACGATCCCGCGATCGAGCGCGACGAGGCGGCCGAGGCCACGGTGCGCGACGCCATCCTCGAGGACCTCGAGGCGGTGCCCTCGCTCGACCACGACCGCATCCTGCGCAACCAGCTCGGGCTCATCGAGGCGACCGTGCGCACCAACGCCTACCGCCACGGGCGCCGCTCGATCGCCTTCAAGCTGTCCTCGGCCGACGTGCCGGCCATCCCGCAGCCGCCTCCGCTGTTCGAGATCTACGTCTATGCGCCCGAGGTCGAGGGGATCCACCTGCGCGGCGGCAAGATCGCCCGCGGCGGGCTGCGCTGGTCGGATCGCATGGACTACCGCACGGAGGTCTTCGGGCTCATGCGCGCCCAGATGACCAAGAACGCGGTCATCGTGCCCGACGGCGCCAAGGGCGGGTTCTATCTGCGCCAGCGCGCGGAGGACCCGGCCGCCCTGAAGGCCGAGGTCGAGCGCGGGTACGTGACCTTCATCAGCGGCCTGCTCGACCTCACCGACAACCTGGTCGAGGGAGAGGTCGTGCACCCGGAAGGCGTCCGCGTGCTCGACGACGACGACACCTACCTGGTGGTCGCCGCCGACAAGGGGACCGCGACGTTCTCGGACACCGCCAATCGCGTCGCCGGCCGCTACGGCTTCTGGCTGGGCGACGCCTTCGCGTCGGGCGGCTCGAAGGGCTACGACCACAAGGCGCTGGGGATCACGGCGCGCGGGGCGTGGGAGTCGCTCAAGCGCCACTTCCGCGAGCTCGACGTCGACCCGGCGCTCGACGAGTTCACCGCCGTCGGCATCGGCGACATGTCCGGTGACGTCTTCGGGAACGGGATGCTGCTGAGCGACCGGATCCGCCTCGTCGCCGCCTACGACCATCGCCACGTCTTCATCGACCCCGACCCCGACGCGGCCAAGGGCTTCGCCGAGCGCAAGCGCCTGTTCGAGCTGGCGTCCTCCTCGTGGGACGACTACGACCGCGACGCGCTGTCCGCCGGCGGCGGGGTGTGGGCGCGCAGCGCCAAGCGCATCGAGCTGCCCGAGCCGGCGCGCGCCGCGCTGGGCATCGACGACGCCGTGCTCACCCCCAACGAGGTCATCCACGCGATCCTCCAGGCGCCGGTCGACGTGCTGTGGAACGGGGGCATCGGGACCGTGGTCAAGGCCTCGACCGAGACCGACGCCGACGCCCTCGATCGCTCCAGCGACGCCATCCGCGTCGACGCCACCGAGCTGCGCTGCCGCGTGGTGGCCGAGGGCGGCAACCTCGGGCTGACCCAGCGCGCGCGCATCGAGTACGCCCGCGAGGGCGGCCTGATCAACGCCGACTTCATCGACAACTCGGCCGGCGTCGACTGCTCCGACCACGAGGTCAACCTCAAGGTCCTCGTCGACCTCGCCGTGCGCCGCGGCGAGCTGGACGCCGCCGAGCGCGACGCGCTGCTGGCCGAGGTCACCGACGACGTCGCCGCGCACGTGCTCTACGACTCCTTCCTGCAGGCCCAGATGCTGGCCCAGGAGGTGCGCGGCTCGGCGACGCGCATGTTCGCCTACGAGGACCTCATGGCCGCGCTGGAGGCCGAAGGGCTGCTCCAGCGCGAGGTCGAGTTCCTGCCCACCTCCGAGGAGATGGCCGATCGGCGGCGCTCGGGGCGCGGCCTCGAGCGCCCGGAGCTGGCCGTCCTGCTGGCCTACGCCAAGCGCAGCCTCACCGGCGCGCTGCTGCGCTCCTCGCTGCCCGACGACCCCCATCTCGAGGGCGACCTGCGCGCCTACTTCCCGCCGGCCGTCGTGGAACGCCTGGGGCACCTGCTCGGTGAGCATCCGCTGCGCCGCGAGCTCGTGGCGACCATCGTCGCCAACCACGTCGTCAACGCGCTGGGTCCGACCTTCGTCTCGCGGCTGGTCGCCGAGCAGGGCGCCGAGCCGGCCGACGTCGTGCGCGCCTACCGGATCGCCCGCGACGTCACCGGTGCCGAGCAGCGCTGGGCGGAGGTCGAGCAGCTCACGGGCGTCGAGCGCCAGGCGCAGTGGACGCTGCTCGAGGGTGTCGACCAGCTCGTCGAGGCGACCGCGCGCTGGTACCTCGAGAACGCCCACGGGGCCGATCTGGGCACGGCGATCGCCACCGGCCGCGAGGGCTTCGGGCGCCTGCTGGCGCTGCTGCCCAAGCTCGACGCGCGGCGAGAGGCGCTCTCTGGGGCGGCGGTCGCCCTCGTCGAGCAGGGCGTGCCCGACGGGCTGGCCCACGCCCACGCGTACCTCAGCGCGCTCGGCTACGCCCCCGACGTCATCGCCGCCGCGGGCTCGGTGGGACGCAGCGTCGAGGACGCCGGCATGGCCTTCGTCCTGCTCGAGGACCGCCTGCAGATCGCCTGGATCGAGCAGCAGCTCGACGCCCTGCCGCTGAGCACGCGGATGCAGCGCTGGGCCCTGCAGGCCCTGCGCGACGATCTCTGGCGCGCGCGCCGGGAGCTGGCCTGCAAGGCGCTCAACGACGCGCCCGGCGCCCCGGTCGAGGACGCCGTCGAGCGCTTCGTGCAGGCCCATCGCGATCCGTTGCAGCGGCTGGCCGACCTGGCGCGCGCCATGACGGGGGAGGGCGGCGCCGACCTCGCCGGCCTCACCCTGGCGGTCAGGCAGCTGCGCGCGCTCGCGAGCTGAAGCCGCGCTCGCGCGGCAGTCGCGCGCGCACGACGAAGCCGCGCCCGATGGGGCCGGCGCGCAGCTCGCCGCCGCACAGCGCGACGCGCTCGCGCATGCCGACCAGCCCCTGGCCGCCGCCGGTGAGCCCGTGGGCGGCGGGGCCGCTGATGCGGTTGGCGACCTCGACCTCGAGCACGTCGGCCGACCAGCGCAGGACGACCTGCGCGCGGCCGCGGCCGCCGTGCTTGAGGGCGTTGGTCAGTGCCTCCTGCACGAGCCGGAAGGCGGTCAGGTCCACCCCGGGGGCCAGCGCCCCGGCCGGTCCTTGGACGCGCAGCTCCACGTCGAGCCCGGCGTCGCGCGAGCGGGCGATGAGCGCGTCGAGGCGATCGAGCGAGGGCTGCGGGGCATGGTCGGGGTCCGCGCCGTCGGGGCGCAGGATGCCGAGCAGGCGGCGCATCTCGGTCAGAGCCTCGCGGCCGGTGTCCTCGACCGCCCCCAGCGCGCGGACCGAGGCATCGGGGTCGCGGTCGAGCACGCTGCGCGCCGCACCGGCCTGCACGACCATGACCGAGACCGAGTGCGCGACGACGTCGTGCAGCTCGCGGGCGATCCTGACGCGCTCGCGCGCCACGGCGTCGCGCTCGCGCTCGGCGCGCTCGCGCTCGAGCTGCTCGGTGCGGGCCCGCAGCTCGGCGGTCAGGCGCGCGCGCCCGCGGCCGAAGCGCCCCAGCGCCCAGCACGCCGCGAAGAGCACGATCGGGAAGATGACGTCGCCGATCGTCTGGTCGGGGCCGATCGCGGTGACCACGACGACCAGCACGCCGACCCCGACCAGGCCGGCCTGCGCGCGGCGGCGCGGCAGGTGCGCGCCGATCGCGAAGGCCAGGATGGCGACGAGGATCGTGGTGGAGGCGAGGTTCTCGGGCGGCGTGTGGGCGAGCGCGAAGACCAGGGCCACGGCGCCGACGGCGGTGAGCGTCGCGAGCGGCGCGGTGCTGCGCCACGCCATCGCCGCGGTCAGGACCGCGCCCAGCGCCAGCGCGGGCACGAGCGGCGTGTCGCGCACCGAGGTGAGCGTCAGCTCGACCTCGATGATCAGGCCGAGCGCGGCCGCCAGGGCGAGGTCGGTGCGCCGCGGGCGCGGGATGCTCACGACGCGGGCTCTCCGACCGGCAGCCGGGCGCGCAGCTCGAAGCCGTGCGGCCGGCGGCGCCCGGCGCGTAGCTCGCCGCCGTACAGGGCGACGCGCTCGCGCAGGTTGACGAGCCCGCGGCCGTCGCGGATCGGGCCGACGCCGCCGCCGTCGTCGCTGACCACGAGCTCGACGGCCTGCGGCTCGTAGTCGACGCGCACGAGGGCGCGCGTCGCGGCCGCGTGGCGCACGACGTTGACCAGCGCCTCCTGGACGATGCGAAAGGCGGCGGCGTCGACGCCGGGCGGTAGGTGGACGGGGTCGCCGGCGACCTCGAGCTCGACGGGCAGCCCCGTCGCGCGCATCCGCTGCACGAGCGCGCCGATCCGGTCCAGCGAGGGCTGCGGGGCCAGCGCGAGCTCCTCGTCGCCGCGCCGCAGGACGCCGAGCAGGCGCCGCAGCTCCCCGAGGGCCTCGCGGCCCGTGTCCTCGACGGCGGCGATGGCGGCTCGCGCGCGCTCGGGGTCGGCCGGCACCGTGCGCTTGGCCGCCGCGGCCTGGACGAGCATGACCGACACGTCATGGGCGACGACATCGTGCAGCTCGCGCGCGATCCTGGTGCGCTCGCCCAGCACCGCGGCCGCCTCGCGCTCGGCGCGGTTGCTCTCGATCTCGCGGGCCTGCTCGTCCAGGCGGCGGTTGAGCGCGTTGCGTGAGCGCAGCACCCAGCCGGCGAGGGCCGGTATGCCCACCGGCACGATGGTCACCCACGCGATGCCGCTCGCCATGTCGCCGGACACGCCCTCGAGCACCGAGGTCGCCGTGAGCAGGCCGACCGCCGCGATCCCGGCCGTGACGAGAGCGCGCGTGGACATCCGCAGGCCGACCAGGAAGATGCCGACCACGCAGAGGAAGACGGCGACCTCCGCGGCGTTGAGCAGGCGCCCGCCGAGGGCCCCGTCGAGCAGGAGGAGCAGGTCGACGGCGAGCAGGCTGGCCAGCGGTGCGCGCCAGGCGAAGGTCAGCGGGACGGGGGCGAGGACGGCGAAGGCCAAGGTGACCGCTCGGGCGCCGGGGTGGTGGGAGAGGGCCGCCTCGGTGACCTGGGCGAGCGCGAAGACGAGCGCGAGCGCAGCCAGCGCCCGCCCGGGGTCGAGCGTGCGCCGGGAGACGTCTGTGAAAGGCCGCCGGCCCATCCCCGTGGACGGTAGACCAGCCCCACAGGGCTGTCGTCGTCCTCAGGGATGACGCGGGAGTCGCGCTCCCGGGAGGCTCAGTGCGGGTCGTCGCCGGTCGCCGCCGGTGGCCGCGACTCCTCGGCGAGCGAGGTGAGCGCGAGGCGCCCGCGGGCCGCCTCCTCGAGCACCTCGGTGGCCTCCTCCTGCGAGCGGGCGTAGAGCTCGACCAGCAGGTGGACGGTGATCGTGTTCTCGTCGTCGTGCTTGTGGAAGCGCACGTGGGTGAAGAACTCGCGCGTGCCGTGGTCGCCGAAGGCCGCGTAGCTGAGCGCGTCGCCCGCCTCGGGGCCCGAGCACGTCTCGACCTCGTCGGCGTCCACGGTGACCGTGCAGGACGCCACCCACGGCGTGCCCGCGATCATGCGCTCCCAGCGATCCTCGATCGGCTCGACGCGCCCGTCGCGAAAGCCGAGGTGGGGCTGGTCGTGCATGCAGTCCAGGCACTGCACGACGGCCTCCTGCAGCTCGTCGACGACCTCGCCGCGCTCGCCGGTCTGAGGGTCGATCTTGTGGATGCCCTCGTAGTGCACCTGCACCTCGAGGTCGGTCGACCAGCAGCGGTAGCAGCGCAGCCAGGCCTTGGTCTCGACGGACGGTTCCATCGCGCACAGCATAGGCTGCCCTCGATGGGCGACACCGTGCTCTACGAGGCCGCCGACGCCGTGGCCACGCTCACGCTCAACCGTCCGGAGCGTCGGAACGCGATCACGCCGGAGCTGGTCGAGGACTTCGACGCGGCGCTGGCCCGCGCGCTGGCCGACGACGCGGTCCGCGTCGTCCGCCTGCGTGGCGCGGGGAGCGCGTTCTGCGCGGGGTACGACATCGGCTGGGGCTCCGAGGCGATGCAGCAGGCCGAGGCGGGGGCGCCGTGGGACCCGATCGCCGACTATCAGACCATGCGCCGCTTCGTCGACGCCTATATGGCCCTGTGGCGATCGCCCAAGCCGGTCGTGGCCCAGGTCCACGGGTATTGCGTCGCCGGGGGCACCGACTTCGCCCTGTGCTCGGATCTCATCGTCTGCGCCGAGGACTGCCGTATCGGCTACCCGCCGGCGAGGGTGTGGGGCTCGCCGACGACGGCGATGTGGATGTACCGCCTCGGCCTGGAGCGCTCCAAGCGCCTGCTGCTCACCGGCGACGCGATCGACGGCACCCGCGCGGCGCAGTGGGGTCTGGCCTCCGAGGCCGTCCCGGCGGCGGGACTCGACGCGGCGGGCCTGGCCCTCGCCCGGCGCGTCGCGCTGCTGCCCCACAACCAGGCGGCGGCCATGAAGCTGCTCGTCAACCAGGCCTTCGAGGCGATGGGCCTGCAAACGACGCAGCTCATCGGCACGCTGCTGGACGGCGCGGCGCGCCACACGCCCGAGGGGACGGCCTTCACGCAGCGCGCCCTCGCCGACGTCCGCGGCGCCGTCGCCGACCGCGACGGGCCGTTCGGCGACTACGGCCAGGGGCCCGCCACGGCGTAGCGATGGCGCGGCGCAGCTGCATCGGCGTGGTGCTGGCCGGCGGCGGCGGCCGGCGCATCGGCGGCGACAAGGCGATGGTCGAGCTCGAGGGCCGCCCGCTGGTGCACTACCCGCTCAACGTCCTGCGCGCCGTGCTGGACGAGGTGGCGGTCGTGGCCAAGGAGTCGACCGTCCTGCCCGGCCTCGACGTCGAGATCGCGATCTGGCTGGAGCCCGAGGAGCCGCGCCATCCGCTGGCGGGCGTCGTCCACGCGCTGCGCTGCGCGCGCGGGCAGCCGGTCGTGGTGGTCGGCGGCGACATGCCGTTCGTGACCCGCGGGCTCGTCGCGGCGCTCGCCCGCGAGCGCTCGCGCGGGGCGCCCGCCGTGGTCCCGCGCGCCGGCGGGCGCCTGCAGCCGCTGTGCGCGCGCTACGAGCCGCGGGCCCTGGGCGCGCTGGCGGGGTGCGACCTCGGCGCGCCGCTGTCGGACGCCGTCGCCGGCCTGAGCCCGCGGATCGTCGAGTGGCCCGACGAGGAGCCGTTCTTCACCGTCAACAGCCCGGAGGACATCCTGCAGGCAGCGGCCCTGCTCGGCGGGCGCTGAACGGCCCGGGCGGCGTCAGCCGCCGATGGCGCTCATCGTCCGCACCGGCTGGACGAAGCCCGGCTCGTTGACGTGGTGCTTGAGCTCCTTGCGCCACACCGCGTCGCGGACGATGTGCTCGAGCTCGGCGTCGTCGGCCCCTGCGCGCAATGGGGTGCGCAGGTCGGTCTCGTTGAGCGAGAACAGGCACGTGCGCAACCGGCCGTCGGCGGTCAGGCGGATGCGGTTGCAGTCGCCGCAGAAGGGCTCGCTCACCGGGTTGATGAAGCCGATCGACCCCCGGCCGTCGGCGAAGCGATAGACGCGTGCGGTGGCGTGTGGCTCGCGCTCGACGGGCTCGAGCGCCCACCGCTGCTCGATGATCGCGCGGATCTCCTCGCCGGAGAGGACGCTGTCGGGCGTCCACGCGTGGTCGGCGTCGAGCGGCATGAACTCGATGAAGCGCACCTCGTAGGGGTGTTCGCGCGCGAACTGCGCGAACGGCAGCACCTCGTCCTCGGTGAAGCCGCGCATCGCGACGGCGTTGACCTTGATCGGGTGCGCCTCGGGGAAGCCGGCCAGGACCTCGAGGCCGCGCAGCACCCGCGGCAGGGCGTCGCGGCGCGTCATCTCGTAGAAGCGGTCGCGCTGCAGCGAGTCGATCGAGACGTTGAAGCGCGTGGCGCCCGCGCGCACGAGCGCCTCGGCGTCGCGCTCGAGCAGGTAGCCGTTGGTGGTGATGCTCAGATCCTCGACGAGCGGGGCGAGCATCCCGACCAGCCGCGGGAAGTCGCGGCGCACGAGCGGCTCGCCGCCCGTCAGGCGCACGTCGCTGACGCCCATCGCGGCCAGCAGCCCCACGAGCCGCTCGATCTCCTCGAAGTGCAGGACGTCGTCGCGCTCGAGCCACGGCAGCCCCTCGGCGGGCATGCAGTACTGGCAGCGGAAGTTGCAGCGGTCGGTGACCGACACGCGCAGATCGCCGATCCGGCGCCCGTGCCCGTCGAGAAGCGGTTCCATCGCCATGCCCCCAGCGTATCCTGCCGGGCGACGCGGCTAACGGGCCTGCTCCTGCGCGGCGCGCTCAGCCCGGGGCCGCCGCCCGCAGGGTCGCCTCGAAGTCGGTCCTAGCGATCGGGCCCACGCAAGGCGACACGGCCCCCGCCTGCTGATAGCGCGCCAGGCCTGCACGGACCTCCTCGGGTGAACCGATGGCGCACAGCCCGCGCAGGAAGCGCTCGGAGATCGCCGCCTGCATCGCCTCGCCGTCGCCGCGCGCGGCGGCCTCGTCGTAGGCGGCGAGGTCCTCTCCGAACCCCGAGCGGTCGAGCATCGCGCGGTAGAAGGGCAGGCCGAAGTAGGTCAGCAGGTCGCGCCGCATCGAGGCGAACGCCGCCGCCGCGTCCTCGACGACGGCCGACGGGACGGCGGCCACCACCGCGAAGCCCTCCATCGTCTTGCCGGCGCGCTCGCGTCCCGCCTGCAACTCGGGGACCACGACCGCGCGGATGTACTCCGGGTTGCACAGCCACAGCATCGCGCCGTCGGCGACCTCGCCGGCCAGCCTGAGCATCGCGGGCGACAGCGCGGCGACGTAGATCGGCAGGTCGGGATACGGCCCGAGGCCGCTGAGCGCAAAGCTCGTCCGCCACTTCTCGCCGGGCGGCGGCGGCTCGCCCGCCAAGATCGCGCGCAGGATGGCCACGTACTCGCGCATCTCGGCCACCGGCCGGTCGATCGTCTGGCCGTGCCAGTCCTCGACGACCGCGCGATGCGAGACGCCCAGCCCCAGGCGCAGGCGCCCCCCGGACTGCTCGTGCAGCGTGGCCGCGGTCATCGCCATCGTCGCCGGCGTGCGCGTATAGATCGGCACCACGCCGGTGCCCAGATGGATGCGCGACGTCGCCGCCGCGTAGTTGGCCAGCACGGTGAGCGAGTCGCGGCCCGCGATGTGCGTCACGTAGGCCGCGTCGTAGCCGCGCTCCTCCGCGAGGCGCACGCGCGCGACGGCATCGCTCAAGGAGCGCCCGACCGAGATGAAGCTGCCGATCGCCATGCCTAGCGCAGCA
>CAVWSH010000001.1:0-755001 GCA_963757775.1 Paraconexibacteraceae bacterium | reverse complement strand
CGCGCCCATCTCCTCCGAAGTCCCTGCACGGCCGTGGGATTCGGCGCATCGGGAAGCGCTCGGCTAGCGTCGAAGACGGGCCAAGATCGGACGTCGGGCCAATCGCGTGCCCGGGCAACGCGGATCGCCGCGTTCTGAAGCCCGTCGCGGCAGCCGCTGGGCCGGGCATTGGCCCGCTGTCGTGGCGAGACGACGGCGGGGATCGTGCGCGGGCTGGTCGTTGTTCTGCGAGGACTCCGACCTGTTCGGCGCGAACGGCGGTGGTGAGGACCGCGCGGATTGCGGCCGCGGCCGGCCGTCAGAGAGGAGAGACCGACCATGTCGGACGCTACGCGCAGCCGTGGCTTCACCCGCGACTCGTGCAGGCCGGCGGCGCCGCTTTGCTCGCCTTCGATACAACCGAAGACCTCGCCTTCACCGACATCGCGCACGTGGCCGTGAAGACGAAGTTCATCTGGGGCACGCTGGCATTCAAGGATTTGATCCTGTACCTCAACGGAGTCCGAGGTCCGCGATTGCACCGCAGCGACGCCCAAGCCCAGGACGGCAGGCTCATCTTCGAGCTGGGTGGCGCCGTCGCTGCGGGCTGACGAGCGCGAGGGCCCCGCCAGCATCGTGCGGCTCGGCCCCCCGGAGGTGCACGGGCTCGACTCCCCGGAGGTGCCCGCGCCCGATCGTGTACGCGCGGCGAGGAGCGGTCCCGAGTCACTGGTTGAAGTGGCGAGGTCGCGGTCGCGTCCGGGCCCCGGGTGCGCTCATCGGCGGTGCGGCGAGCGGACTTGGAGTTCCTTGGCCACGAGCTTGGCGGTTCGCTTGGCCTGCTTGGCCCAATAGCCGAGGCCACCGGGGCGGGGGACGTAGCCGATGAACCGCAGGCCGGGCGCCGCGGCTTGCTCGCCCGTGGCCAGTGGGCGCCCACGATCGTCGAGGACCCCGAGATGTCCGACCAGCGGCTCGAGACCGGGGTGATAGCCGGTGGCGCAGATGATCGCGTCGGGCTCGATGCTCGATCCGTCCGCGAGCCGCACCTGCTGGTGCTCGAGCGACTCCACGGCCGGGACGACCTGGATGTCGCCGGCCCTGATCGTGTCGATGACGTCTGGGTCGACGATGGCGGGCGTCGCGCCGAGCCGTCGCAGCCGCGACATGACGCCTTCCTCCGGCACCGGGAGCCCGTGCTCGGTCAGGTCGCCGACTCCCGTTCGGCGGCCGAAGCGGGAGATCGCATCGCCCACGGCAGTCGGCAGGTGCATCAGCGCGACGCCGACCATGTCGCCTGGAATCCCGCCCGGGAGCCGGCGCAGCAGGATGTTCGGCGGCGTCCGCACCGCCAGCCAGACCTTCCCAGCGCCGCCGACGGCAAGGTCGTGCGCGATCTCCATGCCGGAGCTTCCAGGGCCGACGACCAGGAGCTTGTCGCCCGCGAAGGGCTGCGGGTTGCGGTAGTCCGCGGAATGCAGGAGGGGACCGCGAAAGCCGTCGCGTCCCGGCCAGTCGGGGATCACTGGGACGTTCTGATACCCGGTCGCGACGATTGCCAGCGGCGCCTCGATCTCGCCGTCCGGCGTGCGCGCGACCCAGCCGCCGGGGCGGCGATCGATCGTCGCCACCGGCGTGCCGAACCGGAACTGGAGGCCATCCTCGGCGGCATGACGCTCGACGTGCGCGATCACGTCGTCCCGGGCGGGAAACATCGGCGTGCCGTCATCGAAGTTGCGGTCCGGGAGGTGCGAGAGCGGCCGGGCGGTGTTGAGCCGCAACCGGTCGTAGCGGCCGCGCCAGGCGGCCGCCACCCGATCTGCCCGCTCGAGCACCAGCGAGCGCACGCCGACGTCCCGGAGCGCGAGCGCGCAGGCCACGCCCGAGGGGCCTGCGCCCACGATCAGCACCTGAGCGCCGGGCGGCATCTACCGTCTCGCCTCCAGAATGAGGTTGAAGGGCGTCTCGGTGGCGCGACGCACGCGGTTGAAGCCGCCCTCCTCGAGCACCTGCGTGAGCCTCGCCTGGCCGGCCTGCGCTCCGAGCGCCAGCCCGACCTCCTGGTCCAGAGAGCAGGGCGTGCAGATCGTCGTCGACGCGCCGTAGAAGAGCCGTCCGACCGGGTTGAGGTTGTCTTCGACGCGATCGCCGGCGAAGGGCTCGACGATCATCCACGTCCCGTCCTCGGCCAGCGTCTCGCGGACATGCGCCGCGGCCCCGGCCGGGTCGCCCATGTCGTGCAGGCAGTCGAAGACGCACACCAGGTCGTAGCCCGTGCCGGGGTAGTCCTTGGCCGTGGCCACCTCGAAGCTCACGCGATCGTCGACGCCGGCCTCCGCGGCGGCCCGGCGCGCGCGCTCGATGGATGCGTCGTGGTAGTCGAAGCCGATGAAGCGGGAATTGGGGAAGGCCCGCGCCATCACGATCGTCGAGGCCCCGTGGCCGCACCCGACATCGGCCACGCGGGCCCCGCGCTCGAGCTTCTCCTGCACACCGTCGAGCGCCGGGATCCAGTCGTCGACCAGATAGGCGCGGTAGCCCGGTCGGAAGAAGCGCTCGGTGCCGCGGAACAGCCGCGCGTCGTGCTCGTGCCAGCCCATTCCCTCGCCCGTCCGGAAGCGTTCGAGGATCTCGTCCTCGTCGGCCTCCACGGCGGCGACCACCTCGAAGCCGCCGAGGACGTAGAAGGGGCTGTCCTCGTCGGCCAGCGCGAGCGCGTGCTCGTCGGGCAGCAAGTAGCGATCCGTAGCGGGGTCGTACACGATGTAGCCGCCGGCCGCCTGGCTGCGTAGCCACTCGCGCACATAGCGCTCGGCGGCGCCGGCACGCTCGGCGACCCATTCTGAGGTCACGGCGCCGGCACCCGCCATCGCCTTGTAGAGCCCCAGCCGCTCGCCGATCCGCGCAAGCGGCGCGTTGATCGCCGCGCCCATGTCCACCACCACCTGACCCATGAACGCGTGCAGGCGGGCCTCGTCGATCTTGGTGCCTGGGGCCGAAGTGCTCATCTGACCTCCTTCGCGTCGTGGCGCCCCGCGGTCGGGAGCGTCCCGTTTCGTTGCGGCCTCCGGCGAGACATCCCAGCCCGCAACGGTGTTCTCGACCATCCCATCTCGGCTTGCCGTTCGCGTCCGGGAGCACCCTGACCTCGCTCCCTGATCTCGGCCATCGCCGTCTCCTTGAAATCGGAGCAGGATCAGGGAGCGGGATCGGTGGGATCCCCGACGCCGGTCGGATCGCGCGCCGGGTACCGTCGAGCGGCATTGGGGCCGTCGGTCCAGAACGTGAGCCGAGATCCCACGCCCAGCACGAGAGCAGGCTGCTTCGGGTCGAGCTGGAAATGGATATCGGGTCCGACCCGATTCGCGGATGCCTCCGAAGGGGGGACCGGAGCGAGGCGTTCGTGGGCTGGCTTGCCCTCGCACATGCCCTCGGCAGGCTGCACGCGCAGGCAGCCAGGGGTACCGCCACGACGACTGACGGCGCGCGAGCGACCGACCCGCTCGTGTCATCCAACCGACAATTGCCGGTGGCCGGTGTCGATGAACCCCCAGAATCGACAAAAGGCCATGCCCTTAATCGCCACCGGCCTCCTCGAGCGCGAGCGCGAGCTCGACGCTCTCGATCGGGCGGTCGCCGACGCGGCCGACGGCGAAGGGCGGCTTGTGGTGATCGAGGCCCCCGCCGGCCTTGGAAAGACTTGTCTCGCGGAAGCAGCGGCCGAGGCGGCGGAGCGCAACGGCTTGCGAGCCCTGCGCGCGCGGGGCTCCGAGCTCGAGCGCGACTTCGCTTTCGGTTGTGTTCGCCAGTGGCTTGAACCGGTCGTTCAGTCCACCGACGCCGCAAGCCCCTCTCTGTTCGCGGGCGCGGCGCGGCTGGCCTGGCCCCTGTTCGAGACACATGCGGACGGACGAGCGCCTCCGCCGAGCGGTGACGCGACATTCCGGCTCCTGCGCGGCCTGTACTGGCTGTGCGCGAACCTCGCCGGGGAGCGCCCGCTTCTGCTGTCACTCGACGATGCGCACTGGACCGACACGCGCACGCTTCGGTTCCTCGCCTTCCTCGCGGTCCGGCTCGACGGCCTGCCGGCCGTGGTGATGCTGACCACCCGTCCGGGCGAGCCCGGTGAGCGAGGAGCGCTACTGGCGCGCTTGGCCCAGAATCCGCTCGCCGATGTCCTCTCGCCGGCTCCGCTGAGCCGGGAAGCGGCCGGCGTGCTCGTAGCCCGTGCTTTCGCGGGCGACTCCGACCCTGCCTTCACCGACGCCTGCCACCGGGCCACGAACGGAAATCCGCTCTACCTCAGCGCACTGCTCAACCAGGCCCGCCAGGATCGCGCCTCGCCGACCGCCGACCAAGCGCAGCGTGTGTCACAGCTCGGTCCCAAGGCGGTGTTCCGAGCCGTGCTGCTGCACCTCGGCTCGGCCCCGGCGGCCGCGTTCCAGCTTGCGCGTATCCTCTGCGTCCTCGGCGACGGCGCCGGTCTCGCCGAAGCGGCCGCGCTCGCGGGAATGAGTGAGCGTCGCGCCGGCGAGGCGGCCGACGCGCTCGTCGGACGCTCCCTCCTCAGGAGGGATGAACGCCTCTCGTTCGCCCATCCGGTCGTGCGCGAGACGATCTACGCGGAGATGCCGCCGCACGAGCGCGAGGCGCTGCACGCGCGGGCTGCCGAGGTTCTCCATGATCTCGGGGCGAGCGGGGAGCGGGTCGCGGCGCACCTGCTGCGGAGCGAGCCGCGCGGCAGCGTGCGAGCCGTCGAGATCCTGCGCGGTGCCGCGAAAGCGTGCCTGGCGCGGGGTGCACCGGACATCGCCGCGGTCCACCTCAAGCGCGCGCTGCGCGAGCCTCCTCCGCCGCAGGAGCGGGCCGAGATGATCTGGGAACTCGGCAGAGCCCTGTTCCACGCCGGCGAACGCGAGGGGGTGGAGCGGCTGCGCGAGGCGCTCGGGCTCGTCGACGGCCGGCGGTCGGCGCTGATCGCGAGGGAACTGGCGCACGCGCTCGTGCCGCTCGAGCTCAACGAGGAGGCGGTGGCGGCGCTCGAACACGCGATCGGCGAGCTGGGCGACGACGACTGGGAGCTCGCCCTTCAGCTGGAGGCGGAGATGGCCAGCGCCGGCCGACTACACCCCGCGACCTGCGAGCGCACCGGGAGGCGCATCAGGCGCCACATCGGCATCGGGGGCGACAGCCCGGCCGAGCGTGCGGTGCTCACCAGCCTGGCAATGGAGCGGCTGCTGTCCGGTGCGCCGGTCGCCGAAGCGGCCGCGCTTGCCATGCGCGCCCTGGACGGAGGCCTGCTCGCGGAGCAGGGCGTGGGGTCGGTCATCTTCTACGACGCCCCCTACGTGCTGATCGTCAGCGACCGCCTCGATCTCGCCGCGCGAGTGTGTGAAGAGGCGCTCGCCGACGCGCGCCGCCGCGGCTCACAGTTCGGCTTCGCGCTTGCCTCGTCGTTTCGCGCCGATGTGGCGTACCGCTGGGGAAGCGTTGCCAATGCCGAAGCGGAGGCCCGGGCCTCGATGGCCGCAGCCTCTGAGGCCGGCTGGCATATCGCCGACTACGCGCTGGCGTTCCTCATCGATGCGTTGATCGAGCTGGACAGGCTCGACGAGGCGGAGACCGCGCTGAAGCGCGGCGGCCATGACGTCTTCATTCCGGCGACGTTCATGCATGGCCGGTTGCTCCTGAGCCGGGCACGGCTCCGCCTCGCTCGCGGGCAGCGCGACGCCGGACTCGCAGATCTCGAGGAACTGGGCCGGCGAGAGCTGCGCTGGAGAGCACGTTGCCCGGCCGCGCTGCCCTACCGCTCGACCGCGGCCATGGCCCTCGCCGAGCGGGGCGAGCGCGACGATGCGGTCGCTCTCGCCGCCGAGGAGCTCGAGCTCGCCCGCCGCTTCGGCGTGCCGAGAGCGATCGGGATCGCGCTCCGTGCGCTCGGACGGGCCAGCGGCGGCGAGCGTGGAATCGAACTCTTGCAGCAGTCGGTCACCGAACTCGAAGGATCTCCCGCGCCCCTGGAGCACGCCCGCTCGCTCGTCGAGGTCGGCGCGACGCTGCGCCGGGGCAACCAGCGCGCCGAGGGCAGACACGCGCTGACGCGAGGGCTCGAATTCGCTCGACGGTGCGGCAGCAGCGGTCTTGCGCAGCGAGCCGAAGCGGAGCTCCGCGCCAGCGGCGTCAGGCCGCCTGCGGAGTTGCGCAGTGGACCTGACGAGCTGACCCCGTCCGAGCGCCGCGTCTGCGAGCTCGCGGCGGAAGGGCTCTCGAATCCCGAGATCGCGCAGGCCCTGTTCGTCACCAGGAAGACGGTGGAAACCCACCTCGGGCGTGCCTACCGCAAGCTCGGCATCTCGGGGCGCGGCAAGCTCTCCAGGACGCTCTCGCGCAGGTCGCCCGCAACCGCCTGACGCCTGCACCGGCCGGCGTTCGTCGAGCTCGCGCAGCGGTCCTGCGGGGGCTGCGGTTTACGATCGGCGGTGGAGGCCGAGCTCCTGCTGCGCAACGCGAAGGATCAGCTCATCGCCGCGGGGTGGCCCTCCCGTGGCTGCACGACGAGGCGCACATCGGCCAGCTCGGACCCGGGCTCGGATCGGACGTCGTATGCGGCGCCGATCGATCGCCCGAGCTCGGATCTCCGGAATCGGCTGAGCGCATCCTCGGACTCCCAGACGTACACGGCTCCGAACTCGCCGGTGTCTCGGTAGCGCAGGTAGAGCTTCTCCACCAGCCCTGGAACACTGCGATAGCGGTCGGCGCGCTCTTCGAAGCGTGCCTGCACCTCGTCGTCGGAGAGCCCGGACGCGAAGCGCACGATCGAGACGATCATCTCCGCTCCTTCCTGTTGCCGCTGCCCATCAAGATCGCCCCGCAACGGGTCTCGCGTTCCTCTGCGAAGGACTGCGGGAGGTCGCGGCGGCCCACGACATCGGCTCGCGTGGGCGGACGAACCGCGACCGATCATCCACCTCTCGCCAGCTGTCGGCGAAGGCCGCTGTAAGCCAACCGACAGCGCTCCTTCCGGCGCGACGGCGACGCGGGGTGCTACCGCAGCGACGCTGAGCATGCAGCCCACCGTGTATCTCTCGCGACCGGCGTCGGCTGAGCCGTCCGACGAGTGCGGGGCCGCGAGCCTCGGTTGACGCCGGCAGTCGACCGGCGGACCCTCCCGGCCTCCTGCAGACCGGCGGGAGCCGATCGCAGCGGCTGGTCAGACCCGGCTGGTGAGGGCGGGCATGAGCGCGTCGACGATCTGCTCGGCGAGCGCCCGGTCGAGGGCTCCGCCGGTGAGCAGGAGGCGGTGGTAGACGGGGCCGAACAGCAGGTCGTGCAGCAGGCGTGCGTCGATGTCGTCGCGCAGTTCGCCGCGGTCGATGCCGCGTTGGATGAGGTGGCGCAGCTCGGCGAGGCGCAGCGAGACGACGCGGTCGCGGAAGGCCTGGGCGAGCGTCTGGTCGGTGGCGATGTCGGAGGCGAGGCCTTGCATGACGCGCCCCATGAGGGTGGAGCCGAGGATGTCGATGGCGCGCGCGACGAAGGCGATCAGCTCGGATCGGGTGTCTTCGAGCTCGGGAACGTCGACGACGGCTTCGGTCATCTCCAACAGCACGGCGAGCGCGAGGTCTTCCTTGGAGCGCCAGTGCCGGTAGATCGTCGTCTTGGCGATACCCGAGCGCGCCGCAACACCCTCGACCGTGAGGCGCTGGACGCCGCCGTCTGCGAGCAGCTCGCGCGCGCTGTCGAGCGCGATCCGCTCGCTGTGTGCGCGGCGCGAGTCGCTCCCGGATCCACCGCGTGGCGTGAGGCCGTCGTCGACCGCCAAAACGATACGGATCGTAGCGCGTGCACCCATGACCCGCGCCCGGCGGTGTGGCTCGCCCCGCGGCGCCGATCGTGTACGAGATCGCGCGTCGGGCGGTGACCGGTAAGGCCGCGGACGAACCGCCTGAGGGGATGCGGTGGCTTGCGGTACGGTCGCACAACGCTACGGAGCGTAGCGACCGTGAGAATGGAGGCCGAGATGCTGGCCCCGGAACGCCAATGGACGTGCTCGGTGAGATGGATCGTCGACGGCGATGATCCGACATGACCGGGGTCGCTGATCGGCGCACGGTCCGGCGGATGCCCGCAGCGCTGTCCACGGGCGCGGCGGAGGTGGTGCCGTTCGCGGCCTTGCTGGCGCTGTCAGGGATCGGGTTCGTGCTGTATCCGGCCATTCGGCCGTTCTCAGACGAGAAGTCGTTGGCCGGCGCGCGGGCGTTCGGATCGACGGCGTGGGTCCTCGCGCATTCGCTGGCGATCGGCGCGTTCGTGCTGCTGGGGCTGGGCGTGTTCGGACTCTTCGTCCTGCTGGGCGACAGCGCGGTGACCGGGCGCGGGGCCGTGGCCGTGGCGCTGATGTGGGTCGGTGTCGGGCTCACGCTGCCCTACTACGGGGCCGAGGTGTTCGGCCTGCACGCCGTCGGCGGCAGGGCGCTTGGACGGCACGACACGGCGCTCTTGACCGAGATGACCCACTCGATCCGGTGGGGCGCCGGGATCTGGTTCATCGTCACCGGCCTCCTCCTGCTGGCCATCGGGGCGATCGTGCTCGCCACGGCGGTCTGGCGCTCTGGTCGAGTGGCGCGCTGGAGCGGCGTCCCGCTCGCCGTCGGCCTGGCCCTGTACCTGCCGCAGTTCACGGCTTCGCAGGCCGTGCGGGTCGCGCACGGCGTCCTGATGGCGCTGGGATGCGGCTGGCTCGCGTGGGCGATGGCGCGGACCCGGGAGCCGTGACGTGCGGCGACTGCCGGTCTCTGCGGCAGGTTCGCTTCCCGGCGGCGAGCCCGCTGGCCGGTACCCCGCCCTCAGAGCCGTACTGTCGACGCCCGTCGACTACCGCGCGCTCGGCTGCGCCCCAGCGATCGTGCTGGCGGACGCCGCGCTTCCTCTCGTCAGCCGCCCGGCGCTCCCCGTCGTTCCGCGGACGGCGCGCAGCGGCACGGTCGCGTTGGGCAAACGAGCGCAGGGGGCTCACGTCGTGGACGCGCGGCCCTCGCGAGGGCACAGGATCGTGAAAGGAGCCCGACCGTGACACCAAGGCAACGGTTGAACCTCACATTGCGCGCGCTCATGGAAGCCGGCGTGGTCGCCGCGCTCGCCTACTGGGGCGTTCGTACCGGCGACGGCTTGGCAATGAAGCTGGCGCTCGGCCTGGGCGCCCCCGTGCTGGGCTTCGGCTTCTGGGGCGCCATCGACTTCCACCAGGCCGGTCGCCTCGCCGAGCCGTTGCGTCTGACCCAGGAGCTCGCCGTGTCCGGGATCGCCGCGCTCGCCGCCTACTCGGCCGGGCTCCCGGCCGCCGGGATCGCGCTGGCTGCGCTCTCGCTCGTCTACCACGCGCTCGTCTACGCCTCCGGCGCTCGCCTCCTTACGCCCGCCCCATCGTCGCCCCCGGACGCGGCCAGGCCCGATCCCAGCCGCGCCGCGACCGCGCGGTGAGCCGCATGCGCCAGCGACTCACCGGGGCATTGATCGGCGGCATCTTCGGCCTCGTCTTCGTCATCGCCAACGCACGCACCCCGCTCGGAGCGACGGTCGCCGCGCTGTTTCGGATCCTCGCTTTCGTCGGCTTCATCGCGCTCGTCCTGGCGCGCCGTCGCGCGCTGAGCGACCCGCGCGCGGCGCGATCGGCGCCGGCCACGCACCTGTTCGGACGCCGCTACTGGCTCATCGTCGCCGCCGAGGTCGGACTGCTCGCCGTCGGCTATGTCGCGCTCATCGCCGCCGGAGCGCCCGATCAGGCCGGAGTGGCCTGGATCGCACTCGTCGTCGGGCTGCACTTCCTCGCCTTCCGCGTCGCGGGCGTGTGGGGAGGCGGCAGCCTGCGCTCCGCCACGCCGCTCGTGATCCTCGGCGCTGCCGGGCTCGTGATGGCCGCCGCCGGCGCCGCTTCGTGGGTGCCGCTGGTCAGCGGCGTGCTCTCCGGCTTCACCCTGCTGACCGGCAGCCTGAGCGTCACGCTACGAGCAGTTCGGGCGCCGCGCGCAACCGCACCGCAACACGACCGCCGGACCGAGCCCGACCATCCCCCGGGGCACGCTCCACGCGCGGTCGACCGTGTCGCGCCGGCCGATCAAGCGAGCGCCCCCGCTGGTCGACGCGAGCGCGGGTCCCGCCGCTATCTGGCGGCAGCCAAATCCGGCCGGCGCCAGGAATCCAGCCGGTGATGAGGGGGCCGAACACGGCCGTCTCGAGCGCAACACCGCCATGTAGCGCACGCCGGTGACGGTCTGGCGGCCGCCGGCTGAACCTGGACGAGGCGACCAACGGCGGTGGACCGACCCGGGACCGCGAAGTCACGCTCCGCGGCCCGAGCCGGGCGTGCGCATCACCGCGCGACCCGCCGGGTGGGACGGCGGCACGCTGCCCGGTGGCCGGCCGCGAGGCCGGGGTTCCCGTGTAGTGCCGCTGAGAGGCGGCGTGTCGAGTGGGCCGCCCGGCGCGGGGGAAAGGGGGCGACCGGACTTGGTGTTGCGCCACACAGGCGACGCTGCCCCAACCAGCGCCATCCGTCGCGGCCGGCCACGCGAATGACGGGCAGCCCGGTGCCGCCGCGTCGGCTGCCGCTGTCAGCGGGGCAGCCGGTCGAGCACATACGCGGTGATCGGCGCCCGCTTGCCTTTCACGTGCAGCTCCGGCAGCGCCCGCACGACCGTCTCATCGGGCAGCTGCGCTCGTGTGGCCGCGGCGATGACGACGCCGCCCGGCGGCGCGTGGCCCTCGAGGCGCGCGCCGACGTTGACGGTGTCCCCGAACACGCCGTGGATCCGGTGACCGCGCCCGCCGACGACGCCGGCCAGGACCGGGCCCGTGTTGAGCCCGATGCGGAAGCGCGGCCATTCGGCGTGGCCCGCGCGGATCGCCTCCGCGCGGCGCTGGAACGCGAGCGCAGCGCGCGCGGCGCGCCGCGCGTGGTCGGGCTGGTCGCCGCGCTTGTTGAAGATGGCGAAGATCTGGTCGCCCACGAAGTCCTGCACGTCCGCGCCGAACGCGTCGGTGAGCATCGGCGCCAGCTCGCCGAAGTAGGCCAGCAGCATGGCGTGCACCTGCTCGGGCGCGCGTTGCTCGGAGAAGGGCGTGAACCCGGCGAGGTCGGCGAACAGCACCGTGACGTCGCGGCGGCCGGCCAGCGTCTCGTCCAGATAGAGCGCGCTGAAGCGCTCCTCGTGCCACTCCGACCAGGCCGCGGCCGCGATGGCGAAGAAGCCGATCGCCATCAGCGCGTGCCATTCCCACCAGCTCAGCCGCCAGCTCGCCGGCAGCGACACAACGGCCACCACGAGCGCCTCTGCCAGAAGCGCGAAGGCAAACGCTACCGCGAGCGCCAGCCGGCGGCCGCGGCGCCGCCACAAGCGGCCGTAGGCCACTGCGGCGTACGCGTAGAGTGGCACGCCGACCGCGGCGAGCGCCGCCAACGGCAGCTCGACCTCGCCGGTGGTCACCCCGGTGCGCAGCGGCGGCAGTCCGGCAGCCGAGACGATCGCCCAGCCGGCGATGACCAGCAGTAGAAGGCCTGTCAGCGGTCGCGAGCACCGCACGATGCGCAGCGACGCGTCCAGTCCGTATTCGATCGCCGAGGCGGCCGCGAAGCCACCCGCCGCGACTAGCCCGATCGGGGTGGCCAGCGTGAAGCCGGCATTCGCGCCGGGGTTCAACACGCCGGGCGTGGCCAGCGCATGCAGCCCGAGGAACGCGGCGCTGCAGAGGAAGGCGAGGCCGATCAGCAGCAGGCGGGCGTCACGCCGGCGCCGACCGGACTCGGCGATCGTCAGCGCGAGCGCCGCATTGAGGATTCCGGCGGCGAGCACGATCCAGAAGTGCGCGGGCCTGTCCTCCCAGCGCTCGTCGACCGAGGGGGCGCTGCGCAGCAGCGCCAGCAGGGCAAGCGGCGCCAGCAGCGCGACCGCCCAGGCCCCGGCGCGCCTGCCGCCGGACCGGGGCGTCATGGTCGATCGGGCGCTCGCCACGCACCGGACGATGACGGCGTGCAATGCCGCGCGCAAACCGCGGCCCGGCGGCGGCGAGCGTCGTCGGGAAGATGCGCAAACGTCCGCAGGGGGTCGCTTGCGGCCGGCGCACGGGTCGATCTCCTTTCGCCAGACCTGCCGTATCGGGCCGTACCGGGCACAACATCGCCGATGTAACGGCGCGACGCAGTGTGGCGATTTCCAGAGACTTTCGGCATCGGTACCGACACCAACGCCATGCTTCACACGCGAGAGGTCGCAGGTTCCGGACCCGCCGCGCCCATCCCCGAGAAGGTCCGCAGATGCGGGCCTTTCGTCGATCAGGGGCGATTCCGGCGCCTGGAGCCGCCGAGCATCGCGGTCCTGGCCAATGCCCAACAGGGCCCGGTCACGGCCCTCGACGAGCGTCCTCAGGCGCTCGCGTTCGGCCTCGTCGCGGCGCAGAGAATGGACGTAGACGCGCAGCGTGAAGGCCGCGTCGGCGCGACCGAGCTGCCGCAGGACGGTCGGCGGGTCCACGCCGCGAAAGAACTGGATCGACGTGAACGTGGGGCGCAGCTCGTGCGCCGTGACGCCCTCATCGCGCGCGGTGGCTGTAGAGGTGGATCGCCCAGAGGTAGGAGCCGACGGCGATGGCGACGCTCCACGCGACGGCCACGATCATCTGGGAGCCGACGTGCGTGCCGGTCAGCAGTCCGCGGACGGTCTCGGTCACGGGCGTGAAGGGCTGGTACTCGGCGAACTGCTCGAGCCCGGTCGGCATCGTGTCGGTGGGGACGAAGCCACTGCCCAGGAACGGCAGCAGGGTCAGGAACATCGGGGTGTTGCTTGCGGTCTCGACGCTCTTGGCGGCCAGCCCGAGCGCGGTGGCCAGCCAGATCAGCGCGAGCGCGAACAGCATGAGCACGCCGATCGCGGCCACCCACTGCAACGCGTCGGCGGTCGGCCGGAAGCCGAGCACGACCGCGACGCCGAGCACGATGACGAGGCTTGCCGCAACCTGGATGAGCGTGGCGAGGACGTGACCGCCGAGGACCGCGGCGCGGGCGATGGACATCGTGCGGAAGCGGTCGGTGATCCCGCTGGTCATATCCATGGCGACGACGATCGCGGTGCCCTGCACCGCAGCGGCGACGGTGATGAGCAGGATGCCGGGCGTGACGTAGTTGAGGTAGCCGCCGCGGCCGGTGTGGCCGCCGGCCAGCTGGTCGCCGAGGCCGTTGCTGAGCTGCCCGCCGAAGGCGTACACGAACAGCAGCAGGAACACGATCGGCATCCCGATCAGCATCAGCGTCATGGAGGGATAGCGCTGCAGGCGCCGCAGGTTGCGGCGCAGCATCGTCCTCGAGTCGGTCAGGGTGTAGGTGATGGTGCTCATGGCAGCGTGACGGTCTCCTCCGTCGGGTGGCCGGTGACGGCGAAGAAGACGTCGTCGAGGTCGGGGGTGTGGATGGAGAGGTGCTCGACGTCGATGCCGGCGTCATCGAGGAGTTCGAGCATCCGCCGGAGGGCCGGGACGCTGCCGTCGCTGGGCACGAGGAGGGCGAGCCGCTGCTCGTCGGCGGTGGCGACGTCGAGCAGGTCGGCGGCCGTGTGCAGGAGGTCCGCGGACGGGAACTGCAGCTCGACGTGGCCGCCGGGGATACGGCGCTTGAGCTCGTCCGGGGTGCCCTCGGCCACGATGCGGCCGCGATCGAGCACCGCGATCCGGTCGGCGAGCTCGTCGGCCTCATCGAGGTACTGGGTGGTGAGGAGGATCGTGACCCCGCCAGCGACCAACTCGCGGATGGCGTCCCACATCGTGCGGCGACTGCGCGGGTCGAGTCCGGTCGTCGGCTCGTCGAGGAAGATCACGCGCGGGGAGCCGACGAGCGTCATGGCCAGGTCCAGCCGGCGCACCATGCCGCCGGAGTACGTCGAGGCGGGACGACCGGCGGCGTCGACGAGGTCGAAGCGCTCGAGCAGCTCGCCCACCCGTCGGCGCCCGGCGTCGCGGCCCAGGCGCTTGAGGTCGGCCATCAGCTGCAGGTTCTCCTCGCCGGTCAGCATGAGGTCGACCGCCGAGAACTGGCCCGTGACGCCGATCGCGGCGCGCACGCCGTCCGGGTCGGCGCCCACGTCGTGGCCGCCGACGCGCAGCTCGCCCGCGTCCGCCGCGATCAAGGTGGACAGGATCCGCACGATCGTCGTCTTGCCGGCGCCGTTGGGTCCCAGCAGCGCGAAGACCGTGCCCTCCGCGACCTCGAGGTCGACGCCGTCGAGCACCGCCGTCTCGCCGTAGGACTTGCGCAGCCCGCTGACCGCGATCGCCGGCGCGCTCATGCCCGGCCTCCGCGCGCCGGAAGATCGCCCGCGGCGACGAGCTTCGCGCGCCGGGCCTCCCACTCCTGCTGGAACCGGGGGATCTGCTCCAGCAGGAAGTCGGCGAACGCCGACATCTCGAGCAGGATGGCGCGCCGCTCGGGTGGCGCATCCCGCACGACCTCCAGGCCCTCGCGCGCCATCTCGCGCAGCTCCTGGTACTCGGTGATGTCCATCCCTAGCGCCTCCGGGGTGCTCATATCGAGGCGCACCCGATCCATCCGCTCGCCCGCCGCTCGCGACCGCCGGATCACATGCGACGTCTCGAGCACCTTCACCGCGCCCGTGATGGCGCTCCGGCTCGCGAGCAGCGTGTCGGCCAGGTCTCCGATGCTCTGGTCCGGCGGATCGCAGACCGCCAGGTAGCCGATCAGCCGCCCCACCATCGGCGGGAACGCGTATCGGCGGGCGTAGAAGCGCCCCATGTGGTCGGCGAACGTGATCTGGGCGTCGGTTGGCACGGCGCCATGATTGCACGGATGACTGAGATGACACAAATATGTGTCATCTGAGGTACCTATCTCACGGACGGGGCTCGTCCTGGATGCGCGAGGCCTCGGCGACGCGGTAGCCGACGCCGGGCACCGTCTCGATCGCCGGGGGCTCCCCGAGCTTGCGGCGCAGGCGGCTGAGCGTGACGTGGACCGTGTTGGTGAAGGGGTCGACGTGCTCGTCCCACACCTGACCGAAGAGGTCTTCGGCGCTCAGGACGCCATGCTGAGCGCGCATCAGCGCCTCGAGCAGCGCGAACTCCTTGGCCGAGAGGTCGAGCCGGCGTCCGCCGCGGCTGACCGTGTGGTGGAGCGGGTCGAGCTCGATTCCCGCCGCCCGGAAGATCCTCGACCGCGCAGTGGGCCTACGGCGGGCGAGCGCGCCGACACGGAGCACGAGCTCAGGGAAGTGAAACGGCTTGGAGAGGTAATCGTCGGCGCCGAGGCTGAGGCCGCTGACGCGCTCTGCGGGCTGGCCGGAGGCCGTGAGCATGAGCACCATCGCGGGGTTGTCCCGCTCGGTGATCATCCGGCACAGTGCGTCACCGTGGATCCCGGGGAGGTCGCGGTCCAGGACGACGACGTCGTATCCGTGCAGATCGAGCTTCGCGGCGGCCTCGAGGCCCTCGTAGGCGACGTCGACCGCCATCCCTTCGTCCTGCAGGCCGTCGACCAGCGCGTCGGCCAGCGTTCGCGAGTCTTCGACGACGAGAACCCTCACGGCGCGGCTCCGGCGGCCAGCGGCAACCCGATCGCGACCCGCAGGCCGCCTTCGTCACGGGCGGCGAGGTCGAGCGTGCCCCCGTGAACCTCGGCGATCGAGGCGACGATCGCCAGCCCCAGGCCGGCGCCGCGGTCCGAGCCGGTCCGCTCGGCGACGGCGCGACGGAAGGGCCGGCTGAGCTCTTTGACCACGTCGCGGTCGAGCCGCTCGCCGCCGTTCTCGACGACGAGCTGAGCGCGCGACCCCTCGACCGCAGTGCACACGCGCAGCCAGCCGTCTGGCTCGTTGTGGCCGATGGCGTTCTCGATCACGTTCTCGACCATGCGGGCGAGCAGCGGCGCGCTGCCGGTGACCCGGGCGTGCGGATCGGCCCGCTGCTCGACGTTCAAGCCCTGCGCCGAGATCGCGACGGCACGGTCCTCGATCGCCACGCACGCGATCTCGGCGAGCGAGAGCGTCGCCTGGTCGGCGAGCGGCCCCTGCTGGGTCTTGGCAAGCGTGAGGAAGCTCTCGAGCAGCGCGTCCATGCGGTCGAGCTCGCGGCGAAGTCTTCCGGTCAGCGTGGCGACGTGCGCGGGCACCGGCCCCGGCTTGGCGATCGCCACGTCCAGCGACGCTCGCATCCCGGCGAGCGGTGTGCGCAGCTCGTGCGAGGCGTTGGCGACGAAGCGGCGCTCGGAGGCGAACGAGCGCTCGAGGCGGGCGAGGAGCTCATCGAAGGTGTCGGCGAGCTCGGTCAGCTCGTCCTCGGGGCCGGAGAGGTTCAGCCGCTCGTGCAGGGTGGTCGCGGAGATCTCGCGCGCCGCCGCCGTGATCGTGCGCAGCGGCCGCAGGAAGCGCTCGGCCACGAGCCATCCGAGTCCAAGCGAAAGCGCGCCCATCACGGCCAGCGCGACGCCCGAGGCGACGAGCAGCTCCCGCCGGTCGACGCTGTGCTGGGTCGCGGGCACGAGCACGCCCCCGGACGGCGAGGGCATCGCCACGATGGGCCTGCCGGTCCGCCCCAGCCACACCACCAAGGTCACCGCCATCAGCACGGCGCCTGCGGCGAGGAAGGCGGCGAAGACCAGGGCGGTGAGCCGCGCTCGGATGGTGCGCGGGGGCAGATGGACTCGCATGCGCTCGCGTGAGGGTGCCACGGCGCGCCTTACAGCGGGTTAACCGACGCGGTTAGGCCCTCGTCAGCGGCGCCGCCGTACAACGTCGCCATGGTTCCCAACACAAGGAGCAAGGCGATGAGACGGACGCTGATGGCGATCGTGGCCGCGCTGGTGATGATCGCTGCGGGCATCGGCGGCGCGGCCGCCCTGGGGCGCGGGCCTTCGGCCGCGGAGTTCGAGTGGGCGCGCTGCCTGCGTGCCCACGGCGTTCCGCGCTTCCCCGACCCCGATCACCGTGGCGCCTTCGACAGCAGCAGGTTCGACGACCGCTCGCCGGCCTTCCAAGCCGCCGCCAGGGCGTGCGCCGCGCAGCAGCCGGCGGGTGCGGTCGAGGCTGTGCCGGGCAGGGGCTAGAGCAACGACGCGCGCCGTCGACGACGCTCGCACGCGACCGCGTCGGAGCGGGTTCCGGCGGGCTCAGTAGATGAAGTCGACGTCGGCGGCGCGCAGCGCCGCCCGCGAGACCGTGCGGTGGGTCACGTGCCACAGCAGCGGCGCGCGTTCCTCGGTGATGCGGGCCGAGCCGTCGCCGTGGACCGCCTCGACGATGGCGACGTGGCCGGGCGTGGCCGGGTAGTTGGCCGAGTTGATGACCATGACCGCGCCGGCCCGGGGCGTCTTGCCGACCCGCAGGCCGGCGTGGGCGGCGTTGTCGTCCCAGAAGGTGGCGTCCCAGCTGTGCGGCTCCCAGGTGCGCGCGCGGTAGCCGGCGTCGGCCCAGGCCGCGTAGTCGGCGCGCATGATGCGCGCCACGACGTCGGGACGCCGGCGCTGGACCAGGTCGGTGCACTGGCCGTTGCGGAAGTTGGCGGCGTAGCCCTTGCCGAAGAGCTTCCACATCTCCGCCGCGGCGGCCCGGGCGGAGGGCGACGGCGACCGTTCACGCACGACGGGAAGCTGCGCGGTGCCGGGGCTCGCGGGTGTCTTCGCGGCGGCGCTCGCGGCGCCGACGCCGCCTGACAGGGCGACGGCGATCAGGCACAGCGCGAGTGGCGCACGGACAGGCATCGCTCAACCTACGAGCGCCGGTGACCCGAACTTGCGTTCGCAACCCGCCGTCGCCCGACGCCGCCGCCTTCGCCGGCTCGACCGCGGCGTCATCCGGTGACGCTCGGTCGCCCGTATGCGCTTCGATGCCCGTCGCCCGGCCTGCCCTCGCCCCTGGATGAACCGCGTCACCGCGATCGCGACCGCCCACCGTCGGCTCGTCGCCCTTGCCTGGCTGGTGCTGGCCGTCGCCGGCGGCTGGGCCGCCAGCTCGATCGGCGATGCGCTGTCGCAGTCCTTCGACGCGCCGGGCCGGCCCGCCTTCGAGGCGAATCGGACCATCGCCCAGCGCTTCGGCAACGGGGGCCAGATCGCGCCGATCGTGCTCGTGGTCAGAGCCGCGGGCGACCGGCGCATCACCGAACGCGCCACGCGCGACGAGCTCGGTCGCGCGGTCGCGCGAGTGTCCGCCGCCGTCGGGCGCGCGCGACAGGTGTCGTATGCGTCGACGGGTGACCGCGCGTTCGTGTCGCGCGACCGACGCACCACCTACGCCCTCGTGTTCCCGCCGCTCGGTCGCCCCGCGCCCGACGAGAACCCCGCGGCGCTGACCGCCGCGCGCCGGGTCGCCGCGACCCAGCGCGTGGGCGGCGCACCGGTGCAGGTGACGGGCATCGACGCGCTGCGCGACGACTCCGGCGCGGGCGGCGGCGCCGGCCTGCTCGTGGAGACCCTCGCGGGCGGTGCCGGGGCGCTGGTCGTCCTGGCGCTGGTCTTCGCCTCGTGGCTGGCCCTGGTCCCGCTGCTGATCGCGGCGGTGTCGATCCTCTCGACCTTCCTCGCGCTGCGCGTGCTGGCCAGCCTGACCGAGGTCTCCTTCGTCGTGCAGTTCCTCGTGGGCCTGATCGGCCTGGGGGTCGCGATCGACTACTCGCTGTTGATCGTCGTGCGCTGGCGCGAGGAGCGCGCGCGAGGCGCGGCCAACGACGACGCGGTGCGCACGGCGATGCGGACGGCCGGCCACTCGGTCGCCGTCAGCGGCCTGACCGTGGCCATCGGCCTGCTGGCCCTCGTCGTCGTGCCGGTGCCGTTCATCCGCTCCATCGGCTTCGGCGGTCTGCTCATCCCGCTGTTCTCCGTCGCCGCCGCCCTGACCCTGCTGCCCGCACTGCTGTCGGCCCTCGGACCACGGCTCGATCGCCGCCGCGACGACCGCGACCGCGACCCTGGCCGCCGGTGGACGGCCTGGGCGCGCCTGGTCGTGCGCCGCCGCTGGCCCGCCGCCGTGGCCGGGCTGGCGATCCTGCTCATCCTGGCCGGCGTCGCGACCACGCTGCGTCCCGGCCGCCCGTCGGCGAACGCGCTGTCCGCGGGCGGCCCCGCTCTTCGGGCGCTCGTCACCCTGGAACGGGCGGGTCTCGGTGCCGGGGCGGTGACGCCGGTCGAGATCGTCTCCTCCGGGCCGCTGGCCGACGGCGATCGGGCCGGGCTCGAAGCGACCCCGGGCGTCCGCGCCGCGGTGAGCCCCGGCGGCGGTTCGTGGACCCGTGCCGGCACCTCGCTCAGCGTCGCGCTCATCCAGCCCGACGCGGCCACGGACGCCGGGCAGGCCACCGTCGACGCCCTGCGCCACGCGGACGGCGCCTTCACCGCCGGCGGGCCGGACGCCCAGGACCGCGACCTGACCGACGCGATCTACGCCGCGTTCCCGGTCATGCTGGTCCTGATCGCGGTGATCACCTTCGCTCTCCTGGCGTGGGCGCTGCAGTCGGTCCTGCTGCCGATCAAGGCCATCTTCCTCAACGTCCTGAGCGTCGGGGCCGCCTTCGGCATCGTCGTGCTCATCTGGCAGGAGGGCCACGGCTCGCAGCTCATCGGCGGGGTACCGGCCACCGACGCGATCACCAACTGGGTGCCGCTGGCCATCTTCGCCTTCCTCTACGGCCTGTCGATGGACTACGAGGTCTTCATCCTCAGCCGGATGCGCGAGGAGCACGAGCGCACGGGCTCGACCGACGAGGCCGTCGTCCGCGGGCTGGGGCGGACCGGCCGCCTGGTCACCAGCGCCGCGCTGATCCTGTTCCTGGCCTTCGTCGCCCTGGCGGCGACGCCCTCGACCGAGATCCGCATCCTCGCCACGGGCCTGTCGGCGGGCATTCTCCTGGACGCGACGGTCGTCCGCGCGCTCGTCGTCCCCGCCCTGGTCACGCTGTTCGGCAGCGCGAACTGGTGGATGCCGCTCCGCTCTCGGCGCGGTGGGGCGAGACGGCGAAGGCGCGCGGGTCGCGTGTGAAGGGCCTGCACCCCCATCAGCCGCCGGCGAGGCTCAGGACGACCACGCCGGCGAGGATCGCGGCCGCGGCGCCGACGCGCCGCGCGGTGTCCTGCTCGTGGAGCACGAAGGTGCCCAGCTGCTGCCTCCGACTCTCGACAAGACGTCCACCGGGAGTCCGACGACGGACCGCACCGCTGCAGGACGTTCAAGCGACGCTCGCGTGCAGCCGATCGGTCAGCCGATGTCAGCGAACCAATGGCTCCCGCCCGACGCCGACGCGCGTCCCTCCGTCGCGCCCGCCTCGGTGGCGCCGCCCGGATTCGTCTCGTCCACGAAGCCGTCGGCCGCCGGCGATCCGCACGGCCGCGGACGGCGCCACGCTCCCGCGAGCACCGGCGACTGGGTGGGCGGCGTGCTGCTGTCGCTGCTCATGCCGCTCGTCGGGCTGATCGTGGGCGTCGTGTACGTCGCGAAGGGGGGCGAGAAGCAGCGCGTCGGCGTGATGTGCCTCGCCCTCTCGTGCGCGGCCTTCGTCGCGTGGCTCGCGATCATGGGCCTGTCGCGCGTCACGGGGTACTGACGCGGCACGGACCGCTGGCCGCCCGCCGGCGCGGGGCACCCCACGCGCCGACCCACACGACCATCGCGCATCGACCTGCGCTACATTTACGAAACGAAGCGATTTCGTTTTGTTTGTGCCCGCCGTCGATGACATCCCCATCCGCCGTGGCCGGCCGCCGAGCGCCCGGTCGCGCGACGCGGCGCTCGACACGACGGTCGAGCTGCTCGCGGAGGTCGGCTACGGGCGGCTGACGACGGCCGCCGTCGCCAAGCGCGCCGGCGTGAGCACGGCGACGCTCTATCGCCACTGGGAGTCCAAGGACGCGCTGGTGACCGACGCGGTGTCCAGCCTCGTGGCCGAGATCCGCATTCCCGACCACGGCGACGTCCGCCGCGATCTGCTGTCGCTCATGCGCGACGCCGTCCGGCTCTACACGACCTCCGTCGCCGCGCCCGCGCTGCGCGGCGTGACCACCGAGATGGCGCACAACGCCGAGCTGCGCGACACGATCCGCAAGCGCTTCCTGGCCGCGCGGCGCACAGCGCTGCGCGAAGTGCTCGAGCGCGGCCTCGCGCGCGGCGAGCTGGTCGGCGCCATCGACTACGAGCTCGCGCTGGACCTGCTCGGCGGCCTGCTGTTCTACCGCTTCCTGATCACCGGCGGCCCGATCGACGACGCGCTCGCCGACGGCGTGGTCGACGTCGTCATGGCCCGTTGGGCCGCCCCGTCGCGTTCCGGCGCCCGCCGGCGCTCGCAATAGAGGAAACCCACACATGAGAATCCACGCCATTCAGACCGGGACCGTCGCCGTCAAGGCCGGCCAGGCCGACGGGGGAGGGCGGCGGCGCCGCAGCTTCGCCCGGCTCTTCGCCGATCGCCGCTGGACCGATCCCCTGCCGATCCTCGCCTGGCTCATCGAGCACCCCGAGGGCCTGATCCTCGTCGACACCGGCGAGACCGCGCGCACCGCCGAGCCCGGTTACTTCACCCCGTGGCAGCCGTACTTCAGGCTGGGCCTGCGCGAATGGGTCGCGCCCGACGAGGAGATCGGCCCGCAGCTGCGCCGGCTGGGCTTCGCGCCCGCCGACGTGCGCTGGGTCGTGGTCACCCACTTCCACACCGATCACGCGGGCGGCCTGGCGCACTTCCCGGACAACGAGATCGTCACGTCACGCGGTGCGTTCGAGGAGGCGCGCGGTCTCGCAGGCAAGGCGCGCGGCTTCCTGCCCCAGCACTGGCCCGCCGGCTTCGCCCCGACCCTCGTGGACTTCGCGTCGGGGGCGTTCGGGCCCTTTCCGGCCAGCGCGAGCCTGACCCGGGCCGGCGACGTGCACCTGCTGCCCACTCCGGGCCATACCGGCGGCCACCTGTCGGTCGCCGTCGAGGACGACGACACGCTCGTCCTCCTCGCCGGCGACGCCTCGTACACCCAGAGGCTGATGCTCGACGGACGGGCCGACGGCGTCGCGCCCAAGCCGGCGCAGGCGATCGAGACCCTGACCCGGATCCAGCGCCTCGTCGCCGAGCGCCCGACGGTCTACCTGCCGACCCACGACCCCCAGTCGGTGGCGCGGCTCACCGCCCGGGAGACCGCGGACCGCCCGCAGGCCGGCTGAGGCACGCGCGGGGCGACGCTCGGCCGACGGCGCCTCAGGCGCCGTCGCGCCGCGTTTCGGCGAGCACCGCGGCGGCCTCGTTGATGCTCCGAACGGCCTGGGCCAGCCGGGGGCCCGCGGCCACCGACCGCCTCGGCGCGGGGGCAGCGGACCGCCGCCCGGTGTGCTGCGCCGGAGGGAGGGCGGCCGGTGCCGCGGGCCGGATGTCGGCCGGCACGAGGACGATGCTCGCGTCGATCCTCAACAGCCGCAGGCCGAGAAGGCGCGCGTGGATCGAGGCGTCGACGAGGACCCCGTCCGACAGGCTCCGCCTGCGATCAGGGGTCGCCCTCAGCGCCGCCGGCGCCGCGGTCTCGAGCATCCGAGGGGTGACCGACACTGAACGCCTCGAGTCTCTGAGACGCGCGCGCCAACCCGTTGACGATCTGGACATACCGCTCACGCCCGGCCCTGGCGCCGATCACGTAGCCGGCCGCGAACACCGCCGCCCCGACCAGCTTCACGAATCGTTCCTCGCCCCTTCCAGACGCCGGCGCAGCGAGGAGATGCCCGCGCTGCCCGCCGTGAGCCCGGCGACCCCGCCGGCGATCAGGCCGGCCTTGCGGGCCTTGTCCTTGGGCAGGGCGTCCTTGAGCGACTTGCCGGAGCCCACGGAGCTCGCCGCCGCGAGCCCGGCCACGGTCTCCAACGAGTCGTTGACCGTCTCGAGGAGACGCTCCACCTTGCTCTTGCGGTTGAACAGCCTCATCTCGTCCCCCTCCGTTATCGCGTTCCCGACGCCTTGGCGATCGCCCTGACGAGCTCGTCCTTCGTCATGCTCGTCCGCCCCTCGACGCCGATGGTGGCCGCGAGCTCGACGAGCTCGGGCTTGTTGTAGGACTTCAGATCCCCGTTGGCCGGACTGCGCTCGAGCTCGCGCGCGACCTCCTTCGCCGTCGCCTGCGACTGCTCGCGCATCTCCTCGGTGGCCCTGACCCGGGCCTCGGCCTCGTTCGCCTGCTGCTCGGCCTCGGCCGCCAGCTGCTGCGCCTGGCGGTGCGCCTCCTCGGCGGCGGCACGGGCGGCCTCCGAGGCCTCGTCCGCGAGCCGCCGGGCCTCCGCCAGCCTCTCCGCCGCCTGCTCGACGAGCTCCTCGGCTCGCTCCCGCGACTCCTCGGCCTCGCGCTGGGCCTCCTCGATCGCGTCGCTGACCTCGGCCCGGACCTCCTGGCGCTCGTCTTCGGCGTCCGCCTCGGCCGCCTGGCGCTCGCGCTCGACGGCCTCGTCGGCGGCCTTCTGCGCCTCGGCGATGCGCTGCTTGACGCGGCGCGCCGTCTCGCGGTCGACCTCCGCCACGCGGGCGCGGCCGCGCTCGCTCACCTGTCGCGCGTGGTCGGAGTGGTCCTTGGACTCCCGGGCGGCCTCGAGGGCGCGCTCCTCGGCCTCGCGGGCCCGCTCCCCGGCCTCCTGGGCGCGCTTGAGGCGGATGTCCACCGAGTCCCGACCGATGGGCGCGGCGTCGACCACCGCCGCCGTCACCTTCCGGCGCTGGTCGCGCGCCGTCGATCTGGCCGAATCGGCGGCCGTTCCGACCGCGTCCGCCGGCTTGAGGACTCGGGACAGGAGCCAAGCCGCGTTGGACGGCATCTCTCGCAGACCCGTCCGCGTGCGCTCCGACAGGGACATGGATGAACCTCCTGGAAGCCTAGGACAGCAATGAGTCGAAATGAGACAGTAGCATCTCGTCAAGTTAAGGCCTAGACTTGTCGTGAGACGAGCATGTCCGATCCCGCCCCCAGACAGGCGCTGCAGCAGCGCGTCGCCGCAGCGATCCTCGACGGGGCGGCGCACCTGTTCGCTCTGCAGGGCGCGCAGGCGAGCATGAACGACGTGGCCGAAGCCGCCGGCGTCGCCCGTGCGACGGTCTATCGCTACTTCCCGAACCGCGAGGCGCTGCTCGACGAGCTGGCGCGGGCCGCGGTGAGCGACGTCGACGCTCGCCTCGAGTCGGCCCGGATCGACGAGGTGGCGCCGGAGGAGGGCGTCGCCCGGGCCGTGCGCGCCCTCGTCGACGTCGGCGATGGATTCGTGCTCCTGACGCGCGAGCGCCTGCGGTCCGATCCCGAGCAGTTCGAGCGCAGGCTCACCCAGCCGCTGCGCCGGCTCTTCGAGCGCGGCCAGGCCGCCGGCGACATCCGCGACGACATCACGAGCGCTCGACTGGCCGAGTCGCTGATCGGGCTCATCGTCGGTGTGCTGACCTCCACGCCGTCGATCGGCAGGGAGGACATGACCGCCACGATCACCGGCCTCTTTCTCGACGGAGCCCGCGCTCGCGGTCCGCGGCGCACATGAACGACCATGGCTCCGCCGCCTCGACGCGCGCGGCCGGTTCCAGACCCGAGGAGGAGAAGATGCACGAAGAGTCCGATCGAGCGGCTGTGGACGAGGAGCCTCGGCAGCGCAGCGACGACGAGCCCGAGCGGCGAGGCGACGACGAGCCCGAGCAGCGAGGCGACGACGAGCCCGAGCAGCGAGGCGACGACGAGCCCGAGCAGCGAGGCGACGACGAGCCCGAGCAGCGAGGCGACGACGAGCCCGCGCGGCGCGGCGACGACCGACCCGCCGAGCGTTCCCACGACGACTCCCTGCTGCAGGAGCTCGTGGCCTACCTGCGCGACAACCGGACCGAGCTGCGCGAGGAATGGGCCCGGCGCATCAGCGAGGCGGAGCTGCTGGGCGTCATGTCCGACGAGGAGATCTTCTCCGAGGCGACCGAGGTCTACGACAACTACGTCGACGCCCTGGAGACGGGCAGCATCGAGAACCTCCAGACCTACGCGCGCGAGCTCTCCGAGCGGATCATCCCGCGCGGCGTCGAGACGCACGAGGTCCTCGGCATCGTCCTGCTGTTGCGCGATGTGCTGGCGCGCGCGCTGTTCGCCAAGTACGAGGGGGATCTGCAGCTGCTCAACCGGATCCTCGACTCCTACGAGCCGGCCGCGAACCGGATCGCGGTGACGGTCGGGGTGAGCTTCGTCGAGGAGCGCGAGCGGGTCATCAACGAGCAGCAGGAGGCGATGCGCGAGCTCTCGACGCCGGTCCTGCAGCTGCGCGACCGCCTGCTCATCCTGCCGATCATCGGCGTGCTCGACTCGGCGCGGGCCCGCCAGCTGACCGAGCAGCTGCTCAGCGCGATCCGCGACAAGCGCGCGACCGTGGTCGTCATCGACATCACGGGCGTCGCCACCATCGACCGCACGGTGGCCAACCACCTCGTGCAGACCGTCGAGGCGTCCCGGCTCATGGGCGCGAGGACGATCCTCACCGGCCTGTCCTCCGAGATCGCCCAGACGCTCGTCGACCTCGACGTCGACCTCGAGATGATGGAGACGGTGGGCGACCTGCAGGGAGGGCTCGAGGAGGCCGAGCGGCTGGCCGGCTACCGGGCCGCCAGCGGCAGCGACACGGACGGCGACGCGGCGACCTGAGGTCGTCCGCCGATGTCGGTCGCGATCCTCCGGCAGGGCGAGTACGTCATCGCCTCCATCCTGTCGGACCTGTCCGACACCGAGGTGCTCGAGCTGCGCCACGAGCTCGCGGAGATGGTCGGGCGCCATCGCTCCCGCGGGATCGTGATCGACGTCGCGGCGCTCGACGTGATCGACTCCTTCGTGGCCCGGGCGCTGCGCTCGATCGTGCTCACCGCACGCCTGCGCGGGGCGGACACGGTCATCGTCGGCATCCAGCCCGACGTGGCGATCGCGATGGTGCAGTTCCGTCTCAACCTGGAGCCGCTGCGCGTGGCGCTCGACCTGGACGAGGCCATCGCCTTCCTCGATCGCCTGACGCAAGGGGACGCCGTGGATGGCGAATGAGGTCCGCGTTGCCATCACGACCGACGCCGATCTCGTGACCGCCCGCGCAGAGGGACGCGCGATGGCCGAGCGGCTCGGCTTCCCACGACCCGATCCGACGCTGATCGCCACCGCGATCTCCGAGGTCGCGCGCAACATCGTCGTGCACGTCGGCCGCGGCGAGATCGTCCTCAAGCCGTTCGAGGACTCCCGCCGCTACGGGGTCGTGGTGATCGCGAGGGACGAGGGGCCCGGCATCCGCGACGTCGAGGCGGCCGTCCGCGACGACTACAGCGGAAGGGGCGGCCTGGGCCTCGGCCTGCCGGGCGCCCGCCGGCTGATGGACGACTTCGAGATCGACTCGAGCGCCGACAGCGGGACGACCGTGACGATGACGAAGTGGAGGTTCCGCGACGAGCTGGCGAGCCTCCGCGAGGAGCGCCGCCGGCGTGCGTGACCCGGCCGCGCGCGAACCGGTCGAGTGGGGCGTGGCCATGCGCTGCCGGCGTGGCGAGGCGACGAGCGGAGACCTGGCGGTCGTCACGCTGCTGGCCGAGGGCGTGCTGGTGGCGGGGATCGACGGCCTCGGGCATGGGCGCGAGGCCGCCCGCGCCGCCCGCCGGGCCGCGGAGGTGGTGCATCGGACGCCCAGCCAGGACCTCGCACTGCTCGTCCGGCGCTGCCACGACGCGCTGAAGGGCACGCGCGGGGCGGCCATCACGCTGGCCTTCGTCTCGCCGTCGGAGGGCGGCGTGACCTGGCTGGGCGTGGGCAACGTGGAGGGCCGCGTGCTGAGCGGCGATCCTTCGGCGGCCAAGCCGAAGGGGTCCCTCCCGCTCGGCAACGGGGTTCCCGGGCACGAGCTGCCGCCGGTGAGGGCGACGCGGATCGACCTGCGGACGGGCGACCTCGTCGTCCTGGCCACGGACGGAGTCGGGGCCGCCTTCGCCGACTCGCTCGACGTCTCCGGCTCCACGCAGGCGATCAGCGAGCGCATCCTGGCCGACCATGCCAAGCCGCTGGACGACGCCCTCGTGGTGGCGGTCCGCTACCTCGGCGTGCGGCCGTGAGCGCCGCCGGCGCCGCAGGGCAGTTTCGCGCCGCCTACGCGTCCGCCCTGCTCGACTACCTGCTGGAACCGACCGAGTCGTCGCTGCGCGTCGCCTACGAGCTCGGCCGCGATGCGGTGGGCCGGAGCCTCAGCGTGCTCGACCTGGCGGTCGCGCACCAGGAGGCGCTGATGACGGTGCTCGCCGACGCGTCGGACGCCGCGGAGGTCCGGGCGATCACCCGCCACGCCGGCGACTTCTTCCTCGAGGGCCTCTCGACCTTCGAGATGGTCCAGCGGGGATTCGCCGAGGCCCGGCAGGCCGCGCTGCTCGAGCGCCGCCAGACCCGGCTCTCGCGCCAGCTGTCGACCTTCCTCGCGGACGCCTCGCTGACCCTCGACGCCTCCGACTCGCTGGAGGAGATGCTGCAGCTGGTGGCCGAGCAGGCGCGCGAACTCGTGGTCGCCGACTGCTGCGTGGTCACGGTGGCCGTCGACGGCCAGCCCCGGACCGCCGAGGGAGCCTCGTACCCGGAGGAGGAGAGGCGCTGGACGACGTTCATCCGATGGCTCGACCTGCCCGCGACCTATCGGCTGGTTCGTCAGAGCGGCGGATCGGTGAGGATCGCCGGCGAGCAGCTCGCCCGCCTGCCCGCCTTTCGCGTGGCGAGCACCGATCCCCCGCCGCAGGGGTGGCTCGCCGCCGAGCTGACCGCCCTGGACGGCAGCGAGCTCGGCGCCATCCAGCTCTTCGACAAGCAGGACGGGCGCTTCACGGTGGACGACGAGGCCGCCCTCGTCCATCTCGCCCAGATGACGTCGGCGGCGGTCGAGCGAGCGCGCCTGTACCGCGAGCGCGGCTAGCGGTCGGGCGGCACGCGGCCGGGCGCCGAGGCCGCCCTCGACGATCGCGCTGCGCTGCCTCGTTCGAAATCTGCGATGTTGCCCTCACCAACCGGGTCAGTGAGATCGATGCCTTCAAATACCAAACGGTCACGTAAAGGAATCCGGGCCGGGAGCTCCGTCGCGCCCGTGGCGCCGCCGGCGCGTGCGCCCGGGCGCCCGCGCTCGGCGCGCGTCGACGAGGCGATCCTCGACGCGGCACGGGCCGAGCTGGCCGAGCGCGGCTACGCGCGGATGTCGGTCGATGCGGTGGCGGCGCGGGCCGGGGTGAGCAAGCCGACGGTCTACCTGCGCCATCCGACCAAGGCCGACCTCGCCACCGCGGCGATCGCGTCGATGCGCGCGGCCTCGCGCCCTGCGCCGACCGGCGACGTGCGCGCCGATCTCATCGCCCACCTGCGCCTGCTGCGCGCGGGCCTCGAGCGACCCTTCGGCATGGCCACGCTGGGCACGGTGCTCGCCGAGGAGCACGAGACGCCCGAGTTGCTCGCGCTGTTCCGCGAGCGCCTCGTCGCCCCGCGCCGGCGCGAGCTGCGCGCGGTCCTGGCCCAGGCGCGCGAGTGCGGCGAGCTGCGCGCCGACGCCAACCTCGACATCGCCGTCTCGGCGCTGGTGGGAGCCTTCTTCGCGCGCTATCTGGCCGGCGAAGCGCTGGGCGGGCGCTTCGTGACCTCGCTGGTCGACGCGGTCCTCGACGGCCTGCGCGCCCGCTAGGAGGCCCCTGAAAAACGCGCCGTCCGGTGGGGTTAAGACCCTGTGGGTCATGTTGTCGACGACGTCGGGGCAGGTGGGGTTCTTCGATGCGGCGGAGCTGGTCGGCCCGTTGCCGGAGGGGTCGTTCTTTGCGCTGTTGGCTGAGCACGGCGATCGGATCGTGCGCGACGAGGACTTCGCCGACTGCTACTCGAGCGATCGCGGGCGGCCGTCGATCCCGCCGTCGCTGCTGGCCAAGGTGTTGTTGATGGAGTACCGGGCGGGCTGCTCGGACGAGCAGGCGATGGAGAGCATCGCGTGGGATCTACGTTGGAAGATCGCGTTGGGCGTGCCCGTCGATCACCGCGGATTTCACCCGACGACGCTGACCAAGTTCCGCGCCCGGCTGTTGCTGCACGGCAAGGAGCGGCTGGCGCTGGAGAACACGCTGGCGATCGCCGAGCAGCTCGGGATGCTGTCGGGGCCGGTCGAGCAGATCCTCGATTCGACCCCGATGCTCGGCGCGGCGGCCACGCAGGACACGGTGCGGCTCGTCCGTCACGGTGTTCGCCGTCTGATCGATGCCGTCACCGCGCTGGACCGCGACGCCGGCCGGCGGCTCGATGACGGCCTGCAGTTCGACTACACCAAGCCCGCCGACAAGCCCGACTGTCGCTGGCGTGAGAAGGCCGAGCGCGAGCGGATGCTCACGCGGGTTGCCCAGGACGCCGAGCGCGCGCTGCAGGCCGTCGAGCAGGCCGACGGGCTGCTCGATGACGAGCAGGTCGCCGCCGCGCACCGGCTGCTGCGCGAACTGGTCGGCCAGGACTTCGACATCGACGAGGACGGTGTGCCCCGGTTGCATCGCGGCACCCGCCCGGATCGGATCGTCTCGGTCGTCGACCCCGAGATGCGCCACGGCCGCAAGAGCTCGCAGCAGCGCTTTGATGGCTACAAGCTGTCGGCCGCGGCGACCAACACCCACGAGCCGCTGTTCTGCGCCGTCGATGTCGCGCCGGCAGGCGAGCATGACGGCGCGCGGGCGACCGCGTTGATCGACGACCAGCTTCCGCGGCGTCGGCCACCCCGCATTCTTGGCGACACGGCCTACGGCGTCGGATCCGTGCGCGAGCAGATGACCGCCCGCGACATTGAGGTGCTCGCCCCGGTCCAGGAGCAGCCCCGGCGCGGGGACCAGCTGGACAAGCGCGACTTCATCATCGACTTGGACGGCTCGATGGTGACCTGCCCGGCCGGCCACACCGCACCGATCGGCATCGACCGCTCGGGCCGCCGGCGAGCGTTGTTCAACAAGAGTCTCTGCGGGCCCTGCGCGTTGCGCGAGCGCTGCCTCGGCCCGCGCAGCACATTCAAGCCGTTGCGCCTCAACCCGCGCGAGGAACTGCTGGTTGCCGGCCGCCAGGCCCTCGATGACCCCGCCACCGCCGAGCATCTGCGCCGCACCAGGCCGCGGATCGAGCGGCTGCTCGGCCTGCTCGCCCACCGCTACAAGGCCCGCAAGAGCCGCTACATCGGCGCACGCAAAGCCCGGCTGCAGGCCGCCTGGACCGCCGCACTGGTCAACCTCAACCCGATCGGTCGCCAACTGACCGCCACGACGGCCTGACGCCGCCAGGACCCTGGACCCACGACACCACACCATCCACGACGAGCGCCCGACCACCGGCGCCCGCCGACCACGTTTTTCAGGGGTCTCCTAGGCGGCCGTCAGTGCCAGGTCGTCGACCGCCAGGCGGCCGTCGCCCGCGAGCGACAGGCCGACGCTGAGCGCCGTCACGCCGCGCGGCACCCGGGGCAGCGCCCAGGCCGCCCGCCGGAAGCCGCGGCTGGCTGCGAGCGGCGGCCCCTGGCGCCAGAACGACCAGCCGCCGGCCTTCGAGCGGGCCCAGACGACGAAGCGCGGGCCGTCGACCGAGCGGTACGCCGCGCGGAGCACGAGGCGCTCGCCGCCGTGCACCGCCGGGCGAGCACTCGCCCTGGTCCTGCGGGGTCGCCAGCGCCGCGAAGGCGTCGGGGGCTCCGGCGACGCTCACGGCCTCGGCGCGCCCATGCGTCCCGCGCACGCGCGACCACGCGCCCGCGCCCTGGCGCTCCCAGCACGTCGGTGCGGCGCCGGGCTTCGCGCGGTGCTCGAGGGAGGCGTTGCGCAGGCGGTTGGGGCCGCGCGGCGGCGCCGGGGGCGCCGGCGCGTCGACCTTCGCACGGAAGGCGGGGTGCAGGACGTCGCGCATCGTGCGCAGGTCGAGCGCGCCCGCGGTGCGCTGCCGGTCGAGCCAGGTCAGCAGGGCGTCGAGCGACGCGGGCGTCCACGAGTACTCGTCGCAATCGTCGGCGCAGATGCGATGAAAGCAGAACTGCACCCAGCCGCCGCCGTGGAGGATGGCGTTGCGTACGACCTGGCGCTGGTTCTCGACGTAGGTCAGGTCGATCGGCGCGCCGGCCGTCGGGATGGCCCACGGGTCACCGAGGTTGTCCGGGTCCACCGCATAGGGGCAGGTGGCCGGCTCCTCCTCGCAGCCCGAGCCTCACAGGCCCCAGGCCGCCCGCCCGTAGGAGTAGCCGCAGCGCTGGACGATGCGCTCGGTCGCCTTCGTGGACGAGCCGAACGGGTAGGCGAAGTCCGCGGGCCGGAAGCCATGGGCGATGAGCGCGGCCCGGTCGCCGCAGATCTCGCGCATCTGCTCGGCCGGCGACAGCGAGGCGAGGTCGCGGTGGGTCAGCGTGTGGCCGGAGATCTCATGGCCCTGCGCGGCGAGCGCGTGCAGCTGGCCCCCACGTGAAGTAGTCCGGCGTGCCGATGTAGCCGGTGTTGACGAAGAAGGTCGCGGGGATGTGGTGGCGCGCGAGGATCGGGCCGACGGCCGCCTGGCCGCGCCCGTCGTCGAACTGGATCGAGACGATGGTCTGTGCCGAGCGCGCGGGCGCCGCCAGCGCGAGCGCCCCGAGGACCGCAGCGAGCAGGATGCGTGACATGTGGGTCCGCCGCTAGTGGTCGTCGGCGATCACGCGCGCGAGAGCGAGCGGCACCCCGGCGGTGAAGTCGATGGCGGGCTCGACGCTCATCCACGCGCCGACGTTGTCGAGGTAGCGCGCTCCGGCGCTGCTCGTGAAGCGCCCGAAGGGATCGCCGCCGCCCGGCGGACAGTCCCGCGCGCCGTCGGGCGTCGAGGCCGCGCTGTCGTCGAACTGCGAGACGTCGTTGGGGCCGTTGACCGCCGCGCCGCGCACGATCGGCGGGCTGCCGTCGAGCGAGCCCGAGAGGTTGGCCACCTGGTGCTGCATGCAGTGCGGGAACGTGGTGCCGGCGCCCACGACGAACGACGTCCCCCACGCGTTGGCCCCCAGCGCGGCGCCGAGCTGGCGGCCCTCGAAGGCGGCGTATTGCGAGGAGTGCGCGAGCTCGTCGTACAGGCTTGCCGTCGTCACGAGCCCGAAGAGGTGGCTCGTGACGTCGTACTGGTTCCACGCGAACCCCGACTGGAAGGGATCGGTGCCCGCGACCGCGACCGCGTGGTCGAGCTGGCGGCGCAGATCGGCGAGCAGATCCGCGCGCGAGATCGCCAGGCCGCTCGCGCCCCCGATCGCCTTGGCCAGCTCGTAGTGCGCGAGCGCGGAGACGTCGTAGAGGTTCAGGGTGTCGGCGGCGTCGAACCTGCCGGCCATCCACGCCTTCGCCCAGTGCGCGGCGCGCGTGAGATAGAAGCGCGGGTCGGTGTGCGGCAGGTTGTGCGGCGCGCCGCCCGCGGCGAGCGCGTGGTGCAACTCGACCGCGCCGAGCTCGAGGTCGTCCTGCCAGCTCTCCTCCGGGTAGTAGTCGTGCGGCGAGACCGAGAGCAGCTCGGCGCCGGGACTGGTGTCGGCCAGGTCGTAGACGTGCTCGGCCGAGCGCAGGCAGCGATCGGCGAAGCCCGGGTCCGAGCTGCGGTAGACCTCGGAGCACAGGGCGAAGGCGGCCGCGAGGCGACCCGCGAGGTTGGGGCTGATCGGCGCGCCCGCCGGACCGGCGCGCAGGACCGGGCGATGGCGGATGTAGCGGTAGGCGGCCGGGCCCGGGTAGCGGTCGTCGGCCTGTGGCAGGCGCCAGATGTCGTGATCGGCGCAGATCGCCTCGCACCCGTCGCCGTCCCCGATGCCCACCTGGTAGTAGAGCGTGCGGGTCTCGTCGTCCCACATCTGCGAGAGCCAGCGCAGGCCGAAGCGCGCCTCGGCCGTGAAGTTCGAGGCGGGGGCGCTCCCGGCGCCCATCTGCATGGGGTTGTCGCGCAGGCCGACCAACAGCAGGTCGAGCGCGTAGCTGTGGGTCTCCACGAACTTCAGGTAGTCGCCGGCGTCGAACCAGCCCCCGGACGCGTCGACGGGGCCCGCGACCTTCGTGAGGTCGGCGGTCAGCACGCCGTCGCTGTCATAGGACGGCGGGGCGTAGACCGAGGCGTGCGCGTCGTTGAGGTGCGACGGGCGCCGGTTCATGACCGAGCCGATGACGTCCGGTCCGTCGCGCTGGGCGGCGAAGAAGAAGCGCGCGTCGCCGACGAGGGGCGCGAAGAGGCCGGCGGCGGAGTCCACCCGGAAGGCGGGCGAGGTCGCACGGGCGGCCCCGGTGACCGCGATCGTGTACGTGCCCGGCGCGGTCACGGCATCGAAGTCCAGCCGGTAGACGTTGGGAAAGCGCGCGCTCCAGGAGCCCGTGCGGGGACCGACCGCGGCCGAGTAGACCGTTGCGCCGAAGGCGTCGCGGACCGAGAAGGTCGCCGCGGCGGCCGACCCGCCGGCGAGCAGGAAGGCGCGCTTGTGCGCCGAGGCGACGTAGCCCACCTGGTCGACGCGGACGAAGGCTGCATCGGCGGCATCCGCGGCCAGCGCCTGCCCGGCGAGCACGAGCACGGCGACGATGGCGGCCGTCATCCCAGCGGCCAGCGCGGGCGCGGAGCCCCGAGGTGCGGACATGACTGTCTCTCCCGCCCTGCCGCCGGTGACTCCGAGCGGCTGCAAGACTAGATAGTAAAGATCTCTAACTAGACTTCCCGCCCATCGTCTCTCACCGCGACGGCGGCGTCAAGGGCGCGGGCGCCGTCGCGTCAGAGTCGCTTCTCGAGCCACAGGTCCATGCGCCCGTCGATGGCCGTCACGCCCACCGGCCGATAGCCGCAGGCGCGGTACAGCGCGCGCGCCTCGCGCAGGACCTCGGTGGTGTAGAGGCGCACGCGCTCGCGCCCGTCGTCGGCCGCCAGGCGCTCGAGCTCGGCCAGCAGCGTGCGGGCATGCCCGCGGCGGCGGGCGGGGGCGGTGACGAACATCCGCTTGATCTCGGCCACCCCGGGCGCGAGCGGGCGCAGGCCGCCGCACGCCACGGCGGCGTCGCCCTCGTAGAGGACGAGCCACGCGGCGCCCGGCCCGCGGAAGTCGTCCTCGGTGGCGAAGATCTCTTCGCTGGGAACGAAGGCGCCGCCGAGGCGCGCTCGGACCAGCGCGAGGTACTCGGCGAAGAGGGCCTGCGACGCCGCGCCGGTCGGCGCTTCGTGGCGGATCACGGCTGCGGGCGCAGGGCGAGGATGACGACGTCGTCGTTGAGCTGCGGCGCCCACGCCTCGACCTCGCGGTAGACGAGGGCGACCAGCTCGCGCGGGCCCAGCGTGCGGCCGTGCTCGGCCAGGAGGGCCGGCAGGCGCCGCTCGCCGAAGAACGAGCCGTTGCGGCGCGCCTCGATCAGTCCGTCGGTCGAAGCGAAGAGCACGTCGTCGGGACCGAAGGGCGCCTCGTGCTCGTCGTAGCGGCCCGTCGCCTGGACGCCCAGCGGAACCCCGGTGGCCTTGAGCGCGTCGTGGCCCTCGGGGCGCAGGAGCCACGGGGGGCCGTGCCCGGCGTTGGCCCAGCGCAACCGGCCGTCGGAGATGACGGCCATGAAGGCGGTCACGAAGCTCGAGCTCGGCAGCCGCCCGCCCAGCAGGCGGTCGGTCTGGGCCAGGACGTCGCCCGGGCTCTCGGAGTCCCAGGTCCGAGCCTCGACGAAGAAGCGCACCATCGCGCTGAGCGCGGCGACCTCGAGGCCCTTGCCCGTCACGTCGCCCACGAGCACCGCCAGCGCCCCGCTGGGCAGGGTCCACACGCCGAAGATGTCCCCGCCGCCCACGTCGTGGCCCGCGGGCTCGTAGACCAGGCCGAGCTCGAAGCCCGGGACGTCGTTGGCCCCCCGGGCGACGAACCCGCGCGTGAGCGCCGCGGCGACGCGGCGCTCGCGGTGGAAGTCGAGCGCGTTGGCGATGGCGCCGGCCGCCGGCAGCGCCAGCGTCTCGAGGCGCGCGAGCTGCTCGGCGCCGAAGTAGCCGGGCTCCTCGTGGCTGGCGGTGAGTACGCCGAACAGGCGCGGGCCGAGCGCGATGGGGACGTGGACGAAGGAGCCGATTGCCTCGCGCGCGAGGAAGGCGCGCACGAAGCGATGGGCGTCCGCGGGATCGCTCACATACGACTCCCCGGTGCGCGCGACATGACCGATCATGCCCTCGCCCACGCCGAAGCGCATGCGCACGCTCTCCTCGTCGAAGCCGATGGCCGCGACGGTGCGCAGGTCGGCGGTGGCGGGCTCGTAGCGGCGCAGGGCGACCCGGCTCGCACCGGCCAGCCGGCCCGCCTGCTCGACGATCGCCGCGTAGACGGTGTCGAGCTCGAGGGAGAGGCTCATGGCGCGGACCGCCTCGTTGAGCTCGCGCTCCTCGCGCCCGCGGCGCTCCTCGCGCTCCAGCAGCTCGGTCCGCTCGAGGGCCAGCGCGGCGAGGTCGGCGAAGACCTCCACGAGGCGCAGCTCCTCGGGCCCGAGCGGTCGCTGCGGCGTGCGTGAGGAGATCGCGAGGACCCCCAGCGTGCGGCCGGTGGCGGTGCGCACGGGGCAGGAGATGAACGATGAGCTGCGGTACCAGTCCCAGGCGCGACGGGCGGTCTCGGGGTCGAGCTCCTCCTCGAGACGCTCGCGCAGCGCCGCGGCGCCCTCCCACTGCTCGAAGTCGTCGAGCAGCAGCGACTCTCCGCGCTCGATGGCCGCTTCGGTGACGCCCGGGCGCTCGCGGTCGTAGGGTCGCCGCAGGACGGGCGTCATCGCCTCGCGCACCTCGTCGCTGGCGAACCAGGCGGCGGCGGGACTGATCATCCCGGCCTCGAAGTCGACGACCTGGAACGCGCAGCCGCTCACGTCGAGCAGGCGCCGGATCTGTCCGACGATCTCCTCGAGCGTATGCCGCAGCCACGTCGGCGCCTCCGCCACCCTCGCGACCCTATCTCCACACGCTACGCTTGACCACGGACCGTGCTAGGCGGGGAGGTAGCGGTGCCCTGTCGCTCGCAATCCGCTCTAGCGAGGCCGAATCCCCTCTCGAGGGGCAGGTCTGTGGGGTCAGCACGCCGAGGGCGGCGTCGATGGCCCGGGGGTCCCGCGCGACGTCGGTCTGTGAATCAGGTCAGGTCCGGAAGGAAGCAGCCTTAAGCGGATCCCGACGTGCGCAGCGGGAAAGCCCGGTGCCGGAGCCGCTCGAAGCGCAGGCGCTCGTAGGACTGCTTCGAAGGAGGGTGCACGGTCCACTATTCGCATCGCGCGAAGGCGCGCCACGAGGCGTTCGCCCCGACGGGCCGGAAGCTCGGCGGGGGCGGCGGGATGCGCGGGTCGACGTCACGCGGGTCGAGGATGTACTGCCGCGCGACGCGCCGGCTGCTCGGCACCACGTAGCTGCCGCTGCGCGGCCGCTGCTCCTGGGCGACCGCGATCCGGGCGGGATCGACGCCCAGCCACAGCGCGAGCAACGGCACGGGGCGGTGGTTGGGCACCGTGACCGGCGTGCAGGACAGGCGCGGCGTGAGGGCGTGCAGGTCGTCCTGGATTCCGTCCTGGATGCGCAGGGCGTCGCGCAGGTTGCTGATGCGGTCGACCTGGGGCGGGATGAAGGCGACGAGGCCGACGAGGGTCAGCGCCCCGAACCAGGCCCACCGCCGTCGCCAAGGATGGCCGCGGGGAAGCTCGGCCCAGCCGAAGGCGCCCGCTCCGCAGAAGATGGCGAGGATGGTCGCCGGCCCGAGCAGGTAGCGACCGAGGATGGGCAGCCCGGCGGCGGCCAGGACGCAGAAGGCGACGATCGCGATCACCCCGGCGACGGCGCCGAGGGCGACGCGCTCTCTCAGGAACGCGAGGGCCAGCACCCCTCCCCCCGCGGCGCCGAAGAGGACGGGCTCGCGCACGATCTCGCCGAGCCTGCGCGGCACGGTCCCGGGGACGGCGCCGAGGCCGGTGATGCGCTGCAGGCGCTGCGCGGTGTCGCGCGTGCCCGTGAGCGAGTGCAGCGGGTCGCCGGTGACGGCGAGGTCGCCGAGCGCCCACAGCAGCGGCGCGGCGGCGGCCAGCGCCCACAGCCGCGGGTCGCGAACGCCGCCGACCCAGAGCCAGACGAGGTAGGCGCCCGAGAACAGCCAGGCCTCGGGCCGGATGAGGCCGGCGACCCCGAGCAGCGCGAGGACCGGTGCGCCCGCGCGGCGGCTCCTGGTCTCGACGAGCAGGGCGGTGAGGACGAGCGTGAGGTAGGGGACGTCGACGTACGCACGGGCGCCGAAGTCCAGCACGGGCCGGCGGGTGAGGACGATGGCCGCCGCCAGGGCGCCGGCGGCGCGGTTGACCCATTCCTCGCCGAGGCGGTAGGTGACCCAGGCGAGCGCGCCCAGGAAGACGAAGGCCAGGACGATGGCCGCGTCGATCGAGGCCTGGGCGCCGAGGAGGGAGAGGACCGCACCGGCCAGCGTCCCGAGCGGATGGGGCGTGGGGGCGAGCGAGACGTCGTAGTCGGGGAGCGTCCCGTGGCTGAGGTCGCGTCCCCAGACCAGCGCGTAGAGGGTGTCGTAGTTGACGAGCCCGCGGCCGGCCAGCGCCCAGGCGACGAGGCCGAGCAGGAGCGTCCAGCCGATGGCCATGCCGCGGCGCACGGGCGCGGACCCTACCGTCGCCTTGCTTGTGATCGGGCCGGCGTGAGATGGTCACCGGGTGCGTGGACACCTCCTCGTCGGGCTCGTCGCGGCCGCCCTGATCGCCGCCGCGCCCGCGGGGGCGGCCGTGCCGAGCGGGAACCTGCTCGTCAACCCGGGCGCCGAGGCGGCCCCCGGGGCGGCCGACTCGGGAACGCAGCTTCCCCTGCCCGGGTGGACGGTCGAGTCGACGTTCACCGCCGTGCAGTACGGAACGCCGGACTTCCTCACCGCCGCCGACGGTGCGGCCCTGGGCGGTGGCGTCAACTTCTTCGCGGGCGGGCCGGGCGGGGCCACCAGCGCCGCGACGCAGGTCGTCGACGTGTCCGGCGCCGCGGCCGAGATCGACGCCGGCAAGGTAGCGGCGACCCTCTCGGCGCTGCTCGGCGGCTACTCGAGTCAGACCGACCACGCCACGGTCACCGCGACCTTCCTGGACGGCGCGGGCGCATCGGTCGGCGCGGTCGCCCTGCCCACGGTCACCTCCACCGATCGCAACCTCACGACCACGCTCATCGCCCGCACCGCCTCGGCCGCATTGCCCGCGGGCACTCGTCAGATCGCGGTGCGCATCGACGCCATCCGCGACGACGGGTCCTACAACGACGGCTACATCGACAACGTGAGCCTCGTCCTGGGCGCCGGAGGCGGCGTTCCCGTCTTCCACAAGACGGTGGTGGTCAGGGCGATCAGCGGCAGGGTCCGGGTCCGGCGGCCGGGCAGCAAGGCCTTCGTCGATCTCAGCGGCAGCGAGGGGATCCCGCTCGGCTCCACGGTCGACACCCTGGCGGGCGTGGTCGAGCTCTCGTCGGTGCGCAAGGCGGGCGGCACGCCACAGGCCGCCCGCTTCTACGAGGGCGTGTTCAAGGTCACCCAGGCCGGTTCGGTGACCACCCTGGCGCTGACCGAGCCGCTGGCCTCCTGCCGCGGAGGGGGGCGCAGCGCGGCGGCGACCAAGAAGAGGCGGCGCCACCTGTGGGGCGACGGCAAGGGCTCGTTCCGCACGGCCGGCAAGTACAGCTCGGCCACCGTGCGCGGCACCAAGTGGCTGGTCAGGGACAGCTGCGCCGGCACCCTGACCCGCGTGGTCCGCGGGACGGTCAGCGTCCGTGACAAGGTGCGCGGCAAGACCGTCGTGGTGCCTGCCGGCAAGACCTACCTGGCCAAGCCCTAGGCGGCGCTGCGTCGAGCGAGCACCGCGCGCAGGCGCTTGGCGGCGAGGGCGGGGTGGTCGTCGCGGGTGAAGCGGAGGACGTGGTAGCCGGCGGCGGCCAGCGCGGCGTCCTTGGCGCGGTCGTTTCTGAACGCCCGTCGGGTGCCGTGGGTCTCGAAGCCGTCGGTCTCGACGATGACCCGGTGCTGGGGCCAGTGGTAGTCAGGCTCGCAGCGGCCGTAGTCGGGGACGTGGAAGGTGTCGTTGGTGTCGGGCTCGGGCAGGCCCGCCTTGCGGATGAGGTCCAGGAACTCGGCTTCCCATTCGTTCTTGGTCCACCTGGGCTTTCTCATCGTCGCTTGCGCCAGGACGTGTGTGCCGCGGTGCCCGTTGTTGCGTGCGATGACGTCGGTTCGCGCGGCGTGGTCATAGATCTGCAGGCGCTCTGACTGGGCCAGCGCACGCTCGAGCTCGCTGGGCCGCGCGGTGGCGGCGAGGTCGAGCAGGGTGCGGTGGACCGTCGTGACCGGGATGCCCTGGTGACGGGTGGTGTCCCGGGCATCGAGGGAACGAGAGCGGTGCAGGCGGATCCCCGTGGCGCCGTGGCGGCCGCGCGGGGCGGTGACGTCGATGCTCGTCTGATCGGTTCCGAGCAGCCCCCAGGGGTCTGTCCGATGAAGTGTGTCCGAGCTTCGTGTGTGAGGCCGCGGTGGCTGGTTGATGGTGGTTAGCCGGGGAAGCGGTCTCCGAAGTGGATCTTGAGGCCTGCGCGTGCTGCGGTCCAGGCGCGGTTGGAGCGCCACTTGCCTTCGGCCTTCTCGATGGCGAGGTAGATGAGCTTGGTGGCGGACTGCTCGTCGGGGAAGTGTCCGCGGGTCTTGATCGCCTTTCGGATCTGGCGGTGCAGCGCTTCGATGGTGTTGGTATCCGGTATGAAAGGGCGTAGGCGTCGCGTGATCCCAGCGACCGTGTCGGGCGCCGATTGCGTCCGTGGCGGTGAGTACGGTGCGACCGTCCGGGACAGGGGCGCTTTGAGGCAGTCGTCGACCGGCAGGCCGGTCTCGTTCCATGGGCTTCGAGCCCGCGTTAGTACTTGGCCGCCCCTGCGACTTGCCCTGATGGGCCTCGAGGGCGAATCCGTAGGTGTCGTCTTGCCCGCCCGCTGCTTCACCCGTCGACTTCCAGATGGCGGTGAGTGCAGTGACGAAACGGTGCATCGGGCTCGATGTGCACCGCGACTTCGCGCAGGTGGCGATCTGGCAGGACGCGCTGGTCCGTCAGGCCGGTCAGATCGCGATGACCGTCGAGGCGCTGGGCGTGTTCGCCGATAGCCTGGCGCCGAGCGACGAGGTCGCGCTGGAGGCGACGGGCGACACGAACGCGATCGTGCGTGCCCTTCGGGGTCGTGTGGCGCGGGTGGTGGTCGTCCAATCCGCAGAAGACCAGGGCGATCGGCGAGGCCAAGGTCAAGACCGACAAGGTTGACGCCGAGATCCTCGCGCAGCTGCTGGCCGCGGACTACCTGCCGGCGGTATGGGTCGCCGACGAGCAAACCCAGGCACGCCGGCGCCAGGTGGCACGGCGGGCGCACATCGTCAGGCAGCGCACCCGGCTTAAGAACCAGGTGCAGGCGGTGCTGCATCGCAACCTGATTCCGCGCTGCCCGGCCGCGGACCTGTTCGGCAACAAGGGCCGCGCGTGGCTGGCCGAGCAGCGGATGCCCGCCGATGAGCGTCAGGCCGTCGTGGCGCTGCTGCGGCCGCTGGACTTCCACGGCCAGGAGCTGGCGCTGATCGATCGCGAGTTCGCCAAGGTCGCGCTTGGCTGCCAGGACACCAAGCGGCTGATGACGATCCCCGGCGTCGACGTCACCGTCGCGATGGCGATCACCTCGGCGGTCGGGGACTTCTCGCGCTTCAGCTCGCCCGACAAGCTCGTGCGCTATCTCGGCCTGAACCCCCGGATCAAGCAGTCAGGCGGCCAACCCGCAAGCCACGGCCGGATCACCAAGCAGGGCCGCGCGCATGCGCGCGGGATGCTCCTCGAGGCCGCCTGGGTCGCCGTCAAGACCCCGGGGCCGTTGCGCGCGTTCTATGAGCGCGTGCGCGCCCGCCGCGGCATGCAGATCGCCGTTGTCGCCACCGCCCGCAAGCTGTGCGTGCTGTGCTGGCACATGATCACCCGCGGCGAGGACTATGCCTTCGCCCGCCCGTCGCTGACCGCCAAGAAGCTGCGCGCACTGGAACTCAAGGCCGGCCATCGCCCCCGCCGCGGCCAGAAGGGCAGCGCCTCCGGCTACTCGCTCAAGGACGTCCGCGCCCGCGAGAAGCAGATGGCCGAGCAGGCCGAGCGCGCCTATCGCCAGCTCGTCGCCGACTGGCAAGCCAAGGCCCCCCGCCAGCAGGTGGGCGTGGCCGCCGCCAACGGGACGCGACTCTCAAGGCCCTCTGCGGGGCAAGCTGCGCGGCAGGCATCAGTCCCAGAACCTGCGCTTCGCTCCGGGGTCGACCACGCCCAGGACTCACGCTAACGAGACCCAGCGAAGCTGTCGATGCCACGCGGCCCTTGAATCTTTCATCCGTGGTGTAGACGGCGCGGCGCAGCTCTGAGGGCAGCGAGAGGAACGGGATGATGTGCTCCCAGTGCTCGCGCCAAGCGGTCGCGATCATCGGGTAGCGCTCGCCCCATTGCTCTTCGAAGCGCTCGAGTTCTGTGAGGGCGTCGTCGGCGTTGGCGGCGGTGTAGATCGGCCGCAGGTCCTTGGCCACGGTCCGGCGGTCGCGGTAGTTGACGTAGCGCAGGCTCGCTCGGATCTGGTGGACGATGCAGGTTTGCACCCAGGCTTGGGGGAAGACGGCCTCGATCGCCTCGGGGAACCCGCTCAGTCCGTCGACGCAGGCGATCAGGACATCGTCCGTGCCGCGGCGCTTGAGGTCGTTCAGCACGGCCAGCCAGAACTTCGAGCCCTCGGTCTCCTGCCACCAGATCCCCAGGACCTCGCGGTCGCCGTCGCAGGTCACCCCCATCGCGAGGTAGCAGGCGCGGGCCCGGACGGAGCGGTCCTCGCGGACCTTCACGAACATCGCGTCGAAGTAGACGATCGGGTAGACGCGCTCCAGCGGCCGCGAGCGCCATGCCGCGACGTCCTCCAAGACGGCGTCGGTGATCCGGCTGACGGTGTCGCGGCCGATCTCGGTGGCGTAGAGCTCGGTCAGGTGCGCCGAGATGTCACGCACCGACATGCCGCCGGCGTAGAGGGCGAGGATCTTGTCGTCCAGCCCGGCCAGCCGAGTCTGGCGTTTCTTGACCAGCTGAGGCTCAAAGCTGCCGTCGCGGTCGCGCGGGGTGCGGACCTCGACGGGCCCCAGATCGGTGCTCACCGTCTTGGCGGTCGAACCGTTGCGGACATTCGCGCTGCCCGGGACACCGCCCGGCGGGTGACCGAGGTGTCCGGTCAGCTCGGACTCCAACGCCGTCTGGATCACGCGGCCGGCCAGCTGCGACAGCAGCCCGCCAGGCCCGGTGATCTCCTCGCCCTCAAGGCCCTTCAGGGCGTCCTGCAGGGCCTCCTCGGGCAGCAGGCCGGCCAGACGGTCGACGACCGCCTCAGCGACCCGCTGATCAGGCTGCTCGGCGCCAGTGCCCCGGCGCCGCTTGGACTGCATATTGGTCATGGTGATGAGTGGTCCCTTCTCGGGCCGCCCGCCGGGCCGGCCACGACGCTCGCCCCTCCGGGGCTCCCGTCGCGGCCGGCCCAGCAGCCAGCACCGGATCGATCACCACGACCACACACACTTCATCGGACAGACCCGGCACGGCGCCGGGCCCGCAGGCCAGCACCGCCGCCAGCCTGTGGCCCTCGGCGCGCAGCAGGGCGTGCCCGACGGCGTACACGCCGCGGTACAGCAGCTGCAGGCGCCCCACCGACAGCCAATGCTCGATCGCGCCGCGCGACACACCCAGCGCCTGCAGCTGCGCGCGTGAGACCACCCCCCACTGCCTCGCGGCCAGCCGCCCGACCTCCACGAGAGGGGGTGGGCTCGCTACACCAGGATTATCCGGTTCAACAGAGCCCACCCCCTCAGCATGGCGATCAACCCGCTACAGCGGACACCTCAAACGTCACAACTCTCCCCAGCTCCTCACTCCTCGGTGCCATGGACGACCGCAGACGCCGGCGGAACGCGGAGGCGCAAGCCCCGCGCCCCCGGCCACTAGACTCGATGGACGTGACCGCCGGCCCCTCGTTGTACCGCCGCCACCGCCCGCGAACGTTCGCGGACGTCGTCGGCCAGGAGCATGTCGTCAGGACCCTGCGCAATGCCGTCGAGCAGGGCAAGGTCCACCATGCCTACCTGTTCGTGGGCTCGCGCGGGACGGGCAAGACCTCGATGGCCAAGATGCTCGCGGCGTGCATGAACTGCGAGCACGGGCCGACCGTCGAGCCGTGCGGGGTCTGCGAGTCGTGCGTGGCCATCGCCAGCGCCACCTCGCTGGACGTCATCGAGATGGACGCGGCGTCGAACAACTCGGTCGACGACATCCGCGAGCTGCGCGAGTCGGTCCAGTTCGCGCCGGTGTCCGGGCGCTCGAAGGTCTACATCCTCGACGAGGCGCACATGCTGTCCTCGCAGGCCTGGAACGCCTTTCTCAAGACGCTCGAGGAGCCGCCGCCGCACACGATCTTCGTCCTCGCCACCACCGAGGCGCAGAAGGTCCTGCCGACCGTCGTCGACCGCTGCCACCGCTTCGACTTCGCCCGCCCGACGGTGGAGCAGATCGCCACCGTCATCACGCGCGTCGCGGCCGCCGAGTCGATCGAGATCGCGCCCGACGCCGTCGCGTTGCTCGCCCGCCACGCCACCGGCTCCTTCCGCGACGCGCTGGGCACGCTCGAGCAGCTCGTCACCTACACCGGCACCGACATCGCGACCGGCGACGTCCTCGCCGTCCTCGGCGTGGCCGACGTCGACCTGCTCTTCGAGGCCTTCGACGCGGTCGCCTCCGGCGATGCCCGCGCCGCGTGGCTGGCCGCCGCGCGCCTGGCCGACACCGGCCGCGACATCGCCCAATTCCTCAAGGACCTCGAGGCCCACGCGCGCGACCTGCTCGTCGTGCAGACGCTGGGCGAGGTGCCCCACGAGCTGCGCCTCACGCCCGACCGCGACGAGCGCCTCGCCGAGCAGGCCGGGCGCATTCCCGGATCGAGCCTCGTGCGCCTGCTCGACCTCCTCGCCGAGGCGCTGCGCACGGTCAAGGACGGAGCGGACGCCCGCACGCGCCTGGAGGCGGCCCTGGTCAAGGCCGCCGCACCCGAGGTCGATCCCGCCGCACGCGCCCTGATGGCGCGCGTCGAGCGCCTGGAGGCCGCGCTGAGCGGCGCGGGCGCGCCCGTGCAGCCGCTGCGCGCCGTGCCGAAGGAGCCCGAGCCGCGTGGCGCCGACGCCCCACCGGACGCGCCGGCACCCACCCCTCCCTCGCCGCCATCCACCGCGCCGGGAGCCGAGCATGCGCCGGGCGAAGCAACGGGGAGCGCGCCCGAGCAGCGAGGCGAAGCGACGGCGAGCGTGCCGGGCCGAGCGCCGGGGACCGCACCCGAGCAGGCGCGAGGCGGAGCGACGGGGAGCGGACCCGAGCACGCGTCAGGCGAAGCGACGGCGAGCGCGCCGGGCCAAGCGCCGGCGAGCGCGCCGGGCGATGCATCGGGCGGAGCGACGGCGAGCGCGCCGGGCGAAGCGCTCGGCGGCGCACCGGGCGAAGCATCGGAGAGCGCGCCCGAGCCCGCACCCCGGCCCACGCCGAGCGCGACCGCCCTCGCCGAGCCCGACCTCGACGCCGTTCGCACCCTGTGGCCCGCCGTCCTCGACGCGGTCCGGGCCGACAACGGGCTGCTCGCCGCCTGCCTGGCCGAGGCGCATCCCGTCGAGGTGCGCGGCAGCGAGGTGGTGGTGGCCTTCGCCGAGCACGACACCTTCAACCGCAAGATGGCCGACGGCCGCGAGCACCGCGCCACGGTCGACGACGCGCTGCGCGGCCTGGCCGGCAGCTCGCTGCGCGTGGTCTTCGAGCTGCGCGAGCTGGAGGAGCACGCCGCCGTTGAGCCGCCTTCGGAGGACGAGCTCGTGGCACGCTTCAAGACGGAGTTCGACGCCGAGGAGATCGTCCCCGACGATCCGCAACCCGACGAGCCCGGAGGGCCGAACTGATGCCGCAACCGCCGAACATGCAGCAGATGCTCAAGCAGGTCCAGAAGATGCAGGCGGACATGGTGGCCGCTCAGGAGCAGCTCAAGAACGAGGAGGTCGAGGCCTCGGCCGGCGGGGGCATGGTCACCGTCAAGGTCTCCGGCGACCTCGTGATCAAGGCAATCACCATTGCGCCCGAGGCGATCGACCCCGATGACCCCGAGCTCCTGCAGGACATGGTCCTCGCCGCCACGAACGAGGCGCTGCGCGCCGCCCAGGAGCTGCAGCAGAGCCGGCTCGGCGGCCTGACGGGCGGCATGGACCTGGGCTCGCTGGGCCTGCCGGGCTTCTAGCGCTTGTATCCGCCCCCCGTCCAACGCCTCATCACCGAGCTGGGCAAGCTGCCCGGCATCGGCCAGCGCACCGCTCAGCGCCTGGCCTTCTACATCCTGCGCAGCGACGCCGAGGAGGCCAACGCGCTGGCCGATGCGATCCGCGAGGTCAAGGAGCGCATCGGCCTGTGCGAGGTCTGCTTCAACCTGGCCGACGAGCCGCGCTGCGGCATCTGCCAGGACGAGCGCCGCGACGCCAGCCTGATCTGCGTCGTCGAGGAGCCCGGCGACGTCATCCCCATCGAGCGCACGCACGAGTACCGCGGCCGCTATCACGTCCTCGGCGGCGCGCTGTCGCCGATCGACGGCATCGACCCCGAGAACCTGAAGATCGCCGAGCTCTACGCGCGCGTGCGCGACGGCTCGATCAGCGAGGTCGTGCTGGCCACCAACTCGACGACCACGGGCGAGGCGACCGCGCTGCACATCGCCGCGGCGCTGCGCGAGAGCGCGCCCGGCGTCGCGGTCACGCGCCTGGCCTCGGGGCTGCCCGTGGGCGCCGACCTCGAGTACGCCGACGAGGTCACGCTGGGCAAGGCCCTCGTCGGGCGCCGCGCGCTCTAGGGCGACTCGATCAGCAGGGTCGCGTTCAGGCCCGGCTCGAGCGCCTCGTAGACGTGCGGGACGCTGCCCGGATAGCGCGCGTAGTCGCCCGCGCCGAGCTCGACCGGCGCGCTCTGCGGCCCGACGCGCGCGCGGCCCGCATGGACGAGCAGGTGCTCGACGACGCCCGCGGGGTGCGCCGCCGACACCTGGCGCCGCCCGGCCCGCAGCGACAGGTCGTAGAGCTCGACCGAGGCGCGGCCCGACAGGCGCGCCACCAGCCGGGCCCGCACCGCCGCGCCGCTCACGCGCGGGCCGTCGGCGGAGCGCACCACCTCGACGTCCGCGGCGACCGGTGCGGCGATGACGTCTGCCAGCGCGACCTCGAGGGTGTTGGCCAGGGCGTACAGCGTCTCGAGCGTGGGGTTGCCGCGGCCCGCCTCGAGCTGGGCCAGCGTCGCGCGCGCCACGCCGGACTCCCGCGCCAGCGCCACGGTCGACCACCCGCGCTCTGCGCGCAGGCGCCGCAGGTTGGCGGCGAGGGCATTGACGGGCTCGTCCATCCTGTCTATTTTGCCAGACAGCCATGACTGCTTCGCTGACGCATCGACCGCGGCGGCTGGCCGGCCTCCCGGACCTCGGCGTCGACGCCGCGGCGCGCGCCGCCGGCGCCGACCCCGAGGTGCTGCGCCTGGAGAACCTCGACACCGACGTACCGCCGCCGGCCGCGGTGCTCGAGGCGACGCGAGCGAGCGTCGGGCTCGACGCCGCCAACTCCTACCTGCCCTTCAACGGCCTGGCCGAGCTGCGCGTTGCGATCGCCGATCGGCTGGAGCGCCAGACCGGCATCGCCTACGACCCCGAGCGCGACGTCGTCGTGACCTGCGGCGGGACCGAAGGGCTGTTCGACGCGCTGCTGGCCACCGTGCAGGAGGGCGACGAGGTGATCGTCACCGACCCGACCTACGTGGGCATGGTCAGCCGAGTGCGGATGGCGGGCGCGACGCCGGTCTTCGTGCCCTGGCGCCCGAGCGAAGGTGCCTGGCGCCTGGATCTGGAGGCCCTGGAGGCTGCGGCGGGCCACCGCACCCGAGCGCTGTTCGTGATGAACCCATCGATGCCCTCGGGCGCGGTGCTCGACGCCGCCGAGTGGGAGGCGATCGCGGGCCTCTGCCGCAGGCGCGGGTGCTGGCTGATCTACAACGCCGCAATGGAGCGGATCGTCTTCGACGGACACCCCGTGACCCATCCGGCGACCCTCGACGGCATGGCCGACCACGTGATCACGGTCGGCTCGGTGTCCAAGGAGTGGCGGATGATCGGCTGGCGCGTGGGGTGGGTGGCCGGCCCGCGCGCGGTGATGGCCGACGTCACGCGCGCCCACCTGTTCAACGTCGTCACGCCGGTGAGCCTGACCCAGCCGGCCGCGGTCGTCGCCCTGCGCACGCCGGATGCCGACGTGGCCGCCGCCGTCGCCGAGTGGCAGCGCCGCCGCGACGCCGTGGTCGCCGAGCTGGCGGACTACGACGTGATCCCCGCGGCGGGCGGCTGGTCGCTGCTGGTCGACGTGTCGCCGCGCGGGCTCACGGCGCGCGAGGCCGCAGGCGCGCTCCTGGAGCGCGGGCGGGTGGCGGCGACCCCGATGGACGGCTGGGGGCCCGCCAACGGCCCGCAGCATGTTCGCGTCGTCTTCGCCAACGAGCCGCCCGAGCGGCTCGCGGGGCTGGGCGCGCGCTTTGCGGCCGCGCTGGGCTAGCGGCGCGCGCCCTGCTTCCTGACGTCGTGCGGCGCGTGCCTCCGGTGGCGCCCGCCGTGGCCGTCGCGCCCGTGGGGCCGGTGGCCGCCCGACCACACGACCGCGGCGCTGCCGCCGCCGCGGCGCACCGGCTCGGCTGCCACCTGCACGACCCCGTGGGGCAGGAACTCGATCGCGGTGGCAGCGCCGATCTCCGCCCCGGTCCCGGTGTTGACCGCGAAGGCATGGCCGCGGGCCTGCAGCGCGGTGGCCTCCGGGGTGCCCAGGAACGACGCCTCGGTCTGCGTCGTCGCCGTGTTGCGCTGGCTCAGGCGCGGGGCGGCCACGGCGTCGGGCAGCGTCATGCCGAAGTCCAGGCGGTTGAGGAGGATCTGCGTCACCGTCGTGATGATCGAGGCGCCGCCGGGCGAGCCCAGCGCCAGGAAGGGCCGGCCGTGGCGCAGGACGATGGTGGGTGCGATCGACGAGCGCGGGCGCTTGCCGCCCTGGACCTTGTTCGCGCCCGTGCTGACTCCGCCGGGCACGGCCGGATCGGTGCTCGTGGTCAGGTTGAAGTCGGTGAGCTCGTTGTTGAGCAGGAAGCCGTAGCCGGGCAGGACCATGCCGTTGCCGCCCGTCTGCTCGATGGTGAAGGTGTAGTCGACGACGTTGCCCCAGCGGTCGGTGACCGTCAGGTTGGTCGTCGAGCCCACGCGCGTGGTCGATGCGCTCGTGTCCGTGACGGCGCTCGGGTCACCGGGCGGGACGGGGGAGGTCGCCGCGGTCTCGGTGATCTTGGCCCGGCGCTGCGCGGCGAACTGGTCGGAGAGCAGCTGCGCCAGCGGGACGCTCACGTAGCCCGGGTCGGCCACGAAGGCGCCGCGGTCGGCGTAGGCCAGGCGCGAGGCCTCGAGGTAGAGGTGCAGCGCGCGCTCGCGCGGCATCGTGCCGAGGTCCGGATAGCCCTCGAGGATGTTGAGGATCTCGCCGACCGTGGAGCCGCCGGAGGAGGGCGGCGCCATGCCGTAGACGTCCAGCCCGCGGTAGCCGACGTGCGTCGGGTCGCGGTCCGGCGCCCTGTAGGCGGCGAGGTCGCTGAGCTGCATGACCCCGGGCCGGACCGACCGCGTGGAGCCGGGGCGCAGCGGCGGGTGCTGGACGGTGTCGACGATCGCCTGCCCGATCGGCCCCGAGTACAGGGCGTCGGGGCCCTGGCGGGCGATGCGCGCGTAGGTGCGCGCCAGGTCGGGGTTGCGGATGACGGTCCCGACGTCGCGCGGCGAGCCGTCGGGATCGAGGTACAGCGCCGCCGTGGCCGGGAAGTCCGCGAAGATCGCCTTGGCCTCGTCGGTCTGGTTGTAGAAGGTCTGGTCGACGGTGAAGCCGTGGCGCGCGGCGGCGATGCCGGGCTGCAGCGCGCGGCTCAGCGGCCAGGTCCCGTATTCGTCCAGCGCCTTCTGCCAGGCGCGCAGGGTGCCGGGAACGCCGACGCTCATGCCGCTGACGCGCTGGTCCTCGAAGCTCTGCAGGCCGACGAAGGACTGGTCGTTCATGGCCGCCGGGGCGGTCTCGCGCGCGTCGATGGTGTGGACCTGGCCGTCGCGGGCGGTGTAGACGGTCAGGAAGCCGCCGCCGCCGATGCCGCACGAATACGGCTCGACGACGCCGAGCACGCCGGAGGCGGCGATCGCGGCGTCGACGGCGTTCCCGCCGCGGCGCAGCGCCTCGATGGCGGCCTGCGTGGCCTGCGGATCGACGCTCGCGGCCCCGCCACCGATGCCGACGGCCGTCGGCTGCCTGGTGGGGGTGGGCGTCTGGTGGGCGGCGGCCGGGGCGGCCACGAGGGCGGCGGCCAGGACGGGAAGGAGCAGGCGGCGCATGGGCGTGCCCTACCCGGGGGCGGACGCCTCTTATCCTTCGGCCCTCGCCATGGACAGCGCAACCGTCGTCATGAAGTTCGGAGGCACCTCGGTGGCCGACGCCGAGCGCCTCAAGCGCGCCGCCCAGCGCATCGTCGCCAAGCGCGAGGCGGGGCACCGCGTCGTGGCCGTCCTCAGCGCTCGCGGCAAGGAGACCGACCGCCTGATCGCCGACGCCCACGAGGTCTCGCCGACCCCCGACCCGCGCGAGATGGACATGCTGCTGTCCACCGGCGAGCGCGTGTCCTGCGCCCTGTGCGCGATGGCCATCAACGATCTGGGCCACCGCGCCATCTCGCTGACCGGGTCGCAGGCCGGGATCGTGACCGACACGTCGCACACCAAGGCGCGCATCCTCGACGTGCGCGCCGACCGCATCTTCGCCGCCCTCGACGCGGACTCGATCGTCCTCGTGGCCGGCTTTCAGGGCGTGAGCACCGCGCGCGACGTGACGACCCTGGGCCGCGGTGGCTCCGACACGACGGCCGTCGCCCTCGCGGCCGCGGTCGGCGCCGAGGTGTGCGAGATCTACACCGACGTGCCGGGCGTCTTCTCGGCCGACCCCCGGCTGGTCCCCAACGCGCGCAAGCTGCCGGTCCTCTCCTTCGAGGAGATGCTCGAGATGTCGGCCTCGGGCGCTGGCGTCCTGCAGCTGCGCTCGGTGGAGTACGCCCGCAACCACGGCGTGCGCATCCACTGCCGATCGAGCTTCGATGACGCGCCCGGTACCGTTGTCGTGTCGGAAGAGGACACCATGGAGCAGCCACTCATCACCGCTGTCACCCACTCGCTCGGCGAGGCCCGCGTCACGCTCATGGGCGTGCCGGACACGCCCGGCGTCGCGGGGCGCGTGACCACCGCGCTGGCCCTGGCCAACGTCAACATCGACATGATCATCCAGGGCGAGCCCGAGACCGAGGGCCTGCGCGCGGACATGTCCTTCACGATCCCGCGCGACGACATCCTCGCGGCGCGCACGGCGCTCGATCCGATTGCCTCCGAGCTCGGCATGACCGTCGCCACCGACGAGTCGATGGGGAAGGTCTCGATCGTCGGGGCCGGAATGAAGACGCACCCCGGCGTCGCGGCCAAGGTCTTCACGACGCTCGGCGACAACGGCATCAACATCATGATGATCTCGACCTCCCCGATCCGGATCTCCTGCGTCGTCCCGGGCGACCGCGTCCCCGACGCCGTCAAGGCGCTGCACGGCGCCTTCGAGCTCTCGGGCGAGGGCACCATCCGCCCCGAGCAGCCCTTCGGGGAGTTCGCGTCATGAGGGTCGCCGTGGTGGGCGCCACGGGCGCCGTCGGCACGCTGATGCTGAAGCTCCTCGAGCGCCGCGGCTGGGTGGGTGGGTTGGCATCCGAGATCGTGCCCTTCGCCTCCGCGCGCTCGGCCGGCCGCCAGCTCGGCGACATGGTCGTCCAGCCGCTGGCCGAGGAGACGATCCAGGGCTTCGACGTGGCGCTGTTCAGCGCCGGCGGTGCGACGTCGCGCGAGTGGTCGCCGCGCTTCGCGGCCGCCGGGGCCCTCGTGGTCGACAACTCGTCGGCCTGGCGCATGGACCCCGAGGTCCCGCTCGTGGTCTCGGAGGTCAACCCCGACGCGCTGGAGCACATCGGCAAGGGCATCGTGGCCAACCCGAACTGCACGACGATGGCGGTCATGCTCCCGGCCAAGGCGCTGCACGACGCCTTCGGGCTGACGACGATGGTCTGCACGTCCTTCCAGGCCGCCGGCGGCGCGGGGCAGAAGGGCATGGACGAGCTCCATGCCCAGGTCGACACCGTGCGCGGGCACGACCTCGTCAACGACGGCGCGACCGCCGCCTCGTCGGTCGAGGCGAAGGTGCACGCCAAGGCGCTGGCCTTCAACGTCGTGCCGTGGCTGGGGTCGCAGGTCGAGGGCGGCTACAGCGACGAGGAGATGAAGCTGCGCAACGAGTCGCGCAAGATCCTCGGCCTCCCGGGGCTCAACGTGGCGCCGACGTGCGTGCGGGTCCCGGTCATGGTCGGCCATGCCATCGAGGTCCGCGCGACCTTCGAGCGCCCCGTCGACCTCGACGAGGCGATGCGGGCGCTGGGCGCCTTCCCCAACCTCGAGCTCGACGACATCCCCACGCCGCTGGAGTGGGCGGGGCGCGACGAGGTCGCCGTCGGGCGCGTGCGCGCGGACCTCTACGACGACCACAGCCTCAACTTCTTCGTGGTGGGCGACAACCTGCTCAAGGGCGCTGCGCTCAACACCGTCCAGATCGCCGAGCTGCTGCACGCGCGCGGGCTCGTCCGCGCCGCCGCCTGATCTTCACGTCCGGCTTAGGCGGCCCTTGGTAGCGTCGCCGCATGGGCGAACGCACGAGCTACGCACCCGGCACGTTCAGCTGGGTCGACCTGCAGACCACCGACCAGGACGCCGCGAAGTCCTTCTACGCCGGCCTCCTCGGCTGGGAGTACGACGAGATCCCGATCGGCGACGGCGCCACGTATGCGATGGCGAAGCTCCAGGGCCAGTCGGTCGCCGCGATCGGCGGCGTGCAGGGCGACGACATGCCGGCGCACTGGAACTGCTACGTCACCGTCGAGAGCGCCGACGCGAGCGCGGACCGCGCGCGCGAGCTGGGCGCGACCATCATCGCGCCCCCGTTCGACGTCTTCGACGCCGGCCGGATGGCCGTCATCCAGGACCCGCAGGGCGCGATCCTGTCGGTCTGGGAGCCGAAGGACAACATCGGCGCCGGACTGGTCAACGCCCCCGGGGCCCTGGCCTGGAACGACCTCATCTCCCCCGACGTGGCCGGCTCGAGCGCCTTCTACGGCGAGCTCTTCGGCTGGGACATCCAGGAGATCGCTCCCGGCCAGTACTGGTCGATCGCCAACGGCGCCAACCGCAACGGCGGAATGATGCCCATGCCGCCGGGCAGCCACCCCGCCTGGAACCTCTACTTCGCGGTCGAGGACGTCGAGGCGACCGTCGCGCGCGCCCGCGAACTGGGCGGCGACACGGTCATGGGCCCGATGGACGTCCCCAACGGCGGGCGGCTGGCCGTCCTGCGCGACCCCCAGAACGCGGTGTTCAGCGTCCTGACGGGCGAGCTGGACCCCTAGGAGGGCGCTGCTCCCAGTCCTGCCAGTCGACGCCCGTCTCGCCGAGGTACGCGGCGACGGCCACCCCCAGGGTCGGGAAGAAGCGGTCGGCGCCGATGGCGTCCTCGATGCCGTAGCGGCGCAGCCGCTCGCGGACGGGATCCTTGAGCTCGGCGAAGGCGAGCGCCACCCCGGCCGCCCGGAGCTCCTCGTTGAGGGCCGCGAGCGTCTCGCCGCCGGTGACATCGACGTCGGTCACCGGTTCGGCGGCCACGACGATCCACCGGACGTCGTCGGCGCGCGCCAGGGCGGCGACGTGCTCACGGAACAGCTCAGCGTTGGCGAAGAAGATCGGCGCGTCGAAGCGATACAGGACCAGCCCCGGGATCAGGCGGGCCTCGGGGTGGCGCTCGGTGTCGTGGTAGCCCTTGAGGTCGTCGACGCGCCCGAGCACGGCGTCGTGGGGGCGCCACGCCCGGCGGATGAAGTGCAGCAGTGACAGCGCGATGGCGATGCCGACGCCCCACAGCACGCCCAGCACGGCGACGCCGACGAACGCCGCGATCGCCAGGACGAACTCCGAGCGCCGCCACCGCAGCAGCCGCCGGGCGCCGGCGATGTCGATGAAGCCCAGGACGGCGACGATCACGATCGCGGCGAGCGTCGCGGTGGGGAGGTCGTGGAGCAGGCCGGTGCCGAAGATCAGCAGCAGGGCGAGGACGGCCGCGCCGGCGAGCCCCGCGAACTGGCTCTTCGCGCCGACGTCCTCGGCGACCGCGGTGCGCGAGCTGCTCGAGGAGATCGGGAACCCCTGGGCGAAACCCGCGGCGACGTTGGCGACCCCGAGGACGCCGAGCTCGCGGTTCTGGTCGACATCGACGTGGAGGCGCCCCGCGTAGCTGCGCGACAGCACGCTCGTATCGGCGAAGGCGACGAAGGCGATCCCCACCGCGGCGGGAATCAGCGTCTTGAGATCGTCGAACGAGACGTCGGGCAGGCCGATGTCGGGGAGCCCGGCGGGGACCGAGCCGACCACCGCGACGCGATCGTCGAGCCCGAGCGCGGCGACGATCGCCGTCGCCCCGACGACCGCGATGAAGACGCCCGGCACCCGGGGCGCGAAGCGCCGGAGGGCGAGCATGAGCACGAGCGACCCGGCGCCGAGGGCCAGCGCGGTCGCGTTGGTCTCGTCGAGGCCGGAGACGAAGTCGATCGCGCCGCGCACGAAGCTCTCCGCGTCGACCGAGAACCCGAAGAGCTTGGGGAGCTGCTCGACGATGACCGTCGCGGCGATGCCCATGAGATAGCCGAGACGCACCGGCAGCGACAGCAGCTCGGTGACGAAGCCGAAGTGCGCCACGCCGCCGGCGAACATGATGGCGCCGACGAGCATGGCGAGCAGGCCGGCGAGGGCGATCCGCTGGTCCGCGTCGCCGGGCGCGGCGAGGGGGACGATCGCGGCGGCGACGAGCGGGGCGACGGCGGAGTCCGGGCCCAGCACGAGAATCGGCGACGGGCCCAGCAGGAAGTACACGACGAGCGGCACGAGGGTCGCGTACAGGCCGGTGACCGGCGGCACGCCGGCCAGCTCGGCGTAGGCCATCCCCTGCGGGACGAGCAGGGCGGCGAGGACGGCCCCCGCGACCACGTCGCGCCGCAGCGCCCGACCTCGCAGGCGCCGCGCCAGCACCAGCCCCGGCACCCACCGGTCGAGCCGCTCAAAGCCCTCCTTCACGGCGTCACCCTAACGGCGCGCCGTGGGCGTTACGGGCTAGGCGGGCGCCTCGACGCCGGCCACCACCGACGTCGTCCAGTCGATCACGCTCGACGGCTTGACCACGTGGCGCTGGAAGCCCAGCTCCTTGGGCTCGAGGCCGAGGGCGAGGCCGACGAGCTGGGGGAGGTGCAGGACCGGCATGTTGAGCGCGCGGCCCATCGTGCGCTCGGCCAGCGGCTGCTGGAGGTCGAGGTTGAGGTGGCACAGCGGGCACGGCGTCACCAGGCAGTCGGCGTCGGCGTCGACGGCGTCGCCGAGATGGCGGCCGGCCTGCTTGAGCGAGGCCTCCTTGTTCATCGTGATGATGGGAAAGCCGCAGCACTTGTGCGAGCCGGCGTACTCGATGACCGTGCCGCCGAGCGCCTCGATGACCTGAGCCAGGTAGGTGTCCCGCGGCTGCTCGACGGCGTCGATGCCCAGGCGGTCAACCGGGCGCACGATGTAGCAGCCGTAGAACGGCCCGACCCGCAGGTCGGTCAGCGGGCGCCGCACCCGTGAGCGCAGCTCGTCGAGGCCGATCTCCTCGACCAGCAGCCACAGGAAGTTCTTGTTGGTGATGCCCTGCTCATAGGTCAGGCCCTCGGCCGACAGCGTCTCGTTGACGTGTGCGCGGTAATCCGCGTTGGCATCGAGGCGCTCCTGGCACTCGCTCTGCGCCCCCTGGCAGGTCGAGCAGATGTTCATCATCAGCTCGGCGCCGTCGACGCGCTGGGCCAGGGCGAAGGTGCGCGCGTTGAGGGTGTCGGCCAGCTCCTGGTTGTGCTCGGCGATCACGCCGGCGCCGGTGCAGCAGGCGCGGTCGAGCTCCACGAGCTCGATGTCGAGCAGCGGCGCGACCTTGGCCATCGAGCCGTGCAGCTCCGGGGTGAAGCCACGGCTCACGCACCCGGGCCAGTAGGCGACTCTCATGCCCCGCTCCCGTCGCCCGCCGGCGAGCCGCCCGGCGCCGAGGGCATGCCGTCCTCGGCGCTGACGCCGACGCGCTGTGGCTCCTCGGCGCCCTCCTCCTCCTCGTCGTAGCCGGTGATGTAGAGGTTGAGCTCGAGGCGCTCGTCGCGCCCCTCGACCGTGTCGTAGATACGGCGGACCTGCTTGAGGTCGTCCTTGGGGATCTTGTGGGGCTTCAGGGCGCCGGCCGGGGTGACCTTGCGCCGCAGCAGCGCCTTGGTGATGACGGGCAGCGAGTCGACCAGCTCGAGGGCCGCGGGCGGCGCGAACTTCCCGAAGAACGAGTTGCCGCCGTAGGAGCGGGGCAGCAGCTCGGCCTCCCACAGCAGACCGTGGTCCTTGACCAGGGTCACGAAGGCCGCCTCGTGGCGTTCGCCGTTGTTGCGGTCGGAGATGTGATGGTCGCTGCCGGCGCGCCGGCGCAGGCGCATGATCTGGCTCATCGGGGCGACGCCCTTCGGGCACGCCTCGATGCACTTGAAGCAGTGGGTGCAGTCGTAGATCCCGTGCGGGTCCTCGGCCAGGTCCTTGAGGCGCTCGAACTGCTGGGCGTCGCGCGGATCGCCGACGAAGCGGTAGGCCTTGGCCAGCGCGGCCGGGCCGATGAAGAGCGGGTCGACCTCCATCGACAGGCAGTCGCTCACGCACGCGCCGCACTGGATGCACGCCATCGACTGCGTCACGTCGATCATCGACTCGCGCGGGACGATGTACTCGCGCTCGGGGACCGGCTGCTTGTTGATGAGCCACGGGGTGACGCGCTGGACCTTCTTCCAGTGGACGGCGTCCATGTCCACGATGAGGTCCTTGATGACGGGCATGTTGCCCATCGGCTCGACCTCGATGACGCCGTCGCGCGACGAGGCCAGCGCCGTGTCGAGATGGGTGTGGCAGGCCAGGCCGGGCTGGCCGTTGATGCGCACGCCGCACGAGCCGCAGATGGCGGCCCGGCACGAGCAGCGGATGCCGATGGAGCCGTCGAAGCGCGCCCTGGCCTGCAGGATCCCCTCGAGGACCGAGCGGTGCGGCCCGAGCTGGATCGTGTGCTCGTCCCAGTACGGCGCCTCGCCCGACTCGGGATCGAAGCGGCGCAGGCGCAGCGTGAAGTCCTGGGGCGGCTTGTGGGCTTCGGCCACTAGTACTTCCTCTCTTCCGGCTGCCACTGGGTGATCGTCACGGGGGAGTAGGACACCTCGGGGACGTCGTCCCCGTTGCGCCCGATGTCGATGTGCTTGAGCCACACGTCGTCGTTGCGCTCGGGGTAGTCGGTGCGGAACTGCGCCCCGCGCGACTCCTTGCGCTCGATGGCCGCGACGACCGTCGCCTCGGCGGTGTCGAGCATGAAGCCGAGCTCGATGGCCCCGAGCACGTCCTGGTTGAAGACGGTGCCGCGGTCGTCGATGTAGGCCGTCCGGGCCTCCTCCTTGAGACGGCGCACGACCTCGTGGGCGTGGCGCAGGCCCGTCTCGTCGCGGAAGACGGCGACGTTGCGGTTCATCTCGGTGCCCAGCTCCTCCTTGATCTCCGAGACCCGGCGGCCGGTGCGCTCGCGGGCGATGATCGCGTCGATGTCGGCGGCGTCGCGGCGCATCTGATCGTCGCCGACCTGGGGCATGCCCATCCCGCCGGCGCGGGCGGCGGCGTGCTCGCCCGAGCGCCGGCCGAAGATCAGCGTGTCCAGCAGCGAGTTCGCGCCCAGGCGATTGCCGCCGTGGACCGAGACGCAGGCCACCTCGCCGGCGGCGTAGAGGCCCGGGATCGGCGTGGCGCCGTTGATGTCGGTCTTGACCCCGCCCATGATGTAGTGCTGGCCGGGACGGATCTCGATCGGCTCGCGCGTGATGTCCGTACCGGCGAAGTCGCGGCCGATGTTGACGATCTCGCGCAGCGCCTCGAGCGTGCGCTTGCGCGGGACCACGGTGATGTCGAGGAAGATGCCGCCGCCGCCCTCGCCCACGCCGCGGCCCTCGTTGATCTCGGTCTGCTCGGCGCGCGAGACGACGTCGCGCGAGGCGAGCTCCATCTTGTTGGGCGCGTACTTCTCCATGAAGCGCTCGCCGTCGGCGTTGAGCAGGTGCGCACCCTCGCCGCGGGCGCCCTCGGTGATGAGAAAGCCGTTCTCGGCCAGCGTCGTGGGGTGGTACTGGATCATCTCCATGTCCATCAGCGGCGCGCCGGCCCGGTAGGCCTGCGCGATGCCGTCCCCCGTGCAGATGAGCGCGTTCGTCGTCGGCCGGTAGCACTGGCCCGCGCCGCCGGAGGCGAGGATCACGTTCTTGGCCGCGAAGGTCTCCATCCCCCCGGAGCGGATGTCGCGCGCCACCACGCCGACGCAGGTCCCGTCGTCGTCGAGGATGAGCGAGGTGACGAACCACTCCTCGTAGCGGTCGATGCGATCGCTGTACTTGAGGATCTGCTCGTAGAGCACGTGGAGCATCGCCTGACCGGTGATGTCCGCCACGTAGGCCGTGCGGTTCATCGAGGCGCCGCCGAACGCGCGCAGGTCCAGCTCGCCGCTCTCGTTGCGGTGGAAGGTCACCCCGATGTGCTCGAGGTGCATGACCTCGCCGGGCGCCTCGCTGCACATGATCTCGATGGCATCCTGGTCGCCGAGGAAGTCCGAGCCCTTCACCGTGTCGAAGGCGTGCGAGCGCCAATCGTCGGCCGGGTTGATGGCCGCGTTGATGCCGCCGGCGGCCGCCACGGAGTGCGAGCGCACCGGATGGACCTTGCTCAACAGCGCCACCGACGCCCCGGCGTCCGCGGCGGCCAACGCCGCGCGCTGCCCAGCGAGACCCGCGCCGATGATGAGAACGTCGTGTGCAGGCATGCTCGTTGGAGTGTATGTGTCGGGGTTCCCCGATGGCGCCGCGGCGCGCACGGCGGCGGTCTCCGCCTGAGTTTGGCGGCGCTTCGCGGCCGGGCATGGAGGGATGTGAGCCTTCGCGGAGACTTGTTGCGTTCGCGCGGGCCCGTGCCGCAGCTGCCCACGCCACCCCCGCCTCCGCGTCGAACGTCGGTCCTCCCCCGTCCTGACGTGGGAAAACCGACGTTCGACCCACGCCACTCCGGCCTGCGCGTCGAACGTCGGTCCTCCCCCGTCCTGACGTGGGAAGACCGACGTTCGACCCACGCCACCCGCGCCCGCGGATCCCGCGGCATCCGCAGACCGCCCTCTCCTCGGTGATGCCGTTCAGGCCGCGACCCCGTCAGCCGTCCACAAGGCCGGCACGACGAGCGCCGCCATCGTGGCGCGCTTACCTGACGCCGGCCGCGGATCAGCGATCCTCAGGCCGCGCGGCCCGGCGTGGCCGAGGAGAGCGCCCGCCGGACCTGCTCGAGCGTGACGACGCCGCGCAGGCGCTCGTCGCTGTCGATGACCATCAGCGCGCCGAGGGAGCGCAGGCCCTCCGAGGCGAGGAGCTGCTCGATCGGGGTGTCGTCGTGCACGCGGAAGGCCTCGTCGGCGTGCGCGTCGAGCACGTCGGCGACGTGCAGCGTCGGCTGGCCCTCGCGCACCGCGCCGTCGACGCGTGCCTCGTGCAGCAGCCCGAGGAAGCGCCCCGAGATCGGGTCGGCGACCGGGAACCACGGCCAGCGGTAGCGCAGGAAGAACTCGTCCTGGGCCTGCAGCACCGTGGTGTCGCCGGGGACCCAGACCGGCTGGGTGTCCATGACGTCGGCCACCGTCACACCCTCAAGGCGCTCGGAGAAGTGGCTCGAGACGACCGCCCCCGTGGCGGACTGGCCCAGGAACCAGCCCATGAGGATCCACCAGATCCCGCTGCCGGCGTCGCCTCGGACGAGCAGGAAGATGCCCAGTCCCATGAGGATGTAGGAGAAGGCCTGCCCGAGGCGCGCCGAGATCCGCAGCCCTCGGTTGCGGTCGCCGGTGACCTTCCACGCGATCGCGCGCGCGATGCGCCCGCCGTCGAGCGGGAAGGCCGGAATCAGGTTGAAGACGAAGAGCCCGGCGTTGACCAGCGCCAGCCAGCCCAGCACGGCCAGCGCGGCCCCCGGGTGGTCGCGCAGGATCAGGGCGTCGCCGAAGTCCGAGCTCCCGCCGACGAGCAGGCCCACCACGCAGGAGACGATCACGATGAGCAGCGTCACCGCAGGGCCGGCCGCGCTGACGCGGAACTCCTCGCCCGGAGACTCGCTGTCGCGGTTGAGCTTGGCGATGCCGCCGAAGAACCACAGGTCGATCCCGGCGATCTCGATCCCGTTGCGCCGCGCGACCCACGCGTGGCCGAGCTCGTGCAGCGTGAGCGACAGGAAGAACAGGGCCACGGAGCTCACCGCCATGATGTAGCCGGTGGTCTGGCCGTACTGGTCGTCGTAGGCCGTCGAGAGCCAGACGATGAAGATCAGGGCGACGACGAACCAGCTCGGGCTCGCCCCGATGCGGATCCCGAAGACCCGCGCGAGCTGGATCGACCCTGTTCCCATGCACCCACATGGTGGCAGGCGACCTCAAGCTCGCGCGCTGAGCGCCGACTCACGTGGCATGCGTCTTCCGTCCCCCCGGAGCATGCCCCGACTCGCGAACGTGCGCCTTTCGATCAAGCTGGGCCTCTGCTTCGGCGCGATCCTCACGCTCACGGCCGCGATCATCGGGGTCACCCTGGTCAACATCGCCGCGCTGGAGAACGCGCACGAGCGGGTGACGACCGGCGTCGTGCCGCGGATCGTGGCCGCCCAGCACGCGGACACCGCCTTCGCCGACACGCACTTCGCCCAGACGCAGATGGTGCTCGCCAACGGCGCTCAGCGCCCCGACGAGGAGGGCGATCTCAAGGTCTTCAAGGCGCGACTGGACGCCCTGCGTGCAGTGGCCCGGGATCCCAGCTCGATGGCCGCGATCGACGCCGCCGTCCAGCGCTTCGAGGACGAGGACGCCAAGCTCTTCGCGGTCGTCACGCGCGGCGACGAGACCGGCGCCATCCGCCTGGTCTCGGGCTCGGTCGACCAGGCGGCCGACGGCGTCACCGCCGCCATCGGCACCTATATCGACCGCGCCAACCGCGAGCGCACCGCGGCCGACAGGCGCTTCGCGCAGGCCAAGGCCGGCGCCACGCGCGAGACGCTCACCATCGGCGCCCTCGCGCTGCTCGTCGCGCTCGCGCTCGCGCTCACGCTCGCCCGGCACCTCACGCGCCGGCTGCGGGCGCTCTCGCGCGCCGCCGAGGCCCTCGCCGAGGGCGACGTCGACCACGAGCTGGCCGTCGAGGGCCGCGACGAGGTCGGGCGCACCGCCGCCGCGCTGTCCTCCATGGTCGACCACCTGCGCGACCTGGCCGGCGCCGCCGATCGCGTGGCCGCCGGAGACCTCAGCGTCGACGTGTCACCGCGGTCCGGGCGCGACCGCCTGGGCGCGGCCTTCGCCGGCCTCGTGGCCGAGCTGCGCGCCGCCGTGACCCAGATGTCGCGCTCGGCCACCAGCGTGGCCGGCGCCTCGCAGCTCGTCGCCGCATCTTCGGCCGACACCGGCCGCGCGGTGGAGGAGATCGCCCGCGCGCTGGGTGACGTCGCCGCCGGCACCGAGCGCCAGGTGCGCTCCGTGACCTCCGCCCGCGCGCGGACCGAGCAGGTGGCGGGCGCCACCACGGCCTCCGCCCACGATGCGCAGGAGACCTCGCGCGCCGCCAACGAGGCCCGGGACGCCGCCGGCGCCGGCACCGAGACGGTCGCCCGCGCCACCGAGGCCATGGCCGCGGTCCGCGAAGCGTCGGCCGAGGCCGGCCAGGCCATCCGCGAGCTGGGCTCCAAGAGCCAGCGCATCGGCGGGATCGTGGACACCATCACCGCCATCGCCGAGCAGACCAACCTGTTGGCGCTCAACGCGGCCATCGAGGCCGCGCGGGCCGGCGAGCAGGGCCGCGGGTTCGCCGTCGTGGCCGAGGAGGTCCGCAAGCTGGCCGAGGAGTCGCAGGCCGCCGCGAAGTCGATCGCCAAGCTCGTCCACGAGATCCGCTCCGAGACCGAGCGCACGGTCATCATCGTCGAGACCGGCGCCGAGCGCGGCGAGCTCGGGGCCAGCACGGTCGCCGAGGCCCGCGACGCCTTCACCCGCATCGCCGCCAGCATCGAGGTCGTCTCCGAGCGCGTGAGCGAGGTGTCGGTCGCGGTCGAGCAGATCGCCGACGGGGCCGCCCACGTGACCAACGACATCGTCGAGGTCGCGAGCGTCGCCGAGCAGTCCTCGGCCACGGTCCAGCAGCTCTCCGCCTCCGCGCAGGAGACGAGCGCCTCGACCCAGCAGATCGCGGCCTCCGCCCAGGACCTGTCGCGCACCGCTCGCGAGCTCGACGGCCTCGTCGGGCGCTTCACCCTCTAGGGCGCCGGAGCGCTACACCGGGGGCCTGTGGCGCGCGACGATGGAAGCGGCGTCCACGCCGGACGGCAGCGTGCCGTAGTTCAGGCCCGCGTCGCCCGCCAGGCGCGCGGCGCAGAAGGCATCGGCCACGGCCGCCGGCGCGTGGCGCACGAGCAGCGAGCCCTGCAGGCACAGCGCCATGCGCTCGACCACGCGCCGGGCGCGCGGCTCGATCGCCTCGAGATCGGTGAACTGCGCGCGCGTGGCCGCAGCGAAGTCGTCGAGGCGCGGATCGGCGCCCGAGGCCTCGTCGATCTCGGCGAAGAAGGCGTCGAGCGCCTCGGGGCTGCGCGACAGCGCGCGCAGGACGTCGAGGGCCATGACGTTGCCCGAGCCCTCCCAGATCGAGGCCAGCGGGGCCTCGCGGTACAGGCGCGGCATCCCCGAGGCCTCGACGTAGCCGTTGCCGCCCAGGCACTCGAGCGCCTCGAAGGCATGGCCGGGCGCGCGCTTGCACACGTGGTACTTGGCCACCGCGGTGGCCAGGCGCTTGAAGGCGTCGGCGTGCGCGTCGTCGGGCGCCTCGTCGTAGGCGCGCGCCAGGCGCAGGGCGACGGCGGTCGCCGCCTCCGACTCGATGGCGAGGTCGGCGAGCACGTTGACCATCAGCGGCTGCTCGGCCAGGCGCCTGCCGAAGGCGCTGCGGTGCGCGGCATGCCAGGTCGCGTTCGCCACCGCCGCCCGCATGCCGGCCGCCGTCCCGATGACGCAGTCCAGGCGCGTGTGGTTGACCATCTCGATGATCGTCGGCACGCCGCGGCCGGGCTCGCCCACGATCCGGGCCAGGGCGCCGCGGAACTCGACCTCGCTGGAGGCGTTCGAGCGGTTGCCGAGCTTGTCCTTGAGGCGCTGCAGCTGAAAGCCCTCGTTGCGCGCGCCGTCGGGGAGCACGCGCGGCAGCGCGAAGCAGGTGACGCCGTCCTCGGTCTGCGCGAGGACGAGGAAGAGGTCGCACATCGGGGCGCTGCAGAACCACTTGTGCCCGGTCAGCTCCCACCAGCCGTCGTCGCCCGGTAGTGCCCGGGTGCTGTTGGCGCGCACGTCCGAGCCGCCCTGCTTCTCGGTCATGGCCATCCCGCACAGGGCGCTGGCCTTGCCCGCGCGCAGCTCGGGGTCGTAGCTGGTGGCCGTCAGGCGCGGGACCCATTCGGCGGCGAGGTCGGGCTGCGTGCGCAGCGCGGGGACGGCGGCGAAGGTCATGGTGATCGGGCAGCCGAAGCCCGCCTCGGCCTGGCCGGAGCACACGTAGGTGGCCGCCCGCGCGACGTGGGCGCCGGGCCGGTCGGTGCGCCACGGCAGCGCGTGGAGCTCGTGCTGCACCCCGGCGCGCATGAGCGCGTGCCACGCCGGGTGGAACTCGACCTCGTCTCGGCGCCGCCCGAAGCGGTCGTGCGTGTGCAGCACCGGCGGGTGCTCGTTGGCCTCGAAGCCCCAGCGCATCGGCTCGCCGCCCCAGAAGGCGCCCGCGGCCCGGAGGCGATCGACCGCCCAGCCGCCGCCCTCGCGCTCGAGGCCCTCGCGGAGCGCCGCGTGATCGTCGAAGAGGTTGCGGCCCTCGAGCGGCGGGACCTGGTTGACGACCTCGTGGGTGGCGTTGGGGGTGCTGAGCATCAGACGGCCTCCTCGGTGACGGAGCGCAGGCAGAAGGCGATGAGGTCGGCCACGAGCGCGTCGGCGTCCACGTCGCGTCCGACCGGCGACAGGGGGCCGACGAGCGCCTCGCCCAGGGCGCCGACGAGGGCGGCGGCGGTGAGCTCGACGTTCTGCGGCGCGAGCTCGCCCGTGGCCACGCCGGCGCGCAGGACGTCCTCGAAGCCGCCCGCGTACGCGCGGCGGAAGGCCAGGCGCTCGGCCTCGACGGCCGGGTCCACCGGCTCGGCGAGCAGCGCCCAGGCCAGGCGGCGGCCGCGCAGGGCGCGCCGCGCGAAGGTCTCGACGGCGGCGGCGAGCTGCCGGCGGGCGGTGCCCCCGGCGGCCTGGGCCGCCGCCCGCGTGGCGTCGACCTCGCGCTGCGAGGCGCGCCGGAAGACCTCGGCGAAGAGGTCGGCCTTGGACGGGAAGTGGCGGTAGACGGTGCCGGTGGCCACGCCGGCGCCGGCCGCCACCGCTGCGACCTGCGCCTCGCGGTAGCCGCCGCGGGCGATCAGCGCGTGCGCGGCGCGCACGATGCGCTCTCGGGCGGCGACGCGGCGGGCCTCGGTGCGCTCGGTGGGCCGGTAGGGCATCGACGAAGAAGTGAACCACAGTTCACGGCTTCGCGCGAGCGGTCCGCGGCCCTACCACTCGCCGAGCTCATGCCCGATGAAGGGCGCGAGCGCGACGACCGCCAGGACCACCGCGCCGACGATGACGAAGCTGTCGAAGACGACCATCGCGACGACGACGGCGACCAGCGGTGCGGGCGCCAGGTACCACAGCCACGAGGGCCAGGCCCACGGCTCGTCGCCCTGGTCGAGCCCGTAGCGCGGTCTGCGCTCTCTGCGCGGCCGGCGGTCCACGGTCCCAGCCTAACCCGCGCCCGTCCCTGCGCGAACCTCCCGCTCGAGCTCGTCGACGGCGGCGTGCAGCGCGCGCAGGCGCTCCTCGAGCACCACCGCATGCGCGCGCTCGTCGCCGGCGGTGTCGTCGTCGAGCAGCGCGCGCTCGGCGCGGTGCAGCTCGATCGCCCGCGCCTCCTCCATCGAGTTGATGACGATGCCGATGAACAGGTTGAAGATCAGGAAGGCGGCGACCAGGACGTAGGAGACGTAGAAGAGCAGCGTCAAGTCCGACAGCTCCTGGCCGCGCTCGATGTACAGCGGGAGGTTCTCGAGCGTCAGCAGGACGAACATCGTCACCATCGACTGGCCGATGTTCGCGAAGTTGGCCGGGTCGTGGTCGTGGAAGACGACCCAGCCGACCATCCCGTAGACGTAGACGAGCAGCAGGGTGATCGCGGCCAGGCTCGCGACGCCCGGGACCGACCGGCCGACCGCGACGGTGAGCACGCGCAGGTCGGGCAGCAGCCGGACCGCGCGCACGATGCGCAGCAGCCGCACGAGCCGCAGCAGCGTGGCGTTCTCCCGGACGCCCGGCACGAAGCTCGCCGCGATGACCATGAAGTCGAAGGCGTTCCAGCCGCTGCGGAAGAAGTCGCGCGGGCGATCGGCGTGGGCGGCCATGCGCACCGCCAGCTCGACGACGAAGAGCCCGAGGATGACGTCGTTGAGCAGGTGCAGCTGGTCGCCGATCGAGGCGTCGATGGAGGGGTAGGTCTCCAGCCCGAGCGTCACGGCGTTGACCGCGATGATCGACAGCATCAGCGGGTCGAACCACGACGACGCGACGATCCGCCCGCAGGCCGCCGCGATCCGGGCGCGGCGCGTCACGCCGCGCTCCCCTGCGGCTCGGCGCGCAGCGAGAGCGCGACGGTCGCGGCGAGCACGGTGACGATGATCCCCAGCGACAGCCAGATCGGCGGGTGCCAGACGTCGATCAGCAGCATCTTCGCCCCGATGACGGCGAGGATGAGCGCCAGGCCGTGGGAGAGATAGACGAAGCGGTCCATCATCCCGGCCAGCAGGAAGTACAGGGCGCGCAGCCCGAGCACGGCGAAGGCGTTGGCCGCGAAGACCACGAACGGCTCGGAGGTCACGGCGAAGATCGCCGGGATCGAGTCGATCGCGAACACGAGGTCGGTGGTGGCCACCACGACGAAGACGACGACGAGCGGCCTGGCGCGCAGCCGCTGCGGGAGCAGGCGCAGGGCGCGGTTGCGCTCCGGTGCCACCTCGTGGCCCTCGCGGCGCACGAGCTTCCACGCGGTGAAGAGCAGCACGGCCCCGAAGACGTAGAAGGTGACGTGGAACGTGTCGAGCAGCGCCGCGCCGACGACGATGAGCACCAGGCGCAGCACGAGCGCGAGCGCGATGCCCCAGGAGAGCACCTTGGGCTGCACGGCGGCGGGCACCGCGAAGTACCCGAGGATGACCGCGAAGACGAAGACGTTGTCCAGCGACAGCGTGCGCTCGAGCAGGTAGCCGGCGAAGAACTGGCCCCCGGCCTCGGCGCCCTGCCAGGCCCAGAAGGCGACGCCGAACGCCACGGCGACGACCAGCCAGATCACCGACCAGCCCGCCGCCTCGCGCATCCGCGGGCTGTGGCCGCGGGCGAAGACGAGCAGGTCGATCGCGAGCATCCCGGCCACGAGGGCGCCGAGGACGCCCCAGGTGGCGATGGACGGATCGAGGTCGAGCGAGGGTGCCGACGATGCGGCGATGGGGACGGCGGGCGACACGGCCTTCTCCTTGGGTCGTCAGATCCGGGGAGAAGGTTTGGTCCGCCGCGATGGCCGGTGACGCCGGGCCCGGAGGCCGTGTTGACGAACGTCACCCGTCGGGACTAGTTCCCTTCGACGCTCAGGATAGCGGCGCAGGGCGGGCGCCGCGCGCCGTTCACTAGCCTGCGCGCCTCACCTCCAGGAGACACCAATGGCGAAGATCGCAGTCAAGAACCCCGTCGTCGAGCTCGACGGCGACGAGATGACCCGGATCATCTGGCAGTTCATCAAGGACCAGCTGATCCTGCCCTACCTCGACGTCGAGCTCGAGTACTACGACCTGGGCATCGAGAGCCGCGACGCCACCGACGACCAGGTGACGGTGGATGCGGCCAACGCCATCAAGCGCCACGGCGTGGGCGTGAAGTGCGCGACGATCACTCCCGACGAGGCGCGCGTCGAGGAGTTCGGCCTCAAGGAGATGTACCGCTCGCCCAACGGGACGATCCGCAACATCCTCGGCGGGGTCATCTTCCGTGAGCCGATCGTCATCTCGAACATCCCGCGGCTCGTGCCGGGCTGGACGAAGCCGATCATCATCGGCCGCCACGCCTTCGGCGATCAGTACCGGGCGACCGACCTCGTCGTCCCGGGCGAGGGCACGCTGACGCTGACCTTCACGCCCAAGAACGGCAGCGAGCCCACCGAGCTCAACGTCTACGACTTCCCCGGCGGCGGCGTCGCGATGGCGATGTACAACCTCGACGACTCGATCCGCGACTTCGCCCGCGCCTCCATGCGCTACGGCCTGGACCGCGGCCTGCCGGTCTACCTCTCGACCAAGAACACGATCATGAAGCGCTACGACGGGCGCTTCAAGGACCTCTTCGAGGAGGTCTTCGACAGCGAGTTCAAGGCCGACTTCGAGGCCGCCGGGCTGACCTACGAGCACCGCCTCATCGACGACATGGTGGCCGCCGCGCTGAAGTGGGAGGGCGGCTACGTGTGGGCGTGCAAGAACTACGACGGCGACGTGCAGTCCGACACCGTGGCGCAGGGCTTCGGCTCGCTCGGCCTCATGACCAGCGTGCTCATGACTCCCGACGGGCAGACCGTCGAGGCCGAGGCGGCCCACGGCACCGTCACCCGCCACTTCCGCCAGCACCAGCAGGGCAAGCCGACCTCGACCAACCCGATCGCCTCGATCTTCGCGTGGACGCGGGGGCTGCACCACCGCGGGCGCATGGACGAGACGCCCGACGTCGAGCACTTCGCCGACACGCTGGAGCGCGTGTGTGTGGAGACGGTCGAGAGCGGAAAGATGACCAAGGACCTCGCCCTGCTGGTGGGCGACGACCAGGACTGGCTCACCACCCAGGAGTTCCTGGGAGCGATCGACGAGAACCTTCAGAAGGAGATGAACGCCTAGATGGCAACCCGAGTCGTAGTCACAGGGGCCGCCGGCCAGATCGGCTACGCGATCCTGTTCCGCATCGCCTCCGGCCAGCTGCTCGGTCCCGACGAGAAGGTCGAGCTGCGCCTGCTGGAGATCCCCGATGCCGTCAAGGCCGCCGAGGGCACCGCGCTCGAGCTCTTCGACTGTGCCTTCCCGCTGCTCAGCGACATCGAGATCTCCGACGACCCCAACCAGGCCTTCGACGGCGTGAACGTCGCGCTGCTGATCGGCGCGCGCCCGCGCTCGAAGGGCATGGAGCGCGCGGACCTGCTCGAGGCCAACGGGGCGATCTTCAAGCCCCAGGGCGAGGCGCTCTCCAACCACGCCGCCGACGACGTCCGCGTGCTGGTGGTCGGCAACCCGGCCAACACCAACGCCCTCATCGCGATGAGCAACGCGTCGGACATCCCGGCCGAGCGCTTCGGCGCCATGACGCGCCTGGACGAGAACCGCGCGGTGGCCCAGCTGGCCCAGAAGCTCGGCGTCGGCGTCGAGGAGGTCCAGGACCTCGTGGTCTGGGGCAACCATTCGCCGACCATGTTCCCCGACCTCTTCAACGCGAAGGTCAACGGTCGGAAGGCGGCCGACCAGGTCGACATGGACTGGTACGAGAACGAGTACATCCCGCGCGTGGGCAAGCGCGGCGCCGAGATCATCGACGCGCGCGGCGCATCGTCGGCCGCCTCGGCGGCCAACGCGGCCATCGACTGCATGCGCGACTGGGTGGCCGGCGCCGACGGGCTGCGCTCGATGGCCGTTCGCTCAGCCGGCCAGTACGGCGTCGCGGAAGGGCTGATGTCGTCATTCCCGCTGCGCTTCAGCGGCGGGGGCTTCGAGATCGTCGAGGGTCAGGAGGTCGGGGACTTCGCCCAGGCCAAGATCGACGCGACGGTGAAGGAGCTCGAGGAGGAGCGCGACGCCGTCAGAGCGCTGGGTCTTGTTTAACCGATAGGCGGTTCTGAGGGTAATTCAGGCTGCGGCTCAGGCCGCCTCGAGGGGCTGCCAGCCGCGGCCCTCCTTGCGCACGAGCCCGTCCTTCTGCAGCGCGGGCAGAACGCGGTAGAGGTAGTTCTGCTGAATGCCCATGGCCTCGGCGATCTCCGGGATGGTGATGCCCGGCCGCGTGCGCACGAGCTCGAGGGCCTGCTTGGAGCGCGTCCCGCTGCCGCGCGGGCGACCGCGCCGCCGCGGTCCTGTGGAGGGGGCGGCCGCCGAGGCGGTGCGGCGCGATCCGCGGGAGGCGCGGGCCGGCGCGCCCGATGCGCCTCCGACGCCGTCGAGCGCGGCGGCGGCGGCCTCGAGACGATGGAACTCGTCCACCAGCGGACGCAGCTCCTTCAAGCGAGCTTCGATCTCGCGCTTCTTCTCATCCAGGAAGTCGGCCATGGGTTAATGACACACGAAAGGCGCATTTCCGTCAAATGACGCGCGGGAAGTTGCTCAGTCGCGCTCGGCGAGCTTCTTGAGCTTGCGCAGCGATGCATCGGCTTCGCGGCGCGGCAGGCCGCCCACCAGCGCCCGGCTGGCCACCCGGCCGAGCGGGCCCAGCGGCGCCGTGAACTCGTTGCGGTAGTCAAAGCGCGTGCGGCCGCCCTCGATCGGTGTCAGGCGATACTCGGTTTCCGCGTGCGAGCGCGCGGGTCCCCGCCCGTGCCACTCGGCGTGCCGGTCCTCGTCGCACGCGACGAGCTCCCAGTGCACCTTGAAGTTCACCCCGCGCAGGTGCAGCGTCTGCTCCATCGCGTAGCCCTCGCGGGCCGGGCCGTCGTCGTGGCTGTGCAGGCGGCGGTGGATGGTCACCCACTCCGACAGGCAGTTGGGATCCATCGCCAGCGCCCACACCCGCTCGGGCGGCGCGTCGATGTCGATGCTGGTCACGACCTCGCTCACGATCGCGGCACGCTACCGGCCCGCCAGCTCTTCGACGGTCTCCCATTCGCGCAGGGCGCGCTCGATCGCGGCGTCGAAGCCGTGCAGGCGCACGTCGAAGAGCTCGGCGGCGCGGTCGTCGCGGGGCAGCAGATCGGCGGTCAGCGAGCCCATGAGGGGGCCGACGAGCCCCGGGTCCTCGCCGGTGATGGCCGCGGCCACGCGGCTGCCGACGGCGGTCATCGTGACCGGCAGGTTCACGCGCGGGCGCCCGAGCACCAGCGCGTCGCGGATGCGCTCGACGAGCTGGGCGTAGGTGACCGTGTCGGGACCGGCGATGTCGAGCGACAGCGGGCCCACGACGGCGTCGCTCGTGCCCGCGCGCTCGAGGAAGGCCATCACGTCGCGCCCGTCGATCGGGCGCGTGCGATGCTCGCGCCACGCCGGCAGCGGCATGACCGGCACGCGCTCGACGAGGCGCACGAGGAAGCGAAACGAGCGCGAGCGCGCGGAGATCACGATCGAGGCGCGCAGGGCGACCGCCTCGGGGGCGGCCCCCAGCAGGGCCTCCTCGACCTCGAGGCGGCTGGCCAGGTGGGGCGAGGCCGGGGCGTCGGCGGGCACCAGGCCCCCCAGGTAGATCACCCGGCGCACCCCCGCGGCGCGCGCCGCCTGGGCGAAGCGCGCCGCGGCCTCGCGATCGCGGTCGGCGAAGGTCCCGGCGCCGTTGAGCGCCGTCTCCATCGAGTGGATGAGGAAGTAGGCGACCTCGATGCCGTCGAGCGCGTCGGCGAGGCCCGCGCCGGTGACCGCGTCGCCGCCCACCACGCGCTCGATGCCCGTGGCGGTCACGCGCGCGGGGTCGCGGGCGAAGGCGCGCACGCGGTGGCCCGCCCGCGCCAGGCGGGGTACGAGCTCGGCGCCGATGGCGCCGCTGGCTCCGGTGACGAGCACCTGCACGACAGACCAGGCTACGGCCGCCGCGCCGGAGGCGACCACTACCCTCCCCGCGTGGAGCGCTACGACCTCGCCATCGTCGGTGCGGGCATCGTCGGCCTGGCCAGCGCGCGCGAGCTGCTCGCACGGCGGCCGGGCCTGCGCGTGGCCGTGGTCGACGCCGCGAACGAGGTCGGCACGGGCCAGACCGGTCACAACTCCGGCGTCATCCACGCCGGCATCTACTACAAGCCGGGCTCGCTGAAGGCGCGCCTGTGCGTCGAGGGCGCCGCCCGCCTGTACGACTACTGCGAGCAGCGTGGCATCGCCGTCGAGCGCTGCGGCAAGGTCATCGTCGCACTGCACGAGGGCGAGCTCGCGCGCCTGGACGAGCTCGAGCGCCGCGGCCGCGCCAACGCGGTGCCCGGCCTGCGCCGCCTGCGCGCTGAGGAGATCACCGAGCTCGAGCCCCACTGCGCGGGCATCGCCGGCCTGCACTCGCCCAACACCGGGATCGTCGACTTCGGCGCGGTGGCGCGCGCCATGGCCGACGACGTGCGCGGCGCGGGGGGCGACCTGGCGCTGGGGCGCGCCGTGACGGGCGTCTCGCGCGACAACGGCACGGTGCGCCTCGACGGCGCGGAGATCACCGCGCGCCACGCGGTGTTCTGCGCCGGCGCCCAGGCCAGCCGCCTGGCGGTGGCGGCCGGCGCGCCGCAGGACCCGCGCATCGTGCCCTTCCGCGGGCAGTACCTGAGCCTGCGCCCGCACGCCCGCGGGCTGGTCAAGGGCCTCATCTACCCGGTGCCCGACCCGGACCTCCCGTTCCTCGGCGTGCACCTCACGCGCCACATCACCGGCGACGTCCTGCTCGGGCCCTCGGCGATGCTCGTCGGCGGCCTGCGCTGGCCCGGCACCTGGCGCGTGGCGCGGCGCTTCTGGCGCACCGGGGCGCACGAGCTGCTGATGGCGGCCAGCAAGCGGGCCTTCGTCGCGGCGTGCGCGCGCTACGTGCCCGAGCTGCGACCCGCCGACGTCGAGGGCGGCCCGGCCGGGGTGCGCGCCCAGGCGGTGGCGCGCGACGGCGCGCTGGTCGACGACTTCGTGCTCTCCGAGGCCGACGCGACGCTGCACGTGCGCAACGCCCCGTCGCCGGCCGCGACGTCGTCGCTGGCGCTGGGCGACCTCATCGCCGACCGGGCCCTCGCGTTCGCCGGGTGAAACTTCGGTGCTCGCCGGTGTCGGAAACGGTCGCAGAATGCGGCTTCTTCGCGGCCGGCGGGGGAGATATCCGTCGGTTTGCAGCCTCTTCGGGTACGCCGACGAAAAGCGCGGCAATTGCGGGAAGCCCCTGTGCGAGGCTCCGCCCGTCCTGCTTGCATACGGCTCGTCCTGTGAGTTCGTTGACGAGGAGGTCGGGCCGAGTGCCGAAGGGTCGTGGCGCAGCGAAGAAGGTCTCGTGCGACGAGTGCTACTTCCGTTGCAACCTGCTGTGTGCTCTGAATCTCGACGAGCCCTGCGCGACCTTCCGCCCCGACCATCCGGACGGCCTGCGCCCGCCGCGCCAGCTGCGCTTCACCTTCCGCCAGGACCGCCGCATGCCCGCCGCGTGGGCCTTCCCCAGCGCCGACGAGCAGGCCGCCCTGCACCGTTAGGGGGCGGGCGCGCGGCTACGGGCCGCCGGTCGCCGACAGCGGGCCGTCGGGCCACGTCTGGCCCGTCGTCCACGTCTGCGGCAGCGTGGTCAGCGCTCCTTGCGAGCTGGCCTCCGAGCGGCCGCCGCCGAACTTGTCGCGGATCTGCAGCTTGCCCCGGCCCAAGGGGGAGAACACGGCGATCCAGTACGTCGTGCCCGCGGCGACGCCCGCCACGAGCCGGGTCGCGCGGTTGGGTCGAGTCGAGGTAGACGTTGAGCTTCGCCATGGACCCGGTCGCGGTCGGCGCCCTGAGTGCCGGCGAAGGAGAGCGACGAGGGCGACACGGACAGCACGGGCGCGGCCACGCACGTCGGCGCCCCCAGGGGCGTGGCCCCTGAGGCGATGTCGCGATAGCGCGGGAGCGCCTCGAGGAAGTAGTAGTCGCGACGACCAGGCGACCTGCTCTGCGACCCATCGGTGCTCCCCCTCCTTCGAGTGGGGCGAATGTAGACGCAAAGCGCCCGCGGCGCGAGCGGCGCGTTTGCTTCCGGCGGGACGGCTACAGGATCTCCTCGACGACGCTCGTGCCGCTGCCCGGCTGCGAGTCCCAGGCCCACGTCTCGTGCAGGCGCAGGCGGCCGTCGGGCAGCTCCTCGACGCGCGACTCGCAGCGGCCGGTGGCGGTGCGGCCGTCCTCGAGCAGCTGGGCGTAGCGGAAGCGCAGGCTGTCGCCCGCGCGCGTGCCCACCAGGAAGCCGAGCCGCACGGCGCCGCCGGCGTAGCGCGCATGGATCACCCCGTCGTCGCCCTCGACGTACTCGAACTCGGTCTGCGGGCCCACGTCGCCTCCCGCGACCTCGGCGGCGGCACGAAAGCGCCGGCCGTCCAGCGAGCTCACGCCGCGACCGCCGCGCGCCTGCGCTCGCGCGCCTCGGCGCGGCGTCCGATCCACTCAGAGCCCGGCGTGTCGCTCAGGCCGTGGACGACGACCGAGCTCAGCACCACCAGCGCCGTGAGGTTGAAGATCCGCTCGCCCTGCGGGATCGCCGCGTTGAGCACGAGCAGCGAGAAGGTCATGGTGGCCACCCCCTTGGGTCCGAACCAGGCCATGAAGGCCTTCTCGGCGCGGTCGACTCCCGTGCCCGCCAGCGCGATCCACACCGCCACGGTGCGGGCGATGAGCAGGGTCACGAGCACGATCGCCACCGCCGCCCAGCCGTCGGTGAAGAGCCCGTCGAGCGTCAGCAGCGAGCCGAAGACGACGAAGACCCCGAGCTTGACGATCTCGATGATGTCGTTGGAGAGCTCGAAGTACTTCGGGATGTCCGGGCGGCGGATGCCCAGGACGATGGCGCACACGAAGACCGCGATCACGCCGTTGCCGTGTGGCGGCAGCGTCGTGAGCCCGTAGGTCAGGAAGGCGACGCCGAGCGCGTAGAGCGCCCGTTGGGGGGCCGACATCGAGCGCTCCAGGTCGCGCCCGCGGGGGAGGATGCGAGAGGCGAGGTACCCGATGATCAGCCCGTAGGCCACTCCGAGGCTCACGTCCTGCAGGAGGAACCTCCACCACACGAAGTCGCTGTCGGCGCCCAGCGCCGCCGTGAAGGCCAGCACCGCCGGCAGCGCGAGGCCGTCGTTGAGCCCGGATTCGAGGTTCAGTGAATGGCGGATCACGCGCGGGACGCGCGGGTTGTTGACCACGCTCGACGAGAGCACCGGATCGGTGGGTGACAGCAGAGCGCCAACCAGGAACGCCTCGGTCCACGACAGCTCGATCAAGGCCTTGGCCGCCAGCGCCACGATCACGGCGGTGATGGGCATGGCCAGCACGAGCTTGCGCAGCGGCAGGTGCCAGGCATGCTGGAGCATCTCGACGTCGACCTCGAGACCGTCGCGGAAGAGGATCAGCACGAGCGCGGTGATCGCGAGATCGCGCACGAAGCTCGAGCGTGGATCGATCTGCAGGACGTCGAGCCCGTCGGAGCCCAGGAGGACTCCCACCACCACGAAGATCGCCGTCAGCGACAGGAACGAGCGCCCGGCGATGCCGGAGAGCAGGGCACCGCCCACGAGCAGCGCGCCGAGCACGGTTGCCGCCGTCTCGAACGAGGTCATGCGGGTACAGTCCCACACGCAAAACGTCGCGGAGGGATCGACGAGCAGTGCGGATCACCGTCCTGGGCAAGTCGCCCGCCTGGCAGGACGCCGGAGGCGCGTGCAGCGGCTACCTCATCGAGGAGCACGGCACCTGCCTGCTCCTGGATTGCGGCAACGGCGTCTTCTCCAAGCTGCGCAACTTCTGCGACTACGTCGACGTCGACGCGGTGTTCATCTCGCACCTGCACGCCGACCACATCCTCGACCTCGTGCCCTACGCCTCGGCGCTGACCTACGCGCCGCGCCAGCAGCCGGTGCCGGTCGACCGCTGGCCGGGGACCGACAACCCCGCGCGCCCGGACCTCTACGTGCCCGCGGGCGGGCGCGACGCCCTGCGCCGCGTGTGCGGCGGGGGCGGCATGCGCGAGGAGCACGTCGAGAACGCGTTCGACCTGCGCGAGTACGCGCCCGAGGACGTCATCGAGGTCGGCACGCTGCGGGTGCGCTTTCATCGCGTGCCGCACTTCCTGCCCACGTGCGCCGTCGACGTGTCCTCCACCAACGGCAGCGGGCGCTTCACCTACGGCGCCGACAGCGCGCCCAACGAGGACCTGGTGCGCTTCGCCGACGGCACCGACCTGCTCATGATCGAGGCGACCCTGCCGCGGCCCGAGCGCGAGGGGCCGCGCGGGCACCTGACGCCGGGCGAGGCGGGCGAGCACGGCAGCCGGGCGCGCGTGCGCCGGCTCGTGCTGACGCATATCTCCGACGAGCTCGACGCCGATTGGGCGCAGCGCGAGGCCGAGAAGGCCTTCGGCGGGCCGGTCGACGTCGCCCGCGAGGGCGCCGTCTTCACCGTGTAGGGGGCGGGGTCTCGCGAAAGCCCAGGCGCTCGTAGAGGGCGCGCGCCGGGTTGGTCTCGGTGACGGCGAGGTGCATCGCCCGGTGGCCCTGCGCCGCCAGCTCGCGCGCGGCGTGGGTGACCAGGCGCGTGGCCAGGCCGCGCCCCTGGTGGTCGGGGTGGGTGAGGCAGAAGGCCAGCAGCGGCAGGTCGTCCCACCAGGTGAAGAGGGCCGCGGCGACGAGCGCCTCCCCGTCGGGCACCGCCCTGCTCACCGGGGTCATGAGGCGCCCGTACTCGTCCTGCAGCGCGGAGGTGAGGTCCGCGACGTGCCAGGGCTCGCGCTCGCCGTTGTCGTCGACGCTGCCGCGGTAGGCGGCGTGGGCCAGGGCGCCCAGCGCTGCCCCGTCGCCTCCGTGCACCGGCCGCGAAGCGACCGGCCCCGGCGGGGCGGGAACGTCGGCCAGCCGCGCGAGCATCCGCAGGCGCCGCGGCGCGACGTCAGTCAACCGCCAGCTCGCGGACCTCGACCTTGCTCGCGTCGAAGCACACGTGGTCACGGGCGGCGAGCATGCTCTCCAGCGGCTCGTCGTAGGACCACGCGACGTCGTCGATCCCCTCCAGCGACCAGTAGGCCGCGCGGCCCTTGTAGGGGCAGGTGGCCGTCGTCTCGCTGGGGCGCAGCTCGGCGGCCACGTCCTCGCGCGGGAGGTAGAAGCGCAGGGGCAGGCCGGTCTCGGCCACCACGACGGGGCGCTCGCTGCTCGCCAGGACCCGGTCGCCGGAGCGGACCTCGACGCGACGCGAGCTGCGCCGGGCGTCCACGCGGTGGTAGGGGTCGCGCAGGCCGGTGACCTCCTCGTCCTCGTCGAACCAGGCGTCCATGCGCTCGGGGTAGACGCTGACCAGGCCGCGCAGCCACGACGCCTCCTGCACCGGGTCCTCGTAGGTCCACACCGCGTTCTCGGCCACGCGCTCGCCGACGCGGACCGACCAGTACGACGCGTCGCCCTTGAACGGGCAATGGGTGCTGTGGTCGGTGCGCTCGAGGAGGTCGGCGCGCACGTCCTCCAGCGGGACGTAGAGCCGCGGCAGGATGTTGCTCTCGTGCAGGAGGGCGCCGCGCGAGGAGTCGAGGACGACCTCGCCGGCGAAGCGCGCGCGCACGCGCCGGGGGAAGGGATGCAGCAGGAGCCGGTGGCGCGGGCCCTCGATCGCGTAGTTGGTGGTGAGCGGAGGCTCGCTGGCCAGCGGGGCGCCGGGGAAGGTCAGAGTCATGCCCATAGGCTGGCAAACCGGCCTCTCCGACCTATTGGCGTACTCTCAGACCATGCCTCCCGAGCGGGACCTTTTCGCCAACTTCGAGCGCATGCGCCGCGAGATGGACGAGCTCTTCGGGGACGTCTTCGACCGCACCGGCCTGGCTCCGCGCAAGCGCGGCGGCTTCTCGCCGGCGGTCGATGTCTTCTACGAGGGCGATCCACCGCGCGCGGTCGTCCAGGCGGAGCTGGCCGGGATCGACCCCGACGAGCTCACGCTGGAGATCGACGGCCGCGAGCTGGTGCTCGCCGGGCACCGCCGCCCGGCGGACGCCGAGGGCCGCGTCTATCAGCAGCTCGAGATCGACTTCGGCCCCTTCCGGCGGGTGATCCAGCTGGGGGCCGACGTCGTCGCCGACGCCGCGCGGGCCACCTACCGCGACGGCATGCTGCGCATCGAGCTTCCCCTCAGGCGTCCCGAGAGCCGCACCCGCTCGGTGCCGATCGAGGTCGACCGCGACCAGGACGTCCTGGAGGGCTGATGGCCGCCCCCATAGAGATCGCCGAAGCGGCGGGGGAGGAGCAGGACGTCGAGGTCGGCGCTCCGCGCGCCGTGCCGCGGACGCTGCCGGTCCTGCCGCTGCGCGAGACGATCCCGCTGCCCGACACGCTGATCCCGCTCGCGGTCGGCCAGGACCGCTCGGTGGCCCTGGTCGACGACGTCCTGCGCGGCAATCGCATGCTGGTCATGGTCGCCTCGCGCCAGGCCGACAAGGAGGTGCCCGGCCCCGAGGACCTGTACGAGGTCGGCGTGGTCGGGGCGATCGCGCGCATGATCAAGGTCCCCGACGGGACGATGCGCATCCTCGTCCAGGGCGGCCAGCGCGTCCACATCGATCGCTGGGTGCGCGAGACGCCCTACCTGGTGGCCGAGGTCTCCGAGCGACCCGACGAGGTCCCCTCAGAGTCCGCCGAGCTCGAGGCGCTCATGCGCAACGTGCAGCGGACGTTCTCCTCGATCGTCGAGAGCAACCCGTACCTCCCCGAGGAGCTGCAGCTCGCGATCGCCAACATCGACGACCCGAGCGCGCTCAGCCACCTCATCGCCGGCTCGCTGCGGCTGAAGGGCGAGGAGAAGCAGGGGCTGCTCGAGGAGGTCGACGTGGCGCTGCGCCTGCGCCGCCTGGTCGACATCCTGGCTCGCGAGCTCGAGGTCATCTCGATCGGCTCGGAGATCCAGAACCAGGTCCAGTCGGAGATCGACAAGGGCCAGCGCGAGTTCGTCCTGCGCCAGCAGCTCGAGGCGATCCGCCGCGAGCTGGGCGAGTTCGACGAGTCCGCCGCCGAGGCCAACGAGCTGCGCGAGCAGCTCGACGCCATCGCGCTGCCCGAGGACGTCCGCCGCCAGGTCGATCGCGAGCTCAAGCGCCTGGAGGCGCTGCCGCCCCAGGCCGCCGAGCACGGCGTCATCCGCACCTACCTCGAGTGGATCGCCTCGCTGCCGTGGGACAAGGCGACCGAGGACAACCTCGACCTCCAGCACGCGCGCACGGTGCTCGACGAGGACCACTACGACATCGAGCAGGTCAAGGACCGCATCATCGAGTTCCTGGCCGTGCGCAAGCTCAAGCCCGACGCGCGTGGCTCGATCCTGTGCTTCGTCGGGCCGCCGGGCGTGGGCAAGACGTCGCTCGGGCGCTCGATCGCCCGGGCCCTCGGGCGCAAGTTCGAGCGCATCAGCGCGGGCGGCGTGCGCGACGAGGCCGAGATCCGCGGGCACCGGCGCACCTACATCGGCGCGATGCCGGGGACGATCGTCCGCGCCCTGCGCGACGCGGAGTCCAAGAACCCGCTCTTCATGATCGACGAGATCGACAAGATGGGCGCCGACTACCGCGGCGATCCCGCCAGCGCGATGCTCGAGGTGCTCGATCCCGAGCAGAACTCCACCTTCCGCGATCACTACCTCGACGTGCCGTTCGACCTCTCGAACGTCATGTTCGTGACCACGGGCAACACGCTCGACACCATCCCCGGGCCGCTGCTGGACCGCATGGAGATCATCCAGCTCGCCGGCTACACCGAGGAGGAGAAGCTCGAGATCGCCAAGCGCTACCTCGTGCCGCGCCAGATCGAGCGCAACGGCCTGAAGAAGTCGTGGATCTCCTTCTCGGACGCCGCGCTGCGGGCGATCATCCGCCACTACACGCGCGAGGCGGGGGTGCGCAACCTCGAGCGCCAGATCGGCACGGTGTGCCGCAAGGTCGCGCGCCAGGCGGCGGAGTCGTCCAACGGCCGGCCGCCGCGCACGACGATCTCAGAGCCGCGTGCCCGCGAGCTGCTGGGCCGCCCGCCGTTCATCTCGGAGACCAAGCGCCGCACCCGCGGCCCGGGCGTGGCCACCGGGCTGGCGTGGACGCCCGTCGGCGGCGACGTGCTCTTCATCGAGGCGACCGCCTACGCCGGCGACGGCAAGCTCGTCATCACCGGGCAGCTGGGCGACGTGATGCGCGAGTCCGCGCAGGCGGCGCTCTCCTACGTGCGCAGCCACCTCGCCGAGCTGGGGCCCGGCGTCGACCTCGAGTGGTTCGCCGAGCACGACATCCACATCCACGTCCCGGCCGGCGCGACCCCGAAGGACGGACCCAGCGCCGGGATCACGATGGCCACCGCGCTCGTGTCGCTCATCAGCGGGCGCCCCGTGCGCGACGACGTCGCCATGACGGGGGAGATCACCCTGACCGGGCAGGTCCTGCCGATCGGGGGCCTGAAGGAGAAGGCGCTGGCGGCGCAGCGCAACGAGATCTCCACCATCATCGCTCCGGCGCTCAACGAGCGCGACATCGAGGACATTCCCGAGCACCTGCGCAACGACCTCGAGTTCGTCTTCGTCGAGGAGATCGGCGAGGTGCTCTCCGTGGCCCTCGAGCCGCAGGGCTCGGCCAACGGGCGCAGGCGCTCGCGTGCAGCCGCACAGAGCCGGGTATAGGATCGCCATCAGGTCAGCAAGCGACGTCTGGAGATAGAGGAATGGCAGCCAAGAAGCAAGCGGCCAAGGCGCGCAGTGCCGCGGAGGGGGCCAGCCCCTATGTTCAGCGCGTCATCGAGGACGCCGAACTGCGCGAGAACGTCCGGATCGCGCTCGAGAACGCCAAGAAGGCCTACGGCCGGCTGACCAACGGCAAGCCGGCGACGAAGGTCCTCGACGACAAGAAGCTGCACAAGGAGGTCAAGCAGGCAGCCGAGTCCCTGCGCGACGCGGGCCAGGCCCTGCGCGAGGGTCCAAAGAAGAAGAAGCGCAAGCGGCGTGGCTTCGCCCGGCTGCTGATCCTCGGCCTCGTCGGGGCCGGCGCGGCGATCGCGCTGAGCGAGGGTCTGCGCAACAAGGTCCTCGACACGCTCTTCGGGGCCGAGGAGGAGTTCGACTACACGTCCACCACGACGCCCGCCCCGGCCGGCGAGACGGTGTCCTCCGGCTCCTAGCCGCGGGTTTCGGTTCGAGGTGGGAGAGGGCGCCCCGAGGCGCCCTCTTTCGTGTCCGGGGCGTCGAACGTCGGTCTTCCCACCTCAGGAGGGGGGAAGACCGACGTTCGACCTCCCGAGAGCGGCCTGGGGGATCTCGGCTGGCCGGCCAGCTAGGCTTGCGCCATGGAGGCCGCGACCCAGCAGCAGAACCGCGCCATCGATGGCGAGAAGGCCCAGCGGATCGTCGAGGCGATGCGCTCCAGCGTCGCCCGGCGCGGCGCGGCGGGATCGACCTTCGACCACGTCGCGCGCGAGGCCGGCGTGTCGCGCGGCCTGCTGCACTACTACTTCGCGACGAAGGAGCGGCTGCTGGCCGAGGTCGTGCGGCGCGACTGCGAGCTGCGCATGGCCGCGCTCGACGATCAGCTCGCGCCGGCGCGCAACGCCGACGATGTCATCGATGCGCTCGTCGCGTCGCTCAAGCGCTACGTCGAGGAGGAGCCCGAGTTCATCACGGTGGTCTTCGAGCTCTTCACGCTCTCGCGGCGCAACGAGGAGATCGCCAGCGAGTTCGCTGAGCTGCTGCGCCGCACGCGCGAGCACGTGGCCGGACTGCTGGCGCGCAAGCAGGCCGAGGGCGCGCTGCACCTGCGCGGCGAGCCCGAGGCGGTGGCCGACGTCCTCTTCTCGCTGGCCGATGGCCTGTGCCTGCGCATGCTCACCGAGACCGACCACGACTTCGCGCGCACCCTCGACGCCGGCGTGCTCGCCGTGCGCGCGCTGCTCGACTGAGTCGCTCTAGCATCGTCGGCATGGATCTTCGTGCCGTGCAACAGCCGATCAAGGACGCCTACCGCGCCGATCCCGGCCAGGCGCGCATCACGCTGACCGCGCGCGGCAGCGCCGCCGACGCCCCGGTGGCCTGCAGCGTCGACCTCGGGCGCGCGATCTACGAGGCCCAGGCGCACACGGGCGTCGGGGGCGCCGGCACCGCGGCGTGCTCGGGCGACCTGCTGCTCGGCGCCCTGGCCGCCTGCGCGCAGCTGACGTGCCAGATGGTGGCCACCGCGATGGGCCTCGAGGTGCGCTCCATCGAGACCACCGTCCAGGGCGACCTCGACCTGCGCGGCACGCTCGGCCTCGACCGCGAGGTCGGCGCCGGCTTCACCGCCCTGCGCCTGCGCTTCGCCGTCGACGCGCCCGATGCCTCGCAGGAGGATCTCGACGCGCTGCTGCGCAAGACCGAGCGCTACTGCACGGTGGCGCAGACGCTGATCTCGCCGCCGGGGCTCGAGGTCGAGATGTCGCGGTAGAGCGACCTAGCGCGGCCGCAGCCGGGAAAGGAAGTCCTCGAACACCGCGGTCATGTCGACCGCCTCGGGGTCCAGGAGCCACTGCAGCTGCAGGCCGTCGAACATCGCGAGGATCTGCGACGCGACCGAATGGGGGTCGAGGCCGGCGTCGACGGTGCCCTCGCGCTGGGCCTGCGCCAGCCGGTCGACGAGGACGCTGCGGCGCTCGCCGTAACGGGCGAGGAACCAGTCGTGGGCGGGGTGGTCGTCGTCGACGCTCTCGGCCGCGAGGATGGTGAAGAGGCGCACGATGCCCGGGCGCTCCTCGTTCTGGCGGCACAGCTCGAGGACGACGTCGAGCACGTGCGCGTGAGCCGCGCGCGCCTCGGCGATGCGCTCGTCGTCGTGCTGGTCGCGCAGCTTGAGCAGCTCGAGGAGCAGCTCCTCCTTCGAGGCGAAGTGGTGCAGCAGCCCGGGCTCGCTCATCCCGACCCGCTTGGCGATGGTGGCCAGGGAGGAGCCGCGGAAGCCGCGCGTGGCGAAGACCTCGTTCCCCGCGGCGAGGATCGCGTCGCGCCGCTCGCGCCCCTTGGCGTACCCGCCCCGCTCCCGGCCCGTGGTGCTCACCGGGCCGCAGCCTAGCCGCGCCGGCGTTGGACTCAGTGGTGGTCGCGCCCGGAGAGCTCGAAGCTCGCGCTCTCGGGCAGGTCGCGCGACGAGCTGCCGACCGCCAGCGTGTAGCGCCCGCCGGCGACGACCTGCCGGTGTGTGGCCTCGTCGAAGTAGGTCAGGTCCGCGCGGTCCAGCCGGAAGGCGACGACCGCGCTGCGACCCGGGGCGAGCTCGACCTTCTCGTAGCCCCTGAGCTGGCGTGGCGGCTCGCCGGTCCACCGCGGGAAGGACAGGTAGGCCTGCGCGACGGCCGACCCGGAACGCCGGCTCGTGTTGGTCACGCGCGTGGTCGCCGTCACCCCGCCGCGGTCGAAGTGCAGGCGCACGCGGCCGAAGCGGAAGTCCGCGTAGGACAGGCCGTAGCCGAAGGGGAACAGCGGCTGCTGGCGGAACGCGTCGTACCAGCGGTAGCCCACGAAGAGGCCCTCGTCGTAGTGCTGAGCCCCGTTGACGCCCGGGTAGCGCTCGGGTCGCGTGGGCGGCGCCGGCCCCTGGTCGTCGCCGGCCGGGAAGGTGATCGGCAGCCGGCCGCCCGGGTCGCTGTCGCCGAACAGCACCGAGGCGAGCGCGGCTCCGAACTGCTGGCCCGGGTACCAGGCCTGCAGCACGCCCTCGACGCGATGCAGCCACGGCATCAGCACGGGCCCGCCCGTGTTGAGCACGACGATCGTCCTGCGGTTGACCGCGGCCACCGCGTCGATGAGCTCGTCCTGGTCGCCGGGGAGCGCGAGCGAGGTGCGGTCCATGCCCTCGCCCTGCGCGTCGTTGGCGAGGACGACCGCCGCATCGGCGTGGCGCGCCGCCTCGACCGCGGCCGGGATGCCCGAGGCCGAAGGCGGCTGCCAGGCGAGGTGGACCTGCGCGCCGAAGAGCTGCGCCGAGCTCGAGTAGTCGAGGCGGATCGAGACCGGCTGACCGGCCGTCAGGCGCACGGCGGCCTGCATGGGGTAGCGGGGGCCGGCGAGGAACTGCACGCCCTCGCGGTAGGCGGGCCCGACGCGCCGGCCGTCGACCCACAGCGTGGCCAGCCCGGCCTGCAGCAGCGAGAAGCGGTAGAGGCCCGACTCCGAGGGCGTCACGGTGCCCGTCCAGCGCGCCGACCACAGCGGCCCCACGCCCGCGGGCGCCCCCGCCAGGTCCACGGCCGGGTCGGTCCGCGTGAGCGCCGGCGCGCCCGAGAAGTCGCCGTTGTTCCAGTACGACGCCGCGAACCCGGCCCCGTCGGCGGGCACGGGGGTCGTCAGCGGCACGTCGCCCAGCGAGCCCTGCGCGGCGGTGACGTCGACCCCGGAGCCGGCCCGCGCGCGGATCCCCGCCAGCGGCGTGATGGTCGCACCGGGCGCCGGCGTCACGGCCGACGAGCCGCCGCTGATGTAGACCGCGTCGTCGCCCGAGGGGCCGATGACCGCGATCGAGCGCAGGCGGCGCCCGCCGAGGGGCAGCGCGTGGCGCTCGTTGCGCAGCAGGACCATGCCGCCGGCCGAGACCTGCGTGGCCAGCGCCTGGTGCTCGGGCGTGCTGACGTTGGCGGCGGCCGGCCCGAGCGGGTCGTCGAAGGCGCCGGAGTCGAACATGGCGAACAGCGTGCGCCGGACGATGTCGTCCAGCCGCGCGGCCGGCACCTGGCCCGAGGTGAACATGGCGGCCGTGCGGCCGCCCGGGCCGCCGAGGGCGGGCACGTCGAGCCCGGCGAGCGTCGCGGCCAGCGGGTCCTTGACGGCGAAGATGAAGTCGGGAGCCACGAAGCCCTGGAAGCCCGAGGCCTTGAGGTCCGAGAGCAGCGCCGCGCTCTCGCACGTCTGCGGTCCGTTGAGGCGGTTGTAGGAGCACATGACAGCGTCCGCGGTGGACTCGCGGATCGCCCGCTTGAACGGCGCCTCGTAGATCTCCTGCAGCGCGCGCTCGGAGACGATGGCGTTGACGTTGCCCGCGCGCCCAGTCGGGGTGTTGAAGCCGATGCGCCCCCACTCGGCGTTGTTGGCCACGTAGTGCTTGAGCGTGGCGATGACGTGCCGGCTCTTGGCCCCCGCCACCTCCTGGGCCGCCGTCTCGCCGGCGAGGAAGGGATCCTCACCGAGGTTCTCGGGCTGGCGCCCTGCCAGCGGCGTGCGCGCGATGTCCATGGCCGGACCCAGCCACCAGTTGAAGCCCTTCCCGCGCGCCTCGGCGCCGATGGTCTCGCCGTAGGCGCGGGCCAGGGCGCGGTCGAAGCTCGCCGCCAGCGTCTGCGCCGACGGCAGCGATGTCGTCCCGTCGGCGCGGATGCCGCTCGGCCCGTCGTCGGAGGGCAGCGTGGGGACGCCGAGGCCGGCCAGCGAGGCGTAGTCGCCGAGGGCCATCGCCACCTTCTGGTCGGGCGTCATGGCCGCCAGGAGCTCCGCGGCACGCTGGGCCGGGGGCTGGCTCGCGTCGCGCCACGGCTCGTCCGCGGCCATCGCCGACCCGGCGACGCACATCGACAGGATCACTACGAGCGCAATGCGCGCGACGAACCGCAGCATGGTCCCTCCTCGGAAGACCGGCGAAAACCTAGTAGTCGCTCGGGATTCGGTCAAGCGCGCGAGTCGGGCATGATGCGCCTGTGCGGGCGGCGCTGTTCATCACCTGCTTCAACGACACGTTGTTCCCGCAGACGGGGCGCGCCACCGTCGCCGTGCTCGAGCGCCTGGGCGTCCAGGTCGACTTCCCGCTGGAGCAGACCTGCTGCGGTCAGATGCACGCCAACTCGGGCTACGGGCACGAGGCCATCGGGCTCGTGCGGCGCTTCGTGCGCGTGTTCGGCGGCGCCGAGGCGGTCGTCACGCCCAGCGGGTCGTGCGCCGCCATGGTGCGCGAGGGCTACGAGCGGATGGCCACCGAGGCCGGCGACGAGGCGCTCGCGGCGCAGGTCCGCGAGCTGGCCCCGCGGGTCTTCGAGCTCTCGGAGTTCCTCGTCGGGCCGTTGGGCGTGCAGGACGTCGGCGCGTCCTTTCACCACCGCGTGACCTATCACCCGACCTGCCACTCGCTGCGGCTGCTGAAGGTCGGCGATGCGCCGGTCCGGCTGCTGCGCGCGGTGCGCGGCCTGGACCTCGTCGAGCTTCCGGCCGCAGATCAGTGCTGCGGTTTCGGCGGCACCTTCGCGGTCAAGAACGCCGACACGTCGACCGCGATGCTGACCGACAAGCTGCGGCGCATCATCGACACCGGCGCCGACGTCTGCACCGCGGCCGACAACTCGTGCCTGATGCACATCGGCGGCGGCCTGCGCCATTCGCGCGCAGGGGTGCGGGTCATGCACCTGGCCGAGATCCTGGCCATGGAGGACGCGTGAAGGACGGCTTCCCGCGGGCGGCGCGGACCGCGCTGGCCGACAGCCAGCTGCGGCGCAACCTGGGCCACGCGACCACGACGATCCGCGACAAGCGCGCGCGGGTGGTGGGCGAGGTGCCCGACTGGGAGGCGCTGCGCGAGGCCGGCGCGGAGATCAAGGACCGCGCGCTGCGCCATCTCGACGTCCACCTCGAGCGCCTGGAGGAGGCCGTCCAGCGCGCCGGCGGCACCGTGCACTGGGCGCGCGACGGCGCCGAGGCCGCGGCGGTGGTGGCCGAGGTCGCCCGGGCCCACGGCTCCGACGAGGTCATCAAGGTCAAGTCGCTGGCGACGGACGAGATCGACCTCAACGATCGCCTCGAGGCCGTCGGCGTGCACGCCGTGGAAACCGACCTGGCCGAGCTCATCAACCAGCTCTCCGGCGATACGTCGTCGCACATCCTCGTCCCCGCCATCCATCGCAACCGCGCGCAGATCGCCGCCCTCTTCCGCCGCGAGCTGGGCGTCGAGGTCTCCGACGAGCCCGCCGAGCTGACCGCGGCGGCCCGCGCGCACCTGCGCGCGAAGTTCCTCTCGGTGCCGGTCGGCGTCAGCGGCGCGAACTTCGCGGTGGCCGAGACGGGCCACGTGGTCGTGCTCGAATCCGAGGGCAACGGGCGCATGTGCACGACCCTGCCCGAGGTCCTCGTCTCGGTCGTCGGGATCGAGAAGGTCCTGCCGCGCTGGCGCGATCTCGAGGTCATGCTCCAGCTGCTGCCGCGCTCGTCGACCGGCGAGCGGATGAACCCCTACACCTCGATCTGGTCGGGCGTGGCCGACGGCGACGGGCCGCGCGAGTTCCACCTCGTCCTGCTCGACGCGGGGCGCACCGACGTGCTGGCCGACGAGGTCGGTCGGGCGGCCCTGCGCTGCATCCGCTGCTCGGCGTGCCTGAACGTCTGCCCGGTCTACGAGCGCACCGGCGGCCACGCCTACGAGAGCGTCTACCCCGGCCCGATCGGCGCGATCCTCACGCCGCAGCTGCAGGGCCTCGAGAACGCGCCGACGCTGCCGTGGGCCAGCTCGCTGTGCGGCGCCTGCTACGAGGTCTGCCCGGTGAAGATCGACATCCCCGCGATCCTCGTGCACCTGCGCGGGCGGGTCGTGCGCGAGACGGACGCCGCGTCCAAGGGCGAGCGCGCCGCGATGGCCGCCATGGCGCGCGTCTTCGCCAGCCGCCGCGCCTACGAGGCGGCCCAGCGCGCGGCCAGGCTCGGCCGCGGCCCGCTGGCGGGCGCGGCGCTGCGCCCGTGGACGCGCTCGCGCGAGCTGCCCGCCGTGCCCAAGCAGACGTTCAGGGACTGGTGGCGCACTGAGCGCCCGTGACGACATCCTGGCCCGGGTGCGGGCCGCGCTGCGCGACGTGCCCGCCGGCGAGGCGCTGGAGCCCACCGCCTACGAGCCGCCGCCGGGGCCGAGCGGCAACGCGGTCGCGCGCTTCGCCGAGCGCGTGTCGGACTACCGCGCCACCGTGCGCGAGGCGGATGGTCTCGCCGAGACGATCGCGCAGGTGTGCGCCGAGCACGACGCCCGGCGCCTGGGCGTGCCGCCGGGCCTGCTCGAGGGATGGCGTCCCGAAGGCCTCGAGCTCGTCGAGGACGACGGCCTGAGCGCGCGCGACCTCGATGCCCTCGACGGGGCGCTGACCGGCTGCGCGCTGGCCATCGCCGAGACGGGCACGATCATCCTCGACGGCGGAGAGCGCTCGGGCCGGCGCGCGCTCACGCTGGTCCCCGATCTGCACGTCTGCCTGGTCGAGCGCTCGCAGGTGGTGGCCACGGTGTCCGACGCCATCCGCGCGCTCGACGGCGCGCGCGGGCCCTTCACCTTCGTCTCGGGCCCGAGCGCCACGAGCGACATCGAGCTCGACCGCGTCGAGGGCGTCCACGGCCCGCGGCGCCTCGAGGTGCTCCTGGTCTAGCGGGCCCGGGCCAGGTAGCTGTGCCCGGCCTTGACCGTGACGGTCTTGTGGCGGCGCAGGTCGCGCACGCGCACCGTGCCGCGCTTGACGGTGGTCAGCGTCCCGTCGCAGCGATCGCTGGTCAGCCAGATCGTGCCGCGCACGGTCGCCGAGCTGTACTTGCCGTTGGTGCGGAACCTGCCCTTGCCGTTGCCCCACAGCTTGCCGAGCACCGCGTGCGGGCCCTTCTTCTTGCTCACGGACGCCGCGCTGGCGCCGCGCGCCGAGGCGCACTGCGACCGCGGCGCCTCGCCGGCGAGCGTGATGTCGGTCGTCAGCGCCGCCGCGCGATTGCCCTTCGGGCGGCTCTGCCTGACCTTGAACCTGCCCTGGTAGAAGTCGGACCTCTGCGTCGTGGCGCCGGTGCCCGTGGCGGCCGAGGTCAGCTCCACCCGTCCGTGGAGCGTGTCGATCTGGCTGCCGACCGGGATGTTCGTGTCGTCCTTGAGCTGCGTGCGCCGCCCCGCCGGCGACTTGAAGAAGACCTTGCCCGACACGAGGCCGATGGCCACCGACTTGCCGGGGACCGGCGGGGACACCCCGCCCTCGGGCCCGATGCCCAGCACGCGGATCTCCGAGGCCGCGCTGGGCGCCGTCTCCCAGGCGGCCACGCCGATGTGGTCGGGGGCCGTCGCCGCGCGCAGCGCGCCGATGGCCTGGGTGGCGTCGGTCTGCGTGAGCAGCGGCCCCGACTGCCACGTGGTCCCGTTGTCCGACGTCGCGTAGTCGAGCTCGAGCCCGGCCGCGGTGCCGTGGGCGAAGACGGCGTGCAGGCGCCCGGCGGCGTCCTGGGTCAGATGGGCCTGGGCGTCGTCGGCGACGTCGGCGATCTTCACCCCTGCGCCGAAGGTGGTGCCGTCGAACTTGCGCACGGTGAGGGCGTTGACCGGCGTCCCCGAGAGCAGGAAGAGCCCCGACGGGCCTCCGGCCAGCCGCGGGTAGTCGGCGTATCCGATGTCGATGGGCGCCGTCCACGAGGCCGCGTCGTTCAGCGCGCCGGCGGAGGTCCGCACCTGGGCGTTGCTCGAGGCGTCAGCGAAGACCGCGACCATCGCGGGCCCCGCCAGGCCGACGGTGCCGTTGTAGGGATGGTCGGCCGAGAGGATGGCCTGGGCCTCGCCGGCGTCCGTGCCGTCCAGCGGGACGTTCTGCACGGCCAGCCCCGTCGACTCGGCGTTGGTCGTCACGGTCAGGGTGTCGCCGGGCCCGCGGACGGCCTCGTCGAACGGGGCGATGCCGACCGGGTGCCCGGCGTCGAAGCTGGCGCCGCCGTCGACCGAGGTGAAGGCCCAGATCTGGTCGAAGCGCGCCCCCGTGAGCCCGTAGCGGTAGGAGACGACGCGCACCGTGGCGCCGTCGACGGTGACGAACGGCCGGCTCAGCGTCGTGCCCGGGGCGGCGATCGTCGTCCTCACGTCGCAGGCCGCGGCGCCCCGGGGCAGGCGGCAGAAGTTCAGCGACGTCGTGTTGCTCTCGGGCCCGTACCAGGCGATGTACGCCGTGCCGGCCGGATCCACCGCCACCCCGGGCTTGTGTCCCGTGCCGACGGTCACCGGGGTCGCCGCGCTCGCGCCCACCGGCGCGGCGAGCAGCAGCCCGGCGATGATGGACGCGATCGCGAGGGCACGGCTCCGCACCGGCGCATCATATGGGCGGGCGCCTCACCCGTCGGGGCGGTGTTCGTCGACGGGCCGCTCGACCGCCTCAGTGGCCGTCGAACAGCGGGGCGTAGTCGGGGGAGAGCTGCGCGCGGACGTAGTCGAGGTCACCGGCCACGGCCTCGTCGAGGGTGCGCAGCACAGCGCGGGCGTGGGCTGCGGCATCGCCGTCGCCGACCCCTTCGCGCTCGCCCACGCGGCGCACGAACTCCTCGGCGCCGAAGCGCTCGGTGCCGCCCGGGGGCGAGAGGACCAGGCCGCGCAGGTCGCGGGGCAGCTGGGCGGCCAGGACGTTGGTCTCGCGCGGCGTGATGCGCTCCGAGAGCGTGACGAGGGCGGCGTCGGTCGCGCGCTGGGCGGCCGAGCGCGGCAGCCCCGCGCGCCCGCCCACGAGGTCCAGGAACTCGCGTGTGGAGAGGCGCCGCACGCGCCGGCCCGGCCACCACGCGCGCTCGCCCAGCAGCGAGGTCAGCGCCGGCACGAGCAGCGTGCGCACGATGAAGGTGTCCACCAGGACGCCGACGGCCATCACGAAGGCGAACTCGCGGAACGAGCGCAGCGGGACGATGGCCAGCAGGGCGAAGGAGGCCGCCAGCGCCAACCCGGCCACGGTGACCGCGCGCGCCGCCTGCGGCGCCGCGACCGCGATCGCCTCGCGCAGGCGCATGCGCCGCGCCTCGTCCCAGATGCGCCCGGCGACGAAGACGTTGTAGTCCGAGCCCAGCGCGACCAGCAGCACGGCCGCGGCGAAGGGGACGTAGTAGGTGATGTCGTCCTGGCCGAGGACCCGCTGGAAGAACAGCGTGGTCAGCCCGAGGGTGGCCAGCAGGCCCAGGATGCTCGAGGCCACGAGGTACAGCGGGGCGACCAGGGCGCGCATGAAGAGCGCGAGCAGCAGCAGGTTGACGAGGACGGCGACCACGGCCACGCGCGCGAGGTCGGCCAGCACGCGCGACACGGTGTCGTCGGCCAGCGCGGTCTGGCCGCCGAAGACCGTCCGCGTCCCGCTCAGCCCGGCGTTGCGCAGCAGCCCCGGCATGCGGTCGCGCAGGGTGCGCAGGTGGTCGATCGCCGGCGCTCCGAGCGGATCGCTGTCGAAGACGACGGCCAGGCGCGCGGCACCGCCGTCGCGCGAGACCATGACCTGCGGCGCGGGCGGCGGCGGCTGCTCGGGCGCGCCGACCACCGCGGCGACGCCGGGCTGGCGAGCGACGAGCGCCTGCAGGCGGGCGAGCTGCGCGGTGCGGCCGGCCACCCCGGGCGCGAGGACGTCGACCTCCGTGGGCGAGACGATCCCCGGCGCGAAGCCGCGCGCGGCGGCGTCGTCGGCGCGGCGCACCTGGTCGCCGGCCGGCAGCGCGCGCACCAGGCTCAGCCCGAGGGCGGTGGAACGGACGTTGAGGGCGGCGAAGACCAGCAGCCCGATGGCGATGAGGGCGATGGGCAGCGCCACCGGTCGCGAGGAGGCGATCCGCGAGAGCATCAGGCGCCAGCGCGGGGTCTGGTGCTCGCGCGCGAGCTCCCCCGTGCGGCGCACCGCGGTCAGCGGCCGGGTCAGGCGCAGCGGGAGCCTGCCGTGCGACCAGCCGCCCTCGCCCTCGCCGCGCTCGGTCGGGGGCGGGGGCTGCTCGCGCAGCTGCCGGGCCCCGAACAGGCGCGGGCCGAACAGCGCCACGAGGGCGGGGACGAGCGTGATCGAGACGGCGAGGGTGATGAGCGTGGTCGCGGCCAGGCCGGGGCCGAAGGCCCGGAAGAACTGCAGGTGGCCGACGACCAGCGCGGCGGTCCCGGCGGCGACGATGAGGCCGGCGGTCATCACGATCGGGGCGACCTCGGCGACCGCCTCGCGCGCCGCCGGCAGGCGCTCGTCCCCCGCGCGCAGCCGGTGTCGCATGGCGGAGAGGAAGAAGATCGAGTAGTCGGTCACCAGCCCGAGCAGGAGGACCACGACGACGGGCTCGATCTCCTTGGGCACCGTGACGTTGGCGCGCTCGCCCAGCCAGGGAAGCACCCGCATGGCGATCGCGTAGGCGACGCCCGCCGCCGCCAGCGCCACCAGCGGGGCGCCGATCGAGCGGAAGGCGAGGGCGACGATCAGCGCGATGAGCACGACGCTCGCCGCCTCGATGACCGGCAGCGCGTGCTCGATGGCGTGGAACTGCGCCTCGCGGGCGGGCGCCGCGCCGGTGACGCCGACGACGGCGGCGCGCGGGCCGCCCAGCGTCTGCTGGGCGTAGTGCTGCGCGGCGGCGCCCTCGTCGTCGAGGCTCGCGTCGGGCCGGAAGAGCAGGTAGGTGATGGCCGTGGTGCCGCGCTCCCCCGACGGCGTGCGCACCTTCGCGTTGCTCAGGGGGATGGCCGCCTGGAGCGGCTCGAGCGCCGGGTCGCGGTGGTTGCGGACGGCGAGCGCGGCGTCGAGCTGGCGGCGCTGGGCGTCCTGGGACAGGCCGCGGGGATCGCGCTGGACGACGGCGGTGTCCGTGGCCAGCGGGAAGCCGAAGGTTCGCGTCGCGAGGATCTGGGCGTTCGCGGCGCTGCCGCCCTTGGCGGCCAGGTCGTCGAGCGGCGCGGCGGGCGCGTTGCCCAGGCCCGGGAGCGTCACGGTCGCGGCGACGGCGGCGGCGATCCATGCGAGCGGGATGATGTGGCGCAGGCCGACGACGATCGCGGCATAGCCGCGCGCCGCCAGGCCCCGCCGACGTGGGCGAGCGGGCGTGGCGTCCATAAACCTTCCCCTAGGGCCTGGACCTGCCCGCGCGGGCGGCCGCGGAAACGTCCACCTGCGCCGGGAACTGCTCGAGAATCCAGTGCGCGCCGAGCATGGGCCGGCGGTAGGAGCGTCCCGCGAAGCGCACGTAGTCGCCTGTGCGGGGGTCCATCGGCAGCTGGCGCTCGATCGGATACCACTCGTTGTGCTGCTCGATGAGCACGTTCAGGTCGTCGAAGCGCCACGAGTGCGCGAGCGCCCGCCAGCGCTCCTGAAAGGCGCCCGGGTCCCCGCGGCACTCCTCCCTGAGAGCGCGGTGGGCGCGGGCCAGCCGCTGCTTCTCGGTGGCGATGCCCTGGTCGATCTCCTCGACGCGCTCCATCCAGCGCGGGCGCACGCCGGCCTTGAGGTAGGCCTCCACGGAGCGCTGCGTCTGGCGCGCGCGGCGCGACAGCGGGCGCCCGCGCGCGGTGGCGCCGTCGGCCGCGCGGCTCAGCAGCCGCTCGGCCGGAGCGAATCCGTCGTGGCCGGTGACGTCGTGATCGTCGCGCATCGAAGCGTCCTAACTGTAGGGGCGAGCCGCCGTGTGCTGAAGTGCCCGGCGATGACAGCGACCACCTCTGTCCGGGAGACCGCCCCGCCGCGCCGGGTGGCCCTCGTGCTGCATCCGCGGCGCGACGTCGGGGTGGCCATCGGCCAGGTCACCACGTGGGCCCGGCGGGTCGGGGTGGAGCTCGCCGCCGTCGCCGACGGGCGCCTGCCGGATGCCGTGCGTCGCTGCCCGATCGACGAGCTCGCCGACGGCTGCGACGTCCTCCTCGCGCTCGGCGGCGACGGGACGATGCTCGGCGGCCTGCGCCTGGCCGCACCCCTGGGCGTTCCCGTGCTGGGTGCCAATCTCGGGCGCCTGGGCTATCTCACCGAGGTCGACGCCGAGCACCTCGAGGAGGGGCTCGAGGCGCTCGGTGCGGGCCACTACGCCGTCGAGGAGCGCTTCATGCTCCGCGCGCAGTGGGGACCTGAGGCCGCGCGCACCGAGCGCGTGGCCTTCAACGACGTCGTCCTCAGCCGCGTGCCGGGGCGCGGCCAGGCGCTGCTGGCGCTCTACGTCGACGGCCAGCTGCTGGTCCGCTACGCCAGCGACGGCGTCATCGCCGCCACGCCCGCGGGCTCGACGGCCTACAGCTACGCCGCCGGCGGGCCCATCGTCTCGCCGCAGACGCGGGCGATGATCATCACGCCGGACGCGCCGCACGGCCTCTTCAACCGCGCGGTCGTGCTCGGCGCCGAGGAGGACCTGGGCGTCGAGGTCCTGCCCAACAGCGCTCCCGTGGCCGTCGAGGTCGACGGCCAGCTGCTCGTGGAGGCCGACCCGGGCTGGAAGGTCGACATCACCCCGAACCCGTGGCCGGCCCTGGTCGTGCGACTCGGCTCGGCGGGCTTCGCCGAGCGCGCGCGGCGCAAGCTCGGCATCACGGATCCCGCCGCGCTGGCCAACTACGACTTCGCCGGCCACGAGCGCTGACCTCAGCCGCTCGGCTGCGCCAGCACCTCAACGGTCGTCGGCGCCGACGGCTGCCCGCCCGGCGTGTACACGACGAGGTCGAGCCTCCCGGGATCGAGGCCGCGCTGCTTGGCCGTCGCCGCGGTGGGGACGATGGCGGTCAGGTGCTCGGCGGTCGCGCCGGAAACCACGTCCAGGGTGACGCCGCCCAGGGTCACGGCCGGCGCCCCGGTCGTCGCGGTCGCTCCCAGCAGGCCGCTGCCGGAGACCTCGAGCGTCGTCGCCGCCGCGCCGAGGACGACGCGCATCGGGCGCACCGAGACGAGGACCGGCGGTGCCGCGCTCCTGACCGCCTTGGCTGAGAGATAGGAGGCGGCGCTCACCCCGGTCAGCGCGATGAGCGTGTCGGGCAGCGACGGCAGGCCGCGCTCGATGTGACCGAGGAAGGCGCTGAGGAAGTACGCGGCGGCCACCGCGTTGAACACGAGGTACTGCAGGTCGCCGAGCGCGGGCTGAGGGTTGGCGTCGTCGTCGTTGCTCGCCAGCTCGCGCGTGCGCGCCAGCAGGCCGTTGTCGCCGCCGGCCTTGGGCGGCTTGGCCTCGGGGTTGGCCTGCACCTTGGTCTGCGTGATCGCCTTCGCGCCGACGAGCCCGACGGCGGGGATCCCGAGCAGCCACAGGTAGTCGCTGTTGAGCCCGTCCTCGAGGAACTTCTCCCAGCCGGGATCGAAGTCCGCGTACAGCAGATGGCCGACGAGCAGGGCGACGAGCGCAAAGAGGATCGCGTAGGTCCAGACGGTGGCCTGGAACTTCGAGGTCGACGCCCGGCCGTCCGCGCCGAGCACGAGCCCCCGCAGGACCGGCGTCGAGAAGCCGAAGAGCGCGAACGTGGCCACGAGCAGCACGACGATCGACGCTCCGCTCGCGACCCACACGTGGCTGCCGCGGACGGGGCCCGGGGCAACGGAGAGAACATGGGTGACCATCGATCACAGATCGCCCGGCGGGCGCTGCCCCACGCTCCCATCCGCCCCCGGCGCCGGCCGCGCCGCTGCAGGCTTTGTGCAGCTTCACGCCACAGGTCTGTGCAGCTACTGCGGGCGTCCGCTGCGCGCGCGCCAGTGCTCGGGCAGCTCGGGGTGCTCGAGGAACACGACGTGATCGTCGGCGCCCGACGCGGCGACCGCGTCCCACACGCGCTGCAGCGCCTGCTCGAGGTCGTCGGCCTCCACGGCGATCTCGAAGACGCCGAGCTCGTCGGGCGGCCCCACCTCGGCGTCGGGCAGGGCGGCCGCGAGCTGCTCGCGCGCCCGCGAGTCGCTCGGCGTGCCGGGGTGCAGGAGGAGCATCGCGACGGGGTGTGTCTGCGCCATTGCGACAATCTTGCCCCATGAGCGCACACGATCGCGTCGCCGTCGTCACCGGAGCCGGGTCCGGGCTCGGGCGCGAGGTCACCCACGCCCTGCTCGGCGCGGGCTACCGCGTGGCGCTCGCCGGGCGCCGCGAGGAGGCGCTGCGCGACACGGTCGACGCCGCCAGCGTGGGACCTGACCGCGCGATCGCCGTGCCCACCGACGTCGCCGACCGCGAGGCGGTCGCGGCGCTCTTCGCGCGCGTGAGCGGCGAGCTCGGGCGCGTGGACGTGCTGTTCAACAACGCCGGGGCCTTCGGCCGCCCGGCGCCCTTCGAGGAGGTGGGCTTCGAGGACTGGCAGGCCATCGTCGCCACCAACCTCACCGGCGCGTTCGCCTGCGCGCAGGAGGCCTACCGGGCGATGAAGGACCAATCGCCGCGGGGCGGGCGGATCATCAACAACGGCTCGATCTCCGCCCACACGCCGCGCCCGTTCGCGGCCGGCTACACGGCGACCAAGCACGCCATGACCGGCCTGACCAAGCAGATCGCGCTCGAGGGCCGCGCCCACGACATCGCCTGCGGGCAGATCGACATCGGCAACGCCGCCACCGAGATGACCGCGGCCATGGAGCGCGGCGTGCCCCAGGCCGACGGCTCGGTTGCCGCCGAGGCGACGATGAACGCCCGCCACGTGGCCGACGCCGTGCTCTACATGGCCGGCCTGCCCCTCGACGCCAACGTCCTCTTCATGACGGTGATGGCGACGAAGATGCCCTACGTCGGCCGCGGGTGACGGGGCGCCGGCCGCGACTTCGGTCCGGTCGGTGCGTTCGAATGGGGCGTGATGCGCCTCGCCGCCGTGCTCCTGCTCGCCCTGGCCGCCCTCTGCGGGACGGCGGCGCCGGCGAGCGCGCGAGCGCTCGAGGTCGGCATGGACGACGACGGGGTCCTGCTCAACGGCGGTGACGCCGCCGATCAGGCGGTCGCCGCGTGGCAGAAGCTCGGCGTGGACACCGTCCGCCTTCAGGTCTCCTGGTCGCGCGTCGTGCCCGATCCGGGCAGCGACACGCCGCCGCCGGGCTTCGTGTCGGCCGACCCCGACAGCCCGGGCTACCACTGGGAGCTCATCGACGGGGCGGTCGATCGCCTGGTCGCCGCGGGGATCAAGCCGATCCTCATGCTCGACGGGCCGCCGCCGCTGTGGGCCTCGGGCAACCCGAGCCTCGGCAACCCGCGCTACCGCCCGAGCGCCCCGGCGTTCGGGGCCTTCGCCGCGGCGGCGGCCCAACGCTACGGGACCCGCGTGGACCGCTACATCCTCTGGAACGAGCCGAACCTGCCGTTGTGGATCCAGCCGCAGGCCAACTGCGGCGCCAAGCGCTGCTCGCCGGCCTCCGCCGACACCTATCGCGCGATGGTCAACGCCGCCTACCAGGCCATCCACAGCGTCGAGCCGGCGGCCACCGTGCTCATCGGCGCGCTGGCGCCCGCCGGCGGCGACCTGAAGAGCCGCAACGCCAACACGCGTCCGCTGACCTTCCTGCGCGCCCTCGGCTGCCTGGACGCCAAGCTGCGACCGATCACCACCGGCGGCTGCCGCGGCTTTCAGCCCGCGCTGGCCGACGGGTTCGCCTATCACCCCCACAGCACGCGCAACCCGCCCGATCAGCCCTTCGCCACCGCCGACAACGCCGACCTCGCCAGCCTGTCGCGCATCGAGCACCTGCTCGATGTCATGCAGCGGTGGGGCCGGATACGCGGCAGCGTCGCGCCGCTGGGCATCTGGCTCGACGAGTACGGCTTCCAGACCAACCCGCCCGACAAGCTGCGGGGGGTGTCGGCAGGTCGTCAGGACCTCTACCTGCAGCAGGCGGCGTACCTGGCCTGGCGCGATCCCCGCGTCCAACTGCTCTCCCAGTACCTGTGGATCGACGAGCGCGTCGGCGGCGGCAAGCGCTACACGGGCTGGCAGTCGGGCCTGAACTACGCCGACGGCCAGCCCAAGCCCGCGCTGGCGCACTTCGCCCACCCGATGTGGCTGGACTTCGCCAGCAGCACGCTGTGGGGGCAGGTCCGCCCCGGCGGGGTCCACGCCGTCGAGGTCCAGGTCCGCGTCGCGGGCGCCGGGACCCCGTGGCAGCCGGTGGCGGACATCACGACCGGCGAGGACGGCCACTGGTCGCTGCGCACCGCGCTGATCCCGTACGCGTCCTATCGCTACGTGTCCGACGACGGGGCGGTCAGCGACGCGATGGTCGCCGCCCAGCCTCCACCGCCGTCGATCGTCGGCCCCACACCCCAGCCGGGGACGGGCGCGGTCATCGATCGCCGGATCGCGTCGACGCGGGGCGGCGCCGCCGTCCCGCCGTCGTTCGCCGGCCTGTCGATCGAGTACTGGGCGGTGCCCGACTACATCGGCTCGGGCGGCCAGGTCAACGAGATCTTCGCCCGCCTCGTCCGGACCCTCGGCTCCGGCGGGCACGGCCCGCCGACGCTGCGCTTCGGCGGCAACTCGACCGACGAGACGTGGTGGAACCCGTCCGGGACGCCGCGGCCGGTGACGATCACCACCGACGTCACGCCCGACTGGCTGGCGCAGCTGGGCAACTGGGAGCGGGCGACGCGCACGCCGCTGGTCCTCGGCCTCAATCTGGGCCTCGGCGACGCGGCCAACGCCGCGAGCCTCGCGCAGGCCGCCGTCGCGACGCTGCCCCCCGGCAGCGTGCACACCTTCGAGATCGGCAACGAGCCCGATCGCTACGCCCAGCCGATCACCTTCCACGTGGCCGGCCGTCGCGTGGCGCGGGTGCAGAAGCGCTCGGACCCTTATGAGTACTCCCAGTACCGCAGCGAGCTCGGCGCCTACGCCGCGGCGGTCGGCCCGGTCGCGCCCGGCATCGCACTGTCCGCCGGCGGCTTCGCCTCGACGTCCTGGGAGGACCACGAGGACGACCTGCTGAGCAACTCGTGGCTGCCGGTCTTCAGCACGCACGCCTACGCGCTGCCGACCTGCGGCGCGGCCACGCGCCGGCGCAGCAGCCGCTACTACAGCGCGCGCCTGCTCAGCGGACGCACCTACCAGCCGCTCGTGTCGCGCGCCGCCCAGCTCTCGGCGGTCGCCACCGCGCACGGCGCCGCCGTGCGGGTGTCGGAGGCGAACACGGGGATCTGCGGCGGCGTGCACAAGGGCAGTGACACCTTCGCCGCCGCGCTCTGGGCCACCGACGTGCTGTTCGGCATGGCCGAGGCGGGGGTGCGCAACGTCGACCTGCACACCTGGACCGGGGCGTGGTACGCGCCGGTCGACTTCGTGCGCGTCCACGGGCGCACCGTGGGGCGGGTGCGGCCGCTGTTCTACGCGATGCTCCTCTTCGACCGCGCGACGCCCCGCGGCGCGCGCCTGCTCCCGGTGGGGCCCAACGTGCCCAACGCCCAGCTGAAGACGTGGGCGACGGTCGACGGGGCGGGGACCAGGCGCGTCGTGGTGGTCAACAAGGACGCCCGGCGAGCGCACGAGGTCGTGCTCCGCGTGCCCGGAGCGGGCGCCCGCGCCCGCGTCGAGCGCCTGGTGGCCCCGTCGGTCGTCGCGACGCGCGGCGTGACCTTCGCCGGGCAGGGCTACGTGCAGCAGACGCCCGACGGCAGGCTGCGCGGCCGGCACGTCGAGGATCGGGTCGTGCGCAGGTCCGGCGCGTTCCGCGTGCTCATGCCGGCGGGCAGCGCCGCGCTGGTGACGGTGCCGGGGTCCTAGCCCGGCGGCTGGGGGTCGTGCGTGACCACGGTGCGCCCGCCGTCGACGGGCACCGTCGCGCCGGTGATGAAGCTCGCCTCGTCGGAGAGCAGGTGGGCCACGGCGGCCGCGACCTCCTCGGGCCGCCCGGCGCGGCCGATCGGGTGCAGGCGGGCGAGCTCGGCGTCGATGCGCCGGGCGACGTCGGGCGGATGGGCCTCGTACTCCTCGTGGAAGCGCGAGGTCACGACCGAGCCCGGAGCGACCGCGTTGACGCGCACTCCGCGCGCGCCGTACTCGACCGCCAGGGCGCGGGTCAGCCCCTCGGTCGCGGCCTTGGCGGTCACGTAGGGCGTGCAGCCCGGCACCGCCAGGCGCGCCTGATGCGAGGTGACGTTGACGATCGCGCCCGGGGTCCCCGCCGCCAGGAAGCGGCGGACGGCCGTGGCGCAGCCGACCACGGCCAGCGCCAGGTTGAGGTTGATGAGGTCGAGCAGCTCGCGCGTGGAGGCCGTGTCGACCGAGGCGTCGCGGAAGACCGCGGCGTTGTTGACCCAGCCGGCGAGCGGCGCCGCGGCCTGCGCGGCGTCGGCCGCGCGCTCGGTGACCGCCTCGTCGCCGGCGTCGCCCACCACCGCGGTCGCGCGCTTCACGCCGTCCAGCCACTGCAGCGCGGAACGGTCGAGCTCGATCGCCACCACCGCATCGCCGTCGGCCAGCAGCCGCTCGACGATCGCCCGGCCGATCCCGCGCCCGGAGCCGGTGACGACGTGCGAACGCTCCGGCGCCACTCAGTCGAGCTTCTCGTAGGCCGGGATGGTGAGGAACTCGGCCAGCTCTCCGGCCAGCGCGACCTCTTCGAAGAGCGCCTTGGACTCCTGCGGACGGCCCTCGGCCTCGAACCACTCGTCGTCGCCGATCTCCGTGCGGATGCGCTCGAGCTCCTCGTCCTCCAGGCGCCGGACGAGATCGGGGGTGATCGGCGTGCCGTCGTCCTCGAGCGTGCGCTCGTGGCGGATCCACTGCCACACCTGCGAGCGGGAGATCTCGGCCGTGGCCGCGTCCTCCATGAGCCCGTAGATGCCCGCGGCGCCGTTGCCGCGCAGCCACGAGGAGATGTACTGGATGCCCACGTTGACGTTGTTGCGCAGGCCCGCCTCGGTGATGTGCCCGGGGGTGGCGGCGATGTCGAGCAGCTCGGCCGCGCCGACGTCGACGTCGTCGCGCTGGCGGTCGACCTGGTTGGGGCGGCCGCCCAGGACCTTGTCGAACTCGGCCATGGCGGTCTCCACGACGTCGGGGTGCGCCACCCATGTGCCGTCGAAGCCCGCGCCGGCCTCGCGCTTCTTGTCGGCGGCCACCGCCTCGATCGCGCGCTCGTTGGCCTCGGGGTCCTTGCGCGACGGGATCAGCGCGGCCATGCCGCCCATGGCGTGGGCGCCGCGCCGGTGGCACGTCTTGACCAGCAGCTCGGAGTAGGCCTTCATGAAGGGCACGGTCATCTTCACGTCGTTGCGGTCGGGCAGGACGAACTCCGGCCGCTCGCGGAAGGTCTTGATGGTGGAGAAGATGTAGTCCCAGCGCCCCGCGTTCAGCGAGCAGGAGTGCGCGCGCAGCTCGTAGAGGATCTCCTCCATCTCGAAGGCGGCGGGCAGCGTCTCGATGAGCACGGTCGTCTTGACCGTGCCGGGGTCGAGCCCCAGCTCGCCCTCGATGAAGGCGAACACGTCGGCCCACAGCCGCGCCTCGCGGTGGGACTCCATCTTGGGCAGGTAGAAGAACGGGCCCGCGCCCTTCTCGAGCAGCCGCCGGGCGTTGCGCATGAGGTAGAGCCCGGCGTCGACGAAGGCGCCCGCGACCGGCTCGCCGTCGACGCGCACGTGCTTCTCGACCAGGTGCCAGCCACGCGGGCGGACGAGCAGCGTGGCCACCTCGTCGCCGAGCTTGTACTCGCGCCCGTCCTCGCCGCTGAACTCGATCGTCCCCTCGATCGCGTCGGTCAGGTTGACCTGGCCCTCCACGACGTTGGCCCACGTCGGCGACAGGGAGTCCTCGAAGTCGGCCATGAACCCGCTGGCGCCCGAGTTCAGCGCGTTGATGACCATCTTGCGGTCGACCGGGCCGGTGATCTCCACACGCCGGTCCTGCAGCGCAGGCGGCGCCGGGGCGACCTGCCAGTCGCCCTCGCGGATCTCGCGCGTGTCGGGCAGGAAGTCGAGCGTCTCGCCCGCGGCGATCCGTGCCCGCCTCAGCGCGCGGGCGTCCAGGAGCTCGCGCCGGCGCGCCTGGAAGCGCTCGTGCAGGGCGCCGAGGAAGGCCAGGGCGTCGTCGGTGAGGACGCCGGCGGCCGGGGCAGGGGCGAGGACGTCGACGGTCATGGCTTCCTTCCGTGGATCGAGGCGGCGAGCAGCTCCATCGGGTGATGGACGGGCAGGCCGGCGTGGACGCCGATCTGCAGCGCGCAGCCGGGGTTGGCGGCGGCGACGGCCTGCGCGCCGGTGGCGAGCAGATTGCGGGCCTTGCGCTGGCCGAGCTCGGCCGCAGGTTCGGGGTTGAGCAGGTTCCACACGCCGGCCGAGCCGCAGCACAGCTCCCACTCGGCGGGCTCGCGGACGTCGAGGCCCGGGATGCTTTGAAGCAGCGCGCGCGGCTGAGCGCGGACGCCCTGGGCGTGGGCCAGGTGACACGCGTCGTGGTAGGCGACGACGAGGTCGACCGGGTGGCGCGGGGCCTGCGGCTCGTGCTCGGCCAGCAACTCGTGCACGTCGCGGACCTTGGCCGAGAAGGCCGCCGCCCGCTCGCTCCACTCGGAGTCGTCGCGGAACAGGTGCCCGTAGTCCTTCATGGCCGAGCCGCAACCGGCGGCGTTGACGACGACCGTCTCGCAGCTCTCGAAGGCAGCGATGGTCTCGCGCGCCTCCTGGCGGGCGTCGATCCCGGTGTGCAGCTGCAGCGCGCCGCAGCAGCGCGGCTTGGCCGGCGCCCACACCTCGAAGCCCTCGGCCGCCAGCACGCCGACCGTCACCGCGTTGACGTTGCCGAAGAAGACGCGCTGGACGCAGCCCTGCAGGAAGCCCACGCGGCCGCGCTTGGTCCCCAGCGCCGGGGTCAGCTCGGGCAGCGTCACGCGCTTGGGCCGCGGGGGGGCGAGCTGCGCGAGCGACTTCAGGCGCGGGAAGCGACCGAGGAAGCGCGCGCTCGGGGCGGCGAGCGGCGCGAAGGGCGCGATCCACTTCATTCGCTCGGGGTGGGGGAAGAGCGCGAAGATCGCGCGGCGGCGCAGGCGCTCGCTGACCGGGCGCGCCCAGCGGCGCTCGACCTGGCCGCGGGTGTCCTCGATGAGCTTGTCGTACTGCACCCCCGACGGGCACGCGGTCACGCACGACATGCAGCCGAGGCAGTTGTCCCACGCGTTGACCTGCGCGGCCGACATCGGCCCCTCCTCCTCGTGGCCGGCGCGCATGAGCAGGATGCGTCCGCGCGGGGAGTCCATCTCCTCGCCCCACAGCACGTACGTCGGGCACGTGGGCAGGCAGAAGCCGCAGTGCACGCAGTCGTCGATGAGATCGGGCTCGGGAGGGTTGAGGTCGTCGTAGGCCCCGCCCGGCTGAGGCTCGGTGGCGTTGATGGTGTCGGTCACGTCAGTAGGAGCCCCGGGTTGAGGGTGTCGTAGGGGTCGAAGCGCGCCTTGACGCGGCGCATGAGCGGCTCGGCGCTCAGCGTCCCCCAGGGGTCGACCTCGCGGCGCAGCGCCGCGGGGGCGTCGAGCAGCACGCACGCGCCCAGCCGCGCGCGCAATCCGTTGACGAGCTCCGCGTCGGCCGTCTCCAGGCGCAGCCAGGCGAGGCCGTGCGCGGCGCGGGCGACGCAGATCGCGCCGTGGTCGCGGGCCGCGGCCAGCACCTCGTCGAGGCCCTGCTGCGTGGAGGAGACGCGCAGCACGACCGGCCCGCGCTGGGCCGCTCGCTGGGCGGCCCACAGCGCTTCGTCGTCCTCCACGACCTCGCCGTCGATGGTCCTCGCGCGCTCGGCCGCCGAGGCGCCGCACAGCTGGACGAGGACCGCGCCGGAGTCGCCCTCCCAGCGCAGGTCGAGGCGCTCGGCCTCCAGCGGGCGGTGGGTCAACTCGCGCGCGGCGGCCGCCAGCGCGCGCGGGTCGTCGCGGCGCACGACGACGGTCAGCCACTCGCGCGCGGTGGGGTGCAGGCGGACGCTGACCTCCGTCACCACACCAAGAGTTCCGTACGCGCCGGTCATGAGCTTGGCGAGGTCGTACCCGGCAACGTTCTTGATGACCTTCGAACCTGCGCGGGCCAGCGAGCCGTCGGGCAGCGCCACCTGCACGCCGAGCACCAGGTCGCGCGGCCCGCCGTAGCGGTGGCGCAGCGGCCCCGAGTCGCCCGTGGCGATCACGCCGCCGATCGTGGCGCCGTCGTCGGGCGGGTCGAGCGCGAGCATCTGCCCCTCGGCCGCGAACCGCTCGCGCGCCGTGGCCAGCGGGCAGCCTCCCTGCAGGATGGCCGTGAGGTCGCCCACGTTGTGCTCGACGATCGCGTCGAGCTCGGCCAGGCTCAGCTCGGGCGCCTCGATCGGGTGCCCCCAGCCGAGCTTCGTCCCGCCGCCCACGACGCGCACCCCCGAGGCCTCGCGCAGCGCGGCCGCCACCCCCGCGGCGTCCATCAGAAGCGCTCCGCCAGGCCCGCCTTCTCGAGCGGGTGCTCACGGTACGGGCCCGGCACCTCGCCGCACAGGCGAGGGGTGGGCATGACCTTGCTCGGGTTGGCCAGGCCGTCGGGGTCGAAGGCGCAGCGCAGCTTCTGGAAGGCGTCGAGATCGGCCTCGCTGAACATCTTGGGCATGTAGCGCTTCTTGTCGACCCCGACGCCGTGCTCGCCGGTGATCGAGCCGCCGGCCTCGACGCATGCGACGACGATCTCGCCGGCGAGCTCCTCGGCGCGCTGCGCCTCGCCCTCGGCGTGGCCGTCGTAGCAGACGAGCGGGTGCAGGTTGCCGTCGCCGGCGTGAAAGACGTTGGCCACCTGGAGGTCGTACTCGCGCGAGAGCGCGTCGATGCGGTCGAGCACGTCGCCCAGCGCGGTGCGCGGGATGACCGAGTCCTGGACGTAGTAGTGCGAGGAGACGCGGCCCATGGCCGGGAAGGCGGCCTTGCGCATCTTCCAGAAGACCTGGCGCTCGGCCTCGTCGCGGGCGACGCGCACCTCGCTGCAGCCGGCCTTCTCGCACAGCGCGCCCACCTGGTCGAAGGTCGCCTCGAGCTCGGCCTGCGGCCCGTCGAGCTCGACGAGCAGGGCCGCCCCCGCGTCCAGGGGCCAGCCGGCGTGGGCCATGGCCTCCGAGGCGCCGATCGTGAGGTTGTCCATCATCTCGATGGCGCCGGGCACGACCCCGGCCGAGACGATGTTCGACACCGCGTGCCCGGCCTGGCCCGGGGACTCGAAGAACGACACGAGCGTGCGCACCGATTCGGGCGTGGGCACGACGCGGACGACGATCTTCGTGGCCACGCCGAGCGTCCCCTCGGAGCCGACGAAGACGCCGCACAGGTCATAGCCGGGCAGGTCGAGCTCCTTGCCGCCCAGCTCCACGACGCTGCCGTCGGGCAGCACGACCTCCAGGCCGCACACGTAGTTCGTGGTGAAGCCGTACTTGAAGCAGTGCGCGCCGCCGGAGTTCTCGGCCACGTTGCCGCCGATCGAGCACACGATCTGCGACGACGGGTCGGGCGGATAGAAGTGCGAGGGCGCGACCGCCGCCGTGATGGCCACGTTGGTCACCCCGGGCTCGCACACGACGCGCTGGTTCTCGAGGTCGACCTCGAGGATGCGGCGCAGCCGCGAGAGCACCACGAGCACGCCGTCCTCGAGTGGCAGCGCCCCGCCCGACAGGCCGCTGCCCGAGCCACGCGCGACCCACGGCACGCCGGCCTCGTGGCAGGCCCGCACGACGGCGGCGACCTCGTCGCCGGTGCCGGGGAGGACGGCCGCCTTCGGGACGGCCGCGTACTGCAGCAGCCCGTCGGACTCGTAGGTGCGAAGCGCGTGGTGCTCCGTGACGACGTTCTCGTCGCCGCAAATGCGCCGCAGCTCCTCGATCAGCTGCCGACCACCATCCATGAGAGGACGCTGGTGCTCTGCAGGTAGACGATCACCACCATCGCCGCCAGCAGGATCAGGCTCCATTTCACCACCATACGGAACAGGTCGCCCTCGCGACCGCCCATGCCGACCGCGGCCGCGCCAATGGCCAGGTTCTGGGGCGAGATCATCTTGCCCAGCACGCCGCCGCTCGAGTTCGCTGCGGCCATGAGCATGGGCGAGAGGTCGGCCTTCTGGGCCGCTGACACCTGCAGCGCGCCGAAGAGCGCGTTGGACGAGGTGTCCGAGCCGGTCACCGCGACACCGAGCCAACCGAGGATCGGCGAGAGCAGTGCGAACGCGGCGCCGGCGCCGGCCAGCCAGGTGCCGATGGTGATGGTCTGGCCCGACAGGTTCATGACGTAGGCCAGGGCCAGCACCGTGGCCACCGTGAGGATCGCGAACTTCAGCTGGTTGAGCGTGTCGGCGTAGGCCGCCAGCGCTCGCCGCGGGTTGACCCGCAGCGTCATCATGCTCAGCAGGCCGCAGATCAGCAGCAGCGTGCCGGCCGCGCTGGCCCAGTTGAACTTGAAGAGGATCGCCGTGGGCTCCTTGCCCTTGGCGTTGAGGACGTGCAGCCCCGGCCAGTGGAAGGCCTTGGTGCGCGCGTCGAGCCAGTCGAAGAACGGCAGCCAGTGGATCTGGGCCAGGGCGAAGACGGCGATCAGGATGATGTACGGGGAGAACGCGGTGATGATCTCACCGGGGGTGTCGCGCTTGAGGTCCCCGTCGGGCCCGGCGCCGGCGCGCAGGCGCGCCTCCTTCTCGAAGCGCTGCTGGTCGACCCCGCTCTCGCCGCCGGCCATCGCCGGGCGCGGGCCGGCGGGCACGCCCACGACGTCACCGGGCTGCCAGAACTGCAGCAGCGCGATGATCGCCCCCGCGCCGGCCAGCGAGGCGATCACGTCGGCCAGCTCGACCGACAGGTAGTTCGAGCACACGAACTGGCCCAGGGCGAAGGCGAGGCCACCGACCAGCGCGGCGGGCCAGGCGGCCTTGATGCCGCGGCGCCCGTCGACCATGGCGACGAGGATGAGCGGGACGACGACGGCCAGGAACGGCGTCTGGCGGCCGACCATGGCGCCGAGGTCGTCCTTCGGGAGGTTGGTCAGCGGCGCGAGCGTCGTGATCGGCACCGCGATGGCGCCGAAGGCCACCGGCGCGGTGTTGGCCACCAGCGAGACCGCGGCGGCCTTGGCGGGCTGGAAGCCCAGGCCGATGAGCATGACCGAGCAGATCGCGACCGGCGTGCCGAAGCCGGCCAGCGCCTCGAGCAGGGCGCCGAAGCAGAAGGCGATCAGCACCGCCTGCACGCGCTGGTCGTCGCTGAGGCGCCCGAACGAGCGCTTGATGACCGCGAAGTACCCGCTGCGCTCGAGCAGCGTGTAGATCCAGATCGCGTTGATGACGATCCACATGATCGGGAAGAGGCCGAAGGCGGCGCCCTCGGCGCCCGCGTCGAGCGTCTGCCCCACGGGCATCGAGTACACGATGATCGCCACCAGGATCGCCACCAGCAGCGACCACAGGGCGGCGACATGGGCCTTCAGCTTGAGTCCACCGAGCAGCACGAAGAGGGTGACGAGCGGCAGGACCGCGAAGAGCGTCGACAGGAACAGCGAGTTCCCGACCGGGTCGAGCACCTGCTTGTACATGCGCAATCTCCTCCCGAAGAATGGATTGCGCCGTCATACCCCGGACAGCCGTGGATAAGGCCTCTTCAACCGCTACGGCGTCATGTCGCCCCGTAGGGCGCGCGAATAGCGCTGCGCCGAGCGCCGCACGATGGCCTTCGCGTCGCGGCGCACGAGCCGGTCCCACCACGCGCCGTAGATGACCTCGTAGTCGTAGGGCTCGAGGGCCTCGGCGATGCGGGCGACGCTCGCCTCGGGCAGCGGGATGAGGTTGGGATAGCTGTACATGAAGCCGACGTGCGTGCGGTCGGGGATGACCTGCACGATGTCGCCGCTGAGCAGCGCGCCGGCGCCCGCGGCGCCCTCGCGCCAGTGCAGCACGGTGCCGCCCGCGAAGTGCCCGCCGCAGCGGATGAGGGTGAGCCCGTCGCCGAGCGGGCGCGTCTCGCCGTCCCAGAGCTCGATCAGCGCGTCGGGGCGGGTGATCCAGCGCTCGTCGTCGGCGTGCAGCAGCACCGGGCAGTCGAAGCGCGCCGCCCAGTCGGCCATCCCGGAGTAGTAGTGCGGATGCGAGATGGCGATGGCCGACAGCCCGCCGCGGCGCTCGATCTCGTCGGCCGCCTCGTCGTCGAAGTACGTCACGCAGTCCCACATCACGAAGCGCCCGCCGGCCGGCACCAGCAGCGCGCGCTGGCCGATCGCCAGCGTGGGGGTGGTCCCGACGCCGATGAGCTCGGCGTCCTCGCGCAGCTCGTTGGCGTGCGTCTGGGCCAGCTCGTCGAGCGTGGTCCAGCGCTGCCCGTCCTCGGGCACGTACTGGCGCTCGTCGGTGCAGATCGGGCAGTGCTCGGGCGGCGCGGAGGCGTCGGGGAACTGGGCGGCACAGGTGGCGCAGACGAATCGGGGCATGGTCGTCCAAGCCTGCCAAATCAACTCGCTGCGAGGCACGCGATCCCGACCAGGATGGCCACCGCGGCGACGGCGCGCTTGGACGTCTCGCCCTCGCCGAGCACGCGGGTGCCGAGCAGCGAGGCGATGACGATCGACGCTTCGCGCCCGGGCGCGACGACGCTCACGGGCGCCAGCGTCAGCGCGACGAGCACGAGGATGTAGGCCAGAGGGCTGAGCGCGGCGACGGCGAGGATGGCGCGGCGGTCGTGGGCCAGGGCGGTGCGCAGGCCCGTCCGGTCGCGCAGCGCGGGCACGGCCAGGACGAGCGCGCGCGTGGCCTCGGAGCCCCAGTAGTAGGCGATCGTCGGCTGTGCGAGGTCCTCGACGGCGTGGGCGTCCCAGAGCGTGTAGGCGGCGATCGCCGTCCCGGTCAGCAGGGCGAAGGTGATCGACGCTCGCGACGGCGTGCGGTGCCCCGCGAAGGCCAGCGAGATCACGGAGGCCACGACGAGCGCGGCGCCGACGAGGGCCAGCGGGCCGGGGCGCTCGCCGAGCAGGACGACCGCCGCCAGCACCGAGAGCGCGGGGCCGGTGCCGCGCGCGAGCGGGTAGACGACCGAGAGGTCGCCCTCGGCGTAGCCGCGCTGCAGCGTCGTGAAGTAGGCCGAGTGCAGGCAGCCGCTGCCGAACATGAAGGCGACGCCCGCGGTGCTCAGGTGGCGGTCGCCGACGGCGAGCTGGATCGCGGCGGGCACCGCGTAGAGGGCGGCCGCGCCCACCCCGGCGAGCCAGACGAAGGGCAGGCCGCCGCGGGCCTGCTTGGCGAAGAAGTTCCACGACGCGTGGGCGACCGCCGCTGCGGCGATGAGAGCGAGGGCGGTTGGGCTCACGGCGGGCCGAACCCTAGGCTGCCGGGATGCCCACCGACATCGCGCACGTCGCCATCAACGCCGACGACACCGAGGCGTCACTGCGCTTCTACGAGGCGCTCTTCGGGTGGCGCTTCGAGCCGTGGGGGCCGCCGGGCTTCTTCCGCATGGAGCGCGAGTCGGGGCCGGTCATCGCCCTGCAGCAGCGCCGCGAGCTCGGCGGCGTGCGCGTGACCGGGTTCGAGTGCACGATCGCCGTCGACGACGTCGGCGCCGTGGCCGAAGCGGTCCTCGCCAACGGCGGTCGCCTGCTCATGGAGCGCACGGCGATCCCGGGCGTCGGCGAGCTCATCTTCTTCGAGGATCCCACGGGCAACGTGGCGGGCGCGATGCAGTACGCGCGCGGCTGAGCTCGCCGCGCGCCGCGGCCCTGCCCAACCACTTCGGTTGACGTTCGGAAACCGGAGGCAAACCGAAGTGGTTCGTGACCTGCGGGGGCGTAGGCGGCTGACCCCGCCCTCGATGCCCTGGCCGCGAACCGCCGCGAAACGACCGCGGGCGACTACCCGAAGACCTTCGGCAGCGCCAGCAGCACCCGCGGGCTCCCCTTCGGCCGCAGCCGGCGGCGCAGCATCAGCGCCCGCGGGTCCGCGCGCCCGGCCATGACGTCGGCCCAGTCGTCGAACCGCATGCGCAGCGTCAGATCGGCCCGCGTGGCGCGGCCGGCCACCGCCCGCGAGCCGCCGTTGTCGAGCACCACGTGCCACGGCGCCGCGTCGGCGAAGTCCCACTCGATGGTCGTCCCCGGCCGCACGCGGTCGGCGAGCGCCCCGCGCCGGATGGTGTCGAACATGATCTCGATCGCCTCGGGGTCCTGGACCACGCCCTCGTCGCCCGGCCCGATGAGGCCGGCGCGCAGCAGCTTCTGGCCGCGAACGGCGCGCTCGCGCGGCGGGAGGTCCATGGGCATGGGGAAGCCGGGGATGGTGTCGACGGGCAGCCCGACGGCGCGCAGGCGCTGCTCGATCGAGTTCGCGCCGGCCTCGCCGAGGTCCTCGAGCGTGAAGCCGAAGCACTCGGTGTAGGAGCGATCCCAGTTCGGCGGCTTGGCCACCGCCGAGGTCCACGGCAGGACCTCCTTGATGAGCCCCACGATCGCGTCCTGGATCGGTCCGGGGTCCTCGCGGTACAGGTCGGCGAGCAGCTTGACGCCGAAGCCGATGTGGCGCTGCTCGTCGAGGGCGACGTTGCGCATGCCCTCTCGGAAGCCGGGCAGCACGTCGAGCCGCTCGAGCGACGCCTCGATCATGTGCTGTCCCGGTTGGGCCAGCGACGCCTCGACGACGAGGTGGTAGAGCGTCACCGCCGCGGCGAGCTTCGTCTTGGATCGATCGCGGCGCAGCTCGTCGGCCATCCGGTCCAGGCGCCTGAAGACCTGTCGGTGGCCCCAGGTGATCTGGCCGGCCGTGGCCCGCAGCCCGCCGGCCAGCGTCCCGTCGCCGGCGCCGACCACCTCGTGCATGAAGCGCTTGAAGAGGACCGCGTGGCGCGCCTCGTCGACCTGTTGCGTGGTCAGGAAGTACTTCTGCTCCTCCAGCGGCGCGGCGTCGATGTACGGCGACAGGTTGCCGGCGACCGAGTCCTCGCCGTGGAAGAACAGCGTGTAGAGCCACAGCGCCGAGCGCCGCTGCTCCTCGGTCAGCCGCTCGCGCCAGTCGACGCGATCCTGGCTGAAGTCGATCTCGGTGGCGCGCCAGTTGCCCCGTTCCCATCGCGCGTAGAGGTCGTCGTAGGAGATCGCATCGGTCACCGATGCCGCCGCGGCAGACATGCCGCGAAGCTACTGAACCGGCGTTCAGTAAGTGTGTGATCCGAGTCACAGAGCCGTCGTGCGGCTCAGGCCGGCGCCCGCGAGCCGCGGCCGCTGACGAGCACCGCCACGCAGGCGAGGACGACGCCCACGATGGTGCCGGCGGTCACCGTCTCGCCGCGCGCGGGCGCGACGAGGTCGAGCCCCAGGCCGCCGATGGCCTGGCCGGCCGTCATCGCGAGGATCAGGCGCAGGACGCCCAGCCGCGAGACGATCACGGCCATCGTCGTCGCGATGGTGGCGCCGACGAGGCCGCCCAGGTACTCAAGCGGCGGCGCCGACCACCCGTGGGGCGCCGACAGGCTGGTGGCGATCGCGGCGATCGCGAGCAGGGCGACGAAGCCGACGGCGAAGTTCATCGCGCCGGCGAAGAACGGCTCGCCGGTCACGCGGGCCAGGTGGCCGTTGGCGGCCTGCTGCAGCGCGGTGGCGACGCCCGCGACGACGGTGAAGGCGAGGATGCCGAGGTGCAGGTTCGCTCGCGCGCCGAGCGCCGAGGCGGCCACCGCGCCGATCGTCAGCGCCACGCCGGCGACCCGGCCCGCCGTCACCGGCTGGCGCCCCGCCGGGCTCAACCCGATCCCGTCGGCGGCCAGGCTCCCCGCGGTCTGGCCGCAGACCAGCGCGATGCTGAGCAGCGCGATCCCGACCTCCGGCGCGCCCCACGCGCCGGCCATCACGTACATCGCCCCGCCCAGTCCCCCGAGCAGGTACCACGGCCGCACGCCCGGCCAGGTGCGCAGCGCGCGCGGGATCGCGCCGATCGCCACGGCGATGGCGCCGAGCGCCACCAGGCCGACGCCGTTGTTGACCGCCGCGGCCAGCTCGGGCGAGCCGATCGACTGCGCCAGCCGGCCGTTGACGTAGGACTGCACCGCGAGGGCGGCTCCCAGGGCGACGGCGATCGCGGTCGGCAGCGCGAGGGCGCGGCGGGCGGCGACGGCCACCGTGGCGGCTCAGGCTTCCGGGAGCTTCGGCGTGCGCCAGGGCGCGGCGAGGCGTGCCCCGAGCACGGCCGGGAGGTCGTCGACGGCCACCCGCTTCTGCTCGAGCGAGTCGCGGTCGCGAACGGTCACCGTGCGGTCCTCGAGCGACTGGTGGTCGATCGTCACGCAGAACGGGGTGCCGATCTCGTCCTGACGGCGGTAGCGCTTGCCGATCGAGCCGCCCTCGTCGTACTCGGCCTGCATCTGGCCGCGCAGGAGCTCGAAGGCCTCCTGGGCCAGCTCGGGCTGGCCGTCCTTGCGCACGAGCGGCAGCACGGCCACCTTGATCGGCGCCAGGCGGGGATGCAGCTTGAGCACGGTGCGCTGCTCGCCGGCGACCTCCTCCTCGTCGTAGGCGTCGCACAGGACGGCCAGCACCGTGCGCCCGACGCCCGCCGCGGGCTCGATCACGTGCGGGATGTAGCGCTCGCCGGAGGCCGTGTCGAAGTACTCGAGCTTCTCGCCGGAGTACTTGGCGTGCTGGGTGAGGTCGAAGTCGCCGCGGTTGGCGATGCCCTCGAGCTCCGACCAGCCGATGGGGTAGAGGTACTCGACGTCGCTGGTCGCGCTCGAGTAGTGGCTGAGCTCGTCGGCGTCGTGCGGGCGCAGCTTGAGGTGGTCGGGGCGGATGCCGAGGCGCACGTACCAGTCCAGGCGCTCCTTCAGCCAGTGCTCGTGCCACTGCTGCGCCTGGTCGGGCGGGACGAAGAACTCCATCTCCATCTGCTCGAACTCGAGCGTGCGGAAGATGAAGTTGCCCGGCGTGATCTCGTTGCGAAACGACTTGCCGACCTGGGCGATGCCGAACGGCGGCTTCTTGCGCGCGAAGCCCAGGACGGTCTTGAAGTCCAGGAAGATGCCCTGCGCGGTCTCCGGGCGCAGGTAGACCGTAGAGCCGGCCTCCTTCACGGGGCCGATCGTCGTCTCGAACATCAGGTTGAACTCGCGCGCCTCGGTGAGGTCGCACTCGGGGGTCTCGCCCGGGTGCTTGGACGGCTTGCGCCCGCAGGGCAGCTCGCTCAGGTGGTCGGCGCGGAAGCGCCGCCCGCAGGCCTTGCAGTCGACGAGCGGATCGGTGAAGCCGGCGAGATGGCCGCTGGCCTCCCACGTCCTCGGGTGCTGGATGATGGCCGAGTCGAGCGCGACGATGTCCGTGCGATCGCCGATCATCGCCTGCCACCACGCGTCGATGATGTTGCGCTTGAGCAGCACGCCGTAATGGCCGTAGTCGTAGGTGTTCGCGATCCCGCCGTAGATCTCCGAGGCAGGGAAGATGAGCCCGCGGCGCTTGCAGAGGGCGACGATCTTGTCCATGGTCACGGCGTCAGCGGCCATGGGCCGCATCGTACGGTGCAGCCTTGGGAGGCGCCGTTTGGCACTCCTATACTGGGAGTGCCATGCCCATCTACGAGTACCGCTGCGAGCGCGGCCATCAGTTCGAGGTCATGCAGAAGATGACCGACGACCCGGTGCAGAGCTGCACGCGTTGCGAAGCGCCCGTGCAGCGCGTCTTCCACCCCGTCGCGGTCCACTTCAAGGGCAAGGGCTTCTACAACACCGACTATGGGACCCGGCGGCGCAACCGCGAGCTGGAGCGCTCCGGCAAGGACGGCGCCGACAAGACGGAGTCCAAGGCCAAGGACTCCTCGTCCTCGTCCTCCTCGGAGAAGAAGAGCGAGTCGAAGAAGTCCGACTCGAAGTCCTCCTCGAAGAAGGACTAGCGCTCAGCCGTCGAGGAAGCGCCGGACGTCGGCCTGCTTCTCGGCGTCCGAGACGGTCAGGCCGGCGCCGCCGTCGGGGAGGGTCACGCCGCCTGAGGGCTTGAGGATCTCGGTCTGCGCGCTGCCGCTGACCGCGGTGCCGATCGCGTAGCCCAGCAGGGCAGGGCCGCGCATGTCGGTCTTCAGCGTCTTGGGGGCGTTCCAGGAGATGAAGGGCAGGCGGATGAAGCCGGCCGGGCTGAACACCCGCGACTTCATGGCGCTGATGACCTTCTGCTGGCGGCGCGCGCGGGTGAGGTCGTTCTCCTTGGGGTTGCACGCGTTGTGGCGCGTGCGGGCGAGCGCGAGGGCCTGCTTGCCGTTGATGTGCGTCGTGCCGCGCTTCAGGCGCAGGGTGAAGCCGCCGTTCCTGAAGCCGCCGTTGATCTTCGACACCACGCAGCCGCCCGTGTAGTCGATCCCGCCCATCGCGTCGACGAGGTCCGGGAAGTTGTCGAAGCTGACCTCGAAGACGTGGTCGATCGAGATGCCGAGGTACTGCTTGATCGTCTGCACCGTGAGCGCGGCCCCGCCGATCGCGTAGGCCGCGTTGATCTTGTTGCGGCCGTGACCGGGGATGTCGACCACCGTGTCGCGCGGGATCGACAGCTTGGCGCTGTGCCCGCCTCCGGTGCGCACGAGCAGGATCGAGTCGCTGCGGCTGGGGCCCGAGGTGCTGGCCCCGGGCTCCTTCGTCCCCGCCGTGCGCTGATCGGAGCCGAGGATGAGGGTCGTCTGCGCCTTGAGGATCCCGACCCCGCCGTCGGAGAGCTGGGCCTGCGCGCCGGCGGCCACCTGGTCCTGGTTGACCTGCGCGGAGATGAGGAAGAGGACGAGCGAGAGGCCGATCCAGGCGACCAGCGCGAGGGCCAGCCACTTGACCACCCGCCCGACGCTGATGGGCCTGCGCCTGCGCTCCTTCGGGGGCGCGCCGCGCAGCTCGTCGAGCATCGATCCGTCGTCGCCGCCGCGCCGTGGAAGGCGGGGACGCGTGCGGTAGAGCTTGTACGCCGGGGGCGCCTGGGGGTCCGCCATGAGCCAGGTATGGTGGCCGATCATGGCCGCCGGCTGCGTCATCGGCGTCGACCTGGGAGGGACGAAGCTGCTCGCCGGGACGGTCGACTCGAAGCTCGAGGTGCACCACCGCGCCTACCGTCTGGCCCGCACGGATGACGCCGGCGCGCTCATGGACCAGCTCGTCGAGGCCGTCCAGGAGGCGGGCGAGGCCGCGCCGGCGCCGGTGCTCGCGGTCGGTCTGGGCATCCCCTGCCTGGTCGACCCGGCGACGGGCGTCGCCCTCGACTCCAACCACCTGCCGCTGCACGGCGTCGCGGTGCGCGACGTCCTCGTCGAGCGCCTCGGCCTGCCGGTCGCGGTCGACAACGACGGCAACGCAGCGCTGCTCGCGGAGTGGCGACTGGGCGAGGCGCGCGGGGCGCTGAACGCGATCATGCTCACGCTCGGGACGGGCATCGGCGGCGGCCTGCTCGTCGACGGCCGGCTCGTCTACGGGCATCGCGGCGCGGCGGCCGAGCTCGGGCACATCGTCGTCGACGCCGACGGCCCGCCGTGCCCGGGCAGCTGTCCGAATCACGGCTGCCTGGAGGCGCTCGTGTCGGGCCACGCGATCGGGGTCGAGGGGCTGCGCGTGGCGCGCTCGGCGCCCAACAGCGGGCTCGGGCGCGCGCTGGACTCGGGGCGCGAGATCACCGGCGCGCTGGTCACCGAGCTGGCCCACGACGGCGATCCGGCGGCCGGCGACGTGATGCGGATGATGGGCGAGCGCCTGGGGCTCGGCGTCGTCTCGCTGGTCAACATCTTCAACCCCGAGGTCGTGGTCATCGGGGGCGGGGCGATCGCGGCCGGCGAGCTGCTTCTGGCCCCGGCGCGCGAGGTCGTCGCCGCGCGTGCGCTGCCGGTCAATCGCGCCGACGTGCGCCTGGTCTCGGCGCGCTTCGGTGCCGAGTCGGGGATGCTCGGGGCGGCGTGCATGGCCCTCGACGCGGCGGGGGTGACGGTGGGATGAGCGGGCGGCTGATCGTGTGCCCGACCCCGATCGGCAATCTCGAGGACGTGACGCTGCGGGTGCTCTCCGCCCTGCGCGAGGCCGACGTCATCGCCTGCGAGGACACCCGTACGACGAAGGTGCTGCTCGACCGCTACGGGGTGTCGGCCGAGCGCGTGCGCTACGACGCGCACGCCGAGCGGCGGGTGGCGCCTCGGCTGGTCGAGCGGATGCGGTCCGGCGCCGTCGTGGCCCTGGTCAGCGACGCGGGGATGCCGCTCGTCAGCGATCCCGGGCTGGTGCTGGTGCAGGCGTGCATGGCCGCCGGCCTCGAGGTCGAGGTGCTCCCCGGGCCGAGCGCCGCGCTGGCCGCCCTGGTGGCGTCCGGGATGGAGGCCGCGACGTGGCGCTTCGTGGGCTTCCTGCCGCGCAAGAAGGGCCTGCTGGCCGAGGTGTTCGCGTCCCCCGAGGTGGTGGTGGCGTTCGAGTCGCCGCGCCGGGTGGCGGCGTCGCTGGCCGTGCTGGCGGGCGTCGACCCTGATCGCCCGGTCGCCGTCTGCCGCGAGCTGACGAAGGTCTACGAGGAGGTCGTGCGCGGGTCGGCCGCCGAGCTGGCGGAGCGGTATGCCGCGCAGGACCCACGGGGCGAGGTGGTGCTGGTCATCGGCGGCGCGGTCGCCGGCGAGCCGGCCCTCGCGCCGGCGCTGGCCGCGCTGCGGCGGCTGGTCGACGAGGGCGGGGCGCGGCCGCGACCGGCGGCCGCGGTGGTGGCCGAGCTCACGGGCACGAGCGCGAACGCGCTCTATCGCGCGCTCACCGACGCGAAGTAGCGCGGCGCCGGTACAGCTCGCGGGGACCGTCACGGCTTTGCGCAGGGCGTGCAACAAATCACGCGCGTCCGGCTTCATCCGGCCCGCGCGCTCGTACCTTCGGCCGATGCCGCCACGCCCGCATCCCGTCGTCCTCGCCTCGCTCGCCCTCGGGTGCGCGCTCGTGTTGGCCCTCGTCCTGCCACACCACGCCGCCGGCGCGACCGGCGGCTGGCGCTGGCCGCTGCGCGGGCCCGTGGTGGGCGCGTTCCACCTCTCGCCGGCGGCGCCCTTCGCGCGCGGGCAACGCCGCGGCATCGTCGTGTCGGGCCGGCCGGGCGCCCTGGTGCGCGCCGCGTGTCCGGGCCGCGTGACCTTCACCGGCGCGCTGCCGCATCGCGGGCTGGCGGTCACCGTGCGCTGCGGCCGCCTGATGGCCACCTACCTCGGCCTCGGACGCCTGGCGACGCACGCCCGCTCCCGGGTCGCGCGCGGCGATGTCCTCGGCACGCTCGGCGCGTCGGGACGGCTGCGGCTCGGCGCCCGCCGCGCCTTCGATCGCCGCGGCTACGTCGATCCCCGGCTGCTGCTCGTGGATGGCCCGCCGCCGCTCCGATTCCATCCCACCCATCCCGCGCCTCGAGCTCCTCGCGGCCGTCCTCTCCCTCCCACCCGCCCGGCGCCGCGGCCGATCGCTCCGGCGACGCCGCCGGCGCCGGGCTCCGCCTCCGCGGCGCGCCGCCTCCCGTGGCCCGCCTACCCGGCCCTCGCGCTCATCGCCTCCGCGCTCCCGCTCGGCGGCCTGCTGCACCACCGGCGCAGACGCCGGCCGATGGTTCGAGCCGCGGCTCGCGGCGCGACCGCGGCCCCCGCGCTCAGCCCGAGCGATGCGAGACGACGTTGACCACCGTGCCGCTCGGCTCGCGCAGCATGAAGCGCCGGACGCCCCACTCCTCATCGCGGAGCGCATAGGCGATCTCGAGGCCTCGCTCGACGGCCCTGGCGTGCACGGCATCCACGTCATCGACCTCCACCGAGATCCCAGGCGCCGCCATGTCGTCGTTGCCGACGATGGTCACCTGCGCCGTCCGGTTGGTCGGGGAGACCACGGTCACGACCCAGTCCAGGTCCATCGCCACCTCGAACCCGAGCAGATCGACGAAGAAGTCGCGCGTCTCGGCGGGCCGATCGGACTTGATGTTGGGCACCGCCCGGCTGACGGTCACCCTCGGTGTTCTAGCGGACGCCCGCCGCTCCGACGCGTCGCGGGTGTCCCCGCGGCGCCTTGTAACGTCCGAGGCTCATGGCCGCCGAGCGCTCCTTCTACGTCACCACGCCGATCTACTACGTCAACGCGGCCCCGCATCTGGGGCACGCGTACACGACGATCGCCGTCGACGTGATGGCCCGGCACCATCGCCAGCGCGGGGAGGACGTGTTCTTCCTGACCGGGGTCGACGAGCACGGCGAGCCGGTGGCCGACGCGGCCAAGGCGCAGGGCCTCGAGCCCAAGGAGCTCGCCGACCGCAACGCCGAGCGCTTCAAGGCGCTGGCCCCGCTCCTGGAGGCCACGAACGACTTCTTCATCCGCACCTCCGATCCCGAGCACATCAGGCGTGTGCAGGACGTCCTGCAGCGCGTCTACGACAACGGCTTCGTCCACCAGGGCCTCTACGAGGGCTGGTACTGCCCGCGGTGCGCCGACTTCAAGGTCGACAACGAGATCGAGGAGGGCAATCGCTGCCCCATCCACCACATCGAGCTCGAGCGCCACAGCGAGGAGAACTACTTCTTCGCGCTGAGCGCGTTCCAGGAGCGCCTCGAGAAGCTCTACGAGGAGCACCCCGAGTTCGTCACCCCGCGGGTCCGCTACAACGAGGCGCTGTCGTTCATCAAGAGCGGCCTGCAGGACATCTCGCTCTCGCGCGCGCAGCTCACCTGGGGGGTCCCGGTCCCGTGGGACCAGAGCCACGTCTTCTACGTCTGGTTCGACGCGCTGCTCAACTACTACACCGCGCTCGGCTTCGCCCGCGAGGGCGAGGACCTCACCGAGCAGTTCTGGCCGGCGACCTACCACGTGATCGGCAAGGACATCCTGCGCTTCCACACGGTCTTCTGGCCGGCGATCCTGATGGCGGCCGACCTGCCCGTGCCCGAGCACGTCTTCGTCCACGGCTACCTGCTGATGGACGGCGAGAAGATGAGCAAGTCACTGGGCAACGTGCTCGACCCCTTCGAGATCATCGAGCGCTTCGGGACCGACGCGCTGCGCTACTACCTGCTGCGCGACGTCACCTTCGGCGAGGACGGCTCGGTGTCGACCGAGGCCTTCGAGCGCCGCTACGACACCGAGCTGGCCAACGAGTTCGGCAACCTCGCCAACCGGACCCTGTCGATGGTCGGGCGCTACCGCGACGGGACGGTCCCCGACGTCGAGGTCGACCCGGCGCTCGCGGGCGACTTCGACGGCCTCGCCGACCGCGTGGCCGAGCGCATGGACCGCGTCGAGCTCACGCCCGCGCTCGACGACATCTGGCAGCGCGTGCGGCGGCTGAACCGCTACGTCGAGGAGCAGGCGCCCTGGCAGCTGGCCAAGGACGCCGAGCGCGCGGCCGACCTCGATCGCGTCCTGCGCACGCTGGCCGAGGGCCTGCGCGTGGTCACCGTCCTCCTCGCGCCCTGGATCCCCGGCGCCGCCGAGAAGCTGCTCGGCGCCCTCGGCACCCCCGACCTCAGCCTCGCCAACGCCCGGTTCGGCACGGGCACGATCGGCGCGGTCGGCGAGCTCGGCCAGCTCTTCCCCAAGTTCGGATGACCGGTCCGGGCCCCCCCACGAGGCTCTGGCACCGTCCCGCGGCGCGGGACCTCGAATCGGCCATCCGGTGAACGACAGCCACACGCACCTCGACTCGTGCGCGCCGCCGAACGCCGAGCTCGTCGCCGCGGCCGCGCGCGAGGGGGTCACCCGGATGCTCACGGTCGGGATGGACGCCACGACCAACCGCAGCGCGCTGCAGGCCGCCGAGGACTTCCCCCAGGTGCTGACCGCCGTCGGCCGGCATCCCAACCACGCCGAGGGCTTCGACGACGTCGACCTCGCCGACCTCCAGGCGCTGGCCGCCCACCCGCGGTGCGCCGCCATCGGCGAGACCGGGCTCGACTACTTCCGCGACTACGCGCCGCGCGCCGACCAGGAGCGCGCCTTCCACGCCCAGATCGAGCTGGCGCGGGCGACGGGCAAGCCGCTCGTCATCCACACGCGCGCCGCGGAGGACGACACCGTCTCGACGCTCAAGCAGCGCGCCCACGGGCTCGAGGTCGTCATGCACTGCTTCTCGATGCCCGATCGTCTGGACGAGTGCCTGGCCGAGGGATGGTGGATCTCCTTCGCCGGCAACGTGACCTATCCCAAGGCGACCGACCTGGCCGACGCGGCCGAGCGCGTCCCCGGCGATCGCCTGCTGGTCGAGACCGACGCGCCCTATCTGACGCCGCAGCCCGTGCGCAAGCAGCGCAACCAGCCGGCCTTCGTCACGCACACGGCGCGCTTCGTGGCTCAGCGCCGCGGCATCGCCTACGAGGAGCTCGAGCGCCTGGTCGACGCCAACGCTGCCACCCTCTTCGGGTGGTGACCGAGGAGCTCCCCACCCAGCCGAGCCTGCGCCGCATGCGCCAGTTCGGCGTGCGCCCCAAGCGCGACCTCGGCCAGAACTTCCTGATCGACTCGAACATCCTCGGGGTCATCGAGCGCGCGGCGGACCTCGCCGACGACGACGTGGTGCTCGAGATCGGCGGCGGCCTCGGCGTGCTCAGCGAGCACCTGGCTGCCCGCGCCGCCCATGTGCACGTGGTCGAGGTCGACCGCGCGCTGGTCCCCGCGCTGGAGGACGCGCTCGCGGCCCATCCGAACACGACGCTGCACGTCGCCGACGCGCTCGATCTCGACCTCGGCCGCCTCGCTCCGGCGCCGACCAAGGTCGTGGCCAACCTGCCGTACGGCATTGCGGCGAGCGCGATCCTGCGCACCATCGAGGAGCTCAACGGGGTCACGCGCTGGGTCGCCATGGTCCAGCGCGAGGTCGGCGAGCGCTTCGCCGCCGCGCCGGGCACACCGGCCTACGGCGTCCCCAGCGTCCTCGCCCAGCTCGCCTGCGACGTCCGCGTGCACCGCTCGATCGCGCGCACGGTCTTCCATCCGGTGCCCAACGTCGACTCGGTCCTCGTCGTCCTGGACCGCACGGGCCCCGCGGCCAGCCCGGAGGTCCGCGCCCTCGTCCGCGCCGCGTTCGCCCACCGCCGCAAGGCGCTCGCGCGCTCGCTCGCGCTCAGTCCCGCCCACGGCCCGGACGTCCGCGATCGCACGCGGGCCGCGCTTGCGCAGCTCGGCCATCCCGCCGACGAGCGCGCCGAGCGCCTCGCGCCCGGGGAGTTCCGCGCGCTGGCGCAGGCGCTGCAGGCCGTGCCGGCGCCGGTGCAGGGCACGCCGCCGACGGGAGGGGCGACCGAGTGACGACCCTGCACGAGTCGGCGCCGGCCAAGGTCAACCTGTGCCTCTACGTGGGCGAGACCCGCGAGGACGGGCGCCACGAGCTCGTCAGCATCTTCCAGCCGGTCGCCCTGACCGACGAGGTCGAGCTCGAGCCCGGCGGCCTCGGCTCGGCCATGGATCGCGTGACCTGCCCCGGGGTGGAGGGCGAGAACCTCGCCACCGTGGCCCTGCGGCGCTTTCGCGAGCGGACCGGCTGGAACGGCGGCCCCGTGCGCATCCGCATCGAGAAGCGGATCCCGATCGCAGCCGGGATGGCGGGCGGCAGCGCCGATGCCGGGGCCGCGCTGCGGCTCGTGGCGCGCGCCGCCGGGATCGAGGACGACGCGCTCCTGCGCGAGATCGCCGCCGGGCTGGGCGCCGACGTCGCCGCCCAGGTGCGCCCGCGGCGCTACCTGGCCACGGGCGCGGGCGAGCGCCTGACCCCGCTGCCGGCACCGGCGCCCTATGGCGTGCTCGTGCTCCCGTCGCACCTCGAGCTCTCGACCGCCGAGGTCTACCGCGAGTTCGATCGCCAGGGCCTGGGGCGCGACGCGGCCGACCTCGCCGCCCGCCTGCGCGAGGTCTCCACCGCGGCCGCCGACCTGCCCGACGCGCTGATCGCCAACGACCTCGAGCCCGCGGCGCGGGCGCTGTGCCCGGAGATCGACGAGGCGCTCGCGACGGCGCGCGAGGTCGGCGCCCACCACGCGCTCGTGTGCGGGTCGGGCCCCACGGTGATCGGCCTCTTCGCCGACCTGCGCGGCGCGCGCGCCGCCGCCGCGCGGCTCTTCGAGCGCGAGCCGCGGCCCCTGGCCGTCGCCCCGTGGGGAGCGATGCTGTGAAGCCCGTCTGGATGGTCGTCGCGGCCGCCCTCGTCGCCTTCCTGGTCTGGCGGCGGCGGCGCCTCGAGCCGACGTTGCTGGCCGGCGGCGCCCTCGTCGCGGTGGCCGCGTTCGTCTACGGCCTCGGCGTCGTGCACTTCCCCAACCTCGAGCAGCTGCTCATCGACGTCGGCAAGCGGCTCGGCGGGTGGACCTACCTGCTGGTCGGTGCGCTGGCCTTCTTCGAGACCGGCGCCTTCATCGGACTGGTCGCCCCCGGGGAGACCGCGCTGCTGCTCGGCGGCCTCGTGGCCGGCCAGGGACAGGTCGACGTCCTGACCATGATCGCGGTCGTGTGGGCGTGCGCGGTGGCGGGCGACCTCACGAGCTTCTTCCTCGGCCGTCGCCTCGGCCGCGCCTTCATGGTCAAGCACGGCACGAAGGTGCAGATCACCGAGGCGCGCCTGGAGCAGGTGGAGCGCTTCTTCGACCGCCACGGCGGAAAGGCGATCCTCATCGGCCGCTTCGTCGGCCTCGTGCGGGCCGTGGCGCCGTTCATGGCCGGCTCCTCGGGCATGCCGCTGCGGCGCTTCCTGCCCTACGACGTCATCGGCGCCGGCCTGTGGGGCTCGACCTTCGTCGTGCTCGGCTACGTGTTCTGGCAGAGCTTCAGCCAGCTCGTCGACTACGCGAAGAAGGGGGCGCTGGCCCTGGGCGCGGTCATCGTGCTCGTGGTCGCGATCGTGTGGCTCGTGCGCTGGGTGCGCGACCCGGGCAACCGCGAGCGCACGCGCGAGTGGGCCGAGCGCCAGTCGCAACGGCCGGCGCTGCGCCCGCTGGCGCGCGTCCTGGCGCCGGTGCTGCGCACGACGCGGCGCCCGGCGCGCTTCGTGTGGGATCGCGTGACCCCGGGCGACCTCGGTCTCGAGCTCACCACGCTGTTCGCCGTGGCCGGGGTGGGCGCCTTCGTCTTCGTGTGGGACCTCGTGCGCATCGAGCAGGGCAACGGCCTGCTGGCCGGCGATGCGCAGTCGCTGCGGCTGGCCGACCGCCTGCACATGGACATGGTGGTGAGCGCGGCCAAGGTGGTGACCCAGCTGGGATCGCTGCCCGTGGCGATCGCGCTCGTGGTCGTCGGCGGCGCGACGCTCGCGTGGCGCCACGCGCTGCGCGACGCGCTCGCCCTCGCCGCCGGCCTCGCGCTCACCTACGCGGCGGTGCACATCACCAAGGAGGCCCTCGACCGGCCGCGGCCGGCGCGCCCGCTGGTCGATGCCGACGGGGCGGCCTATCCCTCGGGCCACGCCGCCTACGCCGTGACGTGGATCGCGGTGGCCGTCGCCCTCAGCCGGGCGCTGCCGAGCGTCGCGTCGCGCTTCGCCTTCGTGACGGTCGCGATCGTGATCGCGGTGGTGGTCGGCCTGACCCGGATCTACCTGCGCGCGCACTACCTCTCAGACGTCGTCGGCGGGTGGGGGCTCGGGGCCGCGATCTTCGCCCTGTGCGGCAGCGTGGCGCTGGTCATCGGCTACGTGCGGAACAATGCACGGGCGCCCGACGCCCCACCGCTATGAGCAACGAGTCGATCATCTACCTCGTCGCCGCGTGCAGCGGCGTGTTCGGCCTCGCCGCCTACGTCGGCCTCATCGTCGTCCCCGCCTGGACGGCCTACAGCCGCATCTGGGAGCGGCTGGCGGCCACGTTCCTCACGCTGTACGTGCTGGCCGGGTTCCTGATCCTCGGCGTCATCGGGGGCGCGGCGGTGATCTGGTTCTGGGACCGCCTGACTCCCGCTTGACCGCGCCCCGCGGCGCCGGATCGCCACGGACCGATTCGGCCCGTGCTGACGCACTGTGCCGCAATCGGCCCGCGGCGCCCGGCATCCACGGATGCGCGGCCAATCGGAAGTCAGGCACATACCGCGATGCACGTCACGCGACCGCCCGCTCGTGCCGTGATGGGCTTTATGCACGGGTCCGCCTTAGAATCGGTGCATGTCCACCCCGGCCCACGGACCGGCGACCGGGCTCGATCTCGCTGCGCTGGACGCGATCACCGACGCCGTCGAGTCGGGTGCCGGCCTGCCCGAGATCGTCCGTGCCGCCGCTCGCGCGCTCGACGCCAGCCTCGTGCTGACCGACCGCGCGGGGGCCGTGCTCGCTGTCGCGGCGCGGTCGCCGGCCGACGAGCGCTCGCTGCTCGACGACGCGGCCGGGGTCGAGTCCATCGAGCTGCGGGTGGCCGACGCGCCGGTGGGCACGCTGCGGATGCGCGCGCGGGGCGAGGCCGGCGCAGCGCTGGTCAAGCTCGTGACGACGCTGATCGCCTCCGAGGTCGAGCGCCTGCGCGCGCCCGAGCGCGCCTCCGAGCAGGCGCTGGCCGGCTTCCTGCACGCGCTGCTCGACCGCGAGATCTCCGGGCGCGAGGACATCCTCGGGCGGGCGGGCGAGCTCGGCATCGACCTGGTCGAGGGAGCGAGCATCGTCGTCGCCCGCGCCCACTCGCTGGTGCCGACCGAGGACGGCTGGCGCCAGCGCGTGCTCGGCGTGGCCGACCGCGGCGCGCGCGCCGTGCTCCCCGGCGCCGCCGCCGTACTCACGGCACGGCCCGACGCGGTGGGCGCGGAGATCGTGATCCTCCTGCCGGGGGCCGACGACGCGACGGCGGCGCGCGCGGCCGACGCGGTCCTGCGCGAGCTGCAGAGCGCCCTGCCGGGGCACAGCTTCGCGATCGGGCGCAGCCGCCCCGCCTCCGACCCCGTCGACCTGCATCGCGCCGGCGCAGAGGCGCTGCTGGCGGCCAACGTGGTCGAGGGCGACGCCGACCGCCCGGTGCTCGCGTTCGAGGAGTCGGGGGCCTATCGCCTCCTGTTGAGCGCGATGAGCGAGGACCCGGCCGAGCTTCAGCGCTTCTACGCGGAGACCGTCGAGCCGCTGGTCGCCTACGACGAGCAATACGAGACGGGGCTGGTGCAGACGGTCGAGGCCTTCCTCGAGGCCGACGGCAACGTGGCCGGCACCGCGCAGCGCCTGTTCACCCACCGCCACACCATTCGCTACCGGCTCGAGCGCGTGAAGGAGCTCTCGGGCCTCGACGTCGGGTCCACCGACGGGCGCGAGAAACTGTCGCTCGGGCTGAAGGCGATGCGGGTGCTCGGCATCGCCCATCGCGGGGGCCCGGCGACCGAAGCGGGCGCAGGCGGCGGCCGGGTTCCGCGGCGCGGGTAGATCACCCGTCCAGCCAGACGAGTGCCGACGCGCCAGAAACCGCCGTTCGTCTGAGATATACGGCCAGCGAACGCGAATCTCCTCAACGGCGGGGTCTGTGCGGCCGAGGGGCCTTGAGCAAATCCGGCGCCCGCCGATACAGGAGTTATGGACCCTGGCAGGCGGCCTTCTCCTCGTGTGCGCACCCGGTGGGCTCTGGTGCTCGGCATCGCCGTCGCGGGCGTCCTCGCCGGCGGGAGCCTGTTCGGCCTCGCGCACACCGTGCTGCCCTTCTCGGCGTGGCCGAGCCTGCACAGCCACGCCGACGTCCAGCAGCGGATCGCGCCCGCGCCCGACCTCGTGCGACGCGCCCGCCGCGACTTCGTCCGCCGGGCGCTCGGCGCCCCCCGCAGCTTCGCGTCGCTCGCCGGCGGCGCCCCTCTTGCGGCCGCGCCCGTGCGCGCGACCGTCCGCGCCGAGGCGCGGCTGAGCGCTCCGACGTCCGCGATCGGCGCGCAGAGCGCGACCCACGACCGCGACTCCGACAACGACGGGATCCCCGACTCGGTCGAGGCCCGCACGGGCAGCAACCCGCACACGGCCGACTCCGACGGCGACGGCCTGCCGGATGGCTGGGAGCGCCAGCACGGCCTCGATCCCTCCAACGCGCAGGACGCCGCCGCGGACCCCGACGGCGACGGTCTCAGCAACGCGACCGAGTACAAGGCCGGCGAGAACCCGCACGCCCGCGACTCCAACCGCGACGGGACGAGCGATGGCAGCGACGACTCCGACGGCGACGGTCTCAGCAACGCGGTCGAGCAGGATCTGTCCCTCGATCCCAAGAGCGGCAGCTCGTCGAGCAACGCGATCCCCGACGGCTCCGAGGACTCCGACGGCGACGGCATCCCCAACGCGGTCGAGGTCAGCATCGGCACCGATCCCGCCGTCGCGGACACCGACGGCGACGGCGTGCCGGACGGCCAGGTCGACAGCGACGGCGACGGCCTCACCAATGCCGAGGAGGTCGCGCTGCACCTCGATCCCGTGTCCGGCGAGTCGAGCCCCGGACAGCCCGACGCGGAGCTCGACAGCGACGGCGACGGGCTCTCCAACGCCACCGAGCTGCTGATGGGCAGCAACCCGGCCGTGGCCGACTCCGACGGCAACGGCGCCCCCGACGGCAGCGAGGATCCCGACGGCGACGGCACCCCGAGCGCCCAGGAGATCGCCGAGGGCCGCGACCCGCTGGTCGCCGATGCGCCGGCCGCCGATGCGCCGGCCGCCGGCCCGTCGACCGAGGCGGCGGCATCCGAGCCGCCTGCGGCGTCCGACGACGGTGCGCACCATGGCGACGGCGACGGCGGCGCGTCCCCGGACTCCGGCCCGGCCTCCGGCGCCACGGCCGGCTCGGGCGCGGCTCCGGCCCCCGCCGGCGCCCCGGCTCCAGCCTCTGCGCCCACCCCGGCCTCCGCGCCGAGCCCCGGCACGAGCGGCGACCAGACCAACGGCGCGGCCCCCGCCCCGTCGACGCCGGCGCCCGCCGCACAGCCCGCGGCGCCCGCCCCCCCGGCTGTCCAGCCGGACCAGGCGAACGGGGCGCCCCCGGCCGACGTTCCCGTCGCCGACGGTTAGGCGACCGCGCCCGTACGATCCGCGCAGCATGCGGATCGGGATCATCACCGGCTCGGGCACCTACGCGCTGCCCGAGCTCGAAGCGGGCCCTCTGCACCGCGTGGCGACGCCGTTCGGCGAAGCACTGGTCTCCGAGGGACGCTTCGCGCAGGCCGACGTCGTGCACGTCGCGCGCCACGGCGAGGGCCACCGGCGCCTGAGCAGCGCGGTCACCCACCAGGCCAACATCTGGGCCCTGCGCGAGCGCGGGGCGCAGGCGATCCTGGCCGTCACGGTCTGCGGGTCGCTGGATCCCGACCTCGACCTGGGCACGCTGATCGTCTTCGACGACCTGTACTTCCTGACCAATCGCCTTCCCGACGGGTCGCTGTGCACGCTGCACACCGAGCCGGGCGCGGCGGGGCGCGGGCACTGGATCTTCGACCGTCCGTTCAGCCCTGCACTGCGGCAGGCGCTGCTCGAGGGCGCCGGCGAGGCCGGCTGCGCCGTGCGCGACGGCGGCTGCTACGGCCACGTCGACGGCCCCCGCTTCAACACGCAGACCGAGATCCGGATGCTCATGCAGGCCGGCGTCACCGCGGTCTCGCAGACCGCCGGGCCCGAGACGGTCCTCGCCGGCGAGGCCAAGCTGCCCTACGCGCTGCTCGGGTACGCGACCGACTACGCCAACGGGGTCAAGCCCGAGGCGCCGACGCCCGTGCAGGAGCTCGTCCGCCTCGTCGAGGCCAGCACCGCGACGTTCGCCCGCACGCTCGCGTCCGCGGTGCCGCGCGTGACGGCCGCGCCCGAGCCGGTGGGGACGCATTTCTCCTGGGACTGAGGAGCCCGGCGGCGCGGCCGCGGTGATCGTCGGCTCGCTGGGCGCGCCGCACGACCCGGGGCTCGACGAGCTCCTGGGCGCCGACGGAGCGCAGGCCCTGCGCGCGGAGCTCGCGGCCCGTGCGCGCCGGTGGGCGGCGGAGGTCGCGCCCGGCCGGGCCTTCGAGGCGACGACGCTGGGCGCCGCCGAGGCGGCGCTGGTCGGCCACGACGGGCCGGTCCTGCTGGCTGCCCCGGACGTGCCGGCGCTCGACGCGCGCCTCGCGCGAACCGCGCTCGACGACCTGGCCGCCGGCTGCGACATCGCCCTCGGCGCGGCCCACGACGCGCGCCCCTACATCCTGGCCGTGCCCCGGCCGGACCCGGACCTGATGGCGCTCGTCGAACGCTCGCTCGAGGGCGGCGTCCTGGGCGCCTTCGCCGAGCGCGGCGTGACGCTCGGCATGCTGCGCCACGAGCGCCGCCTGGTCAGCGCGGCCGACGCCCGGGCGCTCGCGATCGACCCTTCCGCGCCGTCCGAACTCGCGGCGCTGGTGCGCGGGCTTTTGCCCGAGCCGCCACGCCGGTAGCCTCGGCGACATGGAGTTCGAACGCGAGCAGGAAGAGGCGGCGGCCGAAGAGGCCGCGCACATCGGCGGCGAGCGCGACGAGGACCTCGACTACATCGAGCTCGACTCACGCCCCGCGGGCATCAGCGCGGAGGCCTGGCGTCCCGTCGAGGAGGCCGGCGGCGGCGAGTCCGAGGGCTTCGAGGAGGCCGAGGCCGAGCTCATCGAGCGCGCCGAGAACCCCCACGGCCCATCCCCAATAGCCGATGCCGGCGAGTACGACGAGGAGGCCGCGGCGCTCGACGCCGAGTACGGCGAGGCCGACGAGGAGTACACCTCGGAGGACGAGGCGGGGGCCAGCGACCGCTGAGCTAGCGACTACCCTTCAGGGCTCGTTTGGGGAGTCGTCTAAGGGCAAGACTCGGGCCTTTGAAGCCCGCTATCCCGGTTCAAATCCGGGCTCCCCAGTGGATTTGCCGTCCGCTCGGCATGCGAACATGCGTTCGTATGGGTCGTCCGCTTCCGCTGACCGAGCTGCACTGGCTCGCAGGCCTGCTCGAGGGGGAGGGAAGCTTCATGACGGGCCCGCCCAGCAACCCGGGACTGCCGGTCATCGCCGTGAACATGACCGACCACGATGTGATGGCCCGGCTCGGCCGGATCTTCGGGCGCAAGGTGCACGAGTGCACGCCGCGAGACCTGCGCTGGCGGACGAGCTATCAAGTGCGCGTCACCGGCGGCGCGGCGGTGCGCTGGATGACGGCCTTGAGGCCACTGATGGGCTCACGCCGCCAGGCGCAGATCGATCGTGCGCTGGCGTCCTATGCGCCCCGTCCCGTCGCGCTGCTGACCGACGAAGCGGCGCGTGCGGCTCTCGCTGCTCTCGTGGGTGGAGCGAGCGTCAAGTCCGTGGCGGGCCGCTTGGGCGTCAGCGTCTGGTGCATCTACGACCTCCGGTTGAGGCGCACCTTCAAGCACCTGCCTCGTGAGCGGGCTGACCCTGGCTACCAGCCGCCGTAGGCGCGCCGGCGGCCCCCGGTCGACCGCGACCTCGCTGCCGGTGGCGCACGGAGTCGCGGCGGTGGCCGGGGTGGCGGCGACGGCGGCGACCGCGGCAACCGCGGCGACCGCGGCCGGCCGCCTAGGATCCGCGGTCATGCCTGAGGACGACGACGACGCGGGACGTGGCGAGGCCCCGGGGCCCGTCGCGTTCGCGGTGGGGCCTGGGGAGGGTCTGACGATCCAGGGACCCGCCGGCGGACCGCTGACCTTCAAGGCGCGCGCGGAGCAGACGGGTGCGGCGCTGACCGTGTTCGAGAACGTCATCGCTCCGGGCGACGGTCCTCCGTTTCACGCGCACGCCGGCGAGGACGAGTCGTGGTACGTGCTCGACGGCGAGCTGCGGTTCCGGTTGGGCGACGAGGTCGCGCGTGCGCCGGCGGGATCCTTCGTCTTCGTGCCGCGGGGGACGCCGCACTGCTTTCAGAACGCCGGTGCGCGGCCGGCGCGGATCATCGTGATGTTCACGCCGTCCGGGATGGAGCGCTTCTTCGATCGCTTCGCGGCGCTGCCGGCCGGCCCGGTGGATCCCGGCGTATTCGCGAGCATCGGCGCTGAGGTCGGCATGGACGTCATCGGGCCGCCCATGGCCGTCACGCATCCGGCGTAGCGCGGAGCCTCACCAGCCCCCGTAGGCGAGCCAGCCGCCGTCGACCGCGACCTCGCTGCCGGTGACGAACGAGGCGGCGTCGGAGGCAAGGAAGGCGACGACGCGGGCGACCTCGACGGGCTTGGCGTAGCGACCCATGGGCGTGCGGCGCGCGATGTCGGCCTCGGTGTAGCCGCCCTCGCGCTGGTCGGTGTCGTCGAGGGCGGTCCGCACATAGGCGGGATCGACGGCGACCACGCGCAGGCCGCGGCCCGCCCACTCGGTGGCGAGGACCTTCGTGAGGCCGACGACGCCGTGCTTGCTGGCCGCGTAGGCCGCGCGCAACGGCATGCCGGTGGCGGCGAACAGCGAGCCGATGTTGACGATCACCCCGCGACCGGCGGGAAGCATGTGGCGCGCGGCCGCCTGGGCGCACAGGAATGTGCCGGTGAGGTTGACCGCGAGCGTGCGCGACCAGAGGCCGAAGTCGAGCTCCTCCGACGGCCCGATGGCGCCGACCCCGGCGTTGTTGACGAGCACGTCGACGCGCCCGTGCTCGGCCATCACGGCATCGAACAGCTCCGCGACCTGCTCGGCGTCCGCGACGTCGAGCACCCGCGGCATGGCGGCGCGCCCCGCGGCGCGCAGGCCCTCGGCGGTGCCGGCTGCGAGCTCGCCGTCGAGGTCGGCGATGACGACGCTCGCGCCCTGCGCCGCCAGCTCGCCGGCGATCGCCGCGCCCAGGCCGCGTCCCGCCCCCGTGATCACCGCGACCCGCCCGTCGAGCATCGCGCGCACTTGTACCGCACGGGCGAGGGCGGCGGCCGATCGGCCTCTAGCATCCGCCCCGTGACCGCACCGACCGTCGTCATCCTCGCCGCCGGCCAGGGCACCCGCATGCGCTCGCGCACGCCGAAGGTCCTGCACGACCTCTGCGGGCAGCCCATGATCGCGTGGCCCGTGGCCGCGGCGCTGGCCGCCGGCGCGGGGAAGGTCGTGGTCGTGGACGGGCCCGAGCGGCCGCTCGAAGGCCACCTGCCCGAGGGCGTCGAGCACGCGGTGCAGCCGCAGGCCAACGGCACCGGCGGGGCCGTGCAGGCGGCGGTCGCGCACCTCGGCGACGGGCCGGTGCTGGTCCTCAACGGCGACGTCCCGCTGGTCACGGCCGAGGCGCTGTCCGATCTCATCGCGGCTCACGCGGCCGGCGACGCGCAGGCGACCCTGGCCTCGATGGAGCTCGACGACCCCACGGGCTACGGACGCATCGTGCGCCGCGCAGACGGATCGGTCCAGCGGGTGGTGGAGACCAAGGTGCAAGGCGACGCGACGGCCGACGAGCTCCTCATCCGCGAGGTCAACGCCGGCGTGTACGCCTTCGACGGCGCCGCTCTGAAGGACGCCCTCGAGCGCCTGACCCCCGACAACGCCCAGGGCGAGCTCTACCTGCCCTCGACGCTCGAGCGCCTCGACCGCGTCGCCGCCCATCCCCTCGAGGACCCCACGCTGCTGCTCGGCGTCAACGACCGGATCGACCTCGCGCGCGTGCGGGCGCTCGCGCAGGCCCGCATCCACCGCCGGCACATGCGCGCGGGGGTGACCATCGTCGACCCGGCCAGCACCCTGGTCGACGTCACGGTCGCGATCGGGGCCGACACGGTGATCGAGCCGTCGTCGTTCCTGCGCGGGGCGACGACCGTGGGGGAGCGGTGCGTGGTGGGCCCGCTGACCACGCTGATCGACGCCGCGCTGGGCGACGAGGTCCGCGCGCCGCATTCCTATCTCCTGGAGTGCGAGGTGCGCGCCGGCGCGAGCGTCGGGCCCTTCGCCTACCTGCGCCCCGGCGCCCTGCTGCGCGAGCGCGCGAAGGCGGGCACCTTCGTGGAGATCAAGAACTCCGACATCGGCGAGGGCACGAAGATCCCGCATCTGAGCTACATCGGCGACGCCGACGTCGGCCCCGACGCGAACCTCGGCGCGGCGACCATCACGTCGAACTTCGACGGCTACCACAAGCACCGCACCACGATCGGCGCGGGGGTCCGCACCTCGGTCGACACGACCCTCGTCGCCCCGGTCACCATCGGCGACGGCGCCTACACCGCCGCCAACTCGGCGATCACCGACGACGTCCCTCCGGGCGCCCTAGGGATCGCCCGGGAGCGCCAGACGAACATCGAGGGCTACGCGGAACGCAGGAGGCAGCGCGAGGCGACGGACACACCGTCGTGACCCCGGCGTAGACTGAGCAGCGTCGTGAGCGTCCAGGTGCAGCCGGCCATGGCCACGAGCCTCCCGATCGACTACGACAAACGGCTCATGCTCTTCTCGGGGCGCGCCAACCCCGAGCTGGCTTCGAGGATCGCGGACAAGCTCGGCGTCGACCTCGGCCCTGTGACGCTGAAGACGTTCACCAACGGCGAGGTCTACTGCCGCTACGAGGAGTCGATCCGCGGGGCGGATGTCTTCATCATCCAGCCGACGTGCGCCAATCCCGAGCGCGGCCTGAGCGCCAACGACGCGCTCATGGAGCTGCTGCTGATGATCGACGCGGCGGTGGGGGCCAGCGCGCACCGCGTCATCGCCGTGACGCCGTGGTTCGGCTACAGCCGCCAGGACAAGAAGTCGGCGCCGCGCGAGCCGATCTCGGCGCGCCTGGTGGCCCGGATGATCGAGTCGGCCGGCGCGGATCGCGTGTTGACCATGGACCTGCACGCCGGGCAGACCCAGGGCTTCTTCCGCAACCCGGTCGACCACATGACCGCGCTGTTCATGCTCACGCAGTACTTCGACGACCTCGGCCTCACGGACCTCGTCGTCGTCGCGCCCGACGCCGGCCGCGTGAAGCTCAACAAGAACTTCGCCTCGAAGGTCGGGGCCGAGCTGGCCATCCTCGACAAGGAGCGCCCGGCCCAGCAGGTGGCCGAGATCGGCTACGTCATCGGCGACGTCAAGGGCAAGACCGCCGTGCTCGTCGACGACATGATCGACACCGCCGGGACGCTGCGGGCCGCGGCGCAGACCGTCCTGGACGAGGGGGCGTCGCGCGTGTACGCCGCGGCCACCCATCCGATCCTGAGCGGCAACGCCTACGAGAACCTCGCGGCCGCGGGCTTCGAGCAGATCGTGGTGACCGACACGATCCCGGTCCGCGCCGGCGCGCCCGACAACCTGCGCGTGCTCAGCTGCGCCGAGCTGCTGACCGACTCGATCCGCCGCATCTTCACCGACGACAGCGTCAGCGAGGTCTTCGGCGGCGAGAACCAGCTGTTCTGAGCGTTCCCGCCCGGAGCGGCCGGCCGACCGCCCCGACCCGCCCATGACCTCGACCGCCGCCGCCCTGCTCATGGATCGCCTCGGCCTCACCGAGGACGAGCTGTGCGCCGCGCTCGACGTCGACCCGCTGAGCGTCATCTCCGGCGAGCTCGACCACAAGCCCCAGCTGCCGATCCTGCTCACGCTGACCCAGGAGGCCGCCGAGCGCGTGGCCAGCGGCGTCCTGCCGCGCTGGCTGCGCTCGACGGGACCGAGCGGCCGCCCGCTCGACCACCTGCTCGCGCGCGACTACGCCGCCTTCGAGGACGACCTGCAGTCGCTGGCCGACCGCGGCTTCGTCCTGCGCGGCGGGCCCCGGTGACGCCGGCGGTGCGCCGATTGGGCGCGCACGAGGCGGACCTGCTGCGCGAAGTACGCCTGCGCGCCCTGCGCGACGCGCCGATGGCCTTCGGCTCGACCCTCGCGCGCGAGCAGGGCTATGCGCCCGAGCGGTGGGAGCGGTGGGCGGCCGACTCGGCGACCGGCGAGCGCCAGGCGATCTTCATCGCCGAGCCCGCCGCGGGCATGGCCAGTGGCGTGATCGATGATGACGACCCGGCGCTCGCGCACCTCTACGCGATGTGGGTCGCGCCCGAGGCCCGCGGCACCGGCGCCGGCAGGGCGCTCCTCGACGCCGTCCTCGCCTGGGCCGCCGACCGCGGCGCCGAACGGCTGACGACGTCGGTCACCGACGGCAACGCGGCAGCCACGGCGCTCTACACGGCGGCGGGCTTCTCCGACACCGGCCGGCGCGAGCCGCTCGGGCACTCCGAAGCCGTCGTCGCGGTGCTCGAGCGCCGCGTCGGCGGGCGCTGACCTGGCCGCCGAGCGCGGGCGGCGCCGGCCTAGCGGACCGCCTTGGCGGCCTCGCTCTCCTCGGTCTGCTTGGGGCCCGGCCAGAAGCCCGTGAGCCGGGCGAAGCCGTTCGCGCCGGCGCGATCGACGGCCGCGCGCGTGACCTTGAAGGTGACGCCCTCGACCACCGCGGCGCCCAGGACCTTGGGCCAGGTCGTCTCCTGCGTGGTCGGCTTGGGCGGCTCTTCGTTGTCGAAGATGCCCCAGATCGCCTCGAAGAGCTTCTTCGAGAGCAGGCCGGCCAGGATGCCGAAGCCGATTCCAAAGGGCTTGTAGAGGAGCTTCATCGCGTTGAGGCTATTCGACCAGGTGGTGTGGAATTTCCGCCGACCGGTCGATAATCATGGGTACCCCGGTGGTGCATCCTTCGCACCTCGGATCGCGGCAAGGAGGCAAGGGCCCGATGGACGAGCAGATGGGAACGCCTGGCGACGACTCCGACGAGCTGCTGCGCCGGGCCCTGATCGATCCGGAGGCGTCTGTCGCGGTCGCCATGCGCGTCGGCGGTCTGGCGCTGTCGGAGGCGCTGACCATCGTCTTCCACGGGCGCGCGGACCTGGGGACGATCCAGACCTACGTCGCGCACGGTCCGCGCGGCGCCGGCAGCGCGATCGGCGCCGATGAGCTGCTGCGCGTCCCCTGTGACCTCGACCTGGGCGACGCCGGCACCCGCGACGAGGCCGAGGAGGCCTACGCCGAGCAGGCCCGCGTGCTGCGCGACGCGCTGCTGGCGGCCGACACCGTGCTCGCCATCTGGCGCGAGCCGCTGCAGGACATCGCCGAGGCCAGCGTCGGCGTGGATCGCTCCGTGGACCTGCAGGTGCGCCTGCCCGCCCACCGCCTCATGCCCGTCGCGCTCGTCGCGCCCGAGAAGCACATCACCGTGGCCCCCGTGTGCGGCGCGCGCACGTTGGCCGAGGGCCGGCCGCCGATGGGCATCGCGTGCGCCCAGCAGGACGTCGCGCGGGTGTATCCGCTGCCCGACGACCCCGAGCGCTGCCTGGAGGACTTCGCCGCGCTGGCGGCCGAGCACGCGCGCCGCATGGCCGAGCGCCTCGACCACCAGGAGGCCTCGGTGCGCCGCTTCCTGGAGCTGTCGGGGGAGGACACGCCGGAGACGGCCTGAGCGCGGGGCGGCGGCGAGCCCCGCCCTGAGGACCGGCGGCGCCGCGCCCTCGGGACCGGCGAGCCGCCGGGCGCCGGCGGCTAGCCTGCGCCGCCCGTGTCGCGCCGCACCAAGCTCCTCATCGCCCTGGGCGCCGTCGCGTTCCTCGGCGTCTCGCTTCTCCTGGCGCGCTATCTGAGCACCGAGAACCGCGAGCGCGACTCGGTCTACGCGCTGCTGCGCGACCAGGCGCGCGGCGACGTGCCCGGCATGCTGCGCCGCCTGGACGGCTGCGACGCGCGCTGCCGCGCGAACGTGCAGGCCGACGCGCGCAGGCTGGCCCGGGCGGGCGACGTGAAGATCCTCGCCTACACCTCGTCGACCTCCTACGCCCTGGGCTCGGCGACCGGCCCGACCCGCGTCGCGTGGACGATCGTCGATCGCCAGCTGCCGGTCGTGCAGTGCGTGGAGGTGCGCCGGACCGGGAGCGTGCTGACCGGGCGAGGGATTAGCCTGCTGCGCCTCAGCGTCCCGATCGACTCGCAGGGCTCGTGCTGACGCGCGATCCGGTGCGCCGCAACATCGGGGGTCCAGCCGTGTCACAAAGCTTCCGTATGCGCGTGTCCCTTCGCACCCTGGCCGTTGCCGTCGCCGCCCTGCTGACGATCGCCGCCCCGGCGAGCGCGCAGTCGGTGGTCTCGACGCCGAGCCCCAAGACGCTCTACAAGACCGGCCCGACCGGCCGCTACCTGATGGATGGCACCTGGCTGTTCAAGCTCGACAACCATCAGAGCGGACCTCAGCGCGAGTCCGGGACCGCCGGCTGGAAGCAGGTCACGGTGCCCAACGCCTGGAACGTCGGCGACGACAGCCCCCAGTCGTTCCTGGGCGGCGTGGGCTGGTACCGCAAGGACTTCAGGCTCCCGACGGCCTCCAGGCAGGCGTCGTGGGTGGTCCGCTTCGAGTCGGTCAACTACCGCTCGAAGGTCTGGCTCAACGGCAAGCCGATCGGCAAGAACCGCGGCGCCTACCTGCCCTTCGAGATCCGCCTGCCGGCCGGCCTGCTCAAGCGCGGCGGCGTCAACCACCTGGTCATCCGGGTCGACTCGCGCCGCAAGCAGACCGACTTCCCGCCCTCCGGTCTGTCGATCGTGGGCAAGCCGACGGGCGGCTGGTGGAACTACGGCGGCCTGCTGCGCGAGGTCTACCTGCGCAAGATCAACGACGTCGACTTCAACACGGTCGTCGTCCGGCCCGAGCTCCCGTGCGCGACCTGCCCGGCGACGGTCACCTACCGCGTCACGCTGCGCAACTACGGGCTCAGGGCGCGGCGCGTCGCCGTCAGCGCGCGCTTCGGCGCGCGCCGCGTCGCCATCGGCCGGGCGGCGATCGGCGCCAAGCGCTTCGCGACGCTGACCAAGCAGATCAAGGTCGACAAGCCGCGCCTGTGGTCGCCGGCCAGCCCGTACCTCTACGACGGGTCGCTGGCCGTCCGCTCGGGCAGCAGCCTCCTGCAGCGCTACACGCTGAAGACCGGCATCCGCTCGATCAAGGTCGTCGACGGGCACCTCTTCCTCAACGGCGCGCCGATGAACTTCCGCGGGGTCGCCCTGCACGAGGACTCGAAGACGATGGGCTTCGCCATCGACAACAAGACGCGCGACCAGCAGCTCGCGTGGGTCAAGGAGCTCGGCGCGACCGTCATCCGCTCGCACTACCCGTTGGCCCCGTACACGCAGGAGCGCGCCGACGAGCTCGGGATCATGCAGTGGTCGGAGATCCCGGTCTACTCGATCAAGACGCAGTACCTCAAGCAGAAGCTCGTGCGCCAGCTCGCGGCGCGCGAGCTCGCCTCGAACATCCAGACCAACGGCAACCACCCGTCGGTGATCATCTGGTCGATCGCCAACGAGCTGAGCGCGCGGCCCGGCCCGGTTCAGGGCGACTACATCCGAAGGGCGGTGCAGACCGCGCACGCGCTGGACCCGACGCGCCCGGTCGGCATCGCCGCGGCCGGCTACCCGTCGGCCGGTTGCCAGCCCGAGTACGCGCCGCTCGACGTCATCGGCATCAACGACTACTTCGGCTGGTACCCGGGTCCCAACGGGCAGATCGCCGATCGCACGCTGCTTCCCGACTACCTGGACTCGGTGCGCCAGTGCTATCCGAACAAGGCCGTCGTGGTCAGCGAGTTCGGCGCCGAGGCCAACCGCGAGGGGCCCGTGGAGGAGAAGGGCACCTACGCCTTCCAGCAGGACTTCGTCAACTTCCACCTCGGCGTCTACGCGACCAAGCCGTGGCTGTCGGGCGCGATCTACTTCGCGCTGCAGGAGTTCAGGGTGCGCCCGGACTGGGACGGCGGCAACCCGCGCCCGCAGCCGCCGATCCACCAGAAGGGGCTGGTCTCCTTCGACGGGGTGCGCAAGCCGGCGTTCTTCGACGTCCAGCGCATCTTCCTCGCCACCAAGCAGTTCCGGGCCGTGCCACGATCCGGGCTATGACCATCGCGACGGTCGGCCTCCTGCATCCCGGTGCGATGGGGGCCGCCGTCGGGCAGGTGCTGACGCAGACCGGGCGCACGGTCCTGTGGGCCTCGGAGGGGCGCAGCGCCGCGAGCGGCGCGCGGGCGCGGGCGGCGGGCCTGCAGGACGCCGGCACGATGGCCCAGCTCGCGGCCCGCAGCGACCTCGTCCTGGCCATCTGCCCGCCGCACGGCGCGCTCGCCACGGCGCGCGCCATCGGCCCGTTCGCCGGCCTCTACGTCGACGCCAACGCGGTCTCGCCGGCGACCGCATCAGAGATCCGCGCGGTCGTGCGGGCCGCCGGCGCCCGCTACGTCGACGGCGCCATCATCGGCGCCCCGCCCGACGCCTCCCACACGCCGCGGCTCTACCTCTCGGGCCCCGACGCGCCCGTCGCCGCCGAGCTCTTCGCCGGCGGTGGCCTCGAGGCGCTGGTCCTCGACGGGGAGCCGACGGTCGCCTCGGCGCTGAAGATGGCCTACGCGGGCTGGACGAAGGGGACCGCCGCGCTGCTGCTCACCATGCGCGAGGCGGCCAGGGCCCACGGCGTCGAGGACGCCCTCGTGCGCGAGTGGGAGCACTCGATCCCGTCGCTGCCCGCGCGCTCGGCCCAGGCGGCGCGCCAGGCCGACGAGAAGGGGTGGCGCTGGGTGGCCGAGATGCGCGAGATCGCCGCCACGCTGGCCGCCGCCGACCTGCCCACCGGCTTCCACGAGGCGGCGGCCGAGGTCTTCGAGGGGCGCTAGCGGCGCGGCGCCTGGCGGCGTGATCGAGCGCGTTGCCGCTACCATCCGTCGCCGCCCATGGCCAGCCAGTCCACCAAGCTCTCCATCTCCTCGCGCGACGTCTCCAACTCGCGCTCCACGCGCCGCCTGCGCCGCCAGGGCCAGGTGCCCGGCGTCCTCTACGGCGGCGGCGACGACGCCGTGCCCTTCGCCGTCGACGAGCGCGAGCTGCGTCACGCGCTCGCCGCGCGCGGCGCCGTGATCGAGCTCGAGCTGGGCGGCGACGCCACCCCGGCGGTGCTCAAGGACGCCCAGCGCCACCCGGTGCGCGGGCACACGATGCACGTCGACTTCCTGCGCGTGAACCTCAACGTCGCGATCCACTCGATCGTGGCCCTCGAGCTCGTCGGCGGCGACGAGGCCCCGGGCGCCATCGAGGGCGGCGTGCTCGAGCACGTCACGCGCGAGGTCAACATCGAGGCGTTGCCCAACGACATTCCGGAGCGCCTGCAGGTCGACGTCTCGGGGATGCAGATCAACGACACGATGACCCTCTCCGCGGTCACCGCGCCGGAGGGCGTGACGATCCTCGACGACCTCGACGAGACCGTGGTCGCCACGCTCACCCCGCCCAAGCTGCAGGCCGACCTCGAGGCCCTCGACGAGGAGGCCGCCCTCGAGCAGGAGACCGAGCTCGTCGGCGAGGGCGAGGCGCCCGCCGCCGGCGAGGGCGACGCGGACGCGGGCGACTCGGGCGGCGGCGGAGACGCCGCCGACGCGAGCTCCGAGTAGCGCCCACGCGTGCGCCGGGTCTTCGGCGCGGGGTCGGCTCCGGTCGACTGGCTCGTCGTCGGACTCGGCAACCCGGGCGAGCGCTACGCGCGCACGCCGCACAACGTCGGCTTCGCGGTGGCCGACGAGCTGGCCCGCCGCTGGGAGCTGCCGCGCGCCAGGCAGAAGTACGCCGGGCTGTTCACCGACGGGCGCACCGGCCCCGGCGGCCCCCGGGTCGCCGTGCTCTGGCCGCAGACCTACATGAACGACGCCGGCAACTCGGTGGGCCCGGCGCGCGGCGCGCTGCGCCTGGAGCTCGACCGCGTCGTCGTGCTGCACGACGAGATCGATCTGCCCTTCGGCGACGTGCGCACGCGCACGGGCGGGGGCCTGGCGGGCCACAACGGCCTGAAGTCCCTGCGCCGCGGATTGGGCTCGCCGGACTTCGTGCGCGTGCGCATCGGCGTCGGGCGACCGGACTCGACCGATCCCGAGATCGTCTCGGCGCACGTGCTGGGGCGCTGGAGGCAGACCGCCGACGAGGTGCGCGGACTCGTCGAGCGCGCCGCCGACGCGGCCGAGCGCATCGTCCTCGGCGACGCCGCGCCGTAGCAGGAGCCCTGACAACCGAGCGTGTGTCCGCTCCGCACTTGTGCGCGTGCAACGGCTGGTAATAGGCTCGTCGCATCCGGCGTTCAAGCTGAGAGGAGAGGGATGAGCACCGTTCCCGTGCGCCTCACCGTCAATGGGGAGACACAAGAGGTCGAGGTCGAGGCACGACTGCTGCTCGTGCACCTGCTGCGCGACACCCTGGGCCTGACCGGCACCCATGTCGGGTGTGACACGACCAACTGCGGCGCGTGCACGGTGCATCTCGACGGCGAGGCGGTGAAGAGCTGCACCGTGCTGGCCGTGCAGGCCGACGGCGCCGAGGTCAAGACCATCGAGGGCATGGCCGATGGCGACACGCTGCATCCGCTCCAGGAGGCCTTCTGGAGCGACCACGGCCTGCAGTGCGGCTACTGCACGCCGGGCATGATCATGGCGGCGGCCGACCTCCTGCAGCGCAACCCGGACCCGACCGAGGAGGAGGTCCGCCGCGGTCTGGAGGGCAACCTCTGTCGCTGCACCGGCTACCACAACATCGTCAAGGCGGTGCTCGACGCCGCCAAGACGGGCAAGAGCGGCACGGTCGCGGTGCCGGCGCCCTCCCAGCAGGGCGCCGAGTCCGCCGAGGCGGTCGCCCAGGAGATCAAGCCATGAGCGCCACCGCGGAGACCGCGAGCAGCGGCAACGGCCACGTCGGCAGGTCGCTGCGGCGCAAGGAGGACCCGCGCCTGATCCAGGGCCAGGCCTCCTACGTCGACGACATCAACCTCACCGGGCAGCTGTGGGCGGCCTGGGTGCGCTCGCCGGAGGCGCACGCCAAGATCGTCTCGATCGACACGTCGGCTGCCAAGGCGCGCGACGGCGTCGTCGCGGTCTACACCAACGAGGACCTCGACATGGAGGCGGGCCTGCCGATGGCGTGGGTCCCGCCGGGCGTCGAGGTCAACACGCCCGATCACTGGGTCCTGGCCAAGGGCGAGGTCAAGCACGTGGGCGATCCCGTCGCCCTCGTCATCGGCAACGACCGCTACACGGTGGTCGACGCGGCCGAGGACGTCCTCGTCGAGTACGACCCGCTGCCCGTCGTCATCGATCCCGAGGCGGCCCTCGAGGACGGCTCGCCGCTCGTCCACGAGCAGTTCGGCACCAACAAGGTGTGCGAGTGGTCGCTGGGCGGCGGCGATCTCGAGGCCGGGTTCGCCGAGGCCGACGTGATCATCGAGCGGCGGGTGGTCAACCATCGCATCGCCGGGGCGGCGATCGAGCCGCGCGCGGTGCTGGCCGACTTCCGTGCCGACAAGCTCACGGTCTACAGCTCGACGCAGGTGCCGCACTTCCTGCGCCTGTTCCTCTCGATCCTGCTCGGCATCAGCGAGGACCGGGTCCGCGCCGTGGCCCCCGAGGTGGGCGGCGCGTTCGGCTCCAAGCTGCAGATCTACGCCGAGGAGATCGGCTGCGCGTGGGCGTCGCGCAAGCTCGGCCGGCCCGTGAAGTGGGTCGAGACGCGCTCGGAGGGCATGATGGTCACCCATCACGGGCGCGACCAGATCGACAGGGTCAGGGTCGGCGCCAAGCGCGACGGCACGATGACCGCCTTCCACGCGACGATCATCGCCGACCTGGGCGCCTACCAGATGCTGCTCACGCCGATGATCCCGCCGCTGAGCGCGTTCGTCATGTGCGGCGTCTACAAGACCCCCGCGGTCCAGACCGACGTCATCAACGTGATGACGAACAAGTTCCCGACGGACGCGATCCGCGGGGCCGGGCGGCCGGAGGCGACGCACCTCATCGAGGTCGTCATGGACCAGCTGGCGGCCGAGCTCGGCATCGACCCCCTGGAGATCCGGCGCAGGAACTTCATCCCGCCCTTCTCCGAGTCGCACGAGACCCCGATCGGCGTCGCCTACGACTCCGGCGACTACGAGAAGGCGCTCGACAAGCTGCTCGAGCACATCGATCCGGCGCAGGTGCGCAAGGAGGCCGAGGAGCTGCGGTCCAAGGGCATCTACCGCGGCATCGGCTTCTGCACGTACACGGAGATCTGCGGCAACGCGCCGTCGCGGATCGTCGGGCCCGGGGGCTTCGGCCTCCAGGGCGGCGGCTGGGAGTCCGCGCAGGTGCGCGTGCACGCCAGCGGCTCGGCGACCGTCTACACGGGCTCCTCGCCCCACGGCCAGGGTCACGAGACGGGCTTCGCCCAGATCGTGGCCGACCGCCTGGGCATCGATCCCCAGCAGGTCGACGTCGTCCACGGCGACACCGCGACGGGCCCGTTCGGCCTGGACACCTACGGCTCGCGCACGCTGGCCGTCGGCGGCGAGGCGATGGCCAGGGCGGCCGAGAAGGTGGCCGACAAGGCCAAGGCCATCGTCGCCCACCAGCTCGAGGCCGACCCGGCCGACATCGAGCTGCGCGACGGCAAGTGGATCGTGCGGGGCTCCCCCGAGAAGGGCATGGCGCTGGCCGACGTGGCCGGGGCGGCCTACGTGCCCGAGAACCTGCCCGACGGGATGGAGCCCGGGCTCGACGAGACGGCCTTCTACGACCCGGAGAACTTCGTCTTCCCGTTCGGCGCGCACGCGTGCGTGGTCGACGTCGACGGCGAGACCGGCAAGGTCGAGCTCGTCCGCTACGTCGCGGTCGACGACTGCGGGCCGGCGATCAACCCGCTGCTCATCGACGGACAGGTCCACGGCGGGATCACGCACGGCGTCGGGCAGGCCCTGTTCGAGCGCATCCACTACGACGAGGCCGGTCAGCTCGTGACCGGCTCGTTCGTGGACTACGCGCTGCCCACCGCCGCGGAGCTCCCGAGCTACGAGACGGACCGCACGGAGACCCCGTCGCCCATCAACTCGCTGGGCGTCAAGGGGGTCGGCGAGGCGGGCACGATCGCGGGGTCGGCTACGGTGACCAATGCCGTGATCGATGCGCTGCGCCCGCTCGGAGTGACCTACATGGACATGCCGCTCACCCCCATGCGGGTCTGGTCGGCCATCAACGAGGCGAAGGGAGCGTCCCAGTGATCCCGCCCGAGTTCGACTACGTCGCACCAGACACGCTCGACGAGGCGCTGACCGCGCTGAGCGGGCAGGGGGAGGACGCCAAGATCCTCGCTGGAGGCCACTCGCTGCTGCCGCTCATGAAGCTGCGCCTCGCGGCGCCCGCGCTGCTCGTGGACCTGCGCAAGGTCCCGGGGCTGCGCGGCGTGCATCGCGAGGACGGCCAGTGGCGGATCGGCGCGATGACCCGTCACGTCGACCTGCAGGGCAACGCCGACCTGGGCCCGGTGGGCCAGGCGGCGGCGCTCATCGCCGACCAGCAGGTGCGCAACCGCGGGACCATCGGCGGCTCCCTCGTCCACGGCGACCCGGCCTCCGACCTGCCCACCGTGTTCGTGGCCTGCGAAGGCTCCCTCACGGTGGCCGGTCACGGCGGCACGCGCGAGGTGGCGGCGGGCGACCTGTTCCAGGACTACCTCACCACCGCCGTGAACGAGGGCGAGATCGTCACCGAGGTGCGGGTGCCGAGCTTCGACGGCTGGGGCTCGAGCTACCTCAAGTTCACCCGCCGCGCCGAGGACTGGGCCATGGTCGCGGTCTGCGCGATGGTCAAGAAGGCCGACGACGGCTCGGTGGAGGACGTGCGCATCGCGCTGACCAACATGGGCTCGACGCCGCTGCGGGCGACGGCCGCCGAGGACGCCCTGCGCGGCAAGGGCCCCGACGCCATCGCGGCCGCCGCCGAGCAGGCCGCCGAGGGCACCGACCCGCCCGGCGACCTCAACGCCACCCCGGACTACAAGCGACACCTGGCGCGGGTGCTCACCCGCCGGGCCCTGGAAGAGGCGGCAGCCTGACCCGCCATCCGGCCCTGACATCGCCGGACGCGGTCGGCGAGGCGCTCGCCCACGAGCGCTACCTCGCCGACCGCGCGCTGGCCACGGCCGTCTTCCTGGCCGCCGAGCTCGGCCAGCCGCTGCTGGTCGAGGGCGAGGCCGGCGTGGGCAAGACCGAGGTGGCCAAGGCGCTGGCCGCCGCCACCGGCTCGCGCCTGATCCGGCTGCAGTGCCATGAGGGCATCGACGTCCATCACGCCCTCTACGACTGGGACTACTCGCGCCAGCTGATGGCCGTGCGCGCGGCCGAGGGCGGCGTCGACGAGGGCGAGCTGTACTCGCGGCGCTTCCTGCTGCGCCGCCCGCTGCTCGAGGCGCTCGAGGCCGACGGCCCGGTGGTGCTGCTCATCGACGAGATCGACCGCGCCGACGACGAGTTCGAGGCCTTCCTGCTCGAGCTGCTCTCCGACTTCCAGGTCACCATCCCCGAGCTGGGGACGATCGCCGCCGCGCAGCGCCCGCTGGTGGTGCTGACCTCCAACCGCACGCGCGAGCTGCACGACGCGCTCAAGCGCCGCTGCATGTACCACTGGATCGACTACCCCGATCCCGAGCGCGAGACGGCAATCGTCCGCACGCGCCTGCCCGGCGCCGAGGAGGCCGTCGTCGAGCGGGTGGTCGAGGCCGTCGCGCGGCTGCGTCGGGCCGAGCTCTACAAGCTGCCCGGCGTGGGGGAGACGATCGCGTGGGCGCAGGCCCTGGGCGCCCTGGGCCCCGACGGGACCCTCGAGGACACGCTCGGCGTCGCGCTGAAGGTGCGCGAGGACCTCGACCGGGTCCGCCACACCGGAGTCCTCGATGGTGCCTGAGGTCGTCGCCCTGGCGCGCGCGATGCGCGCCGCCGGGGCGCGGGTCGGGACGGGCGAGGTCGAGGCGGCGGCGCGGGCGCTGGGGGTCGTGGACGCCTCGCGCGAGGACGCCTACCTCGGGCTGCGGGCGGTCATGTGCTCGCGCCGCGAAGACCTCGCCATCTTCGACGCGGCCTTCAACGAGGTCTTCGCCGGGGCGCAGGCCGGGAGCGCGCCGCCCTTCGAGATGCCGCCGGGCGTCGAGCTGGCGCTGCCGCGCGTGGCCGACCCGGGGGCCCAGCCGTCGCCGGGGCGCGAGCCCACCGACGTGCGGCCCGCCGCGTGGAGCGACGTCGAGCTGCTGATCGAGAAGGACTTCTCGCAGTACAGCGACGAGGAGCGCGCGCGGGTGCGCGCCGTCGTCGCCCAGCTCGCCCGCCACGGCCCCACGCGCCGCTCGCGCCGGCTGCGCCGCGCGCGCCTGCGCGGCGTGCGCCCCGACCTGCAGCGCACCCTGCGCGCCTCGCTGCGCTGGGGCGGCGAGCCGCTCGAGCGCCGCTGGCGCGAGCCGGCCGAGAAGCCGCGCAAGCTCGTGCTCGTGTGCGACGTGTCGGGTTCGATGGCGCCCTACGCGCGCGTGCTGCTGCAGTATCTGCACGCGGCGGTGGCGACCCACCGCCGCGTCGAGGTCTTTGCCTTCGGCACGCGCCTGACGCGGCTCACGCGCGAGCTCGGCGTGCGCGATCCGGACCTGGCGCTGGCGCGGGCGTCGGACGCCGTGGACGACTGGTCGGGCGGCACGCGCATCGGCCATTGCCTGGGCGTGCTCAACCGCGAGTACGGGCGCCGGCTGGGTCGGGGTTCCGTGGTCGTCATCCTTTCGGATGGATGGGACCGCGGGGAGCCCGAGCTGCTGGCCGACGAGATGGCGCGCCTGCGCCGCTCGTCGCATCGCGTGGTCTGGCTCAATCCGCTCAAGGCGGCGCCGGGCTACGAGCCGCTGGCGCGCGGGATGGCGGCGGCCCTGCCTCATACTGATCATTTCCTGGCCGGCAACTCGCTGGCCTCGCTGGCCGAGCTGGCCTCGATCCTGGAGGACACGCGATGAAGGACATCCTGCACGACATCGACGCCTGGACCGCGCGCGGCGACAAGGTCGCCATCGCGATGGTGGTCAGCGTCAAGCGCTCGGCGCCCCGGCCCCCCGGGGCGAAGATGGCGATCAGCTCGAGCGGCGAGGTCTCCGGCGCCGTGAGCGGCGGCTGCGTCGAGGGCGCGGTCATCCAGGTCGCCGAAGAGGTCATGGCCGGGGGCGCTCCGCAGCTTCTGAACTTCGGCATCGCCGACGAAGAGGCCTGGGACGTCGGGCTGCCCTGCGGCGGCGAGATCGGCGTGTGGGTCGAGCGCTACGAGCCGTGACCGACGAGCTGACGCCGCAGGGGCGCTTCGCCGAGATCGCCCGCGAGGACGGCCGCGGGGCGGTCGTCACCATCCTCGAGGCCCCACCCACGGGTGCCGGCGCGAAGATGCTCGTCGAGCCCGACGGCAGCCGCCGCGGCTCGCTCGGCTCCCCCGAGCTCGACGACGAGGCCGCGCGCCACGCCGACGAGCTCATGTGGTCCGAGCGCTCCGAGCAGCGCGGGAACCTGTTCGTCGACGTCACCTATCCGGCGCCGCGGCTGATCATCTTCGGCGCCATCGACTTCGCCGCCCAGCTGTGCACGCTGGCGCGCACGAGCGGGTGGCGGCCCTATGTCGTCGATCCGCGCGGGTTCTTCGCACGCCCCGACCGCTTCCCCGACGCGGAGGAGGTCGTCGCCGCGTGGCCCGACGAGGCCTTCGAGCGCATCGGGGGCATCGATCGCGCGACGTCGATCGCCGTGCTCACGCACGATCCCAAGCTCGACGACGCGGCGCTCGGGATCGCCCTGCGCTCTGACGCGGCCTACGTGGGCGCCATGGGCTCGCGCCGCGCGCAGGAGAAGCGCCGCGAGCGCCTGCTCGCACTGGGGATCACCGACGAGGAGCTCGCGCGCCTGAGCGCCCCGATCGGCCTCGACCTCGGCGCGCTCACCCCGGAGGAGACGGCGCTGTCGATCATGGGCGAGATCGTGGCCCATCGCCGCGGCCGCGAGGGCGGCCGTCTGTCCAACAGCCGCGGGGGCCGCATCCACGAGGTCACCGCTTGATCGGTGGCGTCGTGCTCGCCGCGGGCGGGGCGTCGCGCTTCGGCTCGCCCAAGCAGCTCGCCGAGCTCGATGGGCGCCCGCTCCTGCAGCACGCGGTCGACGCCATGCTGGCCGTGCCGGCGATCGATCCGGTCGTGGTCGTGCTGGGCGCGGAGGCGCCGCGCGTGCGCGAGGCGGTGGACTTCGGCGAGGCGCAGGTCGCGGTCTGCGAGGACTGGGCGCAGGGGATGGCCGCCTCGCTGCGCTGCGGCGTCGACGCCGTGGGCGACTGCGACTGGGTCGTCCTGACCCTCGGCGACCAGCCGCGCGTGACGCCGCAGGTCATCGCCGCCGTGATGGACCGCGCCGCCTCGGCGCCGCCCGGCACCGTGGCGGTGCGCGCGACCTACGACGGCGCGCCGGGCCACCCCGTGGCCCTCGGTCGTGCGATGCTCCCACGCGTGGCGCAGCTGGGCGGCGACGCGGGCGCCCGCGACCTGCTCGGCGGCGCCGACGTGATGATCTTCGAGGCCGCACGCCTGTGCGACCCAGCTGACGTCGACACCCCCGAAGAGCTGGAGGCCCTGCGCACATGAAGCTCGAGCAGTCGTTCACCGTCGCCGCACCCGTCGAGAAGGTCTGGGACATGCTGGTCGACGTCGAGCGGGTGGCGCCGTGCCTCCCCGGGGCCGAGGTCACGGGGCAGCGCCCCGACGGCAGCTACGAGGGCAACTTCACGGTCAAGCTCGGCCCCACCACTGCGTCCTACCGCGGCTCCCTGAAGATGGACTCGCTCGACGAGGCGTCGCGCACCGCCACGATGCACGCCAACGGCACCGACAAGCGCGGGCAGGGCGGCGCGCACGCCGTCATCGTCAGCACGCTGCGCCAGGAGGGCGAGGAGACGGTGGTCGACGTCATCACCGACTTCACCATCACCGGCCGGCTGGCGCGCTTCGGGCGCGGCGGGATGATCGAGGACATCTCCAAGCGGATGATGCGCGACTTCTCGCAGTGCCTGCAGGCGTCGATGGCCTCCGAGCCGGAGCCGGAGCCCGAGCCGGCGCCCGCCGCCCCGCAAGCGCCCGCAGCCGCCGAGGCGCCCCCTGCGACCGCCGCCGCGCCCGTCACGCCCGGCGAGGAGGCCGACGCCGCGGTGGCGTCCGCCGGCGGCGCCGCCGCCGAGGCGGGCGCGGCGTCCTCGGCCCCCGCCGCGCAGGAGCCGCCGGCGCCCCAGGCGCCGCCCCGGCCGCAGCCGCGGCCGCAGGCCGCCAAGCCGGTCCACGGCATCCGCCTCGTGCTCTCCGTGCTGTGGGAGCGCGTCAGGCGCTTCCTCGCCCGCCTCGTCGGCCGCGGCGAGAAGTGAGCGAGGCCCGCTCCTGGAGCGGCGCCGACTACGACCGGCTGTCCACGCCCATGGAGGCGATGGGCCGCGAGGTCCTCGAACGCCTGCCGCTCACCGGCGACGAGACGGTCATCGACGCGGGCTGCGGCTCGGGGCGGGTCACCGAGGCGCTGCTGGCGCGCGTGCCCAGCGGGCGCGTGATCGGCGTCGACCAGTCGGCGTCGATGATCGACGCGGCGCGCGAGCGCCTGGGCGATCGCGCCGAGCTGCACGTCGCCGACCTTGCGGCGTTCGACCTCGGGCTCCAGGCGGACGCGATCCTCTCCACCGCGACCTTCCACTGGATCGCCGATCACGACGCGCTCTTCGCCCGCCTGCGCGCTCACCTGCGCCCCGGCGGGCTGCTCGTGGCCCAGTGCGGCGGCCAGGGCAACATCGCCCGCGTCCATGCCGCCGCGCGCGAGGTCATGGCCACCGACCCCTACGCCCCGAGCTTCGAGGGCTGGCGGGGGCCGTGGAACTTCGCCGCGCCCGAAGAGACCGAGGGGCGCCTGCGGGCGGCGGGGTTCCAGCAGGCGCGCGCCTGGCTGCAGGAGCGCCCGGTGACGCCCGAGGATCCCCACGCCTACCTCACCGAGATCAACCTCGGCGCTCATCTCGAGCGCCTGCCCGAGCCGCTGCGCGCCGGCTTCGTCGACGCGGTTCTCGAGCGCCTCGGCGGGTCGCCGCTGACGATCGACTACGTGCGCCTGAACATCGACGCGACTGCCTAGGCCGTCGTCCGCGTGACGGTCGCTTCAGAGGCGCTGCAGCTTCTCCGGGTTGCGGACCGCGTCGACGCGCGTGATGCGGCCGTCGCCGACGACGAACGAGAGCGCCGCGCGATGGCCGTCGCCGCTCACGAGCACGAGTCCGAGCCGCCCGTTGAGCTCGACCTCGACCGGCTCGCGCACGAGCCTGCGGCTGAGCGCCGCCCACGCGCGAGCGACCCGCGCCCCGCCGCGTAGCGGCTTGCGCGAGGCGCTCGCGCGGCCGCCGCCGTCCGACGTCCACACGACGTCCGGGTCGAGCACGGCCACGAGCCTCGACAGGTCGCCGTCGGCGACCGCCCGGGCGAAGGCGCGCACGGCGCGATCGTGCTCGTCGCGCGAGGCCGCGAAGCGCGGGCGCTCGCGCGTGACGTGACGCCGGGCGCGCGAGGCCAGCTGCCGCACCGCCTCGGGGGTGCGGCCGACCACCTCGGCCACGTCGCCGAACGGGACGTCGAACACGTCGTGCAGCACGAACGCCGTGCGCTCGGCGGGCGAGAGCTGCTCGAGCACGGTGAGCAGCGCGTAGCTGACCGACTCGTCGAGCGTGACCCGCTCGGCGGGGTCGTCGGAGACGAGCGGCTCCGGCAGCCACGGACCGACATAGGTCTCCCGGCGGACACGAGCCGACCGCAGGCGGTCCAGCGCGAGCCGCCCGACGACCGTCGTCAGCCACGCGTCGAGGTTCTCGATCGCCGCATCGCCCGCTCGCTCGAGCCGCAGCCACGCCTCCTGCACGACGTCTTCGGCCTCGCCGAGGTCGCCCAGCTCGCTATAGGCGAGCCGCAGCAGCCGCGGGCGCGCCCGTGCGAAGCGCTCCGCAGAGGTCATGCGGCGAGCTCGCCTGCGATCCGCGCCCACGCCTCGGTGCCGGCGCGCACGCGCGGCGCCCAGCCGCTCGCCTCGCGGAGCCGGCGGCTCGACACGCGCTGCGAGCGCGCCCGCGGCCCGTCCTGCGGCGGCTGCGGCCGCAGGGCCCGAACCCCGACGGCAGCGGCCAGCGCGGCATCGATCTCGGCGTTGGTCGGCGGGTCGGTGTCGGCGACGTTGTAGGTCCCGGCGGGGGCGCGCAGCGCCGCGGCGATGGCCGCGGCCGCGTCGTCGAGCCACAGCGTCGGCCGGTAGGCGCCGGGCGGGCCGAGTGCGCTCGAGACGCCGTGGCGCGCGGCCTCCAGCGTGGCCAGGGTCGACGTGCTGTCGGGACCCATGAACAGGCCGAAGCGCAGCACGACGGTGTCGCCGTCGAACAGCTCGCGCGCGTTGCGCTCGGCCGTCAGCGCGCTCGTCGTCACGCCGCCGCCGACGGCCGGCGCGTCCTCGTCGAGCCAGGCGTCGCCGCCGTCGGCGTACACGAAGGCGATCGACTCCTGCACGAGGCGCTGCGCCCCGGCGGCCCCGGCGGCGCGCGCGATCGCCGCCGACGCCTCGGTGCGCATGCGGTCGTTCTCGGCCCAGGCCGACGGATCGGCCATCCGATCGGCGCCCGGGACGTGGGTCAGGAGGTTGACGACGGCGTCCGCGCCCTCGAACGCGCAGCGCAGCGACGCCTCGTCGAACACGTCGGCCTCGACGGCGCGCGCCCCGAGGCCCGCGAGCCGCTCGCGGCCGCGCGCGGAGCGCGTCACGCCGGTGACGCGGTGGCCGGCGGCGAGCAGCTCGCGCACGGCGCGCCGCCCGATGACGCCGGTGGATCCGGTGATCACGATCTCGTTCATGACCGACTGACGAGGTAGCCCGCCCGATCGTGACACGCGTGCCCGGGCCGCGCCCCGCGGAGGGCCCGAGCGCCGCTCGCTACAGTGAATCGAGACGGCCGCGCGACCCTCGTGAGCGGTCGCTTCGCCTGCCCAGATGGCCCTCAGACCCCTCCTCTCACGGCTCGCCGAACACGCCGATGGCGCCGCGCTCATCGCCGGGGGCGGCCGTGCCTTCGTGTCGCAGTCGATGCGGCCCTACCTCGTCGCGGCGCTGGCCGAGGGCGCGCACGCCGACCGCCCGACGCTGGTGGTGGCCGGCGACGACCGCCAGGCCCGCGACCTCGCCTCCGACCTGCGGGCGTGGCTCGAGCCGCGCCCAGTGCGCTTCTACCCCAGCCGCGGCGTCGCCTACGAGTCGCACCTCGCGCCGCCGCCGCACCTCGTCGGCCTGCGCGTGGCCGCGCTCGACGCCCTGCTCGAGCGGGCCGCGGGCGAGGAGCCGCCGGTCGTCGTCGTCAGCGCGGTGGCCCTGAGCGAGAAGGTGCCCGACCCGGCGCTGCGCCCGCATTCCTTCACCATCCGCGTCGGCGACCTGCTCGACCTCGACGAGGTCGGCCAGCAGCTCGTGGCCGCCGGCTACGAGCGCGTCGACCAGGTCGAGGACCGCGGGCAGTTCGCGGTTCGCGGCGGCATCCTCGACCTCTACCCGGCCACCGAGGACCGCGCGGTGCGCATCGACCTCTTCGACATCGAGGTCGAGTCGATCCGCTTCTTCTCCACCTTCACCCAGCGCAGCCTCGGCGACACCGAGGCGATCGAGATCGCGCCCGCGGCCGAGCTCGCGCCCGAGCATCGCGAGCTGGCCGAGATCGCCGCGCTGGAGGACGCCGAGGACCGCCCGGACGTCGCCGAGCTGCTGCCGGTCGACCGCTTCGAGGCCTTCCTGGACCTGGCGGCCGATGCGGCCATCCTCGTCGCCGCCGAGGAGGACGTCGCCCCGGCCCTGGCCGACCACTGGCAGGACGTGTGCGCGGCCTTCCACGACGACGACGCCCACCACCTCTACGTCAAGCCCGACGCCATCGCCGCCGCGCTCGACGCGCGCGCGAGCGTCCAGCTGAGCTCGATCTCGGCCGATCAGCCGATCGAGTTCCGCGCCCAGGCCGCCGACCTCGCCGCCCGCTCGCTCAAGGAGGCAGAGCCCGAGCTCGAGAAGCTCGTGCGCTCGGACTACCGCACCGTGGTCACGTGGTCGCGCCGGGGCGACGGCGAGCGCGCCGCCTACAACCTCGCGCGCCTGCGCGCCTCGTGGGACGGCGGCGACGGCCTGCAGTTCTCGCGCGCAACGCTGCGCGACGGCTTCATCGCCGCCGGGCTGCGCCTGGCCGTCATCCCCGAGCACCGGCTCTTCCGCCGCCGGCGCGCCGAACGTCCGCAGCGGCCGACGCGCCGGCGCGGCGCGCTGCGCTCCTTCGCCGACCTGCGCACGGGCGACATCATCGTCCACGAGGACCACGGCATCGCCCGCTTCGCCGGCTTCGACACGAAGACGGTCGCCGACGTCACCCGCGACTACCTCGAGCTCGAGTACGCGGGGACCGACCGCGTGTTCCTGCCCGTCGACCAGCTGGCGAAGATCACCCGCTACGTCGGCGCCGGCGGCGCACACCCGCCGCTGAGCAAGCTCGGCGGCAAGGCGTGGGAGGCGATGAAGGCGCGCGCCCGGCGCGCCGCGCAGGAGCTCGCGGGCGAGCTGCTCAACCTCTACGCCGAGCGCCGCCGCCGGCCGGGGCACGCCTTCCCCGAGGACGGCGAGTGGCTGCGCGAGTTCGAGGCGCGCTTCCCCTACCAGGAGACCCCCGACCAGCGCGAGGCCATCGAGCACGTCAAGGCCGACATGGAGCGCGCGCAGCCGATGGACCGCCTCATCTGCGGCGACGTCGGCTACGGCAAGACCGAGGTCGCCCTGCGCGCGGCGTTCAAGGCCGCCGACGACGGCAAGCAGGTACTCGTGCTGGCGCCGACGACGATCCTCGCCCAGCAGCACTTCGGCACCTTCTCCGAGCGCCTGAAGGACTATCCCTTCACCATCGAGCACGTCAGCCGCTTCCGCTCGGCCAAGGAGCAGAAGGCCGCCATCGCGGGCTTCAACGACGGCCAGGTCGACATCCTCATCGGCACGCACCGGCTGCTCGGCCGCGACCTGCGCGGCAAGGACATCGGGCTGATGGTCGTCGACGAGGAGCAGCGCTTCGGCGTCAAGCAGAAGGAGCTGCTGCGCCAGCTCAAGCTCAAGGTCGACGTGATGGCCATGAGCGCGACGCCGATCCCGCGCACGCTGCAGATGTCGCTGGCCGGGATGCGCGACATCTCGGTCATCGAGACGCCGCCCGAGGGCCGCCGGCCCGTCAAGACCTACGTCGGAGAGTACGACGAGGGGCTCGTCAAGCAGGCGATCATGCGCGAGAAGGAGCGCGGGGGGCAGGCCTTCTTCGTCCACAACCGCGTGGAGACGATCGACGAGACGGCCGAGCGCCTGCGCGGCCTCTGTCCCGGCGTGCGCTTCGAGGTCGCCCACGGGCAGATGGACGAGAAGGTCCTCGAGCAGCGCATGCTCAGCTTCCTGCGCGGCGAGGCCGATGTCCTCGTGGCCACGAGCATCATCGAGTCGGGCATCGACATCCCGCAGGCCAACACGCTGATCATCGAGCGCGCCGAGACCTTCGGGCTGGCCCAGCTCTACCAGATCCGTGGGCGGGTCGGGCGCTCGAGCGAGCGCGCCTACGCGTACCTGCTGTATCCGAGCGCGGCGGCGCTCACCGAGGAGGCGACCAAGCGCCTGAGCGCGCTGAGCGACTACACCGAGCTGGGCGCCGGGTTCAAGATCGCCATGCGCGACCTCGAGATCCGCGGCGCGGGCAACCTGCTCGGCGACGAGCAGTCGGGCCACGTCGCGGCGCTCGGCTTCGAGCTGTATCTGGCCATGCTCGACGAGGCCGTCCGCGGCATGGACGGAACGCTCGGCGACGACGAGCCCGAGCCCGTGCGGCTGGACGTCAACGTCGACGCGTACGTGCCGGCCGACTACGTGCCCTATGAGCAGGCCAAGGTCGACGTCCACCGCCGGGTGGCCGCCGCCCGCGACGTCGCCGATCTCGCGCTGCTGCGCGACGAGCTCGAGGATCGCTTCGGCCCGGTCCCCGAGCCGCTGGACAACCTCATCTCCCTGCAGCAGGCGCGCATCAAGTTCGGCCGCGCCGGCGCGCGCATGGTCTCCTTCCGCGGCGAGATGCTGGCCGCGACGCCGCTCGAGCTCACCTCCGACCAGGCGCACGAGCTGCGCGAACGCATACCCGAGGCGCGCTACGAGCCCGGTCGAAGCCAGGTCAGCTTCCGCGTCCCGCGCGACGCCGAGGCCCGCTTTCGCATCGTCGTGGCGGCTGCGGATGCGCTCCTGGCGGTCACCGCGCCGGTGGGGGACCTGACGGCCGCCTGACAAATCGTGGCTACCATGACCCGTTCCTCAGCTGTCCCCTACCTCGAAACGATCTCCTTGACGACTCGAACTGCTCTACCTGTCGTGGCCCTGCTCGCAGTCGCCGTCCTCGGCGTCTCCGCGTGCGGCGGCGGCGGCGTGCCCGGCAACTCGGTCGCCACCGTCGGCGACCAGACGATCAAGCGCGACACCTTCGACCACTGGATGAAGATCATCGCGATCTCCCAGGCCGGTCAGACCAACCCGGCGGCCGCCAAGACGGCCAAGGTGCCCGACGCGCCCGACTTCAAGCAGTGCATCGCCGACAAGAAGAAGACCGCGGCGAAGCCGGCCAAGGGGCAGCCCGAGCCGACGGACGCGCAGTACAAGACCCAGTGCCAGCAGCAGTACAACCAGTTCAAGGACCAGGTCCTGGGCTTCCTGATCCGCTCGACGTGGCTCGACCAGGAGGCCAACCGGCTCAAGGTCAAGGTCGCCGACAAGACGATCGTCAAGCAGATCGACGACATCAAGAAGCAGCAGTTCGCGCAGAAGGGCAGCTACGAGAAGTTCCTGCAGAACGCGGGCCTGACCAACGAGGACGTGCTCTACCAGCAGCGCATCCGCGAGCTGCAGAACCAGATCACGTCGAAGGTGACCAAGGGCAAGGACAAGGTCACCGACGCCCAGATCGCGGCCTACTACAACAAGAACAAGTCGCGCTTCTCCTCGCCCGAGCGCCGCGACCTACGCATCGTGCTGACCAAGGACAAGGCCAAGGCCGCGCAGGCCAAGAAGGCCCTGGACTCGGGCCAGTCCTGGAAGGCCGTGGCCAAGCAGTACTCGGTCGACCAGGCCTCCAAGAGCAAGGGCGGCGCGCTGCCCGGCGTGGCCAAGGGCCAGCAGGAGCCCGCCTTCGACAAGGCGATCTTCGCGGCCAAGAAGGGGAAGCTCACGGGGCCGGTCAAGACGCAGTTCGGCTGGTACGTGTTCGAGGTCACGAAGATCACCCCGACCAAGCAGCAGACGCTCGACGAGTCCAAGACCTCGATCAAGCAGATCCTGGCCTCCCAGAACCAGCAGGCGGCCCTGAAGAAGTTCGGCGACGACTACCGCAACCGGTACAAGAAGGAGACGGACTGCCGCAAGGGGTACGTCGTCGACGACTGCAAGAACGCGCCGAAGAAGAAGGCCACGACGACGACGGCGCCCGCCGCCACGTCGGGCAGCGGCGCGCAGGGCACGACGACGACCTCGCCGTAGGCTGCGCGGCGGCGACATTCCGATGGCCGGTGGCGCGGCCGTCTAGGCTCCGGCACGCATGCCAGAGCCCTCCGTCGCCGCCGCCGTCGCCCGCCTGGACGAGCTGACCCGCCGCCTGCGGCGCGAATGCCCCTGGGACCGCGAGCAGGACGAGCGCTCGATCGTGCCCCACACGGTCGAGGAGGCCTATGAGCTGGCCGACGCCGCCAACGCCGGCGACGACGCCAAGCTGCGCGACGAGCTGGGCGACGTGCTCTTCCAGGTCCACTTCCTCTCGCTGCTGCTCGAGGAGCGCGGCGCCGGCGACATGGCGCAGGTGGCCGAGCACGTCCGCCAGAAGCTCATCCGCCGCCACCCGCACGTGTTCGGCGAGGTGGAGGCCGAGACGGCCGGAGAGGTGCTGCGCAACTGGGACGCCATCAAGCGCTCAGAGCCCGGCCGCGAGGAGGGCATCTTCGGCGAGGTGCCCGAGAACCTCCCCGCGCTGCTGCAGGCGCGCAAGGTCCAGCGCCGCGCGGCGAGCTCCGGCTTCGACTTCGACCGCGTGCCCTACGACGCGGTCAGCGGCGAGCTCGAGGAGCTCGAAGCGGCCGGGACCGAGCGCGACGCCGTCTTCCACGAGGTCGGCGACCTGCTCTTCGCGGCGGTGAACGTCGCGCGCAAGCTGCGCGTCGACCCCGAGCTCGCGCTGCGCTCGGCGAGCGCGCGCTTCCGCGGCCGCATCGAGGCCGCCGAGGCGTTGGCGGTCGCCGCCGGCGCCGAGTGGGAGGCGCTGACCCCCGACGACAAGCTGTCCTACTACGTCCAAGCGAGGTTGAACGAATGAGCCAGATCGAGAGGATCCATGCCCGCCAGGTGCTCGACAGCCGCGGCAACCCGACTGTCGAGGTCGAGCTCGCGCTGCGCTCCGGCGCGGCGGGGCGCACGATCGTGCCGAGCGGCGCCTCCACCGGGGAGTTCGAGGCCACCGAGCTGCGCGACGGCGGCGAGGCCTACGGCGGCAAGGGCGTGACGCAGGCCGTCGGCAACGTCAACGGCGAGATCGCCGAGGCGGTCGTCGGGCACGACGCCACAGACCAGGAGGGCCTCGATCGCGCCCTGATCGAGCTCGACGGCACACCCAACAAGTCGCGCCTGGGGGCCAACGCGATCCTCGGCGTGTCGCTGGCGGCCGCGCACGCCGCGGCGGCCGAGGAGGGCCAGCCGCTGTGGCGCTACCTGGGCGGCGACGCAGCGCACGTGCTGCCGGTGCCGATGATGAACGTCCTCAACGGCGGCGCCCACGCCGACAACTCGGTGGACTTCCAGGAGTTCATGGTCGTGCCGGTCGGCGCCCCGAGCTTCACGGAGTGCCTGCGCATGGGGGCGGAGGTCTTCCACGCGTTGAAGAAGACGCTCCACGACCGCGGCCTCGGCGGCGGCGTCGGCGACGAGGGCGGCTTCGCGCCGAACCTCGGCTCCAACGAGGAGGCGCTGCAGATGCTGGTGGCCGGCATCGAGGCCGCGGGGTACACGCCCGGCGACGACGTCGCCATCGCCCTGGACCCCGCCGTGAGCGAGATCTTCGAGGACGGCGCCTACGTCCTCGAGCACGAGCACCGCACCCTGAGCGCGGGGGAGCTGACCGACTACTGGGCCGATCTCGCGAGCCGCTACCCGATCGTCTCCCTCGAGGACGGGATGGCCGAGGAGGACTGGGACGGCTGGGCGGCGCTGACCGAGCGCCTCGGCGCGCACCTGCAGCTCGTGGGCGACGACGTCTTCGTCACCAACACCGAGCGCCTGGGCCGCGGCATCGACTCCGGCGTGGCCAACTCGATCCTCGTCAAGGTCAACCAGATCGGCACGCTGACCGAGACGCTCGCCGCCATCGCGATGGCGCGCGAGGCCGGCTACAGCGCGGTGATGTCGCACCGCTCGGGCGAGACGGAGGACGTGACCATCGCCGACCTCGCCGTGGCCACCGGCTGCGGCCAGATCAAGACCGGTGCGCCGTCGCGCTCCGATCGCGTGGCGAAGTACAACCAGCTGCTGCGCATCGAGGAGCAGCTCGGCGCCGATGCGAGCTTCCCGGGACGGTCGGCCTTCCGCTCGTGACGCGCGCGTCGGACTCCGAGCGCGAGGAGGCGGTGGCGCACCTGCGCGAGGCGGCCGCCGAGGGCCGCCTCGACGTCGAGGAGCTGGTCAGCCGCATCGACGCCGCGTACGCCGCCACGACGCGCGAGGAGCTCGTGCCGCTGACCGCCGACCTCCCGGCGCCGACCGGGGCCGTGTTCGGAGGCCCGTCCGAACGCCGAGCCACGAGCTTCGTGCTCAGCATCTTCGGCGGCAGCGACCGCGCGGGACGCTGGCGCGTGGCCGAGCGCCTGCGCGTGGTGAACATCTTCGGCGGCGCCGATCTCGACCTGCGCGAGGCCACGCTGGCGGCGCCGGAGGTGCACATCACGGTGATCTCGATCTTCGGCGGCTCGGACATCGTGGTGCCCGAGGGCGTGCACGCGGAGCTGTCGAGCTTCGCCATCTTCGGCGGCGATGACCTCAAGCTCGGCGGCGCGGAGCCGCTGCCGGGCGCCCCCGTCGTGCACGTCCGCTGCGTCTCGATCTTCGGCGGCACGGACGTCATGACCAGGCGCGGGCGCGCCAAGCGGCGTTTTCCGGGCCCGCCCACCCTGCCGCCGCCGCCTCCGCCGCCCTAGAACGTCCGCTTGCAGCGGCAGGATTCGTGTGCGCTCTTCACGAACGCGACTCCAATGGCCCCGGCCCGCAGCGCTCGCGCGCCCCGTCGCGCCCCTGACACGCGCCCGAAGGCGGCGCGTCCGCGGGTCCTCCCCGGCGGTGCCCGCGGTATCCGCTGGGACCGCGTGTCGCGCGTGGCCCTGCTGGTCGTGCTGCTCGGGATGCTGTTCCTCTACGTCGGCCCGGCGCGCTCATACTGGTCGACGGTCCAGGAGGCCAAGCACCGCCGCGCCGACGTGGCGAGGCTCAAGCACGAGAACACCAGGCTGCGGGCCCGCCGCGACGCGCTGCGCAACCCCGCGGCGCTCGAGCGCGAGGCGCGGCGCCTGGGCATGGTCCGGCCCGGCGAGCGCTCGTACGTCGTCAAGCATCTGCCGAAGGGCCCGTAAGGCGCGCTGAGCGGTCAGTTTTCCTGACCCCTGGTACCGTCGCTGACGCGTCCTCGCTTTCTCGTAGCACGGTCCGGCGTGCGGCACGGGTGCCTCGACAGGACGCAATTTCGCCACGCACGCAGGATGATCGTGGAGGTCCTCCATGGACGGGCAGCAGCCGGGCACGGCCGACAGGCTCGACGAGGCCGTGCTGCTCGGCGTCCTGGCCGAGGTCAAGCACGGAGACTTCACGGCTCGCATGCCGCGCGAATGGACCGGCCTGGCGGGAAAGGTCGCCGACACGCTCAACGACGTCATCGCGGCCAATCAGACGCTGGAGGTCGAGCTGGCGCGCCAGCCGCGTCGTCGGCAAGGAGGGCAGGCTCTCCCAGCGCGTCTCGTGCAACGGCGCCAGCCAGGTGTGGAGCGAGTGCATCGAGTCGGTCAACAGCCTGATCGAGGACCTCGTCCGCCCCAGCAACGAGATGCAGCGCGTCATCGGCGCGGTGGCCGGCGGGGACCTGAGCAAGAAGGTCACCGCCGACGTCCAGGGCGAGATGCTCGAGCTCAAGAACACCATCAACGACATGGTGGACCAGCTCAACGGGTTCATCTCCGAGGTCACCCGCGTCGCGCGCGAGGTGGGGACGGAGGGCAAGCTGGGGCAGGCGGCGGCCGTGACCATCGAGGTCGGAGGCGTCTGGAAGGACCTCACCGACAACGTCAACCTCATGGCCGGCAACCTCACCGGGCAGGTGCGCGACATCGCCGAGGTGACGACGGCGGTGGCCAACGGCGACCTGAGCAAGAAGATCACCGCCGACGTCAAGGGCGAGTTCCTCGAGCTCAAGAACACGGTCAACGCCATGGTCGATCAGCTCAACCGCTTCGCCTCCGAGGTCACGCGCGTGGCCCGCGAGGTCGGGGTCGAGGGCAAGCTCGGCGGGCAGGCCCAGTCGGCCGAGGTCGCGGGTGTGTGGAAGGACCTCACCGACAACGTCAACCAGCTCGCGGCGAACCTGACCAACCAGGTGCGCGCCATCGCCGACGTGGCGACGGCGGTGACCGAGGGCGACCTGACCCGCCAGGTCGGGGTCGAGGCCAGCGGCGAGGTCGCGGTGCTGAAGGACAAGCTCAACGAGATGATCCGCAACCTGCGCGAGACGACGCGGCAGAACACCGAGCAGGACTGGCTGAAGACGAACCTCGAGCGCTTCACCCGCATGCTCCAGGGTCAGCGCGACCTCGCCACGGTGTCGAGCATGATCCTCTCCGAGCTCGCGCCGCTGGTGTCCGCCCAGCACGGCGTCTTCTACACGCTGGCCGGGCTCGACGACGGCGGCGAGCCGGTGCTGATGTACCAGGCCGGCTATGCCCACAGGGAGCGCAAGCATCTCGCCAGCCACTTCCGCCTGGGCGAGGGGCTCGTGGGCCAGTGCGCGCAGGAGAAGCAGCGCATCCTGCTCACCGAGGTCCCCAGCGACTACGTGACGATCAGCTCCGGTCTCGGGGAGGCCACCCCGCTCAACATCATCGTCCTGCCGATCCTCTTCGAGGGCTCGGTGCGGGCCGTGCTGGAGCTCGCCTCCTTCAGCCGCTTCAGCCCCACCCACCAGGCCTTCCTGGAACGGCTCACGCCGAGCATCGGGCTGGTGCTCAACGCGATCGAGGCGAACACCCTCACCGAGAACCTGCTCAAGCAGTCACAGTCCCAGGCGCAGGAGCTCCAGTCGCGCGAGCAGGCGCTGCGCGGCTTCAACGCGGACCTCGAGCGGCAGGCGCGGCGCCTGGCCGAGCAGAACATCGAGGTGGAGCGCAAGAACGAGGAGGTCGAGCTCTCCAAGCGGCTGGTCGAGGAGAAGGCCGAGCAGCTCGCGGTCACCTCGAAGTACAAGTCGGAGTTCTTCTCGAACATGTCGCACGAGCTCCGCACGCCGCTCAACAGCCTGTTGATCCTCGCCGGCGAGCTGTCCAGCAACCACGACGCCAACCTGACCGAGCAGCAGGTGCAGTACGCCGAGGTCATCCACTCGTCCGGCACCGACCTGCTGCGGCTGCTCGACGACATCCTCGATCTGGCCAAGGTCGAGTCCGGCACGGTCAAGCTCGAGATCAGCGAGCTGCTGCTGGCCGAGCTGCAGGGCGCCATCGAGCGGGACTTCGAGCACGTCGCCGAGCACAAGGGCGTGGCCTTCTCGGTCGAGCTCGCCCCCGACCTGCCCGCGAGCATCGCCACCGACCCCGGTCGCCTGCGCCAGGTCCTGAAGAATCTGCTCTCGAACGCCTTCAAGTTCACCGAGACGGGCGAGGTCACGCTGCGCGTGGGCGTCGCGGAGAACGGCTGGAGTCCCGCGAACGAGACGCTGGGCAAGGCGGGCGAGGTGACGGCGTTCACCGTCAGCGACACCGGTATCGGCATCACGGCGGAGGTGCAGCGGCGCATGTTCGAGGCCTTCGCCCAGGCCGACGGCACGACGGCGCGCCAGTACGGGGGCACGGGGCTGGGCCTGTCGATCAGTCGCGAGCTGGTCCAGCTGCTCGGCGGCGAGATCGCCCTCTCCAGCGCGCCCGGGGAGGGCAGCTCGTTCACCGTCTACCTCCCGTCAGAGGCCGACGGCAGCGCCAGGATGCGGCCGGCCTCCGCCGGCGCTGCGCACGCGCCCCCGCCGAGCCCCGTGGCGCAGGCGCCCGAGGATCCGCCGGTGGCCGGCCTGGCGGGCCGGAAGGTGCTCGTGGTCGACGACGACATCCGCAACGTCTTCGCGCTCACCTCGCTCCTGGAGCGCTGCCAGGCGCTGGTCGTCTCGACGCAGAGCGGCGCGGACGGGATCGCGATCCTCGAGCGCACGCCGGACATCGACATCGTCCTGATGGACATCATGATGCCGGTCATGGATGGCTACGCGACGATCCGGGCCATGCGTGAGCTGCCGTCCGGCGCAGAGCTCCCGATCATCGCGGTCACGGCGGCGGTCGAGGCCGGGGAGCGCCAGCGCTGCTTCGACGCGGGCGCCACCGCGTACGTCACCAAGCCGGTCGACACCCCGGCCTCCTGCTCGTCCTGAGCGAGTGGCTTCCGGCCGGCCGGCCCGAGCCGGGACCGCTCGCCGTGCTGGGCTGATGTCGTCGATGGTGCTGATCGAGGCTCCGGCGCCGGCCACCGCCGCTGTGCTCGTCGTCGACGACAACCCGGGCAAGCGCCTGGCCGTGCGTGCGATGCTCGCGCCGCTCGGCTACGACGTGGTCGAGGCGGAGTCGGGGCGCGCCGCGCTGAACGCGGTCGCGCAACGGACCTTCGTCGTGATCCTCATGGACGTCGTCATGCCGATCCTCGACGGCTATGAGACGGCCAGGCTCATCCGGCAGTCCGGCGGGGCCGTGCACACGCCGATCATCTTCCTCACCGCCTTTCGCCGCGACGAGACCGAGACGGCTTCGGCGTACGCCAACGGCGCCGTGGACTTCATCTTCACCCCGGTCCTCGCCGAGGTGCTGCGCGCCAAGGTCTCGGCCTTCGTCCACTCTTCCTGCAGTCCCAGAAGCTCGAGCGCTCGCTGGAGTCGATCACCGCCCTGAACATCGAGATGGTCAGCCGCCTCGCCGCCGCGGCCGAGTTCCGCGACGACGACACCGGCCAGCACACGCGCCGCGTGGGCGATCTGTCGGTCGGCATCGCGCAACGCCTGGGCGTCGACGACCTCGAGGTCGGGCTCATCCGGCTGACCGCGCCGCTGCACGACGTCGGCAAGATCGCGCTTCCCGACGCGATCCTCCTCAAGCCGGGGCGGCTCACCGAGGCCGAGTACGAGCAGATGAAGACCCACACCACCATCGGGGCCCAGATGCTGGGCGGCAGCACGTTCGCGCTGATGGTGACCGCAGAGCAGATCGCGCTGACCCATCACGAGAGGTGGGACGGCAGCGGCTACCCCCACGGCTTGGCCGGTGAGGAGATCCCCATCGCGGGGCGGATCGTGGCCGTCGCCGACGTCTTCGACGCGCTCACGCACCTGCGGCCGTACAAGGCGGCGTGGAGCGAGGCTGACGCGATGAAGGAGATCGCCGGCCAGGCGGGGCGGCATTTCGACCCCGATGTGGTGGAGGCGTTCGCCGCCGGATTCCAGGCGGGAGTCGCTCGCTAGCCTGGATCGGGTGAGCTTCGACACCGCGATCTACCAGTGGCGCGCGGGGGAGCGCCGCCTCGCGGAGGCCGGGCCCCCGGAGAGCGTGGCGCTCGAGCGCGTCACCTCGCGCATCCATGCCGAGCTGCGCCGGCGCCTCGGCGGCCCGTTCACGGTCGACGAGCTCGTCGCCCTGTACGACCGGGGCACTGGCTGGTGCCTGGACATCGCCTACACGGTCGCGCCGGGGGCGCCGTGGGCCTGGGAGATGCGCACGGTGGCCGACGCCGCCTTCGCCCGTTACGTGCGCGAGGCGGCCGACTTCGCCGGCGGGCGGCGGCTCGAGCCGGGTCGCTAGGGCTTATGGTCGTTTGCGTTACCTAGATCTCAATAAGGTAGATCTAGGTAAGGATCCATACGCGATACGCTATGAGCCGGGTGGACATCGAGGCGAACCCGTTCCGCTACGGCGCGCTGGCGCTCGACGACGCCTTCACCGACCGCGAGCGCGAGATCGCCGAGCTCAAGGCCGACATCGTCAACGGCCAGGACGTCGTCGTCTTCGCCCCGCGGCGTTACGGCAAGTCGTCGCTCATGTGGCGCGTGGCCCAGCAGCTCACGCGCCGGGGCGTGCTCGTCGCCTCGGTCGACCTCATGACCACGCCCACGGTGGCCAAGCTGGCCGAGAAGCTCGCGCGCACGATCCACGAGGACGTCGCGTCGCGCAGGGAGAAGGCGCTCGACCGCCTGCGGGTCTTCAGCTCGCTGCGCGTCAAGCCGATCGTCAACGTCGATCCCGACACCGGCAAGCTGTCCTTCGGCTTCGACGCCGGCTACGCGCCGGAGGACCTGCGCGCGACGCTCGAGCACCTGCTGGCGCTCCCGGGCGAGATCGGTGCGGAGCGCAAGCGCCGCGCGGCCCTCATCTTCGACGAGTTCCAGGAGGTCGTCGACATCGATCCGACGCTGCCGCGGCTCATGCGCGCCGTCTTCCAGGAGCAGCCCGAGGTGGCCCACGTCTACCTGGGCAGCAAGCGCCACATGATGCGACGCCTGTTCAGCGACGAGAACGAGCCCTTCTGGCGCAGCGCCAAGCCCGTCGAGCTCGGGGTCATCGCCCGCGAGCCCTTCGCCGCGTACATCGTGGAGCGCTTCCGCGCCAGCGGCCGGTCCATCGCCGCCGACGCCGTCGACGCCGTGCTGCGGACGACCGGTGGGCACCCATACGCCACCCAGGAGCTGTGCTACTTCCTCTGGCAGCTCACCGCGGAGGGCGAGAGCGCGGACCTCGAGCGTCTGCAGGCGGCCGTCGCGGGGGTGCTGCGCTCGGAGAACGCCCACTTCGCCACCGTGTGGGACCACGCGTCGGCCCAGCAGCGCGTGCTGCTGCAGGCCCTGGCCGCCGAGCCCGGGCGCGCGCTGACGAACGACTACCGCCGCCGCCACGACCTGCCCTCGCCGTCGACCGTGCAGAGCGCGGTGACCGCGCTCGAGCGCGAGGAGCTCGTGCGCAACGACGGCGGCGAGGTACGCATCGTGGAGCCCTTCCTGTCGGATTGGGTCCGCGAGCGCTTCGGCGCCCGCTAGGGGCGCCGGGCGTCAGTCGTCGTCGTCTTCGCCGGCGCGGCGGATCACGATCTGGTTCTCCTCGATCGTGACGCTCACGGGCCGGTGGCCGGCCCAGTGCTCGGCGTAGACGGGGTTGTCCTCGACGGCGGGGTCGAGCCACAGCCCGTAGCCCTCCTCGCCGTGGTCGAAGGTCCCCTCGAGCTCGCGTGCGGCGCCCTTGCGGCGGCCGCGTCCGCCACGACGGCCGCGGCGGCGCTTGCGGGCGGCGTCGTCGTCCTCGTCCTCGTCCTCGTCCTCGTCGTCCTGCTCGTCGTCGTCCTCGCCGGCCTCGGCCGCCGCGGCGGCCTCGGCCGCGCGGCGCTCCTCCTCCTCGGCGCGGGCCGCCTCGGCGGCCTCGAGCTCGGCGGCGATCAGCGCGTCGTCCTCGGCGCGCAGGTCGATCTCGTCGTCGAAGTCACCCCCGCCGGCGCCGGGGACGGGCGCGCCCTCGGTGTCGCCGTCCGGCACGAGGTCGTTCTCACGCTTGAACGCCTCGATCTGCTGGACGGTGACCTCGAGCTGGTGCGCGATCCAGGCGTCGGTGCGCCCTTGGCGGACCCAGCCGCGGATCTGGTTGAGGTGCGGTCGCAATGATCGTCGTGCCATGGCTGGCGCGGGAGTCTATGCAAATGCGCTTGCTATACGCCTGTCGCTTGCGCGGCCGCCTGAAGCGTTGTTAAGGTGGCTCGATCCCCAGCGAGGCAGGGAGGTCCCCACGTGCTGGTCCTGACCCGGAAGTCGAATCAAAGCATCATGATCGGAGATGACATCGAGGTCTCCGTGCTTTCGATCATGGGCGAGAAGGTGCGGGTCGGCATCCAGGCGCCGCGGGACATCCCCGTCTTCCGCAAGGAGGTCTACCTCGAGATCCAGCAGGAGCGCGCCAAGGAGATGGCGGGCTCCAACGTCCGGGCCGAGGTCGACCAGGCGCTGCGCAAGCTCCGCGAGCCCTAGCCGGCCGCCCGCTCACCGCGGGCGGCCCGGTAGTGATAGCCATGTGAGCGCGTGAAGCCGGCGCGCTCGTAGAGCGCGTGCGCCGCCGCGTTGGCGCTCGCGGTCTGGAGGTAGAGGCGCCCGGCGCCGCGCTCGACGGCCCAGGCCGTCAGCGCGTGGACGACCTGGGTGCCGATGCCGCGCCGCCGTGCGCCAGGGGCGGTGGCCATGCAGAACAGGCCCGCCCAGCCGCGCTCGCACACCGCCAGCCCGACGCCGAGGTCGCCGCCGGCCCGGGCGTACCCCGCCGGGGGCTCGAGGCGCGCGAGGACGGTGCGAGCGTGCTCGTCGGCGTCCGCGCGCTCCTCGCACGCCGCCCACGCGGCGATCCAGCGCGGGTCGAGCCGGTCGGTCAGCGCCACCTCGCCGGGCGCCGTCGCCGCCAGCACGGCCTGGGCGTCGGCGACGAGGACGTCGGTGGACCCTTCCCTCGTCCATCCCCGGCGCGCGAGCTCCGCGTCGAGGCCGCTGCGCTGCTCGGCGGGCGAGACCTGCACCAGCGCGCGGGCCTCGCGGCGCGCGTAGAAGTCCTCCACGAGCGCCGGGTCGGGGAGGTCGGCGAGCGGGAGGGCGGAGTTCGATCGCCGACGGGTCAGCGACGGCGTGTGGCGCAGCACCCAGCCCTCACGCCGGTGTGCCTCTTCGGCGGGCCACCCGCGCGCGGCGAGCTCCTCGACGAGCCGCATCTCCTCGACGCGCTGCATCGCGCCGCGGGCGCGCTAGCCCATGACGACGTAGAGCGTCTTGAACATCGCCACCGTCACGAGCGCGGCCGTCGCCAGCAGGACGAGCACCAGCAGCGCGAAGCGCATCGAGCCGTGCTTGTGCACGCGGTCGCGGCGCCTGCTGTCCAGGCGCTGCTCGGCCTCGCGGTAGATCCGCTCGCGGCGCAGGCGGTCGGCCTCGGCCTCCTCGACGAAGGCGCGTTCGAAGGCCGCGAGGCTCTGCTGCAACTTGGTGGAGGGCATTGGCGGCACCGTGAATCTACCCCATTCCACAGGCCCTCCATAGCCCGCGGCCGCTGCGCCGGGCCGTCTGGGCGAGCTGCGCGAACTGGCGCGCGTGCGCCACGTTGGGGGCGATCGTCAGCGTCCGCGCGTAGCCGTCGCGCACCAGCTGGGCGTTGACGAAGGCGCCGTCGGGCTCGCGGTAGACGTAGGCCAGCAGGCGCCCGTAGCGGTCGCGCTGCTCCACGTCGCCGACCAGGCGCACGCTGCGACCGGCCACGAGCGCCGCGTTGGCGGCCGCGGCGCGCTTGGCGTAGCACTGCACCGGGGTGCCGGGCTTGACCGACTCGGGCGTGTCGACGCCGATGTAGCGCACCCGCTCGGTTCGCCCGTCGAGGCGCACGCGGATGGTGTCGCCGTCGACCACGCGCACCACCTGGGCACGCCCGAACGTCGTCGCCCGCGGGTGCTGGCGCAGCTGCACGACGAGCACCACGACGGCGGCGGCGAGGAGGACGAAGGGGGCGATCCGGCGCATCGCGTCGGACGGTAAGGCCGGTTCCGGGCGGGAGGCACCGGAAGGGGCTGATTCGTCACGAAGGCTGCACTGGGATGATGCCGTGCTGCACATGGCCGACACCGAGCGCAAGCGACCGCGACTGAAGGACCTCCCCGGCGGTCAGGTCACCGAGCTGATCGTCATCGTGATCATGGCCCTGGCCATCGCGCTGGCGGTCCAATGGCTGCTCGTCAAGCCGTACCGGATCCCCAGCGGGTCGATGGAGCCGACGCTCGACGTCGGTCAGCGGGTGCTGGTCAACCGCCTCAGCCACCGCCTCGGCGCCGACCCCAAGGTCGGCGACATCATCACCTTCCACCCGCCGGCGGGCGCCGACGAGACGCCGCCGCGCTGCGGCGCGCAGCAGGCCGACAACCAGCCGTGCCCGGCGCCGACGCCCCAGCAGTCCAACCAGACCTTCATCAAGCGCGTCGTCGGAGTCGGCGGCGACCGGATCGCGGTGCGCGACGGCCACGTCATCCGCAACGGCAAGCTGCAGAGCGAGTCCTTCACCGCCCCCTGCGCCGGCGGGCAGGGCTGCGACCTGCCGCGCGCGATCACCGTCCCGCAGGGCTACGTGTTCTGCATGGGCGACAACCGCGGCGCCTCCGACGACGGCCGCTTCTGGGGGCCGATCCCGATCGACTGGGTCATCGGCAACGCGTTCGCCACCTACTGGCCGCCCAAGCGCGTCGGCACGCTCTAGCGGCCCGGAGGTATCAGCGTGGCGGCAGCCACGCTCCTCCCGGGCATGGCGGCGGACAGCACACGCATCTCGGGCCGGACATGGCGGAGGATCGGGGGGCTCGCGGCAGCCGGACTCGTGCTCGCGGCGCTCGGCTCAAACCACTCCGGCCACTCCGCTGCGCCTGCGCCCACGTCGCCGGGACCCTCGTCCTACTCGGCTCCGGTGGGCGCCGCGGGGCCGTCGGGGGATCCCGCAGCCGACCTCCAGCACCAGCAGCAGGCCGTCCAGGCCCTGCAGGAAGGCTCGCAGGAGACCTACGGCGCGGCGATGAACAGCGCCAACTCACTCACGCCGTAGCGGCATCCGCTGTCGCTCGCGGCGTCGAACGTCGGTCTTCCCACCTCCAGAAGGGGGAGGACCGACGTTCGACAGCGCGGAGCGGCAGGGGTGCGGAGCGGCTCAGGCGACCGCCGTCTCCTGCTCCTCGTAGACGCTGATGAAGCGCAGGTAGTTGTCGGCGATCTGCGTCGTGGCGGCCTCGCGCTCGAGCGACCCGTCGAGGAAGCCCTTCAGGGCGTCCCACCAGATCGAGCGGCCGATGGCGAAGCCGACGAAGCCCTCGACGGGCGACGCGGCGCGCAGCCACTGGTCGACCTTCTCGTCGCTGGCGCCGCGGCCCAGCAGGACGCAGACGACGCCCTCGCGCCCTTCGCCCTCGCGCGTCTGCTTGGCGAGCATCTCGGCGTCCTCGCGGGCGTCGACGCCCTCGATCTTCCAGATGTCGACCTCGCAGCCGAAGCCCTGGATCTCGGCGATGGCGCGGCGCATGAGCTCGGGCCGCAGCTCGGCGTCGTAGCGATCGGTGTCGCCGTCGACCGAGGCGAGCTGCTCGTCGGTCGCCGGCACGAGCAGCTCGAAGAGGAACTTGCGGTCGTGCTCGTGCAGCCAGTCGGCCAGGCGCTTGAGGCGGTCGAGCTGGCGGCGGTTGAGCTCGGCGTCGTCCTCGGGGTTGTAGCGGACGAGGACCTTCGAGAAACGGGGGTCGAACTTCTCGATGTGCGCGCCGAAGTCGTCGCCGTACTCGAAGTCGAACTCGTTCTGGCCGGACTTCTCGACCGGCATGGCCAGCTTGAGGCCCTTCTCCTTGGCGTCGCGGGGGACGGTCCCGCCGAACTGCTCGTCGACGAGCACGCCCACCTGGTCGGCCTGCACCGAGCCGCGCTCCGTGGCCTTGGCCATGCCCTCGTAGATGAGGTGCTTGGAGTCGGTGATGCGCTCGGTCTCCTCGGGCGTGGGATCGCCCTCGATGCCGAACATCTTCTTCTGGAACGAGCCGCGGTGGTCGAAGGCGAGGATGTAGAGCTTGCCGTCGTAGCCCAGGGCCATGGTGGTCCCCCTTGTCGGAGTCTTTTTCGTAGCGCTACCCGCAGTCTAGGCCGATGGATCGCGGCGCGTGAGTACGCTGCCGCGGCATGGAGCACCAGTTCCACGGGCCGAGCTACACCCTCGGCATCGAGGAGGAGCTCATGATCGTCGACGCCGAGGGCTACGGCCTGGTCAACGCGATCGAGTCCCTGCTGGAGGATGCCGAGGACGGCGAGATCAAACCCGAGCTCATGGAGTCGGTGCTCGAGATCTCGACGAACCCCGTTCCCGACACGGCCCAGGCCGGCGAACAGCTGCGCCGCCTGCGCGCGCAGGTGCGTCGCACCGCCGAAGGCCGCGGCCTGGCCATCGGCTCGGCCGGCACCCATCCCTTCGCGATGTGGGAGGACCAGCGCATCGTGGCCCGCGCGCGCTACCGCGAGCTGGTCACGGCCCTGCGCTTCGTGGCGCGCCAGGAGCTGATCTTCGGCATGCACGTGCACGTCGGCGTCGACGATCCCGACAAGGCGATCCACGTGGCCAACGGCATGCGCGTCCACCTGGCCGTCCTGCTGGCCCTGAGCACCAACTCGCCGTTCTGGCGCGCCGACGCCACCGGACTGCTCTCCGCCCGCACGCCGATCTTCCGCACCTTCCCGCGCGTCGGGGTCCCGCCGCACTACCGCGACTGGGCCGACTACGAGCGCGAGATCGCCTTCATGGTCGAGTCCGGGGTCATGGAGGACTACACGTGGCTGTGGTACGACGTGCGCCCGCATCCGAAGTTCGGGACGGTCGAGGTTCGGGTGTGCGACTCGCAGACGCGCGTCGAGCACACGCTGGCGCTGGCCGCGCTCGTGCAGGCGATGGTCAAGGAGCTCTGCGAGCACTACGAGGCGGGCGGCCAGCTCGCCGACTACCCGTGGCAGATGCTCGACGAGAACAAGTGGCTGGCGGCCCGGCACGGGCTCGAGGGCGAGCTGGTCGACCTGCCCTCGAGCGAGCGCATCGCCACCAAGGCGCTGGCGCGCCGCCTGTACGACCGGCTGCGCGAGCACGCCCAGGACCTGGGCTCGGCCGCCGAGCTCGAGGCGATCGAGGATCTCCTGGCCCACGGCAGCGGCGCCCATCGCCAGCTCGTCGTCTACGAGGCCAACCACGACCTGCGCGAGGTCATGGCCGAGATCGTCGCCGCGACGGCGCCCGACGGGGGCTAGGCCTGCGCGAAGCGCTGCGCCAGCTGGTGGCGCACGCCGAGCACGAAGCCGTCGAGCGTCTGCTGGGCGTCGGGGTCGATGGCGTCGAAGCTGACGCCGCTGCCGTCGCTGACGTTGCGCACGATGCGACCGCTCGCGGTCACCGTGCCGTGGCCGCCGGGCAGGTCGAGCTCCACGCGGACGGCGCCCGACAGGTCCCTGCGGTCCAGCAGCACGCCGCCGGCGCTGATGTCGACCGTCTGCATGGTCTCCTGCGGGCCGGCCTCGGAGCCGTCCGCGGACAGCGGGGTGACGAGGATCGGCAGGTTGCAGTTCAGGCGGACGAAGCGGCGCAGCTCGCGGGGCGCCACGGCGTCGTCGATCCGGAAGCGCGCGCTGACGTCGTCGCCGCCGAGCAGCGTGCCGGAGAGCATGACGATCTGGCGGTCGTGCTCGAAGCTCATCTCGGCCTCGGCGGGCAGCGGCCGGGCAGCGGCGGGGACCCCGCGGGGCACGGCGAGGGTGGTCTCCGTCCCGCGTACGTGCACGACTCGCGCTGAGAAACGCGCGTTGCGCACGTGAAGGTTCACGGATTGGAAGTCAGCGGGACGGGGGGCCACCACACTCGTTCATCGGTCGTGGGGAGCGACGGTTGAGAGCATACGGGCGCGCGGGCCTAGAATCGGGGCAGCAATGGCACAGATGCCCGATCTCAATGTCGTCTGCAAGAACTGCGGCAACGAGGTCAGTCCCTACATCACCGAGTGTCCGTACTGCGGCAACCGCCTGCGCAAGCGCGCGCCGAAGATCGAGCGCGACGGGACCGTCTCCGAGCCGCGGAAGGCCCGCAAGGCGCGCAAGCCCGCCGCCCCGCGGCTGCCGCGCTTTCGCTCTGGCGAGATCCCCGGCATCCGCGGCGAGCTCACGGCGCGGCCCTACGCGACGATCGCGCTCGTCGCCCTCTCGCTCTTCGGCTACCTGGTGCTCTTCCCCGTGGCCCTGATCGACATCGGCGTCGCGCGGCCGATCGACGGCCAGTGGTGGCGCGTCGCGACGTCACCCTTCCTGTACGCGAGCATCTGGTACGAGCTGGCCGCGGTCACCGCCATCGCGGTCTTCGGCTGGCTGCTGGAGCGCCGCCACGGGCCGCTCGTGGTCCTCTTCCTCTTCGTGCTGTGCGGGATGGGCGGCATCGCGCTGGCCGTGGCGGTCGATCCGTCGCCGCTGGCGATCGGGGGCAACGGCGCGGCCCTCGGTCTGCTGTGCGCGTGGGCCGTCCCGGACCTCATCGCGCGCAGCCGCGGCGAGGAGTACGACGGCGACCTGCTCGGCACGGCGGTGTTCGCCGCGGTCCTGCTCCTCATCCCCGTAGCCGTCTTGCAGGCGAGCCCGATCGCGGGCTTCGCGGGCGGCGCGGCGGGCCTGCTCGTCGGCTTGGCGCTCGCGCGCAGGCGCATCGCCTAGATTGGGCCGCGATGCCCGACCGGCGATACAGCGCGGAGGAGGTCGACGCCGCGGTCGCGGCGCTGGCCGACCCCGAGCGCTTCGCCCACGCCCAGGAGATCGTCACGCACGCGGCGCCGGGCCTTCAGCGCGTGCTCAACGAGGCGCTCGCCGAGGGCGGCTGGTTCAGCGGCGCTCACGAGGCGCAGCTCAATCAGGCGGCCGCGCTCGAGGACCCGGAGGAGCGTCTGCGGATGATCCGCACGCTCGTCGCGGAGGAGACTCGCCTGGGCATGCTGGTGGGCGTCGCGGTCGGCTTCGAGCTGGCCCACGAGCTCATGCGATCCAACCAGACAGGAGACGAACGCTGATGGACATCCGCTTCCTCGGTCACGCGGCCTTCGCGCTGGAGCACGACGGCAAGACCGTGCTCATCGACCCGTTCCTGACCGGCAACCCCAAGGCGGCCGCGTCCGCCGACGAGGTCGCCGCGGACGCCATCCTGCTCACGCACGGCCACGGCGACCACTTCGGCGACACCATGGCCATCGCCAAGCGCACCGGCGCCAAGGTCCAGGCCATCACCGAGATCGCCGGCGAGATCAACAGCTCCGGCGAGGGTGTCGAGGCGATCGACACGAACCTCGGCGGCACCGCCGAGTTCGACTGGGGCTCGGTGCGGCTCGTGCCCGCGCTGCACACGTCGACCACGCCCAACGGCACGGTGAGCGTGCCCGCCGGCCTGGTCATCGAGATCGGCGACAAGCGCATCTACCACCTCGGCGACACGGCGCTGTTCAGCGACCTCGCCCTCCCCGGGCGCCGCGGCCACATCGACGTCGCGCTCATGTGCATCGGCGGGCACTACACGATGGACCGCTTCGACGCCGTGGTCGCCGCGGAGTTCGTGGGCGCCGACCAGATCATCCCCTGTCACTACGACACCTTCCCGCCGGTGGAGACCGACGTGCAGGCCTTCAAGTCCGACGTGCAGAACGCCGGCTACGCGGAGGTCGTGATCCTCCAGCCGGGCGAGACGCACACGCCATGACCACCGCGGTCGTGCTCATCGAGGCCGAGCGCGACGCGATGTCCGCGCTGGGCGGCGCGCTGGCGGACCTCGACGGCGTGGCGGAGGCCTACTCGGTCACCGGCGAGTGGGACTTCGTCGCCATCATCCGCGTGCCGCGCCACGAGATGCTGGCCGACGTCGTGACCGGGCAGCTGGTCAAGCTCCCCGGCGTCAGCCGGACCCAGACGATGGTCGCCTTCGAGGTCTTCTCGCGCCACGACCTCGAGTCGATGTTCGCGATCGGCAACTAGGCTCGCGGCCCACGCGCCCGGTTGCGCACGAGTGCGGGGCGGGTGCCGAGCTCGAACGTCGGTCCTACCCCCTCGTGAGGTGGGAAGACCGACGTTCGACGCCTAGCCGGGCTGGAACTCCGCGGCGAGCAGGTCCATCAGCAGGCCGTCGTGCCAGGTGCCGTCGGCGCCGAGCTCGTAGTCGCGCAGGCGCCCGACGGGCTTGAAGCCCACGGCGGCGTAGGCCCGGATGGCCCGCTCGTTATCAGCCGCCGGGTCGATCGTGAAGCGGTGGTGGCCGCGCTCGAGGTAGTGGGCGATGACGAGCCGCAGCGCCTCGCGCCCGAGACCCTGCCCGTGGCAGGCGGTGGTGAGGAAGATGTCGAGCCCGACGGAGCGGTACATGGGGTCCGTGTTCTCCTCGCAGGCCAGCCAGCCGGCGAGCGCTCCGTCGACGACGATGGCGAAGCGGGCCTCGGGGCCGAGGAGCTCCGCGCGGTCGGGCTGCTCGGCCTGCGGCCCCCACCAGCGCGCGACGGCGGGCTCGGCGAGGATGGCGATGAGCCCGTCGAGGTCGTCTTCGGCGAGCGGTCGCAGCAGCACGCGCTCGCCGCGCAGGGTGGGGAGGTTCATGCCTCGAGTGTCGCTGATCGGTTCCAAGTTGGCCGGCCAGCCAGTCGCGCGCTAGGCTCGCGCCATGACCGAGCACGCGACGCCCCGGACCGATCGCGTGGACTTCCGCGCCACGAGCGATCCCGCCCTGCAGGAGTCGGCCGACCGCGGCGAGGCGAACCTCCTGACCTACCGCGAGCTCTACGAGCTGTGGGAGCGCCAGCAGTGGGCGGTGCAGGACCTCGACTTCACCCAGGACCGGATCGACTGGCACGAGCGCATCGAGCCCGAGGAGCGCGTGGCCCGCCTGTACGGCCTGAGCTCGTTCTTCGTCGGCGAGCAGCGCGTGGCGGCCGAGCTCGGGCCGATCATGCGCGCCGTTCCCGACGAGGACATGCGCATCTTCCTCTGCACCCAGATCGCCGACGAGGCGCGCCACGTCGCCTTCTTCGACCGCTTCTACCGCGAGGTCGGCGTGCTCGAGGCCGACGGCCTGCAGGAGCGCCTGGCGCAGACCAGCGAGCACCTCAACCCGGAGTTCCACACGCTCTTCGACGAGATGCTCCACAGCCGCGTGGACCGCCTGGCCGTCGAGCCCGAGGACCGCGAGGCCCTCGTCGAGGCGATCACCATCTACCACATGATCACCGAGGGGATGCTGGCGCTCACGGGCCAGCACTTCATCATCGACTTCAACGAACGGGCCGGCACGCTGCCCGGCTTCGTGGCGGGCTTCACCAACGTCGCGCGCGACGAGCATCGCCACGTGGCCTTCGGCGCGCGCTTCCTGCGCGACATGGCCCGCGAGGACCCACGCTACGAGGCCGCCATCCAGCGCGCGCTGGTCGAGGCCGGCCCGGTGGCCGAGGGCGTGCTGCGCCCGAAGTGGATCCCCGCCGACGTGGGCGACGACGCCACGCTCTTCGGCGGGGCCTCGGTGGGCGAGACGCGCGCCTTCGCGCTGCAGGCGCTGCAGCGCCGGCTGAAGGTCATCGGCCTGGCCAGCGCCGCCTGAGCCGCTGCGGCTACCCTGACCGGCGTGTCCGTCGTGCGCGAGGAGTTCGGCCCGACGCTGCCCGAGCTTCTCGGGGCGCGGCTGCGCGTGCCCGTTCGGACGATCTGGCGCGTGGTGGCGGCGGCCGGGGTCCTCGTCGTCCTTGCCCTGGCCTGGCTGGCCTTCGTCCGCGACACGCCGGGGCGGGCCGGGGTCGTCGTGCGCGAGCCGGTGGCCTTCAACCTCATCCACACGAGCGCCCTGCACAAGGTCGCGCCGCGCGCCGGGGAGACCCTGCGCCTGCAGACGACCGGCGGACCGCCGCAGTCCTTCGCCGTGCGCCCGCTGCGCCTCGCGCCCTACAAGGGCGACGTCAGCGCGGAGCTCACGCTGCTCTCGGCGCGCCTCATCCGCCGGATGAGCGCTCAGTATCCGGGCTTCCTGTGGCGCGGCGACGGGCGCGTGAACATCAACCAGCAGCCGGGCTATCAGATCGTCTTCCAGGCGCGCCTCGGCGGGCACACGACCTACGGCAAGCGCGTGCTGCTCGTCTCCGCGCCCGACCCGCCGCCGAGCACCGGGCTCGACATCACGATGCTCTCTGAGCGCTCGCCGGCGATCCCGCGCGCCGACGCGGTCGCGGCCAACGGCCCCCTCAAGACGGCGTATCGCTCCGTGCGCTTCGGCACGCAGAGGCCCTAGGGCGTGAGCGACGACCTCGCCTGGGACGAGTTCATGCGCGTCGACATGCGCGTCGGGCGCATCGTCGAGGTCGAGGACTTCCCCGAGGCCCGCCGGCCGGCCTGGAAGCTGCGCGTCGACTTCGGCGAGCAGATCGGCAAGCGACGCTCCTCGGCGCAGATCCGAAACTACGAGCGCGACGAGCTCATCGGGCGCCGGGTCATCGGCGTCGTGAACTTCCCGCCCAAGCAGATCGGCCCCGTGCGGTCGGAGTGCCTGGTCCTCGGCACCTACGCGGCCGACGGCACCGTGCTGCTGCTCGCGCCCGCGCCCGAAGCGGCGCTGGGCGACCGCGTCGGGTAGCTAGGGAGTCGGATCGGCCGGCGGCTGCGGCGCGGACGGCGCGGGCTCGTCGGCGGGCGGCACGGGCTGGTCAGCCGTGGGCGGCACGGGCTCCGCGCCGGCGTCGGCGCCGGGGTCGGCGGGCGGCGTGGACCCCGCCGGGGCGGGAGCGGGCGGCGGCGTGGTCTGCACCGGATCGGCGGCCGGGGCAGGCGGGGCGGGCGGGGGCGTGGCCGAGGCCTGCTGGTCGGGGGGGCCGCTGGAGCTCACGACCCCGGGCGCATCGGCCGGGAGGGTCGCGGTGGCCGAGCCCTCCTGAGGTGCCGCGGCGGGCGGCGGCTTGACCGGCTTGGGCGCCTCGACCGGCTTGGCCGCGGCGGCGTCGCGCTTGGCGGCCTGCATGCCCTTGGCCTCCTTGCCCTTGGCCGGCTTGCCCGTCGCCTTGTGGGCGCTCGTGCGCTCGGCCGCGGGCGCGGCGGGCTGCGGCTGGGAGGCCACGACCTGTGGCGAGGCGGGGACCGTCGCCACGGCTGTGACGGGGGTGTGGTGGGCGAGCGGCCGGCGCTGCGCGGCGTGGTCGACCTCGACCGCGCCGGCGGTGACGATCGCGGCGGCGGCGAGCCCGGCCACCGCCTTGGAGGCCACGGCGCCGACGCCCGCCGACAGCGCGCTGCCCGCGCCCGCCCCGGCGGCGCCCGCGCCGGCGCCGGCGGCCGCCGCGCTGCCGCCCGCGCTGGCCGTGGTGCCGAGGTGGGCCAGTACGAGCTTCTTGAACAGCAGCAGCGGCCCGACCGGGAAGACCGCGGCCAGCGCGCGATTGGTCTGGCGCAGATGCCTGCGGAAGGCCGAGCAGCTGTCGCACTGGCGCAGGTGGCGGCGCACCGGCGCGGTCATGCGGTGAAGGCCCTCGGCCACCTCCCCGAGCTCGTCGCGGACCTCGTCGCACGTGAGCTGGCGCGCCTGGGCGGACTCGGCCAGCGATACGCGCGCGCGCACGAGCAGCGACTTCACGCTGGGGATGGTGGTGTCCATCGCCTCGGCGATCTGGTCGTAGCTCAGGGCGTCGATCTCGCGCAGCAGCAGGGCCGTGCGCTGGGTCTCGGGCAGTCCCTGCACGTCCTCCACGAGCAGCCGGAACTCCTCGCGGCGGTGGACCTTGTCGGCCGCCGAGGTGCCGTTCTCCGACAGGTGGACGTCCATCGAGTCGACCCCGATGGCCTGCACGCGGCGCAGGTGGTTCAGCGAACGGTTGCGCGCGATGCGGTACAGCCACGGGCGCACGTTGAGCGCGCGCTCGTCGGCGATCATCGCGTTGAAGGCCGCCGCGAAGACCTCCTGCAGGACGTCCTCGGCATCCTCGCGCGAGCCCAGCATGTGCCGGCAGAAGGCGAGCAGCCGCGCCTGGTAGCGCCCCACCAGCGCCTCGTAGGCGGCCTGGTTGCCGCGCCGGGTCAGGGCGACGAGGCGCTCATCGGACTGGATCCGAAGCAGGGGCGTCGGACCGCGAAGGCCGTCGGCGCTGACGTTTTGGAGGGCTGAGGCTTCCACGCGTGAAGAAGGGCTCGCCCGCTGAGAACACGAGCAAGCCCCCGAAGGTTGCGTCCACCACAGGGTAGCCGCGTGGGCCCGGACCCGTCGCCCGTGGGCGAGGACTCTCACGAAGCCCTCATCGACCATGCCCGGGGCGGGACTCGAACCCGCACGCTCTCGCGAGCAGCGACTTTTAAGGTCGCGGCCTCTACCAGTTGGGCTACCCGGGCGTGCGCCGGGAATGGTACGTCCGCACGACGGCGGGCTCGGCCCAGCTGCGTTCGGCGCGCTCGCGCAGCGTTCGGAGCATCTTGCGCATCATCGGGAAGTCGCCGAGCTCGGTGAGCAGCAGGGTGAGCAGCGCGCCGGCGGGCTGCCGGCGGCGGTAGAGGATGCGCAGCCGCGTGACGACGCGCGTGCCGCTCCCGGCCGGGCGCAGGCGCCAGGCCCACGTGCTGTCGGGCTTGGCCCAGACCAGGTGCCGCGGCGCCTCGACGGCGGCGACGCGGAAGGCGGTCACGTCGTTGACGCGGCTGAACATCGCCACCCAGTCGCCCAGGGGCGGGTCCTGGAACTCCTCGAGGATCCGCTCGGCGCTCGGATGGCCGGCGTTGTCGAGCAGATCGTTGGAGTAGAAGCCGGCCTTGCCGAAGCCGACCTGCACCAGCCAGGGCCACACCGCCTCGGGCGGCGCGGCCATCGTGATCGCGCGCGTCGCCGTGTATTGGCACCCGGGGACGAGGTCGTCGCCGGGCAGGACGGCCGCCACCTCCGCGTCGGTCGCTCCCCAGTGGCGATGCCAGCGGCGCACGAGCGGGGCGGTGGCGAACAGCGGCAGCGTCACAGCCACGTCAGCGATCTCCCTGAGCAGCCGGCCGGGGGTCGGCCTGGGTCCCCCGACGTGGACGATCTCCTGGCTGCCCGGCGCTCGCGACGCGGAAGGCATGAGCCGAGCCTCCCAGCGTGCCGCGCCGGCGCCATCAGGGCTCAGCGCGACGCGCCACCGGGAGAACTACGGCTCGAAGGCTCAAGTTCGAGGGCCGAAGTCCCGATGAGCAGTCCTAGGACATGGGGGGGCCGTCCCGCGTACTCGTGGATCCCGTGGATCCCACGCACAACCGCCGCCATATCGCGCGGTCGCTCGGCATGCTCTTCCTCATCGAGGGGACGCTGGGGCAGCTCTGGCTGCTGCTGCCCCACGACGCCGGACGTCCGCTGCCCCTCGTGGGCATCTGCCTCCTGGCCCAGGCCCTGGGCGTCTGGATGCGCCGGGGCGGCCTGGACCTCGCGCCGCTCTGGGTGCTGAAGGCGATGATCGCCCTGGGCACCCTCTTGGCGGCTGCGGGCAGCGTCTTCTCGGGCTCGCCGACGACCGGGTTCGCCTTCCTCTTCCTGTGGGTCACCCCGTACGCCGTCTACTTCGGCCTGCGCCAGGCGGCGTTTCAGACCGTCCTCGCGGTCCTCGGGCTCATCGGCTCGCGCGTCGCGCTCGCCGCCGGCGGCTTCGACGTCAGCCAGCTCGGAGGCTGGCTGCTGCCGACGGCGACCATCGTCGTGGTCTCCTCGATCGTCTACCAGCTCACGCGCGAGCTCGGGCGCTCGGACCGCGAGCGGATCGTCTCCGAGAGCGAACGCGCGGAGGCCGAGGCCCGGCGCGCGGCCTCCGAGCGCGAGCGCGCGCACCGCGAGGCGGCCATGGCGCGCCTCGCCGGCCTGGCGCTGCGCGCGACCGACAGGACGCTGCTGCTCGACGAGACGGTGCGCGTGCTGACGGAGACCCTGCGCGTCGAGCACTGCGCCATCCGCGAGCTGCAGCCCGACGGCACGCACATGGACGCCGTGGCCGCCGTCGGGTTCGAGGTGGGGGCCGAGGTCCCCTCCGACGAGCAGCGCTTCGCCGGCCACGTGCTCGCCGGCGACGAGCCGATCATCGTCTGGGAGTGGGCCAGCGAGCGGCGCTTCAGCGTCCCGAGCCTGCGCGGGCATGGGATCCGCGCCACCGCCGCGGCGGCCATCCGCGGGCGCTCGGGCGCGTTCGGCGTCATCGGCGTGCACGCGAGCGCGGTCGGGGCGTTCTCGGGCGAGGAGGGCCAGTGGCTGCAGTCGATCGCCGACCTCCTGGCCTCGGCGCTCGACCGCGAGCGCTCGGAGGCCGTCATGCGCCACCAATCGCTGCACGACGCGCTGACGGGCCTGCCCAACCGCGCGCTGCTCTTCGATCGCGTCGAGCACGCCTTCGGGCGCGCCGAGCGCTTCGGCTTCGGCGTCGCGGTGCTCCTGCTCGACGTCGACGGCTTCAAGACCGTCAACGACTCGCTCGGGCACCAGGCCGGCGACGAGCTGCTCATCGAGGTCGGCTCGCGCCTGACCGACGTCGTGCGGACCTCCGACACCGTCGCGCGGCTGGGCGGCGACGAGTTCGTCGTGCTCGCCGAGGTCGAATCCGACGACGAGGCCTTCGAGATCGCCGAGCGCATCGCGCAGGTGTGGGAGAAGCCCTTCGCCGTCGCCTCCGGCGAGGTCTTCTGCTCGGCCTCGGTCGGCATCGCCGTGGGGCGCGAGGCGCAGGCGCCCGCCAAGATGCTGCGCGAGGCCGACGCCGCGATGTACCGCGCCAAGGCGGGCGGGCGCGGGCGCTCGGAGCTGTTCGACGAGGCGATGCGCCGCGACGCCTTCGAGCGCCTGCGCACGGAGTCCGACCTGCGCCGCGCCCTGGAGCGCGACGAGTTCCGCGTCCTGTACCAGCCGATCTTCGACACGGCCACGCTGCGGCCGATCGCCGTCGAGGCGCTCGTGCGCTGGCAGCACCCGACCCGGGGCGTCGTCGGACCGGTGGAGTTCATCCCGCTGGCCGAGGAGACCGGCCTCATCGCGCCCCTCGGGCGCTGGGTGCTCGAGCACGCGCTCGCCGAGGTGGCCGGCTGGGCCAACCGCTTCCCCGACATCCCGATGCGCGTCGCGGTCAACGTCTCCGGTCAGCAGCTCGCGCGCCCCGAGTTCCTGCAGGAGGTGCGCGCGGCGCTCGAGGCCTCCGACCTGCCGCCCGATCGCCTCGGCCTGGAGATCACGGAGTCGATCCTCATCAAGGAGTCGGGCTCGCCGCGCTCGACGCTCGAGGCCCTGCGCAACATCGGGGTCAAGGTCCTCATCGACGACTTCGGGACGGGCTACTCCTCGCTCGCGCGCCTGAAGCGCTTCCCGCTCGACGTCATCAAGATCGACCGCTCCTTCGTGGCCGGCGTCGGCGCCGAGGAGGAGGACACGGCCATCGTGGCCGCCATCGTCGAGATCGCCCGCTCGCTGGGGCTGCAGGTGGTGGCCGAGGGCGTCGAGGGCGAGGTCCAGCTCGAGCGTCTGCGGGCGCTGGGCTGCCACGCGGTGCAGGGCTACCTGTTCTCCGGCCCGCTGCACGGCGACGCCTTCGCGGCCTTCCTGGCCGACGAGGAGCCCGAGAGCCAGGCCGCGGTCGCGGCCCTATGACGCCCGTGGCGTCGCCGGGCGCCGTGGCCCGAGCGAGCCGCGGTTGAGGGCTCGGCCAACGCCAGCGGACGAGGCGCGGCTAGCATCGCGGCGTCGCCGATCACGCCGACATCCGCGTCCGCCTGACCCCGCGCGCGTCGCGCGAGGCCATCGTCCCGGGCCCCGACGGGACCTATGCCGTGCGCGTGACCGCGCCACCGGTCGACGGCCGCGCCAACGACGCGCTGTGCCGGCTCATCGCCGCCCGCGCGGGGGTGGGCTCGTCGCGCGTCAGCGTCGTGCGCGGAGCGAAGGCGCGCGACAAGCTCGTGCGCGTCGAGGGCGTCGACGCCGCGGCTCTGCGGGCCCGCCTGCTCACCTGAAGCTCAGCCGCGCCGGACGATGGGCGGCAGCTCGAAGTGGCCGTCGAAGACCTCGGCTCGAGGCGCGTACATGCGCAGGAGCGGGCGGAAGGCGCCGGGCGGGGTCGGCAGCCAGTTGCTGCGCTCGTCGTCGCCGGGGTCGTCGCGCTGGAGCACCAGCGTCAGCGCGCCGTCGTCGCCGCGGCGCAGCCCCGGCGTCCGGTCGCCGATCGAGTAGCGGTCGATGGGGTTGGCGACGAGGAAGAACTCCGGCACGTCGTACATCGTGACCGACCAGAAGGCATCGACGGGCGGCGTCTGCTCGAAGCGGATCGTGTAGGACCGCTCGCCGGTCAGCGGCTCGCCGGTGCCGTCCACCCACGTCAGCACGTAGGCGGCCTCGTAGGCGTGGTTGCCCCACAAGCCCGCGCGGGCCGCCGCCGCGCGGGTGACGCGTGCGCGCGGGCGGTCGGCGATCCGCCACTGCGGGTCGTCGAGCGCGCCGAGCTCGAAGAAGTCGTTGTTGTAATCGAAGATGTGGTAGGTCAGCTCCCAGCCGTTCTGCTTGGGGGAGTCGCCTTCCTCGATGATCTGCTCGAGCCGCTCGCGGCCGGCCTGCAGGCCCTCGCACAGCGCGGTCCGCCGCTGCTCGTCGGGTCGCGCGTACGGCGAGGCCTGGTCCGTCAGCCCGAGCGGCGCGTAGCGCTCGGCGTGCTCCCGTTCGGCCGCCGCGGGCGGGAAGGCCTGCGACCACACGCGCAGCTGCTCGAGGAAGCCCAGGTCCTCCCCGACGGCAAGGTCGGGCTGTGGGAGGCCGCGCAACGGTGCGCCGTCGTGCAGGGGCGTCAGCCGCAGGGCGTCCTGGAGGCGGTGGACCGCCGGCAGATCGTCGGCGCCGGCCACCGCCCAGCGTCCGACGATGATCGCCACCATGGTCGGTGCGCGGATGACCGCGGCGTCGTCGGGCAGGTCGCCCTCGAACCCCGGCGCGACGATCCAGAAGCTCCCCGCCGCCGTGCCGGTCGCGCGCCGCCCGACGTAGGCGAAGTTGTTGGTCCACGCGTCGACGAACTGCAGCACGTAGTAGCGCTCTGCGGCATCCGGCACGTCCAGTCGCAGCGGGCCGCCCGACAGGTCGAGCACTGCCATCGAGTAGACGGTGTCGTTGTTGATCGAGACGAAGGTGTCCGTCGGGCCGGCGAGCTGCCGCGCGTGCGTGAAGCCGTTCCACGGCGCCGCCGGCATGGAGCCCAGGCCCTCGCGCACGAACCGGTCGAGCTGACCGAGGTTGAAAACGAGCGGGAACCCGTAGACAAACGCCTCCCCGGTGAGCGCCTTCAGATCGGTCTCGGCCGCGGTGGACTGGTCGGCTCCCATGGGGTCTCGCAATCGTCGGGACGTCGGTCGTCGAGGATCCGACCACGGGCTCGGGTGGCCCGACATCACCCGCCGCGGGTGAACGAAAGCCGCAAGTTCTGGCTCTGGGCCTCGTTGGGGGCTGGCAAGGAGAGACCAGCGCCGGGCGGGGGCCGGCGCTGCCTGGAGTCCCGCTTGCCTGCGTCCCACACCCTGAAACGGGTCCTCGCCGCCACCGCCGTCCTCGCGGCGGTGCTGGTCGTGGCCGTCCTCGTGCTCGGCGGCCGCGGGGGCACCTACACGGTCCACGCGCGTTTTCAGAACGCCTCGCAGCTCGTCAAGGGCAACCTCGTACAGGTGGCCGGCGTGCCCGTCGGCAAGATCCAGAGCATCGACCTGACGCCCGACGGCCAGGCCGACGTGCGCATGAAGATCACCGACGCGGGCTACCGCCCGCTGCGCCGCGGCACCAAGGCGATCATCCGGCAGGCCTCGCTCTCCGGGGTGGCCAACCGCTACATCGACCTCCAGCTCCCGGCGGCCGACCATCAGGAGACGATCCCGGCCGGCGGCGTCATCGACCAGTCCGACACGACGACCGCCGTCGACCTCGACCAGCTCTTCAACACCTTCGATCCCAAGACGCGCAGGGCGCTGAGCGGCCTCATCCGCGGCTCCGGCGCGTCCTACGTGGGCAAGGGCGAGCAGGCCAACGCGGGCTGGGCCTACCTGAACCCCGCGCTGGCGGCCTCCAGCCGGCTGTTCGAGGCGCTCGACGCCGACACCCCGGCGCTCAAGCGGTTCATCGACCAGTCCTCGCAGCTGGTGGGCGACCTCGCGACGCGCCGGGCGGACCTCGCCGGCCTCGTCGACCACCTGGCCACCACCACCGGCGCCATCGGCCGCCAGAAGCAGGCGCTGTCCACCGCGATCGGCGAGCTGCCCGGCTTCATGCGCCGCGCCGACACCACCTTCGTCAACCTGCGCGCCACCCTCGACGACCTCCAGCCGCTCGTCGACGAGTCCAAGCCCGTGGCCCGCAAGCTGCGGCCCTTCCTGGCGCAGCTGCGCCCGCTGGCGCGCGACGCGCGCCCGACGCTGCGCGACCTCTCCGCGCTCGTGCGCTCGCCCGGCGCCTCCAACGACCTCATCGAGCTGACGAAGTCCTCCGTGCCGGTGCGCAACGCCGCCGTGGGGCCGATCGAGCGCGACGGCAAGCAGCGCGACGGCGCCTTCCCCGCGTCGACGAAGGCGCTGGCGCAGGCCGCCCCCGAGCTCGCGACGGCGCGGCCCTACGCGCCCGACCTCACGGGCTGGTTCGACGACTTCGGCCACTCGGGGCTCTACGACGCGCTCGGCGGGGCCAGTCGCGCGGCGCCCTACGTGAACCTCTTCGCGCCCGTCAACGGGGTGCTCAAGCCGCTGCTCGATCCGCTGGAGCAGAGCGCGGCCTTCAAGAACGCCACCTCGCCGAACCAGCGCTGGCGCTGCCCGGGCTCGGTTGAGCGCGGCGCGACCTGGAAGCCCAGCGCCGACTTCCCCTGCGACGCCACCGAAGGGCCGCTCGGCCCATGAGGCGCGCGCTGCTCACGCTCCTGCTCGTCGCGGGCGCCGGCGTGGCGTACCTCGCGGCCACCGGCGCGGGCCAGAACCCCGACAAGGGCAAGTACTGGGTGCAGTTCGACAACGCCTTCGGCCTCATCCGGGGCGGCGACCTCAAGGTGGCGGGCGTCCGCGCGGGCAAGATCACCGACATCAAGCTCGACACGCGCACCAAGCACGCGCTCATCGGCTTCAAGATCGACAAGAACGGCTTCGGCTCGCTGCGCTCGGACGCCTTCTGCGAGTCGCGCCCGCAGTCGCTCATCGGCGAGTACTTCGTCGACTGCCAGCCCGGGACGGCGAGGCAGGTGCTCGCGCCGGGCGCGGTCATCCCGGTCACCCACACGGCGTCGACGGTCGCGCCCGACCTCGTCAACGACATCCTGCGCCGCCCCTATCGCGAGCGCCTGAGCCTCATCATCGGCTCGCTGGGCGCCGGCGTGGCGGGCAACGCCGACAACCTCAACGCGGCCATCCGCCGCGCCAGCCCGGCCCTGCGCGAGACCGACAAGGTGCTCGCCATGCTGGGGGCGCAGAACCGGATCCTCGGCGACCTGACGGTCAACGCCGACAAGGTCGTGGGCGACCTCGCGGCCAACCGCAAGGACGTCGGGCGCTTCGTCACCAAGGCCAAGGACACCGCGCAGGCCTCGGCCGAGCGGCGCGGCGACATCGCGGCCGGCCTGCGCGAGCTGCCCGGCTTCCTCGAGCAGCTGCAGCCGACGATGAAGGCCCTCGGCCAGGTGGCCGACGACCAGGGCTCGGCGCTGCACAACCTCAACGCGTCGTCGGACCAGCTGACGACCTTCTTCGACCAGCTCGGGCCCTTCGCCGACGCCTCCCGGCCGGCCTTCAGGTCGCTGGGCAGCGCATCGACGACCGGCGACCGCGCCGTCAAGGCCGCGCCGCCCGTGATCGCCCAGCTCGGCGCCTTCGCCTCGGGGACGCCCGAGCTCGGCAAGAACCTCGCGATCGTCCTGCAGCACCTCGACGACCGCAGGTACGCCGTCGAGAAGGACCCGCGCAGCCCCGGCGGGCAGGGCTACACCGGTCTCGAGGCGCTGCTGCAGTACGTCTACGACCAGACGACCTCGACGTCGATCTTCGACCAGAACAACCACATCCTCAAGATCGGCGCCTTCGTCGGGCCGTGCGCGGACTACGCCAGCGAGGAGACGCTCAAGAAGAATCCCGGCCTCGAGACCCAGTGCGGCTCGCGCCTCGGGCCCGTCCAGCCGGGCCTGAACTACCCGGACACGACCAGGCGCGCGGCGCAGGAGGCCAAGGACCGCGGGGTGGCCAAGCGCGCAGCCGGCGACCACGACCTGCCGCTGCCCGCCGTCCCGGCGCCCGTCGACGCACCGGCGCCGTCGGCGCCCTCGACCCCCGCAGCGCCCTCGACCCCGACCCTGCCGAGCGTCCCCACCCCCTCGACGCCGACGGTGCCCACGCCCACCGTCCCCGGCGTGCCGCCCATCACCCTGCCGCCGCTGCCCGGCGTCGGCGGCAGCGCCGGCAACGACCGCGGCGGCTCCTCGCCGGTCCTGCCGCTGCCCAAGCTGAGCGCGAGGACCAGCGACCCGCAGGCCCAGACCAAGCTCCTCGACTACCTGCTCAAGCCATGACCCGCCCGCGCGGACGACGCGCCAACGCCTCCGTGGTCGCGAACCCCGTGCTGGTCGGCGCCGTGACCACCCTCGTCATCGTCGTGGCCGTCTTCCTGGCCTACAACGCCAACAACGGGCTGCCGTTCGTGCCCACGCGCCAGCTCGACGTGCTGGTGTCCAACGGCGCCAACCTGGTCAAGGGCAACGAGGTCCGCTCCGGTGGCTTCCGGATAGGCGTCGTGAGCGACATGGAGCCGGTGATGCTGCCCGACGACAAGGTCGGCGCCCGGCTGACGCTCAAGCTCGACAAGAAGGCCGGCGCCATCCCGGTCGACTCGAAGGTCGTCATCCGTTCCCGCTCCGCGCTGGGCCTCAAGTACGTCGAGCTCGACACCGGGCGCTCGAAGCAGGTCTTCACCGACGGCGCCACCATGCCGGCCACCCAGGCCTCGGTGCCCGTCGAGCTCGACGAGGTCTACAACATGTTCGACGCGCCGACGCGGCGCGCCTCGCAGGGCAACCTGCAGGGCTTCGGCGACGCCCTCGCCGGCCGCGGCGCCGACCTCAACCAGACCATCGAGGTCGCTCCGGGGCTCTTCGGCCACCTCGGCTCGGTCATGGCCAACCTGTCCGCGCCGCGCACCGAGCTGCCGTCGTTCTTCAAGGAGCTGGGGGACGCCGCGCGCATCGTCGCGCCGGTCTCGAAGACCAACGCGCGCCTCTTCACGACGATGGCCAACACCTTCGAGGCCATCTCGCGCGACCCGCAGGCGCTCGAGGCGACGATCTCCGAGAGCCCGCCGACGCTGCGCGCCGGCACCGAGTCGCTGGCCGTGCAGCGCCCGTTCCTCGAGCACACGGCGGCCCTGTCGCGCGACCTGGACACCGCGGCGACCGAGCTGCGCGGAGCGCTGCCCACCGTCAACTCGGCCCTGCGCGTCGGCACGCCCGTGCAACGGCGCTCGGTCGCCCTCAACGACAACCTGCAGGGCGCGCTCGGCGCCCTCGAGGACCTCGTCAAGGCCCCGGCCACGGTCGGCTCGCTGCGCGGCCTGACGGCCACGGTGGGCACGCTGCAGCCGCAGCTGCGCTACCTGGGGCCGTACGTCACGGTCTGCAACGCCTGGAACATCTTCTGGACCTTCGCCGCCGAGCACCTGTCGGCTCCCGACGACACCGGCTCCTCGCAGCGCGCGCTGCTGAACATGGCCACGCAGGCGCCGGGAACCGACGGCATCGGCTCGTCGGGCGCCAACGAGTTCGCCCACGGCAAGGGCGCGCTGCCGGGCAAGGCCGACCAGTACGTGCACAACAACGTCTACGCGCCGGCCGTCGACGCGAAGGGCAACGCCGACTGCGGCGCCGGTCAGACCGGCTACATCCAGGCCTACAACCCGCTGCGCGACAAGAGCGTCAAGGGCGACCCCTACCAGGGCGCCGTGACCGAGCGCTTCCCGGTCAGCGGCCGCCTGGGGCCGACCTACGCGCAGTTCGACAAGAACGGCAAGGGCCATGGCCTGAACCCCGACCACGTGCCGGCGGGGGAGACGTTCACCGACCGGCCCGGCGGCCACGGCGCCGACATCGCGAGGTCACAGCCATGAGGCGCGGGCAGCGCAAGGGCATGCCCCCGTTCGCCGCCGGCCTGCTCACGCTCGCCGCGCTCGCCGTCGTGACCTACTTCGGCTTCACCAAGGCGATCCCGTTCGAGCACCACTACACGGTGCAGGCGGTCTTCCCGTCGGCCAACGGCGTGCGCAACGGGTCGCCGGTGCGGGTGGCCGGCGTCAACGTGGGCAAGGTCACCGCGATCAGCCACGTCGAGGACGGCAGGCAGGCCGCGCTCGTGACCGTGCGCATCGACAAGAAGGGCCTGCCGCTGCACAGGGACGCGACCATGAAGATCCGTCCGCGCATCTTCCTGGAGGGCAACTTCTTCGTCGACGTCAGCCCGGGCTCGCCCTCGTCGCCCGCGCTCCACGACGGTGATCGCCTCCCGATCAACCAGACCAGCGGGCCGGTGCAGCTCGACCAGGTCCTGGGTGCGCTGCAGGCGCCGACGCGCAAGGACCTCCAGGCGCTGCTGCGCGAGCTGTCCGCGGGCCTGAAGGGCAGGGGCGGGCGCGGTTACAACGCGTCGATCCCGTACTGGAAGCCCGCCTACCGTGAGAGCGCGATCGTCGCCGACGCGGCGCAGGGCGCGCAGCCCGGCGACCTCGGGCGCTACATCGACCGGGCCGGCGTCACGGCCGAGGCGATCGACCGCAATCGCGAGCAGCTCAAGTCGCTCGTCACCGACTTCGACACCACCGCCGGCGCCTTCGCCGCGCGCCAGCAGGAGCTCTCGGCCGCCGTCGGCGAGCTGCCGCGCACGCTGCAGGCGGCGATGCCGGCCCTGGGCGCGCTGAACCGCTCCTTCCCGGCCGTGCGCGGCCTGATCCGGGCGGCGCGCCCGGCCGTGCGCTCCTCGGGACCGGCGATCGATGCCGGCATGCCCTTGGTCAGGCAGGCGCGCGCCCTCGTGTCCAGGCCCGAGCTGCGCGGCCTGGCGCACGACCTGCGCCCGCTGGTGCCCGCGCTGACGGCGCTCAACCAGCGCTCGGTGGCGCTCTATTCGCAGCTCTCGCAGGCCTCCAACTGCCAGAACGACGTGATCCTGCCCTGGACCAAGGACAAGATCGACGACAAGACGTTCCCCGCCCGGGGCCCGGTCTACGAGGAGGCGACCAAGCCGCTGCCCGGGCTCGCCGGCGAGAGCCGCTCGGGCGATGCCAACGGCCAGTGGTTCCGCGTCATGCTCACGACGCCGAAGTTCGCCTACCCGATGGGGACCGACAGGTTCTTCCTCACCGGCCAGCCGCTCCAGGGCGTCAATCCGCCGACGCCCAAGGACCACGCCCGCCCGCCGCTGCGCGCCGACGTGCCGTGCGAGACCCAGCAGCCGCCGGACCTGCGCACCGTGCCCGCCGCGGCGCCGCAGGGCTTCGACATCCCCGAGCCGTCGGCCGCCGCCCAGGCCGGCGCGCTGCAGAGGACCGTCGACTGGCTGCGCAGGGACCTCAAGGCCGAGGGGTCGCCGCTGAAGGTCTCCGACGTGCCGGCCACCGTCAAGGAGCTGACGAGGTGAGGACGGCGATCCGCAAGCACGCCGGGCACTTCGCGGCGGTGGTCGGGCTCGCGCTCGTCGCGGCCCTCGTGGGCGGCTACATCATGCACAACCAGCGGATGCGCTTCCCGTGGGAGGGCAAGCCGTTCGAGCTGCAGGCCGCGTTCTCCACCGCGCAGGCCGTCACCCCCGGGCAGGGCCAGACCGTGCGCGTCTCGGGCGTGCGCGTCGGCGACATCACCAAGGTCGGGCTGAAGGACGGCCACGCCGTGGTCACCCTCGCCCTCGACCCCGAGTACAAGGACCTCGTCCACACCGACGCCACGGCGCTCCTGCGGCCCAAGACCGGCCTGAAGGACATGTTCATCGAGCTCGACCCCGGGACCGACAGGGCGCCCCTGGCCAAGCGCGGGTGGACGCTGCCGGTCTCCAACACCCTGCCGGACGTCAACCCCGACGAGATCCTCGCCTCGCTGGATTCCGACACGCGCGACTACCTGACGCTGCTCGTCGACGGGGCGGGCCGCGGCCTGAAGGGGCGCGGCGACGACCTGCGGGAGGTCTTCCGGCGCTTCGAGCCCACGCACCGCGACCTGGCCCGCGTCAACGCCCTGGTCGCGCAGCGCCACCAGCACCTCAGCCGGCTGGTGCACTCCCTCGGCGAGCTCAACGACGAGCTGGCCGACAAGAGCGACGACCTCGCCGCCCTGGTCGACTCGTCCTCGGCGGTCTTCCGCTCCTTCGCCTCCGAGCAGGCCAACGTGACCCAGGCGGTCGGCGACCTGCCCGGCGCGCTGCGCCAGACGACCGACACCCTGGGCCGCGTGCGGCGGTTCGCCGAGACGCTGCGCCCGGCCGCCGTGCACCTGCAGCCCGCGCTGAAGGCGCTCAACCGCGCCAACGGGGCCGTGCAGCCCTTCGCCAAGGAGGCGGCCCCGATCGTCCAGAGCCAGATCCGGCCCTTCGTGCGCGACGCGCGGCCGGTGGTGCGCTCGACGACGAAGCCCGCCGACGAGCTGGCCGCCGCCACGCCCGACCTGACGAGCTCGTTCACCGTGCTCAACCACCTCTTCAACCTCGTGGGCTACAACCCGAACGGGCGCGAGGACCCGAGCAAGGACAGCCGCGAGGAGGGCTACCTCTTCTGGATCGCCTGGCTGCAGCACAACGGCGCCGCGCTGTTCTCGACCTCCGACGCCAACGGGCCGTTCCGCGCCGTGACGCTGGGCGGCACCTGCGGCGTGCTCAAGTCGATCACGAGCGAGAACCCGCCGCTCAACCAGGCCCTGCTGCCCGCGCTCCTCGACCCCAGGATCTGCGGGACGAGCTGATGAACAAGCAGGCTCCCTCGCTCGCCCGGATCGCCACCATGGTGCTCTTCGCCCTGTCGTGCTTCGGGCTGCTGCTCTTCCTCTGGCTCAGCTTCGGCGGGCCGATCCCGCTCAAGCCCAAGGGCTACCAGGTCAAGGTCGCCTTCCCGGAGGCCACCCAGCTGGGTCTCGAGGCCGACGTCCGGGTGGCCGGCGTGACCGTCGGCAAGGTACGCGACAAGACGCTCGACCCCGCGCATCCCAACCGCACCGTGGCCACCATCGAGCTCGACCGCCGGTACGCCCCGATCGCCAAGGACGCCCGCGCCATCCTGCGCCAGAAGACCCTCCTCGGGGAGACCTATGTCGAGATGACGCCGGGCAACAAGCGCACGGCGGGCACCGTGCCCGACGGCGGCTTCCTCGGCGACGCGCGCGTGGCCAAGACGGTCGAGCTCGACGAGATCTTCCAGGCGCTCGATCCCAAGACGCGCAAGAGCTTTCGAAGCTGGCAGCAGGATCTCTCCAAGGCGGTCGCCGGCCGCGGGCGCGACCTCAACGACGCGCTGGGCAACCTGCCCGCCTTCGCCGATGACGGCAACGACCTGCTGACCGTCCTCGACGGCCAGGCCGAGCAGGTCTCGGGCCTCGTGCGCGGCACCGGCCAGGTCTTCGGGGCGCTGACCCGGGACGAGGGCCAGCTGCACAACCTCGTCGTCAACGCGGGCGACACCTTCGACGCCACCTCGCGCCAGCAGGAGGCGCTGGCGCAGACCTTCCGGATCCTCCCGACCTTCCTCGACGAGTCCAAGGCGACCTTCCAGCGCCTGGAGAGCTTCTCCAAGGACACCGACCCGCTCGTGCAGGACCTGCGCCCCGCCGCGCGCGACCTGACGCCGACCCTGCGCGACGTGCGCGCCCTGGCGCCCGACCTGCGCACCCTGTTCGTCAACCTCGACCCGCTGATCACGGCGTCGAAGACCGGGCTGCCGGCCCTGCGCGACACCCTCACGCAGGCCAAGCCGCTGCTCGCCCGGACACAGCCCTTCCTCGAGCAGCTCAACCCGATCCTGCAGTGGCTCGAGTACCACCAGCTGACGACGTCGGACTTCATCGACAACGGGGCGGCGGCGCTGGCCGACACCGTGCCCACGGTCACCGACAACGAGGTGGGCCACTACCTGCGCCAGTTCGGCCCGGTCGGCCCCGAGACCGTGGGCATGTACCCGCAGCGCTCGGCGGCCTCCCGCGGCAACGCCTATCCGGCGCCCGACGCGCTCAGCGGCGCCAAGCGCGACCGGTACATGATGTTCGGGAACTTCGACTGCAAGAACGCCGGCGGCGAGCGGATGACGCAGGTTCCCGACACGAGCGACGACCCCTCGTGCTTCGTGCAGCCGCCTCCGGCGTGGCCTCCGGGCAACACGTCGCCCTATCCGCACATCGGTGCGGCGGATTACGCGAAGCCCTAGGCGGGGCGCGCCGGCGTCCGCGTCGGCACGAACAGCATCACCGAGGGAGGGTGGGCTCGCCGCCGCAGTGGCGAACCATGCGAACCATGTCGAGTTACGTTCGCTTTCCGAACGAAACTCGCAGTGGTTCGCGCCCGGCCGCAGCGCGCGACGCGCTTCCCGCCCTCGATGCCTTGGCCACACGCGCCGGCGGAGACCGCCCGCGGCCGCGCCCGGCCCGGCCCGGCCGAAGCCATCACGCCCCATCCGCCGCCGCCACCACCGCAGCCGTCGCCGCGTTGATGTCGACCGTGTCGGCCACGTCGCGGGCATAGCCGCCGGCGAGGACGACCACGACGGCGGCGCCCGCGGCGCGCAGCCGCTCGATCACCAGCTCGTCGCGCGTGCGCAGCCCGGCCTTGGTGAGGGCCAGGCGCCCGAGGCGGTCGCCCTCGAAGGGGTCCGCGCCGGCGAGGTAGAAGGCGACGTCCGGGCGCGCGCTGGGCAGCGCGGCGTCGAGGGCGCCCTCGAGCGCGCGCAGGTAGTCGCGATCGCCGGTGCCGGTGGGCAGGTCGACGTCGAGGTCGGACGGGATGCGCTGGAAGGGGTAGTTGCGCGCGCCGTGCAGCGACACGGTGAACGCGTCGGCGTCGGCCGCGAGGGCCTGCGCGGTGCCGTCGCCCTGGTGGACGTCGCAGTCGACGACCAGGGCCCGGCGCGCGCCGCCGTCGGCGCGCACGCGGGCGAGCGCCACGGCGACGTCGTTGAACAGGCAGTAGCCGCGAGCGAAGTCGTAGCCGGCGTGGTGGGTCCCGCCGCCGAGGTTCATGCCGACGCCGCGGGCCAGGGCCCGCCGGGCGGCGGCGACCGTCCCGGCCGTGGTGCGTCGCGCTCGCTCGACCAGCTCCGCCGACCACGGCAGGCCGAGCCCGCGCTCCTCGCGCACCGACAGCGTGCCGGAGCGCAGGCGCTGCACCAGGGCGCGCTGCTGCACGGCCTCGATCCATTCCCAGGGAACCGGCGCGCACTCGTGGATCTCGTCCGGGCGCGCTATGCCGTCGGCCTCCAGGCGCGCGCGCAGCCGCGGGTACTTGATCAGCGGGAACCTGTGGGTGGCCGGGAGCGGGAAGGTGAAGCGATCGTGGCTCCAGAGGTCCATGGGCGACCTCGCGGAGTCTGACGCCTACGCGATGGCCATCGCCGCCTGGGTCACCGGGCAGCGGCCGGGGTGGCCGCACACGTCGGGGTCGCACATCCGGCAGATGACGAGGCTCGCGGTGGAGTCCGTCGTCTGGGCGCCGAGCATCCGCTCGAGCATGGGGGCCAGGGCGCTGCGCTGGCCGGCGTCGAGCGTCTCCAGCGCGGCGTCGATGGCGTCCGCACGCGCGGCCAGGGCGGCGTCGGCGGCGCGGCGGCCCGCGGCGGTCAGGCGCAGGGCGACCGCGCGCCCATCGCGGTCGCTGCGGTGGCGCTCGACCAGACCGCGCGCCTGCAGACGGTCGGCCAGGCGCACGACGCCGGGATGCGAGAGCGCGAGCGCGCGGCGCAGCAGGTCCAGCGGCTCGCCCTCGGCGTAGTTGCGCAGGGTGACCAGCGCGGCGGCGTCGCTGCCGGCGAGCCCGGCGTCGGCCTGCACGGCCGCGGCGGCGCGGTCGGAGAGCGTCAGTGCGAGGGCGCCCAGGAGGTTGGCGGTCCGCTCGTCAGAGGCCACGCGGCGGCTCGGTCATCGCTTCGTCTCCTTGGGGAACATCGAATAGGGCTTCATGGTCGGCGTGTGGCAGGCGGTCTCGATGACCGCGACGCTCGCGCCGCGCGGCCGGCGCTCGCCCGCCACGGGGGACTGGCTGAGGACCTTCACGCAGGAGACGTTGTAGCGGCCGTTGCCCAGCTTGCCGGTGAAGCCCGTCCAGCGCAGCTTCAGCCCGGCGCGATCGACGAGCCGGTGCGCCTCGTCCTGCCGGCGGCCGACGAGGCGCGGGACGACGACGGTGGGCGCGCTCGTGCTGCTGAAGACGGCGCTGGCAGGCCCCTCCGTGAGCGGGGCCGAGTCGCTGCCGTGGCTACCGCCGCAGCCGGCGAGCAGTGCGCCGGCGACCACCGCGGCGCAGGCCAGGTGAGGTCGGAAGACAATATGCATGTGTAATGCATATAGATTCGCGTGCCGGCGGTCAAGCCGTTGCGTCCGATCCCGTCGCTGTGCGCTCCGACACACTGTGGGACATCGGTCTCTGGCAAGGTCGGCGCATGCGTCATCGCCACCGCCTCCCGCAGCTCGACGCCGCGCGCCCGTTCCTCACCGACGGCGGCCTCGAGACGACCCTGATCTTCCACCGCGGCGTCGACCTGCCTTCCTTCGCCGCCTTCGCCCTGCTCGGCGACGAGGCCGGCCGCGAAGAGCTGCGCGCCTACTTCGCCCCGTACCTCGCCCTGGCCCGCGAGCGGGGCGTGGGCTTCGTGCTCGACACCGCGACGTGGCGCGCCAACCCCGACTGGGGGCGGCAGCTCGGCTACTCGCTCGACGACCTCGACGCCGCCAGCCGCTCGGCGGTGGCGTTGGCCGAGGAGGTCCGCGCCTCGGGGCAGGCGGAAGGGACGCCGGTCGTCATCGACGGCGTCGTCGGCCCGCGCGGCGACGGCTATGACCCCACGGCGCTGATGTCCGCCGACGAGGCCGAGCGCTACCACGCCCGCCAGGTGGCGACCTTCGCCGACAGCGGCGTCGACATGGTCACCGCGGTGACGATGACCAACGCCGAGGAGGCCATCGGCATCGCCCGCGCGGCCCGGGCGCACGACGTCCCCGCCGTCATCTCCTTCACGCTCGAGACCGACGGGCGGCTGCCCGACGGCCAGCCCCTGGCCGCCGCCATAGCGCGCGTCGACGCCGAGACGGGCGGGTCGGTCGCCTACTACATGATCAACTGCGCGCACCCGTCGCACTTCGCCCACGTCCTCGACGAGGACGGCGCCTGGCGCGAGCGGCTCGGCGGCCTGCGGGCCAACGCATCGGCCAAGAGCCATGCCGAGCTCGACGAGGCGCAGGAGCTCGACGAGGGCGATCCCGACGCGCTCGGCGCCGAGCACCGGGCGCTGCGCCCGCGCCTGAACGCCATGGCGGTGCTCGGCGGGTGCTGTGGCACCGATTGCCGCCACGTGGACGCGATCGCCCGGGCCTGGCTGGACTGAGGCCGCGGCCGGGCGGACGGCGCCCGCGGCGCGGCTAGCCTCACGCGCATGTGGAGCAGAGTCGTGGCGGTCCTCGCGGGCGTCGCCCTCGTGGCGGGCGCCTTCGCCCTGGGCCGGAGCACCGCCGACACGCAGGCGGGCCACGACGCCGGCGTGCGCGAGGGCCGTGCCGCCGGCCTCCAGGAGGGCCGCGCGCTGCAGGCCACGGGCTCCTCGCCGCGCACCGTCCGCGCCGCCTTCGACGCCGGGTACGCGGCCGGCGCGAACGACGTCTTCGGTGGCTTCGACGGCGGCTGGTCGCTCTCGGAGCCCTACGTCATCACGCTGGCTCGCGGCAGCGGCGCGGTGACCTACCGCATCGACTCGCGCCGCCCGGTGCGCGGAACCGGCTAGCCGCCGCTCAGGCGACGGCCGCCGCGCGCACCGCGATGGCGGCGAGGAAGTCGAGCAGGCGCTCGGCGACGGCGGCGTCGCCCGAGATCTCGAGCTCCGTGCGCGAGGCGTCGAGCCCGAAGGCCTCCACCCACGCGCGCTCGGGCCCCTCGATGCGCGCATCGGCCTCGGGCGCGCTGCGCTCCTCGTAGGTCACGGTGGCGTCGTCGACGCGCAGGACGTGCACGCCCGAGCCCGGCCCGTCGGCGATCCGCAGCTCGACCGTGCCGCGCAGCCCGGTCGGGGCGGCGAGGCCGGGCGCGCAGCGCAGGATGGCGCCGACGTCGATCGCCTCGCCCGGGCGCGGCGGGCCCCAGGCCCAGCGGTAGCCCCAGCGGGCGAGGGCGCCGACCACGGGCAGCAGGTCGCGGGCGCGCTCGGTGAGCTCGTAGTCCACGCGCGGTGGGACCTCGCGGTAGCGCTGGCGCGTGAGCAGGCCGTCGGCCACCATCCGGTTCAGCCGGGAGCGCAGCTGCTCGGTCGAGATCCCCGGGAGCACGCGCTGCAGCTCGACGAAGCGCCGCGGGCCGCCCGCCAGGTCGCGGACGATGAGCAGCGTCCACTTGTCGCCCACCAGGTCCAGGGCCCGAGCGTCCGGGGCCCACTGGTTGTAGGGGTGACGCTTGGGGGGTGGTGTCGTGGCGATGGCAGGCGCTCCTGACGGGCCGGGGGGAACGAGAACGGGTGGGGCCCGCGTGCCGAGTCAAAGATAGACGACGTGCTCGAACCTGTGCACACCCTAATGGTCCAGATCTCGACACATGTTGGCCAGGAATTCTGCCGATCGATAGGCCGCAAGCTTCTCGGTCCGGCTTCGTTGCAGCCCATGACCGATCGAGCGTTCAGGGGTGCGACGACACGACATGGGTGAACTGATCTCACTGGCCGAGCGGCGCGCCGCTCGTGCGGCGGCGCATGCGCCGCCGGTTCGCCCGCGCGCGACCTTCTGCTTCGACCTCGCGTCCGCCTGGACGTACCTGGCCGCCGAACGGGTCGACCGGCACTTCGCCGAGGTGCGGTGGCAGCCGGCCGTCGCCGAGCTCCTGCCCGGCCCACGCGACCCCGCCGCGGAGCGCCGCGCCATCGAGGAGCGCGCGGCCGAGCTGCAGATGCCGCTGGTGTGGCCCGACGCGCAGCCGGCGGCCGGGCGCAGCGCCATGCGCGTCGCCGCCCTCGCCGCCGATCGCGGCCGGTCGGCGGAGTTCGTCCTCGCCGCCAGCCGCCTGGCCTTCTGCGGCGGCTACGACGTCGACGACCCCGAGATCCTGGCCGAGGCGGCCGCGGCCGCGGACCTCGGGCTCGACGAATGCCTGCGCGCCGCCGGCGAGCTGCGCCGCGACGGCCCGATGGAGCGGGCCGCCCTGCGCCTGCTGGCCCAGGGCGCCGACGCGCTGCCTGTGCTCGTCGTCGGGCGAGCCCTGTTCTGCGGCGAGCATCGCCTGTCCGAGGCCGCGGCCGCGTTCAGCGGGCGCCGGGCCGCGCACCCGCCCGTGCAACGCACCTTCGGCGGCTGAGCGGCCCGCCCAGCGCGCCTGGGAGGATCCAGGGCGATGCTCAGGGCCCCGCTACAGCGTCTCTACGAGCGACTGGGCCCGCGCTACCCGCGCGTGGTCCTGGCCTTTGCCTTCGTGCTGGCCTTCTTCGTCGTCGGCGGCGGGGTGCTGCTGCTCAACCTCTATGTCGACATCTCGCTGCGCACGTTCTGGCGCATCGCCCTGGTGTCGGCCGTCCTCGTGTCGCTCGAGGTCAGCGGTGCGCTGTGGCTGGGCTATCGGCTCGCCCGCCCGGCCGACCGCTGGCTGCGGGGCGAGCGCACGCCCGAGACCGCGCTGGCCGCCTGGACGGCGCTCGCCGGGCTTCCCGTCGACCTCCTGCGCTTCGGCCGCGGGATCCCCGTCGCGCTCAACACGATCCCGATCTCGGTCTTCGTCACGCTCGAGCTCCACGGCACCTTCCTGAGCTTCTTGGCCATCACGGCCGGCGCCCTGGTGGTGCTCGCCTACGGCGTCTTCCTGCGCTTCTTCGTCACCGAGCTGGCGATGCGCCCGGTGCTGGCCGACGTCTCGTGCGCGCTGCCCAACCACGCCGACCTCGGCGACCGCTCGGTGGCGCTGCGGGTCAAGCTGCTCGTCGCGCTGCCGGTCATCAACGTCGTCACCGGCGTCGTGGTCGCCGGTCTCGCCTCGGAGGACCCCAGCCTGCGCGCGCTGGGCGTCGGCGTCGTCGTCGCGCTGATCGTCGCCTTCACCCTCTCCTTCGAGCTGTCCGCCCTGCTCGCCCGCTCGGTGGTGGAACCGATCCAGGATCTGCGCGAGGGCACCGAGCGCGTGATCGCGGGTGACCTCGGCGTCCGCGTGCCCGTGCTCGGCACCGACGAGACCGGCCGCCTCGCGGAGTCCTTCAACCAGATGGTCGCGGGCCTCGAGGAGCGCGAGCGGCTGCGTGAGGCGTTCGGGGCCTTCGTCGACCCACAGCTCGCCGACCGCGTGCTGGAGGAGGGGACCGTCATCGAGGGCGAGGAGGTCGAGGTGACCGTCCTCTTCGTCGACATCCGCGAGTTCACGACCTTCGCCGAGCACGCGAGCGCGACCGAGGTCGTCGCCGAGCTCAACGCCTTCTACGAGCTCGTGGTGCCCGCGCTCGTGCGCCACGGGGGCCACGCCAACAAGTTCATCGGCGACGGCCTGCTCGCCGTCTTCGGGGCGCCGGAGCACCTCGTGGATCACGCCGACCGCGGCGTGGCGGCCGCGCTCGAGATCGCCGAGGTCGTGCGCCGGGCCTACGGCGGGCGATTGCGCATCGGCATCGGCGTCAACTCCGGCCCGGTGGTGGCGGGGACCATCGGCGGGGGAGGCCGCGTCGAGTTCGCGGTCATCGGCGATACCGTCAACACGGCGGCGCGCGTGGAGGGGCTCACGCGCGAGACGAACGACACGGTGCTCGTCACCGATGCGACCTACGCGCTGCTGCGCGACGAGCACGGAGGCTTCGCCGAGCGGGGCACGGTCACCCTGCGGGGACGCAGCGAGCCGGTCACCCTGCACGTGGCGATGGCCGCGGCGGGCGAGCCGGCCGCGCGGCGGCCCTCGGGCTAGCCGGGCTGCACCGCGTCGCCCACGCGCACGGTGCCGGGCGCGGCGACGTCGCACCATACGCCGAAGGCGACGTCGCGCTTGCCGCGCAGGCCCGCGAGGGCGCGCAGGATCGGCAGGTCGCCGTGGCCGTCGTCGGGGTCGCGCATCGTCACCGCGCAGCGCGGGACGGGGACGGCCACGCGCAGGGTGGCCGTGCCGACGGCGACCTCGCGGCCGGCCCAGCCGTCCTCCTCCCACGGCTGAGCGCCCTCGACCGAGATCGTCATCCGGAAGCGGCGCGGGTCGACGGCGGCCCCCTCGAGCGCCTCGGACACGGCGGCCAGCGAGCCGTCGGACATGAGCGTGACCGGATGGTCGTCGCCGCCGGCCACGCCCGGCTCGTTGGCCACGAGCTGCACGGGGCGCCCCAGGTGCTCGGACAGGGCGGCCGCGAACGGCCCCTCCACGATGTGGCCCGGGACGGGGCGCCCGTCGTAGAAGGGGGTCGAGACGGCTTCGCCGCGCACGACCGGCGCCGTGACGCGCCGGCCGCCGGGGAAGGCCAGCGCCAGCTCGTCCCCGGCGGCGTCCCAGCTGGCCACGACCTGCACCAGGCGCGGGTTGCGCATCGTCAGCGCGATCTTCCCTTCGGTCTCGCGGATGTGGAACGCGCGATCGCCCACCGGGCCGCTCGGCCCGAGCTCGAGCGCGTCGACGGCGACCGTCCGCATTCCCTTGACCGGGGCGATGGCGAGGGCGGCGACGCGAAGCACCGTGGCATGGTCGCATGGTGAACTGCGCGGCATGCGCGACCTCGTCGACCTCTTCCCACCTGGTGCCGCGCTGGACGACGGCGGCGAGCTCGTCGTCGGCGGCTGCCGGCTGCGCGACCTCGCGGCCGAGTTCGGCACGCCGGCCTACGTGGTCGACGAGGGAGCGCTGCGCGCCCGGGCGCGGGAGTACCGCGACGAGCTGGCCGCCCGCTGGGAGGAATCGCTGGCGATCTTCGCCTCCAAGGCCTTCCCCTGCACGGCGGGCCTGCGCGCCGTGGCCGAGGAGGGCCTGGGCTGCGACGTCGCCGGCGCGGGCGAGCTCGTGCACGCCGTCGCCGCCGGCGTCGACCCCGCGCGCATCTACCTGCACGGCAACGCGAAGACCGACGAGGACCTCGAGCGGGCGATCGACGCCGGCGTCGGGACGGTGGTCATCGACAACCTCGACGACGTCGATCGCCTCGAGCGGCTCGTCCGCGACGAGCAGGCCGTGCTCGTGCGGGTCATCCCGGGCGTGCGGCCCGAGACCCACGCCGCGGTCGCAACCGGCCAGGAGGACTCGAAGTTCGGCCTCGCCCCGGCCGATGCCCGCCGCGCCATCGAGCGCCTGCGCAGCTCGGACCGGCTGCGCCTCGACGGGCTGCACGTCCACATCGGCTCGCAGATCCTCGACGCCGCGCCGTTCGGGGAGGCGGTCGCGGCGCTGGCCGCCTACGGAGAGTTCGCCGTCTACGACCTCGGTGGCGGGCTCGGGGCGCGCTACACCTATGACGACCGCCCGCCCAGCGTGGCCGAGTACCTCGCCGTCCTGGTCGGCGCGGCGCGCGAGCACCTGCCCTCGGGCGCCCGGCTGGTCATCGAGCCCGGCCGCAGCCTGGTCGCGCGCGCCGGCGTGACGATCTACCGCGTGGTCACGGTCAAGCGCGGACCGAGGACCTTCGTCGCCGTCGACGGCGGGATGGGCGACAACCTCGAGGTCTCGCTCTACGCCCAGCGCTTCGAGGCGACGGTCGTCGACCGCGTGGGCGGGGGCGGGCCGGTCGACCTCGTCGGGCGCCACTGCGAGTCGGGCGACGTGCTGTCGGCCGGCGTGGCGCTGCGCGAGCCGCGCGTGGGCGACGTCGTCGCAGTCCCGGTCACCGGCGCCTACTGCTTCACGATGCGCAACGGCTACAACGGCGCGCGCCGCGCGCCCGTGGTCTTCGTCCGCGACGGCGACGCGCGGGTCGTCGTGCGCCGCGAGGGCTACGACGACCTGCTGCGCCTGGACGTCTAGGCGCTCGGCTGTCGTGGGACAGGGGGTGGCCCGTATCGACGTAGATAATCGCCGTCAATCCGGGCCACCCCCAGCGGCGCTCGGACGAGGCCGAGGCGAGCTCAGGGGTGCAGCAGCCCGGCGTAGATGACCGGATCGAGCGCCGTGGGCTCGTCGAACTGCTCGTCGGGGCAGACGAGGTAGCCGAGCAGCGGATAGGACGCGCCGAGCTCGAGGACCAGATCGGCCAGATCGGGCAGCAGGTAGCCGCTCGGCGCGTTGGGCGCGGGAAGGTCGACGGTCGTCGTCATGGCCCCATGGTGCGCGGGGCGGCGCGGTCTCACAAGCGCCTTCGACAGGGGCGCGACATGTGTCGATAGGGTCCGGCGATGAGCACCGAGACCGAGCGGTCCACGCAGCTTCACGGCGGGCGGCTGGTGGCCAAGCGCCTGAAGGCGCACGGCGTGACCAAGCTCTTCACGTTGTCGGGTGGGCATCTGTTCTCGATCTACGACGGCTGCCGCGAGGAGGGCATCGACCTCGTCGACGTGCGCCACGAATCGGCCGCCGCCTTCGCCGCCGAGGGCTGGGCCAAGGTGACTCGCCAGCCCGGCGTGGCGGCGCTCACGGCGGGCCCGGGCGTCACCAACGGCATGAGCGCCGTCGCCTCGGCCCAGCAGAACGGCTCGCCGATGCTCGTGCTCGGCGGCCGCGCGCCGGCGATCCGCTGGGGCCAGGGCTCGCTGCAGGAGCTCGACCACGTCCCGTTCATGCGACCGCTGACGAAGTTCGCGGCCACGCCCGAGACGACGGCCGAGATCCCCGCCCTCGTCGACGAGGCGCTGACCGCGGCGGTGACGCCCCATTCCGGGCCGGCGTTCGTCGACTTCCCGATGGACGTCGTGTTCTCCGAGGCGCCCGAGCCCGAGGAGCCCGACCCTCTGCCGCACGCCGCGGCCGGGCCGGTCCCCGACGTCGCGCGCGCGGCGACCCTGCTGCGCGACGCCGAGCGCCCGGTGATCATGGCGGGCACGAACCTCTACTGGGGGCGCGGCGAGGAGGCCCTGGTCGCGCTGGCTCAGGAGCTCGGCATCCCGGTCTTCCTCAACGGGCTGGCGCGCGGCTGCGTGCCCGCCGACCACGAGCTGTTCTTCTCGCGGGCGCGCTCGAACGGCCTCAAGGGCGCCGACGTCGCCCTGGTCATCGGGGTGCCCATGGACTTCCGGCTGGGCTTCGGGCAGTCCTTCGGCGAGGCGACCGAGCTGGTGGTCATCGACCGTGCCGAGCCGCTGCGCGAGCACCCGCGCCCGGTCGCGGCCGAGCTCTACGGATCGATCCCCGGGATCCTCGACGCGCTGCGCTCGGAGGCCTCCCCGGGGGCGGACACGGGCGAGTGGGTCCGCACGCTGCGCGCGGCCGAGGACGAGAAGCGCGCGGCCGAGCGCGCCGAGCTCGACGACGACCGCGCCCCGCTGCATCCGATGCGCCTGTACCGCGACCTCGGCGAGCTCATCGACCGCGACGCCATCGTCATCGGCGACGGCGGCGACTTCGTGTCCTATGCGGGCCGCGTCGTCGACACCTATCAGCCCGGCTGCTGGCTGGACCCCGGCCCGTTCGGGTGCCTGGGCAGCGGGCCCGGCTACGCGCTGGCGGCCAAGGTCGCCCACCCCGATCGCCAGGTCGTGCTGTTGGTGGGCGACGGTGCCTTCGGCTTCAGCGCCATGGAGTTCGACACCTTCGCCCGGCTCGGCATCAACGTGGTCGCGGTCATGGGCAACAACGGCATCTGGGCGCTCGAGAAGCACCCCATGGAGTTCCTCTATGGCTATTCGGTGGCGGCCGAGCTGCGGCCGGGCACGCGCTATGACCTGGTCGTCGAGGCGCTCGGCTGCCATGGCGAGCTCGTGGAGCGTCCCGCGCAGCTGAAGCCCGCGCTCGAGCGCGCCTTCTCGGCCGGCGCCCCGGCCCTGGTCAACGTCCTCACCGACCCGGACGTCGTCTATCCCCGCCGATCGAACCTGGCTTAGGGCCGATCTCGCCGACGCGGACCTCGCCGCGCGGGTGCTGGCCGTCCAGCGCGCCGCGTACGCCATCGAGGCCGAGCTGATCGGCTACCCGGACCTGCCGCCACTGCACGAGAGCCTCGCCCGGCTGCAGGCCACCAAGGAGGAGATCTGGCTGTGCTGCGAGGGCGACGCGCTGGTCGGCGTCGTGGGCGTGGAGCACGGCGAGGACGAGATGGTCATCGCACGGCTCTTCGTGGATCCCGCCCGCTTCCGGCGCGGCGTGGGCTCGGCGCTGGTCGCGCACGCGCTGGGGCAGGCGGCGGGGCGCCGCGTGCGGGTCGGCACCGGCGCGCGCAACGCGCCGGCGCTGGCCCTGTACGAGCGCTTCGGGTTTCGCCGGCGCGACGCGGGCGCGCCGGCGCCGAGCCGCGGGTACGTCGAGCTCCTGCGCGAGCCCTGAGAACGATGGAAGCCGCCCGGAGGCGGCTTCCAAAGTCGGCCCCGACAGGACGGGCAGGGGTACGTGCCATGAAGGGGCCTTCGACGGTCCGGGCGGCGGGAGGCGCCGATTCGATGCGGCTTCGCCCGAACCTATGTGGCTGACAGCCGGTGAGCTCACGCCATGACGGCACGAACACCCCTTCGCCAGCGCTGCGATTGTCCGCCGTCGGACCATCGTGGCGCCATCAAACATACGTCCAGTTCGGGCAACAGAAGTGGTGATGTGGTGTATGGCGGCGCCCGTCGCCGAGCGCGATCCGCGAGCGCCGTCGGCCGCTGGGATCGCCGGCCGGTTTGCGGCGACCCGGCTCAACGGGACGAGTCGGCCCCACCGTTCGGACGGGGCCGATGCACCAGTTCCAGGGCGGCGCCCCGCAGGATGTCGTGGTCGGAAACCACGATGGCATCGAGGCCGAAGAGCTCCACGGCCTCGATGACCATGGCCACCCCGGCGACGATCGTCGGCGCGCGATCGGGGTGCAGGCCGCGGACCTCGCGGCGTCGCGCCTCCGGCAGGGCGGCGAGGCGCTCGAGGATCCTCCGGCAGGCGGTGAGCGACACGACATGACCATGGACGAGCTCGGCGGAGTAACGCTCCAGATCTAGGTCAATCGCGCCCAGGGACGTCGCGGTGCCGGCGACGGCGATGGCCGTGCGCGGCGCCGAGCGGACCGGTCCCGGCACCGCCTGCGCGTAGGTCTCCCTGACGTCGTCGGCCAGGGCGCGCAGCTCGGTCGGGGTCGGCGGGTCGCCGGCGAGGTGGCGCTCGGTGTGGCGGACGACGCCGGCCTGCGTCGACACGTGAAAGCTCACCTCGTCGCCGTTGCCGACCACGAGCTCGGTCGATCCGCCGCCGACGTCGATGACCAGCGTGGGCGTGGCGTCGCCGGGGGCGCGTTCGCTCGTCGCGCCGCGGAAGGTCAGCCGCGCCTCCTCGTCGCCGGCGATGACGCGCGCGTCGAGCCCATCGCCGGCCGCGCGCACGCGCGCGAGGAAGTCCTCCCCGTTGGCGGCGTCGCGCACGGCGCTCGTCAGCACGGCGAGCGCCCGCTCGGCGCCCTGCTCCTCGATGACCCGCTGGTACTCCCGCACGGTGCCGAGCACCCGCGCCATCGCCTCGTCGCCCAGCACGCCGGTCTCGCCCAGCCGATCGCCGAGGCGCGTGACCCTGGTGCGCCGCTCGAGCTCGGTCAGGCGGCCGTCATCGCCGACGTCGGCCACGAGGAGCCGCGTCGAGTTCGTGCCGACGTCGACGACGGCGACTCTCACCTCAGGCCGGCGGCTCGACCGCGTAGGGCATCGGTTTGCCGTCGAGCGCTGCGAGCAGGTTGTCGACCGCGCGGTCGGCCATGGCGGCGCGGGCGGTGGTCGTGGCCGAGCCGATGTGGGGGACGACGAGCAGGTTGGGCGTGTCGTAGAGGGGGTGGTCGGGCGGGAGCGGCTCGGGGTCGGTCACGTCGAGCCCGGCGCCGGCGAGCCGGCCGTCGCGCAGCGCGTCGGCCAGCGCGTCCTGGTCGACGATCGGGCCCCGGGCGGTGTTGACGAGGATCGCCGTCGGCTTCGTGTGCGCCAGCGCGTCGGCGTCGATGAGATGGCGGGTCTCGGGCGTGAGCGGGGTGTGGATCGAGATGAAGTCCGCGCGCCCGAGCGCCGCGTGCAGGTCGTCGCCGAGGTCGACCATCAGCACCTGCATGTCGAACCCCGACGCGCGCTTGGCCACCGCCTGGCCGATGCGCCCGGCGCCGACGACGGCGAGCGTGGCGCCGTGCACGTCGGCGCCGATCCAGCCCTGCGGCTCCCACGTGCGCCACCGGCCGTGGCGCGCGTCGCGACTGGCCTCGACGAGGCGCCGCGCCACAGCCAGCATCAGCGCCCACGCGAGATCGGCGGTGGCGTCGGTGAGCACGTCGGGCGTGTTGCCGACCTGCACGTCGCGGGCGGCCGTGGCCTCGAGGTCGATGTTGTCGAAGCCGATCGCGTAGTTGGCCACCGCGCGGAGCTTCGGGGCGGCGTCGAGCAGCTCGCCGTCGATCTTGTCGACGAGCATCGAGAGCAGGCCCTCGGCGTCGGCGACGCCCGCGAGCAGCTCCTCGCGCGGGGGCGGCATGTCGCCGGGCCAGACCTCGACGTCGTGCGCTGCGCCCAGGCGCTCGAGGGCGTCGCCGGGGATCTGGCGGGTGACGAAGACGTGGGCCATGAGCGGGATTCTGGCCCCTCGCGCGCGCTCGCGGCGGGTTGATCGGCTCAGGCCCAAGTTGCTATCGTGTAGCTCCGCGACGCGGGGTGGAGCAGTCTGGTAGCTCGTCGGGCTCATAACCCGAAGGTCGCGGGTTCGAATCCCGCCCCCGCTACTCCGAAAGGCCCTGACGCTCAGGGCCTTTCGCCGTTAAGACCTCCGGGACGCGCATCACCTCGGACTCGGTGGCCGCGGGTGCGCGCGAAGCGCGACGGCGGATCTGGCGGTGGCCGTAGAGGCCGGCGCAGGCGATGAGGACGAAGGCGAGCACGACGAGCAGCCCGGCACGCAGGCTGGTGGCCTGGGCGATCCCTCCGGCGGTGAGGGGGCCCGCGATCTGGCCGATCGCCGCGATGGCCAGGACCTGGCCCAGCGCGCCGTCCGCGCTGAGCGGGCTGGCCTCGACGTGCAGCGACGAGGTGAGCGGGAACATCACCCCGATCCCGATCCCGGCGATCGCGATGCCGACCACCGCCGTGGCGGCGTCGGCGGCCGCGAGGAGGACCGGTACGCCGAGCAGGGCGGTGCCCAGCGCGGCGGCCAGGAGGCGCTCGGCGCCGACCCGGCGGGCGAGGCGGCTGACCAGCAGTCGCCCGGCGAGATTGGCGGCGTACAGGCCGCTGACGGCGCCCGCCGCCGCGTCGCGGGCCAGGCCGACGTCGTCGTGGAGATAGCTGGCCAGCCAGAAGCTGAGCGTGAACTCGACGGCCACGATCGCGAAGATGACCACCAGGGTCGGCGCCGGCCCCCGCGGGGCCGGCCGAGGACCGGCGATCGTCGTCGCCGAGGCGCTGCGCGCGGGTGGCGGCATCCGGACTCGCCACGCCCAGAGCGCCGCGACGCCGGCGGTGCTCGCGCCGAGGACGAACGTGAAGCGCCAGCCCAGCGCGGTGGCGCCCAGCGCCCCGATGAGCAGCGGCGTGGCGATCCCCGCCAGGCTGACCGACACCTCGCCCTCGCTCATCGCCACCGCGCGCCGGGAGCCGTGGACGTCGGCCAGCACGGCCCACAGGCTGATGAGGGCCGACGTGCCGAGCAGGCTCATGAACAACGCGCCGGCGATCGTGATCGCCGGGGTGCCGCCATATCCGACGGCAAGTCCGGCGAGCCCCGCTCCGGTCAGCCCGCCCGCGATCACCGTCTCTCGCCTGAGGGCATGACGGTCGCCGGCGGCCAGGAGCCCGGCCAGGCCGCCGCCGATCGCGAAGGCGACCTGGTGCAGCGCGCCGACGACATAGGAGATGCCCTCGACCGCGCTGAGGTAGGGCAGCACCGGTCCCAGCACGGCGTTCAGGAACCCGAAGGCGAAGAGGGCGCCGAAGACCGCCCACGTCACGCGGTCCCTGCGGTAGGGCTGGGCGCTGGACCCATCCGACATCTGTGTAACGATACACAGCATGTCGTCCAGGCGCCGTCCGACCATGGCCCAGGTCGCCCATGCCGCCGGCGTGTCGCCGATGACGGTCTCCTACGCCTACTCGCAGCCAGAGCGCGTCTCGGCCGAGGCGGCGGCCAGGGTCCGCGCGGCCGCCGACGAGCTCGGCTACCCCGGCCCTCATCCCGGCGCCCGCTCGCTGCGGCGCGGCCGCGCCGGCAGCCTCGGCGTGATCCTCGGCGAACGCCTGACCTACGCCTTCGACGATCCGCAGGCGGCCCGGTTCCTCAGCGGCGTCGCCGAGGTCTGCGCCACCCAAGCGGTCGGGCTCACGCTGGTGCCGACGACCGGCGCGGCCAGCGACACGGCGAGGGTCGCGGAGGCCGCCGTCGACGGGTTCGTCGTCTGGACCACCACCGAGGACGACCCCGTCCTCGACGCGGTGGCCACGACGGGCCTGCCCGCGGTCATCCACGCCGGGCCGCGCCGGCCGGGGTTCACGGTGGTCGGGATCGATGACCGCGCCGCCGCGGCGGCGATCGCCCAGGCGGCCTTCGCCGGGGCGAGTCGGCCCGCCGTGCTCAGCTTCCCCACGGACCGCACGCGCCGTCAGCGGCTCTCGCGCGGACTCGACCCGGCCGCCATCACCTACCCGGTCACCCGCCACCGCTGGCAGGGCTTCGCCGACGCGTGGGCGAACGCCGGCGGTGCCATCGAGCGACTGCGCGTGGCCGTGGCTCCCCACAACAGCGCCGCGCACGGCGAGGCGCTCACCCGCGCGCTCCTGGCCGGCGAGCAGGCGCCCGACGCGATCGCCGCGATGAGCGACGAGCTCGCCCTCGGCGCCCTGCGGGCGCTCGATGCGGCGGGCATCCCCTGCCCCGGCGCGGTCCGCGTCACCGGATGGGACGACAGCGACGGCGCTGCCGCGGCAGGACTGACCACGCTGGCCCAATCCCTGCGCGACCAGGGGGTCCGGTGCGCCCGGCTCGCCCTCGGCGCCACCGCCCCGAACGCCGCGGACGACCGCGCCGAGTGGCAGGTGATCCACCGCCGCACCACGCACGCGCCCCCGGGTTAGCCCGCGATCGCGAGCTGCTCCTCGGCCCGCGCGGTGATCGCCTGCAGCGTGCGGATGGTCGTCTTGACGTCCTCGACGTCGAACTGGCTCAGCAGCTCGTTGCGCGGGCCGGCGATCGACTCGCGCAGGGCGCGGTGCACGGCCTCGCCCGCCGCCGTCAGGTCGACCTCGGCGTCGCCGCGGATGAGCCCATCGGCCTCGAGGCGGGCGAGCAGCGCGCGCGTGGCGTCGGCGTCGAGGGTCGGCGAGCCCTCGAGGTCGCGGCTGAGCGCCTCGCGGTCGAGCCCGGGCCCCCGCGTGGCGATCAGCTGCAGGGCGTACCAGGTCTCGGGCGTGGTCTGACGCTCGGCGAGGTGCCGGCGCAGCACGGCCGTCAGCGCGCGCTCGGCGAAGGCCAGGGTCTGCCCGAACTGGGCGAAGGGGTCCGGGGTGGTGCTCATCTCAGGCTCCGTTCCACTACGATTGACAGGTGCCTGACCAATGTAGCAAGTAGACAGGTACCTGTCCATCCATGGAAGCGAACCACCTCCCGCGCCCGCTGATCGGATTGCTGCTGCGACTGCTGTACCAGCACTACTCCGAGGACATCCACGCGGCGCATCGCGCCGCCGGCTTCGGTGACATCCGCTCCCCGCACGCGAACGTCTTCCCGTTCGTTCCGCCCGAGGGCATCAGCGTCTCCGAGCTCGCCGCGCTGGCCCGGGTGCGCAAGCAGACGATGGCCCAGGCGGTGAGCGAGCTGGAGGACATGGGCTACGTCGAGCGCCGCCCCAACCCGCGCGACCGGCGCTCGCGGCTGGTCTTCCTCACCGAGCGCGGCGAGGCGGTCAGGCCGCTCACGCACGCGACCGCCGCGCGCGTCGAGGAGCACTGGGCGCAGCTGACCAGTCCCGAGGAGCTAGAGGCCCTGCGCGCCTCCCTCCAGCGCCTGCTCAGCGCGCTGCGGGCCCAGTAGCGCCCGCGCGTGCCGTCATTGCACGGCCAGGTGCCTGGATGACGCCGATGCGCCGGTCAGCCCGTCGGTGTGGAGCAATAGTAGGTCCCCCCGGGCTCGAGCGACTCCTCGGCCAACTCCGCCGGCGGCCCCGCCAGCGGGATGCCCAGGGGCGCAGCGGGCGGTGCGGACAGCGTCCGCGCCAGTCGCGCGGCATCTGCATGACCCCCATCCGCTCCGTGCCGTCGAGCAACGGCAGCCACAGCCCGCTGCCCTTGTCCCCCTCGGGCGAGGAGCGCAGGACGGACATGGTCCTGAACGCGCGGCCGCGGGGGGCGGCGCTCATGTCGACGCCGCGTCGCGGGAGCTGAAGAGCGAGAAGCGCGATCGCAGTCCGCTCAGCTCCAGCAACACCGCGGCCGCGCTTCCGGCCGGGGCGACCAGCGAGAGCCTGCGACCGCGCCCGTTGAAGCGATGCTGCGTCTGCGCGATGGCGCCGAGCGCGCTCGAGTCCACGAGCGTCACGGCCGACAGGTCGAGGATGAGGTGCGGGTAGTCGGCGGCCGCCGCCTCGTCGAGCCGCGGAGCCAGCGCGTCGAGCGTATGGAGGTCGAGCTCTCCCTCGGGGGCGATGACGACGGGCTCGGCCACCAAGGGGGTGTACCCGTCTGGCGATGCCGAACACCGCGGCTCGATGGCCTCGGCTACGGCGCCTGGGCGGCCAGCCACGCGCGCAGCTCGTCGGCCAGGGCCGCGGGGGCGTCGTGGTGCACGAGGTGGCCGGCGCCGCCGGCGAGCCGGAGGCCGGCCGTCGGGATGAGCCGGCTCAGGCGCCGCCCGACGGCGGGGGCGATCCAGGCGTCCTCGCTGCCCCACATGATCCGCACGGGGATGTCGATCTCGGCGAGGCGCCCCTGGAACTCCTCGAGGTAGCGATCATCGAACTGCTCGATCTGGCGATAGAGGCGGCCTGCCCTTCGGCGGTGAGCCACGGCGCCACGAGCTCGTCGAGGTCCTCGTCGCGCAGCCCCGCGATGGCTGGCGCCCCGGACGTAGGCGGTGACGATGGCCCCGTGGATGTACGCGGGGAGCTTCGCCAGCAGCCCGGGGTGCTCCTGGACGAAGCGGAAGAACGGCGAGCCCGTGGGCGGGATCGCGACCACGTCGACGAGCATCAGCGACCGGTAGCGGGCTCCGCGCAGCAGGTGCGCCCGCAGGGACGGCGCCGCCGAGGTCGTGGGCGACCACGTGGGGACGATCGAGGCCCCACTCGACGATCAGGTCGGCGAGCAGCTCGCCCTGGACGCCGAGGTCGACGGCCTGGCCGGCGGCCTTCGACGACGCGCCGTAACCGGGCATGTCCCAGACGTGGACGGTGTGGTCGGCGCTGAGCGCGTCCGCGAACGGGCGCCAGATGGCCGACGAGAACGGCGTCCCGTGGCAGAGGACGACGGGCGGGCCGGAGCCCGTCCGCTGCCACGCGACGTCGCGACCGCGCCAGGCGAAGGTGGTCACACTGCGATCGTATGGGTGGTGGTCGAGACGCGCCCGGCCGGGCCAGGTGACCGCGAGGTCTCCGTCGCGGCGCCGTCGGCCCATCCATGAGCACGCGGGCGAGCACGCCGATCCTGGTCGTCGTGGCCATCGCGGCCTCGGTCGTCGCCCTGGCCGTGCTCTGGGTGGCGCCGGCCGCCGGGCTGGTGCTGGCCGGAGTCGTGATCGTCGCCGGGCTGGCGCTGCTCGCCACCGGACGGCGCGCGGCGGGCATCGTCGTCGCCCTCATGCCGCTGGCGGTCTTCCTGCTCGCCAGCCAGGTGGTGGGAACGCTGTGGTTCAAGCCCTACCGGGTCCCGAGCGGATCGATGGAGCCGACGATCGAGGTGGGGGATCGCATCCTCGCCGACCGTCACGACCGCCCCCCGCACGTCGGCGACGTCGTCATCGCCCACCCGCCCGTCGAGGGCCGTGGAAAGCCGCTGCGGGATCCCGCGCCCCGACGACGCGAAGGCCGCGTGCGCGCGCGCGATGCCCGAGCTGGCCGATGTCGTCTTCATCAAGCGCGTCGTGGCCGGGCCGGGCGACACGGTCGCCTTCCGCCACGGTCTGGTGGTGCGCAACGGCCGCCCGGTCAGCGAGCCCTATGCGCGCAGTTGCATCGAGGCCATCTGCGAGCTGCCCCAGCCCATCACCGTTCCGAAGGGCGCCTGGTTCCTGGCCGGCGACTTCCGCGGCGAATCGGACGACAGCCGCTTCTGGGGGCCGGTGCCGACCAAGGCGATCACGGGCGTCGTCAAGTACCGCTACTGGCCGCTGAAGAACGCCGGGCGGTTGTGAGCCGGATCTGTGCGCGAGGGCGGCAGGCGAGATAGGCTCGTACGGCACCCCGATAGGAGGCCACATGTCCGACGAGAGCCACGGCGACTTCGCCGCCGGTGAGAGGACCACGCCGAAGGGACCCGAGCGCGACTTCGCCGAAGGCGAGGAGAACATGCTGCCCGGCGAGGAGCGCGACTTCGCCGAGGGCCAGGAGACCACCGCGCCCGCCGAGGAGCGCGACTTCGGCGAGGGCCAGGAGAAGTCCTCGGACTGACGCTCCGCCGACCCGACATACGGCTGCGATGAGTTTCCGGCCGCCGGCTGGTCTTACCTACGACCACCGACGACGAGGAGCCCGAGACCGTTGACTGCCGAGACCGTGAACGACCGCAAGCGCTGGATCGCTCTCTACGTGCTGTGCGCGGGTGTGCTCATGATCGTCATCGACGCGACGATCGTGAACGTCGCCCTTCCCTCCATCCAGGACGACCTGGGCTTCTCCCAGAGCAACCTCGCCTGGGTCGTGAACGCCTACCTGATCGCCTTCGGCGGCCTGCTGCTGCTGGCCGGGCGCATGGGCGACCTCATCGGCCAGCGGCGCATCTTCCTGGTCGGCCTGGCCGTCTTCACCGCCGCGTCGCTGCTGTGCGCGGTGTCGCAGAGCCAGGGCCTGCTCATCGCCGCCCGCTTCGTGCAGGGCGTCGGCGGCGCGCTGACCTCCGCCGTGATCCTGGGCATGATCGTGACCATGTTCCCCGAGCCGCGCGAGCAGGCGAAGGCGATCGGCGTCTACGGCTTCGTCGCCTCCGCGGGCGGCTCCATCGGCCTGCTCGCCGGCGGGGCGCTGACCGAGGCCATCAACTGGCACTGGATCTTCTTCATCAACATCCCGGTCGGCCTCGTGACCGCCTTCCTGGCCACGCGCCTGGTGGCCGACAAGCCGGGGATCGGGCTGAAGGCGGGCGCCGACCTGCCGGGCGCCGTGCTGCTCACGGGCGGGCTGATGCTCGGCGTCTACACCATCCTGCAGGTCTCCGAGCACGGCTGGGGCTCGACGCGCACGCTCGGCCTCGGGGCTGTCTCGCTCGCCCTCCTGGCCGCCTTCGTCGCGCGCCAGGCGCGCATCGCCAACCCGCTGATGCCGCTGCGCCTCTTCCATTCGCGCAACGTCGCGGGCGCCAACGTCGTCATCGCCCTGCTCGTGGTGGGGATGTTCGGGATGTTCTTCCTGGGCGCGCTGTACCTGCAGCGCATCCTGGGCTACTCCCCGCTCGAAGTCGGCCTGGCCTTCCTGCCCTCGACCGTGGTCATGGGCACGATGTCGCTGAAGCTGTCCGGCCCGCTGGCCATGCGCTACGGCCCGAAGGCGATGCTGCTGGTCAGCCTGGTCGCGATCGGCGCCGGCGTGCTGCTCTTCTCGCTGACGCCGGTCGACGCCACGTACGCGACGCAGGTGATGCCCGCGACGATCTTCATCGGCATCGGCGCCGGCCTGGGCTTCCCGTCGCTCATGGGGCTCGCCATGTCGGGCGCCACCCCCAGCGACTCGGGCCTGGCCTCGGGCCTCATCAACACGAGCGTGCAGGTCGGCGGCGCCATCGGCCTCGCCGTGCTGGCCACCCTCGCCAGCGAGCGCACGGCCACCCTGCGCGCCGGCGGCGACTCGGCCGAGGCCGCGCTCAACGGCGGCTTCCACCTGGCCTACCTGGTCGGCGCGGCGCTCGTCGGCGTCGCCATCGTGGTGGCCCTCAGCGTGCTGCGCTCGGGCAGCCCGGCGCCGGCGCACCACGCCGAGGCGCACGCGGACCGTCGTCATGCCGAGCCCGCGTACTCCGACGCGTGCTGAGTACGATCGTCGGGTGCCCGATCATCTGCACTTCACCGAGTCCGACGAGGCCAACGCGCTGATCACGTCCGATCCGATGGCCCTGCTGGTCGGCTTCGCGCTCGACCAGCAGGTCTCGGTGCAGAAGGCCTTCTCCGGGCCGCTCGTGCTCCGCGAGCGGCTCGGGTCGCTCGATGCCGACACGCTGGCGGAGACCGATCTCGAGCCCGTGTTCCGCGAGCGCCCGGCCATCCATCGCTTCCCGGGCGCGATGGCCCAGCGCGTGCACGACCTCGCGGTGCACGTGCGCGACACGTACGGCGGCGACGCCGCGCGCGTGTGGACCGACGCCGCCGACGGCCCCGCGCTGCGGGCCAATCTCGCCGCGCTGCCGGGGTTCGGGGAGATGAAGGTCAAGGCGCTGGGGGCGGTGCTGGCCAAGCGCTTCGGCGTCGAAGCCGCCCAGGAGCTGGTCCCGTGGCACCCGACCCTCGGCGACGTCGATTCCCCCCAGGCGCTGGCCGACTACCAGGCTGCCAAGCGCGTTCACAAGGCCGAGTGGTCGAAGGCCAAGGCGGCCTCCCAGACGCCGTAACCGCGCTGCTGAGCGCGATCGCGCCAGCACCGGCGTCGGCCCGCCGTCAACGTGTCGGCCGACGCTGCAGGCGCGGTGCGGGAGCCCTCATCGCATGACCGGGCTGCCGGACGGTTGGACGCGACGGCCGGTAGGGCGGCGTGGGGATCTGCACAGCTCACGCCCGATTGCGGTGCATTAACCGCAAGCGGAGGGCTCCGCCGTCAGGCAGTCGAGATGCTGAGGGTCCCCCAGGCCGTTTGTCGCACCCCGGACCCCATGGCACAAGACGCCTCACGGGCGTTGGTGGTTGACGCCACGCTCGACGTGCTCATGCGCGCGCTCAGCAGTGCTCCGCGCGGGCTCACCTCGGGCGCCGATCCGCCCGTGATGGTCGTCGTGCTGGCCCGCGAGGCCGAGCGCCTGGCCGACGCGCTGGGGATCAAGATGACGAGCGGCTCGAGGGCTACAAGCCGAACGTCGACCCGACCGAGTCCAACGAGTTCGCGACGGTCGGCTTCCGCGCGCACTCGATGGTGCACGGCGAGATGGAGCCGTCGGCCCCCGAGGGCACATGGAGCGCCGCTCAGCTCACGTCGTTCGCGGCGCGCGGGATCGTGGTCGAGCACGACGCGGGCATCGTGACACTCGTCGTGCCGCTCAGCCTGGCCTTCGGCGATCCGGACCTCCTGGAGCGGATCGGCCCTGGGCCGCTCGCCGGGGGGCTCGCCGGAGAGCGCCAGGACAAGAACGACGAGCAGATCGACGACTCGCTGCGCAGCGTGCTCGTCGAGGTCCCCAAGCCGACGACGACCGACCCGAGCGCCTGCCTGGAGCCGGTCGTCACAGGCGCGTGGTTCGCAGGAGTGGCCGACCTGGGCGCCGACGACGTCGCGCGCGGCCGCGATCACGGGATGCCGAGCTACGACCAGATGCGCGCGGCCTACGGACTGGCGCGCGGCAAGCTCTTCGACGCGAGCACGCCGGTGATCGACCCGAACGACCCGAAGAACATGGATTTCGTCGCGCTGCGCGACGACGAGGGCAACCCGGTGGCGCTGGGTTCCCCCGACGCGCAGGAGGACGCGGTCGTGGGGGTTCGCAGGACGAGCCTCGCGTCGCGGCTGAAGGCGGTCTACGGGCGCCAGTCCGCGGTCGACGCCTTCATCGGCATGGTCTCCGAGCCGCACGCGGCCGGCAGCGACCTGGGCCCGCTGCAGCAGGCCATCTGGAGGAAGCAGTTCGAGAACACGCGCGACGGCGACCGCTTCTTCTACCTCAACGACCCGGCGCTCCCGCTGATCCAGCAGATGTTCGGGATCAGCGCGCGCCGCTCACTGGCCCAGATCATCCGTGCCAACACTGGGGCGGCCGTGCAGGACGACGTGTTCAAGGTGCCTGCCGAGTAGCCGCGACCGGTCGTTTCGCCCTCGCGACGGCCGAGCGCACATGGCTCATCTCCCAGGCCGAGACGGCCGAGAAGGAGGGGCCGATGCTCTCGCGAGAGGGCATCGGCCGGCCGGCCGATGCCGGCGCGTCGCTCAGGTCGTCCGCCCCAGCGCCTGCAGGTCCGTGGGAAGGATCGTCAGCTCCGGCACGTGCGCGCGGGGCGGCAGCGAGACGACGAACAGGCAGGCGGCGGCGACGTCCTCGGGGTGCAGCATCTGCGCGCGCAGCTCCGCGGTCGGCGGCTCGGGGCGGTTCTCGAGGATCGCGGTGTCGACCAGGCCCGGCATGATCGAGGTGAAGCGCACGCCGTGGCGCTCGTCGAAGGCGGCGCCGCGCGCGAAGGCCTGCACCGCGGCCTTGGAGGCCTGGTACGTCGCGCCCGAGCGATCGGGCCACGCCCCGGACACGCTGCCGATGACCACGACGTCGCCGCGCGCGGCGCGCAACGCCTCCAGCAGCGCGTGGATCAGGTTGAAGGTGCCGGTGAGGTTCAGCGCGATGAGGTCGTCGAAGGCCTCGGGCGTGAGCTGCTCGAGCCGGCGCGCCTTGATGTTCGTCCCCGCGGCCGCGACGAGCGCATGCAGCGGCCCCTGGCCGGTCAGGCGCTCGGCGAGCGCGCCGACCGCGGCGCGATCGGTGACGTCGAGGCGATGGGCGGCGATGTCGCGCCCGCCGGCCGCCTGCTCGATGAGCTCCGGGCGCCGTGCGGCGGCGTGCACGTGCGCGCCGGCATCGGCGAAGGCGAGCGCGGTGGCCAGGCCGATGCCGCTCGAGGCGCCGGTGACCAGCGCCGCGCGCCCGTCGAGCGGGCCGCCCACGCTCAGGCGTCCCGTCCGGCGCCGGCGAGGAAGACCTTGACCGTCGCGGGCGGCGGTCCCTCGGCGAGGCGCGCGAAGGCGTCGGGCCCGTCCTCCAGGGGCTGCACCTCCGGCAGCTCACCCACCGACGCCCGCCCGTCGGCCAGCCATTCGAGCGCCTGCTCGAAGTCGGCCATCGTGTAGGCGTAGGACCCGCGCAGGCCGAGCTGGCCGCGCACGATCCCGTGGAAGCCGAGGGTGGTGTCGTCGGCGGCCAGGCCGATGCACACCGCCTGCGCGCCGGGACGCAGCAGCTCGAGCGCCATGGCCCGCGTCGCCTGCGCGCCGACGGCGTCGAGGACGAGATCGGCGCCCAGCCCGTCGGTGGCCTCCCGCACGGCGCCAAGCGCCTCGTCGCCATCGCCGAAGGCCTCGTGCGCGCCGAGGGCGAGGGCGCGCTCGCGCCGCTGCGCCTGAGGCTCGAGGACGCTGACGTGCTCGATGTCCGACAGCAGCGCCGCCTGCAGGGTCATGAGGCCGATCGTCCCGGCGCCCAGGACCACGGCCTGCGCCACCGGCTCGCCGGCCAGCCCCAGGCGCACCGCGTGCACGCCGTTGGCCAGCGGCTCGACGAGCGCCCCGGCGCGCGCCGTGACGTCGTCGGGCAGCGCGCGCACGTTGGCCGCCGGCGCGGTCACGAGGTCGGCGAAGGCGCCGTCGTGGTGCACGCCGATCAGCGTGCGCCGCGGGCAGAGGTTCTCCTGGCCGGCGGCGCACAGCCGGCAGTGCCCGCAGCCGGCGAGCGGGTTGACCGTCACGCGCGCGCCCTGCCACACGCCGGCTCCGTCGCCGGCGGCCACGACGACGCCCGCGAACTCGTGGCCCATCACGAGCGGCGGGGTGCGGTTGCCCATGTGGCCCAGGTAGCCCTCGACCTCCGAGCCGCAGATGCCGACCGCCTCGGGGCGCACGACGAGCTCGCCCGCACCGGGGTCCTTCGGCTCGGGGCGCTCCTCGATCGCCATGCGTCCCGGCCCGTGCCACACGATCGCCTTCATCGCCGGCAGCTTCTCATGCCGAGCGCGCTCAGTAGTTGCCCGACAGCAGGTCCCACGCGCGGCGCAGCTTGTCGGTCACCGGCGAGTCGCCCGGCGCGGCCGGGTCGTCCTCGATCACCGCGGGGTTCTTGGTGGGCTCGGGGAGAGCCTCGGCCTCCGCCGCGCTCAGCGTCAGCACGACGCCGCGCTCGTAGATCTTGGCCACCTGCTCGGCGTCCGCGAAGGTGTGGCGGCCGAGGCCCTGCGAGATCACGATCCCGTCGAAGATGTCCTTCTCCTCGTCGGCGAGCACGTGGGCGACGTCGCCCAGCTCCTCGCCGTCGGCGCTCAGGACCGCCGTGCCCTGCTCCAGGGTGAGGTAGGAGACCGGCGCGCCCAGGTCGTCTGTCCCGCTCATGGCCGGGAATCTACGCCGATGCGCCACTAGAGTGCCGACATGCCTGGTCCGGCCGCCACCACGCGGGTCTCGCCCTGGAGCATCGTGGTGATGGCCTCGGCGCTGGTCGTGGGAGGCGTGGTCGCCGCGCTGGCCATCGCAAGCGTCGCCTCCAGCCACGAGCGGGTGGTCTCCTTCGACGTTCGCGGGTCCCTGGGCGGCGTGTCGCTCGACGTCGACGACGCCGACGTGACGATCACCGGCGGCGGCCAGCGCGCGCTGCTCGGCGTGCAGCGCACCGACCACTACGCCTTCGGCCACGACGCCGACGTGCAGCGCACGGTGGCGGGCGGTGAGCTGCGCCTGCGCTCGCGCTGCCCCAATGCCGTCCCGCGCGCGTGCTCGGTGAGCTACCGCGTGGTCGTGCCCGACAACGTCCCGGTGACCGTCCGCACCACCAGCGGGACCGTGGCCTTCCGCGGCTATCGCGGGTCAGCGCGGGTGACCACCCACAGCGGCGCCATCGGCGTCGCTGCCTTCTGTGGCTTCTCACTGGAGGCGCGGAGCGAGAGCGGCGACATCGCGGCGGGCGCGGCCTGCGCCCCGCAGCAGCTGACCGTGCGCTCCAACGAGGGCTCGGTGCGCGTCTCGGTGCCGCCCGGCCGCTATCAGGTCGAGGCCGAGAGCGCATCGGGGAGCGAGACCGTCAGCGGCGTCGACGCGGTGGCCGACGCGCCCTTCGCCATACAGGCGCTGAGCAGCTCGGGGGACGTCTTGGTCGAGGGTCGCCGGTGATCGCCGCTCTCGGCCTCGACCGCCGCCTCGAGCGCGCGTCGCACGCGGCCGCCTATCTCGTCGTCAACGTCCCCATCGCGATCCTCGGCGCGCTCTCCGTGCTCGGGCTCATCCTGGGGGCGGCGCTCAGCGTGGCCTGGATCGGGCTGCCGCTGCTGCTCGGTGCCGCGGCCGCCTGCCGGCGGCTGGTGCGGCTCGACCGCCGCGCGGCCAACAGCTTCCTCGGCCTGCACATCCCGCCCGTGCCGGGGGCACCCACCACGACGGGCAGCCCGTGGCGGCGCTCGCTTCAGATGCTCTCCGACCGCTCCCTGCTGCGCATGGTGGCGCTGCTGGCCACCAAGCCGCTGCTGATCGCCGGCCTGTGCGTGGTGGCGCTCGTGCCGCTGGCGCTGCTGGCGGAGATCCTGAGCCTCGGGGTGCAGGGCGTCGCCGACCTGGGCACGATCGACTACCTGGGCCCGTGGCGCCTCGGGCCCGCCCTGGGGATCGCCCTGCTCGTACTCGTGCCCGCGGCCGCGGTGCTCGTCATCGCGACGCTCGACGCGCTCTACACCGTGCTGTGCACGATCGGCCGCGCCCTGCTGGCGCCGCGCGCCACGCCCAGTGGGCCCGTGCGCGAGCTGCTGGCCGAGAGCCTGGGCGACCGCTCGGTGGCCATCGCCTACTGGCTGCCCGATCGCGAGGCCTTCGTCGACGAGGCCGGCCACCCGGTCGCGCTGCCCGAGCCCGGATCGGGCCGGGCCTGGACCGCGGTCGAGCAGGACGGCCGCCGCGTGGCGGCGATCGTCCACGACGCGGCGCTCGACACGAGCCCCGAGCTCGTCGAGGCGGCGGCCGCCGCGGCGTCGTTGGCCATCGACAACGAGCGCCTGAAGGCCGATCTGCGCGCGCGCGTGGAGGACCTGCGCGTCTCGCGCCTGCGCATCGTCGAGGCCGCCGACGAGGCCCGCCGGCGCATCGAGCGCGATCTGCATGACGGCGCCCAGCAGCAGCTCCTGGCCCTGGCCCTCGAGCTGCGCGTGCTGCGCTCGTCGATCTCCGACCCCGAGGCGGGACCGCTGGTCGACGGCCTCGCCGTGCGCCTCGAGGCCGCGCTGCGCGAGCTGCGCGAGCTCGCCCGCGGCATCCACCCGGCGATCCTCACGCGCAGCGGGCTGGACCCGGCGATCACCGCGCTCGCCGCCCGCTCGCCCGTCCCGGTCGACGTGCAGAGCGAGATCGACGGCCGCATGGCCCCGGCGGTCGAGGCGGCCGCGTACTTCGTCGTGGCGGAGGCGCTGACCAACATCGCGCGCTACGCCGACGCGGCCCAGGCGCGCGTGGAGTTGCGCGGCGACGGCAACGGCGGCATCGTGGTGATCGTGGCCGACGACGGCGTCGGGGGCGCGGACCCGAACGCAGGCAGCGGTCTGCGCGGCCTGCAGGACCGCCTCGCGGTCATCGACGGCGTGCTCGCCATCGACAGCCCTCCCGGCGGCGGCACGCGCCTGGAGGCGACGATCCCCTCCGCGCAGGAGCATTCGTGAGCCGCGCGGCGGCCATCGTGGCCCTCGCGCTGCTCGTCGTCGCGCTCGCCGGCTGCGGCGAGACGACGCGCGTGCGCGAGCGCACGCTCGTGGTCACGCCCAACCAGGCGGGCGAGCTGCCGCCGAGCTCGCTGCGCCCCAGCGGGGGCGTGCGCATCGCCGTGGTCACCCACGGGCAGGCGTCGAGCCCGTTCTGGGCCATCGTGCGCAACGGCGTCGAGGCCGCCGCGCGCCAGATGGACGTCGTCGTCGAGTACCGCGCGCCCGACGTCTACAGCCTGGCCCGCATGGAGGCGCTGATCGACCAGGCGGTCGCCAGCCGCCCCGACGGCCTCGTCGTCTCGATCCCCGAGCCCGGCCTGGCCCCCGCCATCCGGCGCGCCGTCAAGGCCGGCATCCCCGTCGTCTCGATCAACTCCGGCAGCGACGTCTATCGACGCCTCGGCGTGCTGGCCCACGTCGGCCAGCCCGAGGATCGCGCCGGCTTCGAGTCCGGCAAGCGCCTGGCGGCGGCCGGCGCGCGACGCGTGCTGTGCGTCAACCAGCAGATCGGCAACCAGGGGCTCGACGCCCGCTGCCGCGGGCTGGCCCGGGCCATGCGCGCCGCCGGCGGCCGCTCGCGCGTGCTGGGCGTCGACGACCAGAGCCCCTCCACGCCGCGCAAGATCGCGGACGCCATCCGCAGCGGGCGCATCGACGGCGTCCTGGCCCTCAATGCCACCAGCGGCATCGAGGCGGTCAAGGCCGCCCGCCAGCTCGGCGGCGCGCGGGCGCCGAAGATCGCCACCTTCGATCTCGGGCCGGACGTCCTGAACGCCGTGCGCGACCACCAGTTGCTCTTCGCGGTCGACCAGCAGGCCTACCTCCAGGGCTATCTGCCCATCGTGCTGCTCACCGAACGCGCGCGCTACGGCCTCTTCCCGGCGCAGGGCGACGTCCTGCCCACCGGCCCGAACTTCGTCACCGCGCGCGACGCGGGCAAGGCGATCGAGCTGAGCAAGCGCTCGATCCGCTGACGGCGCGGGTGTCGCGCCGGGTCCTCAGCGCGTGAGGATCCACACCTGGAGCGGCTCGCCGCCGAAGCCGACCTCGCGCCGCGGACCTCGCGCACCGCCGTCATGCCGTCCGCGCTTTCTCTGCAGGCGATCGACGTAGCGCGCGAGCGGGATCGTCACGGGACGACGGGCCGCGCGGCCTCGGGCAGGATCACGAAGCGCATCGCCTGGACGCCGCTGAGGCCCGGGGCGAGCGCGGCCGCGCGCTGGCTGGAGTGCACGGAGTCAATCGCCTTGTCACAGGTCGCGGCGGCGCCCGGCGTGCCTGACTGCATGGCGGCGAGCGGTCGCGGGTAGCCGCAAGGACATGGAATCCCAGGCGAACCACGAGCGCTCGCTCGCCGACCTCGCGCGCCAGCTCTCCAACCAGACGACCGAGCTCGTTCGCCACGAGGTCGAGCTCGCCAAGGCGGAGCTGCGGGTCAAGGGCAAGCGCGCCGGTGTGGGGGCCGGCATGTTCGGCGGCGCCGGAGCTCTCGGCCTCTACGCCCTGGGCGCCCTGACCGCCGCCATCATCGCCGGCATCGCCGAGGTGCTGCCCGTGTGGGCCTCGGCGCTGATCGTCGCCGCCCTCTACGGGGCCGTCGCCGGTATCCTCGCGCTCCGCGGCAAGAAGAAGGTGCAGCAGGCGACGCCGCCGCTGCCCGAGCGAACCGTGCAGAGCGTCAAGGAGGACGTGCGCTACACCAAGCAGCGCGCCCAGGAGGCCCGGCAATGAGCACGCCCCCCAACCAACAGCAGACCGACCCCGAGCAGCTCCGCCGCGAGATCGAGGAGATCCGCCGCGAGCTCGGCGAGACCGTCGCGCAGCTCGCGCTGAAGGCCGACGTCAAGGCCCAGGCCCGCGAGAAGGTGCAGGAGGTCAAGGCCAACGTCCAGGAGGCCAAGGACAACGCGCTGCGCCACACGCCGGACTCGGCGCGCGGCGGCGCCCAGCAGGTCGCGACCAGCGCACGCGAGCACCCGGCTCCCATCGCGATCGGCGGCGCGCTGCTCGTCGGCTTTCTGATCGGTCGCCGGATCGGCCGGCGCGCCTAGCGGCTAGGCGGCGGCGGTCACCGACCGCAGCTCCTGCAGCGACTCGTCCATCAGGCGCCGGAACGCGGTCGGGTCGTCCTGCGCCACCCAGTGGGCGAAGGCCACGTGAAAGACGGCCACGCCCGCCTGGGCGGCGAGCATCGCCGCGTTCGTGGCCACGCCCCGCTGCACCAGTGCGGCCGTGATCGCCTCGGCGAGGGTCTGCAGCTTGATGAGCTCGCGCTCCTGCAGCTCGGGGTTGGCCTCGATGATCGCGGAGCGAATCCGGGCCAGGGCGTGACGCTCGGCGAACATCTCCGCCACGGGATCCAGGCCAGCCGCCACCACCGCGAGCGGGGGCGCGTCCGCAGGGGCTCCGGCGACCCCCTCCAGCCAGCGGCGCTGGAGCTCCTGGCTGCCGCTGAACAGGACCTCGCGCTTGTCTGAGAAGTAGCGGAAGAAGGTGCGCTTCGTCAGCCCCGCGCGCTCGGCGATCTCGGCGACGGTCGTCGTCTCGTATCCCTGCTCGTCGTAGAGCTCGATCGCGGCGCCGATCAGGCGGCCCTGAGCGTCTGGTTTCCACCGTGCCATCGCTGCACAGGGTAGTTGACGACACCATGTGACATGCAGGTGCTACAGTGACGACACCGGGTGACATGCCCATCGAAATGGAGATCCCAATGCGCGTCTTCGTAACCGGCGCCTCAGGCCACATCGCCTCCGCCGTCATCCCCGAGCTGCTCGACCACGGCCACCAGGTCGTCGGCCTGGCCCGCTCTGAGGCCTCCGCCCAGGCCGTGGCGGCGCTCGGCGCCGAGGTGCGCCGCGGCGATCTCGACGACCTCGACGGTCTGACGGCCGCCGCCGCCGAGGCCGACGGCGTCATCCACCTGGCCTTCAAGCACGAGGCGCTGCTCACCGGCCGGTTCATGGACGCGGTCGACGCCGACATGGCGGCCACCCGGGCGCTGGGCGAGGGCCTCGTCGACACCGGCAAGCCCCTCGTGACCACGGGGGGCACGCTGATGCTCGCCATGGCCGGCATCACGGGCCGCGCCGGCACCGAGGACGACCAGTCCGAGGGCGGTCCCCGGGTCGACGCAGCCAACTACACGACCAGCCTGGGGCAGCGGGGCGTGCGCTCCTCGGTCGTCCGGCTCGCGCCGATGGTCCACAGCGACCTCGACCATCACGGCTTCACGCACGCGCTGATCGGCTTCGCCCGTGAGAACGGCGTCGCGGCCTACACGGGCGACGGGAACAATCGCTGGCCGGCGGCCAACACCCACGACATCGGCGTGCTCTATCGCCTCGCGCTGGAGAAGGCTCCGGCCGGCTCGACCTTCCACGGCGTCGGTGACACGGGCATCCCGCGCAAGGTGATCGCCGAGAGCGATCGCCGGCAGGCTCGGCGTCGAGGCCAGGAGCATCACGGAGGACGAGGCGCCCCAGTACCTCGGCTTCCTGGCCGGGTTCGCCGGCCTGGACAACCCGACCTCAAACGACAGGACGCGCGCGGTCCTGGGGTGGGAGCCGACCCACCCCGGCTGGGTCGAGGACGTGCAGACGGGCCACTACTTCGGCGCAGGCACGGCCCGGGGATCGGCGGCCGGCGTCCCCGCGACCACGTAGCGGAGGATGTCGACCACCTGCTCGGGCTCGCGCGCGACGGCGAGCGCGGCGCGGTCGACCTCCTTGAGCGCGTGGTCGTGCTCGGGTGGGTGCAATGTCACGAGCGCCTTGCCCAGCGCGGCCGCGTAGCCGGCGTCGAAGGCCGCGTTCCACTGGCGGTACTGCTCGCCGAAGCGCACGACGACCACGTCGGCGCGCTCGATCAGCGTGCGCGTGCGGATCGCGTTGACCCCGGCGCCCACGTGGTCGTGCCAGAACTTGTCGCTCGGCGCGCCGAGGATGGCCGCGCCGCGGTCGTCGCTGGCGGCGTGGTCGGTGACGGGGCCGGTGAAGTCGACGTCGAGGCCGGCGGCCTCGGCGCCGTCGACGATGCGCTCGCGCCAGTCGGTGTGGATCTCGCCGGAGAGGTAGATCTGCCAGGGCATGGCGGCGGATCCTATGACTCGCGCGCGTTGAGCACGCGGCGCAGGATCTTGCCCGAGGGGGACTTCGGGATCTCGTCGACGACCTCGAGCGCGCGCAGCCGCTTGTAGGGCGCCACGCGCTCGGCGACGAAGGCCATGATCTCCTCCTCGCGGGCCTCGCCGGACAGCGACACGAAGGCCTTGGGGACCTCGCCGGCCTCCTCGTCGGGGCGCCCGACGACCGCCGCCTCGGCGACCGCCGGGTGCTGGATGAGCACGGCCTCGAGCTCGGCCGGCGCCACCTGGTAGCCCTTGTATTTGATGAGCTCCTTGACGCGGTCGACGAGCACGACGTAGCCGTCGTCGTCGGCGCGGCCCACGTCGCCCGTGTGCAGCCACCCGTCCCGGTCGACCGTGGCGGCGGTCGCCTCCGGGTCGTCGAGGTAGCCGCGCATGACCTGCGGGCCGCGCACGCACACCTCGCCCTCCTCGCCCGCGCCCAGCTCCTCGCCGGTGGCGACGTCCACGATCCGGCATTCGGTGTTGGGGACGGGCGGCCCGATCGAGCCGACCCGGTGGCGCGCCGGATCCAGTGGCGTGACGTGGGTGACGGGACTCGACTCGGTCATGCCGTAGCCCTGGACCACCGGGCAGTCGATGCGCTCCGCGGCGGCCTCCTGCAGCTCGGCGCTCAGCGGCGCGGCGCCCGAGTTGACGAGGGTCAGGCTCGACAGGTCGAAGCGCTCCACGGCCGGGCTCTTGGCCAGGGCGAGCACGATGGGCGGGACGAGGTGGGCCTTCGTGGCGCGGTGCTCCTCGACGAGGCCCAGGAAGCCCTCGAGGTCGAAGCGCGGCATGGTGACGAGCGTCGCGCCGTTGCGCAGGACAGCGTTCATGACCACGGTGAGGCCGTAGATGTGAAAGAGGGGCAGGACCCCGACCAGCGTGTCGTCGGCCGTCACCGGCTGCTGGGCCGTCGACTGCAGGATGTTGGCCACCAGGTTGCGGTGCGTGAGCATCACGCCCTTCGGCAGGCCCGTCGTTCCGCTCGAGTACGGCAGGACGACGAGGTCCTCGGGATCGATCGACGCGTCGGGCGCCACGGCGCCGCCCTCGAGCAGCGCGGCGAACGACGTCGCCCCGTCGGCCTCGCCGAACACGTAGAGCTCCTCGAGGCCGGCACGGGCGGCCGCCTCGCGTGCACGCTCGATGACCTCGGGGCCGCTGATGAGGGCGCGCGCCCCGGCGTGCTCGAGCTGAAAGGCGAGCTCGTCGACGGTGTAGGCCGGGTTGATGGTGGTGACGACCGCGCCGAGGGCGGCGATGGCGTGAAAGGCGACGACGTAGTCCGGTGCGTTGGCGGCGTAGAGCGCGACGACGTCGCCCTTGGCGATGCCGCGCGCCGCGAGGCCGCCGGCGGCGGCGCGGATGGCTTGCGCCGCCTGCTCGTGGGTGTACGCGGCGCCGGTCGCGCCGTCGATGAGCGCGGGCTTGTCGCCGTACTCGGCGGAGTGCTCGAGGACGAAGTCCGTCAGGGCGGCCGCGGGGATCTCGACGTCGGCGTAGGGGCTCGTGAAGATCATGTGGAAGGCTCCCTACCGCACATGGCCACCGATTTCTATCTGCTCGACGAGCGCCTGACCGACGAGGAGCGCGCGGTCCGCGACCGCCTGCGCGCGTTCTGCGATGCCGAGGTCACGCCGATCATCAACGGCTACTGGGAGCGCGCGGAGTTCCCGTTCGAGCTCGTGCCCAAGATCGCCGATCTCGGGCTGGCCGGCGGCGTCATCGACGGCTACGGCTGCCCGGGCATGAGCGCCACCGCCGCGGGCCTCGTGAGCATGGAGTGGGCCCGCGCCGACGGGAGCATCGGCACGTTCTTCGGTGTGCACTCGAACCTCGCCATGCAGACCATCCACCTGCTCGGCTCCGAGGAGCAGCGCGAACGCTGGCTGCCGCGCATGGCCGCGCTGGAGGCGATCGGCGCCTTCGGCTTGACAGAGCCCGACCACGGCTCTGACGCCGTCGCGCTGGAGACGAGCGCGCGGCGCGAGGGCGACGAGTTCGTCCTGCACGGGGCCAAGAAGTGGATCGGCAACGCGTCGTTCGCCGACGTCACGATCATCTGGGCGCGCGGCGAGGACGGCCAGGTGGGCGGATACCTGGTCGAGAAGGGCGCGCCCGGCTTCCACACGGAGGTCATCACCGGCAAGACCTCGCTGCGCGCGGTGTGGCAGGCCGAGATCACCCTGGACGGCGTGCGGGTCCCGGCCGAGAGCCGGCTGCCGGACTGTCGCTCGTTCCGCGACGTGGCCCGCGTGCTGACCCTCACGCGCTACACGGTGGCGTGGCGCGCGCTCGGGGTGGCGCTCGCCGCCTACGAGGCGGCGCTGGCCTACGCCAAGGAGCGCGAGCAGTTCGGGCATCCGCTGGCCTCCTTCCAGCTCGTGCAGGACAAGCTCAGCCGCATGGTGGGCGAGATCACCGCCATGCAGCTGTTGTGCCTGCGCCTGAGCGAGCTGGCGGGCGACGAGCGCCTGACGCCCGGGATGGCCTCGCTGGCCAAGATGAACCACGCGGCCAAGGCCCGCGCGATCGTGGCCGACGCGCGCGACATCCTCGGCGGCAACGGGATCCTCCTGCGCCACCACGTCGCGCGACACCATGCCGACATGGAGGCCGTCTTCACCTTCGAGGGGACCGACAGCATCCAGTCGCTCATCGTCGGGCGCGAGATCACCGGGATCCAGGCCATCGCGCCCCCGCGCGGAGGCGGCTGATGGCCGGCCCCGACGATCTCGACCTGCTGGCCGCCTCGCTGCGCGCCGACGCCGGCGACCTCGAGGCGTTCGTCGAGGCGCTCGCGGTCAAGCTCGAGGCGGCGCTGCCCGGCCAGGTCGAGGTCGACCGCGCCGGCGGCGGCCTGTTCGGCGGGCGCAAGCGCGTGCGCCGCATCGAGGTGACGCTCGGCGACCAGCGCTACGAGGCCGAGCCCGAGCGCGGGCGCGTGACCTGCCGCCGGCGCTCGGTCGTCCGCGGGATCGCGCTGAAGACCCAGGAGCTCGATCTCGACGCCTGGATCGCGGCGCTCTCGCAGGACCTGATCGAGGAGGCTGATCGCAGCGAGCGCGGGCGCCAGGCGCTGGGGCGCCTGCTGGAGGGCTGATGGCGCGCCCGTTCAGCTCCGATCTGAGCGTGGCCGAGGCCTTCGTCGTCCGCGAGGCCGGCTTCACGCCGATCAAGCAGGTGATGGGCAGCTGCTTCTACCAGGTGGGGTGGCAGTCGATGCCGTGGGGGCAGTTCGGGTGGACCGGATCGATGCGCGAGGGCGACACCTTCGAGCTCGAGACCCAGACCGCGGCGTGGAACGACGCGCGCTCGCTCGCCCTCAGCCGCCTGCGGGACGAGGCCGTCGCCGCGGGCGCCGATGCGGTGGTCGGCCTGCGCCTGAAGCGCGGCGGCTACGACTGGGCCGCCGGGCTGGTCGAGTTCGTGGCCATCGGCACCGCGGTGCGCTCCGAGCGCTTCGAGCTCGAGGACGCGCCGGTGCTCTCGCACCTCTCCGGCCAGGACTTCGCCAAGCTGGTGCGCCATGGCGTCTGGCCGGTCGGGCTCGTCGCGGGCTCGACCGTGGCCTACGTCGTCTCGGGGTACAGGCAGCAGGCGCGGTCGTCGGGCCTCTTCTCCGGTCGCCAGAACCAGGAGCTGCCCGACTACACGCGGGGCCTGTACGACGCGCGGGCGCTGGCCATGGAGCGCGTCATCCGCGAGGCCCACGGGCTGCACGCTCACGGCGTCGTCGGCGTGACGATCGAGCGCAGCGAGCAGACGCGCGACCGCGACGCCGGCGGGATGACCTACCGCGATCTCATCATCGAGCTGCACGTGCTCGGCACCGCGATCGTCGAGGTCCGCCACCACGCGCCGGCGCCGGCGAAGTACATCGCCCTACCACTGGACCGGGAGGTCCCATGAGCGACGAGCAGGAGCCCTACGAGGCGGAGCCCTACGACCCGACCTCGACGGCAGGAGTGCCCGAGCACGGGCGCGAGCGCCTGGAGCGGATGCGCGATCGCTCGCTGTTCACGAGCGACCTGACCGTCAACGAGTTCCTGCTCGTGCGCGCCGCCGGCTTCGAGCCGCTGGGCCTCGTCGTCGGCACCTCGATCTACCACATCGGCTTTCAGATGGGGGCGTGGAGTCGCAACCAGGAGATGGACGTCCTCACCCAGGCCATGTACCACGCGCGCGAGCTCGCGATGACGCGCATGGAGGAGGAGGCCGACCAGCTCGGCGCCGACGGGATCGTCGCCGTGCGCCTCGAGGTCAGCCGGCGCGCGTGGGGCAACGACCTCGCCGAGTTCGTAGCCATCGGCACCGCTGTGCGCCACCGCGAGGGCGAGCTGCACCGCGCCCCCAACGGGCGGCCCTTCACGAGCGACCTCTCGGGCCAGGACTTCTACACGCTGCTCTCCGCCGGCTACCGGCCCGTGGGGATGGTCATGGGCACCTGCGTCTACCACGTGGCCCACCAAGGCCTGCGGACCTGGATGCGCCGCGTCGGGCGCAACGTGGAGATGCCGAACTTCACCCAGGCGCTCTACGACGCGCGCGAGCTGGCCATGGAGCGCATGCAGGCCGAGGCCGAGGCGCTCGAGGCCGAGGGCGTCGTCGGCGTCCAGCTCGTCGAGGGCAACCACGGCTGGAGCGCGCACGTCCTCGAGTACTTCTCGGTCGGCACCGCCGTGATCCCCACCAGCGACACGCACGAGATCCCACCGCCGACCCTCACACTCACGCTCAACGACTCGCGCCAGGACCGCCTGACGGGGTTCTGAGCGCCCTCAGGACGTCGAACGTCGGTTTTACCCCCTCCACAGGGGGCAGGACCGACGTTCGACGGTGTCGGCGCCCTACACGACGGTGTTCAGGTGCCGGAAGGGCTTGCCGCCGCGCAGCTCGCGGACGACGCCGTCGACCATGCCGTCGCTCTCGTAGGTGCGCCCGTCGGTCACCGCGGCGATGAGGCCGCGCTTGCGGTGGATGAGGCGGGCCATGGTCTCGTCGATCGTGTCGGCGGCCAGCAGGTACCAGGCGGTGACCGCGTCGCGCTGGCCGATGCGGTGCAGGCGGTCCTCGGCCTGGTCGTGCATGGCCGGGGTCCACTCGAGCTCGAGGAAGGCGACGTTCGACGCGCGCGTGAGCGTGATCCCCTGGGCGGCGACGCGAGTCGCGCAGACGATGAGCTGCGGGCCGCCGGGGTCCTGGAAGGCGCGGACCGAAGCGTCGCGGTCGGGGGCCTTGTCGCGACCCAGCAGATGCAGCGCGTCGGCGAAGCGCTCCATGACCGCCTCCTGGACCTCGATGTGGCGGGCGAAGACCACGAGCGGCTCGCCCGAGGCGAGGAAGTCGTGGATCCACGCCAGCGCGGCGTGGAGCTTGCCGCGGGCGGCCAGGCGCTGCAGCGTGCCGAGCTGCGCCAGGCGCTCTGCGCGCAGCGTCGCGGCGATGCGGGCGTTGAGCTCGCGCAGGTCCAGCGGCTGCTCGCGCAGCCAGGCGATGACGTCGTTCTCGGCCAGCCGGTACTCGCGCTCGTTGTCGAGGGCGACGGGCACGACGACCTGGCGCTTGGCCGGCAGCTGGGGAAGGACCTCGGACTTCAGGCGGCGCACGAAGCAGCGCCGGCGCAGATGCCAGTGCAGGCGCTCCTCGGAGAGCTGGCCGCGGAACTGGCGCGCGAAGCGCGCGCCCGAGCCGAAGTCCTCCAGGCGGCCGATCACGCGCAGCTGGCTGATGAGCTCCTCGGCGTGGTTGAGCACGGGCGTGCCGGTCAGGGCCAGGCGCAGGCCGTCGGGCACGACGGTCTCGGCCAGGCGCCGCACGGCCTGGGTGCGCTTGGCCTGCGGGTTCTTGCACAGGTGCGACTCGTCGACGACCAGCGCGCGCGGTCGCATGCGCCCGAGCGTCTCGCGGTGGGCGGCCACGACCTCGTAGTTGAGGATGGTGATCTCGGCCGTCGGCGGGACGGGCATCCGCCCCTGGATGATCGCGACCGAGCGGTGCGGCAGCCACTTGGCCGTCTCGCGCTCCCAGTTGAGCTTCAGCGACGCGGGGCAGACCACGACCGCGGGGTAGGCGTCGTCGGCCTCGAGGGCGGCCAGCGCCTCGACCGTCTTGCCCAGGCCCTGCTCGTCGGCCAGGAAGGCCCGCCGGGCGCGCAGCACGTAGCGCACTCCCGCCCACTGGAAGGGCGCGAGCTCGCCTCCGAGCACGGCGGCGGTCTCGGCGATGGGCTCGGCGCTCGTCGCGCGCGAGGCGCGAATCTCGCTCAGCGCCTCGTCGTGCTCGGCGCGCAGCTCCTCGAGCGTCTCCTTCGCCGAGCCGTCGACGGACACGTCGTGCAGGGCGAGGAACGCGTCGAGCGGCTCGACGATCCACGGGTCGATCGGCAGCGAGTGCCCCGGGCCGACGGCGCCCGGCAGCGCGTCGAAGGCGCCGGCGACGTCGGGATCCCACAGCACCTCGAGGCGCAGGAAGGTCCCGTCGACGGTCTCGCTCACGGTGAGCCGCGCGGGCGGCGGGTCCTCGCCGCGCTCCAGCGAGGCGATGACGCGCCGCGCGGCGCCGTCCATGCGGGTGCCGCCGCGCAGATCGGCCAGCGCCTCGGCCCCGGCCGCCGTGAGCGGCGCCAGCAGGGCGCCGTCCTCGCGCTCGATGGCGCCCTCGAGCAGCGCCTCGGGCACCGTCCCCGCGCGCGTGCGCAGGACCCACCAGCCGCGTCCGTCATGGCGCGTGGTGGTGACGATGCCGACCCATCGGCGCTCGATGGCGGCCAGCCAGGCGTCGACCTGCGCGCTGGTGGTCAGCTCGGGGAAGCGCTCGAGCACCTCGGCGACATGGACTCCCGCCCAGTCGTCCACCGGCGCCCACCACTCGCGCGTGTCCCAGTCGAAGCGCCGCTGCGGAATGCTCCGCACGCTCGCCACGATGTGCGGGTCGTAGGGGAAGGAGAGGACGACGATCGAGCGGCCGTCGGGCCCACGCCGCAACTCGACGTTGGGGCGTTCCTCGACGAGCTCCATCTGCCTCAACGGTAGCGCCTGCGCTCGCTCACGCCGCGGCGCGCAGCACGCGCCAGCGCCCCGAGCGGGTGACGACCACGGTGTGGACGCCGCTCGGGATGGCCGGACGCGGTCCGGCCAGGCGCGCGGGAGCGCGGAAGACGAGCGCCGGCGGAGCCCAATGCGGGTGCCGGCGCGAGGACGACCACGTCGCCTGCACCCCCGACAGCGGCACGTCGAGCTCCCAGGCCAGCGCCGTCTGCAGCCACGGGTTGACGGCCGGGCGTCCCCGGTTCAGCACGACTGCGCGGCCGCCGGCGCGGTCGACCGCGCGCACGAGCTCGTGGCGCTGGTCGGCCTGGCTGCGCGCGACGCTGAGCATCCGCGCGTCCTCGCGGGCGCGCAGCAGCGCGGGCGCGAGGGCGAGGAGCGCGACGGCGATCCCCACCGCGATCCGGGCGCCGCGCTCGCGGACGGCGTCGAGGAGCCACACGAGCCCGACGCCCGAGACGACGCACAGCGCGGCGGCGGGCGCCGCCAGGTAGCGCCGGGTGCCGGTGAAGCCGACCTCGGCCATGATCGCCACCACCGCGATCCAGCCCAGGGCCAGCGCGGCGAGCGACAGGACCGCCCGATCGCGGCGCCGGACCGCGAGGGCCACGGCGACGGCGGCGAGGATCAGCGTGGGGAGGATGACCGCGTCCGCCGCGCGGCGCACGACCTCGAAGGCCGGCACCTTGGCGTTGGCGGCACTGCCCTCGGTGGCCGAGGTCGCGGTCGAGCCGGCGTGCAATGGGTCGCCCGAGCCGATCCAGTCCATGCCCAGCCACAGCACCGGCGGCAGGATCACGGCGGCCGCGGCCAGCGGGCGCAGCCCGGGCTCGCGCAGCCACACGAAGACGCCGTAGGCGCCGAGCAGGACCCACGCCTCGGGCCGGATGAGCCCGGCCAGCGCGACGAGGACGAGCGCCCAGTCGCGCCGGCCGGCCAGGTGACGGTCGGCGGCACCGAGCGTGAGCGCGATGAGCACGGGCTCCGCGGAGCCCAGCAGCGCGGTGCGGTAGAGGTCGGCGCTCAGCGCGAGGCCGAGCGCGGCGACCGCTCCGGCCGGCGGGCCGGCCAGCCGAACGCCGAGACGGTAGGCGAGCAGGAGCGAGAGCACCGCCGCGGCGCGCATGAGCCCCATCCACACCACCGGCGTCGCGCCGCCGAGGACCGACAGCGGCGCGAGGGCCAGGACCGGCAGCGGCTTGAACGACGGCCCGGCGGTGGTGTCCAGGTCGAGATGCGCGAGCTGGCGCCCCCACACCGTCCACGCCCACGCGTCGTAGCCGAGCGTGGCCGGCAGCACCAGCGTCGCCGCGCCGGCGAGGGCGGCCACGGCGACCGCGGCCGGCCAATCCTTGCGCCACTGCGCCATCGCCGCGGCACGCTACCGGCGAGGCCGGGCGCGGCCGCCCACCCCGGCGGCCGCGCCTCCCGAAGGTCGAACGTCGGTCGTGCCACGCCCTGACGTGGCAGGACCGACGTTCGACCGGTGAGGTCAGCCCCGCGCCGACGAGTTGGCGCCGAAGGCCTGCGCCTCGGCTACGCGCACGAACCGCGTCGAGGCCGGGCCGGCCGCGTTGCAGTCGGTCGCGTCTCTTGGGATCGGCGTCCTGCTGGCCCTGCTATGCGACCCCTCTCAAGGATGGATGTGGCCGCCCGTGGATCCGTCGCGGCGGCCAGGATTCAGCCACTCCTACCGCTCGTCGTCAACGGCCGTCGACGGACGGTGTCAGCGCACCGCCCGCGAGGTTCAACGTCAGCCGGCCGCCCCACTGCGCGCCCGCCGCGCCACTTTCACGCGGTCGGTCTTGTCGAGCACGACCTTGCGCAGGCGCACGCTCTCGGGCGTGGCCTCGACGCACTCGTCGTCGCGCAGGAACTCGAGGGCCTGGTCGAGCGACAGGGTGCGGTGGGGGACGAGGCGGACGAGGACGTCCGCGGTCGATGAGCGGATGTTGGTCAGGTGCTTCTCGCGCGTGGCGTTGACGTCGAGGTCGTCGGCGCGGGCGTTCTCGCCCACGACCATGCCCTCGTAGACCTCGTCCCCCGGTCCCACGAAGAGCGTCCCTCGCTCCTGGAGGTTCATCAGCGCGAACTGCGCGGTGCGCCCGCGGCGGTCGGAGACCAGGGCGCCGGTCGGGCGCGTGCGCAGCTCGCCCGCCCACGGCTCCCAGCGGTCGAAGACGTGGTGCAGCAGGCCGGTGCCGCGCGTCTCGGTGAGGAACTCGGTGCGAAAGCCGATGAGGCCGCGGGCCGGGACGCGGTATTCCATCCGCACCCAGCCGGTGCCGTGGTTGACCATCTGCTCCAGGCGCCCCTTGCGCAGGGCGAGCAGCTGGGTGACGACGCCGACGTAGTCCTCGGGCACGTCGATGGCCAGGCTCTCGACCGGCTCGTGCACGCGCCCGTCGATCTCGCGGGTGAGCACCTGCGGCTGGCCGACGGTGAGCTCGAAGCCCTCGCGGCGCATGAGCTCGACGAGGATGGCCAGCTGCAGCTCGCCGCGGCCCTGGACCTCCCACACCTCGGGGCGGTCGGTGTCGCGCACCCGCAGCGACACGTTGCCCACCAGCTCCTGGTCGAGGCGCGCGCGGATCTGGCGCGCCGTGAGCTTGTCGCCCTCCTTGCCCGCCAGCGGCGAGGTGTTCACGCCGATGGTCACCGACAGCGACGGCTCGTCGACGGTGATGACCGGCAGCGGGAGCGGGTCGTCGGGGTCGGCCAGGGTCTCGCCGATCGTCACCTCGGCGATCCCCGCGACGGCGATGATCTCCCCCGCCGAGGCCTCTTCGGCGTCCACGCGGTCCAGGGCGTCGGTGACGTAGAGCTCGGCCACCTGCGCGCGCTCGATCGACCCGTTCGCGCGACACCAGGCGATCGCCTGGCCGCGGCGGATGGTGCCGTGGCGCACGCGGCACAGCGCCAGGCGCCCGACGTACGGCGAGGCGTCGAGGTTGGTGACGAGCGCCTGCAGCGGGTGGTCGGTGTCGTACGCGGGCGCCGGGATGCGCTCGAGCAGCAGGTCCAGCAGGGGACCGAGGTCGGTCCCGGGCTCGCCCTCGATCAGCGACGCCTGGCCCGCCCGCGCGTTGCAGTAGACGATCGGGAACTCGATCTGCTCCTCGGTCGCGTCGAGGTCGAGGAACAGCTGGTAGACCTCGTCGATCACGTCGGCGATGCGCGCGTCCGGCCGGTCGACCTTGTTGACGACGAGGATCACCGGGAGGTGGGCCTCGAGGGCCTTGCGCAGGACGAAGCGCGTCTGGGGCAACGGGCCCTCGCTGGCGTCGACCAGCAGCAGGACGCCGTCGACCATCGTCAGCGCGCGCTCGACCTCGCCGCCGAAGTCGGAGTGGCCGGGCGTGTCGACGATGTTGAGCTTCACCCCGCGGTGGCGGACCGAGGTGTTCTTGGCGAGGATCGTGATGCCCTTCTCGCGCTCGAGATCCATCGAGTCCATGACGCGCTCGTTGACGTCCTGATTGGCGCGGAAGGCTCCGGACTGCCAGAGCATGGCGTCGACCAGCGTCGTCTTGCCGTGGTCGACGTGGGCCACGATCGCCACGTTGCGGATGTCCTCGCGGAGCGCGTGCATACCAGGGAAGCTAGTGCCCATGAGCGACACCCCTCCACATCCGCTGGCCGCCGAGCACGCGAACCCCGCGCGCGCGATCTACGGGACGATCCTCGTGATGGCCGTCATCACGGCCCTCTCGCACGACGACAGCGTGACCTCGGCGCAGCTCATCGCGGGCGTGTTGGCGACGACCTTCGTGTTCTGGGTCGCCCACGTGTACGCGGAGGTGCTCGGCAATCGCGTGGAGGGCGGGTCGGGGGTGCCGACGCTCGCCAACGTCGCCACCGCGGCGCGCGGCGAGTGGCCTCTGGTCGAGGCGTCGCTGCTGCCCGTGCTCTGCCTGCTGCTGGGGGTCATCGGGCTCGTGGAGACCCACACCGCGGTGACCATCGCCATCTGCGTCGGCGTCGCCGAGCTGTTCGGCTACGGCATCCTCGCCGGGCGCCGCCTGAACCTCTCGGGGGTCGGAGTCGCCGTCGTGGGCATCGTCAACGGCGCCCTCGGCCTACTGATCGTGCTGCTGAAGGTCCTCGTCCACTGAGCCCGTCAGCCCTGATCAGGGACGCCCACGCGGGCCACGTCGATGCGCCCCGGGCGGCGCGCCGGCTTGGGCTTGACCGTGTCCGCGTCGGGCAGCGAGGGCTGCGGCGCGGGTAGGCGCACGGTGCGCCAGTCGTCGCCCGGCGGGGCCATCGGCAGCGTCGGGTCGGTCGCGCGCAGCGGGACGTCGGATTGGCACGGCAGCGCCTTCTCGATGTTGCTCGGCAGCGAGGTGCGGAAGCGGTTCTGGGCGAAGCACGAGCCCTTCGAGGTGCGCTGCCCGGCGCGCGGGGCGAGCGCGAGGTCGACGCCGTTGTCCTGCAGGACGTTGCCCTGCACGCTGTCCTCGGCGGCCGGCGCGTCGTCGGAGGCCGTGAGCAGCACGCCGGCTCCGGGATGGCCCGTGATGCGGTTGCGCGCCAGCCCGTCGCGGCGCCCGCCGCGCACGAGGACGCCCACGCCGAAGCCCTCGCCGCGCCCGGGCGCGAAGGCGTTGGCGTTGTCCTCGATCACGTTGCCGACGACCGTCGTGTCCTGCTGGTGGAAGGGCGGCTCCTCGCCGGCGGAGACGAGCAGCACGCCGACGCGGTTCTGGCGGAAGAGCGAGTGCGCGACGACGACGTTGCCGCCGGAGTCCGAGCCCTCGAAGCCGGCCATGCCGCGCTCGGCCACGCTGTCGGTGACCAGCGAGTCGCACGGCCGGCAGTTGCCGATGCGAAAGCCGGCGGCGCCGTGGCCCGAGGCGAGGACGTGGTCGATGGTGCCTCCGCGCGCGCGCAGCGCCTCGATCCCGTGCAGGCCGTTGTCGGCGGCGGTGACGAAGCTCGCCCGCCAGCCGTTGAGCTGGTCGGGCACGTCCCTGGGCGGGGTGAAGACGATGCCGTCGGAGGCGTAGCCGCGGACGGTGAGGTTCTCGACGGCGATGCCGTTGGCGTGCACCGCGATGCCGTTGAAGCGCGTGCCCCCGCCGCCGTCGAGGATGACGCGGTTGCGGTCGGTCCCGCGGATGACGATGTCGCGCTTGCCCGGCCCGACCACCACCTGCTCGCGGTAGGTGCCGGGGCCGACGCGCACGAGGTCGCCGGGTTGCGCGGCGTCGACGGCCGCCTGGATCGTCGGGTACTCCTGGGGGACGTCGCGCGCGGTCCAGTGCTTGCCCCCGCCGCAGCCCGTGGAGGTGAGGGCGATCGCGAGCAGCACGGCGATGCCGGCCGCGTGCGCGGCCCGGATCACGTGGGCGCCCCAATGGGGACGGTCGGGTGCGGCGCGCGGGACGTGGAGTGGCAAGCGGTGAGAGGCTCGGGTGCAGCGATCATCTCATCCCGCGCCAACCGGCCCGCGCCGTCCGACGTCCGCTGTCCGCACGGGAACCTGGGTGAGCGCCGGGGCGCCAGCGGGAATGATCGCCGCATGCTCCGTCTCGATGCCAGTGCCCTCGACTACGCGATCCTGGCGATCTACTTTCTGGTCGTTCTCGGAATCGGCGTGGTGGCCCGGATGTCGGTGAAGACCGACATCGACTTCTTCCTCTCCGGGCGGTCGCTGCCCGCGTGGATCACCGGACTGGCCTTCGTCGCCGCCAACCTCGGCGCGCTGGAGATCCTCGGCATGGCTGCCAACGGCGCCCAGTACGGCGTCGCCACCGTCCACTTCTACTGGATCGGCGCCGTCCCGGCGATGGTCTTCCTGGGCATCGTGATGATGCCTTTCTACTACGGGGCGAAGGTCCGCTCGGTGCCCGAGTACCTGCGCCTGCGCTTCAACGAGCCGACGCACGCGCTCAACGCGAGCACCTTCGCGGTGGCCACGGTGCTGATCGCGGGCGTCAACCTCTTCGCCCTCGCGCTGATCGTCCACCTCATGCTCGGGTGGTCGATCTCGACGGCGATCATCGTCGCCGCGCTCATCGTCATGGCCTACATCACGCTCGGCGGTCTGACGTCGGCGATCTACAACGAGGTCCTGCAGTTCTTCATCATCGTCGCGTCGCTGCTCCCGCTGACGCTCATCGCGCTGCACGACATGGGCGGATGGAGCGGCCTGCAGGACAAGGTCAAGGGCTCGGCGCTGAAGGAGGGCGGCCTGCACGCGTGGCAGGGGCTCGGCATCGGCAGCGTCACCAACCCCATCGACGCCAACTGGATCGCGATCGTCTTCGGCCTCGGCTTCGTGCTCAGCTTCGGCTACTGGACGACCAACTTCGCCGAGGTCCAGCGCGCGCTCTCGGCCAAGAACCTCTCGGCCGCCCGGCGCACGCCGCTGATCGGCGCCTATCCGAAGATCTTCATCCCGGCGCTGACGATCATCCCCGGGCTCGTCGCCCTCGTGTCGGTCAAGGGGCTGGGCGGCAAGAACCCGGACCTGCAGTACAACAACGCGATCCCGCTGCTCATCGGCAAGTACTTCCCCGAGGGCATGCTGGGCCTCGCCGTGACCGGCCTGCTGGCGGCCTTCATGGCGGGGGTGGCGGCGAACGTGACGTCGTTCAACACGGTCTTCACGTACGACCTGTGGCAGTCCTACGTGGTCAAGGACCGCGACGAGGCCTATTACCTGCGGGTCGGGCGCTTTGCGACGGCAGGCGGACTGCTCATCTCCGTGGCCACGGCGTTCATCGCCAAGGGCTACGACAACATCATGAACTACGTCCAGCTGCTGTTCAGCTACTTCAACGCGCCGCTGTTCGCCACGTTCATCATCGCGATGTTCTGGAAGCGCACGACGCCGTGGGCGGGGTTCTGGGGGCTGATCGCGGGGTTCTTCGGCGCCTTCATCACGCATGAGCTCTACTCGTGGGGAACCATCGACCTCGGCTCCCAGCTCGCGGCGAGCTTCTGGGGCGCGATCATCGCCTTCGCGGCCGACGCGATCGTGACCGTCGGCGTGACGTTGGTGACGGCGCCCAAACCAGACGAAGAGCTGCGCGGGCTGGTGTGGGGCCTGACCCGCAAGGAAGAGGACCCAGAGGAGCACGACCCAGCCGACGACGCCTGGTACCGCTCCGTGTGGCTGTTGGGCGGCGTGGCCATCGGCCTCGTCGTGATCCTGAACATCATCTTCATCTAGGAGAGCGAGGCCATGACCGAGCATGAGCAGCCGTTTCGCGGGCCGCAGACGCCCTCCGCCGGCGCCACCGAGGACGAGATCCGGACGGCGCGGATCGCCAACCGCTTCGACATCCGCCGCATCATCGGAGGCCTCTTCCTCCTCTACGGGGTGATCCTCGCCGTCGTCGGCATCGTGGGCAGCGACGAGGTCAAGAACAAGGCGGCCGGGATCAACGTGAACCTGTGGACCGGGCTGGCCATGCTCGTCGTGGGCGGGCTGCTGGTCTTCTGGGCGCTGGCCCGACCGGTGATGCCCGAGCCCGGGTCGGCGCCCGGGGAGGGCTCTGGGCCTGCACGCGCGCCGGCGACGTAGACCGCGAACCCCGCGCGGCGTTCGCAGCACCTGCGCGGGGGCCGGCCAGCCTGGCACGAACATGGCACCCGCGGCCGGGGCGCCCGCGGGGCTGGCGCTCGGCTACGACCGGGCGAGCGCCCGGCTCGACGCGACGGCGGCCATCTTCGCGCGCGCCACGCAGCCGCTTACGCGCTTCGACCTCGACCTGTGCGGCTTCGACATCAGCCTGCTGCTCGTCGACGGCCGCCCCGCCTCGTACCGGCGCGCGGGCCAGGAGCCATCGTCACGCCGCGCGAAGCGCTGAGGAGGTGTGGCACGAGAGTGACCCCATGGCGACCTACCTCGCGACGGCACCAACGGCCGCTTCGCGCTGACGCAGACCCGTGTCGGCTCCATCCCCGTCTACAACGCGGTCGACCCGACGCTGTCGGCCGAGCTCGGTCCCCTGCTCGACGAGGTGCCGGGCATCAAGGGAGTGAGCGGCGCTCGCGGCCCGAGCGGCTCCGCGCGAGCCGGCGGCTCCCGGTCTGGCGGTCGAACGTCGGTCTTCCCACCTCTGGACGGGGTAGGACCGACGTTCGACGCCGGGCGGCTCCAGCGGTGTTGTGGAACACGCGCGATTGCACCCGCAGGGCGCACGCGATTGAGGACGACGGCGCGCGTCGCGAACCGCCCTCCAGCTCTCCCTTCCCCTCGGTGATGCCGGTCGCAGGCGCCGCGAGCGCCGCAACGGCAGACGAGACCTCAGCGCCCCGCCAGCGCCCCCGCCGCACCCGCCAGCCACGAGGAGCGACCTGTCCGGTCCTCGAGCGCATCGGCGGCCCTGAACGCGCCGTAGACCGTCTGGACGGCCAGCCACCGCAGCGGCTCGGGCTCCCAGCCGCGCGCGCGGTGGCCGACCCACGGCAGCCGGGCGAGCTCGGTGTCGCGGTCGAGGATGAGGTCGCGCAGGGTGCGGGCGGCGAGGTTGGCGGCGGCGACGCCCTCGCCCGCGTAGCCGCCGGCCCAGCACAGGCCGCTGTCGCGGTCGCAGTGCACCGCCGCCGCCCAGTCGCGCGCGACGCCGAAGACGCCGGTCCACGCGCCGTCGAGGCGCACGTCGCGCAGCACGGGGAACAGTCGGGTCAGCCGGGCGCGCAGCTGGCGGACCGTCGCGTCGGGGATCTCGCCGGCGCGGTCGGTGCCCGAGCCGAAGCGGTACGGGCGCCCGCGCCCGCCGATGGCGATCCGCCTGTCGGCCGTGCGCTGCGCGTAGATGTAGGCGTGGGCGGCGTCGTCGAGGGTCTCGCAGCCCGCCCAGCCGATCCGCGCCCACGTCGCGTCGTCCAGCGGCTCGGTGACGATCATCGAGCTCGAGAGCGGCAGCAGCGCGCGCTCGAGGCCGGGCAGCGCCGCCGTGTAGCCCTCGGTGGCGCGCACGACCCAGCGCGCGCGCACGGTGCCCGAGGCGGTCCGGACGGCGCGCGGCGCGATGTCGACGGCCGCGGTGCCCTCGTAGATCGTCGCGCCGTGGCGCTCGACCGCGGCCGCCAGGCCGCGCACGAGCTTCGCCGGCTGCACCCGCGCGCAGTGCGGCGTGTAGCGCGCGCCGCGCAGGCCGGCGACGCGCACCCGCGCCGCGGCCTCGTCGACGTCGAGCAGCTCGCCGCGCGGCGCCTCGCGCAGGCGCGCGCGCTGGGGCTCGGTCTGCGCGACGGTCAGCGAGCCGCCCTTGACGAAGTCGCAGTCGATGCCCTCGCGCGCGCAGGCCGCGCCGACCTCGTCGACCGTCTCCTGGATCGCGCGCTCGAGGGCGGCGACCGCGGCCTCGCCGGCCGCCTCGCGCTGGCGCGAACCCGTGGAGATCTCGCCGAGGACCCAGCCGCCGTTGCGCCCCGAGGCGCCGAAGCCCGCCACCTCGCGCTCGAGGACGACGACGGAGAGCGCGGGGTCGGCTCGCAGCAGCTCGTAGGCCGCCCACAGGCCGGTGTAGCCGGCACCGACGACGCAGACGTCGGCCTCGCGGTCGCCGTCGAGGGCGGGGCGGGGCGCGGGGAGGCCGCCGAGGTCGGCCCACCACCACGACGGCGCGTCGGTCACCCGGCCAATCCTGACATGTCCCTGACGCGCACCGGGCTAGAGTGATCTCCGTGTCTCTCACGTACGTCTTCCTCATCTGCACCGTCGTGCCTCTGCTCTTCGGCCTGTGGGCCCAGTTCCAGGTCAAGAGCACGTTCAAGCGCTACAGCCAGGTGGCGACGGCGAGCGGCATGACCGGCGCGCAGGCCGCCGACGCCGTGCTGCGCAACTCGGGCGTGACGGGCGTGGGCATCCGGCCCGTCGCCGGGCAGCTCTCCGACCACTACGACCCGCGCACGAAGACGCTGAACCTCAGCCAGGACGTCGGCGGGGCGGCCACCGTGGCCGCGCTCGGCGTGGCGGCCCACGAGGCCGGCCACGCGGTGCAGGACGCGCGTGGCTACGCGCCGATGAAGATTCGCGCCACGCTCGTCCCCGCGGCCTCGATCGGCTCGCAGCTGTGGATCTTCCCGGCCTTCCTGGGCCTGATCCTCGGCTCGACCGGGCTGGTCAACGTCGGGCTCGTGCTCTTCCTCGCCGTCGTGGTCTTCCAGCTCGTGACCCTGCCGGTGGAGTTCGACGCCTCGCACCGCGCGGTCGTTGCGCTGGAGGGCGGCGGCCTGCTGGGCACCGCCGAGCTCGACGGAGCGCGCAAGGTCCTGCGCGCCGCGGCCCTCACCTACATCGCCGCGCTGGCCGCCTCGATCGGCCAGCTCATCTACTTCTTCATCGCCTCGCGCCGATAGCCCAAACGCCCGTCTGGGCGTAGTAACGAAGCACCCTCTCGGCGTACAGTGAAGAGTGATGTTTCTCTTCGATAAGTCAAAGACCAAGCCGGTTGCCGCCGAGGACGCTCTCCCCGGCCGCGACCAGGCGATTCCCGTCCCCGCGCGCCACGAGGTGCTCGGCAACCCGCTGACGCCCCCGTGGCCCGAGGGCTTCCAGCAGATCGTGGTCGGCATGGGCTGCTTCTGGGGCGCCGAGCGCGTCTTCTGGCAGGCCGACGGCGTGTGGACCACGGCGGTCGGCTACGCCGGCGGCCACACCGCCAACCCCACCTATGAGGAGGTCTGCTCGGCGCGCACCGGTCACACCGAGGCCGTGCTCGCCGTCTTCGATCCCTCCAAGACCAGCTACGAGGAGATGCTCAAGCTCTTCTGGGAGAACCACGACCCGACCCAGGGCATGCGCCAGGGCAACGACGTCGGCACCCAGTACCGCTCGGCCATCCTCTACAGCACCGAGGCCGAGCGCGAGGCCGCGGAGCGCACCAAGGCCGCGTTCTCGGAGCGTCTGCGCGAGGCCGGCTACGGTGAGATCACGACCGAGATCGCGCCGCTCGGCCAGTTCTACTACGCCGAGGACTACCACCAGCAGTACCTCGCGAAGGTCCCCCACGGCTACTGCGGCCTGGGCGGGACCGGCGTGAGCTGCCCGATCGGGCTCGGGGCGTCACAGGCCTCATAGGCTGCCGTCCACGTGGCCAAGCGGGCGAGCAACAGCCTCGCGGGCGTGGGTGGCCTCGCGGTGCAGGTCGACCGCGTGGCGGCTCCCGTCCGCGAACAGGTCGCCGAGCAGCTCCGCCGGGCCATCGTGGAGATGCGCCTCAAGCCCGAGCAGCACCTCGTCGAGCGCGAGCTCATCGAGCAGACCGGCGTCTCGCGCACGACGATCCGCGAGGTGCTGCGCCAGCTCGCGGCCGAGGGCCTGGTCACCACCGTGCCCCACAAGGGCACGGTCGTCGCCTCGCCCTCGGTGCAGCGCGCCGCCGAGCTCTACGAGGTCCGGGCCATGCTCGAGGGCATGGCCGCGCGGCAGTTCGCCGAACGCGCGACCGACGTGCATCGGCGGGCGCTGCGCCGCGCCTTCGAGGGCATCGAGCGCCGCGCGCAGTCCGGCCGTCCCAACAGCCACGCGATGCTCGAGGCCAAGCGCCGCTTCTACGAGGCCCTGTTCGAGGGGGCGGCCAACGCCACCATCCAGAGCCTCGTGGAGAGCCTGCAGGCACGCGTGACCGTGCTGCGGGCCGCGTCGCTCAGTCAGCCCGGGCGCGCGGCGCAGACCGTCGAGGAGGTGCGCGCGATCGTGGAGGCGCTCGAGCGCCGCGACGGCGAGGCCGCCGCGGCCGCCTGCGTGCACCACGTCAACCAGGCGGCGCGCACGGTCTTCGAGGCGATGGCCGCCGCCGAGGCGCGGGCCTAGGCGGGCGCGCCGTCGCGCTCGGCGGCCAGCTCGTCGAGCACGACCTGGGCCTCGCGGAAGGACTCGAGGCCCGCCGGGGCGCCGCAGTAGACCGTGGCCTGCAGCAGCGTCTCGCGGATCTCATCGGTCGTGCAGCCGTTGTTGACCGCGCCGCGCACGTGCGCGCGGAACTCGTGCATGCGGCCCAGCGCCGTGAGCATCCCGAGATTGATCAGGCTGCGCGTGCGCCGATCGAGTCCCGGGCGCGTCCACACGGCGCCCCAGCAGTACTCGGTCACGAACTCCTGCGCCACGCTCGTGAACTCCGTGGCCGAGCGCAGCGAGCGATCGACGTGCTCGTCGCCGAGCACCTCGCGCCGGGTGGCCAGGCCGCGCTCGTAGCCTTCGTCGGCGACGCTCATCGCTGCATCCCGGCCGGCACGACGCCCAGTCGCAGCTGCGCGAGCTGGCGCACGAGCGGGTCGCGCATCATCGAGTTGCGATGGCCGGCCGCCATGGCCAGATCGCGGAAGACGCGCTCGAAGCGCTGGCCCGCGTTGGCCGCGCTCGAGCCGATGGTGCGGTAGAGATCGTGCTCGACGGCCTCCCAGGCGAAGAGGATCGCCTCGCGCGCGATCGTCGAGATGTAGAGGTCGTCCTCCCACGTGTACGGCCGCTCGCCCGAGGCCTGCTGGCGGCAGCGCTCCATGTGCTGGTCGGCGCAGTTCATGAGCGCCGCCTCGGCCATGCCGATCTTGGCCGCCGCCGAGCCGTACCAGCGCTGGAAGTCGGGGTCCCCCGTGCGCTTGATGAAGGGCGGCAGCGGCGTGGTCTTGGCCCGCATCCAGTTCTCGTACTCGTCGAGGGCGTTGTAGGCGCCGCCGACCACGAGCCCGGCGACCGACATGGTGAAGACGCACAGCGCGCGCCCGCAGTAGAGCGGGTTGCCGTGCAGCGCGAGGCCCGGCGTGGTGCTCGGGTCCACGTCGATCATGTTCGTGTCCTCGAGCACGAGGTGGGGCGCCAGCCGCGCGCCCTCGAAGCGGATGCTGTGCGAGCCGCTGCCCTTCAGGCCCAGCGACGTGCCCCAGTCGTCGAGCATCTCCCACTCGGTCTCGGGCGCCATGAAGAGCATCACGCGCGGCTCGCCGTTGTCCTGCTTGCCGGGCATGATCGCCTGGCCGACGTACCAGTTGGAGTAGGGGATGCCCGAGCAGTAGGCGACGGTGCCGTTGAGCTCCCAGCCGCCGTCGACCGGCGTCGCGGCCACGGTGGGCGCGGCCACCGACGCGGCGCGGAAGGTGCCGTCGCCCAGCGCCTGGGCCTGCGCCTCCTCGGGGAACCACGACGCGACCTGCAGCGCGTGGTTGCTGGCCAGGCCCACGCACCACGCGGTCGACATGTCGCCCCGCGCCAGCTCGAGCTGCAGGCGCGTCATGGTCTTGACGTCGAACTCGTAGCCCCCGTAGCGACGCGGGATGTAGGTGCGGTAGAAGCCGGCGTCGAGGAACTTCTGGTGCATCTGCTCGGAGTAGAAGCTCCGCGCCTCGGCGTCGGCCTGGTGCTCGATGAGCTCGGGCCGCAGGGCGATCGCGCGCGCGATCAGCTCATCGGGCGTGAGATCGGGCTCGGGCGGGGTCGTCGTTGCGGCGTCGGTCTGGGCAGTCGACATTGTCCGACAATCATATGGCGAAGCGAGCCGCCCGGCAGGCGCGGCCCGGGTCGTCGGCGACCCTCGGACTAGGAGAGCGAGTCGCCCACCTTCTGGGCCGTCCTGCCGACCTGCTCCACGTCGTCGGAGAGCTTCCTCAGCTGCTGGCTGGTCTTCGCGACGCGCTTGCCCGCCTTCGCGATCCCCTTGGCCATCGGCTTGAGGTCCAGCCCGCCCGAGAGCAGGCCATCGACGTTGGGCCGGGGCACCGTCACGCCCAGGACCTTGCGCCGCTTGGGCGCGAGCTGGCGCTTGACCAGGGCGCCGCCGGCCACCGCCGCCGCCGCGGCCGCGGCCCCACCGGCGAGAGCGGGCACACGGACCCTCCGAGCGGTGGTGGTCACGGCGCCGGTGACCTTGTCGAGCGCGCCGTTGCCGTTGGCCGACTGGTTCGTCGCGCGCCTCTGGCCTGCGGTCGTGCGCGCGGTCGACCGCTTGCGGCTGGCGCTCGTGCTCGCCGGCTTGCGCTTGGGGGTCGAGCCGTTCGCCCGGCTGCCGGCGGGCTTCGCCGCGCGGCTCGCGCGGGGCTTCGACGCGCTCGCCGATCGCTTGCCGGGGCTCGCGGTGCTCTTGGTGCTGCGGTTGGACTGGGCCATGGCTTCCTCCTGTTTCACTCTGGATCGTCCAGGCGCGCGGCCAGTCGCCAGCGCACCGAGACGTTGCGGTAGGTGACTCCGGGTTGCATCTCGTCGGGCAGGTTCTCGCGCTCGGAGACCGATTCGGCGCTCGCCGGGGCATTGGAGTACGCGCGCACGCCGACCTGCGGCTTGCCTTCGAAGCGCACCTCGTCCGCTCGGGCGAGCGCCGCGATCTCGACGTCCGGCTCGCGATCCATCACGCCTCCTGTGCCTCGCGCACGTCCCTCACCGTGATGCGGCCTTCGCTGCCGGTGCCGTGGAGTTCGGTGAGGTCGACGCCCAGCTCGTCGGCGATGCGAACGGCCGCCTCGGTCGCCTTGTACTTCTCGGCGCGGCGCTGCTCGCGGCGCTCGCCGAGCTCGCGCACCTTGCGCGTGGCGGCGAGCCCGAGATCACGCGCCTCCTCCGACGCCGCGTGACCGATCTCGCGGGCGACGACCTTCGCCATCTCCTTGGCCAGCGCGCTCGGCTTGGCCGCGGCCGGGGGCGCGCCGTTGGACTGCGCCTGCTGCGCGCTGCCGTCCCCGCCCGGGAGCAGGCCCTGCCCGGCGCCGCCGAGCGCCTGGCCGGCCTGCCCGGCGCCCTGGGTGACGCCGCCGACCGCCTGGCCGGCCTGGCCGAGCGTCTGGCCGACGCCGCCGACGAGCTGATCGAGGCTGCCCGCCGCCTGCCCGGCGCCCTGGCCGATGTCCCCGACCGCTTGCCCGGCGCCCTGGCCGACGTCGCCGACGGCGTGCCCGGCGCCCTGGCCGACGTCGCCGACGGCCTGCCCGGCGCCCTGGCCGACGTCGCCGACGGCGTGCCCGGCGCCCTGGCCGACGTCGCCGACGGCCTGCCCGGCCCCCTGTCCGATGTCACCCACGGCATGGCCGGCGCCCTCGCCCAGGTCGCCCGTCGCCTCGCCGGCGCCCCTCCCGACGTCCTTCAGCGTCGACTGGGCGCCCTTGCCGATGTCCTTCGCGGCGTCGCCCGTCTTGTCGACGGCCTCGCCCGCGCCCTTGCCCACCTCCGAGACCGCCCGGCTCAGTCCCTTGACCAGCTCGGGGTTGCGATCGAGGCTCGTCATCAGGCGATCGACGATCGCGGCGACGTGGTCGAGCCGGGCCTTCATCACCAGCTCGGCCTCCACGCCCTTGACGTCCAGCTTGACCCGGCTGAGGTGAAGGTCGATGCCGACGTTGAGCTTGACCAGGTTCAAGACCCTGGCCTTGAGGGCCACGTGGGCATCGATGTCGTCGAGCTCGAAGTGGATCGTGTCGATCCGCAGCTCGGGCACGTCGAGCAGCACGTCGGGCGGCCCGACCCGGTCCTGCTCGTCCTCGTGCACGTACTTGCGGTACTCGCGGTCGGACTCGTTGATCTCGTGGCGCGCCTGCTGCGCCGGGCGCAGCCCGTCTCCGTTGCGGCCGGCCTGCTGGCGCCCGGCGGACGAGGCCCTGCGGCTGCGGGAGGCGCCGCTCTGGCCGCGACGCGAGGACGAGCGCTGCGATGTCGGCTTGGAGGCCATCAGCGACCACCGCCTCCCTGCCCGAGGTCCTGGACGCCGTGCTGGGCGCCTTGGCCGAGCCCTTGGACGCCGTGCTGGGCGCCTTGGCCGAGCCCTTGGACGCCCTGCTGGGCGCCTTGGCCGAGCCCTTGGACGCCCTGCTGGGCGCCCTGTCCGAGCCCTTCGACGCCCTGCTGGGCGCCCTGTCCCAAGCCCTCGACGCCCTGCTCTGCGCCCTGTCCCAAGCCCTCGACGCCCTGCTCTGCGCCCTGGCCCAGGCTGGCCACGCCCTTCCCGGCGCCGCGGCCGACGTCCCCGAGGGCGCTCTGTGCGCCCTTCCCGGCGCTCTTCACCACGTCGCCCGTGTCGGTGAGCAGGTCGTGGGCGCCGCCACCGACGTCGCCCAGCGCCTCGCCGACGCTCTTGAGCAGCTCGGGGTTGCGGTCCAGCGTGGTCAGCACGCGCGCGAGGATGCCGGTCACGTTGTGCAGGCGCGCCTCGAGCAGCGCCTGGGTCTGGACGCCCTTGATCTCGAGCTCGACCTTGCCCAGCCGGACGCCGGCGCCGACGTTGAGCTCGACGAAGCGGCCGGCCTCGGCCAGCACGGCGAGGTGCGCCCTCAGGTCGTCGAGCTCGAAGTTGATCTCGTCGACGTTGACGACCGGGGCATCGACGTAGACGTCGATCGCCTGTTCGATCTCCTTGGGATCGATCATCGAGTAGTCCGGCAGGTCCTTCTCGGACCGCTTGGCCTCGGACGAAGCCCGTCCGTTGGCACGGTTCGAGCGCGAACCGCGGTTCGAGCGCGTCGCCATGGCTCTCCCTCCTGTGCCCTCACGGGTGTGCGTCGACCGCGCAATACCCAGGGCCACGGGTTGCAATGCCCTTGCATATGCACCCCATATCGCGGCGCGCCGAGCGCGCTGCGGACGACTGCGGCGGCTAGGCGCTCACCGCGGCGCTCTCGGCGCCGACGGGCGGCAGGACGACGCCGTGCGGCGCCGCGCGGACCTGGTAGATCGAGGTGAAGCCCGTGGTGAAGCCCGCTCGTGCGGCGCGCAGGTACAGGCGCCAGATCCGCACGCGCTCGGGCCCGGCCAGCTCGAGCGCCCGGTCGAGATTCTCGTCGAGGCGCGTCGCCCAGTGGCGCAGCGTCTCGGCGTAGTCGGACTGAAAGCCCTCGATGTGGTCGGCCGGCAGGCCGGCGCGCTCGAAAGCGCTCAGCACGCGCCCGACGTGCAGCGGGGCGGCGTCGGGGAAGACGTAGCGCTCCGAGAACGGTCCCGCCTCGGGGTCGCCGTGGCGCACGCGGGCGATGCCGTGGTTGAGCAGGCGCCCCTCGGGCTCGAGCAGGTCGCGCAGGCGCTGGGCGTAGGCGTCGATCTGGACGTTGCCGACGTGCTCGACCATGCCGATCGAGGCGATCGCGTCGAAGCGCTCCCCGGCCAGCTCGCGCCAGTCCTGAACGCGGATGTCGACGCGGTCGGCGACGCCGGCCTCCTCGGCGCGCGCGCGAGCCCGCTCGGCCTGGGGGCCTGACAGCGTGATGCCCGTGACCTGGACGCCGTGGTTGACCGCGGCGTGCACGGCGAAGCTGCCCCATCCGCAGCCGACGTCGAGCAGGCGCTCGCCCGGCTTGAGGCCCAGCTTGGTGCAGACGAGCTCGAGCTTGGTCTCCTGGGCCTCCTCGAGCGTGGTCGCCCCGCGCGAGAACACCGCGCAGCTGTAGGTCATCGACTCGTCGAGGAAGAGCGCGAAGAACTCCGCCGGCAGGTCGTAGTGGTGGCGCACCGAGCGGCGATCGCGGGCGATCGAGTGCCGGCGCCCCTCGGGCACGAGCTCTGATGCGGGCCGCGCCGGCGGGCGCTCGAGGCCCATCGCCCGCGCCGCGGCGAGGGCGAGGCGGGCCTTGGCCGCCCGGTCGAGGGTGGGCGGCGTCCAGGTCTGCAGCAGGGCGATCGTCGCGTCCATGTCGTCGACGTCGAGCTCGCCGGACACGTAGGCCCGGCCGAGGCCGAGCTGGCCGGGGGCGTAGAGCGCGTGGGCGACGGCGCGCGGCGAGCGCACCGTGAAGCGCGGCCCGGGGGCCGTCGCCGGCACCTCGGTGCCGTCCCAGAAGCCGACGCTGAACGGGCGCTCGGGGAGCGCCTGCGCCAGCGCGGCGCGCAGGGGAGCGGTCTTCGCGAGGGCCAACGTCTACGCGGTGTCGGCCAGCAGCTTCTTCTGCTGGCGTGCCGGATCGATGCGTACGACGTCCCACGCGAGCCCGACGCGCTCGAGGCCGCGAATGAGCAGGCTGGAGGTGTCGAGCTCGTACCAGCGCATCCCGTGGGCCGCGGAGGTCGGGAAGGCGTGGTGGTTGTTGTGCCATGCCTCGCCGAAGGACAGCAGCGAGAGCCATGCGAGGTTGCGCGACTCGTCGCCGGTCTCGAAGCGCCGGCGTCCGAAGAAATGGCACAGCGAGTTGATCGAGAAGGTCACGTGGTGCAGGACGAGCAGCCGCACGGCGCCGCCCCACAGCAGGCCGGTGAGCGCGGCGGTGAAGGTGCCGCCTATGAGCCAGCCCAGCCCGAACGCCGTGCCGAGGCCGCCGATGGCCCAGTAGAGGAAGGTGCGATCGACGAAGCGCACGACCGGGTCGGCGAGCAGGTCGGGCGCATACCGCTTGCGCGACCCGCGCTGGGTGTGCAGGAAGAGCCAGCCCATGTGCGCGTGGCCGAGGCCGCGCAGGGCGCCGCGCCAGCCGACGCCGTGATCGACGTGGGGGCTGTGCGGGTCGCCGGGCTGATCGGCGAACGCGTGGTGCTTGCGATGGTCGGCCACCCAGGAGATGACCGGCCCCTCGATGGCGGCGGAGCCGCACACGGCCAGGACCCCGCGCAGCCAGCGCGTGGTGGCGAACGCGCGGTGGGTGAAGAGCCGGTGGAAGCCGACGGTCACGCCGAAGCCGGTGAGGACGTAGAGGATCCCGAAGACGGCGATGTCGCTCCAGTGCAGGAGCGAGTTCCACACCTGCCAGCAGACGATGCCGAGCGCGAGGAAGGGCACGATGCTGACCGTCCCCGTCGCGATGCGGTCGAGCGTCTCGTGCTCGGTCGGCTGGATGTCGTCAGGGCTTGGCTCTGACATGGGTGGACTGCCTTTCGGTCGATCGTGTCCGACGTCGCCGAGTCTAGTCGTCGATTCGGAGCCTCGGCGTCATGACCTCGCATTCCAGGGCGCGCAACGCGCGCGCCACGGGCTCGAGGCCGTCACGCGGCAGGGTACCCACGATCGCTCCCCCGGAGCCCGCGTAGTTCGCGCTCGCACCCGCTGCGCGGGCGGCGCGGACCATCGCCGCGTGGCGCGGATCGAGGTCGAGGAGGGCTGCGCGCTCGTCGAACGAGGCGTCGAGCGCCTGCGCGAAGGCGCCGTGGTCGCCGCCGTTCAGGGCCCGGGCGGCGGCGTGCGCGTGGCCGGCGAGCCGCTGCATCGCGGCGCGCACGCGCGGCTCGCCGGCGCGCTCGCGCAGGCCGCCGTGGACGGCGTGCGACGCCTCGGCCGCGTCCGAGCGCCACGCGAGGTACAGCGCGGGCAGCAGCTCGGGGGCCATACGCTCCACGCGCGGGCGCGCGGACGCGAAGTCCATGAGGACGAGGCCCTCGTGGGCCTGGGCGTAGCGGTCCTGCGGGCCGGCGGCGATGCCGAGGTCCTCGGCCTCGACGGCGAGCACCATCTCGGCCAGCTCGTGAGGCGCCAGCGCCTGGCCGTGCAGCGCGCACAGGGCCCGGACCGTCGCGGTGACGATCGCGCTCGACCCGCCGAGGCCGACCTCGCGCGGGACCGTGGTCGACCAGCGCACCGCGCACGGTCCGCGCCCGAAGCGCGCGATGGTGGCGTCGACGAGGGCGCTCGGCGGTTCGCTGAGCGGATCGGGCGCGAGGGTCGCGGTGGCGCGCGCCGCGAGCTCGGGCACGCACAGCGCCAGCACGGCGCCGCCGTAGCCGTCGGACGGGTTGCCCGCCAGCGCGGCGCGGGCGAACGCCCTACTCGAGGCCATCGAGCAGCGTCGCGGCCCGGGCGCGCAGGGGCGGGCCGAGCTCCGCGTCGCTCAGCGCGAACTCGACGAAGGCCGCGCAGTAGCCGGGCACGGTGCCGACGTCGAGGCGCTCCTCGCCGGGGGCCAGGCGCGTGGCGACGACGCCGTCCAGCGCGTTGAGCGCGTCGGCCAGCTGCACCTCGCCGCTCGCGTCGGGCGCGACGATCCGCAGGGCGTCGAGCAGCGCGGGCGTCGCCGCGTAGCGCCCGGCGACGGCCAGCCGGCTCGGGGCCGCCTCGGGCGCCGGCTTCTCGACGACGCCGGCGATGGCGAAGGGATCGCCGTCGCCGGCCGGCGCGACGATCCCGTAGCGGCCCGTGTCCTGCGCGGCGACCTCCTCGACGGCCACCGCGGCGCCGGCGCCCGCCTGGACGGCGGCGGCGAGTCGCTCGACGACGCGCACCGGGGCGCCGCGGCCGAGCAGCGCATCGCCGAGCGCGATGACGAAGGGACCGTCGAGGGCGGGGGCGGCGCGCAGGATCGCGTCGCCGAGGCCCAGCGGCCGCGGCTGGTCGAGGCACACCATCTCGGGCCCGTGGGCCTCGGCGAAGTGCGCCGCGAAGGCGCCGCGTCCGCGCCCGGTCACGAGCACCACGCGCTCGATCCCGCACGCTGCGAGCTCGTCGACGATGTGCTGCACCACGGGGCGCCCGGCGACCGGCAGCAGCCCCTTCGGCACGCCGCGCGAGAGCGGGCGCAGTCGGGTCGCCAGCCCGGCGACCGGCACGACGGCGGTGGTGATGGCCACGGGCGAGGGGAGGCTAGTGCGCGTGCGCTGTGGGCGTCGCCCGCACGGTCGAACGTCGGTCTTCCCACGTCAGGAGGGGGGAGGACCGACGTTCGACGTCCGCGGCCTCCACACCGCGCACCTAGAGGCGCGTCCGGCGCCGCCCCTGCCGCCGGCGCTCCCCCAGCTCCTCGTCGGTCAGCTCCGCGCCCGGCCCGAGCGTGCGCCAGCCCTCGCGCGCGAGGCCGACGGCCGCGACGAGCATGACCCAGATCGGCCAGAACGAGCCATGGGCGCCCGTGGCGGCCCAGACGGCGACGCACAGCAGCGACGCGATGGCGGCCGCTCCGGCGCGGTGCGCCAGCCTCCTGCGCGCGACGGCGCGGGCGGGATCCTCGCGTCGCGGCGCAGGGGCCGCGGGCAGGTCGGCGAGCAGGCGCATGAGCTCCCCGTGGGTGCGCGCGGCGTAGGCGGCGTCGAGGCGCTCGCCGAGCTCCTCGGGGGTGAGCCGCCCGGCTGCCGCATGCGCGCCGAGCTGGCGCGAGACGTCCTCGCGCTCGGCATCTGAGGCGCGGACGTCTCGGTCTGGGTGGCTCACCGGCCGAATGCTAGGACGGCGCCCGCCGACCCGGCGCCGCCGCGCCGGCCGCAGGCGACAGGATGGACTCCTGCGGCCGGCGCCCTGGTGCTAGCGTCGCGACGCAAACGACCGGGTAAGGAGCAGCGCCATGCAGATTGGGATGATCGGACTGGGCCGCATGGGCGCCAACATGGTGCGCCGCCTCATGCGCGCCGGCCACGACTGCGTCGTCTACGACGTCAGCCCCGACGCGGTCTCGGAGCTGGCGGGAGAGGGCGCCGCGGGCTCCTCGTCGCTCGAAGCGTTCGTCGAGGCGCTGCAGGCGCCGCGGTGCATCTGCGTGATGGTCCCGGCGGCCTTCGTCGACGACACCATCGCGAAGCTCGCCCCGCTGCTGCAGGCCGACGACACGATCATCGACGGCGGGAACTCCTACTACCGCGACGACCTGCGCCGGGCGGCCGATCTGGGTCAGCAGGGGCTGCACTACATCGACATGGGCACCAGCGGCGGAGTCTTCGGCCTCGAGCGCGGCTACTGCCTGATGATCGGCGGCGACGACAAGGCCGTCGAGCGCCTCGACCCGTTCTTCAGCGCGCTGGCCCCCGGCGTCGACGCCGCGGCGCGCACGCCCGGACGCGAGGGCGACCCGGCGACGGCCGAGCAGGGCTACCTGCACTGCGGCCCGGCCGGCGCGGGGCACTTCGTGAAGATGGTCCACAACGGCATCGAGTACGGGATGATGGCCGCCTACGCGGAGGGGCTGAACATCCTCGAGCGCGCCAACATCGGCGCCGAGCAGCAGGAGCACGACGCCGAGACGACGCCGCTGCGCGATCCCGAGGCCTACATGTACGACCTGCCGATCGCCGAGATCGCCGAGGTCTGGCGGCGCGGGAGCGTGGTCGCCTCGTGGCTGCTCGACCTCACCGCCCAGGCGCTGGCGCAGGACCCGAAGCTCGAGGGCTTCTCCGGGCACGTCTCGGACTCCGGCGAGGGACGCTGGACCGTGCTGGCCGCCGTCGACGAGGGCGTTCCCGCTCCCGTCATCACCGCCAGCCTCTACACGCGGTTCGAGTCGCGCGGCGAGGGCGAGTTCGGCAACCGCGCCCTGTCGGCCATGCGCTTCGGCTTCGGCGGGCACCTGGAGAAGAGCGCGACGTAGCTTCACGTACACGTGGAGCGCCTCGGCGGCGCGGTGCGCTGGCGGCGTATCTGAGCCTGCCGGCAACGATCCGATCGCGCCCACGCCGTGCGACCGCATCACCGTGGTGGCATAGAGCGTCTTACCGGTAGGCGGGCGGGCACAATCCACCCAGTGCCCGCCCGCCCCTCCACGCCGACCATTCCCAAGGTCCGCGGCGCGATCCGTCGCCGCGTGCGCCGCGTCCGCGCCGAGCTGTGGGGGATCCTGCAGACGACGGTGGCGGCCGGCTCGGCCTGGGCGCTGGCCTCGCTGCTTCACCCGCATCCGTATTTCGCGCCCGCGGCGGCGGTCATCGCGCTCGGGGTCTCGCGCGGCGGGCGCACGATCCGGGCCGTCGAGCTCACCGCGGGCGTCGCGGTGGGCATCCTCGTCGCCGATGTCATCGTGCGCGCCCTGGGTGCGAACACCCTCGTGCTCATGCTCGTCGTCGGGCTCTCGATGGCGGCCGCCCTGCTCCTCGGCGCGGGCGCGATCCTCGTCAACCAGGCCGCCATCTCGGGCATCCTCATCGTGGCCACGCTGCGGCCGGGCGCCAGCCCGTCGCCGTCGCGGTTCCTCGACGCCCTCATCGGCGGGGCCATCGCCCTGTTCGTGGGGCAGGTCCTCTTCCCGCGCGATCCGGTGCGCGCGATGGCGAAGGCCGCGCGGCCCGTGGTCAGCGACCTGTCGGTCGCCCTCAAGGCGCTGGCCGAGGCGCTGCGCGACGGCGACGAGCAGCGGGCCCGGCGGGCGCTGGAGGTGGCCCGCGACACCGACGACGACCTCGCCGCCTTCTTCGACGCCGTCGCCCTGGCGCGGGAGACCTTCACCCTGCGCCGCCCGCGCGCGCGCACGCGCGAGCGCGTCCCGCTCTACGCCGAGGCTGCCCAGCAGATGGACTACGCCGTGCGCAACACGCGCGTGCTGGCCCGGCGCGCTCTCAGCGCCGTCCGCCGCTACGGGCCGGCGCCCGACGACCTGGCCGACGCGGTGGCGCTGCTGGGCGATGCCGTCCTCGAGCTCGGCAACCAGCTCGAGCATCCCGAGCAGGACACGGCGACGCGCCGCCTCGCGCTCGAGGCCGCGGTGAAGGCCACGCGGCTGCTGCAGGACGAGCCGGGCCTGTCGATCAGCGTCATCATCGGCCAGGTGCGCTCGACCGCGATTGATCTCCTGCGCGGCTCGGGGATGACCGGCGACGAGGCCCGCACGGCCCTCGACGCCGCCGTCGAGCGCGCGGGCGCAGCGCCATAGGCCAGGGCTAACGGCGCGCGGCCGCGGCGGCGTACCCGCCGAGCGCGATGAGCGCGGCGCCCGACAGCGCCCGCTGGCGGCGCACCCAGCGCGACCCGGCGCGCAGCCTCGAGCGCGCCCGCCCGCCGAACGCCGCCACGACGAGGTCGACCGACGAGTTGAGCACCACGCTGAGCGTCCCGAGGGCGAGGAGCTGCAGCACGACGGGGCCGCGCTCGGGCTGGGCGAACTGCGGCAGGAAGGTCAGGAAGAAGAGCGCGGTCTTCGGGTTGAGCAGCTCGGTCAGGACGCCCTGGCGCAGGGCGCCGTCGCCGCGGGCCCGCAGCGTCTCGGGATCCGGCTTGCGCAGCCCGAGCAGCGTGCGGACGCCCAGGAAGACGAGATAGCAGGCGCCCGCATAGCGGACGACCTCGAAGGCGGTGGCCGAGGTCATCAGCAGCGTGGAGAGCCCGAGGGCCGCGCCCACGACGTGGCACAGCCCCCCGAGGCCGGTCCCCAGCGACGAGCGCACGCCGGCCCGGGTGCCGTCGCCGAGGCTGCGCGCCAGCACGTAGAAGATCCCCGGGCCGGGGGTGATGGCCAGAATCAGCGCCGCCGCCAGGAAGGCGGTCATGTGGGCGTGGTCGGGCACGGCTCAGCTCGGCTTCGAGAGGCGATAGGTGGCGGCCATGTCCTCCTCGCCGTGGCCGGCCTGGGTGGCCCTCGCGAAGCGCTCGGCGATGGCCGCGGCGACCGGCAGGTCCGCGCCGTGTCGCTCGCCGGCCCTCGCCACCAGGCGCGCGTCCTTGGCCGCCAGCGCGAGCGCGAACGACGCGGGGAAGTCCTCGTCGAGCATGAGCTTCGACTTCATGCGGAAGTAGGGCAGGTCCAGCGCGCCGCCCTCCAGCGCCTCGAGGACCCATTGCGGCTCGACGCCCAGCGACTGCGCGAAGGCGATCGTCTCCGCCGTGCCCTGGGTCACGGCCAGGACCCACAGGTTGACGGCCAGCTTCAAGCGCGTCGCCGTGCCCGCCGGGCCGAGGCGCATGGCCCGCTGCCCGACGGCCTCGAAGAGCGGACTCAGGGTGTCCAGCGCGGAGTCCGGGCCGGAGGCCAGGACCACGAGCTTGCCCTCCTCGGCGGGCAGCCTGGTGCCGAGCACCGGCGCATCGACGAGCACGGCGCCCGTCTCCTGGGCGAGGGCCGCGCACTGCTCGATGCCCTCGATGCCGATGGTGGACGCCTGCCACCAGACCTGCCCCTCGGCGAGCTGCGCGCGGCGCGCGACGTCGAGCACGGCGTCGGCATCGGACAGCATGGTCAGCACGACGTCGGCGCCCGCCGCCGCCGTGGCGGGATCGTCGCGCACGTCGACGCCGTCGTCGCGCAGCGCGGACGCCTTGTCCGGGCTGCGGTTCCAGGCGCGGACCTCGTGGCCCGCGCGGGCGAGATTGCGGGCCATCGGAGCGCCCATGACGCCCGTGCCCAGTGCGGCGATGGTGGCCATGCCGGCACGCTAGCCGTTTGGCGCGGCGTCACGCGGGAACCTGACGAGGATGCCCACCGACCCCGCACCCGTCACCCTCGCCGCCATCGTCCACCGCGCCGTCGTCGCCGTCGACCCCGAGGGCGTGGCCGGCATCGAGGACCTCCTGGAGCGCTTCGAGGACGACGACGAGCCGGTCGGCAGCTATGGCGCGGAGATCGCCGCCCAGCGCATCGCCGAGGAGGCCGGCAAGCTGGACCCGCAGGCCGAGGACCCGGCCGTGCAGCTCGCCGCGGCGGTCGCGACCTATCTGGCCTTCCGGCGCGACGAGGTGGACGAGGAGCCCCACGAGCTGCTCGCACTGGCCGCCCGGGCCGAGTTCGCCGGCCATCCTCCGGACGGCGTCCGGGCCCTGCTCGCCGAGCGCGGCGTCGAGCTCGGTTAGGGCGCCGGGGGCGGCTCGCTGGCGCAGGCCGACCGGACGCAGACAGGCCGCCGAAGGCGGGTCCCCGCGGCCGAAGCCGGACGTTCTCTCAGTCGACGGCGGCCCAGGTGCGCCGGCCGAGCCGGCGCACGCGGCCATCGCGCACGGCGCGCCGCAGGGCGGGGCCGTAGCGGCCCGGCCCCCACAGGCGCGCCTCGACGCGCCTGCGCAGCGTCCGCGCGTCGAGCGGACCCTCGCGGCGCAGGACGGAGACGATCAAGTCGGCTTCGCGCTCGGCGAGACCGGCCGGTTCCACAGCGCCCGAGGCGAGCGGCCCGGGGGACCACACGTGCCGGCTCATGCCGCCTCCGCGGACGTCGCCGAGAGAGGCTCGGCGATCTCCTCGAGCGACTCCTGCTCGGCGTCGACGCCCCACATCCAGGCCACCACCGCGGCCACGAGCATGAGGACCGACGCGATCGCGTAGCCGAGGAAGAGGCTGCCCTTGTCGCCGGCCCCGAGGAGGCTGCCGAAGAGCACAGGCCCGACCCCGCCGCCGATCCCGGTCGAGATCGCGTAGAACAGCGCGATGGCCATGGCCCGCGTCTCCAGGGGGAAGACCTCGCTGACCGTCAGGTAGCCGGCCGACGCCGCCGCCGACGCGAAGAAGAACGTCGCGCAGAGCAGGACCATGAAGCCCGCGAGGCCGAGGGTGCCGTTGTTGAACAGCAGCCCGAGCGCGAACAGGCCGATGGCGGAGACCAGGTAGGTGCCGGCGATCATCGGGCGCCGTCCGACCGTGTCGAACAGCCGGCCGAGCAGCAGCGCGCCCGCGAAGTTGGCGATCCCGAACGGAATCAGATAGGCGGGCGCATCCGAGTCCGAGACCTTGAAGAACGTGGTCAGGACGATCGAGAAGGTGAAGATGACGGCGTTGTAGATGAAGGCCTGGGTGGCCATGAGCGTGAAGCCCAGGGTCGAGCGCCGCGGATAGCGCTTGAACAGCGTGCGCGCGATCTCGAAGACGTTGGTCGCGTTTCGCGGCTCGATCTCGATCTCATCGCCGGGGTCGTCGAGCTCGCGCTTGCCGGTCTCGCGCTTGACGCGCTCCTCGATCGAGCTGACGAGCCGCTCGGCCTCCTCCTCGTGGCCGTGGATGGTCAGCCACCGGGGGCTCTCGGGCACGTTGCGCCGCACGAACATGATGGCCAGGCCCATGACCGCGCCGAGTCCGAAGGCCAGCCGCCAGCCGAGGTCGATCGAGAAGATGCTCTTGTCCAGCAGCACGAAGGACAGCGCGGCCCCGGCGGCGGCCCCGAGCCAGTACGAGCCGTTGATGGCGAGATCGACCCAGCCGCGGGCGCGGGCGGGGATGAGCTCGTCGATGGCGGAGTTGATCGCCGCGTACTCGCCGCCGATGCCCAGGCCGGTCAGCGCCCGGAAGACCCAGAAGGACGCGGCGCTCCAGGTGAACGCGGTCGCCACCGTCGCGGCCAGGTACACGGCGAGCGTGACGATGAAGAGCTTCTTGCGCCCGAGGCGATCCGTGAGGTAGCCGAAGCCGACCGCTCCGATCGCAGCGCCGATGATGTAGCACGTGCCGCCGAAGGCGATGTCGAAGGCGCTGAGGCCGAGCGTCTGCTTGTCCTGCAGGCGGCTGGCGATCGCCCCGACGATCGTGACCTCGACGCCGTCGAGGATCCACACCGTGCCGAGGCCGATGACCACCAGCCAGTGCCATCGGCTCCAGGGCAACCGGTCCATCCGGCCCGGGATGCGCGTCGTGATGGTCTCGCCGGCGCTGGCTGCCATGGCCGACGGCCTTCCCGCGGCGGCGCGCCGGCATGCGCGCAAGCGTTGTCTAGACGGCGGTGTCGCCCCGGCGCGCGAGTTCGCGCTTGAGGTCGATCGCGCGGATCTCGTGGTCGCCCGGGAGCTTGGAGAGGACCTCGCGCACGACGCCCCGGACGTCGCGCTCCTCATGGCCGAGGTCGTCGTGCAGCGCCTTGAGCGCCGTGTGCGTCACCTTCAGCTGCGCGGCGGTGAGCTCGAGATGAAAGGCCGGCTCGTCGGGGCCGATCAGGTTGACTTCGTCCGCCATGCGCAAACGTTACTGCGGCGCGGAGCGCGGCCGCGCGATCCTACGGGCGTGATCGCGGTCTGCCTCGCCGTCCACCGCCCCCAGCCGGCTCGCCTCGAGCGCCAGCTGGCCTCGCTGGACGCCCAGCGCGACGTCGCCTGGACGCTCGTGCGCGAGGACGACGAGCAGGCCTCGGGTCCGTGGCGGGCGTTCGAGCGCTGCTACGCGCGCGTCGGGCGCGAGGCCGACCTCGTGGCGCCGTGCGACCAGGACGACGTCTGGCATCCGTCGAAGCTCGCGACCCTCTCCGCCGCGCTCGCCGGCGGCGCCACCCTGGCCTTCTGCGACCTGCGGATCGTCGACGGCACGGGAGCGGTCGTCTCGCCGACGTACTGGACCGACCGGGTGGCGACCTGGGACGACCTGGGGGCCGAGCTGCAGACGAACGTCGTCACCGGCGCGGCCTGCCTCGTGCGTCGCGAGGTGCTCGACGTGGCGCTGCCCTTCCCGGCCGAGCTCGACGGCGCCTTCCACGACCATTGGCTCGCGGTCTGTGCCCTGGCCCTCGGCGAGCTGGCCTACGTCGATCGCGCGCTGGTCGACTACGTCCAGCACGACGCGAACGTCGTCGGCTGGTCGCGGCGCCGCCGGCCCGGCGAGCGCTCCAGCGGCGAGCCGCAGGCCGTGCGCGCCGCGCGCGACCGCGAGCGCCATCTCGAGCGCCCGCGGCTGTGGGCGCGCACGCTGCTCGAGCGCGCCCCGCACATCGCGCCGCACAAGCGCCGCGCGCTGGAGCGCGCGGCGCGCGCCGGCCTGCCGTGGCTGGCGGCCGGCGCGCTGGCCGAGCAGCTGCGCCCGCGGCGCACGCTGGAGGCGCGGCGGCGGGCGCTGCGCGGCGCGTTGTGGGGGAGAGGGCGCGCCGCGCGGGACCGCTAGTCCGCCGCGGGCTCGTCGCCGGCGTCGCCGGCGAGGATCCGGTACAGCGAGCGGCGGGCGTCCTCGAGGACCTTGCGGGCCTCGGCGGTCTGGGCCTCGTCGCCGGCCTGGGCCACCTGCATGGTGGCCATGCCCAGCTGCATCATCAGCCTGCGCAGCTCGAGCAGGCCCTCGGGCAGGTCGCCGCCGACCTCGTCCCAGGGGCTGCCGAGCGCCTCGCGATTCTCCTCGAGGTAGGCGCGGCCCGCGTCGGTGAGCTGGAAGGCTCGCCGGCCGGCGTTCTCGTCGCTGCGCACCAGCCCCTCGTCCTCGAGCTGCGAGAGCGCGGGGTAGATCGAGCCGGGGCTCGGGCGCCAGACGCCGCCGCTGCGCTCCTCGAGCTCCTGCATGAGCTGGTAGCCGTTGCGCGGCTCCTCCTCGAGCAGGAGCAGGACGGCTGCGCGGACGTCCCCGCGGCGCGCGCGCTTGCCGCGCCCGCCGCGGCCGAAGGGGCCGAAGCCGCCCGGGCCGAAGGGGCCGGGGCCGGTCCAGCCGTGTCCCGGACCGTAGCCGCGGTGGCCGCCGTGGCGGCGCCGGCCCTCGGCCATGGCGCGCATCAGGGCGGCGCCGACCAGGACCTTGCCGGCCCGGTGCTTCTTGCCGGCGCGGCGCTTGCCCGCGCGCGGCTCGTGGTGGGGCAGAGGACCTGCCCAGGGTGTGGTAGCGATAGCTGTCATCGCCTATCTCCTTATATCAGAAACTGTTTGGCACCCATCACGATATATCGTTACCGATCGCCTGTCAAGACTCCGAGGCGTCGAACGTCGGTCCTGCCCCCTGGAGAGGGGGGAAGACCGACGTTCGACGCCCAGGGGCTGGCGGGGTCAGCCCTTGATGAGCTCGCGGGCGCGCTCGAGATCGCCGGCGCCGCCGACGCTCAGCATCGCCCGCACGCGGTCGCCCTCTCGGTACCAGACCGCGAACGCGCCGTCGTCGACCGACCCCTCGACCTGCTCGTCGTCCCAGCTGAGGGCCGGGCCGAGGTATTCCAGCGAGGTCCAGTCGGAGAGGTCGGAGAAGAAGTAGGGGACCTCGTCGTGCGGGACGTCGGCGCCCAGCATGTTGCGCGCCGCGGTGGCGCCCTGGGCCGCCGCCGCCTCCTCGTGCTCGATGCGCACCACGCGCCCGTGGACGACGGAGTCGTACTCGCACATGTCGCCCGCGGCGAGGATGCCCTCCGCCGAGGTGCGCAGGCGGCTGTCGCACAGCACCCCGCCCAGCTCGCCGAGGGTCAGGCCCGCCTTGCGCGCGAGCATGACGTCGGGCGTCGCTCCCACGCCGCAGATGACGGCCTGGGCCGCGAGCTCGCGTCCGCTCTGGGTGACGACGCGCTCCACGCGCTCGTCGCCCTCGAAGCGGGCGACCTCGTCGCCGCCGATGACCTCGACGCCGTGCTCCTCGAGCACGCGGCGGAAGAAGCGCCCGGCCGTGGGGCCGAAGCCGCGCTCCAGCGGATGCTCCTCGAGCATGACCATGGTGACGCTGCGGCCGAGCTCGGTCAGCGAGGCGGCGACCTCGGAGGCGATGTAGGAGCCGCCCACGCACACGACGTGCTCGGCGCCCTCGGTCTCCTGGCGGATGCCATCGGCGTTGCCCAGGGCGCGCAGGTAGTGCACGCCCTCGAGCTGTGCGCCCTCGACCGCCAGGCGGCGGACCATCGCCCCGGTGGCGACCAGGGCGCGGTCGAAGCCGACCTCCTCCTTGGTCGAGAGCTTCGCGGTGCGCGCCTGCGTGTCGAGGTCCAGGACGCTCGTGCGCGTGAGCAGCTCGACGCCGTTGGCCTCCCACCAGTCGGCGGGGTGCACGTGGGCACCTTCGGCGCCGTGCTCGCCGCGCAGGTACTCCTTGGAGGCCGGCGGCCGGTGATAGGGCGGGTGCGGCTCGCGCCCGACGAGGAGGATCGAGCCGTCGAAGCCCTGCTCGCGCAGCGTGTGCGCGGCGGTCGCCGAGGCGATGCCACCGCCGACGAGGAGGATGTCGACCGTCCGGTCCGCCATGCGACGGACCGGACCCTACATGGCGCTCGGCGCCCTCAGGACTGCGGGGCGCAGCGCGGGGCGGGCTCGAGGCGGTCGGCCAGCCGGCGCAGCACGAGCACGAGGCCGCGGCGGACGGGAGCGCGCGGCGCGCTGGCCTCGGGCGCGGTGGCGCGGACGCCTCGGCGCGGGCCGGCGGCGAACTGCCGCGCGGTGAGGTCACGGGCGATGCGGGCGTTGACGAACATGTCGAGCATGTCGTGAGCTCCTTTCGTGTCAGCTCGGAGCGGGTCCGCTCGAGGCGCGGACCACGAGGTCGGTGGGGAGGACGACGTCGTCGCCGCCGGCGGTGAGCAGGCGCACCGCCTCCTCGCCCTTGGCGGCGTGCGGCTGGTGGACGGTGGTGAGCTTCGCCGCGCCGGCGGCGGCGATGTCGTCATAGCCGACGACGCTCAGGTCCTGGGGCATGCGGATGCCGCGCTCCTGCGCGGCGCGCATGACGCCCAGGGCGAGCACGTCGGAGAGGCAGATGATCGCGGTGGGCCGATCGGCGCGGTCGAGCAGCGGCGCGGCGGCGCGGTAGCCGGACTCCGCATCGCCTTCGGGTGAGCTGCCGACCGGCACGCCGGACCAGTCGATCCCGGCGGCGACGAGCGGGTCGCGCCAGCCGAGCAGCCGCTCGTGGCGGATGAAGCAGCGCCAGCGCGTGCGGTCCTCGGTGCGCCTCGGATCGGAGATCTCGGTGGCCGTGTCCGCGTCGGTCGCGCCGTCCTCGTAGGGGACGACGAGGCCGAAGCGGCGGTGGCCGAGGTCGACGAGGTGCTGGGCCACCGCCCGCGCGCCCCCGCGGTCGTCGATGTTCACGCGCGGGCCGTCGACGTAGGGCGAGAAGTCGACGAGGACGTAGGGCAGCCCGCGCGCGCGGACCGCCTCGAGGCGCTCGTCGTTCTCCGGCGTGCAGAACATGACGTAGCCGTCGACGAGCGCCGAGCGGACCAGCTCGGCCGCGCCCTCGGGCAGCTGCGGGACGAGCGCCAGCCCCGTGCCCTGCTCCTCGCAGCCGGCGGCGACGCCGGAGAGGAACAGCACCGCGGCGGGGTCGTCGAAGATGTAGCGCAGCCGGTGGTCGAAGACGAGACCCAGCGAGCCGGCCTTGCCGCGGCGCAGCGAGCGCGCGACGGGATCCGGGCCGGTGTAGCCCAGGTCGCGCGCGGCGCTGAGCACGCGCTCGCGCAGCGTGGGGCTGAGCTGGTCGGGCCGGTTGTAGGCGTTGGAGACCGTCGTGCGCGAGACGCCGAGACGCTCGGCGACATCGGCGAGGGTGGGGGCGTGTGAGGTGCGGGCTGCCATCTGAATCGTTCAAGACTGTATCGATCAAGTCTTGATCGATCAAATGGCTTCGTGTGGGCCTTGTTCGGGTTCGAACGCGGTCTCCGTTCTGGCGCTTTGCGTGCGTGGTGCTGCGCGGCGTTTACGGCCGCGATGAGGGAGAGAGAGGTTGCGGTGCTCGGGGCGCGGGCGGGGCCCGGGAGCGCTGGTGCGCGAACCACTGTGGTTTGCGTTCGGTTTCCGGACGTAATCCGCAGTGGTTCGGGCGGATGGCGGCGAGCGGCGCGCGAGGACGACCGCGAGCGGCCGCGCCGAGCTCACTTCCTTCCCTCGGTGATGCTGTTTGCGCCGCGCAGAGCAGCGCGCGCCGGCGGACGAACGGCGCCGGCGGACGACTCAGGCCGCGCAGCGCGCGACGAGCAGCTGCCCGAACGCCTCGGGGTGCAGCGGGGGCGCGAAGAGGTAGCCCTGGCCCAGCTCGCATTCCATGGCGTGCAGCATGTCGGCCTGCTCGGGGCGCTCGATGCCCTCCGCGACCACGGTCATGCTCAGCGTCCGGGCCAGGCCGGCGATGGTGCCGGCCAGGGCGGTGCGCTGGTCGCCGCTGGAGAGGTCGTCGACGAAGGACTTGTCCATCTTCAGGACGTCGATGGGCATCCAGCGCAGGTAGCTCAGCGAGGAGTAGCCGGTGCCGAAGTCGTCGATGGCCAGGCGCACGCCGAGCTCGCGCAGGGCCTGCAGGCGGCCGAGGACCGCCCGCGGGTCGCGCATCAGGCCGCTCTCGGTGATCTCCAGGACGAGGCGGTTGGGCGGCAGCCCGGTGGCCTCCAGCGCGTCGGAGACGCGGCGGATGAGCTCGGGGCGCTGCAGCTCGCGGGGGGAGACGTTGACGTGCAGGGCGACGGCGCCCGCCTCGCCCGAAGGCCAGCTCGCGGCCAGCCCGCAGCCGTGCTCGAGGACGAAGCGGTCGACCTCCAGGATGCGGCCGGTCTCCTCGGCGACGTCGATGAAGTCGCCCGGGGTCATGCGCCCGCGCTCGGGGTGGTTCCAGCGCACGAGCGCCTCCGCGGCGGTCACGTTGCCGGTCGCCAGCTCGACGATCGGCTGCAGCTCGACGACCAGCTCGCCGCGCTCGGCCGCGCGCTGGAGGTCCTCCTTCAGGCGATGGCGGCGCAGGACGGCGGCGTGCATCGCGGGCTCGAAGACCTCGTGGCGCTGCTTGCCCGCGTTCTTGGCCGTGTACATGGCGACGTCGGCGTTGCGCAGCAGCTCCTCGGCGCTGTCGACCTCCGCCGTCCACCCCTCGACGATGCCGAGGCTCGCGTGCGCGGAGATCTCGTGGCCGGCGACGGCGAACGGGCGCTCGAGCAGCCCGATGACGCGGTCGGCGACGCTGCTGACGTGCTCGGCGTCGCTGACGTCGCGCAGCAGGACCGCGAACTCGTCGCCGCCCAGGCGCGCGGCGAGGTCGCCCGCCTTGAGCGCGCCGAGCAGGCGCCCGGCGACGGCCTCGAGCAGCTCGTCCCCGATCGAGTGCCCCAGCGAGTCGTTGATCGTCTTGAAGTCGTCGAGGTCGAGGAAGAGGACCGTGTAGTCGCGCCGGCCCGAGGCCAGCAGCTCGCCCAGGCGATCGAGGAAGAGCGCGCGGTTGGCCAGGCCGGTCAGCGGGTCGTGGAAGGCCTGGTGCTCGAGGCGGCCCTGGAGCTCGCGCAGCTGGGAGACGAGGTGCTCGAGGCGGTCGTACTCCAGCGAGACGCTCGCGTGGTTGGCCAGCGTGCCGAAGAGCGTGAGGTCGTGGCGGTCGAAGCTGCCCACCGTGCTGCGGTTGGCGACCAGGAAGGTGCCGACCACGCGCGTCTCGCCCGGGAGCGCGGCGAGCATGGCGCGCTGCACGCCGCGGCGGGCCAGGGCCGCGTCGAGGAGGGGATCGGCCAGCGGGCGCTCGAGCAGCCGTGCGGGCGTGTCGCCGTCGACGAGCGCGTGCAGCGCATCGGCCACGTAGCGGTCGGCGAGCACCATCGGCTCGACCGTGCCGCCCTGCTCGACGGTCGTGCGCAGCGCCTCCGAGCGCTGGTCGGAGGGCAGCAGGATGATCTCGGCGAGGTCGCCGCGGAAGACGTCGAGCGTGCGCTGCAGCAGGCCTGAGATGCCGGCCGTGATGTCGGGCGCGCGCGCCAGCAGGCGGGTGACCTCGTGCAGGAACTCGAGGCTCTCGTGCTTGCGGCGCTCGGCCATGTAGGCGCGGTAGGCGAGCACGACGGCGGCGGCCGGGATGATGAGGAGCACGGCGGCGCGCGAATCGGCGGCCACCGCCGCGGCGCCGCCGAGGGCCAGGCACGTGTTGGTGATGCAGACGGCCGTGGCCATGGCCAGCGTGCGCATGAGCTTGGCCAGGGCGATCGGCTGGCCCGAGAGCCGGATGACCGCGCACACGAGCAGCGCGCCCAGCACCGCGTTGGCCAGGGTGGCCAGCATGGCGGCGCCCCACACGCTGGGGTCGATGACGGCGTCGGCGGCCAGCAGCGCGTGGAAGATCGTGGCGGCCAGGGCGCCGCCCAGCCAGAACAGCGCGACGTTGAACACGACCTTGACCGGCGACTGGCCGCGGTTGACGACGAGCACGACGATCGGCCCGAGCAGGATCCCCAGCAGCATCGCCCACGGCTCCGCGAAGATGAGGCCGAAGACCAGCGGCAGCTCGCTGAGCGAGAAGATGTGGACGTTGCGGCGGAACTCGACGTGCACCACGCACAGCTCGGCCACCGCGAAGGCGCCGGCGAGCAGCCACCACGCGGGCCGCGGGTGCGGGCCGAGGGCGTGCAGGTGGCGGACGTGCAGGAGGGTGAGCGCCAGGGCGCTCGCCCCCATCGCCGCGATCAGACCCCAGACACGCGGATGGCCGCCCGGTCGCAGGCGGCGTCCGCGCCCTCGCGGGGCGTGCGTCTTCCGTGGTCTGGAGCCCGAGGCGGGCACGGCTCAGCCGTCGCCCCACGAGGAGCCGCCCCACGACGAGCCGCCCCACGAGGAGCCGCCCCAGGACGAGCCGCCCCACGACGAGCCACCCCACTTCGCCCCGCCCCAGGACGAGCCGCCCCACGAGGAGCCGCCCCACGACGAGCCACCCCACTTCGCCCCGCCCCAGGACGAGCCGCCCCACTTGCCCGTGCCCCAGCGCGAGCCGTCCGGACCGATCGGCCCGACGTCGGCCTGATGGCCCCTCGACAGCCCTACGACCAGCTTGGCGACGATGCCGCGGATCGCGGCGGGCGGGAAGGTCTGGGCCACCGCGGCCGGGTCGGGGCTCGCGGCGGCGAGCGAGCGCATGACGTTCAGCCGACCCGCACCCTGGGCCTCGGGCCCCGGTCCGGACAGCGGGTCGGCGGACGCCTTGACGATCGCCTTGACCTGGTCGGGCGTAAGAGCGGGCCGGCGCTCGAGCAGCAGCGCGACGGCGCCGGAGACCACGGCGGCGGCCTGCGACGTCCCGCTGCCCTTGAGCAGGTCGTCGCCCGCGCGCGCCTCGGGGTGCGCGAGGTCGAGGGCCGAGTTGGGGTCGCGCAGGCTGGCGATCGAGCGGCCCGGCGCGACGAGGTCGGGGTTGCGTCCGACGCCGCGGCTCGACCACGACGGGACGACGTCGTCGGCCACGGCCGCGGTGCCGGACAGGTCGTCGGCGCCGATCGAGAGGATGAAGGGGTCGTAGGCCGGCGAGGTCAGGCCATGGTGCTTGTCGCCCTCGTTGCCGGCCGAGACGACCACGACGATCCCCGCCTTCCACGCCTGCTCGACCGCATAGGCGAGCAGGTCGCTCTGGTAGCGGGTCGGCGGCGTGCCGAAGGAGAGGTTGAGGACGCGGACGTGCAGCCCGTTGTCGTTGCGATGCGCGATGACCCAGCCGACCGAGGCGACGATGGCGCCGAGGCTGGTCGAGCCGTCGGCGCCCGCGGCCTTGACGTTGACCAGGCGCGCGCCCGGCGCGACGCCGCGGAAGCCGGACTTCGGGTCGTCGCCGGCGATGATGCCGGCCACGTGCGTGCCGTGCCCGTACGTGTCGAGGTGCGCCAGATCCCTGTCGCGGCCCTGGTCGGAGAAGTCGGGACCCTGGATGACCTTGCCCTCGGCGGCGAGCCCGGGCACCGGCACCATGCCGGTGTCGATCACCGCGACGTCGACGCCGGCGCCGGTCGCCCCGGACTGGTCGGCGCCGATCGCCTCGCGCACCTGGGCGAGGGTCGTGCCCGGCGTCGCGGCGGTGACCGCCGCGGCGTCGCCGGCGTCGGCCCACCCCTTCATCGGGGTGTCGAGGACCACGCCGGCCACGCCGTCGGTCGCGCCGAGGGCGCGCTCGGCGCCGGCCGGGACGTGAGCGACGAATCCGTTGACGACCGGCAGCGACTGCCCGACGGTGCCGCCGTGGCTCTCGACGGCGCGCTGCGCCGCGGCGAGCTCGTTCGGCTCGGCGCGCACGATCACCGCCTGCAGCGGCCCCTGCGACGCCCCGCGGGAGATCAAGAGCAGGGCGACCACGGCCAGCGCGGCGATCAGCGCCACGGTGAGCACCAGCCGACGGCGACGATCGTCGTCGCGATCCCAACGGATTCCCCACACCACGTTCATAAGACCTCCAGCGGCTCCCCAAAAGCGCCGTTCGTTCGGCGTCTTGTCCGCTTATCGGTCAGCGTGAGGCCGCGGCTTGATACCGCTCGACGTTCGTACGAGTGCGCCGGACGGCGGTTTTTCAGCGCCCGACGGAGCGAGCTGCGGCGTCGCTGGAGGCCTGGTCCGGGCGCATGCCGGCATCGAAGGCGCCGCGCTCGGCGACCATGGCGGCGGTGTAGCCGTCGACGGCCGCGCCGGATTTGGCCGCCTCGCGATCGATCAGCTCGGGGACGAGGCCCCGCAGGCGAAACAGAGCCGCGACGAGGCCCGGCGCCACGACGCGGCGCGAGCGCCGCTGCACGCCGCGAGCGATCGCGTCGGCCGCGGCACCGACCGGCAGCGTCTTGCGGGCCGGCCCGCGCAGGCCCTGGCGCAGCGCGGCGAAGCCCGCGTGCTGGCTCTCCGCACCGCGCACCATGTCGGTGTCGATCCAGGAGAAGTAGGCCACCCCCACGTCGACGCCGAGGTGACGGACCTCCACGCGCAGCGCGTTGAGCAATTGCTCGAGCCCGGCCTTGGAGGCGCCGTAGGCGCCGAGCCCCAGGGGCGTGACGAGCGCGGCGACCGAGGCGACCCCGAGCACGTAGCCGCGGCGCTCCACGACGTGGGGCAGGCACGCGTGGATCACGCGCCAGTTGCCGATGAGGTTGACGTTCACGACCGCCGTGAGCACGTCGGGGTCCAGGTGGCGCAGCGCGCCGGCCGCGGCGATGCCCGCGTTGGAGATGCACACGTCGATCCCGCCGCATTGGGCCACGACACCCTCGATCGCGCCGGCCACCGAGGCCGGGTCGGCGATGTCGCAGCGCGCCCACACGGCGTCGCCCAGCCCCGCCGCGGCGCGCTCGGCGCCCTCGCCGTCGAGGTCGAGCAGGGCGACGCGATGGGTGGCCGACAACCGCCGCGCGGCCTCGAGGCCGATGCCGTTCGCGGCGCCGGTCACGACGGCGACGGGACGCGCCACGTGCGCCGCCCCTAGCCGCCGGGCATGCGATGCTGGCGCGCGTATTCCTCGTTGTCGCCGCGCTCGCCGAGGCCCTGGGCCACGGCGAAGGCGATCAGGCCCTGCACGAGAACCGGGAAGATGATGAAGAACACGACCACCAGCCCGAAGGTGGCAGCCCAGGCGCTGAGTCCGAGGACCATCCTGGCGCGAGCCTACCGCACGTCCGGGCTGTGCGGCGCCGTCCGGTGGGTCTTCATCGCGCGATGGCGCGTGCGGTGGTGCAGGAGATCGCTGAACGTGGCCGCGAGCGACGCCACGACGATGATGGCCCAGGCCTCGAGAACCACGTCGAGCACCTTGGTCACCGCGCGCTCGGGGTTGGGCAGCTGTGAGGAGACGGTGAGCAGCTGCGTCGTCGTCCAGAAGAGCGCATCGGGATAGGTCGCGAAGGCATGGCGGGCGCCGTGCTCGGAGGCGAGGACCGCGCCGGCGGCGGCGAGGTCGAGGACCAGCGAGGCCACGGCGAGGGTGGCGATGCGGCTGCGGAAGCGCCCCCGCGCGACGTCCATCTCGTGCTCGATGTGCACCGCGACGTCCTCGGAGTACGCCATCGGCGCGCATCATGTCCGCCGCGGGAGACGGCACGGTGCCGCCTAGCCGCGCGAGCCGAAGTCCCCGGTGAAGGTCGCCCCGTCGCCGTGGCCCGGAGCGCCGAGCGCGATGCCGACGCCGAGGTCCTTGTAACGGCCGTCGAGGAGGATCGCCCGGTGCTCTGCGGAGGTGAGCCACGCGCGCACGATCGACGCGGGCGTCGCGCGGCCGCCGCTGCCCCACGCGATCGTCTCGCCCATCGCCCACGTCGAGGCGCCGTCGAAGTAGCCGGCGCGATCGATGCGCTCCTTGGGCGTCGAGCCCGTCGGCGAGTCGTGCGCGAAGAAGTCGTTGCGGACCATGTCGCGGCTGTGCGCGCCCGCGGCCTTCGCGAGCGCGCCAGTCGGTCGGAGCGCTGCGAGACCGTTCTGGCTGCGCGCCTCGTTGATCAGGCACACGGTCGCGCGAACGGCGCGGTCGAGCGACGCGGGGGTGGGGCGGCTGCGAGAGCCGGTGCAGGCGGACGCGGCAGCGGCGGGCACGAGCGCGCACGCCACTGTGGCCGCCACGATGCACAGCGTGCGGTGTCGGGCCATGGGTGGGGGGACTGCGTCGTGCGGACGACGCCCTCATCCGCTCGGACCGGGGCATCCTTCCAGATTCTCTCCGGCGCCGCCCGCAACCACCCGCCGGGGCGGGCGCAGCGTGTCGCGCTCCAGGCTTCCAGGCATCTCCGACCGCGTTGGTAGGATTGAGCCATGATCTTCACGACGAAGGCGGAGTACGGAGTGCGCCTGCTCGTCGAGTTGGGCCGCCAGGCCTCAGGGCAGCCGGTCTCGCTCAAGGCGATCTCCGAAGCCGAGGGCCTGCCGCTCGCCTACCTCGAGCGGATCGTGGCCCTGCTCAAGAAGGCCGCCCTCGTCGAGAGCACGCGCGGCGCGCACGGCGGCTACCGCCTCTCGCGTCCCGCCGAGTCGATCACGATGGACGAGGTCGTGCTGGCGCTCGAGGGCGCGGTGGCGCCCATGAGCTGCTTCGTCGACGACACCCAGGACGGTCGCGTGCTCTGCTCGCACGTCGAGGATCGCGGTCATGCCTGCGCCACCAAGCTGCTGTGGACGCGCGTGCAGGGCGGCGTCATCAAGGCGCTGGCCCAAACCACCCTTGCGGAGCTCGTCGTCTTCTCCGAGCGCGCGCAGGTGCCGTCGCCTCTTCCTCCCACGGCGCCCGTCGCCGTCTGACTCACACAACGACACGGAAAGCACATGGCTGATCTCGAGATCCGCAACCTCCACGTCCGGGCCGCCGACAAGGACATCCTCAAGGGGCTCGACCTCACGGCCAACAAGGGCGAGATCCACGCCCTGATGGGTCCCAACGGCTCCGGCAAGTCGACGCTGGCCAACGTCATCATGGGCCAGCCCAACCTGGAGGTGACCGAGGGCCAGATCATCTTCAAGGGCCAGGACATCACCGAGGCCGATCCCGACGAGCGGGCCCGCATGGGCCTCTTCATGGCCTTCCAGTACCCCGTCGCCATCCCGGGCGTGACCATCACCAAGTACCTGCGGATGGTCATGAACGCCCACCGCCAGGAGCGCGGGGAGGGCGAGGTCTCGCTCAAGGACTTCCGCAAGCTCGTCGAGCAGGCGATGGAGCTCACCCACGTCCCGCGCGAGTTCTCCTCGCGTTACCTCAACGAGGGCTTCTCGGGCGGCGAGAAGAAGCGCCTGGAGATCTTGCAGCTCGCGCTCCAGCGCCCCGAGATCGCCGTCCTCGACGAGACCGATTCGGGGCTGGACATCGACGCGCTCAACACGGTGGCCCACGGGGTCAACACGGTGGCCGGTGAGACCGGGCTCGGCGTGCTCATCATCACGCACTACCAGCGCATCCTGCACCTGGTCAAGCCCGACCGCGTGTCGATCATGTACGACGGGCAGATCGTCAAGGAGGGCGGTTCGGAGCTCGTCGAGCAGCTCGAGCGCGAGGGCTACGGCTGGGTGCGCGACGAGGCTGCGGCGGCGGCGTAGCCATGGGCGCCCTGGCCGACACCGCCATTGCCCACGAGTTTCCGTCGCTGGATCGCGAGGGCCTCGTCTACCTCGACACCGGCGCGACGTCGCAGACGCCGCGCGTCGTCCTCGATGCCATGGAGGACTACTACGCCCATCACCGCGCCAGCGTGCACCGCGGCGTCTACCCGCTGGCCGCCGAGGCGACCGAGCTCTTCGAGGGCGCGCGCGAGCGCATCGCGCGCTTTCTGAACTGGGGCGTCGAGGAGACGATCTTCACGGGCAACGTCACCGAGGCGCTCAACCTCGTGGCCTACGCCTGGGGCGACGCCAACGTCGGCCCCGGCGACCGCGTCGTCGTCACCGAGATGGAGCACCACTCGAACTTCGTGCCGTGGCAGCAGCTCGCGCTGCGCCGCGGCGCGGCGTTCTCGGTCGTGGGCTTCGACGAGGAGGGGCGGCTGGACCTCGACGCCCTCGACGCCCTGCTGGCGGCCGGCGACGTCAAGGTCGTCGCGGTCGTGCACGTCTCCAACACGCTCGGGACCATCAACCCGATCGAGGAGATCGCGCGCCGCGCGCACGAGGCCGGCGCGATCGTCGTCGTCGACGGCGCGCAGGCGGTGCCGCAGCTCCCCGTCGACCTCGCGGCCCTGGACGCGGACTTCTACGGCTGGACCGGCCACAAGGCCTACGGTCCCACCGGCGTCGGCGTCCTGCACGGGCGCGCCGAGCTGCTGGCCGCGATGCCGCCGTTCATCACGGGCGGGCACATGATCGCCTCGGTGTCGATCGAGGAGACGCGCTGGGCGCAGAGCCCGGCCAAGTTCGAGGCCGGCACCTCGAACATCGCCGAGGCCATCGGCCTGGGCGCCGCGGTGGACTTCCTGCAGGGCATCGGCATGGACCACGTGCGCGACCACGAGCGCGAGCTCGTGGGCTACGCCCTCGAGCGGCTGCGCACGATCCCGGGCCTCACCCTGCACGGGCCGCCCGGCGCCTCACAGCGGGGCGCCGTCGTCTCCTTCGCCCTGGAGGGCATCCACCCTCACGACGTGGCCGAGATCCTCGGCCGCGAGGGGATCTGCGTGCGCGCGGGGCACCACTGCTGCCAGCCGCTGATGCGCAGCCTCGGCGTGAGCGCCACCTCGCGCGCGTCCTTCGGCGTGCACAACACCCACGAGGACGTCGACGCCCTGGTCGCCGGCCTGGCGCAGGTCAAGGAGGTCTTCGCCTGATGGACGACCTCTACCGCGAGGAGATCCTCGAGCACTACAAGCGCCCCCACAACTGGGGGCCGATGGAGGATCCCGACCTTCAGTTCTCCGACAACAACCCGCTGTGCGGGGACGAGCTGACGGTCATGCTGCGCGTCGACGACGACGGCAGGGTGCAGGACGTGCGCTTCGACGGCCACGGCTGCGCCATCAGCCAGGCGGCGGCCTCGATGGCCTCCGACGAGGTCAAGGGCATGTCCGTCGACGACATCCTGCGCCTGGATCGCTCGTTCGTGCTCGACCTGCTCGGGATCGACATCTCCGCCACGCGCATGAAATGCGCCCTGCTCTCGCTCAAGGTGCTCAAGAGCGCGAGTTTGGGCGGCGCGGTGGACTGGGAGCCGGCGACCCCCGCTTCCCAAGCCGAATCACAGAACTGACTACCCAGATTTGGCTCCAGAACTGGGGATCCCCACTACTGGGGATAAGGTATTTCGTGCGCGCCAAATTGCACGCATCGCTTGAGCAGGGTGCCTGATTCGCCGACACGGTGACCAAGCACCCGGTTCTCTCTCTCGCCCACAGTCTCGGGCCAACGGGTCGCTCCTTTATCCGTCTCCCCCCTGGAGGAAGTCCTGTGACCCGTCTGCATCGTCTGGCGGCGCATCCGCGCCGTACCCTCGGCGCGCTCGCCGTCGTCCTCGCCGCTGTTGGCCTCACCGTCGGATCGGGCGCCAGCTTCACCGCTTCGGCCGCCAACCCCGGCAACGCCTTCAGCACCGGCACCCTCGTCATCGCCAACTCGCCGAGCACGGCGCTCCTGAGCGTCACCGGCATGAAGCCCGGCGACACCTCGAGCTCGACCGTCGACATCACGAACACCGGCTCGCTGGCCGGCGACTTCGCGCTGAAGACCGCCACTCCGACCGGGTACACCGCGCTGCTCGGCCAGATGCAGCTCACCGTCGTCGACTGCGGCGCCTGGACGACGACCGCCCCGGGCTGCACCACCGGCACGACGAACGTCTACACCGGCACCGTCAGCGGGCTGACGAACGCCTCGCTGGGCAACTACGCCGGCGGCATCAAGCACCGCTATAAGTTCACGGCGACGCTGCCGGCGAGCACCGACGACACGTACCAGGGCAGGACGGCGGGCGTGGACTTCGCCTGGTCGGCCACCCAGTCCTAGGTCGCCACCCAGTCCTCAGTCACAGGACCCTCTAACGGAAGGGCTCGGCCGTGTCCGGCGGCCGAGCCCTCCGTGGGTCCTCTCTCCACTGCGCGCTCTGAAAGGGACTCACATGTCGTTCTCCGCGACCCTCCCCCTCGCCCGCCGTGGCTTTGGCATCCTGATGTCCGGCGCGGCGCTGACCCTGGCCTTCGCGGTCCTCGTGCCGGCCCTCCTGGGCTACCAGCGCTACGTCATCACCAGCGGCTCCATGACCGGCACCTACGACCGCGGCTCGCTCGTGTTCGACAAGGTCGTGGCGACCTCGAGCCTGCGCGCCGGCGACGTCATCACCTTCCGCCCGCCCGGGCACGCCGGGCTCGTCACGCACCGCATCCACACGCTGACCTCGGTTGACGGCAAGCGCGTGCTGACCACCAAGGGCGACGCCAACCGCGTGGCCGACGCCTGGGGCCCGCTGACCCTCGGCGCCACGAGCCAGGCGCGCGTGGCCTTCCACGTGCCCTACGTCGGCTTTCTCATCGCGGAGCTCGGCCGCCGCCAGCACCGCATGATCGTGATCGGCCTCCCCGCGCTGCTCATCGCGCTGAGCGCGCTGGCCGGCCTGTGGCGCGATTCCGCCCCGGAAGGGCGCCCTCAGCCGGCATGACCCGGCTCGTCGTCCTGCTCGCCGCCCTCCTGGCGGCCGCCGCCGCCGTGCAGGGCTCGCAGGCGACGTTCACGGCGTCTGCCGCCAACTCCGGCGCGTCCTTCGCGACCGCCACCAAGTTCGCGCCGACGGTCACGCTGACCGCCCCGGCCGACGGCTCGTACACCAAGGACACCACCCCGCTCATCACCGGCACCGCCGACACCGCGACCGGCGACTCCACCACCGTCACCGCGATGATCTACAGCGGCACGAGCGCGACGGGCTCGCCGGTGCAGACGAAGGCCGGGACTCGCTCCGGCGCGAGCTACAGCTTCTCGCTCACGACCGCGCTCGCGCAGGGCACGTACACCGCGGTCATGACCCAGACCGACACCTCGGGCAACACGGGCACGAGCAACGCGAACACCTTCACCGTGGACACCACCGCCCCCACCGCGACCGTGATCGGCGCGGCCAACAAGACGGGCGGCACCGCGGGCAAGATCGAATCGGGCGACACGCTGACCTACACCTACTCCGAGGCCGTCACGCCGGCCTCGGTGTGGACGGGCTGGAGCGGGGCGAGCACCGCCATCCACATCAAGTTCACCAGCCACGGCAACGACACGATCACGTTGCGCACCACCGCCGACGTGGCGTCGATCAACCTCGGCAGCGTCGCGACCAACGGCGACTACGTGACCAGGACGACGACCTTCAACGCGACGATGGCGATGTCGGCCGACGGCGCCTCGGTCATCGTCACCCTCGGCACTCCCTCCAACGTGTCGTCGTCGGCCAGCCCCGGGCGCAACATGACCTGGACGCCGAGCGCGAGCGTCAAGGACCTGGCCGGCAACGCCGGGTCGACCACCGCCTACAGCGAAACCAGCTCGGACGTGGACTTCTGATGGCTGCCGCCCGCTCACGCCTCGCCATCGGCCTGGCCGCCCTCGGCATCGCGATCGCCGCCTGCTTCGGCGGCGACCACGGATCCGCGCGCGCCGCGGTGGGCAACGCCACGGGGCCGCTCATCGGCTCCCCGCTTGCGGGCGCCGCGATCCTCTCGGCCAGCGGCATGGCGCCGGGCGACGTGCGCACCGGCTACATCGACGTGGCCAACATCGGCGACACCGCCGGCGCCTTCGCCCTCGGGGAGATCGGGCTGACCCCCACGCCGCTGGCGCGCGAGCTCGACCTCGACGTGCGCGACGTCACCGCCGGGCGCACGCCCACGGTGGTCTACTCGGGCAAGCTGGCCTCGCTGTCGAGCGTGGCGCTGGGCGACATGGACCAGGGCGAGGCGCATCGCTATCGCTTCAGCGTCAGCCTCCCGTCCGACGCCGGCGACAGCTATCAGGGCGCCTCCAGCGCGGTCACCTTCCTGTGGTCGGCCACGGCAGCCGAGCCCACGCCGCCGCCGCCCTCCTCAACCACGCCTGCCACTAACCCGCCCGCCCACGCGACGACGGCGCAGGCCCCGACCAAGGCGACGACCGCCGGGGGCACGGTCAAGTCCCGCGCCATCGTCATCGCCCCCGCGCGCCAGAAGGGCATCAAGGTAAAGGCCACCATCGTCTGTCTCGACGACTGCAGGATCGCCCTGGCTGGGACTGCAGTCGTGGGGTCCGTGAAGGTCAAGCTCAAGCGGGTCACGCGCACGCTGCCCAAGGGCAAGCGCCTGCGCGTCACCGTGACGCTCCCCGGGCCGGCCCGCCTGGCCCTGGCCGCCGGACGGCCCGTCACCGTCCACCTGAGCGTTCGCGCGAAGGTCGGCGGCCGTGTCGTGACGGTGCGCCGCACCGTGCGCGTCCTGCCCGCGTCGCGATAGCCTCGGCCTCACCCGGCCCCGCCGGGGGCCCAGCTGGCTGTGCCGGTACAATTCATACCGTCCAAGACGGATTTGGCACGCCTTCACTCATGACCAGCGCTCTCATCGACGTCTGCCCGCTCTCCGAGCTACCGCCCGGCACTGCTCGCATCGTCGAATGGGAGGACTTCGAGATCGGCGTCTTCAACTGCAACGGCGAGATCCTCGCCATCGAGGACCGCTGCTCGCACGACAACGGCACGCTGGCCGAAGGCGAGTTCGATCCCGCCACGTGCACCGTCGAATGCCCGCGCCACGGCTCGCTGTTCGACCTGCACACCGGAAAGCCCACGACCCTGCCCGCGTACGTCCCCGTCGACACGTTCCCCGTCGTCGTCGAGGACGATCGCATCAAGGTGGAGGTGGAGTAGAGACCATGGCCGCAACGCCCGAGACGACCAAGCAGCTCACGCCCGAGGAGGTCGCCCTCCGCACGCTCGGCGGCGATTACACCGAGCGCTACGGCTTCCATGACGCCGAGAACTACCTGTTCAAGGCGCCCAAGGGCCTGACCCGCGAGCTCGTCGCCAAGATCTCGGAGTTCAAGAACGAGCCCCAGTGGATGCGCGACTTCCGCCTGAAGTCGCTCGACCATTTCCTCGCGCGGCCGATGCCGACGTGGGGCTCGCCCATGCTGGCCGAGGTCGACTTCGACGACATCCACTACTTCGTGCGCGCCTCCGAGCGCGCCGAGCGCTCGTGGGACGACGTCCCCGAGGACGTCAAGAAGACCTTCGACCGCCTGGGCATCCCCGAGGCCGAGCGCAAGTTCCTGGCCGGCGTCGGCGCGCAGTACGAGTCCGAGTCCGTCTATCACCAGGTCAACGAGCAGCTCGAGGCGCAGGGCGTCCTGTTCATGGACATGGACACCGCGCTGCGCGAGCACGAGGACCTCGTGCACGAGTACATCGGCACGCTGATCCCGCAGAACGACAACAAGCTCGCCGCGCTCAACAGCGCCGTGTGGTCGGGCGGCTCGTTCGTCTACGTCCCGCCGGGCGTGCACGTCGAGATGCCGCTGCAGGCCTACTTCCGCATCAACACCGAGAACATGGGCCAGTTCGAGCGGACGATCATCATCGCCGACGAGGGCTCCTACGTGCACTACGTCGAGGGCTGCACGGCCCCGACCTACAGCTCGGACTCGCTGCACTCCGCGGTCGTCGAGCTGTTCGCCAAGCCGGGCGCCCGGATCCGCTACACGACGGTGCAGAACTGGTCCAACAACGTCTTCAACCTCGTGACCAAGCGGGCGAAGGCCGAGACTGACGCCACGGTCGAATGGGTCGACTGCAACCTCGGCTCCAAGCTGACCATGAAGTACCCCAGCGTGTACCTCATGGGCGAGCGCGCGCACGGCGAGATCCTCTCGATCGCCTTCGCGGGCAAGGGTCAGCACCAGGACGCGGGCGGCAAGATCGTCCACGCCGCGCCCAACACGACGTCCAACATCTTCGCCAAGTCGATCTCCAAGGACGGCGGGCGCTCGTCCTACCGCGGCCTGCTCGAGGTGGCCAAGGGCGCGCACGGCTCGAAGTCCAAGGTCGTCTGCGACGCGCTGCTGCTCGACGAGGACAGCCGGTCGGACACCTACCCGACCATCCGCATCGGCGAGGACGACGTCGACGTCGGCCACGAGGCGACGGTCTCCAAGGTCGGCGAGGAGCAGCTCTTCTACCTGATGTCGCACGGCATCAACGAGGAGGAGGCCGGCAAGCTGATCGTCAACGGCTTCATCGAGCCGATCGTCAAGGAGCTCCCGATGGAGTACGCGGTCGAGATGAACCGGCTGATCGAGCTGCAGATGGAGGGCTCGATTGGCTGACGTGACGGCCACGAGCCTGGACGCGCGCCGCGAGGCGGCGCGGGCCCGGATCGCGGAGCTCGAGCTGCCCAGCTTCCGCGGGACCGCGGGGTGGGAGTTCACGCCGATCGACAAGCTCGACCTCGACGCCTATCAGCCCGCGCCGGGCGGCACGGCGCCGAGCTCGTTCGGGCTCGACGAGACGCCGCCCGAGGGCGCGATCGTCATGCCGCTGGCCCAGGCCGCCGAGGAGCACGGCGAGCTGGTCGAGCGCCATCTGGGCTCGGTCGTCGCCGGAGACACCCCGTTCGTCGCGCGCAACGACGCGCACTGGACCGACGGGACCTTCGTCTACGTCCCGCGCGGCGTGACGGTGGACGAGCCGATCGTCGTGACCACCGCGCACGAGCAGGCCGGCACCGCACTGCACTGGCGGCTGCTCGTGGTCCTCGAGGAGGACGCTCAGGCCTCGGTGTGGCATGAGTCGAGCTCGGCCGGCGACGGCCTGGTCAACGGCGTCGTCGAGCTCGTGGTCGGCCAGAACGCGCGCCTGCGACTCGTCGACCTGCAGGACCTCGAGGAGACCTCGTGGGTCTTCGGGACCCAGCGGGCGACGGTCGGCCGCGACGGTTCGCTCGACTGGATCACGCTCGGCTTCGGCTCGGCCAACGGCAAGGTCTTCCAGGAGACCCAGCTCGCGGGCCCCGGCGCCCACGGCAGCGTGACCGGCGCCTACGCCACGCGCGGACGCCAGCACATCGACTTCGACACGCTCCAGGAGCACGCGGCGCCCGACACCACGAGCGACCTCGCCTTCCGCGGGATCCTGGCCGACCGCTCCAGCGCGGTGTGGCGCGGGATGATCCAGGTCGACAAGGGCGCCCAGCGCACCGACGCCTTCCAGGAGTCGCGCAACCTGCTGCTCTCCAAGCGCGCCCATGCCGACGCGATCCCGGGGCTCGAGATCCTGGCCGACGACGTGCGCTGCACGCACGCGGCGGCCATCGCGCAGATCGACCGCGACCAGCTCTTCTACCTGCGCTCGCACGGCCTCCCCGAGGCCGATGCGCACCGGCTGGTCATCGAGGGCTTCCTGCAGGCGCTCGTCGAGCGCCTGGAGGCGGGTCCGGTCCGAGAGGCCGTCGGCGCGGCGCTCGAGCGCCGGCTGGCCGCCGTCCTGGGCTCGTAGCCACGCGGCGACCCCTGAAGGGCGTCGAGCGTCGGCCCTCCCCCGCCATGGCAGGGGAAGACCGACGTTCGAGCGCTAGAGCGAGCGCGGGCTAGACCGGCAGCACGTTCTGGTTGCGGTGGAAGGCATTGTCGGGGTCGTAGTTGCGCTTGAGGGCCTGCAGCCGGCCGTAGGCCTCGTCGCCGTAGGCCGCGCGGACGCGATCCTGCCCCTCGTCTGACAGGAAGTTGATGTAGGCGCCGCCGGTGGTGTGCTCGGCCAACGACCCGTACACGTCGCGGCCCCAGCCGATCTGCTCCTCGTCGGCCTCGGACTCGGTCCAGCGCGAGATGAGGTTCACGACGTAGGGCGCGTCGCGGTGCGGGAACGCGGAGCTCCCGGCGGGCACGCGCGCGGCCGCGCCGCCCATGTGGTGGACGTGCAGCTCGCTCATCGGCGAGGGCTTGGCCTCCCAGCCGCGCAGCAGGGCGTCGATGGCGCCCGAGTCCAGCCCGCCCAGGTAGCCGGCCTTCATGTGGTTGCGGGCACCCCGGCCCCACAGCGGGTCGAGGAGCTGCTGCATCGCGGTGTAGGGGAGCGGCTGGTAGAGGTCGGCCACCGGGTCGCCGAGGGCGCGCAGGGGCGCGAGCGCCCGCTCGCCGTCCTCGGCCGGTCCCGCGTAGCACGCGGCGACGACGGCGGCCGGCTTGCCGTGGATCGACTCCGGCAGGAACGGCGCCGGCGGCGCGGTCGTCAGGTTGAGGATCGTCGTCAGCTCGTCGGGCAGGCCGCCGGCGGTCCAGTCGGCGTAGAACGAGGCGACGTCGGCCGCGCGCTCGCCGGCGAAGACCAGGATCCCGCCGTAGACCATCGGGCCCACCGGCTGCAGCTCGAGCTCCAGCGCGGTGACGACGCCGAAGTTGCCGCCGCCACCGCGCAGCCCCCAGAGGAGCTCGGGGTCGCCGTCGGCGCCGGCGCGCACGAGGCGCCCTTCGGCGGTCACGACGTCGGCGCTCACGAGGTGGTCGCAGGCCAGGCCCTGCTTGCGCACGAGCCAGCCGATCCCGCCGCCCAGGGTGAAGCCCGACACGCCGGTGGTCGACACGAGCCCGCCGGTGGCGGCGAGCCCGAAGGCCTGGGTCTCGGCGTCGAGGTCCTGCCACAGCAGGCCCGGCTCGGCGACCACGCGCCGCGTGCCGGGGTCGACGCGCGCGCCCTTCATCATCGACAGGTCGATGACCATGCCCTCGGTGGTCGAGAAGCCCGGGATCGAGTGCGAGCCGCCGCGCACCGCGATCTCGAGGCCCTCGCTGCGCGCCAGCTCGATGGCGCGCACCACGTCGGCCGTGCCGGCGCAGCGCACGACAAGCGCCGGGTGGACATCGTCGAACATGCCGTTCCAGATCTTGCGGGCGTCGTCGTAGCCCTCGTCTCCGGGGGCGAGCACGGCGCCCCGGATGGCCTCGCGCAGCTCGGCGATCTCGCCGCCGGCCAGCGTGGGAGTGGTGGTCATGGGGATCTCCTGATGGGTGGGGTGCGTCGGCCAAGCTACGACCCGGCCTCTTTGCATCCGCTTAGCGGCGCCTTTGTCGCGAGATAGCGCGCGGCCGTGACGTCCTCGCTGTCGAGCAGCAGCTCGCGCGCCGCGTCGAGCGCGCGCCGCGCGCCCGCCTCGTCGTCGAGGCGCTCGCGCACGTCGCCCAGGGCGATCTGCGCCCAGCCCTCGAAGCGGCGCAGGAGCTGGACGCCCCAGAGCGCACGCCCCGCGTCGAGGACGCGCTCGGCGCTCTCGAGGTCGCCGCGGCGCTCCTCGGCCAGGCCCCAGTTGGTCTGCACGCCGGCCATGGCCGGCAGGTCGTCGACCGACTCCGCGCGAGAGAGCGCCTCACCGAGGAGCTCGCGCCCGCGCGAGACCTCGCCGCCGCCCATCTCGAGCAGCCCGAGCGACATCGTGCTCATGAGGATCGCGCGCTTCTCGCCCAGCTCGCGCCGCAGGTCGAGCGCGGCGCTGAAGTGGGCGCGCCCGGCGTCGACATCGCCCTGCGTGCGGGCGAGGCTGCCCATGTGGTTGAGGGTGAGCGCGGCCCCCGCGCGGTCCTCGACGGCACGGAAGCGCTCGAGCGCCTCGTCGAGCGCCGCCGTGGCGCCGGCCAGGTCGCCGGTCGCGCGCGCGGTCCAGGCCAGGTTGTTCAGCGCGTAGCCGATGGCCTGGGCCCGGGTGAAGCGGTGGAAGGGAAAGATCGTCTCCTCGAGATGCAGGCGCGGGCGGCCCTCGGGCCCGTCGTGCAGCAGGCACAGGCCGAAGGTCACCCCGTCGAAGAACGGCGTCTCGTCGTCGGGGAGGCTCTCCAGCAGGGCCATCGCCTCGCAGAGCACGGCGCGCGCGCGGTCGCGATCGGATCGGTACCAGGGCGTCATCGCCGAGGCGTGGGTGGCGGCGGCGATCAGGCGCGGGTCGCCCAGGCCGCGGGCGAGGGCGATCGCGTCGGCGAACAGCGCGTCGGCGCGCGCGGTATGGCTGACCGACTGCTCGAGCATCGCGTGCTGGTACAGCGCCGCGGCGGTTGCGTGCTCGTCGCCGAGCTCGCGATAGTCGGCGACGGCTTCCTGGACGCGCAGCAGGTACTGCGCCGAGTCGCCGCTGCGCAGGGACAGCCCGGCCCGCGCGAGCACGGCCTCGACGCGCAGCGCGGTGCGCTCGGGCGCGGCGACCAGCGTGGCCTCCAGCCAGCGGTCGCCCTCGGCGAAGTAGCCGCGGTCCAGCCAGAAGCGCCAGAGCGACGTGGCCAACCGCAGGGCGGCCTGCGGATCGCGGCGCAGGGCGAAGCTCAGGCCCGCGCGCAGGTTGTCGTGCTCGGTCTCCAGCGTGCGCAGCGAGCGGCGCGGCCCCGCGGACAGGGGATCGTGCTCCTCGGCCAGGGCCAGGCACCAGTCGAGATGGCGGACGGCCACCATGTCGTGCTCGGCGGCGGCGGCCAGGCGCTCGTCCGCGTACTGGCGGATGGTGTCGAGCAGGCGAAAGCGCTGAGCGGTCACGCTCACGAGCGACTTGTCCACGAGCCGGGCGAGGAGGTCGGCGATCTTGCGGCGGGCGATGCCGCCGCCGGCGCACACGTCCTCCGCCGCCTCCAGCGTGAAGCCGCCCGCGAAGATGGCCAGGCGCCGGAAGAGCACGCGCTCCTCGCCGGTGAGCAGGTCGTGGCTCCACTCGATGGTGGCGCGCAGCGTCTGCTGGCGCGTGCGCGCGGTGCGGCTGCCGGCGGCGAGGACGTCGAGGCTGTCGCCCAGCCGCGCCGCGATCTGCTCGACCGACAGCGCCGCCACGCGCGCGGCGGCCAGCTCGATGGCCAGCGGCATGCCGTCCAACCGCCGGCAGATCTCCTCGATCGTCGCGTTGTCGCGCTCGGTCGGCGCGAAGTCGGGGTCGGCGGCCGCGCGCTCGGCGAAGAGGCGGCTCGCCTCGGCCAGCGAGGGGACGCGCCAGGCCACCTCGCCCTCGCAGTGCAGCGGCTCGCGGCTCGTGGCCAGCACGCGCACGCCGGGCCCGGCGCGCAGGAGGTCCTCGGTCAGGCGCGCGCACGCGTCGATCACGTGCTCGCAGTTGTCGAGGACGACGATCGCCTGGCGGGCCGCCAGGTGCGCGGCGAGGGCCTCCTGGGCCGAGCGGTGGGCCGGGATGGGAACGCCCACCGCCAGGGCCGTGGCCTGCGCCACCAGCCCGCCGTCGGTCAGGCCGGCGAGCTCGACGAACCAGATGCCGTCGCGGGGCGGCTCGAGTCCGGCCAGCGTCTCGATGGCCAGCCGCGTCTTGCCGCACCCGCCCGGGCCGATCAGCGTGAGCATCCGCACGCGGCCGAGCAGGCGGACGATCTCGCCGCGCTCGCGCTCGCGGCCCACGAACGAGGTCAGCGGCTGGGGCAGGTTGCCGCGCGTGTCGGCCGCCGGCTCGGGGGCGAGCAGCTCGCGATAGAGCTCGCGCGTCTCGGGGTCGGGCTCGGCGGCCAGCTCGGCGTCGAGCTGCTGGCGCAGCAGCTGGTACTGGGCGAGGGCCTGCTGGCGCCGGCCGGTCGCCGCGTAGAGGCGCATGAGGGCGCGATGGGCCGGCTCGGCCAGGGGATCGGCGACGAGCGCGCGCTGCAGCGCGGCCACCGCCTGGGCGTCGTCGCCGTAGAGGTCTGCGAGCTCGATGCACAGGGCCCCGTGGAGCTCGAGCAGCGCCGCCCGGCGCGCGTCGGCCCATGCCTCGTAGCGGTCCTCGGGCAGCAGCTCGCCGGCGTGCAGGGCGAGCGCGGACTCGTAGTCGGCGATCTCGCCGGTGTCGCGCGCGCGGGCGGCGGCGGCTTCGAAGGCGTCGACGTCGACCTCGGCTTCGAGGGTGACGACGCCGTCGCCGAGGCGCAGGACGCCCGGCCCGATCGCGCGGCGTGCGGCGTGCAGCGCCTGGTGGAGGTTGTTGGCCGCGGCTTCGGCGTCGCGGTCGGGCCAGAGCAGGTCGGCCAGGCGCTCGCGGTGCAGACGGCGTTCGGGAGCGAGGGCCAGGAGCTTGACGAGCGCTTTGGCCTTGCGCAGGCGCCACGCGCGCTCTTCGACAACGCCGTCCTCGGTCTCGACCGAGAAGCCACCCAGCAGATGTACGCGCGGTATGGAGTCGTCCATCCGAGAGCCCCCTCGGTGGACGAGCCTACTGTCAGCTGGTGAGCGTGACGAGACCGGCGAGGACGAACGCCCCCGCCCACACCTGGTCGGTGTTCAGCCACGCCCGCCGCAGGATCTGCAGTCCCACCCGCGCGTAGACGAAGTAGGCGATCGCCCCCATCACGACGATCATCGCCCCGACGTGGACCGCGAGCCCGACGGCCGTGATGTCGAGCGGGCCGCCGGCGAGCATCGCCATGTCGTCGTGGCCGCCGCTCTGCGACGCGCGCAGGCCCAGGATGACCGGGGCGACCATGAGCCCGGCCCCGTGCGCGGTGGACATCAGGAACGACCACATCCCGAGCTCGCGATCGGACACGCGCATCGACGTCCAGCGGAAGTGGGCGCGCGGCTTGACGAAGCGGAAGATCCCGAAGGCGACGAGCGCCGCCGCGGCCCCGATGCGCAGCGCCTTGGGGTCCGTCGTCGTGCTCAGCCCGAGGACGAGCAGGGCCACGAGGGCGATCGAGGCCTCATGGCCGATCGCGATCGGCACCAGCGAGCGCAGCACGGCGCGCCGGCTGCGCTCCTGCATCCCGCGCGAGACGGCGAAGAGCCAGCCCATCGCCGGGTTGACGCCGTGGTAGACGCCGAGCCCGGCCAGGGTCAGCCATGCCGCGTCGGCGGTCACGACGGGAAGCAGTAGGAGTCGCTCGAGGCGTCCCCGCCCTCCAGGCGGATCTGGTGCGGGCGCTCGCCGTCGAATTCCACGAAGAAGCGCGGGTCGAGCTCGAGCGAGCCGTTGTTGTCGAGCTTGACCATCCAGCCGTCGATGCCCTCGGGGTAGAACTGCGCGTCCCACGAGGCGTACAGCGAGTTGGTCAGGTACACGCGCTTGCCGTCGCGGCTGACCTCGACCATCTGCGGGCCGCCGTTGACCGGCCCGGACGCCGGGTGGGACGCGCGCTCGACGATGCCGCCGATGCGCACGCTGCCGGTCTCCTTGGGGCTGGCCGGATTCGAGACGTCGTAGCGCTTGAGCTCGCCGGTGCCCCAGCACGAGACGAAGAGCTCCTGGTCGTCGATGCTCAGCGCGATGTCGGTGACCAGCGGCGGCACGGCGCCGAAGGGCTTGAGCGCGTCGGGGAGCTGGTCGGCCTCGGCCGGCTCGGCCGGGATGGTGATGACCTTGTCCACCGCGACGCTGCCGTCGTCCTGGCGGCGCCACAGCCACACCGAGGCGCTGAGGTCCGCCGTCGAGACGACGACGCCCACGAAGCCGTAGGGGCGCGAAGGGTCGTGGGCGGGACGCAGCTCGAGGACCATCTGGTGCTCGGGGCCGAGGTCGATCGCCTGCTTGTGGCGGCGCCGGCGCAGGTCCCAGACGTGCAGGTGGTGGCCGTACTGGTTGGAGAGCAGCAGGTCGGGCTGGACGCCGCTCTCGACCATGTTCGGCGTGCCCCACTCGCTGGTCAGCAGCGTGTCGTAGCCGATGTTCCAGAACACGTCATAGGCCAGGTGCTGCGGGCCACGGTCGATCTCCCAGCGCCCGCGCGGGCTGAAGTCGTCGTGGTCGAGCAGCAGCACGCCGCCGGGCCCATCGCCCGACGGGTTGCCCAGCGCCGAGACGTAGAGGCCGTCGGGGCCGCAGTGCACCGTGTGCGGGCGGCTGTAGCCCGTGCGATGGTGCAGGTCCTCGGGCTCGATGACGGTGGTCAGCTTCGGGTTGACCGGGTCGTCCTTGACGTCGATGACGTGGATGCGGCTCGAGCGCAGGCCCGGGACGATCAGGTAACGCCGCTCGACGTGCGGGTGGGGAGCCCACGGGCACAGCGCGCTGGAGCACGCGTTCCAGCCGAAGTGGTGCAGCTCGTCGCCGACGTTGGGCATGTCCAGGCGTCCGATGGCGGTGCCGTAGGTCGAGGACTCGGTGTCGACGTCGATGACGGCGAGCGCATCGGGGCGCCGGTCGCCGTTGGTGCCCGTGTTGAGGGTGACGACGTAGGCCAGCTTCTCGGTCGGTCCCTCGGCGGCGCTCGCGGGGGACGGGTAGAAGGTCGGGTCCGGCTTGAGGGGCACGAGGGCCTCCGGAGTCGCGAGGTGTGGTCCGGGGTTTGTCTACCTGAAGGGTGACTGGATTTCCAGAGTTAGGGTCAGGGGGCGGCGCGCGTTCTTGGTCGAACGTCGGTCCTACCCCCTCCAGAGGTGGGAAGACCGACGTTCGACGCCCGCGCGGCTGGAAGGTGTTGCGTCAGGCGCTCGAGGTGCGCCGGAACTCCGCGGCCCGGCGGGCGGAGCCGCGCGGGGTCGAGGCGCGGCGCGGGCGCCCTGGCCCGACGCCGAGCTCGGCGACGGCTCAGTACCCGAGGCGGTCCAGGACGTCGGAGCCCTTCTTGGGCTCGTCCTTGGGCGCTGCGTCGCCCTTGCGCTTGCGATCGCGCGGCTGGCCGCCGATGACGATCCGGATCTGCGCGCCGACGCGGCCGTCCTGCGCCTTCTCGAGGTCGGCACGCGAGACGCGGTCGCTGCGCTGCTCGCGGTCGGAGTCGCGCTTGGCGCGGCGCTCGTCGCGCTGGCGCGCGGTCCGCACGCGCGACTGGCGCTCCGCGGCCTCCTCGCGCGAGAGCGTGAGCGGCCAGAGGTCCTCGACGCGCGCCATCGAGATCTGCTGGGCCGCGAGGGCCTTGCCCACTCGCCCCGCACCGAGCGAGCCTGCGGCGATGTTGCGCGCGCGAACGCGCCAGTCGCCGTCGTCGGCCACGAGCCGCGACAGGTCGCGCCGCTCCTTCTCGCCGAGGGCGGCGAAGGCGTCGCGCAGCGCCTGCCGCGCGCCGAAGAGGTCGACGACCGCCGTCGCGGCGTCGCGCAGCTCCTGGAAGGGAAGCGGGCCGGTGGCGCGCTGCTGCTGAGACGGGCGACCACCGCGTCCGCCCTGCCGCGGTCCGCGATCGCGACGCGGCCGGTCGCGCCGCGGCTTGCCCTGTCCCCGCGGGCCCTTCCCGCCACCGGGACCGCGCTGCTGCCCGTCCCCGGACGGCTGCTCGCCATCGGCGGGCGGCTGCTCGCCGCCGGGCGGAGCTGCGGCGGTGGGCTGCTCTGTCCCGGCCGCGGGTTGCTCGGCGGCCAGAGCTTCGGTCGTCGGCTGCTCGGCCACCGGCGCGGGCGGCTCGGCGGCGGGCTGAGGCTCGGGCGCGGGCTGCTCGGCCGCGGGCGCGGGCGGCTCGGCCGCGGGCGGCTCGGCCGCGGGCGGAGGTTCGGGCGCGGGCTGCGCCGCGGGCGCGGGTTGCTCGGCCACGGGCGCGGGCTGCTCCGCGGCGGGCGGAGGTTCGGGCGCGGGCTGCTCCGCGGCGGCCGGAGGTTCGGGCGCGGGCTGCTCCACGGGCGCGGGTTCGTCGGCGGCGCGTGGGGGTTCTGTCGCGGGTTGCTCGGCAACGGGCGCGGGTTGCTCGGCCGCGGGCGGAGGTTCGGGTGCGGGTGGCTCAGCCGCCGTGGGAGGTTCGGGCGCGGGCTGCTCCGCGGGGGCGGGTGGCGCAGCCGCCGTGGGAGGTTCGGGCGCGGGCTGCTCCGCGGGGGCGGGTGGCGCAGCCGCCGTGGGAGGTTCGGGCGCGGGCTGCTCCGCCGCGGCCGGAGGCTCGGCCGCGGGCAGCTCACCCGACGCAGGCGGCTCGGCAGCGGCCGCCGGCTGCTCCGGCTCGGCCGCGGGCGCCGCGGCCTGCGCCGGCGCTGCCGGGGTCGATCCGGCCTCCTCGCCGGCGGGAGCGTCCTGCTTCTCGTCGGAGTCCGTAGGGGTCGGTTCGTCCGCCATCGCCAAGCAGTTTGTACCGCCCCGCGCCCGTCGATGTATCGCCGGGGGTCATGCGGGGGACGCCGCGGCGCGAAATGCCCCCTACTGGCTACCCTCGGCGCGTGCCCGACGCCATCCGCCCGGCGACCCCCGACGAGGAGCTGCTCGGCGCCGAGCGGCCGGCCGTCGTCACCGAGCGCACGGAGGAGGAGCGGCTCGATCGCATCCGCCGCGAGCTCGTCCGGGGCTACGACGCGCTGGCCGGGCTCGGCTGTGCGGTGTCGGTCTTCGGCTCGGCCCGGACGCCGGCCGATCACCCCGACCACGCGCTCGCGCGCGAGACGGCGCGCCGCCTCGGCGAGGCGGGCTTCGCGGTCATCACCGGGGGCGGCCCCGGGATCATGGAGGCGGCCAACCGGGGGGCCACGGAGGCGGGGGCGACGAGCGTCGGCCTCAACATCGACCTGCCGTTCGAGCAGGGCGCCAACGCCTATCAGGACATCTCGCTGCGCTTTCACTACTTCTTCACGCGGAAGGTCATGTTCGTGCGCTTCGCGAGCGCCTTCGTCGTCTTCCCCGGAGGGTTCGGGACGCTGGACGAGCTCTTCGAGGCCCTCGTGCTCATCCAGACGGACAAGATCCGCCACTTCCCCGTGGTCCTCGTCCGGCCGTCGTTCTGGGGCGGGCTGACCGACTGGATCCGCGAGCGGCTGGTGGCCGACGGGACGATCGGCCCGGCGGACGTCGACCTGCTGACCGTCACCGAGCATCCCGACGAGGTCGTCTCACGCGTGCGCGCGGGCGCGCGGCGCCAGGGGATTCAGCTCGCGGCGTAGGCGGGAACGGCGATCGCCGGGTAGCGCCCGCGGACGTCGTCGACGAAGGCCGCCATCCGCTCGGCCAGGCCGGCGTCGGCGATCTCGAGCACGTTCTCGGCGTTCTCCTCGCCCGAGCGCGAGAGGTTGAACGAGCCGACGAAGACGATGTCGTCGGCCACCGTGACCTTGGCGTGCATGTAGTCGTGGACCGCGCCCGGGGCGTAGGGCGTCGACACCTTGCCCGACCAGGGGAGCCCGGAGAGCACGCGCGCGAGCAGCGGTCCCTTCCAGGCCGAGTTCTCGTTCCCGCGCCACTGCCCGAAGACCTGGGCGATCTGGGTCGCGTCCGACACGCCCGCGACGTCGACGACGCCTTCGCCCAGGGCCTGGTTGAGGGCCGCGAGGATCGGCGCCGCGGTCAGCACGGGCGAGGCGATCCGCACCCGCCGCCGCGCGATGCCGATGCACTCCGCGATGCGGTGCGAGAGCTCCGGGCCGCGCCCGGGGGAGAACCACGCGCGCACCGGCACGCCCCCGACGTCGACCCTGGAGGTGTCGAAGCTGCCGCTGCCCTCGACGCGCCCCCGGCCCCAGAGGTCCTCGAAGTCGCGCGTGTAGGCCGCCGCCAGCGCCTCTGAGGCGACGCTGATGAGGACGTTCTCCTCGCGTGTCCACGAGTCGAGGGTCCAGTTCGTCGAGCCCGTCCACACCGCGCCGCCGTCGCGGACGACGAACTTGTGATGCATGAGGTCGGGATCGCCCGGGATCGCGCGCAGCGGCACGCCGAGCTGCTCGAGCAGCGAGGGCTCCGTGCGCGGCGGCGGAGGTAGCGGCTTGACCGCGCGGTCGCCGTCCTGGTTGAAGGCGATGCGCACCGCCACGCCGCGCGCCGCGGCGGCCCGGATCGCGTCCGCGACCGCGTCGCCGATCGGGCCGGGCAGGCGCACGTCGTACAGGGCGATGTCGAGCGAGCGCTGCGCCTCGCCCAGCCAGGCGAGGAGCCGCTCGGCGATCGTCTCGGCCGTCTGGCCGCCGTCGACGAGCGTCTGCTCGTCGATCACGCGCGCGAGGGCAGCGCGTCGAGCGCGTCGGCGAGGTCGTCCGCGCTCTGGAAGTCGAGGCCCAGCGTGTGCACGACGCGGTGGCGCACGACGCCGTCCTCGTCGATGACGAACGCGGCGCGGCGCGTGCCCAGCACGGGCGCCGAGGCGCCGTACGCCCTGGCCACCTCGCGGTCGACGTCGGCCAGCAGCGGCACGGTCAGGCCGTGGTGCGCGGCGAAGGCCTCGTGGGACTCGACGTCCTGATGGGAGATCCCGACCACGATCGCGTCCAGCGCGCTCATGTCCTCCTCGCGGTCGCGGTAGGAGCAGAACTGCTTCGTGCAGACCGGGGTCTCGTCGCCGGGGTAGAAGAGCAGGACCACCCGCTGCCCGCGATGCTCGGAGAGCCGGAAGGTCCCGTCGGTGCCCTCCAGGGTGAAGTCGGGAGCGAGATCGCCGACTCGGGGTGTGGAGGCCATGGCGTGAAAGGGTACGGGAGCCGTGGATCCGTGGATCGCTCAGCACGCCGCCGCCATCGCGACCCGCGCCGAGCGCGAGCTCGAGGCGCTGGTGGCCATCTCGACGCCCAGCGGCGACGTCCACGGGGCCGACGAGGCGGCCGCGCTCGTCGCGGCGCTGGCGCCCGACGAGGCGGCGATCGAGCGCGTCGAGTGCTCCTCGCCCGACCACGCGGCGGACCTGCTCATCCGCCTCAGCGGCTCGGGCTCGCGGCGGCTGCTGCTGCTCGGCCACCTCGACACCGTGGTCGCCCACGTGGAGCACCGCCCGCTCACGCGCGACGGCGAGCAGCTGCTGGGCTCCGGTGCGATCGACATGAAGGGCGGCGACGTGCTGGCCCTCGGGGTCCTGCGCGCGCTCGCCACGCGCGCGAGCGACTTCGCCGAGGCAGCGCTGCTGCTGGTGTGCGACGAGGAGTGGCGCGTCGGGCCCTTCGTCCACGTCCCGCGCTTTGAGGGCTTCGACGCCTGCCTGTGCTTCGAGGCCGGGCAGCTGGCCGACGACGACGAGGCCGTGGTCGTCCGCCGCAAGGCGGCGGGCACCCTGAGCGTGAGCGCGCACGGGCGCAGCGCGCACTCTGGCTCGGCGCCCGACAAGGGCATCAACGCCCTGCTGGCGCTGGCCTCGGCCGCCCAGGCGGTGGCGGGCAGCCAGGATCCGCAGGGCCCGCAACGCCTCACCGCGGTGCCGACCGTGCTGCACGCCGGCGATGCCTTCAACGTCGTGCCGGGCAGCGGCCAGCTCGTATGCGACCTGCGCGCCGACAGCCTCGACGCCTTCGAGAGCGTCCTGCAGGCGCTGCCGGCCGAGCTCGAGGGCGCGCGCCTGGACGCACGGCTAGTACGCCAATGGCCGGGCATGGACGCGCGCGAGGCGACCGCCGCGCTGCTGCGCTCCGCCGCGGCGGCCCTCGGGCGGCCGGTCATCGGGGCGGGCCGTGGCGGGGCGAGCGACGCGGCCCATTTCGCGGCCACGATCCCCTTCACCGTCGATGGTCTGGGGCCTCGCGGCGGTGGCGCGCACGCCCCCCACGAGTACGTGCTGGCCTCATCGCTGCGCCCGCGCGCGGAGGTCGCGCTGGCCGTCGCGGACGCCGTCCTGCGGGCGTGACCGGCGGCAGGTTCCGGGGGGCCGATGGCGAATTACTCAAGGAAGCCACCACTCCGCCGATCTTTCCGCTAGATTGCCCCGGTCGTTGTGACCAGCCGAATCTCTGCCGTACCACGGCGGAGAGCGGGGGACCCAGTAGCCACCTCGGTGGCATGGGGCGAATCGTCGCCATGAGAGCGACGTAGCGCGGCCTTTTTCGCGCGAGCCCGACAGCTAACCCCGTAGGCGCCCAAGCAAAAAGAGGGGTCGTTAGCGTCGTGCCGCCGCGTTCTTACCGTCGTTCTCTGATTTCTGTCGTTGCCGTCCTTGCCTTCGCCGTACCCGTGCTCGCCGCGCCCAACGCGCTGGCGAGTCGGACGGCCAAGGCCGCGCATCTGGGGGACCGCCCGCTGCGCCCCGGCGCATCCGGACCCGACGTTCGTGAGCTCCAGCGGGCCCTCGGCAAGGCCGGCTTCAAGGTCAAGGTCGACGGCAAGTTCGGCACCGGCACCCTGCGCGCGGTCAAGCGCTTCCAGCGCGCCTCGCGCCTGCAGCCCAGCGGCACCGTCGGCACCCGCACCGTCAAGGCCCTCAAGCGCGCGCTGCGCGGCGCGAGCGCGAACGTCAACGGCGGCTTCTCCGACAACCCCAACGACGACGGCGCGCACCACAGCCTCGGCGATCGCATCCCCGTCAAGCGCGGGATGAGCGGTCACGACATCCGCGTCCTGCAGGACTTCCTCACGCGCGCCGGGTTCAAGGTCGCCATCGACGGCGAGTTCGGCTCCACCACCGAGAAGGCGGTCGAGAAGTTCGAGACCGCACAGAACCGCCCCGTCGACGGCATCATGGACGCTGCCGACATCGACGCCCTGCGCACGCTCGCCGGCCAGGACGACCCCGCCGCGGACACGCAGCCCACCCAGCTGGCGCCCGGCGACACCGCCCAGATCGGCCCGGACGGTCTCGCCATCGCCCCTGCCAGCGCCCCGGACCCGGTCAAGGCGATCATCGCCGCGGGCAACCAGATCGCCAGCAAGCCCTACCGGTACGGCGGCGGCCACGGCAAGTGGAACGACTCGGGCTATGACTGCTCGGGCTCGGTCTCCTACGCGCTGCACGGCGCCGGGCTGCTCGACACGCCGCTGGCCTCGGGCGACTTCGAGAGCTGGGGCGACCCCGGCCCCGGCCAGTGGGTGACCATCTACACCAAGGCCAGCCACGCCTACATGGTGGTCGCCGGCATCCGCTTCGACACCAGCGGTCGCACGAAGAACAACACGCGCTGGCAGGCCGACATGCGCTCCTCGAGCGGCTATGTCGCTCGCCATCCCACGGGGCTCTAGGAAGCTGCGAGGGCCTGCGGGTCCTGCAGGTCGATAGGACGGTGGCCGCACGCCCCCCAGCGGTCACCGTCCTGTACGACCACGACTGCGGCTTCTGCCGCTGGAGCATCGGCCGCCTGCTGGCGTGGGATCGCGCCGGGCGCCTGCGTCCGCTGACCATCCAGTCCGCCGAGGGCCAGCGGCTGCTGGCCGACCTGACGCCCGAGCAGCGCCTCGCCACGGCGCATGCGGTCGACGCCGCCGGCCGGCGCACCTCCGGCGGTGACGCGCTGGCGCCGGTCGCGGCGGTCCTGCCGGGCGGCGCTCCGCTGGCGGCCCTCGGGCGGCGCGCGCCGGCGCTCGTGCGCGCGGCCTACCGCGCCATCGCCGGCCGGCGCTCGGTCTTCGGCCGGCTGATCAGCGATGCGGCCAGGGCGCGCGCCGATGAGCGCATCGCCCGGCGCAGCGCCCAGCGCCCCTGACCCTACGGTCAGCGCAGGGCCTCGAGCACGTAGGCGTCGACCGGTTCGCGCTTGCCGCGCAGTGCCAGCGCCCCGAGGCTCTCCACCCGGGCTCCGGGCAGGTGGCGCAGCGTCGCTGCGCCGACCGCGACGCCGCCGACCGGGGCCGCCGCCTGCAGCCGACTGGCGACGTTGACGGTGTCGCCGACCACGGTGTAGCTGCGCCCCTCGCCGGAGCCGAGGATGCCGACGAGCGCCTCGCCCGTGTTGACCCCGATGCGAAAGCGCGGCCAGTCGGGGTGCGCGGCGGCCAGCGCCGCCGTCTCGCGCTGGACGTCGAGCGCGGCGGCGGCCGCGCGCTGGGCATGGTCGGGCTGGTCGCCGCGCGTGTTGAAGGTGGCCATCATGGCGTCACCGATGAGCTGGTCGATCTCGCCGCCGTGGTGGCGCACCACGGCCGGGACGGCGGCGTCGAAGTACGCGTTGAGCATCTCGGAGACCGCGCGGGGGTCGCGCCCGTCGGAGAACGCGGTGAAGCCGGCGAGGTCGGCGAACATCACGCTCACGTCGCGCGTGCCCGCGGCCGTGGCCTCGAGGTAGAGGTCGCTGAAGCGCTCGGCCGGGCCCTGGGCGCGCGCCGCCAGCGCGATGAGCGCGAAGGCGGCGAGCATCAGCAGGTGCCACTCCCACCAGCTCGCGTGCCAGTTGCGCGCGAAGGCGACCGCCACCATCGCCTCGGCCAGCAGGACGAAGGCGGTGACGACCGCGACGATGATCGCCGAGCGCCGGCGGCGGTAGAGGGCGGCGTAGCGCAGGGCCGCGTAGCCGTAGAGCGCGATGCCCGCCACGGCCAGGACCGTGAGCGGCGCCGAGCCCGACTCGGGGGGCGTCGGGTCGTTCAGCGGCGCGATCTCGGCCAGCGAGGCGACCGCCCACAGCACCATGAGGGCGACGAGGCCGAGGCGCAGGCGCTGGAGGTTGCGCATCACGACCTCGGCCGGCGCGGCGCTCAGCGCGGCGAGCGCCGCCGCTACCAGCAGGCCCACCGGAGTGGCGAGGACGAAGCCGCCGTTGGGCGCGTCGAGCAGCACCTTCGGCGTCGCGAGCGCGTGCAGCCCGAGGAAGCCGGCCGCGGCCAGGAAGCCCAGCGAGACGAGGAACAGGCGCCCGTCGCCGCGGCGCGCGGCCACCTCTCCGGTGGCGTAGGCCAGGATCGCGGTGGCGATCGACGTGCCGAGCACGAGCCAGAAGTGGCTCGGATGGTTCTCCCAGCGCACGTCGGCGTGCGGGGCGGCGAGCAGGATCGCGAGGCCCGCGAGCGGGAAGGTCACGAACGCGGTCCACGCGCCGATCCTCACGCGGTGCTCGGCCACAGCGCCATCCTCGCGCACGCGGCGGCGCGGGCGCGAGCGGGCGGCGACCGGCGCGAGGTCGGACCCTCCGGGAACGCGTCGGCTCCCCAGGGTGTAGAGCTAGCGGTGGTGGGCCGGCCACCCGACAACGAAGCCGCGCTGATCGCGCGGGCTCAACGGGGCGACAGCGTCGCCTATGGATCCCTCGTGCGCGCACACCAGGACATCGCCTTCCGCGTCGCCTGCCTGGCGGGCGGCTCGGCCGCCGAGGCGGAGGAGGCCGCGCAGGAGGGCTTCGTGAAGGCCTGGCGCGCGCTGCCGCGCTTCCGGGCCGGCGCGCCCTTTCGGCCCTGGCTGCTGGCCATCGTCGCCAACGAGGCACGCAATCGCCGGCGCGCCGCCGGTCGCCGCGCCGGCCTGGCCCTGCGCGCGGCCGAGCAGGCAGAGCGCTCGTCGGCCAGCGACGCCTCGCCGGAGACGCTCGTGCTGGCCGGCGCGCGCCGCGACACGCTGCTGGCCGCCCTCGCGGCGCTCGACGAGCGCGACCGCGCGGTCCTCACCTGCCGGTACCTGCTCGAGCTCTCCGAGGCGGAGACGGCGGCGGCGCTCGGCTGCCGGCGGGGCACGGTCAAGTCGCGCACCGCGCGCGCGCTCGAGCGGTTGCGGGCCCACGAGGGCGTGGAGGAGGTGGCGGCGCCGTGACCGAGCTCGAGCTGCGCCTGCTCGCGTTGCGCGACGAGGTCGCCTGGCCGCCGACGCCCGACCTGGCGGGCACGGTGCAGGCGCGCGTCGCCCTCGAGCCGCGCGAGAGCGCCCGCCGCGGGCGCCGCGCTGGGCTGCGCGGCCGGCTCGTCCCGGCGCTCGTGGGCGTGCTGATCCTCCTCGCCGCCTTCGGCGCGCTGCTCGCGGCGTCGCCGAGCGTCCGCGCGACGCTGCGCGACTGGCTGGGCATCGGCTCGGTGCGCATCGCGCGCGTGCACAGCCTCCCCGACATCTCGCCGGCCCGGCAGCTCGGCCTGGGACGCCGCGCGACGGTGGCCCGGGCAACGGCGCACCTGGGCAGCCCGATCGCCACCGTTCGCGCCCTCGGCCGCCCCGCCGCCATCTATATCGACGACGGGCCGCCGGCGCGCGTGTCGGTGGTCTATGCCGCGCGACCCGGGCTCCCGGCCGGGCCGGCCGGGGTGGGGGCGCTGCTCGACCAGTTGCAGGGCGACTCGACCGTCTTCGTCGAGAAGTTCGTCGCCGGCGGCCTGCCGATCACGCCGGTTCGGATCCACGGCGAGCGCGGGTACTTCATCGCGGGCCCGCACGCGGTCAACCTGCCCGACGAGCTGCATCCGCGCATCTCCGGCAACACCGTCGTGTGGCTGCACGGCGCGGTCACCTATCGCCTCGAGACGAAGCTCGGCCGCGCGGCTGCGGTGCGTCTGGCCGGGAGCGTCGGCTAGCGTCCAGCGCAGTTGCTCCTGCAGGCAGCGCTCAACGGCCCGTTCGGCAAGGACCGCCACCCGAGGCTGCCGGTCTCCGAGCAGGAGCTCGCGCGCGACGGCGCCGCGTGCGTCGCGGCCGGTGCGCAGGCCATCCACCTGCACCCGCGCGACGCCGAGGGCGCCGAGCGGCTCGACGCGCGGGTGGTCGACGCCACGGTCGCGGCGGTGCGCGACGCCTGCGGCGTTCCGGTCGGCGTCTCGACCGGTGCGTGGATCGAGCCCGACCTCGGCCGCCGGCTCGAGCTGCTGGCGGGCTGGAGCGCGCCGGACTACGCCTCGGTCAACCTCTCCGAGGACGGCGCAGCGGACACGATGCGGACGCTGCTGGGCGCGGGCATCGGCATCGAGGCGGGCGTGTGGTCCGTCGTGGACGCAGAGCGCCTCGCCGCCAGCGGTCTCGGTCACCGGGTGACGAGGGTGCTCGTCGAGCCGGTGGACGTCCGCGCCGGCGACGCGGTCGCGGTGGTCGACGAGATCCACGCGGCGCTCGACCGCCTGCGCCTGACGGCTCCGCGCCTGCAGCATGGCGACGGCCAGGCCACGTGGGTCCTGCTGCGCGACGCGATCGCCCGCGGGATCGACACCCGCATCGGCCTCGAGGACACGGTCGCCGGCCCGGACGCGGACCGCACCGATGGCAACGCGGCGCTCGTCCGCGCCGCCCGCGAGCTGGGCGCGGGCTCCTAGTCGTCGTCCGCCGGGCGCCGGCGCGCCCGCTTGCGCTGCGACAGCTGGCGCTTGGCCTCCACGCGCCGCGCCTTGGAGCCCGCCGTCGGCTTGGTCTTGCGACGCGCCCGCGGCACCTCGAGCGCATGGGTCAGCCGCGCGCGCAGGCGCTCCAGCGCGAGCTCGCGATTGCGGGCCTGGCTGCGCGCGTCCTGCGCCACGGCGCTCACCACCGGCCCGCAGCGGGACATGATGCGCGCTTTCTGCGTCTCGTTGAGGGAATCGGAGGCCGCGACGTCGAAAGTTGCCTGCACCCGCGACTCGGTCACGTTGGCATGTTGGCCACCGGGGCCCGACGAGCGGCTCGTGCGCAGCGCGATCTCGCGCAGCGGCACGGCGACGTCACGAGAGATCCACATTGGGTCGTCCACGCGCACTACCCTGTTCGTTGATGAACCGCCGCTACAGGCGGGCTCTCAGGATGCCGAAGTCAAGGTTGATGGGCCTGCGACGGGTGCTCGCACCGGCGGCCGCCATTGTCGCGGCAGCTGCGTGCTGCCCGCCTGCGGGCGCGGTGGTCGGGGGGACGCGCGCGGTCGACGGCGATCCGCCGACGGGTCCACTCGACTACCAAGTCGCGCTCATCCGCAACGACCGGCCCACCACGGCGTCGGGGCAGTTCTGCGGCGGCTCGGTCCGCTTCGACAACGCTCCCTACAAGCGCATCGTCACTGCGGCGCATTGCGTGTTCGACAACTCCGCGACGGCGACGGGGCAGCCGATCGCCCCGTCGAACCTCGACGTCCTCGTGGGCACGACGTCCCTGACCAGCGGCGGCACGCGCCTGCCCGTCGCGGACGTCTCCATCGATCCGGAGTACGACCCCGCGACGCTCAGCCACGACGCGGCGGTGGTGACCCTCGCCGGTACGTCGCCGCTGAACGGGACGGGCGCCCAGCCGATCCCCTTCGTGAACCCGAATCCGTGGACGCCGCCGTCGGGCAACCAGGCGGCGGTGGTCAGCGGCTGGGGGAGGATCGACGCCTCGACCTTCCCGACTCAGCTGAGGTGGGCGGCCATGCCGTTCGCATCCGATTCGACCTGCCAGTCGAGCTGGGCGGCGGAGGGCGCCGACGCCTCCATCATGGTCTGCGCAGGGACGCCGGGAATCGACTCGTGCTTCGGCGACAGCGGTGGGCCGCTGGCGATCAACTACAACGACCCCGTCCAGCACATCACCTATCCCGTGCTGGCCGGGATCGTGAGCTACGGCGACCTCTCGTGCGACGGCTCCCCGCCGGGGGTCTACACGCGCATCGCCTCGCCGGCGATCCGCAGCTATCTCACCCAGTCGAGTCCGGTCAGCGCACCACGCAACGCGAGCCCGCCGACGATCGACGGCACCGCCGCGGTCGGCGAGACGATCGCCTGCGCCACGGGGAGCTGGGTCCCCAGCGGGGTCGGCCTCGACTACCAGTTCCTGCGCGGCGTCGACGGTCGCACGACGGCCGCGGTCACGAACCTCGGCCCGCAGCAGACCTACGTCGTGACCAGCGACGACGTGGGCAGCCAGCTGGCGTGCTTCGTCAAGGCCCACAACGGCGGCGGCATGGCCTACAGCCAGAGCGCCTGGTCGGCCACCGTGCCCGCGGCGCCGGTGGTGGTCGTCCCGCCCCCCAGCCAGTCGCCCTCGCAGGTTCCCCAGGACACCGCGGCTCCGGTCGCGCGGATCACGAAGGCGACGTGCACCGCCACGCGCTGCACGCTGGCCGTCACCGTCACGGACATCGGGTTCTCGGCCGGGATCAAGACCGTGCAGTCGACGGTGCGCTCGACCTTCCGCAGCCGTTGCCGGCGCAAGCGCAGCCACAGGACGGTCGCGTGCACGAAGCACCGCACGAGCAAGCCGCGCATCGCGGCGCTGACCTCGACGCGCTACAAGCTCGTCGCCTCGAAGCTGCCCTACGGCACCCAGCGCTTCACGGTCGTCGCCATCGACAAGGCCGGCCACCGCCAGGCGCTGCCGACGACCAAGACGATCAAGACGAAGAAGCCGAAGAAGCCGAAGAAGCGTCGCTGAGCACGAGGCGCGCGCCGCGGCCGGGCTGCAGCGTGATTCCGCGCCGGCGCATGCGCTCGCCGCGGGCGCCCGCGGGCGCGACGTCGAGGCGCTCGGCGACGAGCCGCAGCACCTCGGCCATCTCCATCGTCGCGAAGGCCGCCCCCAGGCAGCGGCGCACGCCGCCCCCGAAGGGGATCCACGCGAAGGACTCCGGCGGGGCGCCCCCGAGCCAGCGCTGCGGGCGCCAGGCGCGCGCATCGGGGTACAGGTCCTCGCGGCGGTGCACGAGGTAGATGCACGGCGCCACGTGCACGCCGGCCGGCAGCTCGAGGCCGTCGACGCGCAGCGGCGCGGCGAGCTTGCGCGGCGCAACCGTGAGCACCGGGCGGATGCGCAGGGTCTCCTTGACCACCGCGTCGATCCACGCCTCGTCGCCCGCGCGCACCCGAGCGAAGGCGTCGGGGGCGCGGGCCAGCCGCTCGAGCGCCCAGGCCAGCGACCCCGCCGTCGTCTCGTGGCCGGCGGCCAGCAGAGTGACCAGGTGGTCGCGCAGCTCGGCGTCGTCGAGCCCGGCGGCCAGCAGCTGAGCCAGGACGTCGTCGCCCCCGCCGCCGGCCGCCCGGCGGCGGGCGATGAGCGCCATGAGCTGCTCGTCGACCACGGCCATGCGCCGCAGGAACGCTCCCCATGGGCTGCGCGGGCCGAGGTCGCGCTGGGCCAGCGCCATCGCCGCGGCGCGCGGCAGCGACCGCGCGACGCCCAGCGTGTCGCGGATGTCGCTCGCCAGCCGGCGATCGCCGGTACCGAAGACGGCGCGCAGGATCACGTCGAGCGTGAGGTCCTGCATGAGCCCCAGCGCGGCGACCGGGCGCCCGCGCGGCCAGCGCGCGAGGTGCTCGAGGGCAACCTGGCGCGTCATGGCCCGGTAGGCGGCGATCCGCTCGCCGTGGAAGGAGGCGAGCATCAGCCGCCGGATGCGCAGGTGCTCGGCGCCGTCGGCGAAGAGGATCGAGCGCGGGCCGGCCACCGGGCGCAACGGGCCCGGGCTCGCGCCGCGGCGGGCGACCGACGGATCGGCCGCGTACACCGCGCGCACGGCCTCGGGATGCCAGACGAGGACCAGCGGGGCGTCGTCGAAGGCGAGGCGGATGGTGAACGCCTCGCCGTAGCCGGCCGCGCAGCGTCGCAGGAAGGCCGTCGGGCGCGCGATCCACTCCAGCGTCTGCAGCGCGGCCGGCTCGCGCGGGCCGGGCGGAAGGGCGGCGTCCATCGCCGCCCACGCTAGCGATCGATCGCTCTCGCGGGCTCAGGCCGCCGTCAGGGCGGCGAAGCGCGCGGCGTCGACGTTGCCGCCGCTGATGACCACGCCCACCGTCCCGCCGCGCGCGCCGGCGCGACCGGCCAGCACCGCGGCGAGCGCCGTCGCTCCGCTGGGCTCCGCGACCACCTTGACGCGCTCGAAGAGCAGCCGCATCGCGTCGACGATCTCGGCGTCGCTGACGGTGACGACGTCGTCGACCAGCGCGCGGATGACCTCCCAGGTCCGCTCGCCCGGCGTGGTGACCTGCTGGCCGTCGGCGATCGTCTGCGGCACGTCGATCGAGACCCGCTCGCCCGTGCGCATGGAGCGCGCCACGTCGTCGCCGGCCTCCGGCTCGACGCCGACCACGCGGGCGTGCGGCGCCAGCCCCCTGATCGCCGTGGCCACCCCGGCGATCAGCCCGCCGCCGCCGACGGGCACGACGACCGTGTCGAGATCGTCGACCTCCGCAGCGAGCTCCAGTCCGGCGGTGCCCTGCCCGGCCATGACGAGCGGCTCGTCGTAGGGGTGCACGAGGGTCAGCCCGCGCTCGGCGGCGAGGGCCGTGACGAGCTCCTCGCGATCGTCGGCGTAGCGGTCGAACTCGATGACCTCGGCGCCGTAGCCCTCGGTGGCGGCGCGCTTGGAGGCGGGCGCGTCGCGCGGCATGAGGATCGTCGCCCGCGCGCCGTGCTCCCGGGCCGCGAGCGCCAGGGCCTGGGCGTGATTGCCCGAGGAGACCGTGCACACGCCGTCGGGGCGCAGCGCGGCGACGGCGTTGAAGGCGCCGCGGAACTTGAACGCGCCCGCGCGCTGCAGGTTCTCGGCCTTGAGCGCCACCCGGGCGCCGACCCGCGCGTCGAGGGTGCGCGAGCGCAGCAGCGGCGTGCGGTGCGCGACGCCGTCCAGGCGCTCCGCGGCCGCGTGCACGTCGTCGATCGAGATCGGCAGCGGGGCGGTGGCGGCCTCGGTCACGGCGTGGCCTGGTAGCGCGCCTCGTCGTCGCTGGGGACCTGCCCGTCGCGCCCCACGTAGCCGTCGGCGCCGCCGACGACGACGTAGATGGCGTCGGTGTCGCCCACGTTGCGGATCTTGCGCACGGTGGAGGGGTCGACGCGAGCGATGCCGCCCGCCTCCAGCGTCTGCGCGGCGCCGTCGCCGAACTGCATCTCGATGCGCCCGGCGTGCAGGAAGTAGACCTCCTGCTGGCGCTCGTGGTAGTGGCGGCCGGTCTCGATGCCGGGCGGCAGCACGATCGCGTTCATGCCGAAGGCGTTCACGCCCAGCGGGGTGCGGATCTTGCGAAAGCCGGGCCCGTCGCCGAGCTTGTCGAGGCTCGAGACGGCCCAGCCGTCGCCCGTGATGACGTCGTCCATTCCTGCACTTTACGGCGGTTGCGGCCCACGGCTCGGCTAGGTATTTTGCGCCGCGTCAGGCCGGGGGCTGACCTCCGGCGGGGAGTGCAGGCGTCGGGTCCAGGCAGCAGCAGCTTCCTCCGTACGCAGCACAGGAGTCATCGGAGGAAGGGGCTGAGATGCCTACCGGCGTTGTGAAGTGGTTCAGCGACGACAAGGGCTTCGGTTTCATCACGCCCGACGAGGGCAGCCGCGACCTGTTCGTGCATCACACCGGCATCAACAGCGACGGCTACCGCTCGCTCGCGGAGGGCGCGAAGGTGAGCTACGAGGAGGAGACCGGCGACAAGGGGCCCAAGGCGGTCAACGTCAGCAAGCTCTAGGACGCCGCTTCAGCAGCGGTTCGGAGGGCCCGCCCTGAGCGGGCCCTTCGGCTGTCTCAGGCGTCGCCGGTCTGCACCGGGCGCCCCTCCTGCTCCCACCGCTCGAGGCCGCCGGCCATCGAATAGGCGTCGAAGCCGGCCTGCCGGAAGGCCTGCGCCGCCATCAGCGAGCGCGAGCCGACGTGGCACTGGAAGATCACGGGTCGCTCGCGGTCCAGCGACTCGGCCTGCGCGGCGAGGTCGCCCAGGGCGATGTGGCGGCTGCCCGCGATGTGGCCGGCGGCGCGCTCGTAGGCCTCGCGCACGTCGACGACCTGGGCGCTGCCGTCGGCCAGCGCGCCGGCCGTGTGCTCGGCGCTGACCTCGAGCTGAGGTGCGTCGGAATCGGTCATTCCCTCACGCTAGCGCGCGCGCCCGGGGAGCAAACCGGCCCCGCGGGAGACCAGAGCTAGCGAGCGCCCACCGCGGCGGGCACATCGCGCGCGACGGCCTCGAGCGCCTCGCTCGCGACCTCGGCGACGTGCTCCACCTGCTCGCGCGTGACGACCAGCGCCGGGGAGAAGGCCAGCCCGTCGCCCAGCGGTCGCAGCAGCACCCCGCGCTCGCGCAGGGCGGCGAACAGGCGCGCGGGCAGGTCGGGCGCCTCCGTCAGCGCCTCGGCGGCGAACGCGATCGCCCCGAGGGCGCCGATGCCCGCGCGGATCTCGCCCACCAGCGGGTGCTCGCCCAACGGGCGCAGCGCCGAGGCGATCTCGTCCTCGAGCTCGCGCCCGCGATCGAGCAGGCCCTCGCGCTCGATGATGTCGAGGTTGGCCATCGCCGCCGCGCACACCGTCGGGTGCCCGGAGTAGGTCGGGCCGTGGCGGAACCAGGCGCCGTCCTCCCAGAAGGGCGCCGCGACCTTGGCGCCGACGACGACGCCGCCGAGCGGCAGGTAGCCGCTGGTCACGCCCTTGGCGAAGGTGAGCATGTCGGGGCGCACGCCCCAGCGCTCGATGCCGAACCACGTGCCGAGGCGCCCGAAGCCGGCGATGACGGAGTCGCAGACGAAGAGCACGCCGGTCCGCGCGCACAGCTCCGCCACGCCTTCGATGTAGCCGGGCGGCGGCTGGCGCACCCCGCCCGCCCCGATGACCGGCTCGACGAAGACGGCGGCGACGCGGTCGGCGCTGACGCGCTCGATCTCGGCCTGGAGGGCGTCGAGCGAGTCGTAGGGCACGATCGAGGCGTCGGGGTCCAGCGGGCCGACGTCCTGGCGGTTGGCCGGGATGCCGCCGATCGACGTGCCCAGGCCGTGGGTGCCGTGATAGCCCTGCGAGCGCGAGATGAGGTGCGTGCGCTCGGGCGTGCCGACCGCGGCGAAGTAGCGACGGGCGAGCTTGGCGGCGGTGTCGATCGCGTCGCCCCCGCCGGAGCCGAAGAAGATGCGCGGGTCGTCGAGCGGCGCCAGATCGGCGAGGCGCTCGGCGAGGTCGAGCGCCGGGCGATTGGCGAACACGCCGAAGGTCTGGTAGCTGGCCAGTTCGCGCATCTGCGCCATCGCCGCCTCGACGATCTCGTCGCGCCCGTGGCCGACGTTCACGCACCACAGGCTCGCCGTCCCGTCCAGGTACTCCTTGCCCTCCTCGTCCCACACCAGGGCGCCGTCGCCCCGGGCGATGACGAACTCGTTGCCGCGGACGGCGTGCATGTCGGCAAAGGGGTGCCAGAGGCGGGTGTCGGCGAGCATGGCCTCCACGCTAGCGCCCCGCTTGCGCCACCGGCAATCACCGGGGCGGCGCAACCTCGCGCGCGGGCTGCGCCGTCATGTCCCGACCACGTGGCGGTGCTCGATCTCCTCGCCGCGCGCGATGAGGACGTCGCTGACCATCGTGGCCGCGAACAGGCCGTGCTCCACCACGCCGGGGATCCGGTCGAGCCGGTCGGCCAGCGCGCGCGGATCGTCGAAGGCGCCGAGGTGGTCGGCGATCACGCCGCCGTCGGGCGACGGAGGCGTCGCGGGGCGCACCCGCGCTTCGCCCAGCAGGCGCAGGGTCGCCGGCAGGCCGAAGCTCAGCAGCTCGAGCGGCACGGGCGGCACGAGCGCGTCGACCACCTTGTCCGAGGACGTGATGACCACGAAGCGCGCCGAGGCCGCCGCGACGACCTTCTCGCGCGTGTGCGCGCCGCCGCCGCCCTTGATGACCCAGCCGTCGGGAGCCACCTGGTCGGCGCCGTCGATGGCGATGTCGAGCGCGTCGAGCCTCTCGAAGGGCTCGACGACGAGTCCCAGCTCCGCGGCGCGGCTCTGCGTGGCGGGCGAGGTCGCGACGCAGCGCAGGGTGAGCCGGCGCCGGGCGAGCGCCGGCAGCAGGTAGGCCACCGTCGACCCGGTGCCGAGGCCGACGCGCATGCCGTCCTCCACCAGCGAGGCGGCGGCCTCGGCCGCGGCGCGTTTCTCGTCTTCGATGCTCACAGGAAGGTGTGCCCCTCTCCACCGTATGCGTTGACGTCGAAGGCGTCGAGGTCGACCACCGCGAGGGGCGAATCGAGCGCGGCCGTGGCGCGATCGAGCGTCGCGCGCCTCACGGTCGCGTGCCGCGCGCCACCGGGCCACGGCCGGCGTCGAGCGCGACGAGCTCGTGAGCGCGCGCCGCCCAGTCGCACAGCAGGGGGCGGGTGTCGCGCGGGTCGATGATCTCCTCGACGCTGAAGCGCTCGGCCGTGCGGAAGGGCGAGCGCACGGCGTTCAGGCGCGCCTCGATCTCCGCGCGCAGGGCCACCGGATCGCCGGCGGCCTCGAGCTCGCGCCGGTACGCCGCCTCGATGCCGCCGTCGATGGGCAGCGAGCCCCAGTCGCCGCTGGGCCACGCGAAGCGCAGGTTCAGCCGCGAGCCGTCGCCGTGGCCCGCGCCGGCCACGCCGTAGACCTTGCGCACGAGCACCGAGCACCACGGCGTGCGCGCCTGGTGCACGGCGGCCAGCGCCCGCGCGCCGCGGCGCATCGTCCCCGCGCGCTCGGCCTCCGTGCCGATGACGAAGCCCGGCTGGTCGACGAAGTTGACGACCGGCAGGCGGAAGGCGTCGCACACGTCGACGAAGCGCGCGAGCTTGTCGGAGGCGTCCGCGGTCAGCCCGCCGGCGTAGTGGTGGGGATCCGAGGCGAGCACGCCCACGGGGCGCCCGTCGAGGCGCGCGAGGCACGTGGCGACCGAGCGCCCGTAGCGGGAGCCGAGCTCGAAGACCGAGCCGGCGTCGAGGACGAGCTCGAGCACGCGGCGCATGCGGTAGGTCTGGCGGCGCTCGCGCGGGACGATGGCCAGGAGCGCCTCCTCGCGCCGGTCGGCCGGGTCGCTGCAGGCGGCGATCGGCGGCGCCTCCCACGCGCTCGCGGGCAGATACGACAGGAAGCGGCGCAGCTGGTCGAGCGCGTCGTCCTCGTCGGCGGCCTCGTTGTCGACGGCGCCCGCGCGCGTCTGGGCGCGCGCCCCTCCGAGCTCCTCCTTGTCGGGCGACTCGCCCATGGCCGCCGCGACGACGGGCGGCCCGGCGACGAAGAGCTGGGCGCTGCCGCGCACGATGACGCTGAAGTGGCTGAGGACCACGCGCGCCGCGCCGAGCCCCGCGCAGGGGCCGAGCGCGGCGGCGACGACCGGGACGCGCGAGAGGTTCTCGACCACGAGATCGAAGCCCGGCAGGGGCGGCACGTAGGAGAAGCCCATGGTCTCGAGGGTCTTGACGCTGCCCCCGCCGCCCGTGCCGTCGACCAGGCGCACGAGCGGGACGCGCAGCTCGTGAGCGGCGCGCTCGGCCCACACCATCTTCTCCCAGATGGCGGCGTCGGCCGCCCCGCCGCGGACGGTGAAGTCGTCGGCCTGGACCACCGCGCGACGCCCGTCGATGCGGCCCTGGCCGACCACGGCATTGGCCGGCAGGAAGCCCGTCAGCTCGCCCGCATCGTCGTACTCCCCCCTGCCCGCGAGGGCGCCGGTCTCGTGGAAGCTGCCGGGATCGAGCAGGCGGTCCACGCGCTCGCGCACGGTGAGCTTGCCAGCGGCGTGCTGGCGCGCGACGCGCTCGAGCCCGCCCATCTGGCCCGCGAGCCGCTCGCGACGGCGCAGCTCGTCGAGCTCGGGCTGCCAGGTCATCGGCACGCAGTTTGCCGGACGCGTCCGGGATGCGATCATCAGGCCATGGCCGTCGGCCGCTCCGCCGTCGCTCTCCTCGCCGCGCTCTCGGTGACCGGGGCGGTGGGGTGCGGGGGCTCGCACAAGCAGGCGACGGCGCCCCGGACCGTCGCCACGGATCCCGGGGCGAAGCCCCCGGCGAGCGACCTCGCGCTGCCGCCCGGCGTGCCCGACGCCTCCACGGGGCCGCCGGCCGCTGCGGCGCGCCGCGTGATCAACGACTGGCTGCGGGCGCTGCGGCGCGGCGACATCAAGCACGCGGCGCATTACTTCGCGCTGCCGAGCAAGTTCCAGAACGCCACGCCCGTGCTGACGGTCCACAACGAGCAGGAGCGGATCGCGGTCAACCTGTCGCTGTCCTGCGGCGCGGTGGCGACCGAGATGGGCGCCGCCGGCGTCTACACGATCGTCACCTTCCGCCTCACCGAGCGCAAGGGCGGCAACTGCGGCAGCGGCGTCGGCGGCAAGGCGCGCGGCGCCATCCGCGTCGAGCGCCGGCACATCAAGGAGTGGTACCGCCTGCCGGACGAGCCCGGCGGCGCGCAGCAGGCGCCGCCGGCGGCGTCGGGGCCCGTGGTGTGAGCGTCGTCGCAGCGCTCTACGACGTCCACGGCAACCTGCCGGCCCTCGACGCCGTCCTCGCCGATCCCGCCTTCGCGCGCGCCGACACGGTCGTCGTCGGGGGCGACGTCGCCGCCGGGCCGCTGCCGGCCGAGGTCCTCGACCGCCTGGCTGGCCTCGACGTGCCGGTCCGGTGGGTGCGCGGCAACGCCGACCGGGAGGTCGTCGCGCACTTCGACCGCGGGGACACCGACCCCTCGATCTACGGCGCCGACGCCCCCGCCGAGCGAGCGGATGCCTTCACCGCGGCCCGCATCGAGCCCCGCCACCGCGAGCTCATGGCGGGCTTCGAGGACGTCGTGCGACTCGACGGCGCCCTCTACTGCCACGGCTCGCCGCGCAGCGACGAGGAGATCATCACCGCGCTGACGCCCGCGGAGCGGCTCGACCCCATGCTCGCCGGGGTCCAGGAGGCGCTGGTCGTGTGCGGTCACACGCACCATCAGTTCGAGCTGCGCGCCGGCGGGCGGCGCGTCGTGAACGCCGGCAGCGTGGGGATGCCCTACGAGGGCCGGCCCGGCGCCTTCTGGCTGCTGGTCGCCGACGCAGAGCCCGAGCCGCGCCGCACCGAGTACGACGTCAAGGCGGCGGGTTCGGCCCTGCGCGCCAGCGGGTTCCCGGACGTCGAAGACCTGATCCGCGAGAGCCTGCTCGACCCCGTCGAGCCGTCCTTCGTCGCCCGCTACTTCGAGGACCGCACACGCACCTGATTTCGGTGTCTCGCTGCAGACAGACGCACCTGATTCAGGGATGTTCGCCAGCGGACATCGGGCCGGGGAACTCCCGCCCCCACGGGGAACCCGCAGACGTCCCCGGCCCTGCCCCTGAGGTCGGGGTCAGGCTGGGGCACGGATGCCCCGGCCCCTACCCCCAGAAGAGGTTGAAGAGCCCGAACTGACGCTCCGGCCGCCACGCCACCGGAGGGCCCAGGCGCATGCGCTCGCCCGCGTTGGCGGCGCGAAAGCCCCAGCGGCGCAGGTTGGCCATCGCCCCGGCGTTGGCATCAGGGATGACGAGCGTCGCGGGGGCGGGGCCGTTCGCAGCGGCGGCCATCAGCGCGATGCCGGCCTCGTCGTCGCCGGCGCAGATGGCGATGCCGGCCCCGTAGGGCGCCTTGGCCGCCCACCCGGCGAGCGTCCCGTCGCGGTCGCCGGCCACGCCGGCCAGCGGATGCAGCGCCTCGAGCAGGTTCGAGCGGTCCTCGCCCGTGGCCGCGCGGTCGAGCTCGCCGACGGCCGTGCGGTCGTCCTCGCGCAGGCGGCGGATCCGCACGCCGGTGGGGATCGCGCCCGCCGTGCCGCGCCAGGCGGTGGCGGCGCCCTCGATCACGAAGCCCAGACGCTCGTAGAGCGGGCGGCCCATGTCGGTGGCAAAGAGCAGCACGGTGCTCGCGCCGCGCTCGTGCAGGCGCGCGATCGCGGCCTCGGTGAGCGCCCGGCCCAGCCCGTGGCGCCGCGCTTCGGGCGCGACCCCGAGCGCGCCGATCCAGCCGGTGGCCCCGAACGAGACGCAGCACACCGCGCCCGCGGCCGCGCCGTCGCCGTTCTCGGCGACGAGGACGTCGCCGTGCGGGCTCGTACGCGGGAAGGCGACCAGCCGCGAGACGGTCGGGCCGAAGGCGGCACGCGAGAGCAGGTCGGCGATGGCGCCGGCCTCCTCGTGACGTGCATCGCGCACCGCGGCCACCATAGGCCGCACAAACGCTAATGGACTGCGCTAGGCGAGCGGCTCGCGTTCGACGACGCGCTCGCGCTCCACGGGGGCCGCGTACGCGGTCCTTCGCGCGCTGGCGTACATGAAGAGCCCGATGACGAGGCCGACGATGCCGGCGATCATGAGGATGAGTCCGATCGTGGCCAGGTTGACGCCCGAGATCGTGTCGGTCACGGCGTAGCGCAGAATGGCGCCCACGGCGACGAGGAAGATGCTGCCTCCGACGGTCATGGCTGGAGCCTTTCCCGCTCGGCGGCGTGAGTACACCCATCTGGACGGCTCTACGATGGTGCGATGAGCACGACCGCCCTGACCGACATCTACGACCTCCCGCAGGAGTACAAGGACTTCCGCGACACGATCCGCCAGATCGTGGACGAGAAGGTCCGCCCGCGGGCGGCCGAGATCGACGACAAGGGCGAGTACCCGCACGACATCCGCAAGCTGTTCGCCGAGCAGGACATCCTCGCGCTGCCCTTCGACGCCCAGTACGGGGGCACGGGCACCGGCACGCTCATGCTCCAGATCGCGGTCGAGGAGATCGCCAAGGCGTGCGCGTCGAGCGCGCTGATCCTGATGGTCCAGGAGCTCGGCACCCTGCCGATCGCGCTCTTCGGCTCCGACGAGCTCAAGGAGCGCCTGCTGCCCAGGTGCGCCACCGGCGAGTGGTCGCCGGCCTTCGCGCTGAGCGAGCCCGAGGCCGGCTCGGACCCCGCCTCCATGCGCACGACGGCCGTACGCGACGGCGACGAGTGGGTCATCAACGGCGCCAAGAACTGGATCACGAACTCGGGGATCGCCGACTACTACGTCGTCTTCGCCGTCACCGACCGCGAGAGCCGGCGCCTGAGCGCCTTCGTCGTCGAGGCCGATCGCGAGGGGTTCTCGGTCGGCAAGCTCGAGCACAAGCTCGGCATCAAGGGCTCGCCCACCGGCTCGCCCGTCTTCGAGGACGTCCGCGTCCCGGCGGCCAACCTCATCGGCACCGAGGGCAAGGGCCTGTCGGTCGCCCTGGCCACGCTCGAGCGCACGCGCCTCGGCGCCGCCGCACAGGCGGTCGGCATCGCCCAGGGCGCGACCGACTACGCCAACGAGTACGCCAAGGAGCGCATCGCGTTCGGCAAGCCGATCAACGAGCTGCAGGCGATCCAGTTCAAGCTCGCCGACATGGAGACGCGGACCGCCGCGGCACGCGAGCTGCTCTACAAGGCGTGCGCCATGGCCGACCGCAACGAGCCCGGTCTGGGCAAGCACAGCTCGATGGCCAAGCTCTTCGCCTCCGACACCGCGATGTGGGTGACGATCGAGGCCATCCAGGTCCTCGGCGGCTACGGCTACGTGACCGAGTACCCCGTCGAGCGCATGATGCGCGACGCGAAGATCACGCAGATCTACGAGGGCACCAACGAGATCCAGCGGGTCGTCATCGCCCGGGCCATGAGGGGCTGATGGCGCCCACCCGCCGCATCGCGCTGGCCGCCACGGTGGCGCTGTGTGCCGGGCTGACGCTGGTCGTCGTGCTCCAGGGCTTCAGCATCGATCCCACCGTCAAGGCGATCGAGTGGCTGGCCGTCATCGCGACCGTCGCCGCCGTCGTCTTCGGGGGCGCCATCACCATGGGCCTGCGCATGGCCGATTGGCGCGAGCCGGAGTCCGAGGAGGACTTCGAGCAGGTGGTCCTGCGCGCCGAGCGCCTGGCGCGCGAGGGGGTGGCGGCCGAGCCGGAGGAGACGGAGTTCCTGGACCTCGATCCCTACGACGACGACGACTTCGAAGAGCTCGTGCGCGACGCGCTCGACGACCTGCCCGACCTCCTGCGCAACCTCGTCGAGAACCACAACGTCGCGGTCGTCATCTCCGACGGCGGCCGGCGCCGGCGCGCCTACGGCCTCTACCACGGCGACGGCGCCACGCGCGACGAGGTCCCCGACCGCATCGTCATCTACCGCGACACCCTGCGCCGCGACTTCGGGCACGACCCCGACCTGCTGCGCGACCAGGTCACGCGGACGGTGCGCCACGAGCTCGCCCACCACATCGGCTTCGACGAGCTCGGCGTCCGCGACCTGGGGCTCTAGCCCCGGGAGCGTCGAACGTCGGTCCTGCCCCCTGTGGAGGGGGGAGGACCGACGTTCGACCGCTCGGTGCCGAGGCGGCGCGCCAAGTAGCGTTCGCGCCGCGGTGATGATCGTCATGACACCCCACGCCACCGAGGCCGAGGTCGCCGCCGTGCGCGCGCGGCTCGAGACGACCGGCGTGCACGTCGTCGTGATGCCCGGTGAGCTGACGACCGCCATCGGCGCCATCGGCGATCCCGAGGGCGTGGCCGAGCTCGGCCTGGAGGGCATGAGCGGCGTCGACCGCGTCGTCCCGATCTCGCGGCCCTACAAGCTCGCCTCCAGCGAGCTCTACCACGAGGGCCCCACGGTGCTCGACATCGCCGGTCGCAGGGTCGGCGGGGGCGACACCTTCTGCCTGGTCGCCGGGCCGTGCACGGTGGAGTCCCGCGAGCAGACGCTCGAGGTGGCGCGGGCGGTGAAGGCCTCGGGCGCCTCGATGCTGCGCGGCGGCGCCTTCAAGCCGCGCACCTCGCCGTTCGCGTTCAAGGGCCTGGGCGGCGAGGCCCTGGAGATCCTGGCCGAGGCGCGCGAGGAGACGGGCCTGCCCGTGGTCACCGAGCTCCTCGACGCCCAGCACGCCGAGGCGATCGGCGCGCACGCCGACGTCGTGCAGATCGGCGCGCGCAACATGCAGAACTACGCGCTGCTCGAGGTCGCCGGCAAGATGGGCAAGCCCGTCCTGCTCAAGCGCGGGCTGAGCTCGTCGCTGGACGAGCTGCTGCAGGCCGCCGACTACATCCTCAAGGAGGGCAACGAGGCCGTCGTCCTCTGCGAGCGCGGGATCCGCACCTTCGAGACGGCGACGCGCTTCACGCTCGACCTCGGGGCGGTGCCGTGGCTGAAGCTCCACACCCACCTGCCGGTCATCGTCGACCCCTCGCACGCCGCGGGCGACCGGCGCCTGGTCGAGCCGCTCTCGCGGGCCGCCGCCGCGGTCGGGGCCGACGGCATCATCGTCGAGGTCCACCAGGATCCCGACGCGGCGTTGTGCGACGGGCCGCAGGCGCTGTCGACCTCGCACTTCCCCGACTACGCGCGCGACGTCGCGGCGCACGCGGCGCTGCTGGGCAAGCGCCTGGCCTAGCCGCGCTGCGGGCCCGAGAGCTGCGCGCGCAGCGAAGCGATCTCGGTGACCGCGAGGGCGACGTAGGCGGCGCGGGAGGCGGCGATGTCGCTCTCCAGGTCCTCCATGTAGAGCTCGTTCGCTCCCAGGCCCGCGTCGACGGCGTCGAGACGCTCGGCCTGGAGGCGCTGGAGCTGCTGGCGGGCGTCGGTGGCGGTCATAGGCCCAGATTGCCGTCGCGCCCGGTTTCCGACCATGAGGGCAGGCCGGTGTCCTGCGCGCGGCCAGCCCGAGGCACGAGGTACGGCCAACCCGAACCGACGATCGAACGCCAGCGTTCAGATATGATGGCGGTCCCTCCGTGGAGTGCGACCGCCGGGGGAGCGAGCCCCGTGGAGTGCGACCGCCGGGGAAATCGAGTTCGAAAGGGGACCGTCATATGTCAGAAGCCGTCATCGTCGACGCCGTGCGCACGCCGATCGGGCGCGCGTTCAAGGGATCGCTCAAGGACTTCCGCGCCGACGAGCTGGCCGCGGTGCCGCTGAAGGCGCTCGTCGAGCGCAACCCCGGCGTCGACTTCTCGCAGACCGACGACGTGATGATGGGCGCGGCGTCGAGCTTCGCCGAGCAGGCCTACAACGTCGGGCGCAACGCGACGCTGCTGGCCGGCTTCGACCATCACGTGCCCGGCTGCACGGTCAATCGCTTCTGCGCCTCGTCGCTGCAGACGCTGCGCATGGCCTTCCATGCCGTCACGGTGGGCGAGGGCGACCAGTACGTGGCCGCCGGGGTGGAGTCCGTCTCGCGCACCGGCCTGGGCGCGGGCATGGCCGACGAGTTCAAGAACGACAAGCTCGACGGCTCGGAGAGCTCGCTCTACGACGTCTACATCCCGATGGGCCTGACCGCCGAGAACGTCGCCGAGCGCTGCCACGTCACTCGCGAGCAGCAGGACGAGTGGGCCGTGACCTCGCAGAACCGCGCGGTGGACGCGGTCCAGAGCGGCCACTTCGACCGCGAGATCGTCCCCGTCACGCTCGACGACGGCACGCAGGTCAGCCGCGACGACGGCCCGCGGCCGGGCACGACGATGGAGGTCCTGGGCAACCTCAAGCCCGCCTTCCGGCCCGACGGCACGGTCACCGCCGGCAACTCGTGCCCGCTCAACGACGGCGCGGCCGCCGTGCTCGTGATGAGCGCAGAGCGCGCCGAGGAGCTGGGCCTGACCCCGCGGGCGCGGATCGTCGCCTCCGCGGTCGCGGCCATCCGCCCCGAGATCATGGGCCTCGGCCCGATCCCCGCCATCCAGGCGCTGCTCGAGCAGGCCGGCATGACGATGGCCGACATCGACGTCGTCGAGATCAACGAGGCGTTCGCCGCGCAGATCGTCCCGTGCATGCAGGACCTCGGCATCGACGGCGAGAAGCTCAACCCGTTCGGCGGCGCGATCGCCCTCGGCCACCCGTTCGGGATGACCGGCGCGCGCATCATGACGACGCTGCTCAACGACCTCGAGACGCTCGACAAGACCTACGGCATCGAGTCCATGTGCGTGGCCGGCGGCATGGGCCAGGCGATGCTCGTAGAGCGCCTGAACTGACCGCGGCGGCGTGCCATGGCGCGGCGCTGAGGTAGCGTCGCGTCATGGCGAGCCGTTCAGCCGTCGCCCGTCGCGCCCTCGGCGCTCGCCTCGGTCGCGTGCCCGAGCCGTGGCGGCGCCGCGTCGCCGTCTTCGGCGTCCCGGCGTGCTACCTCGCCGCGCTGACCGCCGTCACCGTCAGCTGGGGGCTGCCCGTCGCCCGCGACCAGCTCTTCCTCTGGCTGGTCGGGGGCATCGCGGCCTTCAGCGTGCCGGCCTGGCGCGGCTGGGGTCGGATGCTGCTCGAGTGGCTGCCCTTCTTCGCTCTGCTGGCCGCCTACGACTACCTGCGCGGCGCCGTCTCGGTGTCGGACGCCGACGCGCACGTCATCCCGCAGATCGACTTCGACAAGGCGCTCTGCGGCGGCCACGTCCCCAGCGTCTGGCTCCAGGACCGCCTGTGGGACGCCGCGCACCTGCACTGGTACGACTACGCCGCCTGGTGCGTCTACATGACGCACTTCTTCGCCGTGTGGGTGACGGCCGCGGTCCTCTGGCGCGTGGCGCGCGATCGCTTCCGGCGCTTCGCGGTGACCGCGGTCGCCCTCAGCCTCTCGGCCTTCGCCACCTACTGGGCCTATCCAGCGCAGCCCCCGTGGCTGGCGGGCAACGACGGGCTCATCCCGAACGTCGACCGCGTCGTGCCGGCGGTGTGGGGTCACCTCGGGGTGCAGACCGTCGAGTCGACCTACGAGAACAGCGGCTTCGTCAACACCGTCGCCGCCATGCCGTCGCTGCACGCCGCGTTCCCGGTGATGCTGCTGCTCTTCTTCTGGTCCGCGGGCCGCTGGGTGCGGCTGGGGCTGGGGCTCTACGCGCTGGCGATGGCCTTCACCCTCGTCTACGGGGGCGAGCACTTCGTGGCCGACATCGTCGCCGGTTGGGCGATGGCGCTCGGCGTCCACGCTCTGGTGAGCGTGGGCTTCCGCCGAGCGCCCGCCCTGTGGCGCGCTAGAAGCCGCGCACGCTGAACGACTGCTTCATGTCCGCGGTCGAGCTGTCGCCGCCGTAGACGTCGATCTGCCCCGGCTCGACGACGAACCGCCCGCGGTTGTCGTAGAAGCCGAAGTCGCTCTTGTCGAGGTTGAAGGTGACCGTCTGCTTCTGGCCCGGATCGAGCGTCACCCGCTGGAAGCCGCGCAGGCGGCGCACCGGCTGGGAGATGCTCGCCACCGGGTCGTGGATGTAGAGCTGGGCGACGTCGTCACCCTTCGTCTTGCCGGTGTTGGTGACGTCCATCGAGACGCTCACCGTGCCGTTGCGCGACACGTTGTGCGTGCTCAGGCGCAGGTTGTCGACCGTGAACGTCGTGTAGCTCAACCCGAAGCCGAACGGATAGAGCCCGTCGCACGCCGGCAGGTCGCGGTAACGCGAGTTGTACTTCGACCCGACGTCGCACGGGCGCCCGGTGGGCTCGTGGTTGTAGTAGATCGGCACCTGGCCGATGGTGCGCGGGAAGGTCGCCGGCAGCTTGCCGCCGGGGTTGACCTTGCCGAAGAGGACGTCGGCCACGGCGTTGCCCGCCTCGGTGCCCGGGAACCAGGCCTCGAGGATGGCCGGCGAGGCCGCGGCGACCTTCGACAGCGTCAGCGGGCGGCCGTTGAAGAGCACGACCACGAACGGCTTGTTCAGGGCCGCGATCCGGTCGATGAGCTCCTGCTGCAGGCCCGGGAGGTCGATGTCGCTGCGCGCGGCCGCCTCGCCGCTCTGGCCGCGGCTCTCGCCCAGGGCCAGCACGATCTGGTCGGCGCCCTTCGCGGCGGTGACCGCCTCGTCGAACCCGGTGTCCGTGCCGCACTCGCCCGCGGGCGTGTTGTCCGGCGGATCCTTGTCCTCGATCGTGCAGCCCTGCACGAACGTGGTGTTGGCGTTCTGGGCCTTGATGCCGTCGAAGACCGACACCGCGTCGTCGTCCTTGCCCTGGCCCCACCACGGGCCGAGCATGTCGTGCTTGTCGTTGCCCAGCGGGCCGATGACGACCGTCGACTTGGTGGTGTCGAGCGGGAGCGTCGGGGCGGCGCCGGCCGGCACGCCGTCGTTCTTGAGCAGGACCATCGACTTGCCGGCCGCCGTCCGCGCCGCGGCGCGGTCGGCCGGGGTCACGAAGCTGGCCGGGTCGACGGCCTTCGCCTGGTCGACGTAGGGGTGCTCGAAGAGTCCCGCGCGGAACTTCACGCGCAGGATCCGTCGCACCGCGTCGTCGATGCGGGCCATCGAGATGCGGTGCTGGGCCAGCAGCTGGCGGCCGAAGTCCCGGATGTTCGTGCTGACCATCTCGGAGTCGGTGCCGGCGTTGAGCGCGGCCTGCGCCGCGTCGGGCCCGTCGGCGGCGACGCCGTGCCCGCAGGGGCCCGAGTCCGGGTTCACCGGCGGGCAGGCCCGCAGCTCGGCGACGGCGGTGTAGTCGCTCTCGACGAAGCCGTCGAAGCCCCACTCGCGCTTGAGGATCTGCGTCTCGGTTTCGGGATCGGCGCAGCCCGGCACGCCGCTGATGGCGTTGAACGAGCACATGACGGTGTCGGAGCCTGCGTCGATGGCGGCCTTGAACGGCGGCAGGTAGAGATTGCGCAGCCGCTGCTCGGACATGTCGGTCGTGTTGTACTCACGGCCGCCCTCGGGCTGGCCGTAGGCGGCGAAGTGCTTGACGCTGGTGACGACCTTGTCGGGCGCCGAGTAGTCGTCGCCCTGGGCGGCCTTCACGCGCGCGGCCGCGAAGACGGAGCCGAGGTACGGGTCCTCGCCGGCGCCCTCGGAGATGCGGCCCCAGCGCGGCTCGTGGGAGACGTCGACCATCGGGCTGTAGATCTGCTTGATGCCGACCGTCGCCGTCTCGCGCGCGGCGATGGTGTCGTCGGCCGTGGGCACCGAGGGGTCGAAGCTGCTCGCGGCGCCCAAGGGCACCGGGAAGATGGTCCGGTAGCCGTGGATCGTGTCGTAGGCGAACAGGATCGGGATGTGCAGCCGCGACTGCTCCACCGCGATGTGCTGGAAGTGGTTGATCTTCGCCGGGTCGACGAGGCTGAAGACCGAGCCGACGCCGGCCTTCGCGTCGGCGTCGGTGATCTGCCCGTCGGACAGCAGCTGCAGCTGCTGGAGCTTCTCGCTGATCGTCATCTGGCTGAGCAGACGATCGACCTTGCGCTCGATGCCGCGGTTGGCGGCATGGCGCGCCGGTGCCAGGGCGCTCTCGTCGCTCGAGCGCGTGGCGGCGACCACGCCGCCGGCCACCAGCATGCTGAGCGCGATCATCGTCGCGATGATCGCGGCTCTACGTCCCCGAGGTCCCATGACCCTACCTCCCCTGGTTTTCACGCGGCCGGACCGGTCGCGCGAGGGTCCGTTACCCGCGCGCGGGCGGGGCAAACCTGCTGTTCATCGCGTCCCGGAGCGCGGCCCGCGCGACGCTGGGCGGCGCGTCCAGACCAGCCGGGAAGGATCGCGTCCCACGCAACGTCTGCACAGGCATGAGGGGGCTCGTGTGCGTGCACGTCGAAGGCCTTCAGCTTCTCGCAGCCCGGCACGTATCTCTTCCACTGCCAGATCCACGCCCAGTCGCAGGGCATGGTGGGCCAGATCACCGTGGTGGCCGACCAGCACCCGGCGACCGTCTCCTTCGCCGTCAGCCCGGCGCCGCGCGCCGGCCAGCCCGTGACCTTCACCTACACCGGCTCCGCCGATCCGGATGGCGCGCTGACCAGCTGGCAGTGGGACCTCGACGGTGACGGCAGCTTCGAGACGACCACGCCCGCCGGGGCGGTGGCGAACACGTACGCGAGCCCGGGCACCTTCAACGTCCGCATGCGCGCGGTCGACGACAGCGGTGGGCCGTCGGCGGTCGCCACCCAGGCCCTGACCGTCGCGGCGGCCGCGTCCGGCGGCCCGGCCGGCTCGAGCGGCGGGGCTTCGGGCAGCCGGGACACCACGGCGCCCACGGCGAGGCTCGTCAGGCTCAGCGGCCTGCGGCTCACCTTCCGCGCCTCTGAAAGGGCGAGCGCCACGGCGACCCTGCGCGCGCACGGCAGGACGATCGCCCAGGGGGCCGCCAAGGCGAAGTCCGCCGCGATCAGCCTGCGCTTCAGGCTCACCGGGGCGGGGCGCTCGATCCTGAGGCCCGGGCGCGCGCTCAAAGCCGGCCTCACGCTCACCCTGCGCGACGCGAGCGGCAACCGCCGCGCGCTGAGGAAGAGCGTGACGGTCAGGCGCCCGTAGCGCCGCCCGAGCACTGAAAGCGTTCAGCAAGCGGCCGCTGCCAGCCTGCGGCATGCTCATCACGCTGGCCCCGGTGTTCGGAGTGCTCGCAGGCGTCGTCGGTGTCGTGGACACCGTTCCCTACGTGCGCGACATCCTGCGCGGTACGACGCGACCGCATCGGGGGACGTGGTTCATCTGGGGGCTGCTCGCGATCGTCGTGTGCGTGTCACAGCGCGCCGACGGGGCCTCGTGGAGCCTCGCCATGGCGGGCACGCAGGCCGTGATCACGAGCTTCGTCTTCGGGCTCGCCATCCGCAGGGGAGAGGGCGGGCTCAGCGCGGCCGACGGGGGCCTGATCGCGATCGCCGCCGCCGGCATGGCCGCGTGGATCGTCGTCGACGAGCCGATCATCGCCACCGCGTGCGTCATCGTCGCCGATCTGATCGCCGCAGCGATGATGGTCCCCAAGGTCTACCGCGACCCCGGCTCGGAGACCCTCGTGACCTTCGCCCTCGCCGGCGTCGGCGGTGCGCTGGCTGCCGGGGCGGTGGGCGCCGCCGATCCGTCGCTGCTGTGCTACCCGGTCTACTACTGCCTCGTGAACTGGGCGCTCGCGCTGCTCATCCACGTCCGCCGCACGGCGCTCGGCGCCGCCCCGGCGCCGTCGAGCGCATACTTGTGAATCGTGAGCAGCGCACCGCTGGTTCCCGGGCCGCTCTATGGCCTGCGCACCTGGAGGGTGGTGACCCACGACGGCCGTGAGCGGCTGTCCGCCCCGCAGCGCGGGACGCCGTGGACGCTCGGCGAGGGCTGGATCGAGGCGACCTGCGGGGAGGACCACCCGGCGCCCGCGGCCGGCTGCGGCTGCGGCATCCACGCCTGGCACCCGCGGCCCGCCTCGGCGCGGCGGATCCTGCGCAGCCGCTTCGACCTGCCGGGCATCGTGGAGGCCGACGGGGCCGTCGAGGTCCACGAGGACGGCTTCCGCGCGCAGCGCGCCCGGCCGTACGCCTTCGTTCGCCTCCCGGGCCGCAACCCGTTCCTGATCGAGCGCCTGGCCGCCGCCTACGGCGCCGAGGTCCTCGATCTGCGCCGCGCGGAGGAGCTGCTGGACGTGTGTCGCGAGCGGCGCCTCGGGCTTCAGGAGCCGGTGGTCGAGGAGCTGCTCGGCGCCGAGGTGATCGCCGAGCGCCGGCGCGCCCGCGCCCGCCAGCGGCGCAGCGACGCCCTGCGGGTCGTCGCGGCGCTGCTGGTCCTGGCGCTGGGGTGCGCGCTGGCGCTCGCGCTGTCCTAGGCGGCCTCGGGCGCAGCGGCCGATGGCTCGACGCGCAGCAGGCGCGCGGGCCGGCCCGGCAGCCACCAGTTCCACCGTCCCAGGATCGCGACCGCCGCCGGCGCCAGGACGCCGCGGATGAGCGTCGCGTCCAGCAGGATCCCGCCGCCGAGGGCGGTGGCGAACATCTTGGCCTCGGTCCCCGGACCGGCGCTCATGGCGACGAAGGCCAGGCCCAGGATGAGCGCGGCGCTGGTGACCAGGCGCCCGGTGCGGCCGACGCCCTCGACCACCGCGGCCTCGGTGGAGCGGGTGCGGTCGTACGCCTCGCGCATCCGGCTGATGATGAAGACCTGGTAGTCCATCGAGATGCCGAACAGGAAGGCGAAGACGACGATCGGCATCTCGACGTTGATGGCCCCGGTGGGCGCGATGCCCCAGACGGCGTGCGAGCCCCAGCCGTGCTGCCAGACGAGGACCATGAGTCCCCACGCGGCGGCGACCGAGAGCAGGTTCAGCAGGACGGCCTTGAGGGGCAGGATGAGCGAGCGGAAGGCCCGCGCGAGGAGCAGGAAGGTCAGGGCCGAGATCAGCGCGATCACGAGCGGGAAGTTGCCGTAGACCGCGTGGAGGAAGTCGGCGCTCTGCGCGGCCTCGCCGCCGGTGACGACGTCGGCGGGCAGCACCCGCTCGGCGGCACGGACGCGCTCGAGCGTCGCGCGGCCCGCGGGGGAGTTGCCGTCCTGGGTCGGGATGACCGTCACCAGGGCCGTCCCGTCGCGGCGCCACTGCGCCGGAGCGATGGCGCTGCGCACACCGGGGACGCCGGCGAGGGCGCGCGCGACCCGGTCGGGATCGCCTGACCGCACGAGCCCGTCGAAGGGCGAGAGCGGCCCGGTGCCGACGCCCGCGTGGCGCAGCTGATCCAGACCGGTGCGCGCCGCGCCCGACTGTGCCAGCGAGTCGGCGCGCGGGTTGCCGAGCTGGATCGTGGAGGCGCCGAAGGCCAGCGCGACCAGCACGGCGAGGGATGCCGCGCCGGCGGCCCAGCGATGGCGGACGACGAGGCGGGCCCAGGCCGACCAGCCGCGACTGACCCGGTCCTCGTGGCGGATGCGAGGCCAATCGAGCTTCGGGCCCACGGTGGCCAGGACGACCGGCAGCAGGGTGACGGCGACCGCGACGCTGACCAACGGGATGAGCATGCCGGCGATGCCGATGCTGCGCAGGAAGGGCACCGGCAGGGCCACGAGGGCCAGGAGCGAGATGCCGACCGTGGTGCCGCTGAAGACGACGGCCCGGCCGGCGTGCTGCATCGCGTCGACGACGGCCTCTTCGTTGGACCGCCCGCCGCGCTGGCGCTCCTCGCGCCAGCGCACCACGACCAGCAGCGCGTAATCGATGGCGATCGCCAGCCCGACGAGCGCGATGAGGAACTTGACGATGACCGAGACGTCGGTGACGCTCGCCAGCGGCCAGACGAGCAGGAAGGTGGTCGGGATCGCGACGAGCGCCATGACCAGCGGCACGATCGCCATGAACGACGCGAAGACGAAGGCCAGGACGAGCAGGGCGCCGAGACCCGCGACCAGGCCCTCGACGAGCACGCTCGTGCCGCCGGCGCTGTCGCCATCGGCGGCGGCGGCGCGCAGCGCGTCGAGGCCCGTCACGTGCACGGGCGATCCACCGACGGTGACCCCGGCGAGCGCCCCCTGCGCCGTGCGCGCCTCGGCCTGACCGGGGTTCACGCCGCCGCGGGCCGGGATCGCGACGAGGGCGAAGGTGGTGCGCCCGTCGTCCGAGACGAAGGCGCGGTCGTGCGTGGAGGCGTACGAGGCCACGCGGGCGTCGGGCAGCGCGGCCTTGACCTTCGCCATGGCCGCCCGCAACTCGCCGGCCACGCCGGGCGAGTCCACGGTCCTGCCCTTCGGGACCGTGACGACCGGGACCAGCGGAGCCACGTCGCCGCCGTTGCCGTAGACGGCAGCAACGCCGCTGTCGGCGATGAAGGCCTCCGTGCCCGGGAGGTTGAACTGCTCGGACAGCGCGTTGCCCGCCGGGCGCATGGCCGCCACGCCGCCGAGCGCGATGACGAGCCACAGCCCGACGACGAGCCGCTTGTGCGCCAGGACCCATCGCGTGAGAGTCGTCATCGCCTTGCCTTCGGACATCTGGGCCATCCTTCGCTCGCCGTTGGACATACACTGTAAGCTGACGACGTAAGTAATAGACGTACAGCGTAAGTCTGTCAAGGGCGCCGACCCCCGGCCTACGCTGTACGACGTGACCGGAAGGCGGAGCGCAATGGCCGTTCGGGCCCCCGAACGCACGAGACGACGGACGCCCCTCAACCGCGAGCGGGTGCTGCGCGCCGCCATCGCGCTCGCCGACCAGGGCGGATTCGAGTCCCTGACGATGCGCAACCTGGCCAAGGAGCTCGGGGTCGAGGCGATGTCGCTCTACAACCACGTCGCCAACAAGGACGATCTCCTCGACGGCATGATCGACCTCGTCTTCGGCGAGATCGAGCCGCCGCCGGCCGAGGTCGACTGGAAGACAGCCATGCGCAGGCGGGCGGTCTCGACGCGCGAGGCCCTCAATCGTCATCGCTGGGCGATCGGCCTGATGGAGGGCCGCTCGAGCCACGGCCCGGCGAACCTGACCCTCCACAACGCGGTGCTCGGCTGTCTGCGCGCCGCCGGCTTCTCGCTGGAGATGACCGTCCACGCGTACTCTGTCCAGGACTCCTACATCTACGGCTTTGCGCTTCAGGAGCGAGACATGTCGTCCGAGACCCCGGACGACTTCGCGGCCGAGGCGCAGCGCCAGATGCACGAGTACCAGGCCGTGCTGGCCGACTACCCGCACCTCGTCGAGGTGGTGGGGGGGTACGTCGCGAAGGCCGGCTACGACTACGCCACGGAGTTCCTCTTCGGTCTGGACCTGATCCTCGACGGCCTCGACCGGCTCCGGGAGGCCTGAGGGTCAGACCGCGAAGTCTGGCGTCGCGCCGTGCGGGTCGGCGGCGCGGCCCTTGGGCTCCTCCCACTCCTCCTGGCGCCCGAGCGCGGTGAGGTCGAGGAAGTAGTAGGAGCCGCCGGTCATCTCGCCGCCGCGGCCGAAGGTCGAGTAGGTATGGAAGACCCGGTCGCCGTCGCGCAGGAAGTGGCTCTGGCCGGGCAGCTCGAGCGGCTGATCGCCCTCGACGTAGTACGACGTGCCCGCCTGCTGGTGCTCCTCGGGCGTGCGGTAGTTGTACTCCACGGGGGCCACCGACTCGTCGAGGGTGACGTGGAAGTCGTAGTTGAAGGCGCTGCCGAACGACGAGTAGAACGGGAAGGTCCAGCCCCGCTTGGCCTTGTAGCGCTCGATCTTGGCCAGCGGCGCGCGGGCCACGTAGGCCAGCGACGTCTCGCGCGCGTGCAGGTGCGCGAGGAGGCCGGGGGCCATCTCGTCGGCGCCGGCGGTGCAGCTCGGGCAGCCGTCCTCCCAGTCGGGGCGGAACATGAAGTGGATGACGATCAGCTGGCGGCGGCCGTCGAAGAGGTCGAGCAGCGTCGCCTCGCCCTCCGGGCCCTCGAAGACGTAGGGCTTGTCGATCTCGACCATCGGAAGCATCCGCCGCTCGGCGTTGAGCGCGTCGCGGGCCCGGGTCAGCTCCTTCTCCTTGATCAGCAGCGCCTTGCGCGCGGCCAGCCACTGCTCGCGTGATACGACGTCGGGAAGGCCCATGCCTCGATCTCCTCTCGTAGGTCTCGAGGCAATGACCGGCCGGCGGCGGCGAAATCATCGCTCGCCGCTGAGCTGGGCGCGCCGGCCGTGGCCGCGCGTCAGTCCAGGCGCTCGGGCAGCCCGAAGTTCTCGAACGCGACCATCAGGCTGAGCGCGTCGGTGGGCCGTTCGGGCATCCGCGCGATGAGCTCGCGGTCGTCGTCCGGTGGGGGCGTGTGGACGATGAAGGCGGTGACGTCGCTGATGAGCTCACCGCGGAAGGTCAGCACGTTGAGCGCGAACGGGGTGTAGGCCTGCTCGTCGTCGTCCCAGCTGTAGAAGGCGAGCGCCACCTGGCCGTTGGAGCGCACCCGCAGCGACTTCCATCGCCACAGCCCCGACATCGGCGACCCGACGAGGAAGGTCCTGATCTCGTTGCGCGGGCCGAACCACGTCGCCAGCGGGGGCATGGAGAAGCAGGCGTCCTCCGTGAGCATGCCGACGACGGCGTCGACGTCGCAGCGCTCCCAGGCGTCCATGTAGCCGTCGACGATCTCGGCCAGGCGCTCGTCGCCGAGCGCCCGCAGGGTGGCCTGCTGGCTGCGCTCGGGCAGGCGCTCGTCGACCGACGCGCGGGCGCGCTGCAGGGCGCTGTTGGCCGAGGCGACGGTGGTCTCGAGCGTCTCGGCGGTCTCCTTGGCCGAGAAGCCCAGGACGTCGCGCAGGATGAGCACGGCCCGCTGGTTGGGCGGCAGGTGCTGAAGCGCGGCGACGAAGGCGAGCTCGACGCTCTCGCGCTGCTCGTAGCGGGCCTCCGGGCCGGCCAGCCCGTCCTGCAGGCCGAACTTCTCGTCGGCGTAGGGCTCCATCCACACCGACTCGGCCACGGGCAGGCCGGGACCGCCGTGCGGATCGGCGGCCGGGGCGTAGTCGATCGGCAGCACGCGCTTGGGTCGCCGCGAGATGGCGTTCAGGCTGGTGTTGGTCGTGATCGTGTACAGCCACGAGCGCAGGGTGCTGCGGCCCTCGAAGCGCGCCAGCCCGCGCCACGCCCGCAGCAGCGCGTCCTGCAGGGCGTCCTCGGCGTCGTGCACGGAGCCGAGCATCCGGTAGGCGTGGGCGTGCAGCTCGCCCCGGTAGGGCTCGACGAGCCGGCGGAACGCCTCCTCGTCGCCCTTGCGCGCTGCGGCCAGCAGCGGCCGCTCCTCTGCCGTGATCGTTGCCGTGTCCGCCGCCATCCCCCGACGACGCTAGACGAAGCGCTTGACGAAGGCCAGTGCGGTGTCCGCGACCTCGCGCCAGCCGCTGTCGATCGTCAGCGCGTGCCCGCGGTTCTTCATCTCGACGATCTCCGTCACGCCCTCGTTGCGCTTCTGCTTCTTGTAGGAGGCGTTGGCGACCGCCCACGGGACGGTGTTGTCCTTCTCGCCGGAGATGATCAGCAGCGGCCCGCGCTCCGGGTTCTTGCTGTTGACCTTCGCCTCCGTCCACGGGTTGAGGTTGGCCGTCGCGGCCTGGAAGAGGGGCGCGCCCGGCGCCGGGACGGCATAGGCGTCGTAGAGCTGCTTGGCCTCGTCCTCGCTGACGGCGTTGGCGAAGCCGAAGCGGAACTGCTCGTAGGTCAGCGGGACGGCGCGGTTGCGGTTGGCCGGGTTGCTGAGGACCGGCGAGGCGGACTTCAGCGCCGAGATCGGCAACGGCAGCACCCCGCGGAAGGGGGCGGGGTCGATGGCCACCGAGGCCGCCGCCAGCCCGCGCCCGGCGATGATCTGCGTCAGCAGGCCGCCGAAGGAATGGCCGATCACCGCCGGCTTCTTGTCGAGCTTGCCGATGACGTCGGCGAAGTGGTCGGCCACCTGCCCGACGGTCTTGCCGGCGAAGACGTCGGGGTGCTCCTTGGCCTCCTCCACGGTGTCGGGATCATCGGGCCAGCCCGGCGAGAGGGCCGTGTAGCCGGCCTCCTCGAAGAGCGCGGCCCAGCGGTCCCAGCTGCTCGGCAGCAACCAGAGGCCGTGGATGAAGACGACGGGCTGAAGGCCGCTCTCGTTGGCGCGCTGCACCTGCTCGCTCTCGCCGGCGGTGACGCTCTGCGTGGTGTCGGTCATGGCTCGCGAAACCCTACCGAGCGATGATTTCTCGGCTGCGACCGTGTCTGTAGTGGCAGACCGCAAGAGGAGGCCAGCGATGGGCGTGACGTTCCCCGGAGAGTCGGCCGAGTACCGGACCGCGCGCGATCGGCTGCTCGAGCACGAGGCCGAGATGCGCCGCGCCGTCGAGGCGGTCGCGGCCGCGCGGCGCGCGCTGCCGCCCGGCGGTCCTGTGGCCGAGGACTACGTCTTCCAGGGCGCGGGGCCGGGCGGCGCCGCGACCGACGTGAGGCTGTCCGAGCTCTTCGCGCCCGGCCGGGACACGCTGGTCGTCTACAGCATGATGTTCCCGCGCGCCCCCGACGAGGACCTGCCGTGCCCGTCGTGCACGCAGTTCCTGGACTCGTTCGACGGCGTCGTCGAGCACGCCGCGCAGCGGCTGAACGTCGCCATCGTGGCCAAGGCCGCGCTGCCGCGCCTGCTGGCCCACGCGGCCGATCGCGGCTGGCGCCGCCTGCGTCTGCTCTCGTGCGCCGGCAACGCCTACAACCACGACTACCACGGGGAGACGCCGGACGGCGCGCAGCAGCTGCCGATGCTCAACGTCTTCCGCCGCGACGGCGACAGCATCCGCCACTTCTGGGGCTCGGAGCTCCTCTACGAGCCGCCCGACTCCGGCCAGGACCCGCGCCACGCGGAGACCATCGACCCGCTGTGGAACCTCTTCGACTTCACCCCCGAGGGTCGCGGGACCGACTGGTACCCGGACCTGAGCTACTAACGCGGGGCCATCCGCAGCGCCCCGTCGAGGCGGATGACCTCGCCGTTGAGCATCCGGTTCTCGACGATGTGCGCCGCGAGCGCCGCGTACTCGGAGGGCTGCCCCAGCCGGGCCGGGAAGGGGATCGACCTGCCCAGCGACTCGCGCGCCTCCGCGGGCAGGGCCGCCAGCAGCGGCGTGTCGAAGAGGCCGGGGGCGATGCTGCAGACGCGAATGCCGGCCGCGGCCAGGTCGCGCGCGGCGGGTAGCGTCATGCCGACCACGCCGCCCTTCGAGGCGCTGTAGGCGACCTGCCCCATCTGTCCGTCGTAGGCGGCGATCGAGGCGGTGTTGATGCACACGCCGCGCTCGCCGTCGTCCAGCGGCTCATTGGCCAGCATGGCGCTCGACGCGAAGCGCAGGACGTTGAAGCTCCCGATCAGGTTGATCGCGATGATGACGGCGAACGGCTCGAGCGCGTGGGGCCCGCGTGAGCCGGCGATCTTCTGCGCGAACCCGGTGCCCGCGGCGTTGACGCAGATGCGCAGCGCCGCGCCGGCCCCGGCGGCGGCCTCGACGGCGGCCTCGACCTGGTCCTCCTCGCGCACGTCGCAGGCCGCGAACGCGGCGCCCAGCTCGTCGGCCAGGGCCTGGCCCCTCTCGACGTTGACGTCGGCGATCGTCACCAGGGCGCCCTGCGCGTGCAGGCGCCGCGCGGTCGCCTCGCCCAGCCCGGAGGCGCCGCCGACGACCAGTGCTCCACTGCCCTCGATGTTCATGGCGCGCCATCCTAGGGAGCGGGCCGCTCGCCACACAGCGAGGTCATACGCTTGGTCGATGGCCCGCCGCCGCCAGCGCGCCCTCACCGACCGCGACGCCCGCGAGGCGCTCCTGCGCTCGCTCATGGCCAACGTCCCCGGCGCCATCTACCGCTCGGCGTGGCACGCGAACTACTCCCTCGAGCTCATCAGCGATGAGATCGAGCGGATCTCGGGCTACCCGGCGAGCGACTTCCTGGGGGCCGACGCGCGGCGGACGATCATGAGCATCATCTGCGCCGAGGACCGCGAAGCGGTCCTGCAGAAGGCCCAGAACGCCGTCGATGACGGGCAGCCCTTCAACCTCGAGTACCGCATCGAGCGCCCCGATGGCGAGCTGCGCTGGGTCCTCGACCGCGGCCACCGCGTGAAGGGGCCGCGCGGCGAGGAGTGGATGGACGGCGCGATCTTCGACATCACCGAGCGGCGCGCCAACGAGGAAGCGCTGCGCCGCCACGAGGTCGAGCGCGCGCGCCTGCAGGAGCTGCGCGCGTCGCAGGCGCGGATCATCGAGGCGGCCGACGCGGCGCGCAGGCGCATCGAGCGCGACCTGCACGACGGCGCGCAGCAGCACCTGGTGGCGCTGGCCCTCGAGGTCCGCCTGGCGCGCTCGCGGGCGCAGCGCGACCCGGAGTCGGCCGTCGCCTTCCTCGAGCGCGTCGGCGAGGGGCTCGCCCGCGCCTCCGCCGAGCTGCGCGAGCTGGCCCACGGCATCCATCCCGCCGTCCTGACCGAGCGCGGGCTGGCCGCCGCGGTCCAGGCTCTCGCGGGACGCTCGACGATCCCTGTCGAGGTGCTCGAGACGCCGGCCGATCGCCTGCCGGCGCGGGTCGAGGCGGCCGCCTACTTCGTCGTCGCCGAAGCGCTCACCAACGTCGCCAAGTACGCCCGGGCGTCGGCGGCCACGGTGACGGCGACCGTCACCCGGGGCGAGCTGGTGGTCGAGGTGAGCGACGACGGCGTCGGCGGCGCCACGCCCGACGCGGGGTCGGGCCTGCGCGGGCTGGCGGATCGCGTCGGCGCGCTCGACGGCACCCTGACCGTCGTCAGCCCCCCGGGCGAGGGCACGCGGCTGCGCGCCGTCATCCCATTGGGCGGGCGCTGAGGGACAGCGCGAAGAGCTCGTCGCGGTCGGTCAGGACCTCGCGCAGCTCGAGGCCCGACGCCGCCAGGTCGGCGCCCAGGCGCTTGATCGTGAACTTCGCGCTGATCTCCGTGCGCAGCTCCTCGCGCGGGGCGAAAGTCACGTCGAGCCCGAGGCGACCCACGTGCACGTCCATGCGACGCGTCGCGCGCAGTCGCATCTCGATCCACTCGCGCTCGCGATCGAAGAAGGCGACGTGCTCGAAGGCCTCGACGTCGAAGTCGGCGTCGAGCTCGCGATTGATCACGCGCAGGACGTTGCGGTTGAACCCGGCGGTCACGCCGGCGCTGTCGTCGTAGGCGGCCTCGAGCACGGCCGGGTCCTTGACCAGGTCGGTGCCCAGCAGCAGGTGGTCGATCCCGGGGCGCAGCAGCTTGGCGATCGCGCGCAGGAAGCGCCGCCGCGTCCCCGGCGTGAAGTTGCCGATGGTGCCGCCCAGGAAGGCGACGATGCGCGGGCCCTCGGGCTCCGGGACGTGGGGCAGATGGCGCTCGAAGTCGCCCACGATGCCGTGCACGCGCAGGCCGGGGAACTCGTCGACCAGCTCGTCGGCGCACGCGAGGACCATCGACTCGGTGACGTCGAGCGGGACGTAGCGGCGCAGCGTGCCCGTCGCGGCCATTGCCCGCAGCAGCAGCCGCGTCTTGGCCGCCGTGCCCGAGCCGAGCTCGACGAGCTCCGCGGCCCCGGTGGCCTCGACGATCTCCGAGCAGCGCTCCTCGAGGATCGCGCGCTCGGCGCGCGTCGGGTAGTACTCGGGCAGCTCGCAGATGCGATCGAAGAGCTCGGCTCCGCGCTCGTCGTAGAAGTGCTTGGGCGGCAGCTCCTTGACCGGCCGGGTCAGGCCGTCGAGGACGTCGTAGGCCAGCGAGCGCTCGTCCTTCGGCCCGAGGAAGGACTCCACGACGATCGCGTCGGTGGTCAGCAGCGGGGTCATCTGCTCTCCTGGAGATCGGTGGCGAGGCGGACGCCGGCGAAGATCTGCCGGCGCTGGGGGAGGTCCCAGTTGCGGAAGGTGAGGGTGGCCACGCGCGGGTCGGTCGCCCATGAGCCGCCCCGCAGCACGCGGTACTGCGCGCCGAAGAAGACCTCGGAGTACTCGCGGTAGGGACGGGCGACGAAGCCCGGGTAGCCGTCGAACCACGAGGTGGTCCATTCCCAGACCTGCCCGATGCCCTGGAGGTCCCCTTGGGTCCAGGTCGCCGCCTTCTCCCACTCCGCTTCCGTGGGAAGCCGTGCCCCGCGCGAGCGGGCGAAGGCGTCGGCCTCGAACCAGGAGACGTGACACACAGCAGCATCCGGGTGCCCCGTCTCTGCGTCTGGACAGTGCGTGATGTCGTAGTCCTCCTTCCACGCCCAGCCCTCGTCGCTCCACCACTCGCGGCGCTGATAGCCGCCGCCCTCGGTGAAGTGCAGCCACGTCGCGTTGTCGACCGGCCGGCGCGCGATGCGAAAGGCGCCGAGCTCGACGCGGTGGCGCGGGCGCTCGTTGTCGTAGGCGAAGACGTTGTCCGCGGCGCCCAGCGTGGAGGGGCCGGCGGGGACGTCGACCCACTCGGACGGCGCGTCGCCGTTGAAGGTCTGAATGGCCGGCTCGCCCGCGGCCAGCAGGCCGCCCAGGCGCATGGCCTGGCGCATGGTCTCGGTGTGCTGGAGCTCGTGGCGGATGACCATCTCGTGCACGACGGGATCGATCCCGCGCGCCTCGATGGCCGCCAGCGTCCGCTCTCGCACCTCGGCGAGGTAGGCGCGCGCGCCGGCGGCGTCGAGGACCTCGATCTCGCCGCGAACGGCGCGCGGCGTCTCGAAGGCGTCGTAGCGCGCCGCCAGCTCGGGGCGCAGCAGCGGCTCGCCGGCGAAGCGGTGCACGAGCCAGAGATCCTCGTAGGCCGCGATGTGGCCGAGATCCCAGGCGAGCGGGCTCATGATCGGGTCGATCTGGCGCTCGAGCTGCGTGTCGTCGAGATGCGCGACGATCGCGAAGGTGCGTTCGCGGGACGCGGCGAGGGCTTCGACGAGGGGTTCGGGCATCGCGCGTACGGCCTCAGTCAGTTGATAGCAGTTGACCGTTACGGGGACGTAGGGCTACCCCCACTCTCAAGACGCCAGTGGCCCGGATGGCGTGACCGCGCACACAGAGCGACAGTGCTCTCATGCACTCGAACACTTTCGCTGCGCGTGCGGGCCGCTGGAGCGCCAAGCACCGCAAGAAGGCGATCTGGGGCTGGCTGGCGTTCGTCGCGATCGCGTTCGTGATCGGCGGCGCGCTCGGCGTCAAGAAGCCGGCCAACCAGAACGACTACATCGGGCAGTCGGGCAAGGCCGACCGCCTCCTCGACAACCACTTCCCCAAGCAGGAGGACGAGACCGTCCTCGTCCAGGCCCCCAAGGGCGGGCGGGCGACCGACCCGGCTGTACGCAAGGCGGTCGACGACGTCATCGCCGGCGTCTCGGGCCAGCAGGGCGTGGCCGAGGTGAAGTCGCCCTACGCCAAGGGCAACCAGGGCCAGGTCTCCAAGGACGGCCGTTCGGTGCTCGTGGAGTTCAAGGTCCGCGGCAACGACGACCAGACGAGCAAGCGCATCGATCCGATCGTGTCCTCGGTGGCGAAGGTCAAGGCCGACAACCCGAAGGTCTTCGTCGGGCAGTTCGGCGGCGCCAGCGCCAACAAGGCGCTCTCGAAGTCCTTCTCGGACGACTTCAAGAAGGCCGAGTTCCTCTCGCTGCCGATCACGCTGATCATCCTCATCCTCGCCTTCGGCGCGCTCGTCGCGGCCGGCGTCCCGCTGCTGCTGGGGCTGACCGCGGTCATGGCGACGCTCGGCCTCGTCGCCATCCCGAGCCAGTTCGTGCCTATGGACGACACCGTGAGCTCGGTGGTGCTCCTCGTCGGCCTGGCGGTGGGCGTGGACTACACGCTCTTCTACCTGCGCCGCGAACGGGAGGAGAAGGCGCGCGGGGCGAGCAAGCTCGACGCCGTCCACACGGCGGCCGCCACCTCCGGGCGCGCCGTGCTCGTCTCCGGCTTCACGGTCATGGTCGCCATGGCCGGCATGTTCTTCGCGGGCGGGCGGACCTTCACGGCGCTCGGCGTGGGCGCGATCATGGTCGTCGCGGTGGCCATGATCGGCTCGGTCACCGTCGTCCCGGCGGTGCTCGCGTGGCTGGGCGATCGCATCGAGAAGGGCCGCGTGCCCTTCCTGCACGGCCGGCGCAACAGCACGGGCGAGAGCCGCGCCTGGGCCTGGGTGCTGGGCAAGGTGCTCAAGCGCCCGGTCGTCTCGGCCGTCGTCTCGGCCGGCATCCTCATCGGCCTCGCGCTGCCCGCCTTCGGGATGCACACGGTCCTCACCGGCACCGACGACCTGCCGCGCAAGCTCGAGGTCATGAAGGTCTACGACCGCGAGCAGGCGGCCTTCCCAGGCGGGCAGATCCCGGCCGTGGTGGCCATCGAGGCCAAGGACGTGACGACGCCGCAGATCCGGGCCGCGGTGAAGCAGATGGGCGACCGCGCGTTCGCCACGCGGACGATGAACGGCCCGCTGACGGTCGATGTCAGCGCCGACAAGCACGTCGCGTCGATCTCGATCCCGATGCACGGCGACGGCACCGACCAGGCGTCGGCCAACGCCCTCTCCGCCCTGCGCGGAGGGATCGTCGATCAGACGGTCGGCGCCGCGCCGGGGGTCCAGCACGCCTACGTGACCGGCATCGCCGCGGGCACGAAGGACTTCAACGATCTCGTGAAGGCCCACGCGCCGATCGTGTTCGCCTTCGTGCTGTCGCTGGCCTTCCTGCTGCTGCTGGTGACCTTCCGCTCCATCGTCATCCCGATCAAGGCGATCGTGCTGAACCTGCTGTCGGTGGGGGCGTCCTACGGGATCCTGACCTGGATCTTCCAGGAGGGCCACTTCCAGGGGCTGCTGGGCTACAAGTCCAACGGGGGCATCGTCAGCTGGCTGCCGCTGTTCCTCTTCGTGATCCTCTTCGGGCTCTCGATGGACTACCACGTGTTCATCCTCACCCGCGTGCGCGAGGCGTACGACCGCGGCATGAAGACCGAGGACGCCGTGGCGCACGGGATCAAGGCGACGGCCTCGACGGTGACGAGCGCCGCGATCGTCATGGTCGCCGTATTCGCGATCTTCGCGACGCTCAGCTCGCTGGACTTCAAGATGATGGGCGTCGGCCTGTCGGTGGCGATCCTGCTCGACGCGACCCTGGTCCGCGCCGTGCTGCTCCCGGCCACGATGAAGCTCCTGGGCGACTGGAACTGGTACCTGCCCAAGGGCCTTCACTGGCTGCCGCACATCTCGCACGAGCCTGCGCCGGAACCGGCTCGATAGAGCCCGCCCGGGGTAGTACTGCGAGCACGTCGAGCCCCGCGGGCCAACCAGCCCGCGGGGTTCGTCCATCTTCTGGCCTAGGTGCAGCTCGGCGGCTGCGCCGGGTCCGCGGGACCGGGGCGCCCGAGCGCCTGCAGGGCCCACCGGATGGCCAGCCCGTCGTTGGGCATCTCGTGGTGGTCGATGACCTCGGCCGGGCAGGCGTCCTGCAGCAGGATGTTGGCCGTGCGGGGGCCGGGGGCGAGGAAGGCCGAGGTGTACGGGGTGACGACCTCGTCGTAGCGCGTCTCGATCTGGGTGTAGGAGACCATGCCCGGGGTCTCGTCGCCGGCGTTGAGGTTGGCCAGGAAGGGCGAGCCGGCGCGCTGCTGGTCGCACGCCGGGCAGAAGGTCGCCCCCGCGACGAAGGCCCCGGGGTTGTCGGTGCCGTGGTTCGAGGGCGCGAGGCCGACGAGGTCGTCGACCTTGCTCGCGCCGCCCAGGAACTTGAGGTAGTAGCGCGGCATCATCCCGCCCTGCGAGTGGCCGACCATCGAGACCTTGTGCGCGCCGGTGGCCGCGAGGACCGCGTCGACGAAGCGCGCGAGCTGCCCGGCCGAGGCGGCGATGTCCCCGGTGGCGCGGTCGCCGTAGTCGAGCGCGAAGACGCAGTAGCCCGCGGCCTTGAACTTCGGCGAGGCGGTCGCCCAGTTGTCGGCGGCGCCCTCGAAGGTCCCGTGCACGAGGACGACCGGCTCGGGGTGCGCCGCGGTGGGCTTGCACGTGAAGTCGTTGGCGCCCGGCGGAGAGACGGCGGGCAGCAGGTCCGAGACGTCATCCGCGGATGCCGCCCCCGGCGCCAGGGCGACCGCGAAGGTCGCCAGCGCCGCGGCCAGTCCCATCCTCGTGTGCAGACCCAGGGTTCGCATCGGTGCTCCTCGTCGACGTTGAAGGCCGCTGTGGTGCCCCGGACACGAGCGTCGTAATCCTGCGCCGCTCCGGGTTGCCGAGGCGCTACCGTCCAGGCATGGGCCTGCTCGTCTACCTGATCGTCCTCGCCCTCTCGGGCCTGATCGTCGGCGCGCTCGCGCGCCTGGCGCTCCCGGGGCCCGACCCGATGAGCATCGGCATGACGATCCTCGTCGGCATCGCCGGCTCGTTCATCGGCGGCCTCGTGATGCTGGCGATCACGGGTGGGCGCAACGCCGGCGGGATCATCGTCTCGGTGGCCGGGGCGACGCTGATCGTCTACCTCATGCGCCGTCGGCGGGGCGGCAGCCTCACCGACCCTGGCCTGGGGCCGCGGGGTCCGCGGTAGCCGCTCGGATTCGTTGTCCGCGGCGCCTTGCGGCGCCTAACAGCATCGTCGAGGGAAGGAGGTGGGGGGCGGCTCACGGCGCGCGTCGTCGTCCTCGGTCGCGTGCGCTTTTCGGGTGCAATCACGCGTGTTTCGTAACAGTGTTTGGAGACGCCCTAGGGGGTGTGCGCTCTAGCTCCCGGTATGCGGGAGGAAAAGAGCCCGCCCCTCTGGCCACCGCGGGAAGGTGTTGCGAAACGCGCTCGAAGTCCGCAGGAACTCCGCGCCAGGCACCGCCGGTGCACGAGAAGCTGCAGGCGCTCCGCTCACCGCCACCCTCCTTCCCTCGATGCGGCCGTAAGCCGGCGCAGCCCCACGACGCAGCGCGGCAGAGACAACTCACGCCGGCTTGGTCCACACCAGCGAATAGCGCCACAGCAGCACCCGCCGGTAGCGCACGCCAGGCGGCGTCGCGGTCGATGGCCGTCACGCGCGGGACGACGCGCCGCAGGTCGCGCGCGAGCATCCCCACGCCGCAGCCGACGTCGAGGCTGCTGCGGGCGCCGTCCGGGACGGCGGCGAGGATCACACGGTGGTAGTGGAGATCGTGGTTGCACCGCGGTGGGCGAGTGCTCACCACTTCCATGATCTCCCCGCCGCCCTCCGGCTTCTCATCGACAGGAAGGGTTCGTGATGGGCCGTCTCATCGCACTGGTGTTGGCCACAGCGGCGCTGACGGGCGTCGTCGGGTGCGGGAACACCCCCGAGCGCCTGAACGCCCACCAGCAGCGCAACGTGGACCGCACGCCGCCCGACGTGTACGCCATGCCCGACCACTACAACAACGTGGCGTCCATGTGCGACGGCCACGGCCATCGCATGTACGTCACGTCCAACAAGGATCAGGCGCCGAGCAACCTCGTCGTGATCTCCGACGAGTCCTGCTCGCGCTGACGGCGCCGCGCTAGGACTCGGCCTCGGCCGCCGCCCAGTCGCGCAGGCGGCCGGAGAGCTCGGCCGCGGCCGGGCTGACCTCGACGACCGCATCCACCGGCACGTTGGCCCGGCGGCCAGCGGCCACGATGGCGTCCGGCGAGGGCGCCTCGTACAGGCAGTAGGTGCGCCGCCGGTCGGCGCTCAGGAACGAGAACAGCCAGCGAACGCCCTCGTCGGCGTTGATCTCGTCGATCAGCCGGACGTCGTCGCTCGTGAGATCGAGCTGTTCCGCGAAGGCGCGCTCGATGACATAGAGCGGCATGGCCGAGATCGTAGCGTCGCCGCTACGCCCCGACGAGCCCGTGCCTATGCGCGTAGGAGGCGGCCTCGGTGCGGTTCGCGCAGCGCGTCTTGCGCAGGATGTTGCGGATGTGGTTGGCCGCCGTGTGCTCGCTGATGAACAGCGTGGTGCCGATCTCGCGGTTGCTCATGCCCCGCGCGACGAGGCACAGGATCTCCACCTCGCGCGCGGACAGCTCGTCGGGACGGCGCTTGGCCGGCGCCGCGGAGCCGAGCGCGCGCACGCGACCGAGCAGCGCCGGCATGCCGATCCGCTCGGCCAGCGCGGCCGCCTCGCCGAGCAGCGCGTCGGCCCGATCGCGCTCGCCGGGCCCGCACGCCATCAGCAGGCGGCCGTACTCGTAGGCGGTGTGGGCCAGCCACGTCACGGCACCCATGCGGCGGTTGAGCTCCATGGCGCTCTCGAAGTGCTCCTCCGCGCGCTCGGATTCGCCGAGCGTCGCGGCGAGCATCCCCAGATAGCGGTCCGCCGCCCCGTGGCAGGCCACGAGGTGGCCGACCATCACGTTCGTCCCGGCGAGCGGCTCGAGCGCGGGGTAGAGGATGGCGGCGGCCGCCTCGTCGCCGAGCGCCGCGCACGCGTCGGTCAGGTAGGCCAGGGCGGCCAGCCACAGCGACTCGCGGAACGGGTCGAGCCCCTCGCCGACGACGCGCTCGAGCTCGCGCCTGGCCTCCGCCTCCATGCCGAGCTCGACGAGCACGGAGGCGAGGCCCGGGCGCCAGGGCCCGCCACGGTCGGCGCCGGTGGCCAGGATGCGGATGATCGGTGCCAGCTCGGCGAGCCGTCCCTGCTCGCGGCGAATGTTGAACATCTGGATCCCGTAGACGCCGGCGGCGTCGCTGCCGCTCAGAAGCCGGCTCCACTCGTGCGAGTGCCGTGCCCTCGCCTCCGCCTCGTCGAGGTGGCCGTCGCAGAGCGCGATGCTCGAGCCGTAGTGCTCGGCCACGTGGAGCATGAACGGTTGGGCCGTCTGCTCAGCGGTGCGCAGGAGGGCGGCGGCCTCCAGTCGGGCCGCGTCGAGATCGCCCAGCGCGACGAAGGTGGGGACGCGCCACGCCATCGCCTCGGCGAGGATCTCGGTGTCGCCCAGCTCCTCGCCGAGATCGACGGCCTCGGTGAGCATGGCCAGGATCTCGTCGAGCGAGCTCGTGCCCCGCGACCAGTACGAGCGCACCAGCACCGTGGCCAACGGCACGGGATCGTCGAGTCGCCGCGCCAGGGCCACGGCATTGGTGCGCACGATGGCGCCGCGCTCGTGCTCGCCCTGGAAGACGAGTCCGCGCGCCAACCCGCCGAGCAGCCCGGCGCGGAGCTCGAGGTTGTCCTCGCCGAGCGCCGTCGTGGCCTCCTCGAGCAGCTCGACCGCGCCCTGGTCCGCGATCCCCGGACGCCAGCAGGCCTCCTCATAGCCGATCGCGGCGCGCGCGAGCAGATCACCGTCGCCCAGCTCGCGGGCGATGCCCGCCGTCTGCTCGAACGCCTCCAGCGCGTCGAGCGCATCTCCGGCGCGGTGGCTGGCGGTGCCGAGCTCGAGGAACACCTCAGCGCGCTTGGCCGGGCTCTCGATCCCCAGCTCCAGCGCAGTGCGCAGCCGCGTCGCTGCCTCGTCGAAGGCCACCGCGGCCGCGGCCGCCCGTGCGGCCGCGACGTTGTATTCGATGCCGCGCTGGGCTCCGTCCAGGGGCGCGGCGGCGGCGAAGTGGTGCGCGAGGTCGGCCAGGACGCGGCCCGAGCGGCCCTCGGAGCGCTCGAGCGCCTCGCCCACGCGCAGGTGCAGCTCCGCGCGCCGCACCCCGGAGAGACGGTCGTAGAGCGCGCGGCGGACGAGCTCGTGGGTGAACCGATAGGCCAGCCGGCGCGAGGGGAGCTCCTCGATCATGCCGCTGTGGACCGCCTCCTCGAGGGCGCCGAGCAGGTCGGGCTCGCTCAGGCCCGAGGCCTGGCGCACGATGTCGAGGCCGAACTCCGAGCCGGCGGCGGCCGTGAGCTCCAGGAGGTCGGTCGTGGCGGGCGCCAGGCGCGAGAGCCGTTGGCTGACGACCTCGCGCACGCTCTCGGGGGTTCCTAGCTCCGCCAGCGGTCGCGTGGCCCGGATGGCGCCGTCGACGACCTCCACGATGCCGGTCTCCACCAGGGCGCGCCACAGCTCGCAGACGAGAAAGGCGTTGCCGCCGGTGAGCTCGCCGATCGCCCGCGCGAGCTCGCGCTGCCCCGAGCCGGCGTCGCCCGCGGCGGCGTGGCGCAGGAACTCGTCGACGTCGTCGTCGGAGAGGCCCGTGAGACGCAGCCGGACGACGTCGTCGGAGCGTCGCAGGTCCGCGAGTGTCTGCGAGAGCGCCTCCGGGACGTCGGCCTCGGTGTCGCGGAAGGTGACGAGCAGCAGTACGCGTGCGTTGCCGGCGGCGCGCGCCAGGTGGCGCAAGAGCAGGAGGGTCGAGGCGTCGGCCCAATGCCCGTCCTCGAGCACGAGCAGTACCGGGCGGGCGCTGAGCCCCACGAGCAGGTCGGTCACCGCGGTGTGCAGGCGGTGGCGCTCGGTGTCCGCGTCGGCCTCGACCGGCGCGGGCAGGTCGCCGACGCGGCCCCGCAGGTCGGGGAGCAGCCGCGTGAGCTCGCCGCCCGACGTGGCCAACGCGGCGCGCAGCCCGACGGGCTCGACGACGCGCGTGGCGTGCTCGAGCGCCTCGACGAACGGCCCGTAGGGCGTGCGCACGACCGCGTCGCAGGCGCCGTAGAGGACGAGCACGCCGAGCCCGGCGGCCTCGTTCGCGAACTCGCGCACCAGGCGGCTCTTGCCCGAGCCGGGCTCCCCGCTGAGCAGGACGACGCGGCGGCCCTCGCCTTCGGCCGTGGGCATGAGCGCCCGGAGCGTCTCGAGCTGCGGCGAGCGCCCGACGAAGGGGAACGTCGAGGTGAGGCGCAGGGAACCTGGGAGCTCGTACATGGCGCGGGGCGCCGGACCGAATAGTCAGACCTGATCATCGCGATCCGGGTCTCGGAGGTCCAGGCGGGAAGAAAGTCGATCAGTCCGCGTCATGACAGGCACGAGGCCCGGGACTAGCGTCGCCGGGACGACAACCAAGGGGGACGCATGAGCACGACGACCACACCCGCGCAGGCCGCCCGCCAGGAGCTCACCGGGTTCCGGGGCCGCCTGATCGGGCCCAGCGACGCCGACTACGACGAGGCGCGCGCGGTCTACAACGCCATGATCGACAAGCGCCCGGCGCTGATCGCCCGCTGCGCCGACGCCGACGACGTCGCGACCGCGGTCGGCTTCGCCCGCGACCACGGCCTGCTGCTGGCCGTCCGCGGCGGCGGCCACAACGGCCCGGGGCTGGGCACCTGCGACGACGGAGTCGTCATCGACCTCTCGCTCCTGAGGGACGTCGAGGTCGACCCGGGCAACAAGACCGTTCGCGTCGGCGGCGGCTGCACCTGGAGCGACGTCGACACCGCCACCAACGAGCACGGCCTGGCCACGCCGAGCGGCATCATCTCCACGACCGGCGTCGGCGGCCTGACCCTCGGCGGCGGCCTAGGCCACCTGACCCGCAAGTGCGGCCTGACGATCGACAACCTGCTGGAGGCCGAGCTGGTCCTGGCCAGCGGCGAGCGCGTCCGGGCGAGCGCCGGCGAGAACCCCGACCTGTTCTGGGCGATCCGCGGCGGCGGCGGCAACTTCGGCGTGGTGACGTCGTTCACCTTCCGCCTGCACGAGGTCGGCACCGTCATCGGCGGCCCGACCTTCTGGCCCGTCGAGCAGGGCGCCGAGATCCTCTCGGCCTACCGCGAGTTCCTCCCCAGCGCCCCGCGCGAGCTCAACGGCTTCTTCGCCTTCCACACCGTGCCGCCGGGACCGCCGTTCCCGGAGGAGATCCACATGCGCAAGGTCTGCGGCGTCGTCTGGTGCTACGTCGGCGCCGAGCACGACGCGGCGGCGGCGATGGCCCCGCTGCTGGATGCCGTGCCCGAGCCGCTCATGCACGGCGTGGCGCCGATGCCCCACCCGATGCTGCAGGGCGCCTTCGACGGCCTGTACCCGAAGGGCGAGCAGTGGTACTGGCGCGCGGACTTCGTCAACGAGATCCCCGACGAGGCCGTCGCCATCCACCAGCGCTTCGGCGAGGCGATGCCGACGCTGAAGTCGACGATGCACATGTACCCGATCGACGGCGCGGCCCACGACGTGAGCTCGACCGACACCCCGTGGAGCTACCGCGAGGCGAACTGGAGCCTGGTCTTCGCGGGCGTGGACCCCGACCCGGCCAACGTCGGCGCCGTGCGCCAGTGGAGCATCGATTACTCCGAGGCGGTGCGCCCGTACTCCGCCGGCGGCGCCTACGTCAACATGATGATGGACGAGGGTCAGGAGCGCGTCCGGGCCAGCTACCGCGACAACTACGACCGCCTGGCGCGCATCAAGGCCAAGTACGACCCGGAGAACCTCTTCCGCGTCAACCAGAACATCCAGCCGGCGGCGTAGCGGCTAGCGGCCGCTGCGCTGGTCGATGGGCGAGCTCGAGAAGAAGAAGAACCAGAGCTCGAAGACCAGATAGGCCAGGAGCACGGCGCCCACCAGGATGTACTCCAGGGGGGTGAGGTGGGCGTCGGCTCCGGCCGCGCCGTGCTCGCGCTCGCCGCTCATCGAGCGCAGCCACGGTGTATGGCGGCGCACGGTGGCGGGCTGGCCCGTCAGCTCGTCGTAGGCGCGGCCCAGCCAGCCCAGCGCGCGGACGAGCAGCCAGCAGACGAGGCCGATGGTCGCCACCACGGCGAGCAGCGCCGACACGGAGATGCCGCTGGAGGGCGCCACGCGCGAGCCCATCCACAGGCCCAGCAGCGGCGCCGCGGTCCACAGCGAGAGGCTCGAGACCGCCATCCCCGCGACCAGGGCGACGCGCTCGAGGCGGACCTTCACGTGTTCCAGCGGCTGATCACGGCGACCTCGCGCTCGTAGGCCAGCACGGACACGGCGCCCGTGCCCAGGTGCAGCCGGCCGCCGAGGTCGATCGGCGCGTCGATCCAGCGCGCCGCCAGGGCGCGCAGGATGTGCCCGTGGGCCACCAGCGCCACCGTGCCCTCGGCGGCGCGCACCTCGGCGATGACGCGGTCGCAGCGCGCGGCCACGTCGTGGGGCATCTCCCCGCCGGGGGCGCCGTCGTGCCACAGGAACCAGTGGGGGCGGTGCTCGCGGATCTCCGGCGTGGTCAGACCCTCGTACTCGCCGTAGTCCCACTCGAGCAGCTCGTCGCGCAGCCCCGAGCACTCGAGCCCCGCGAGCTGCGCCGTCTCGCGCGCCCGCGAGAGCGGCGAGCAGAGCACGAGGTCGAAGTCGTGGCCGACGAGGCGCACGCCGAGCTCGCGGGCGACCTCGCGCCCGACATCGGTGAGGGCGATGTCGGTGCGCCCCGTGTGCTTGCCCGTCCGCGACCACTCCGTCTCGGCGTGGCGCAGGAGCCAGACCTCGTCAGCCATCGAGCGCCGCGGCGTCGGCGATGATCTCGAGCCGCGCGCGGTGCAGCAGCGAGGCGGGCACTTCGGGATCGGGCCCCGCGATCACGCGCGCGAGCAGCGGCGCCTTCGCCGCCCCGGTGACGGCGAGCAGGATCCGGTGAGCGGCGTTGAGCTTGGGGAGCGTCAGCGTGATCCGGTCGGGCGGCGGCTTGGGGGAGCCGTGGACCGCCACGCACACGCCCTCGGCCTGGACCTGCGGGAAGCCGGGGAAGAGCGAGGCGGTGTGTCCGTCGGGCCCCATCCCGTTGACGGCCACGTCGAGCGTGACGTCGGCGATCTCCTCGCCGTAGTCGGTGGCGGCCTCCTCGCAGCCGAGCTGCGTCGGCACCGGATGCCAGATCGCCCCCGGAGCCTGCAGATGGGTGGTGGCGAGGTGGTGGTTGGACTCGTCGTCGTCGAGCGGCACGCAGCGCTCGTCGCCGTACCACAGGTGCACGTCACGCCATTCGGGCAGCTTGGGCCCGACCAGCTCGTAGGCGCGTGAGATCGAGCCGCCCGAGAGTGCCACGTGGGCCGCGCCGTGGATGGTCCGGGCCCCGTCGATGGCGGCGGCCATCACCTCGGCGACGCGCTCGGCGACCGCCTCGGGGTCCGCGCAGCGGGTGATGACGGGCTCGTCACTCACCGAGCGGCAGCTCCTCGCGGCGCGACTCCATGAGCGGCTGGGACGAGGCGAGGTCGTGGTCGGCGCGGATGACGTGCATGACGGCGTTGATGAGAGCGAGATGGGTGAAGGCCTGCGGGAAGTTGCCCAGATGGCGTCCGGAACCCGCGTCGATCTCCTCGGCGTAGAGGTTCAGGCTCGACGCGAATCCCAGCATCTTCTCGCATAGCGCCCGCGCGCGGTCGTGCTCGCCGATCTCGGCCAGCGCGCTGACCAGCCAGAACGAGCAGATGGCGAAGGTGCCCTCCTCGCCGGCCAGCCCGTCGTCGGTCTCGTGGACCTTGTAGCGCTGGACGAGCCCGTTGAGCGTGAGCTCGTCGGCGATGGCGTTGACCGTCGCGACGACGCGCTCGTCGTCGGGGGGGAGGAAGCGCACCAGCGGGATGAGCAAACATGACGCGTCGAGAGCCGCCGTGTCGTAGTGCTGGGTGAAGACCCCGCGATCGTCGACCCCGTGCTCGCAGATGTCGGAGTGGATGAGGTCGGCTTCGAGCTGCCAGCGCTCGGCGCGCTCGTGGTCCTCGCGCAGGCGCGCCAGGCGCGCGCCGCGGTCGCAGGCGACCCAGCACATGACCTTCGAGGAGGTGAAGTGCTGCGGTTCCCCGCGGACCTCCCAGATCCCGCGGTCAGGCTCGCGCCAGGCGCCGATGGCATGGTCGACCTGCCGGCGCAGGATGTCCCACGTCGACTCGGCCAGCCCGTCGCGCGACTTCGTGTGCAGATAGATCGAGTCGAGCAGGGCTCCCCACACGTCGTGCTGCTTCTGGGCGTAGGCGCCGTTGCCCACGCGGACCGGCTGGGCGTGCTCGTAGCCGTCGAGGTGCAGCAGCATCTCCTCGGTCAGCGTCTCCTCCCCGCCGATGCCGTACATGATCTGCATCTCGCCGTCGGTCTTCGAGGCGACGTCGCGGATGAAGTAGAAGAAGTCGTTGGCCTCCTCGTCGAAGCCCAACGTGTAGAGGCCCCAGAGCATGAACGTCGAGTCGCGGATCCAGGCGTAGCGGTAGTCCCAGTTGCGCTCGCCGCCGGGGGTCTCCGGCAGCGAGGTCGTCGCCGCCGCGATCATCGCGCCGGTCGGCGCGTAGGTCAGGCCCTTGAGCGTCAGCGCGCTGCGCTGCAGGTAGGTGCGCCAGGGGTGATCGGGGAACTCGCCGTGGCTGAGCCACTCGTGCCAGTAGTCGGCGGTGAAGACGAGGCGATGGTAGGCGTCGTCGTAGGTCTCGGGTCCGCCGTGCTCGCTCCACGACAGCGCGATGAAGGCGGTGTCGCCGTCGCGCAGCGTCGTGCGCGCGCGGGCGCGCCCGCCCTCGAAGCCGATGCGCAGGTCGGTGGCCAGCGTGAGCTGCAGGTCCTCGTCCTCGGCGCTGGCGATCGCCTTGCCGTAGCCCGCGCCCGCGTATTCCCACGCGACGCCCTTGCGCCCGTAGTCCACGCGCGGCTCGCACTCCATGTGCATCTCGACGCGCCCGTTCACGCAGCGCATGGTGCGCAGCAGGACGTGGTCGGCGTCGTTGTCGGTGGGCGAGCGCCGGTGGGTGCGCGAGCGCTCGTCGTCGTGGTGCCAGGGCCCGATGAGCAGCACGTCGCGGACTATGACCCAGCCCGTGCGCGTGCCCCACGTCGTCTCCAGCACCATCGTCCCCGGCAGGTAGCGCTGCCCGGCGGGCACCGCGGTGTCGACCGGGGCCAGCCGGAAGGACCCGGCGTCGCGGTCGAGCATCGTGCCGAAGATCGACGGGCCGTCGAAGCGCGGCAGGCACATCCACTCGACGTTGCCGCTCGGCGCCACCAGCGCGCAGACCTCGCAGTCGGAGAGGAACGCGTAGTCCGCGATGGGAGGGAAGGGGCTTCCGCCCAGGGGGACGTCGCCGACGACGTGGCGCATTGCGGCGAACCGTACTGGCACGGCGCGCGCGCGGTCCATGCGCGGTCGGCCAGGCCGCCGCGCGCGTCGATGGCCGGCGAGATCCGCTCGGTACGTTGTGGCCATGGCGACGACGACGAGCACGGCGATCGGGGTCTCACGGCGACGCAGCGACGGGGAGGGCAAGGTTCGCGGCACGACGCGCTTCGCGGCCGACGTTCCCGTGCACGGCCTGCTGCACGCCCGCCTGGTCCTCGCCGCGGAGGCGCACGGGCGGATCGCCGGCATCGACGGCTCGGCGGCGCTCGACGTCGCTGGGGTGGTGGCGGTGCTCACCGCGGCCGACCTGCCCTTCGCCGAGGGCGCCGCGGGCCGAGCCGGGCAGCCGCTGGCCCGCTCGGAGATCGTCTACTCGGGCCAGCCGGTGGCCCTGGTGGTCGCCGAGACCGAGGCCGCCGCGGCCGACGGCGTCGACGCGGTCGTCGTCGACGTCGACCCGCTCGAGGTCGCGCTCGACCTCGAGGCGTCGATGGCGCCGGGCGCGCCGCTGGCCCGGGTCGAGGTCGCCCAGGGCGACGGCGCCGACGTCGGGGGCGCGCATGCGGCGGCGGGGGGCGGCGACGCGGGCGCCGACGACGAGGACCTGTCGGACAACGTCGCCGGGCGCCAGCGCATGAGCGCCGGCGACGCGGAGGCGGCGCTCGCGAGCGGGGCGGCGCGGGCGGCGGGGCGCTACAGCACGAGCTGGATCCACCAGGGCTACATGGAGCCCCAGGTGGCCACTGCGTGGCTGGAGCCCGAGGGCGGGCTCGTCGTGAGCTCGAGCACGCAGGGCGCCTTCAGCACGCGACAGCAGCTGGCCGACCTGCTCGGCTGGTCGCACGACCGCGTGCGCGTGCGGCCGGCGCCGCTGGGCGGTGCCTTCGGCGGCAAGCTGATGATCGCCGAGCCACTGGCCGCCGCCGCCTGCGTGCGCCTGGAGCGCCCGGTCCGGCTGGCGCTGACCCGCATGGAGGACTTCGCCGCCTCCAACCCGGCGCCCGGCGAGCTCATCGAGCTCGAGGCCGGCGCGACCGCCGAGGGCGAGCTGACCGCCGTCCGCGGGCGGATCCTCCTGGACCGCGGCAGCAACGACGAGTTCGGCTTCGAGGCGCTCGCCGCGATGCTCGCGTCGGGGCCGTATCGCTGGCAGGCGCACGACCTCGCCGCCTACGGCGTGCTGACCAATCGCGTGGGCTTCGGCGCCTACCGGGCGCCGTCCGCGCCACCCGCGGCCTTCGCCATCGAGACCCTCGTCGACGAGCTGGCCTCCCAGCTCGGGCTCGACCCGATCGAGCTGCGGCTGCGCAACGTGCTGCACGAGGGCGACAACGGGATGGACGGCAAGCCCTTCGCGGTCTTCGGCGCCGCCGAGTGCCTCGAGCGTCTGCGCGCGCACCCGCTCTGGGCGCGCCGCCACTCGCTGCCCGACGGCGAGGGCGTCGGGGTCGCCATCGGCTGGTGGCCCGGCGGCCTCGAGCCCGCGGCCGCGAGCTGCCGCCTGGACGCCGACGGGAAGCTGACCATCGTCACCGGCGCGGTCGACATGAGCGGGACGGAGACGGTGTTCCAGTCGATCGCCGCCGAGGCCTTCGGCCTTTCGCACGATTCGGTCCGCGTCGTGGCCGGCGACACCGCCGGCTCGCCCTACGCCGGGTTGAGCGGCGGCAGCAAGGTCATCTACACCGTGGGCCGCGCCGTGCAGGCCGCAGCCGGCCAGGCGCGCGAGCGACTGCTCGAGGTGGCGTCCAGCGAGCTCGAGATCGCCCCCGAGGACCTCGAGGTCGTCGACGGCTCCGTGCGCCCCATCGGCTCCCCCGATCGGGCCCTCGACCTCGCCGAGCTGGCGTCCAAGGTCCTGAGCTTCGGCAGCCGTCACGCGCCGGTCGAGGGCTACGGCGCGACCGCGCAGACGAGCCGCGCGCCGGGCGCCGCCGCCCACCTCTCGCATGTCCGCGTCGACCGCGAGACGGGCGCGGTGACCCTCCTGCACCACGTGGTGGCCCAGGACGTCGGGCGCGCCCTGAACCCCGCGCTGGTCGCCGGCCAGCTGCTCGGCGGCGTGACGCAGGGCTTCGGCTGGGCCCTCTTCGAGCAGCTCGCCTACGACGACGAGGGCCAGCTGCGCACCGGCTCCTTCGTCGAATACGCGATGCCGACCATCGACACCGTGCCGCCCATCGACACCGAGATCGTCGAGGTCCCCGCGCCCGACGGCCCCTACGGCGCCAAGGGCGTCGGCGAGCCGCCGGTCGTGGGCGTGCCGGCCGCCGTGGCCAACGCGATCGCCGCGGCGACGGGGTTGCGGATGCGCGAGCTGCCGATGACGCCGCTGCGCGTGTGGGGGGCGCTGGACGGCCGCCGTCAGGCAGCCCGATGACCGTCTTCGCCCTGACTCGGGCCCACGCTCGCGCGCGGTGGCGCGGCGGGCAGTTGCACGGTGGCGCGCAGACCGCCGCCTGCCCGCGGGGTGAGGGTCAGGGTGCCGTCGTGGGCCTCGGTGATGCTGTTGACGATGGCGAGGCCGAGGCCCACGCCTCCGTGGTCGGTATGGACGCGGTCGGTGCCGCGCAGGAACGGCTCGGCGAGCGTGGAGACCAACTGCGGGGAGAGGTTCTCGCCGGTGTTCTCCACGGTGAGCACCGCACTCTCGGAGTGAACGCCGGTGGTGACCCACACGGTGCCCTGACCGGGCACGTTGTGGACGATCGCGTTGTGCACGAGATTCGCGCTCAACTGCAGCAGGAGCGCGTGCGAGCCGGTGGTGGGGGTCACCTCGCCCGAGGTCTCGATGGTGAGGCCGCGCTCTTCTGCGAGAGGCAGGAGCGTCTCGGTGGCCTCCTCCGCGATGAGGGACAGGTCGACGTGCTCTCGGGCGAAGGACCGCCGGTCGGCGCGGCTGAGCAGCAGCAGGGCCTCGGTGAGGTCGATGGCCCGGGTGTTGACGACGCGCAGACGGTTGACGAGCTCGCCGTTGTCGCGGTTGGGATCCTTGCGGGCCACGTCGAGAAGGGTCTGCGTGATGGCCAGCGGGGTGCGCAGCTCGTGCGAGGCGTTGGCGGCGAATCGCTGCTGCTCGGCGACGTGTGCCTCGAGCCGGGCGAGCATGGTGTCGAAGCTGTCGGCGAGCTCGCGGAACTCGTCGCTGCGGCCCGGTAGCCGGATGCGGTGAGCCAGCGATCCGGTCGCGGCGATGCGCGTGGCATCCGTGATGTGGGTCAGGGGGGCGAGCATGCGGCCGGCGAGCAACCACCCACCCAGCAGACCGAAGACCAGCAGGAAGGCCATCACGAGGGCCGCGATCGGAGCGAAGTTGCGCAGGAGGTCGGCGTGGCTGCGGACCAGGAAGAGCACACCAGGGTGCACGCCACGCGACAGGGAGAAGTACCCCGCGACGAGCAGCACGGCGCCGGCGAGCATGACAAAGCCGGCGTAGCTGAGGGTGAGCTTGAGGCGAACGCTCAGGCCAGGGGGCCTCTGCACGGCCTCCTCCCTCACGTCCCGGTAGGGGGTGCGGTGTCGATGCGGTATCCGGCGCCGGCCACGGTGGCGATGATCACGGGTTCGCCCAGCCGCTTGCGCAGTCCCGAAACCGTGATGCGCACGGCGTTGGTGAACGGGTTGGCGTTCTCGTCCCACGCCCGCTGCAGGAGCTCCTCGGCGCTGACCACACCGCCTTCGGCTGCGACGAGGACCTCGAGCACCGCGAACTGCTTGCGGGTCAGTGCGACATGGCGGCCGTCGCGGTAGACCTCGCGCCGGAACGGGTCCAGCCGCAGGCCTGCGATCTCGCGCACCGGTGGTCGGTTGTGGGCGCGCCTGCGGTCGAGCGCTCTGAGACGCAGCACGAGCTCCTGGAGCTCGAAGGGCTTCGTGAGGTAGTCGTCGGCGCCGAGCCCGAACCCCGAGGCCTTGTCGTCGAGCCGGTCGGCAGCCGTGAGCATGAGGATCGGCATGCCGCTGCCGGAGGCCACGATGCGGTCGGCGATCTCGTCACCCGACGGTCCGGGAATGTCGCGGTCGAGCACGGCGATGTCGTAGGCGTTGACGCTCAGCAGCGCCAGGGCGGCGTCGCCGTCACCCGCGATATCGGTCGCGATCGCCTCCAGGCGTAGGCCGTCGCGAATCGCCTCCGCCATGTAGGGCTCGTCCTCGACGAGCAACACGCGCATCCTCCGATGCTAGAGCCGGCGCATATTGCCGGCGTATCGAAAACCCCATACGTGCCGGCAACACCGCGCTGCCTTCAATGGCGGCGTGACCCACACCGAGCAGGCACGAGCAACGCTCCGCCGGATCCGGTTGCGCAGGATCCGTGTCGCCGCCCTGCTGGTCGTCATGGCGGCGATCCTCGCGGCGATCGGCCACGAGTCGCTGGCGCCCTCGTCCTCGACGACCGGATCACCGACGCTCGCCCGCCCGGAGCTCCACGCTGCGCGTGGCAAGGCTGACCGCCCCCCGCTCGCTCGCAGGGAGCAGCCAGGTGCGCTCGGCGAGGCTGACGGTGCCGTCCCCGGCGGCACGACGGTCTTCGACGACGAGGTCCCGGGTGTCGCCAACCTCGATGCCGCCCTCCGGCGCGCCCTGCGCCGGGCGGCAGCCGATGCCGCGGGCGCCGGCGTGCATTTCGTCGTCGACAGCGGCTGGCGGTCCGCTGCGTATCAGCAACAGCTCTTTCGTCAAGCGGTCTTGAAGTACGGCTCGGAGCGGGAGGCCGCCCGATGGGTGGCCACCCCCGGCACGTCGGCTCACGTGTCCGGCGACGCCGTCGACATCGGGCCTGTCGGCGCCACGACGTGGCTGGCCGAGCACGGCGCCGAGTACGGGCTGTGCCGGGTCTACGGCAACGAGCCGTGGCACTACGAACTGCGCCCCGAAGCCGTCGCTCACGGCTGCCCTCCCATGTACGCCGACCCGACGCAGGACCCGCGGATGCAGCAGTGACCGTCAACACAACCCATCACCTGGAGCAGACATGACCAGAACACCGCGGCCGCTGGCCGGGCTTGCCCTCCTCGCGTTCATGAGCCTCATCGCCGCGGGCTGTGGCTCGAACACGCCTTCCGAGACCGCCACCGCCGGCGCCACCGCCACCACCGCCGGCACCGCCACCACCGCCGGCTCTGCCAGCACCGCCAACAAGGGCGCCACCAGTCAGGGCAAGGCCGTGAAGTTCGCCGAGTGCATGCGCAACAACGGCGTCAGCGACTTCCCCGACCCCGACGCGAAGGGCGAGTTCGTCTATGGGGTCAGCGTGAGCCCCGCGGTGTGGAGGAAGGCGGTCAACGCCTGCAAGGACCTGCAGCCACCCGGCAGCTTGAGCGGGAAGCGGACCACCAAGCAGCAGTCGGCCGCCCTCAGGTTCGCCAAGTGCGTGCGCGACAACGGCGTGAAGGACTTCCCGGACCCCGCCAACGGTGAGCCCCTCATCGACACGACTCACATCCCGTCATCGAACCGCCCCGGCGGCATGACCATCCTCAACGCCGCCACGCACAAGTGCAACTCGCTCCTGGGACTGGCAGCGGGGGGCCAGGGGTGACGCGCAACCGCTGGGTGCTGACGGGCGCGGCCGTCGCGGTCGCCGTGGCCGCCGCCGGCGCGGGCGTCCTGCTGTCCGGTGGCGGGCCGGCGCCCGCGGCCGCGCAGGGGGCGTCGGCGAGCACCGCGCCGGTGCTGAAGGGCAACCTGTCGGCCGCGATCTCCCAGGACGGGATCCTGACCTACCGGGCGCGCCCTGACGGCTCGCCGTTCTCCGCGGTCAACCACGCCCGCGGGACCTACACCGAGCTGCCCGCAGCGGGCGACAAGGTCGACTGCGGCGACGTGCTCTATCGGGTGGACAACCGGCCGGTGCTGTTGTTGTGTGGCACGGTTCCGGCCTATCGCCCGCTGCGCGTGGGCCAAGCCGGGCAGGACGTCCGCCAGCTCAACCGCAACCTGCACGTGCGCGGTGGCGGCGATGGCTTCACGGCGAAGACCGAGAAGGCGCTGAAGGCGCTGCAGCGCCGCAGGGGCGCCAGCGCGACCGGCGCGCTCGCCCTCGGCGACGCGGTCTTCCTGCCCGAGGCGGTGCGGATCGCCAAGGTCACCGGCCAACTCGGCGGACCTGCCGTTCCGGGCGCGCAGGCGCTGAGCGCGACCTCCGACACGCTCCACGTGCTGGTCAACCTCGATCCTTCCGAGCAGGGCCAGGTCAGGCGGGCCGATCGCGCGCAGATCACGCTGCCGGGGAGCACGACGGTCATGGGCAGGGTCGCCGGCTTCGGGCGCATCGCCCAAGCCCCCTCCGGCCAGGACAGCAGCCCCACCGATGCGACCATCTCCACGTTCATCAGCCTCGACGACCCGGGCAGGGCGCGCGGGCTGGACCGAGCGCCGGTCCAGGTGGACATCACGACCGACGGGGTGCGCAACGTCCTCAGCGTCCCGGTCACCGCGCTGGTCGGCAGGGCCGGCGGCGGCTTCGCGGTCGAGGTCATGCGCGCCGGCGAGCGACGCGACCTGGTCGCGGTGCAGGTCGGCCTGTTCGACACCGCGGACGGGCGCGTCCAGGTCGACGGCGACCTGCGCGCAGGCGATCGCGTCGTCGTGCCCTCGCTGTGAGCGGCGAAGCGGTTCTGCAACTGGTCGCCGTGACCAAGGTCTACGGCGAGCAGCCGCCCGTGCCCGCGCTGCGCGGGGTCTCGTTCTCCGTGCAGCCCGGCGAGCTGGTGGCCATCGTCGGACCCTCAGGCTCGGGCAAGACCACGCTCCTGCACATCATGGGGACGCTGGAGCGACCGACCAGCGGCGTGGTGCGCATTGGCGGGGTCGACGCGGCGCAGCTCGACGACCGCGAGCTGTCGCACCTGCGCGCGCGGCGCATCGGCTTCGTCTTCCAGCAGTTCTTCCTGGCCGAGCACGCCACCGCACGCGAGAACGTCGCCGACGGCCTGCTCTACGCCGGCGCCCCGGCCGCCGAACGCCACCGGCGCGCCGACGAGGCGCTCGAAGCGGTCGGGCTCGCCCACCGCGCGACGTTCAAGCCCACGAAGCTCTCCGGCGGGGAGCGCCAGCGGGTGGCGATCGCCCGGGCCCTGGTGGGGCGCCCCGCGATCGTGCTCGCCGACGAGCCGACCGGGAACCTCGACAGCGCCACCGGGGCGTCGATCATGGAGCTCATCCGCGAGCTCAACGCCGCCGGCGCCACGATCCTCATGATCACCCACGACGCCGGCCTCGCCGACCAGCTGCCCCGCCAGGTCGGGATGCTCGACGGCCAGGTGGTCTCCGACACCGGACGCGACGGAGGCGGGCTCGTGGCGCGGGGCGAGGGGGGCGGGCGGCCATGAGCGCGGCGAGCGGACGACTGAGCCCGAGGGACGGGCTGCGGGTGGCCAGCGTCGGGCTGCGCGCCCGGCCCCTGCGCGCCGCGCTGTCCGCGCTCGGGATCGCGATCGGCACGGCGGCGATCGTGGCGGTCCTCGGGCTGTCGTCTTCCTCGCAGGCCGGGCTGCTGGCGGAGATCGACCGGCTGGGCACGAACCTGCTCACGGTCGAGGCCGGGCAGAGCATCACCGGGCAGGACGTCGACCTGCCGGTGCAGGCGCCCGGGCGGATCACGCTTCTGGACCACGTCCAGGCGCTCGCGCACACCGGCCTGATGAAGCACGAGAAGGTCTACCGCAGCTCGCTCATCCCGGTGGGCAACACGGGAGGCCTGCAGGTGCGAGCCACCAGCCTGAACCTGCTGTCCGTGCTCAACACGGGCCTCGCCCGGGGCGCGTGGCTCAACGCGGGCACCGCCCGCGAGCCGGTCGCGGTGCTCGGCTCGGTCGCCGCGACACGGTTGGGCATCGACCGCGTCCACCCCGATCAACGGATCTGGCTGGGAGGCCAGTGGTTCAACGTCGCGGGCATCCTGCAGTCCTCGCCGCTGGCGCCCGACATCGACACCAGCGCCCTGGTCGGCTATCCGGCGGCCCAGCGGTACCTCGGCTACCTCAGCCTCGCCGGCGGCCGTCACCGGGCCGGCCCGCCGAGCTCGATCTACGTGCGGACCGCCACCGGGCACGAGGCGGAGGTGCAGTCGCTGCTCGCACCGACCGCCAACCCGCAGGCCCCCAGCGAGGTCAACGTCAGTCAGCCCTCCGACGTGCTCACCGCGCGGGCCGCGGCGGCCGGGGCGTTCGACAGCCTCTTCCTGGGGCTCGGCGTCGTGGCCCTCATCGTCGGCGCCGTCGGCGTCGCCAACATCATGATCATCTCGGTGCTGGAACGGCGCTCGGAGATCGGCCTGCGTCGCGCCCTGGGCGCGACGAAGGGCCAGATCCGCACGCAGTTCCTGGCCGAGTCGATCCTGCTCGCCGTCATCGGCGGCGTGGTCGGCGTGCTGGCCGGGGCCGCGGCCACGGCGGTGTACGCCGGCTCGAAGAGCTGGGCCGTGGTGATCCCCGCCGAGGCGTGGTCGGGGGGCATCGCCGCGGCCATCCTGATCGGCGCGGTCGCCGGCCTGATGCCGGCCGTCCGAGCGTCGCGCATGCCGCCGACCGTGGCCTTGCGAACGGTCTGAGCGCGAGCCGGATCTCCCGACTGCGTAGGGTCCAGCGCCATGGACCTCTGCCTGATGATCGAGGGCCAGGAGGGCGTGTCCTGGCCGCAGTGGCTCGCGCTGGCGCGCGCGTGCGAGGAGCACGGCGTCCCGGCGCTCTTTCGCTCCGACCACTACCTCGAGCTCGGTGGCGACCATCCCGAGCGCGGGGCGCTCGACGCGTGGACGACGCTCGCGGCGCTGGGCGCGGTGACGACGGCGCTGCGCCTGGGGACCATGGTCTCGCCGGCGACCTTCCGCCACCCGTCGGTGCTGGCGAAGGCCGTCGTGACCGCCGACCACGTCTCGGATGGCCGCGTGGAGCTGGGGCTCGGCGCCGGCTGGCACGAGCGCGAGCACGCGGCCTACGGCTTCCCCTTCGCGCCCACGCGCGAGCGGATGGACGCGCTCGAGGAACAGCTGCAGGTGGTCCTCGGATCGTGGGCGGAGGGGCCGTTCAGCTTCGCGGGCGAGCACTACCGCCTGCGCGACCTCGACGCCCAGCCCAAGCCCGTGCAGCGCCCGCACCCGCCGATCATCATCGGCGGCAACGCCGGGCCGCGCAGCGCCGCGCTCGCCGCGCGCTACGCCGACGAGTACAACACGGTCTTCGCGACGCCCGCCGAGGTCCGCGAGCGCCGGCGCGTCGTCGAGCGCGCGTGCGAGGAGGCCGGCCGCGAGGCGCTCCCGTTCTCGCTCATGACGGGCGTCGTCGTCGGGCGCGACCGCGGCGAGCTTCAGGACCGCGCGGGGCGGCTGGCCGAGCTGACCGGGGGCGACGCGACCGCGTTGCTGGCCGAGCCGCCGCCGGGATGGATCGTCGGAACGCTCGAGGTCGCGGCCGCGCAGATCGCGGCCCTGGCCGACGCCGGCGTGCACCGGATCATGTGCCAGCACCTCGCCCACGACGATCTCGACACGGTCGCCCTGATCGGGCGCGAGCTGCCCGCGCTCTTGTGAGCGTCTGAGATGGACGCGTGTGTCAAGTGAGCGTTGGCGGTTGTTGTTCATGGTGGCGGCGGGTGGTGGGGTCGGGCGGCGGGTGCGAGGGCAACGACGACTGTCACTCTGAGATGCGCGGGTCGGGACCGCAGGACAGTGTCCGGTCGTGAGCTGCCTCGAACTAGATTCGCGAGTCGGTATCGCATAGACGCATCGAGGGTCCTCCGGGCGGCTCGCACCGGCCGCCCGACCCCACCATGGGTTGGCGTGTGGCTAGCGGGCGGCCTCCTGGGGCTGCTTGTCGCTGGTGGTGATCGGCTGGTCGGTGAGCGCGGCCCAGAGGAACGCTGCGAGCTCGCGGGCGATCGCGACGTTGACGACGGTCGGGCGCTTGCCGTGCTCGGTGAGGTGGCGGTAGCGGTGGTGCAGGCGGACCTGGGCTTGCCAGGCGCGCTGATCGGGCTGCACGCCGCCGGCGGGGCGGCGGGGTGCGTGGCGGTAGTGCCAGGCGGCTTCGACGAGCAGGCGGCGGGCGTGGCGGTTGCCGGCGCGGGTGATGTGGCCGCGGTGTTGCTGATCGCCGCTTGAGTACTCGCTTGGCGTGATGCCCAGCCAGCAGGCGAGCTCGCGTGGGTGGCTGAAGCGTGCGAAGTCGCCGATCTCGGCGATCAGCCCGAGTGCGGTCAGCGTGCTGATGCCGCGAAAGCGCGTGAGGATCTGCACGTGGCCGGCCCAGCGCTCGCCGCGCGCGATCTCCTCAAGCCGCGCGTCGAGCGTGGCGAGCTGGCGCTCGAGCCCGTCGAGGTGGATCAGCATCTGCGTCAGCGCCTCGTGCGCGAGCGGATCGTCCAGGCGCTGCGCGTTGACCCAGCGGCGGTGCATCTGCGTCCAGTGGCTCTTGCCCTCACGGTAGATGCGGCCGTGCCTGAGCAGCTGCTTGGCGACGCGATGACGGGCCGCGGTGCGCGCGCAGCGCAGGTCGTCGCGGCAGCGCAGCAGATCGCGCAGGCCCTCAGTCTCGGCGGTCGGCGGCGACACGAACCGCAGAAGGCCGGCGCGCTGCAGCGTCACGAGCTTCTTCGCATCACGGCGGTCGGTCTTGACGTGGTCACCGGCGCGCACCGGAACCAGCGACGGCGCCACGACGTCACACGCCACGCCGATCTTCGTCAGCAGCCGCCACAACGCGAACCCGCCCGGGCCCGCTTCGTAGCAGACGGCAAGCCCGTCGGGCCCGCCGAGCCGGTCGATAAAACGACGGATCGCGCGCTCGGTCGTCTCGATCCGCGACACCTCCGGCTTACCGCCCTCGGGCGGCAGCGTCGCGGCGACGATCGAGAACTTGTGCACATCCAGGCTGACCCACAGACGCACGCCCGCGGGCGCGATCAAAGCGGTAACGTCAGGCACGGCTGGTCCTCCAAGCAGGTCGTATGCGGTAGCCGTTGCGGCTCTCAACACCCGCGATTGTCAACCCGCGAAAGATGCGACGCACGAGGACCAGCCTCATGCGTCCATCCTGACTAGCGCACCTGCTCGGTCGGCCGCACGAGCAGCTCGTTGACCGACACGTGGCGCGGTCGCGTGACGATGTAGACGATCCCGTCGGCGATGTCCTCGGCGCGGAGGATCTCGTCGATGCCGGGCGGAAGCTGGTCGCGGACCTCCTCGCGGACGTGGCTGACGAGCTCGCTCTCGGTCGCGCCCGGCTCGATGAGCGACGAACGCACGTGGCGACCGCCGACCTCCTGGCGCAGGGCCTCGCTGAAGACGCCCACCCCGTGCTTGGTCATCTGGTAGATGCCGCCGCCGACGCCGACGCGCCGGCCCGCGACCGAGCTGACGTTGACGAGGTCCGCCACTCGCCGCGGCTCCTGCTGGGCGGCGGCCAGGAGGTGGGGGAGGGCCGCGTGGGCCACGTAGAGCAGGCCCTGAAGGTTGAGGGCGATCATGCGATCCCACTCCTGCACCGGGGCATCGACGATCTCGCCGAGCAGCATCACCCCGGCGTTGTTGACGACGATGTCCAGCCGCCCGAGCTCCTGCGCGGTGCGCTCGACGGCGCCGACCGCCTGCTCGCGATCGGTGACGTCGGTCTCGATGGCGAGGCCGCCGATCTCCACGCTCAGCGCGTCCAGACGGTCCTTGCGGCGGGCGGCGACGGCGACCGTCGCGCCCTGCTCGGCGAGGGCGCGCGCCGTCGCCTCGCCGATGCCGCTGCTCGCGCCCGTGACGAGCGCGACCGTGTCCTGCAGTGCCTTGGTCATGGCGCGGAGGTCTACCGCAGGAGGACGCCGGAGGTGGGCGCCCTAGGCGTACACCCCGTCGAGCCAGGCCTTGAGGGCCGCCTCGCTCGCGGCGGCGTCGACGCCCGGCTCGAAGAGGTGCGCGCTCATGCCGACCACGCCGCCGTAGTGGTTGCGCCCGAAGAAGCGATACAGGCCGTCGGCGCTGCGCACCCCGAGGAACTCCGGGGTCGAGTAGTCGACGACGCCTTCGAGCGTCCCGGCGTCGCCCAGCGAGGCGTGGACCGGCGCGCCCACGCCCTCGCCGGCGGAGAGGCCCAGGGCGGCGCGCAGCGCCTCCATCGCGTCGGGCGTGCCGGCCGACTCGGGCCCGTTGATGCCGTGCGACGGCTGGCCCACGTAGGTGACCTGGCGGCCGTTGAAGTGCTCGAGGTACTGGGCCAGGGTGTGCAGGTAGAAGTCCGTGTGGCCGTCGATGGCGTCGTACTGGTCCTCCCACTCGTCGGCGAGGATCCCGCTGTGGACGTAGCGCAGGTGGGCCGTCCCGCCGTCGCGGGCCTCGATGGCGTAGTCGAGCGCGTTGAACGTCCCGTCCGGGGACTCCATGCGGACCACGAGGCGGTGCGGCGGGTCCCACGTCGTGATCGGCGCCCCCTCCGGCGGCGCGGCGCCGGCCGGGATCTCCATGCCCGTCGGGAACATCCACGCCGCGGGATCCGCGGTGATCGCGGTCCACACGTCGTCGGGCGAGGCGGGCAGGTCGATCTCGCGGCTGACTTCGAACTCGCGGCTCATGACTTCGGCTCCTTGGGGTGCGTGATGGTGGGGTGCAGTGCGACGACGAAGCGGTGCGGACGACCGCCGGGGGCGGCCTCGTCGTGGTACTTGGCCACGAGGCCGTTGACCGCTCCGGCCAATTCGGCGGCGAAGGCGGCGCGGTCCCTGGCGGACGCGAAGCGCACCTCGCTGTCGATGCCGAGGGTCGCCAGCGGCTTGCCGGCCGCGCTCGCGCCCGTGATGAGGTCGCCGACCTCGCGGACCAGGCGGCCCGCCACCGCGAGCAGCCAGCGCGCCGAGCGCTGGTCGGGCTCGCGCGACGGATCGGGCGCGACAGCCGAGAGGGCCGTCGGCGAGATCACGTAGGACGCGGCGGTCGCCTGGAGCACGCGCTCGGTGCAGTTGCCCTTGCGGCGCTCCTCGACCAGCTCGACCAGGCCGTGGCGCTCCAGCGACCGCAGGTGGTAGTTGGCCTTCTGGCGCGTCAGGCCCACGCGCGCGGCCAGCGTGCTGGCCGACCCCGGATCCGCCAGCTCGGCGAGCAGGCGGGCGCGGATCGGATCCAGCGACGCCTCGGCCGCGGCGGGGTCGTCGATGACGGCGACGTCGTGCATGGGCGCACCTTGTCACCGACAATTATTTTTGTCAAGCCGATTTCTCTTGTCGGAAGGCACCCACGACTGGAGGCCCCCTCGGCTCGCTCTCGCGCGACTCGCCGTGGTGGGAGGGCATCAGCGCCGCGCCGACGATGACGAGGATGAAGGCGATGACGCGAGCCGCGATCGCGAGCGGGCCCGAGCCGATGGGCTCCCCGAAGACGAGGATCCCGCCGATGATCGCGGCCAGGTTCGCGGCCACCGACGTGAAGGCGATGACCTCGACGCCGGGGCCGAGCTGAAGGCTCCGGGCCGAGGCGTAGAAGGCGATCGTCCCGGCGATGATCGCCGTCGCCGTCCAGGGGCTGCGCAGGCCGTGCATCCCGCCATGGGCGTGGGTCAGGTACTTGATGGCCACGTCGGAGACGCCGAAGAGCGCGCCGGCGGCGAGGCCCAGCATCAGGCCCTCGGCGCGATCCAGCACGCGACCGTGCGCGGAGATGGCCAGCAGCGCGGCGCCGAGGCCGAAGATCGCCCCCTCGACGGCGATGAGCGCGGCCAGCGAGGAGTGCTGCGGGCGGTCGGCGCCGCCGCCGGTCAGCCCGATGACGGCGAGCCCGGCGGCCGTGATGCTGACGCCGAACCACTGCCACGGCCCGAGACGGAAGCCGAAGAAGCGCTCGGCGAGCACGGCCAGGAAGACCAGGCCGCCCGAGAGCACGGCCTGGACGATCGACAGCGGCGCCCGGGCGAGCGCGCCGACGTGCAGCGCCCACGCGAGGATGGCGACCAGCCACCCGACCGCGAACCACTTGGAGTGAAAGAGGGCGGCGGCGCTGCGCAGCGGATGGCGGATCTCGATCGGAGCCACGACGACCGCGCCGCGGTACTTCAAGAGGAAGGCCACGTTGGTGGCCAACGCGGACGCGAGCGCGAGCAGCAGTCCCAGGATCATCAGCGAAACGCCCACCCCAGCTCGATGGCCGCACCGGCACGGGCGTGCCGGCGAGGACGATCCTGTCAGGTCGCCCCGTGGGCTCAATGCTCGTGCGCCGAACGGCAGGCCAATCGCGTGTGCGTAGGCTCGCGCGGTGAGCCTCGGCGACCTCGCGCTGATCGTGGCTGCCGGCCTGGCCGGGCCGTTGCTCGCGGCCAGCCGGCGGGCGTTCGTGCCCGTGGTGGTCGGCGAGATCCTCGCCGGGGTCGTTCTCGGTCGCAGCGGCCTGGGCGTGATCGACGCCGACAACGCGACGTTGTCCTTCCTGGCCGAGGCCGGCTTCGCGATGCTGATGCTGACCGTCGGCATGCACGTCCCGCTGCGCGACGGGCGTCTGCGCCGCGGCCTCGCCCGGGGCGCGGCGGCGGCGGCGGTGGCCGGGCTGGTCGCGCCGCTCGGCGGCCTGGTGGTCGCCCAGGTCGCGGGCACCGGCCATGTCGCCGTCTATGCGGTGCTGCTGGCCTCCGGCTCGGCGGCCATCGTCCTGCCCACCCTCCAGGAGCGAAAGCTCGAGGCCCCGGCGGCGATGGTGGTGGTGGCCCAGGTCACCGTCGCCGACGTGGCGTCGATCCTGGCCGTCCCGCTCGTGCTCCAGCCGAGCCGGGCCGCGAACGCCGTCCTCGGCGGGCTCCTGGTCGCGGCGTGCGCTCTCGTCGTCTTCTTGGTCGCCCGGGCCTTGCGCCCGCAGCCCTGGGTGCACCGCCTGCGCAAGCGCTCCAAGCGACGCGGCTGGGCGCTGGACCTGCGCCTGTCGCTGGCCGTGCTCTTCGGCCTGGCCTGGATCGCAGAGCGGCACGGCACCAGCGTGCTCCTGGGGGGCTTCGCCATGGGCCTCGTGGTGGCGGCCGTCGGAGGGCCCAAGCGCCTCTCGACGCAGGTCCGGGGCATCGCGGAGGGCTTCTTCGTCCCGCTCTTCTTCGTCGTGCTCGGAGCGCGGCTGGACGTCCGCGGGCTGTTCGATCACCCCCGCCTGCTCCTCGTCACCGGCGCGCTCGTCCTGGCCAATCTCGCCGTCCACGCGATCGCGGCGATGGCCACCCGTCAGCCGGCGTCCGCGGGGCTGGTGGCCACCGCACAGCTCGGGGTGCCCGCCGCGGTGGTGCAGATCGGCCTGCAGAAGCACGTCATCACGCCGGCCCTGGGCGCCGCGATCACGGTCGCCGCCCTCGCGACCCTCGGCCTCTGCGCGCTCGGCACGGACCTGCTCGCCCGCCGCCCGGAGCCGCCGGCCTGACGGCCGAGGTGCTCACGTCAGGACGGCGCGCTCGGCCATGTCGACGAGGACGCCGGCCACGCGGCTCGCGGACCGTCCGCGCCCGCGGTAGAGCAGGTCGAAGGCGTCGAAGCTGGCCAGGACTCGCATTCGCCGAGCGCTGGGCATCGCCATGCCCGGGCCCGACGGGCTCGGTCACGTCGTCACCGCGATCTTCCAGGCCCCGTTGTGGCCGGTCATGGGCGAGCACCGCTACGGCGTCTACTCCGTCAGCCACCCGCACAGGGGGGGCACCTTCCTGCCTTCCGGGCGCGGCGAGGGCTGGCACTACGGGACCTTTGGGTCGATGCCGATGACATCGAGGCCTACACGCCCGAGCGCTTCGGGCGGCGGATCCGCGCGGGCGCCGGCGTCGAGGATCTCGAGGTCCGCAGCGAGCACACCGGCTCCTTCAGCTTCGCCGCCCAGCTGGCCGACCGCTTCCGCGCCGGCCGCGTGTTCCTGGTCGGCGACGCAGCCCACGGGTCACGCCGCGCGGCGGCACCGGGATGAACACCGCCATCGGCAGCGGGCACGACCTCGGCTGGAAGCTCGGGTGGGTGCTGCGCGGCTGGGCCGGGGCCGAGCTCCTGGAAACCTACGAGGCCGACCGGCGGCCGATCGCCGCGCACAACGTGGCGCGCTCCGCCGATCCCGACGGCTCCACGCCCGATGCCGCGGACGAGCTGCACGTCGACCTCGGCGGGCGCATCCCGCACGTCCGGGTCCCCACGCCGCCGGGCGCGTGTCCACGTTGGACCTCCTCGGCCGGGGGCTGACGTGGTTCACCGGACCCGGCCTCGTCCCCGGGCCGACGGCGCGCTCCTCGTGCGCCCCGACGGCACCCCGGCGCCGCCTAGTTGCGGCCGCCGCCCATGACCATCGCGTCCACGGCCTCCACGGCATCGGAGACGCGGCGGCAGAGGTCGACGCCCGGGCGCGACTGGACGCGCGAGGTCAGCCCGCTGCCGCCGATCACGAAGCCCATGGCCGGCCAGCGGCGCTGCAGCGCGCCGATCGTCGCCAGCAGGCCGTCGGCCGGCTCGGCCATGGTCGAGGTGAGGCAGACGACCTCCGGCGGGCGGCGGTGCATGAGCGCGATGAGGGCGTCACCGGGCACGTCGGAGCCGAGCATCGCCACCTGGTAGCCGGCGTTGCGCAGGAGGTTGTCGACCATGCGCAGGGCGACGATGTGCTGCTCGCCGGCCGGCGCCGCGAGCACGACCCGGTGCCGGCCGCGGGTCTGCGCCACGCGCTGGGCCTCGCGCTGGAGGGCGAGCACCCGGACCGAGATCTCGGTGGCGAGGTGCTCGTGGGCGACCGAGATCTCGCCGCGCTCCCAGAGCTCGCCGATGTGCCACATCGCCGGGGCGATGATCTCGTCGTCGATCCGCGCCGTGTCCAGCCCCGCGTCCATCGCTTCGCGGATCGCGATCTCGGCGGCCGCCTCGTCGCCGGAGCGCAGCGCCTGGGCGTAGGCACGCCCCAGCTCGGTGACCTTCGCCTGCATCTCACGCGAATGGTTCTCGGGCCCGGTGGCCATGTCGCTCGCCCACGACGATAGTCCTCCCGTGCCCGCCGGCGCGTCGGCCGCTCAGGCGTCCAGCTCGTCGCGCAGCTGCGCGGCGGTGAGGGCGAGGGCGCTGAGCATCGGCTGGGCGAGGGGGTGGCGCCCGCCCGGCGGAAGCAGTGCGTACACGACGCGCTCGGGGCCCTTGCCGGCGATCGGGCGCAGCGCCGTGCCGGTGAACGCCTCGGCCAGCAGGCGGGGCGCGAGCGTGACCGCCAGGCCGCGCGTGATGAGCCCGCGGATGGCGAGCTGGTCTCGCGTCATGGAGACCAGGCGCGGCTCGAAGCCCGCCGCGCGGCAGGCCCGGACGATGAGGCCGTCGGCGTAGGCGGCGGTCCAGTCGTCGCCGGCGAGGTCGCGGATGCGCACGGACTTCTGGCCGGCGAGCCGATGGTCGGGCGGCAGGGCCACGAAGAACGGCTCGCGCATGAGGTCGCGCCGCTCGATGCCCTCGAACTCGCGTCGCGGGAGCGCGGCGTCCTGGAAGTCGACGGCGAGATGCAGCTCCCCGGACCGCACCCGCTCGGGGAGCTCGTCGGCGGCGCTCTCCTCGACCGTGACCCGGGCGTCGGGATGGGCGGCGTGGACCTGCGCGACGGCCGACGGCACCAGGCCGGCCAGCGCGGTGGGGAAGGCGCCGATGCGCAGCAGCGCGCGCTCGTCGTCGGCGATCTCGGCGAGCTGGAGCGCGGCGAGCTCGAAGCGCACGGCGATCGCATCGGCGTGCTCGAGCAGCAGCGCGCCGGCGGCAGTGAGCTGCAGCCCACCCGGCCGGCGGTCGATCAGGCGCGCGCCGATCTCCTGTTCGAGCGCCGCCACCTGATGGGAGACCGACGGCTGCGACAGCGCGAGCTCCTCGGCGGCCCGTGTGAACGAGCGGTGGCGAGCGACCGCCCGGAAGGTGAGCACTCGCCTCGGGTCCATAGACGAAATCTATCAGGACTAGAGAATCATAATTTGAACGAATGGCTGTCCAGGCGCACACTGCTCCCATGACCCTGATTCCTGGCCCCTTTCTCCAGAACGCCATGCGCCGCGCCCTGCTCGGCGCCCACGCCCAGGATCCCGTCGTCCCCGACGGACGCTCGATCCCCGACCGCCCGCTGCGCATCCGGCGCCTCGACGATCGGCTCGCCACGCTCGTCGACGCCCGTTCGAGGAGGTGCGCCGGCGCCCTCGCGGACGGCGCGCCGGTCGCCGCGTCTGACCGTGCCGACGATCGGCGCGCCGCGTGAGCGGTGATCAGGCCTTGCGCCGCGAGGCCGGCGACCAGCCGGCCTCGCGCCCGGGCACGTCGGCGCCACGCCCGCTCACGTCGTAGACGAGCTCGACGGAACCGCCCGGGAGGGCGCGCTGGCGCTCGAGGCTCAGCGCCGTGTCGAGGCTCAGCGACGGCGTCAGCTGCATCCCGCCTCCGAAGAGCAGCGGCAGCACGACCAGCTCGAGCTTGTCGAGCGCTCCGATCGCGCGGAAGGCCTCGATCGTGCGCGGACCGCCCACGAGGTGGACGTCGCCGCCCTGGTTGGCGGCGCGGATCTTCTCCAGCAGCTGCGCCGGGTCGCCGTCCACGACGACGTGATCGGGCGTTCCGGCCGGACGGCCGGAGGCGAGCACGAACACGTTGAGGTCGGGCCAGGGCCAGCGGTCGTTGTTGAGGGCCGGCTCGAAGGTCGAGCGGCCCATGAGCGCCGCCTCGCAGTCGGTGAGGAACTCGCGGATGCCATGGCTCTCGCCGGAGGCGAACGCCGGATCGGCGGTCAGCGCCGGCCAGCCGCCGGGGGTCGTGATGTAGCCGTCGGCGCTCATGCTCATACGGGCGCGGATCTGCATGGTGTGGTCGGTCCTTTCCCAGGTCGGTGTCTTTCGGTGAGGTCGGAGCCGAACGCGACGTCTCGACATGGCAGCATGCCGAGCCTGCTCGCCCACCCCGACTACACGCGCGAGCGCGTGCGTCAGGTCACCCGGCGCGTCGCTGCGCTCGTCCACGCCGACGCGCGGGCGCCCGATCGCGTGCGCATCGCCGGGCCTGTCGACCGCATCGCGGCCTCCGACGCGGCGGCCCTCGACTACCGCGACGCGGAGCCGGGCATGGCGCTCGGCCCGCTGTGGGCCACGTGGTGGCTGGCGGTGCAGGGACGCGTCCCGGCCGAATGGGAGGGCGAGCAGGTCGATCTGCTGCTCGTCACCAACTCCGAGGCGACGCTGTGGCTCGACGGCGAGCCCGTGCAGGGGCTGGTCGGCGGCGGCGCGTACGTCCGTCCCGACGCGATGCTCGTTGGCCATGCGGTCGCGGGGCAGGAGCTGAGCGCGCGCGTCGAGATCGCGTGCAACGGGCTCTTCGGGTGGTCCGAGCTCCATCCCCAGCCTCACCAGAGCGGCGCGACCGCGGCGCCGTTTCGCCTGGAGCGCTGCGCGCTGGCACGCTTTGACCGCGACGCATGGGCGCTGTCGCGCGATCTCGACGTCCTGGCGGCGCTGATGGACGAGCCGGGTGCCGACGACGCGTGGCGCGGCGAGCTCCTGCGCGAGCTCAACCGGTTTTGCAACGCGTGGGACGCCGACCGGCGCGCCACGTGGCCGGCGGCCCGCGCCATCCTCGAACCGCTGCTCACGCAGCGGCGCAACGCGACGCGGACGCACGAGATCACCGCCATCGGTCACGCCCACATCGATACGGCGTGGCTGTGGCCGCTTGAGGAGACGCTGCGCAAGTGCGTGCGGACGTTCGCCACGCAGGTGCGGCTCATGGAGCGCTACCCGGCCTATCGGTTCGCCTGCTCGCAGGCCCAGCAGTACGCGTGGATCCGCGACCGCGCCCCCGGGCTCTGGGCTCGGATCCGCGAGCGCGTGGCCGCGGGGCAGTGGCTGCCCGTCGGCGGGACGTGGATCGAGCCCGACTGCAACCTCCCCGCCGGCGAGTCGCTGGTGCGCCAGTTCGTGTACGGCCAGCGCTTCTTCGAGCACGAGCTCGGCCGCCGCGCGCGGGTGTTCTGGAACCCCGACGTGTTCGGCTACAACGGCCAGCTGCCGCAGATCATGCGCGGCGCGGGCATCGACGGGTTCCTCACCCAGAAGCTCTCGTGGAACCGGTTCAACCCGCCCGAGCACCACACCTTCCGCTGGGTGGGGATCGACGGCTCCTCGGTGCTCGCGCACTTCCCGCCGGCCGACACCTACAACGCCGAGGCGACGGTCCCCGAGCTGCGCCGCGCGGCGCGGGACTTCAAGGACCACGCGCTGTCGGCGCGCAGCCTGCTGGTCTTCGGGTGGGGCGACGGCGGCGGCGGGCCGACGGCGCAGATGCTCGAGACGCTCGCGCGCGTGGAGGACCTGCAGGACGTCCCGCGCACCACGATCGGCGACCCCGAGGCCTTCTTCGCCGCGCTGGCCGACGAGGCGCGCTGGCCGGAGGTGGTCGGCGAGCTGTACCTGGAATACCACCGCGGGACCTACACCACGCAGGCGCGCACGAAGCGGGCGAGCCGACGAGCCGAGCGGGCGCTGCACGACGCCGAGCTGCTGGCGGCCGTCGCCGATGCGCCGTGGCCGCGCGCCAAGCTCGACGGGGCGTGGCAGACGCTGCTGCTCAACCACTTCCACGACATCCTGCCGGGGTCCTCGATCGGCGAGGTGCACGAGCGCGCCGAGCGCGACCTGGCCGAGGTCGAGGCCGCCGCGGGCGCGGTGCGCGATCGCTTCGCGGCCGGGCCCGTGGTCAACACCGCCGGGGTGGCGCGCCGGGAGGTCGTCTCGGCCGGTGCGGGGCTCCGCTTCGCCGAGGCGCCCTCGTGCGGGGTCGGGAGGTTCGTCCCGCCGCGCTCTGACGTGCGCGTCTCCGAGGCCGTCGATGGCTTCACGCTCGAGAACGAGCATCTGCTCGCGACCCTCGGCCGCGACGGCACCCTGCGCTCACTCGTCGAGCGGGCGAGCGGGCGCGAGGCGATGGCCGCGCCCGGCAACGTCCTCGAGCTCTACGAGGACCGCCCTACCGCCTTCGAAGCGTGGGACCTCGACCCGTTCCACCTCGAGACGCGCACCGACTGCCCCGGCGCCACGGCCGCCGAGCTCGTCCTCGCCGATCCCCTCCGCGCCGAGGTGGCGTTCGAGCGGCCGATCGGCGCCTCGAGCCGGATGCGCCAGACCGTGCGCCTCGACGCCGAGTCCGCCCGCCTCGAGTTCCACTGCGCCATCGACTGGCGCGAGGAGCGCCGCGCGCTCAAGGTCCGCTTCCCCGTCGCCGTCCACGCGCCCCGCGCGACGTATGAGATGCAGTTCGGCGTGGTCGAGCGCCCCACGCACTACTCGACCCGCCGCGACCTCGCCCAGTACGAGGTCCCCGGCCACCGCTTTGCCGACCTCTCCGAGCACGGCTTCGGCGTCGCGCTGCTCTCCGCGGCGACGTACGGCTGGTCCGTGCACGGCGGCGACATGCGCATGACCCTCCTGCGCTCACCGCGCTGGCCGGACCCCGCGGCCGACATCGGCCGCCACCACCTCTCCTTCGCCATCTGCCCGCACCGCGGTGGCTGGCAGGACGCGGATGTGACCGGCGAGGCCCTGTGCTTCAACGCGCCGCTCCTCGTCGCCGAGGGCGACGAGGAGGTGAGCTCGTGGTTCTCGACGGACGTTCCCGGCGTCTTCATCGACACCGTCAAGCGCGCGGAGGACGGCGACGACCTCATCGTCCGGCTGTACGAGGGCCACGGCGGGCGCGGCGTCGCCCGCCTGCGCGTCGGCCTGCCGTTCTCCGAGGCCTGGTTCACCAACCTGCTGGAGGACCGCGTCGGCCCGGCCGAGGTCGAGGGCGACGAGGTCGTGATCGCGTACCGTCCGTTCGAGATCGTGACGCTGGCCCTCGGGAGCGTCGTCAGGGATCGAGCTCACGGATGACCTGCGCGGGCACGCCCGCGACGAGGGTGCGAGGAGGGACGTTCCTGGTCACGACGGCGCCGGCAGCGACGACCGCGTCGTCGCCGACCACGACGCCCTGCAGGATCATGGCGCCCGCGGCGATCCACACGCCGCGCCCGATGCGGATCGGGGCGGTGGTGATCTGCGAGCGGCGGGTGGCGGGATCGACCGGGTGCCCTGAGCTGATGAGGTGGACGTTGGGGCCGATCATCACGTCGTCGCCGATCTCGATGCCGCCCAGGTCCATCGCCGTACAGCCGTGGTTGACGAACACGTTGCGCCCGAGGCGCAGATTGCGCCCGCCATCGGTGTGAAACGGCGGAAGCACGCTTACCGACGGATCGAGCTCCTGGCCGGTGAGCTCGCCGAGGAGCGCCCGCATGCCGTCGAAGTCGCCCGGTGTCAGCGCGTTGAGGCGGCCGAGGACCTCCCAGGCGCGCTGGACGTCGGCGTACATGGCCCGGGACGCGGGCGTGCCCGACGCGGTGACCGTACGGTCCGACGGCGCTGCCATTGACATGCGATCGGATTGCAACACGGGGTCCGAGTCTGCCAACCCGGGCGGCGGCGTCAGGCGTCGCGTCGGTGCAGGAAGACCAGGCCGCACAGGAGCGCCGCGCCGGCCCACGCGGTGAGGACGCCGAGGCCTGCCCAGGGGGCGATCGGGAGCTCGCGGACGTCCACGGTCCTCTGGATGGCGAGCCCGGCGTCCATGGGAGCGATCTGCCGGAGGTGGCGTTGCCAGTCGGGGTCGGTGATGACCTCGGTGAGGATCGGGAAGAGGAAGAGCAGGCCGAGCACGGCGCCGATGGCGGTGGCGGGGTCCCGCACCACGGTCGCCACCCCGAGGCTGAGCACCGCGATGAGCGCGAGGTAGACCACCGAGCCCGCGGCCGCGCGCAGCGTCGAGCCGTCCGTCAAGGACAGCGTTCGGTAGCCGTGCCCCGCGGTGAAGCCGGCGCCGGGCAGCAGGAGCCGCCCGGCGAGCATCGAGGCGAGCACCGCGAGCGCTCCCGCGCAGAGCACCACGCCGACGACGACCGCTGCCTTGGCGACGAGCACGACCCAGCGTTGCGGGGTGGCCGCGAGCGTGGTCCGGATCATGCCCGTGCTGTGTTCGCCGCCGATGGCCAGCACGCCCAGGATGGCCACCACGGCCTGACCGGCCTCGATCCCGGTGAGGCTGATCTTCACCGGGTCCTGGTGGCACGTCGCCGACGAGCACGCACCCGCGGCGGCGGCGGCGCTCAGGGCGGCGGTCAGCGCCACGGCGCCGAGCAGCAGCCAGCCGGTGCTCGGATCCGTGCGCAGCTTCGTCCACTCGGCGTGCAGGGCGGCCGTCATGCGTCGCGGCGGCGCAGCACGACGACCGCGAGTCCCAGGGCGAGCACCGTCCAGAGACACAGAACCGAGAAGCCGGTCCACGGCGCCAGCGGGTAGTAGCCGGTCGACGGGGCGTAGGCGTGGCTGACCTGCGAGGAGGACGGGATGCTCTGCTGGATCGCGAAGGCGGCGGCCGGCGTGACGCGCAGCAGCCACTGCGCCGCGCCGGTGGGCACGACGGAGCCCACGGCGAAGAGGTACGGCAGGACGATCAGCACCACGACGGTGGCGACCGCTGCGGCGCTGCGGCGCAGCAGCGTGCCGACAGCGAGCGCGAGCACGGCGGTGACGGCGAACAGCGCCGCGGTGCCGGCCACGACGCGCAGCTGCGTCACCGCGCTCACCGGCAGGACGACGTGACCGCCGTCGCGCCGTACCCGTCCGACCAGCCAGAGCGCGACGGCAGCACCGGCCAGCCCGACGACGAACACCACGCCTCCGACCACGACCGCCTTGGCCGCCAGCACCCGGCTGCGCCGCGGGCTCGCGGCGAGCGTCGTGCGGATCAGGCCTCGCCGGTACTCGGTGGTCATGAACACCGCACCGAGGACGATGACGATGATCAGCCCGGCGAACCCGCCGACGAGACTCCGCTCGACGGTGTTGGGCTCCGGTCCGCCCACGGCGGGCGCGATGTCGCCGGCTCCGCTCACGACGAACCGGCCTGCCGACTCCCGGAAGGCAGGAGCCGCCCCCGGCGGGCCGCCCACCCGGCTGCTCGCCCACGCGGCACCCGGTCGGCGGCCCTGCACGCTGACGTGATCGAGGGCGGCGACCGCCGCGGTCGGCCAGCCGGTCGAGCTCGGGCCGCCCATCTGCTGCGAGGTCGCCACGTGGTCGGGAGAGGCGACGAAGAACCCGATCTGCACGGTCGAGGACAACCCCGCCGGCCGGGCGACGCCCACTCTGCCCCAGTCGATGCCGTCGACCGATTCCTCGCCCGTCACCGTGTCGCCGGAGCGGGTCAGCCGCAGCCAGCGGGGGGATCGCGGGGAGACCGCGCCCGGGCGGCCGGGCGTGTCGTGGATGAAGTCGTCCTGCATCCTGATCCCGTGGGCGCCGGTGGCCATGATCGCCGCGTAGGCCGATCCGGGTGTGGTGCTCTGCTTGACGATGATCCCGGCCTTGGCCCAGGGCTCGAGGCCGGCGGGCCCGCGCGCCGGGGGGCGCCGGCCGGTGAGCGAGGTCAGCCGCACCGTGATGGCGCCGTCGCCGTCCAGGGGCTGGTGGACGAAGGCGAAGGCGTCGGTCACCGCCTCGCCGCCCGATCGCACCGCGACGCATCCTGCCTCCCGGCAGGGGCCCGGGCTGCCGACGAGGGCGGCCAGCAGCCCGACCGCCACGGTCACCGCACCGACGGCGACGAGGGCGACGACCCAGCCGCGGACCGTTCGCAGCTTGGTCCACTCGGACCGCAGCAGTGGCCAGAAGCCGTCACCGCGCGACGGCGCGACGGCGCGGTACGGCGTCGACGGGGCGGTGGTCATCCTGCCGCCTCGTGGGCCGGATCGCCGCGGAACTCCACGGCGTCGCGGGTGAGCTCCATGTAGGCCTCCTCGAGGGTGGCTCGATGCGACCAGAGCTCGGAGAGCTCCACCGCGTGCTCTCCCAGGAGGGCCACGATGCGCTCGGAGGCCAGCCCCGAGACCGTCACCGTGCCGGGCCCGGTCGCCTGCACGCCGGCGCCGGCGTTGGCCAGGACGGTCATCGCCTCGGCGGGCGTGGGGCTTCGCAGCGTGATCCGGCCGGTGGAGGCGGCCGCCGTGAGGTCGGCCACGCTGGTGTCGGCGATGACCCGGCCGCGGCCGACGACCACCAGATGGGTTGCGGTGTCCTGCAACTCGCTCATGAGGTGGCTGGAGACGAGGACGGCCCGGCCCTGCTCGGCGAGAGAGCGCAGGAGGCTGCGCATCCAGACCATGCCCTCGGGATCCAGCCCGTTGACCGGCTCGTCCATCAGCAGCACCGGCGGGTCGCCGAGCATCGCGGCCGCCACCCCGAGGCGCTGGCGCATGCCCAGCGAGTACCCGCCCGCCCTTCGCCGGGCCGCCGCGCCCAGGCCGACCAGCTCGATCACCTCGTCGACCCGCTCGGCCCTCAGGCCCTGCGAGTGAGCCATCCAGAGCAGGTGGTTGCGCGCGCTGCGGTTGGGTTGCAGCGCACCGGCGTCGAGCAGCGCTCCGACGTGGGTGAGCGGGTGGCGCAGCTCCCGGTATCGGCGCCCGCCGATCAGGGCCTCGCCCTCGTCCGCCGCGTCGAGGCCGAGGATCACCCGGATCGTGGTCGACTTGCCCGCCCCGTTGGGGCCCACGAAGCCGGTCACCTCCCCAGGCGCGATGGTGAAGGACATCCCGTCCAGGGCCACCGTGGAGCCGAAGCGCTTGCGCAGGCCCCGGACGACGACCGCGGTCTCGGCGAGGTCGTCCTGCTGTCTGGTGGGCAGCCGCATCGGCGGGTTGTACGACGGCGCCGGTGTCAGCCCGGCGTCAGCGGCCGACACGGAGCTGACACCTGAAACCTGACATCGTTGACGCGATGGCACGCGGCCTCTCTGTGGACCCGGTTGATGCGCTCCAGGAGCCACTCCGGCGCCGGCGATGAGGGTGCTCGTCGTCGAGGACTTCGAGGTCCTGGCGCGGTCGATCGCCACCGGGCTGCGCCGCGAGGGCATGGCCGTGGACGTCGTGCTCGACGGCCACGACGCGCTCATGCATCTGGCCGGGACCCGCTACGACGTCGTGGTGCTGGACCGCGACCTGCCGGGCGTGCACGGCGACGAGATCTGCAGGAGGATGGCCGCGGACGCAGGCGGGACCGGCGTGCTCATGCTGACGGCGGCCGGGACGGTGAAGGAGCGCGTGGACGGCCTGTCGCTGGGCGCCGACGACTACCTCCCCAAGCCCTTCGACTTCGCCGAGCTCGTGGCCCGCATCCGGGCGCTCGCCCGTCGCTCGGGCCCGGCGCTGCCTCCGGTCCTCGAACGCGGCGGCGTGGCCCTCGACCCCAACCGCCGGGTCGCTTCTCGCGCCGGACGGCGACTCGAGCTCAGCCCCAAGGAGTTCGCCCTGCTGGAGTGCCTGCTGGCGTCCGGCGACCGGGTGGTCAGCGCCGAGGAGCTGCTCGAACGCGTGTGGGACGCAGCGACGGATCCGTTCACCACCACGGTCAAGACGACGATGCGGCGGCTGCGAGCCAAGCTCGGTGAGCCGCCGGTCATCGAAACCGTCCGCGAGGCCGGATACCGGCTCGCCGACGCGTGATGCAGCCCTCCGCGCCGTGACGCCGCCGCGTCTTCTGCCCGCGCGGACGCTGCGCCTGCGCCTCGCCGTGCTCTACGGCGCCGTGTTCTGCGCGTCGGGGGCCGCCCTCCTCGCCATCCCGAACGTCTTCGTCGGCTCGAGATCCTCCGTCAGGGCGCCCGGTCCTTCGTCCTCGGCCATCGCGGCGGCCGCCTCGCAGCACGGGAGAGACCTCGATCACTTCGTGACGGGGTCGATCGCCGCGCTCGCGGTCATGGTCCTGCTCTCGGTCGTGCTGGGATGGCTGCTCTCCGGCCGTCTGCTGCGACCCCTGCGCACCATCACGGCCACCGCGCGCGAGATCTCGGCCAGCAACCTGCACCGGCGCCTGGACGTCCACCGGTCAGACGACGAGCTGTCCGAGCTCGCAGCGACGCTCAACAGCCTCTTCGCGCGGCTCGAGGCATCGTTCGCGTCCCAGCGCCGCTTCGTGGCCAACGCGTCGCACGAGCTGCGCACCCCGCTCGCCGCGCAACGCACGCTGCTGCAGGTCGCCCTGGCCGATCCGGCCATGAGCGCGGAGACGTTGCGCGCGGCCTGCGAAGAGGCCTTGACGCTCGGCGAACAGCAGGAACGGCTCATCGAGGCGCTGCTCACCCTGGCGACCAGCGAGCGCGGCGTCGAGCACTGGCAGCCACTCGATCTGGGCGAGGTGGCCAACGACGTGCTCGCCCGCCGCCATGACGAGGCGCAGCGTCGCGGCGTGCACATGGAGGCGACCCTCGGCGCGGCCCCGATGCTGGGCGATCCCCAGCTGGTCGCGAGCCTCGTGGCCAACCTCGTCGACAACGCGGTCCGCCACAACATCACCGCTGGCACGGTGGAGATCTCCACCGCAGCGTCGTCGGGACGCGCGCGCATCAGCGTTCGCAACACCGGAACGGCGATCCTCCCCGACCAGGTCGACCGTCTCTTCGAGCCGTTCCAGCAGCTCGGCGAGGCACGCACGGGCTCCGCCGGCGGTCACGGGCTCGGCCTGGCCATCGTCCGTGCCATCACGACCGCCCACGGTGCCTCGCTGACCGCAAGCTCCGGACCCCAGGGCGGCCTCGACGTCGAGGTGAGCTTCCGCGGCCCGGCCGCGACGGCGTGACGCGCCGAGGCCGGTCAGGTGACCGTGATCGTCCCCTGCATCCCCGGGTGGATGGTGCACTCGAACTTGAAGGTCCCCGGTGCCGCGAAGGTCACGTCCACGCCCAGCGGCGCCGCCGAGCTCGGGTTCGTGTCGAGCACTCCGGTGTTCAGGAAGCCGTTGCCGTGGTTGAGGCCCGTGTACGGCGGCAGGGTCGGGTCGCTCGGAAGGAAGATCATCGGATTGAACTGCAGCCGCGGCGGCCCGCTGGGCTGCGGCTGGGCCATGACGAGGTTCTTCTCGATCGTGTCGAAGTAGGGCGTGCCCGCGCCCAGCGCGACCGTGTGGATCTCGGACTTCGAGGAGACCGAGAAGTGCACCGTCTGGCCCACGCTGACCGTCTGGGCGCGCGGGAAGAACCGGAACCACGACACCGAGCCGCTGTCGTGGCCTGCGACGAAGGTGTTCGCGGGCGGGGTGAACTTGGCGAGCTGCTTGGCGCGCTTGAGGGCCAGCGCGTACTCAGCCTTCCGGGCCACGGCGTCCGCGTGGGCGGAGGGAACCGCTCGACCCTTGGGGAGCACCCTCACGCTGCCGTTCATCCCCGGGTGCACGAGGCACAGGTAGCGGAAGGTCCCGGCCTTCGTGAACTTCAGCTTGTAGGACTTGAACACAGGGGCGGAGAGGCCGGAGTTCCTGTACTGCCTGCCGTTGGTCGAGCTTCCGCCCTGCAGGAAGGCGTGATCGGGTGGGATGAGCAGGCTGGGCTGTCCGTTGAACCAGAACGGGACGCCGGCCGCGTCACTGAAACCCGTGTAGGGGTTCGCGGCATCCGGGGTCTCGAGCGTCGGCCGGCTCTGGCCCGGAGGCAGGAAGGTGACGGTGTGGACGACGCGGCGGCTGAAGGCCCAGCGCACGGAGTCGCCGGCGTTGATCGTGATCTGCCGGCGGAAGAAGCCGTTGAGGTCCAGCTCGCTGGGGAACTTGACCGACCCGGCCAGACTCGCTGTCGGTGGCGGTCCCCCGGCAACCACGGTCTTCGTCTTCGCGCTCGCCGCAGGAGCCGTGCACACGGCGCCGAGCATCGCGATTGCCAGCACCGTCACGCACCGTCGCACGGACATCCTCGTACCTCCACCTCGGTTCGGCGGACCCTAACACTGCGGTTTCGCCGTAAGCAACAGGCGCCGGGTGCAAGGCATCGACCCGACGTGCGACGCTGAGGCCATGACGCCGGAACCTGGCACCGCCGGGGGGCTGGCGGTCGCGAGGTCGAGGCGGTCGCGAGGTCGAGGCGGTCGCGCACGACTACTCGCGGCACTTCGCGCTCGAGTACGTCGCCGATGGGTCGCTCGTCCCCGACGTCGGGCCACCGGGCTGGCCCGCTCAGGATCCGCGCGAGGTCCAGGCGAGGGCGGCCGCGGTCGGCGAGGTCACGCGACGTCCCGACGGCGTCGGCGTGCTCGTGCTCAGCGGCCTGGACGCCGTGAGCATCGCCGCGCCCTATCTGACGGCCGCGTTCGCTCTGCTGCGCGGGGCCCGCGGCGTGGTGTTGGACCTGCGGCGCGACGGCGGTATAGATCCGGGGAGCGCGACGCTCGTCCGCTTGGCGTGCGAACCGATGTCTGCCGGGTGACCGGCCCGGTGCGATGGCGCGTTCGAGGGGTGGTCGGGCGCGGGGAGCGCCTGTACGGTGGCCTGGATGGCTCGCAGTGGCGGCATGGTCCAGCGACCCCGCCGCTTGCGCCAGCACGCTGCCACCGATCGCAAGCCAGCCCGGGCGCTGGAAGACGTGGCCGGCGAAGGCGCGAGCGTGGTGGTGCTCGGCCTGGAGGCGCTGGGCGAGGAATGCTGGGCGGTGCTGACGGCGTCCGGGATACGGGTCGTGCGCGTCGCGGACGTCGCCGGCGCGCTGGGGGCGCTGCGCGACCAGGTCGCTCAGGTCTTGATCGCGGAAGCGCACCGGGGTCGGGCGTTGACGGCCGCCGTCCGCGGGCGGCACGAGCTGGCCTCCACGCACATCATCTTGTGCGCGGCGCTCGACTCGCCCAGTGAGCTGCGCGAGGCGCTCGAGGCCGGCGGCGATGACGTCATGCGCGTCCCATTCGAGCCAGAGGTGCTCGCGGCGCGGGTGGCGGCGGGGCTGCGCGCCGCCCGCTTGCGGGCCAGTGAGACGCTGCTGCGCTCGCTGGTCGCGAACATCCCCGGCGCCGTCTACCGCTGCGCATGCGACGAGCACTGGACGATGGAGTGGCTGAGCGACGAGATCGAGACGATCTCGGGCTATCCGGCGAGCGACTTCATCGACACCGCGGTCCGCACCTTCGCGAGCGTCATCGATCCCGACGACCGCGAACATGTCGAGCGGTCCGTGCTGGACGCCGTCGGTGCCGGTCGGCCCTTCGAGCTGGAGTATCGGATCCGGCGGCGCGACGGCGGCGTGCGCTGGGTCCTCGAGCGCGGTCAGGCCCAAGAGGCCGGCGACGGCAGGCGCTGGCTCGACGGAGCGATCTTCGACATCACGGTCCGCCGGTCGGCCGAGCAGGCGCTGCGCGAGCACGCGATCGTCGAGGCGCAGCTGGCCGAGGTCCGCGCGTCGCGCGCCCGCATCCTCGAGGCCGCCGACCGCGCGCGACGCGAGATCGAGCGCAACCTCCACGATGGCGCCCAGCAGCGGTTCGTCTCGGTTGCGCTGCAGCTGCAGCTCTGCCTCGCCGCGCACGACGAGCTCGCGCAAGGCGCACGCGAGGAGCTCAACGGCATCCTGGCCGACCTGCGCACCGGATTGTCCGAGCTCCGCGACCTCGCGCAGGGACTGCACCCCGCGGTCCTGAGCGACCGCGGGCTCGAGCACGCGCTGAACAGCCTCTCCCATGGTGCCAGCGTGCCGGTCGCCCTGCGCGTCGCGCTCCCCGCCCGCCGCCTGGCGCTCTCCGTCGAGGCGGCCGCGTACTTCACCGTGTGCGAGGCGCTCACCAACATCGCCAAGTACTCACGCGCAAGTCGTGCGTGGGTCAACGTCGAAGAGCGCGACGACCATCTCGACGTCGAGGTCGGCGACGACGGCGTCGGCGGCGCGAACATGGGCTCGGGCACCGGACTTCAAGGGCTCCGCGATCGCATCGCGGCGGTCAACGGCACGTTGGACATCGACAGCCGATCCGGCACCGGCACCGTCCTGCGCGCGCGGCTGCCGATCGGACCCTCCGTGGCCGATCGCTGACGACGGCTCGCGTCGGCGTGCATACCGCCTCGCGCTCGTTGCAGCTCGGTCACCACACGCCCGGGAGGAGGGCCCTGGTCCTCGCCCGGTAGTCGCGGTAGGGCTGCCCGAGCACGCGGGTCAGCTCGGCCTCCTCGACGCGGATGCGCCGCAGGACCGCCGGCAGGGGCAGCGCCACGCACGCGGCCAGCGCCAGCCAGTTGCCCACGGCGAGGCCGAGCCCGGCGAGGATCAGCAGCAGGCCGGTGTAGGAGGGATGGCGCACCCGCCGGTAGGGGCCGCTCGAGACGATCCGCTGCCCGGGGTCGACCTCGACCGTGGTGCGGAACGCCCGGCCCAGAGCGGCGACCGCCCACACCCGGATCCCCAGCCCGAGCCACATGACGATCAGCCCGGCGGCCCGGTGAGGACCGGGTATCCGCAGCGAGGACGCGCGGTTCACCGTCAGCAGCGCCACCACGATCGCGCCCGCGATCGCGACGGCGATGAGGGCCCGTGTGGCGCGGTCCTGGGCCGTGCCGCCCCTGGACTGCACGGCCTCGCGCACTCGCAGGCCCAGCTCGAAGGCGGCCCAGCCGGCGAGCGTGACGTCGACCAGCACCGGCATCGGCCCACGATACGCACCGCCCCGGCGACGGCGGGACAGGTCTCAGGCGATGGACGGGATCCGCCGGCCCGGGCCGACGCGCAAGACTACGTCGCGATGGACGACCTCTTCATTCCTCTGTGGCCGCCCGCGTGGGTCGAGGATCACACCCTCAGCGACGAGCAGCTGGTCGCCGCCGGGGAGGACGTCAGGCTCATGAGCGCAGTGCGCTCCGACGAGCGCGTTCTGCTCTCGGTGTCGTGGCCGGGCGGCCGGCGCTATCTGATGATCGATCCGCACGGCGGCGCGGCCGAGGCGTTTCGGGCCGGCGCGCCGTCCGAGGACTCGGAGCTCGCTCGCGCCATCGATGCGATGTGGTCGCAGGCGCTGGCGCTGGCCAAGCAGGTCCTCGACGGCGAGCTGCCGGCCTTCGGCGAGCAGCCGAAGAAGCGCCGGCGCTGGCGGGGCGGGGACTGACCGGAGCCGCATCCTCCCGGGCGGCTCAGGTCAGCACCACGGCCAGCCAGGCCCCGGCGGCGATCACCGTGGCCGACAGCTCGATGGCGATGGACAGGCCCATCGCGCGCAGCGCCTCTTGCGTGGAGCGCCACGCCGATGCGTGCGCACCCAGGCGCCGGCGCTCCTCGAGGTAGACGCCGAGCGGAAAGCCGACGAAGAGGCCGACGACCGGAATCACGAAGAAGCCGACGACGGCCAGCACGACGCCGGCGACGATGGAGCGCCGCGCGACGCCCGCGTCGCGCAGGCGCCGGCCGGGCACGAGCACCTTCACCACCTGGGCGCCGCCGATGACCAGCGTCGCGAGGGCCAGCACGGCCCACCCGGTCGCCGACCCGACCGCGAGGGCCCAGATGGCGATCGCCGCCCAGGCCAGCAGCCCGCCGGGGAGCACCGGGACGACGATGCCGACGATGCCGGTGGCGATCGCCAGGCCGACGAGCAGGAGTCCGAGGTCGCTCATCGGGCGCTCTGGTCCGTTCTGCGTGCCGACTCAGGGGATCGGCTAGGGGGCCAGCGCGTTGGCCACGTCCAGCGCGGGCCCGTACGTCGGGTCGCGCAGCAGCGCCTGGCGGATCCCCTCGCCGAGGATGCCGGCCTCTCCGCGCGAGGCGCCCAGCACCGTCCACTCGCGCTGGTCGCCCTTGCGGTTGCGATAGCGAGCCCGCAGGCCGCCGGGCCCGCGATCGAGCTCCAGATGGCGTCCCGATGCCGTCTCCAGCGTGAGGCCCGCCAGCCCGCGGACGGACTGCTGCGGCTCGGGCTCCAGGCACAGGTCGACGTCCTGGCGCTTGCCGTGCGCCTTGCCCGCCAGCGTGCCGTTGCGCGCGATGAGCTTCGATGGGTTCCAGCCCAGGCGCGACGCCAGCCAGCCGATCAGGAGCAGGGCGGCGGCCGCCGACTCGGGGTTGTGGCGCACCGTGACCGAGCTGATATGGCGCAGGTCGGGTCGCAGGTGCGCCGGGTCGAACGTCGCCGCCACGCGCTCGCGCCAGGGCGTCGAGCGCAGCCAGGCGAGGTCCACGACGTAGGCCTTCTCCAGCAGCTCGCGCGCGCGCTCCAAGCCGTCGTTGAGGTCCGGATCGTCGATCGAGTCCAGCAGCACGACCTGCGCGAGCCCCAGCAGGACGTCGACGGCCTCGGGGTGCCCGTGCGGCGACCACAGGACCGTCGGCAGGTCGGTGACGACCAGGGGATCGACGATCGTGTCCAGCGCCGGCAGGTGCTTCTCGCCGACATCGACGATGACCGTCTCGCGCAGCAGGGCGAACTCGCCCGCCTTCGGGTGGACGTCGCTGGCGATGGTCGCCACCGCGTCCAGGCGCGTGCGCCTGGGCTCCACCGCGAGCACGATCGTGCGCGAGGCGTGGTAGCGCCCGACGTGGCGCAGGCGGTTGGCGACCTCGCCGCTCCACGCCTTGTCGACGACGCAGACCATGTTGAGCGCGCGCGCGGGGGAGAAGGACTCGTTCTCGGCGTGGCGCTCCTTGAGCATCTCGCGCAGCGCGGCCTCGATCGCGGCGGGCGTCGTGCCCTCCGCGGCCCAGCGGCTGTCCGAGACGCCGGGCATCAGATCGTCCGCCACTCCTGGCCGGCGAGCATCAGCTGCTCCGCCTCCGCGGGCCCCTGGGACCCGGACGGGTACTGCGGCAGCGGCCCGGGCGTCTTCTCCCACTTCTGGACGATGGGGTCGCAGATGCGCCACTGCGCCTCGACCTCGTCGTTGCGGGTGAAGAGTGTCGCGTCGCCGCGCATGGCGTCCATGATCAGCCGCTCGTAGGCCTCGGGCGACTGCGACAGGAACGACGTTCCGTAGAGGAACTCCATGTACACGGGGCGGATGCGCATGCGGGTGCCCGGGATCTTGGCTCCCAGCGAGAGCGACACGCCCTCATTGGGCTGCATGGTCATGATCAGCTGGTTGGGCCGGACGCCCAGCGATCCCTCCTGCTTGAAGGCCAGGTGCGGCACCGGCTTGAGGGTGACCGCCACCTCGGTGACCTTCCGCGCCAGCCGTTTGCCCGTGCGCATGTAGAAGGGCACGCCGGCCCAGCGCCAGTTGTCGACCTCCAGGCGCAGGGCGGCGAAGGTCTCGGTATTCGAATCGGACGGCACGTCGGGCTCCTGCAGGTATCCGCCCACGTGATCGCCGCCCGACTCGCCCTCGGCGTACTGCGCGCGGACGGCGACCTGGTCGATCTGCTCCTCGGTCGGCGCGTGGACGGCCTGCAGGACCTTGACCTTCTCGTTGCGGACCTCGTCGGCGGTGAAGTTGACCGGCGGCTCCATGGCGATGTGACACAGCAGCTGGAGCATGTGGTTCTGGATGAGGTCGCGCAGCGCCCCGGCGGAGTCGTAGTAGCCGGCGCGCGAGCCGATCCCGATGTCCTCGGCGGCCGTGATCTGGATCTGGTCGATGTAGTTGCGGTTCCAGATGGGCTCGAAGAGCCCGTTGGCGAACCGGAACGCCATGATGTTCTGGACGGTCTCCTTGCCCAGGTAATGGTCGATGCGGAAGACCTGCTGCTCGTCGAGGACGGACAGCACCTCGCGGTTGAGCGCCTCGGCCTCGGCCAGCGTCGTCCCGAACGGCTTCTCGATCACGACCCGTATATCGGCGCCCTCGTGCCGGGTCAGCTTGTGATCGCCGAGCTGGCGGACGATGACCGGGAAGAACATCGGGGCCGTCGACAGGTAGAAGCACCGGTTCATCCGCACGCCGGCGGCGTCGTCGAACTCGTCGAGCGTCTTGCCCAGCGTGTCGTAGACGGAGGCGTCGTCGAAGGTCCCCGGCACGTAGCGGATCTCGTCGAGGAGCTTGTCCAGGACGGCCGCGTCGGGCTCGCGCCGCGAGAACTCCTTGATGGCCTCGTGGGCCTGCGTGCGGAACTCCTCGTGAGCGTGGTCCGAGCGCGACACGCCGACCAGGTTGAAGCGCTCCGGCAGCGCGCCCTCGTGGGCGAGGTTGTAGAGCGCCGGCAGCAGCTTGCGCTTGGCCAGATCGCCGGTCGCGCCGAAGATGACCAGCGTCGTGGGATGGACCGGCAGGCGCTCGAGCCCCTCGACGAGGGGGTTGTCCGCGCGCTCGGCGACGGCGCTCACACGAGCCCCCTCAGGCGCTCGGTCAGGGCGCGCAGGGCCGCGGCCGGATCGTCGCCCTCGAGCGTCACGCGCTCGGCCGGAAGGTCGTGGGCCCGCAGCGTCTCGAGGTCGCCGATCGCCTGTGCGTGCTTGAGGCGCGTGAAGCCGTGGTCGGCCTCGGGGATGTCGACGTCGGGACCCGAGTCGTGCACGAGCTGCAGGAAGCGACCGGTCGGCGGGCCGCCCTTGTGCAACTGGCCGGTCGAGTGCAGGAAGCGGGGCCCGTAGCCGAAGGTCGTCGCCGACTGCGTGGCGTCGCGGATGACCTGGCGCAGCTCGCTCACCGCGGCGTCGAAGTCCCCGGAGGGCTCGACGTAGCCCATGACCGCCAGGTAGCTCGGCGCCCCGAGCCCACCCAGGAGCGAGCGCAGCTCGTCGTCGCCGGCGTCGGGCTGGTCCTCGGCCCCCTCGGCCAGCACGCGGTTGGTGGCGTCCTTGGCCTCCTGCACGTTGGGCTGGTCGAAGGGGTTGATCCCCAGCACCCAGCCGGCCGTGGCGATCGCGAACTCGGCGAAGAAGAAGATCCGCCCGAGGTCGTCGGGACCGTGGATCTCGCGCACGATGACCGGGTGGCCGGCGTCGCGCAGGGCGGCCACCTTGGCGTCGGTGGCCTCGTCGGGGGCGTCGGCGTGGCGCAGGTGCAGGAAGGTGCGGTCCTCGCCGTAGACGTCGGGGGCGCCCAGCGGCTCGTCGACCACCGGCAGGATCCCCTTGCCGTGCTTGCCGGTCGACTCGGCGATGAGCTGCTCGACCCACAGCCCGAAGGACTGCAGCGGCGGGTCGATGACGTAGGTCAGCTTGTCGCGGCCGGCCTCGGCCAGCTCGCCCCAGGCGATGCCGAGCCACAGCCCGCTGGACACGTCGCCGGACTCGAAGCTCTGGCAGTTGTGCTCGGCCACCCCGGCGGCGTGCAGGAGGCCGCCCACGTCGGCGCCCATGAGCGCGGCGGGCACGAGGCCGAAGAACGACAGCGCGCTGTAGCGCCCGCCGATGTCGGGATCGTTGAGGAAGGTGCGCCGGAAGCCGTGCTCGGCGGCCAGCTTCTCCAGGCCCGAGCCGGGGTCGGTGATGGCGACGAAGGCACTGCCCTCCGGGCGCAGCGACCAGAAGTGCTTGAACAGCGACAGCGTCTCGATCGTCCCGCCGGACTTCGTGGAGACCAGGAAGAGCGCGTGGTCGAGGTCGATGGCGTTCTCGACGCCGCGCACGGCGCCCGCGTCGGTCGAGTCGAGGACGTGCAGGCTCGGCCAGCCGCCCTGCTCACCGAACGAGCGGCGGATGACCTCCGGGGCCAGCGACGAGCCGCCCATGCCCAGCAGCACGACGTCCTTGACGCCCTCGTCGCGCACGCCCTGGGCGAAGGCCCGCAGGTCGTCGAGTCCCTCGCGCATCTGCTCGGCCACGGTCAGCCATCCCAGGCGGTTGGCCACCTCGGCCTGGCCCGCGGGGCCCCACAGCGTGTCGTCCTTGCGCCAGATCCGCCGGGCGACGTCCTCCTCGGCGGCCTGCTTGACGCGCTTGGCCACGCGCGGCTCGATGTCCTCGTCGGGCAGCGAGGCGTCGATCGACGGCGGGCGCTGCGTGACGATCGCCTCGCGCTTGGCGCCGATGCCCTCGAGCAGCTTCTCCATCGGCTCGACGAACTTGTCGACGCCCTCGCGCAGCAGCTGGTCGGTGACGTCGACCATGTCGATGCCCGCGTCGGCCAGCGCCTGCAGGACCGGCCCGGGGTCCTCCCGGGCCGTCGCGCCCTTGATCTCCGCGTGGTCGCCGGCGGCCAGCAGCGTGGCCATCGGCATGGTGTTGACCGTGTTGGGCGCGACGAGGTCCTCGACGTACATCACGTCGCTGTAGGCGGGGTTCTTGACGCCGGTCGAGGCCCACAGCGGGCGCTGCACGGCGGCCCGGGCCTCCCGCAGCGCGGCGAAGCGCTCGCCCAGGAAGATCTCCTCGTAGCGCTGGTAGGCGGCGCGCGCGTTGGCGATGCCGGCCTGGCCGAGCAGCTCGTCGTGGGTGGGTGGGGACGAATTCTCCAGGCGCTTGTCGACCTCGGTGTCCACGCGCGAGACGAAGAACGACGCGACGGAGTTGATGTCGACGGACTTGCCCTCCTCCAGGCGGCGCTCCAGCCCGCGGATGTAGGCCTCGGCGACCTGCGCGTACTCCTCGACGCCGAAGAGCAGCGTGACGTTGATGTTGCGCCCCTCGTAGATCATCTCCTCGATCGCCGGCGTGCCCTCCTTGGTGCCCGGGATCTTGATCATCAGGTTGGGGCGATCGACGCGCTCCCAGTACTCGCGCGCCTGCTCCATCGTGCGCTCGGTGTCGAAGGCGAGGTCGGGATCGACCTCGAGGGACACGAAGCCGTCCTTGCCGCCGCTCTCGTCGTAGACGACGCGCAGGACGTCGCAGGCGTCCTGGATGTCGCGGATCGCGAGCTCCTGGTAGATCTCGCGGTCGTCCAGGCCCTCGCGCGCCGCCTCGGCGAGCTGCTCGTCGTAGTCCTCGGAGCCGAGGATCGCGGCATTGAAGATCGTCGGGTTGGAGGTCACGCCGCGCAGCGAGTCCTCCTCGACCAGCCGGTGCAGCTCACCGCTGCTGATGAGGCTGCGCTTGATCTGGTCCAGCCAGATGCTCGTGCCGGCGGCCGTGAGGGCGGCGAGGCGCTCGTTGACCTGTTGGGTGGCCATGGGTGTCAGCTCTCTTTCGTGGTCTCGGCTCGAAGGGGAAGGCCTGCGCCTTCCAGCTCCTGCTCGGCGAGCAGCGCCGCTCCGCGGACGCCGGCCTGCGGGCCGTAGCGGGCCAGCTCGATGCGCGTCTGCGTGCCCACGCCCGGCAGGATGAAGCGGGCCGCCGACTCCTTGGCCGGATCGAGCAGCAGCTCGCCGGCCACGGAGACCCCGCCGCCGATGACGACGAGCTCGGGGTCGAAGATGTTCACGACGTTGGCGATGCCCACACCCAGGCGTTCCCCGAGGATGCGCATGCATTCACGTGCATCGGGATCGCCAGCGCGGGCGGCCGCCACCACCGCGGTGCCGTCGCCCAGGCCGCGGGCTTCGCCGAGGCGGTCGAGCGCCCGTCCCGCGGCCAGGTACTCCAGCGAGGCGTGGTGGGGCTGGCGCGCGGCGCGCGGTGGCGCGCCGTCGGTGAGGTCGGCCCCGACGATGATGTGGCCGAGCTCGGGCGCGGCCCCCGTGAGCCCGCGATAGATGCGACCGTCGATGACGATCCCTCCGCCGACACCCGTGCCCACGGTGATCATCACGAGCGAGGCGGCGATGAGGTTGAGGTCGTCGTCATGGGCCTCGGCGAGCGCCGCGACGGTCGCGTCGTTGTCGACGAAGGCTGGGATCCCTACCCGGTCGGTCAGCAGCTGACGCAACGGCACGCCCTGCAGGGGGATGTTGACCGAGCTGCGCGCGCTGCCGGTCTGGAAGTCGATCACGCTCGGCACGCCGATGCCCACGGCGTGGGCGGGGCCGGCGTCCTCGATCGCCTCGGCGAGCTGGTCGACGAGCGCGGTGCTGTCGGAGAGGACCGTGGGGCGCAGGACCGGCTCGGAGAGCACGCCGTCCTCGAGGACGGCGACCGAGACCTTGGTGCCTCCGACATCGACGCCGATGAAGCGATCGCCCACGCTCTGCACGTTAGCGACGTTGTACGGTCCCCCGGTGGCCGACGACCACGCGCTGGTGGAGCGCCTCCGGGCCGGGGACGAAGAGGCGTTCATGGACCTCGTCGTTCGCTGGTCGCCGACGATGATGCGGGTCGCGCGCATGTACGTGCCCAGCGCGGCCGTCGCCGAGGACGTCGTGCAGGAGACCTGGCTGGCGGCGCTTCAGGGACTCGACCGCTTCGAGGAGCGCTCTTCGCTGCGCACGTGGGTGTTCAGCATCCTCGTCAACCGCGCTCGCACGCGGGGCGAGCGCGAGCGGCGGTCGGTGCCCTTCGCGGCGCTCGCGCGCGAGGAGACCGACGGCGAGTTCGCCGCCGTCGACCCCGAGCGCTTCGTCCGCACGGGGACCGGCGCGGGAGCCTGGGCGGCCCCGCCGGTGCGCTGGTGGGAGGAGCCCGAGCGCGCGCTGGCCTCCGACGAGGCGGTCGAGCGGATCGAGGCGGAGATCGCGAAGCTGCCGGAGATGCAGCGCAACGTGATCACCATGCGCGACGTCGAAGGCCTGTCTTCCGAGGAGGTGCGTAGCGCTTTGGACATATCCGAGACCAATCAGAGGGTCCTTCTGCACCGCGCGCGGTCGAAGGTGCGAGCGGGCCTCGAGGACTACTACGCCGATGCCTGACCTGCTGACACGATTCCTGCGCCGCCGCGGCGGCGCCCCGGGCCTCTCCTGCCAGGAGCTCGTCGAGCTCGTGACGGACTACCTGGAGGGCGCGCTGTCGCCCGCCGACCGCGCGCGCTTCGACGCGCACATCGCCGGCTGCGACGGCTGTACGACGTACCTGCGCCAGATGCGCGAGATGCTCGAGGTCCTGGGCGAGCTCCCGGCCGACTCGATCTCGCCCCAGGCCGAGGCCGATCTGCTGGCCACCTTCCGCGACTGGAAGAGCGCCAACGGCCCGCCGGCCTAGCGCCTGCGCAGGTGGCGCCGGCCGCGTCGCTCATGGCCCTCGACCGAGTCGCCGATGAGCCAGAACATCGGGGGCCACAGGCCGACGAAGAGCGCCCGGCGCTCGGCGTTGCCGCGCTCGTCCTGGTCGACGGTCTTCGCGCGGATCCACAGCCCGATGCAGAGGGCGATCGAGCTGAGCGACGCGACGTGCAGGTGCCAGCCGCGCAGGCCGACGTCGGTGAGGCGGCGGGTGAGCATGGGTCGGCGCTACCCGTTGTGCGCGCCCGGGTAGCACGGCCCGGTGCCCCGCCGCCCGCCGCGCTCGCGCCGCCTGGCCACCGCCGCCCGCTGGCCGGTGGGCATCGCGCTGACCTCGTGGCAGTACATGTGGCGCACGACGCCGATGCACCGCGTCGAAGTGGCGGGCGACCCCGCAGACGATGCTCCGCCGCCGTTGCCACCGGGCGTCTCGGGCGATGAGGTCCAGCTTCCCGAGCACGGCGCGGGACCGCTGTTTCACCGCCGCTACCGCGTCCGCATCCGTGACTCGCGGTACACCCCCGAGGAGCTGATGGCGTTCGTGAGCGGCGCGCCCGATCGCGTCGCGCCGACCGAGTTCGCGAGCTTCCAGAAGGTCCGCGGGGAAGAGGGGCGCATGGCCCTCGGCGACGAGTTCGTCGTGCGGATGCCGGGGCCGTGGGACGGCCCCGTCCGCGTGGTCGACCTGCAGCCGACGTCGTTTCGCCTCGCGACACTCGACGGCCATCTGGAGGCCGGCCAGATCGAGTTCACCGCGGGCCGCGACGGCGACCGGCTCGTCTTTCACATCGAATCGTGGGCGCGCAGCGGCGACCGGCTCTCCGACCTGCTCTACGACCGCGTGCGGATGGCCAAGGAGATCCAGCTGCACATGTGGACGTCGCTGCTCGAGCGCGTCGCCCGGGTGGCGGGCGGGCGCATCACCGGCGGGATCGAGATCGAAACGCGCCGGGTGGACGATGGCGATCCTGGGTGAGCGGCCGCTCACGCCCGAACGGGCGCGCGCCCGGCTCGCCGAGCTCCGCAGGCTGCCCCTGAACTTCGACCCCGCCGACGTCGGGCGTCCGAGCCCGGCTGACGGCTGGCACGTCGACGACCTGCGCCAGCCCCTGCCGCAGGAGCCGCCCGGCCCGCCGCAACCCGGGCAGAGCTGGGAGGTCGCCCGCCAGCTGCTGCGCCACTACAAGGTGGCCGACCCCTCGATCGTGCGCGCGTTCTACGACGCGAGCGAGCCGCTCGAGGGACGCACCATGCTCCTGGAGCTGCGCTTCTGGCGGCTGCGCTTCCCCGTCGGGGTGCGGGTGGGAGAGGCCTACGACGAGCAACGCGAGGTGGACGGCCGACCCGCCCGCGTCTCGGGCTGGAACTACCGCACGCTCGCCGGGCACCTCGAGATCGGCCAGATGGCCTGGGAGGTGTGGAAGTGGGAGGACAGCGGTGACGTGGAGTTCCACATCCACGCCTTCTCGCGGGCGGCGCCGACCAGCAGCGTGCTCGTCCGCCTCGGCCTGCGGCTGTTCTCCCGCCGCGAGCAGCTGCGCTTCTACCGCCACGCGTGCGCACGGATGCTGTCGCTGACCGTCGCGGGGCTCTCGGCGCGGGCCGGGGGTGACCCCGGCGTCGGGCTAGCGCCGGGTCGAGGGGTCGAACGTCGGTCTTCCCACGTCTGGAGGGGGTAGGACCGACGTTCGACGCCAGTGCCCCGAGAACCGCCTACCCGGTCTTCATCGCCCGCGCCACGAGCGCGTCGAACGCGCGGGCGGGTAGGACGCTGTGCAGCGCGCCCTGGATGCGGGCCTGGCGGCCGACGGTGTAGATCGCCTTGGGGCGCTCGGCGGTGAGCGCGTGCTCGATGGCCTGCGCGGCGTCGTCGGCCGAGCTGGCGTTGGCGGCGATCTTGCGCGTGGCGTTGAGCAGGGCATCCAGCGGACGGGCGTAGAGGGTGCGCACGCGGTCGGGCAGCGCGTCGATGACCTCCTGCGAGCCCGCTTCGCCCTTGCGCCAGATCGGGGTGTCGAGGGCGCCGGGCTCGACGAGGGCGACGTGGAGGTCCCAGGGGCGCAGCTCGCGCCGCAGGGAGGCGCTCAGGCTGCGCACGGCGGCCTTGGAGGAGCTGTAGGGCCCGACGTAGGGCGTGTTGATGCGCCCGCCGATGGAGCCGATGTTGACGATCCGCCCATGCCCGGAGCGGATGGAATCGAGCAGGGCCTGGGTCACGGCGAGCAGCCCGAAGACGTTGACCTCGTACTGGCGGCGCACGAGGTCGAGCGGGACGCCTTCCAGCGGCCCCGCCACCGCGATCCCGGCGTTGTTGACCAGCCCGGCCAGCGGGGCGCCGCCGACGCGCGCGGCGAGGCTCGCGATCTGCTCCGCGTCGGTCACGTCGACGATGACGGGCTCGATGCGTCCGTCATCGGCGCGCAACGCCGCGCCGTCCTCCTCGCGTCGCACGCCGGCGAGGACGGAGAAGCCCGCGCGGGCCAGCCGCAGCGCGGCGGCGCGCCCGATCCCCGTCGAGGCGCCGGTGATGACCACGGTTCCCGAGCTGGGCATGGCGGCGAACCCTAGCCGCCCTCGGCCGCGGCCTCGCCGAGGCAGTCCTTCGTCCACGTCTCGTCGGAGAACAGCTCGGGGAGGTCCATCGCCGCGGCGATGTTGATCAGCATGCCCGTCGCGAAGAAGCCCTGGAGCTCCAGCGCGTCGGCGCCGCTGAGCTCGCGCACGAGCTCGTAGAGCTTGGCGTAGCCGCGGCGGACGACCTCGCGCACCTCGTCGTCGCCGCATGCCGCGTAGCCCTGCAACTGCATCAGCAGCAGCGAGCGATCGGACATGAGGTCGCCGTAGGCGGCGCCCATCGCGGCCAGAGGGCCCTCGTCGCCGGCGCCGGCGGCCGCGGCGCGAAAGGTCTCGGCGATGCGCTCGCAGCCGCGCTCGACGGCGGCCAGGAAGAGTCCCTTCTTGGTGCCGAAGAGGCTGAAGGCGTAGGGCTGCGTGATCCCGACCTCGTCGGTGATCGCGCTCACCGCGGTGCCGTGCAGGCCGGTCTGGGCGAAGTGCGAGACGGCCGCCTGCACGAGAGCCTCGCGGCGCTCGGGGGCCGTCTGGCGGGTGCGGGGCGATGTCTTCGCGGTCATGGCTTGACAGTCTACTTAGTGACCGCTAACTTATCAACTAGTTAGCAGTCACTAAGGATCTCGAAACGAGGAAGCCAATCCCCCTCATGTCTCCCGCCTCACCGAAGACCCGCACCGGCGCGACGCTCGCCATCGTCTCGCTGGCCCTCTTCATGGTCGTGCTCGACAACCTGGTCGTCACCGTGGCCCTGCCCGCCATCCGCGAGGACCTCGGCGCCACGCTGCAGTCGCTCGAATGGACGATCAACGCCTACACGCTCGCCTTCGCGGTCATGCTCATCCCCGGCGCCGCGCTGGGCGATCGCTTCGGCCGCCGGCGGCTGTTCCTCATCGGCCTGTCGCTGTTCACCGCCTCGAGCGCCGCCGCGGCGCTGGCACCGAGCACCGGCGCGCTCGTCGCCGCCCGCGCCCTTCAGGGAGTCGGCGGCGCGATCGTCGCCCCACTGACGCTGACCCTGCTGGCCAACGCCTTCCCGGAGGACCGCCGCGGCGCCGCGCTGGGCATCTGGTCGGGCATCAGCGGCACCGGCGTCGCGCTCGGGCCGATCGTGGGCGGCGCCGTGGTCGACGGCATCTCGTGGCACTGGATCTTCTGGATCAACGTCCCCATCGGCCTGGCCCTGCTGCCCGTCGCGGCGCGGGTGCTGCGCGAGAGCTACGGGCCGTCGCGCACCCTGGACCTGCCCGGCTTCGGCCTGGTCTCCGTCGGGCTCTTCGCGCTCGTCTTCGGACTCGTCCGCGGGCAGGCCGAGGGCTGGACGAACCCGCTCATCGTGTCGTCGCTGGCCATCGGCGCGGTGCTGCTGGCGGCCTTCGTCGCCTGGGAGCTGCGCACCAAGGAGCCGATGGTCCCGATGGGCCTGTTCCGCAAGCGCACCTTCGCGGTCACCAACGCCGTGTCGTTCTTCATGTACTTCGGGACCTTCGGCTCGATCTTCCTGCTCACCCAGGTGCTGCAGTACGTGCTCGGCTACACGCCGTTCCAGGCGGGCGTGCGCATGCTGCTGTGGACCGGCGCCACGATGATCGTCGCGCCGATCGCCGGCGTCCTCTCCGAGCGCATTGGCTCGCGAGGCTTCATGGCCGCCGGGCTGGCGTTGCAGGCCGGCGCCCTGGCATGGTTCGCCGCGACCACCAGCACGTCGGTGACCTTCGGCGAGCAGGCCATCGCCTTCGCCATGGCCGGCGCCGGCATGGGCCTCGTGTTCGCTCCCTCAGCCAGCGCGCTGCTGAGCGTCGTCAGTCCGGCGCAGGCGGGTCAGGCGTCGGGAACGAACAACGCCATCCGCGAGGTTGGCGGTGTCTTCGGGGTGGCCGTCCTGGCGACCGTCTTCAGCGGGTCCGGCGCCTTCACGTCGCCGCAGACCTTCGTCGACGGCGTTGTCCCCGCCCTGTGGGTGGCCTCGGCCGTGGTGGCTGCCGGCGCGCTGGTGGCCCTGCTCCTGCCGCGGCGCCGGGGCGCGGGCAACGGCGCGGACGAGGCGGTCGCGACGACGGCGGTCGCCTAAGGTCCGCGGCATGCACGAGCCGCTCGAGGGGATCGCGGAGGCCGACGCCGTGCTCGGTCGGCCGTTCCCGCTCCCCTCGGCGGCTCTTCCGCTCGCGCGCTGGGTCGACGTGGTCCGGGTCGCCGAGCATGGGGTGGAGGTGGCCTGGAACCTCGACGACACCCGCCCCGGCGCGCCGGGCCGACTGGCGCTCTACGCCGGCCTGGAGCCCGCGCCGGACCGCGACCTGCCCGAGGCGCAGGAGGCCCGTGGCGAGGACGGCATCGCCGTGCGCACGGCGGCGCTGGGCGAGGCCCAGCCGTCGCTGCGCCCGGTGACCGAGCTGACCTGGGAGCGCGACGGCCTGCACCTGCGGCTGACGGCGCAGGGCCCGTGGGCGCTCGACGCCCTGCTGGCGCTGGCACGTTCGGTGTAGGGTCGCGGGCGCATTGGGCGGGCGCCTGCATCGCAACGAGCTCCTGGGGATGGCCGGCGGCGTGCTGCTCGCTGTGAGCGTGTTCCTGCCCTGGTACGGCACCGATCCCGACAACCGCTTCGCGCGGATCGACGGCGCCCGCGGGGACCAGTCGTGCTGGGACGCCCATCCCATCCTGCGCTGGCTGATGCTGGCCGCCTCGGTGGCGCCGTTCATCCTGGCCTACATCATCGCCACCGACACCAAGCTCTCGTGGGCGCGCGGGGAGATGACGATGGTCACCTCGATCGCGGCGCTCGGCCTGATCTTCTACAACGGCGCGATCGACCGCCCCGGCGAGCCCTCGAGCGCGATCTCGCTGAAGTACGGGTGGTTCCTGGCCCTGCTCGCGGCGCTCGTGATGACCGGCGCGTCGGCCAGGCGCTCCTCCGAGCACGAGCGCGCCCGCAAGCCTCCGGGAACGATCTAGGAGCACGATGCCCGACCCGAACTCGACCCGCCCCGACCGCAACCTCGCGCTCGAGCTCGTGCGCGTGACCGAGGCCGCCGCGCTCGCCGCCGCGCGCATGATCGGCATGGGCGACAAGGAGGCCGCCGACCAGGCCGCGGTCGACGCCATGCGCGTGGTGCTCGAGACCGTGCACATGGACGGCATCGTCGTCATCGGCGAGGGCGAGAAGGACGAGGCGCCCATGCTCTACAACGGCGAGAGCATCGGCGACGGCAGCCCGCCGGAGGTCGACATCGCGGTCGATCCGCTCGAGGGCACGCGACTGGCCGCGCAGGGGCGCCCCAGCGCCCTGGCCGTCATCGCGCTCAGTCCCCGCGGGACGATGTTCGACCCCGGGCCGTGCGTCTACATGGAGAAGATGGCCGGCGGCGGCGACGTCGGCGACCTGCTGTCGCTCGACCGTCCCCTGGGCGAGACGCTGGGCCTCGTCGCCGAGCGCCGCTCCTGCGACATCCGCGACATCATGGTCGTCGTCCTCGATCGCCCGCGCCACGAGGAGGGCATCCAGGCCATCCGCGATGCCGGGGCGCGCGTGCGCCTGATCACCGACGGCGACGTCAGCGCCTCGCTGCTCTCGGTCTCCGACCGCTCGCCCGTGAGCCTGCTGTGGGGCATCGGCGGCACGCCGGAGGGCGTCATCTCGGCCGCCGCCATCAAGGCGTTCGGCGGCGCCTTCATCGGGCGCCTGTGGCCGCGCGACGACGGCGAGCGCCAGGCCGCGATCGACGCGGGCTACGACCTCGACCGCGTGCTCAACCAGGACGAGCTCGTCAGCAGCGACGACTGCTTCTTCTCCGCCACCGGCGTGACCGACGGCGACGTGCTGCAGGGCGTGCGCTACGAGGGCAGCACGGCGACGACGGAGTCGATCGTCATGCGGGCGCGGACCGGGACGGTGCGCCGCGTCAGCGCGCGCCACAACCGCCCGAAGCTGCGCGCCTACATCGGCGAGCGCTACGGCTAGAAGAGCGCCGGGTCGGCGCGCTTGACGCCCTCGGCGTCCAGGTACAACGGCGCGCTCGTGCGATCGCTCACGGTGCCGAGGCTGTCGGTCGTGGCCGGCAGCGCGCGGTTGGCGTCGACGACGCTCAGCGTGAAGGGCCCGCCCGAGCCGGCGAAGCGCCGGGTGGCCTGCGCGTGGCCGTCGGCCAGCAGCCAGGCGGCGTTGTAGCGCGTCAGCAGCGGGCTGCGCGGGACGTCGGGCTGGCGCGAGACCGGGACCAGCACGCTGCCGTGCCCGGAGAGCAGGCGGATCGCCAGGCCGCCGCCGCGGCTCGAGTTGTAGGTGTAGGCGACCCGCGTGCTGTTGGTCGCCGTCTCGCGCGCCAGCGTGCTGGTCAGCCGCTTCGGAGCGCGCGACGAGCCGATGGCCCAGTAGTAGACGCCGGGCCGCGGCCCGCCGCCGCGGCGCACGAAGGCCACGCGGCCGAGCTCGATGCTCGGCGCCGTCTCGCTGTAGCTCCTGGACGCCAGCCGGGGGATCTTCTGCTCGGTGCCGGCGGCGAGGTCGTAGGCGTAGACATCGCAGCCGGCGGTGGCCGACGCGCCCCGGCAGCGCGAGTAGACGGCCAGCAGGCGGCGGCCGGAGACGGCGAACTGCGTCGAGCCGATCTGCGGCCGCGGCGGTGCGCCGAAGTCGGCGATGGCCGGCGTGGTCACCGAGCCGCCGGGCGCGCGGACGGTCAGCCGCCAGCGACCGCCGGCGGCCGGTGCCGCCCATGCCTGGTACCCGCCGTTGGCGGCCAGGTTGCGCGCGCCGGGAGCCGCGGTGACGAGGGTGTCCGCGCCGGCGGCGGTGGCGCTTGTCGCCAGCAGGGCGGCGGCGAGCAGGACGGCGGTCGGCGTGCGCATGGTCTCAGAACGCCGTCGCGTCGCGAAGGTCACGACGCCAGCGACGTGTCGGTGCGCTCGCTCGGCCGTGGCGAGGACGGATCGGGCACCTCGTCGGGAGACACGAAGCGCCCGACGCGCGAGGGCTCGAAGTCCAGGCGGGCCAGCGAGCGCAGGAAGCCGTGGGTGACGATCACGTGAATGCGCGACTGCGTGTTCGTGTAGACGAAGCGGCTCAGGCGCGAGGCGATGGCGGGGTAGAAGTTCGACACCGCGACCTCGATGGCGACGTGGACCGTGCCGGCCTGCTCGCCGGGGCGCCGCTCGACGTCGATCTCCAGGTAGCCGTCGCCGCCGCGACCGCGGCGGGCGACGAGCAGCCCGCGCTCGATGCGCCAGCGCACGACCCCGCGCCGGTCGTCCATCTCGTACTCCGGCGCCTGGAAGGTGAGGAGCTTCAGCGGGCGGAAGAGCAGGCAGACGTAGCGCTCGCCCTGGGTGTAGTAGACGCGGATGAGGCCGAGCGTCGCGCGCGAGAGGAACCGCCAGTACGCGCGCGCGAGGCGCTCGAGGTACTCCGCCGACCACATCGCGTCGATGCGCTCGGCGGGCAGCACGACCTCGGCCGACTGCACCGAGCGCACCGCGCCGGTCGAGCGGTCGATCACGGTCACGTCGTCGACGTCGCGCACGATGCGCAGCCACTCGGGGAGCGCCTGGACGAACACCTTGCGCAGTCCCACGACGGCGGCGGCCAGCAGCGCGGCCACGGCGACGATCACGGCGGGCACGGCGGGCACGGCAGGAGCCTACCCAGCGTCCTCGGCCAGGGCCTCCCGTACCGCGTCGTCGAACCCCATCGGCGCGTCGTTGATCCCGGCCGGCGGGGCGGTGCGCACGAGCATCTCGGCGCTCAGTCCCTGCACGAGCGGGCGCGCGACGCCGGTGTCGACCGGGGTCACGAGGCCCAGCCAGTAGGACGACAGGCGGGGGGTGAGGACGGGCACGCGCACGACGAGCGGCTCGCGCCGGCCGGCCGCGGCGGCGAAGCGATGCATCATCTCGCGGTAGCTGAGGACGTCGGCGCCGCCGAGCTGGACCTCGCCCGGGGCGTCCTTGGTCGCGAGCGTGGCGAGGGCGGCCACCACGTCGCGGATGGCGATGGGCTGTGTGCGCGTGTCGATCCAGCGCGGGCAGATCATCACCGGCAGGCGCTCGACCAGGTGGCGCAGGATGAGGAACGAGGCGCTGCCCGCGCCGATGACCATCGCCGCGCGCGCGTGGACGGTGTCGGGCACCGCGGCGGCCAGGATGTGCGCGACCTCCTCGCGGCTGCGCAGGTGCTCGGAGTCGCCGCCCTCCAGGCCGCCGAGGTAGACGATGCGCCGCACCCCGGCGCCGCTCGCGGCGCGCGCGAAGGCCTGCGCCCCGTCGCGATCGCGCTGCGCGAAGGCGCCGTGGCCGCCGCCCATGGAGTGCACGAGGTAGTAGGCCACGTCGATGCCCTCGAGCGCCGGCGGCAGCGTGCTCTCCTCAAGGACGTCGCCCTGGACGACCTCGGCCTGCGCGGGCAGGGCGGCGCGGCTCGGGTCGCGCGCGAGGCAGCGGACCTGCAGCCCGCGTCGCAGCAGCTCGGGCACGAGATGGCCGCCGACGTAGCCGGTGGCTCCGGCGATGAGGACCCTGGTCACCCCCTGCTTACGTACCCGGGCGCGCCGTAGATGAGCCCCGCCGGTGTTGTCATACGTACCGGTCAGGATGGGCGGATCGATGGCAGACGGGCTGAGCATCAAGGAGGTCGCCGAGCAGACCGGGCTGGCGGCCGGGACGATCCGCATGTGGGAGCAGCGCTACGGCTTCCCCGCCCCGCGGCGCACGGCCTCCGGCTATCGGCGCTACGAGCCCGAGGACGTGCAGACGCTGCAGCGCGCGAGCGAGCACCGCCGGCGCGGGCTGTCGGTGAGCGCGGCGCTCGAGCGCGCCCGCGAGACCGGCGCCACGTCGGATCACCCCTCGATCTTCGCCGCGGTGGCCGCGACCGACCCCGGCGCGCGGGCGCAGGTCCTGCGCAAGTCCACGCTGACCGCCCTGTCGTGCGCGATCGAGCACGAGCTGCTGGCCCGCGCCGCCGCGCCGGTGCTCTTCGGCGCCTTTCAGCGCGAGCGCTTCTACCGCGCCCTCGAGCCGCGCTGGCGCCGGATGGCCCGTCACGCCGACGCGGCGACGGTCTTCGCCGACTTCGCGGCGCTGCGCCGGCCGTCGGGTGCCCCGGTCGAGGTCCCGATCGCCGAGGGCGAGGCCCTGGCCAACGAGTGGGCGGTCATCGTCGATGCCCCTGGCTACGCGGCGTGCCTGCTGGCGTGGGAGCAGCCCGGGGCGATCGAGCCCGAGGGCCCGGACGACGCCGATCGGCGCTTCGAGGCGATCTGGACCATCGATCCGCAGGCGACGCGACGCGCGGCGCAGGCGGCGGCGCGCCTGGCCGGCCACGTCGACCCCGCCTACGGCGGTCGGCTCGAGGAGCTGCTGGCCGATCGGCCGCTGGCCATGGAGCAGCCCGCGCCCGCGCTCACGGCGCTGACCAACCGCATGCTCGCCTACGTCGAGGGCGCGCGCTAGACGAGCTCGACCACGACCTGGTCGCCCGGCAGCGCCGCGCCTTCGCCGGCGGTCACGATCGCGAAGCCGTCGGCGCCGACCATCGAGCTGAGCTGATGCGAGCCCTGCGGGCCGGTCGGCGTCGCGAAGCCGTCGTGCAGGGTCACGCGCACGCACTCGTCGCGGTCGGGGTGGCGCGGGATGGCCGCGTCGAGGTGGCTGATGACGCGCTCGGGCTCGTGCGGGGCGCCCTGCATCGCCCCGAGCGCCGGGCGCGCGAAGAGCAGGAAGGTGACCATCGCCGAGACCGGGTTGCCGGGCAGTCCGAAGACGAGCGCGTCGCCGCGGGTGCCGAACCACGTCGGGCGCCCGGGGCGCAGGGCGACGCGCCAGAAGACCTCCTCGACGCCGAGCGCCTGCAGCGCGGGCTTGACGTGGTCGTGGGGGCCGACAGACACGCCGCCGGAGAGCACGAGCACGTCGGCGTCCTCGAGGGCCGCGCCGATGGCGGCGCGCGTGGCCTGCTCGGTGTCGCCCACGGTGTCGGTGCGCAGCACGCGCGCCCCGGCCTGGGTGGCCAGCGCGGCGAGGGTCGCGCCGTTGGAGTTGTGCAGCTGGCCGGGGCCCAGCGGGCCGCCGGGCGCGACGAGCTCGTCGCCGGTGGCCAGGATCGCCACGCGGGGACGGCGGGCGCACCTGACCGTTGCGCGGCCTGCGACGACGGCGATGCCGATCTCGGCCGCGCCCATGCGGGTGCCGGTGGTGAGGACGGTCGCTCCGGCGTTGACGTCGTCGCCCGCGGGGCGCAGGTTGCGCCCGGGGGCCACGTCGTCGTCGAGCGTGAGCGTGTCGCCGTCGAGGGTCACGAGCTCGACCTGGAGCACGGCGTCGGCGCCCTCGGGCATCGCGGCGCCGGTCGAGATCCGGATCGCCTCGCCGTCGCCCACCGCGACGCCGGCCGGAGCGCCGGCCCGCGACTCGCCGACGATGCGCAGGGCGCGCCCACTGGGGCCCGAGCGCACGGCGAAGCCGTCCATCGCGCTGTTGGCGAAGGAGGGGACGTCGCGCTCGGCGACGACGTCCTCGGCCAGCACGCGCCCGAGGGCGTCCTGGACGGCGACGTCCTCGGAGGGCAGTGGGCGCACGGCGGCGAGCACCTTCGCCCGCGCCTCGTCGATCGTGAGGGCCATGGGCCGGATCATCGCTGGCCTCGGCCGCCGGCGCTCGCCCGCCGGGATCGCTCGGGTGCCGGGGATCGCTCGGGTTCCGTCGAACGTCGGTCTTCCCACGTGTAGAGGGGGGAGGACCGACGTTCGACGCTGGACGTGGGCTGCTGTCGTCGGCCGAGGCTGGTATTCAGGGTGGCGATGCCCGAGGCCCCGTTCGGCGCCCGGCGCCCGCACCCGGTCGCCGACGTGCCGCCCGCAGCGCTCGCGGACGGCCAGGCGCCGGCCAAGGGCTGGCTGCTCGCGCTCGTCTCCGCGCGCCCGCTGCGCGACGCCCCGGCGCTGCCGCTCCCTGACCTCGCGCGCGACGCGCCCGGGCTGTGCGCGGCGGTCCTGCGCGCGGTCGGCTCCGAGGCCGAGCTGCGCCGGCTGGAGCGCGGCGGCGACCTCGCCGGCCTCGCGGCCCGCGCCGGCGAGCTGGCCGGGGCTGGAGGCCCCTCTGGCGCGGTGGCCGCGGTCGCCGCCCTGCGCACCGCGCTGTGGGAGGCGCTGACGGTGACCATGGCGCCGCTCGACGCGCCGACCACCGCTGCGCTGGCCGAGCGCCTCGCCTTCGTGTGCGACGCGGTCGCGGCCGCAACGCTGGGCGCAGTCGCTTCCGGCGGCGCTGTCGCTTCGCCCGGCCTCGGGGCTCCTCGTTCGGCGGCCGCCCCGCTGGGCGCGAGCGCTTCCGGCGGCGCTGTCGCTTCGCCCGGCCTCGGGGCTCCTCGTTCGGCGGCCGCCCCGCTGGGCGCGAGCGCTTCCGGCGGCGCTGTCGCTTCGCCCGGCCTCGGTGCCCCCCGTACGGCGGCCGCCCCGCCCGGCGCGGCTGCTTCGCCCGCGGCGGCCGCTCCGCCCGGCGCGGAGGCTCCCCCCGCGCCGGCCTCGGCCGACGACGACGTCGCGAGCTTCCGCGTCCGCGACGCTCGGGGCGATTGGGAGGCAGCGGTCGAGCGCCTGGCCGCCGGCGCACGGCCGTTCGCGTTGGTCGCGCTCGAGGTCGACGATGCGCCGCGGCTCGCGGCCGCCGACGAGCAGGGTGCCGCCGAGGCGCTCGCGCAGGTCGAGCGGGCCGTCCGCGGGGAGCTGCGTCCCGGCGACGTCCTGGGGCGCGAGGAGGGCGGGCGGCTGTGGATCGTCGCCGCCGAGCTCGGTGCGACCGGCGCTCGCGCGCTGGCCGAGCGGCTCGCGGATGCGGTGGCCACCGTGCCTCCGTTGCGGGGTGCCGCCCTGACCGTCTCGATCGGCGTGGCGGCGAGCCCGGCCGGCGGCGCCGACCGCGACGAGCTCACGGCGCGGGCCGACCAGTCGCTCTACGCGGCGCGGGCGGCAGGGGTGCCGATCGCCTGAGGCGCTCTCGCTGCGCCCGCCGTCGCGGGACGTGGCCTCGTCCGCCGGCGCGCGCTGGCTGCGCGGCGCCCAACAGCGGCATCGAGGGGGAGCGGAGGTGGGCGGCGATTCGGAGGGCGCGTCGTCGGCCTCAGAGATGTGCGCCTCGAGAGTGCGCTCGCGGGTGTTTCGCAACAGTGTTTGGAGATGCCCGAGGGGGTGGTCGGTCGTGGGCACCCGTGGGAGGCGTCAAGACCGGCCACCCCCTCCGGTGGTTCACCGAACCTGTTGTGGAACGCGCGCGGATCGCGCAGAGACTCCGCGGGTTCCCGTGCGGACGTCGCTGTCGTGTCCCGCGGCCGCGGGAGGACCGGCGGGCGGGACACCCCCAACCCGAGAGCAACCGGCAACGCTGCGACGGCCGCCCGCTCTTTTCCCTCGGTGATGCTGTTGGGCGCCGCGCAGCGCCGAGACATCCCGCGGAGGACCTCCGGGCCGCCTACGGGGTCGGCGTCACGCCGCCGGTGCTCGCGAAGGGCGCCGGCGCGGGGACGGGCGGGTCCATGAAGGCGCCGCGCTGCGGCACGACGCCGATGGCGCTCGTCTCGGTCATGCGCACGGCCTGGGCGACCGCCGAGGTGAGGTCGTAGCGCGCGCCGTTGGCGAACGGTCCGCGGTCGATGACCGGAACGGTGATCGACTTGCCGGCGAAGAAGACGGAGACGGGCGTGCCGCACGGCAGGGTCCGGTGGGCCACGCCGAGGAGCCCGTGGCTCATGACCTGGCCGCAGGCGGTGTGCTTGCCATAGAAGCCCGGGCCGAACCAGGTCGCGCGCGCCGGGCGGTAGACCGTGACGTTCGTGGTCAGCGGAAGGGCGTCGGCCGCCTGGGCCTGGGTGCCGGCAATGAGCGCGCGCACCGCGAAGCTCCCGATCTCGTCGGTGCGCCAGCGGGCCAGGAAGGTCCCGTCGGGCGCCACCCTCGCGGTCGCGGTCTGCGTCCACGCGCCGCCGGCCACCTGGCGCTGGATCTGCAGCGTGCGCCCGGCCTGCTCGACGCCCACGCGGCCGCGGAAGCGCAGCGTGTGACCGAGCAGCTCGCCGGGGCGCGTGAAGAGCGCCGGCGCGTCCGCCGACGCGCCGGCGGCGGCGACGCACGTGCCCACGCAGAGCACGGCAACCAGGATCGCGATATGACGACGCACAGGGGGCTTGGTCCTCGTTTGACGGCCTACGGGGTGAGCTGACGGGCTCGCGCCAAACGAGTGGCGCTACCGGTGGGTGGTCCGGATTCGCCCCAGCGGACCGATCTGCGGCCCGCAGTGGTTCCCCCGCTCCGCGGGCATCAGGTGCCCGAAGACTCGGCAGACGGGCGGCAGCCTACCCCAATCAGGGTCGAGGCAAGCGTCCAAGCGCCGACTTCAGCGCGCGGCCGCCGGCGGCGAGGCCGATGTGGGCCAGCTCGCCGACAGCCTGGACCGCGGTCGTGACGAGTTCGGCGCCGTGCGGCACGTCGTCGTCGCCGCGCGGCGTGGCGTAGCCGGCGGGCGGGATCTTCGACATGGCGGGACGCGGGGGGGCGGCCGTGGTCGCGGGCTTCGTGCGAGCGCCGGGCTTCGAGTGAGCGGCGGGCTTTGCCTGCCCAGCGCCGCCCGCCCGAGCGGCGCCCGCCCGAGCGGCGGGCTTGGTGCGAGCGGCGGGCTTGCTCCGGCCGGCGCCGCCGGCCCGAGCGGCGGGCTTCGTGCGAGCGGCGGGCGCCGTCCGAGCGGCGGGCGTGGCCGGAGCGGCCGCACCGGCCCGAGCGGCGGGCGTGGCCGGAGCGGCCGCACCGGCCCGAGCGGCGGGCGGCTCCGTCGGCGCCCCCGCTGCCGCCGTCGCCTCCGCCCCCGACTCCCCCGGCCCCGGCGCCGCCGGCCGCGCCTTCGCGCCGACCTGGCCGCGCCGGGCGCTGCGCCGCTGCGGCCGCGTGGTGGGCAGGCTGCCGAAGACGTCGCGGTCGCCGTCGCCGCCGGAGGGGGAGTCGCTCGAAGCCATGGCCATGATTCTGCCGCACCGCTCCAGCCGAGCCCCTCGCGGCCCGAAACGTGAAACGAAACGCGCCCGTTTCACGTATTAGTGGCGAAGGGAAGCCTCTGGAGGGTCCTAACCCTTGAGCCCGCACTGTGAGGCGTCGTATCATCACCGGCTACGCTGGGACCGTACGTTTGGGCGGGGTACGCTCGCGACAGGGCTCCCCAGCACCCCTCCCAGTAGAGATTCATGCCGGGCCCCCGACTCCGGCGAACCGAACGGACGCACATGTCAGTAGTGGAACTCCAGGAACTTGAAGAGATCAAGGGCCTCGTGGCCAGAGGCCAGCAGGTGGGCGTCCTCACGTTCGCCGAGATCGCTGACGCGGTCGCAGAGCTGGATCTCGACGAGTCCGACGTCGAAGAGCTGCACGGCTTCTTCGAGAAGTCGGAGATCGAGCTCGTCGAGGAGATCGACCCGGCCGCCGCCGCCTCCAAGGAGGTCGAGCGCGCGCCCGACAAGCGCGGTCGGCGCAAGCCGAAGACCACGCTGGACCTACGCCCGGACATGACCACCGACTCCCTTCAGCTCTTCCTGAAGGACATCGGCAAGGTCCGCCTGCTCACGGCGCAGGAGGAGGTCGATCTCGCCAAGCGCATCGAGCGCGGCGACCTCGACGCCAAGCAGAAGATGGTCGAGTCGAACCTGCGCCTCGTCGTCTCGATCGCCAAGAACTACCGCAACCAGGGCCTGCCGTTCCTGGACCTCATCCAGGAGGGCACCCTCGGTCTCGTCCGCGCGGCGGAGAAGTTCGACTACCGCAAGGGCTTCAAGTTCTCGACCTACGCGACCTGGTGGATCCGCCAGGCGATCGCCCGCGCCCTGGCCGACAAGGCGCGCACGATCCGCATCCCGGTGCACGTGGTCGAGAAGCTCAACAAGATCGGCCGCGCCGAGCGCAAGCTCGTCACGGAGCTCGGGCGCGAGCCGACGGCTGACGAGATCGCCGAGGTCACCGGCATCGACCCCGAGGAGGTCGACTCGATCAAGCGCTCGGCCCAGGCGCCGGTGTCGCTCGAGAAGCCCGTCGGCGACGAGGAGGAGTCCGAGTTCGGCCAGTTCATCGCCGACGAGCGGGCTGAGTCGCCCTACGAGCGCGCCGCGGAGATCCTGACCAAGGAGGCGCTGCGCGAGGCGCTCGAGAACCTCTCCTACCGCGAGCGTCGCGTGCTCGAGCTGCGCTACGGCCTCGGCGGCGAGCACCCGCGCACGCTCGACGAGGTCGGGCGGACGTTCAACGTCACGCGCGAGCGCATCCGCCAGATCGAGAACCAGTCGCTCAAGAAGCTGCAGTCGCTGGCCGAGGCGCAGAAGCTGCGCGACGTGGCCTAGCGGGCCGGCGTCTCACCAGGATGTGCGAAGGGCTCCGCGAGGAGCCCTTCGTCGTTGCGCGGGTGATGATGCGGTGGGGCTAGGCGCAGAAGGCCGCCGCCCGGACCCAGCCCTTGACGACGTAGGTCCTGCCGTTCTTCGGGTTGGTCGCGATGCGCTTGCCGTGACGCCAGACGCCCTTGGCGCTGCCCTTGGTGACGTGCACCGTGCGGTCGACGTGGAAGTGCTCGCCCTTGAAGATCGTGCCGACGAAGAGCCTGCCCGGCGCGGGGGCGTCGATGTAGGCGCTCTTGACGCACACGGTCATCGTCTTCGAGTGCTTGGCAGGAGCGGTGCAGGCCGAGGCGGCCGCCGTGATGATGGCGGCGGCGACGGCGACGGCGACGGCGGCCAGGGCGATGCGGTGCAGCTTGCGGGTCATGGTGACGTGGTCCTTGCGAGGTGAGGGAGGTTCGACCCGATCCATGCTGCCGCGAACCGCGGGCGCCGCGGGCGCACCTGGGTGGCGACCTTCCACACCCGCCTGACGTCCGTCCAGCACCCCCTTCGCGCTCTTCAGCGGATGGCCCCGGGCGCCGATTCGGAGGGCAATGAGCTTCGACCTTCACTTCTGCCTGCACTACCTCATCGAGCACGGGGGCTCCGACCTGCACCTCAAGGTCCCGTCGGCTCCCGTCATCCGCGTCGACGGCTCGATGAACCCGATCGACGGGCTAGCGCCGCTGACGCCGGAGGACACCGAGCGCGCGGTCCACGAGATGCTCGCCGACCCCACCAAGCTGCAGGAGTTCAAGGACGAGGGCGAGGTGGACTTCGCCTACTCGATCCCGGGCCTCGCGCGCTTCCGCTGCAACGCCTTCCGCCAGCGCGGGTCGGTCTCGGTGGTCGTCCGCGCCATCCCGGTGTCGATCAAGTCGATCAGCGAGCTCTCGCTGCCGCCCGTCATCCGCGAGCTGGCCGAGGAGGAGCGCGGCATCGTGCTGCTCACCGGCACGACGGGCTCGGGCAAGTCCACGACGCTCGCCGCGATGATCGACCACATCAACTCGACCCGCCGTCGCCACATCGTGACCGTCGAGGATCCGCTCGAGTTCCTCCACGAGGACAAGAAGTCGATCGTCAACCAGCGCGAGGTCGGGATGGACACCGGCTCGTTCAAGCGCGCGCTGCGCCGCGTGCTGCGCCAGGACCCCGACGTCATCCTCATCGGCGAGATGCGCGACGAGGAGACCGTCCACGCCGCGCTGAGCGCGGCCGAGACCGGCCACCTCGTCTTCTCGACGGTCCACACCGTCGACGCCGCCGAGACGGTCAACCGCCTGATCGACTTCTTCCCGCCCCACATGCACAACCAGGTGCGCGCGATGATCGGCTCGACGCTCAAGGGCGCCGTCTCCCAGCGCCTGGTCCCGACCATCGACGGCAGCGGGCGCATCGCCTGCTGCGAGGTCCTGCGGATGACCGGGCGCGTGCGCGACATGATCACCGACCCGGCGCAGACCGGGAAGCTGCCGGAGGTCATCGCCGAGGGCTCGTTCTACGGGATGCAGACCTTCGACCAGCACCTCTTCGAGCACCTGAAGTCCGGCCGCGTCGAGATGGACACCGCGATCCAGTTCGCCACCAGCCCGCACGACTTCAAGCTCCTCGTCGCGGCCGACGGCAAGCGCGGCACGACCATGGACGACCTCGACGACGCTCAGAGCCGGCGGACGCTCGCCGCGTAGCGCGCAGTACGCTCCCGGCGTGGAGCACTGGGACCTGGGCCACCTCCCCGTCGAGCCTCACGAGCCGCTCATCCTGCACTCCTCGCGCGGCGAGGCCCGCACCGTCGTGCTGCAGCTCCCCGCCGGAGAGGCGCTCGAGGACCATCAGGTTCACGAGCGCGCCCACCTGGTGGTCATCGACGGCGAGGTCGACGTCGTGCAGGGCGAGGAGACCATCTCGGGCGGCCCTGGTCTGCTGGCCGTGTTCGACCCCGGCGAGCGCCACGCGGTCCGCGCGCGCAGTGACGCGCGGCTGCTGCTCGTCCTCGCCCCGTGGCCCGGAGCCGGGCACCCAGGGGCGCGCGACGCTTGACGGCGCCCGGCCGCCCCGACAAGGTGGCGGCCATGCAGACGACCCTTGCGCAGTTCAACGAGACCGCCTCCACCGACGCCTTCGCGCTGCAGAACTCCTACCTGCTGAAGGTCCGCCTCGACCAGGGCGCCATCCGCGCCAAGCAGGGGTCGATGGTCGCCTACCAGGGCGACGTCACCTTCGAGCACGCCGGGGCCGGCGGAGTGTCGAAGTTCATGAAGAAGGCGCTCACGGGCGAGGGTCAGGACCTGATGAAGGTCTCCGGGAGCGGCGAGGTCTTCCTGGCCGACGGCGCTCAGCACGTGCACCTGATCAAGCTCGAGGGCAGCGAGCAGATCACGGTCAACGGGCGCAACCTGCTCGCCATCGACGCCGATATCGACTGGGACATCCAGAAGGTCTCGGGCGCCAGCGGCATGATGGGCGGCGGCCTGTTCAACACCGCTCTGCGCGGCGACGGCTGGGTGGCCATCCTCTCCGACGGCAACCCCGTGCTGCTCGACGTGGGCTCGGCGCCGACCTTCGCCGACGCGCAGGCCGCCATCACGTGGTCGCAGGGGGTCACGACCTCGATCAAGACCGACTTCAAGCTGTCCAAGACGCTGACCGGGCGCAGCTCGGGCGAGTCGATCCAGATGGCCTTCGGCGGCCAGGGCTGGGTGCTGGTGCAGCCGTCGGAAGGTCGCGTCGGCGCCCCGCTGAACAGCGGCGGGGGCGGCGGGGCGCTCGGGAACCTGCTCGGCGGCTAGGCGACGGTCGGCTCGCCGACCACGTCGCGCGCGGTCAGGTCCTCGAGCCGGCTGGCGGCCGCGCGCAGACGGTCGGCCACGTCCTGGGCGTCCGAGGCGGCGTCCGCCAGCGACGACGACGTGGTGCCGGCCTGGGTGATGGCGGCGGTGATGCGGTCCATGCCCGCGTGCTGGCGCTCGGCGGCGCCGGCGATGTCGCGCGCCGCGCCGGCCGAGCTCTCGCCGGCGGCCTGCAGGAGCGCGATGGCCTCGGTGGCCCGGTCGGCGACGGCGACGCCCTCCTCGACCGTGCGCGCCCCGGCCGTGGCGGCGTCGGCGGCCGCGGCGGCCGAGCCGGCGATCTCGGCCAGGATGGCGTCGATGCGGGCGGTCGCCTCGCGCGACTCCTCGGCCAGCGAGCGGACCTCGTCGGCGACGACGGCGAAGCCGCGGCCGTGCTCGCCGGCGCGGGCCGCCTCGATCGAGGCGTTGAGGGCCAGCAGGTTGGAGCGCTCGGCCAGCTCGCGCACGGCGACCGTGATCTCGCCGGCGCGCCGGACGTGCTCGGCCAGGCCGCGGACGTCGGCGGCCACGGTCTCGACGCGACCGCCGGCCTCGCGCATCCGCGTGACCATCGCGGCCACGGCCTGGCCGCCCTCGGCGGTCAGGCGCCGGGAGTCCTCGGCGCCGGCGGCGACGGCGAGGGCGTCCTCGGCCGCGCGCGCCGCGTCGGCGCGCACGTCGGCGACGGCGCGGGCGACGTCCTCGATGGCGCCGTGCTGCTCCTCGGCCGCCCGCGCGCCGGCGGCGGTCTGCGCCACCAGGCGCTCGACGCCGGCCAGGACGAGGGCGGCGGTGTCGGCCGCGCTGCCCGACAGCTCGCCGTAGCGGGCGAGCGTCATCTCGCGATCCTGGATGGAGGCGTCGAGGCGGGCGACGATGCTGTCGAGCTCGTCGTTGCGCGCGTCGAGCGCGGCGTTCTTGGCCTCGAGGTCGGCGGCGTGCAGCTCGGCCTGACGCCAGCTGACGAGCAGGGCCGCGATCTCGAGGACGACGAAGAAGGCGTGGACGGCGACGCGGCCGATGGTGTCGGGCAGCGTATGCGTGCCCTTCCCGAAGACCTGGTCCGGGGCGATGACGCCGACCACTGCGTGGTGGAAGACGACGAAGCCGACCGACAGCGCGAACGGCAGCCAGTCGAGGTAGAGCCCGACGACCGGCAGCATCGCGAAGAAGAGGAAGTGCGCCTGGACGGCGCCATCGGCCAGGTGGACGAGCATGGCCGAGCCGATCATCAGCCCGAGCGCGGCGACGCACGAGCGGCTGCGCCGCGACAGGCGCCGTGAGCCGGCCAGCAGCGCCGTGATGGCCAGCGGCGAGAGGTCGACGACCATGTGCGTGACCGTGCGCCCGGTGAGCAGGCCGTAGGCGGCGAGCGCCGGCACGTGCAGCCACAGCACCGCGACGATGCCGCGGTGACGGCGATCCCAGAGCTCGTCCGGGAGGCCGGCGAGCCGCGGCAGGGCATTGGCGAGCGAGCGCATGCGCATGCGCGTTTGGTCGGCCGATGGGCCCCGCATTTGAGCCATGGCCGACGGTTGGCCTAACTTCACTTGGTAAAGTGTTGGGACATGGCGTCCGATTCCACCTGTCCTGTCTGCCGTACGGCGGACATCGTCTGCGGCAAGTGGACGCTGTTGCTGGTGCGTGATCTGGCCGAGGGGCGCTCGCGCTTCTGCGAGCTGGAGCGGTCGCTGAACGGGATCAGCCCCCGCACCCTCTCCCTGCGCCTGCGCGCCCTGGAGGAAGAGGGGATCGTCGAGCGCCAGACCTACGCCGAGGTCCCGCCCCGCGTCGAGTACTCGCTGACCGACAAGGGCCGCGCGCTCATCCCGATCATCGAGGGCATGCGCACCTACGGCGAGCGCTGGCTCGGCGCCGAGTGCGCCAGCGAGCCGGCGGTGGGCCTCGAGCCCGTCGCCGTCGCCGTGTAGGCCAGCAGCGCGACCGAGACCACCAGCGCTAACGCGACCGCAACTCGCGCCGGCCTGGCGAGTCCTAGGCATGTGGCAGGAGATCGTGCAGGCGTTGCGTCCTCCGCACGGCGAGCTACGCTCGCGGCGGTGGGTGCCACGACGATCACGCGTCGGCGCGCCCTCGTCCTCGGCGCGGCCGCCGGCCTGGGATCGCTGCTGGCGCGGCCGCTCAGCGCCCTCGGGAGGGGCGCGCCGGCACGGGCACGCGGCTTCGGCATGGCCGTCGTCCCCGGGGACTTCGAGGGCGCCACGAGCCGGGTGCTGCGCGCGCCACGGCGCTTCGACCTGCTCGGCGTGCGCGGCCCCGACGCGCAGCGCGGGCGCTTCGAGGTGCGCGTGCGCCGTCGCGGTGGCGGGTGGAGTCCTTGGGTGGCGCTCGCCGTCCACGGCGACCACGCGCCCGATACCGGCACCGGCGAGCGGGCGTCCGATCCCGTCTGGGCCGGGGGCTGCGACGAGCTGCAGCTGCGCTCCTCGGCGCCGCTGCGCGGCGCGCTGCGCGTGCACTTCGTCTCCGTGCCCGCCGCCGCTCGCCGCCGGGCCGTCGCACGTGCGGCGGCCGCGCCCAGGCAGCAGGCGGCTCCCGGGACGCCGCCCACGATCATCCCGCGCGCGGCATGGGGGGCCGCCGCCGTCCCGCCGCGGGCGGCGCCCGACTACGGCGTCGTGCAGATGGCCTTCGTCCATCACACCGTCACCGCCAACGACTACACGCCCGATCAGTCGGCCTCGATGGTCCTCGCGATCGCCAAGTACCACCGCGACACCAACGGCTGGAACGACATCGGCTACAACTTCCTCGTCGACCAGTACGGGCAGGTCTTCGAAGGGCGCGCGGGCGGGGTCGACCAAGCGGTCATCGGCGCGCACGCGCAGGGCTACAACTCGCAGTCCACCGGCGTCGCCGTGCTCGGCACCTTCACCTCCGTGCCCATCCCCGAGGCCGCGATGGCGTCGATCACCCAGCTGCTGGGCTGGAAGCTCACCCTGCACGGCGTCCCGTGCGAAGGCGGGCTGACGATCATCTCCGGCGGCGGCAGCCTGAACCGCTACTCCTCCGGCACGCCGGTGGCCATGCAGCGCATCTCCGGGCACCGCGACGGCGACAGCACGGAGTGCCCCGGCGACGCTCTCTACGCCCAGCTGCCCGAGCTGCGCCGCCGCGCGGCGGCGCTGGCCGGGCCGATCGTCGCGCACGGCGAGATCAGCCTGCAGAGCTCCGCCGACTCCGTCGACTACGGCGCCGATGCCGTGTTCAAGGGCACGGTCATCCGCCCCGACTCGACCGCCGGCGCCGGCGAGGTCGTCGCCCTGCAGAAGCGCGGCGGCAGCGGCGCCTGGGTCACGGTGGCGCGCACCACCGCGCTGATCGACGGCTCGTGGGTCGTGCGGGTGCCCTGGCGGCGCGGAGGCGACGTGCGGGCGGTGGCCGCCGGTGTGACGTCCAAGGCGCTCGGAGTGCAGGTGAGGCCGGCGCTGACGACGCACGGCACGCCCAGGCGGGTGAGGGCGGGCAGCAGCCTGGGGCTGTCCGGGCGCGTGCGCCCGTCGGTCGCCGTCGCGGTGCTGCTCGAGCGCCAGGGCGCCGACGGGAAGTTCCATCGCGTGCGCATCGTCAGCGGCACCCGGCGCCTGACGAACTGGCGTGCCGCGGTGAGCCTGCGCCGGCCCGGGCTCTATCGGATCACCGCGCGGACGGCCTCCAAGGACGGCGACGCCCGCGGCCGGGCGGTCTACGTCCGCGTGGTCCGGGCGCGCAGGCGCTAGACCTCACGCTCGCCTCTTTGAGAGCGTTGTCGGCGCATGACCGACCTCACCCTCTACGACTACGCCGCGTCGGCCAACTGCCTCAAGGCGCGGGTCCTGCTCGCCCAGCTCGAGCGCCCCTACCGGCGCGTGGGCGTGGACATCTTCGGCGGCGACACCGCCGCGCCGGAGTACCGTCGGCGCAACCCGCTCGGACGCACGCCGGTGCTGGAACTGGCCGACGGGACGGCCATCGCCGAGTCGGCCGCCATCCTGCTCTACCTTGCCGAGGGCACGGACCTGCTGCCGGCCGACCCGGTGGCGCGAGCGCACGTGCACCAGTGGATGTTCGCCGAGCAGAACGACGTCGAGCCCAACCTCGGCCGCGCGCGCTTCTGGCGCCTCACCGGCCGCGACGCGCTCTCGCCCGAGGTCTATGCCAACTGCCTCGCCCGTGGCGAGGCGGCGATCGACGGGCTCGAGGCGCATCTGGGCGGGCGCGCGTGGGTGGCGGGCGATCGATACACGGTCGCCGACCTCGCGCTCTGGGCCTACGTCCATCTGGCGGGCGACGTCGACGTGGACCTGGCCGCGCGCCCGGCGGTCAGCGCGTGGATCGAGCGCGTGGAGGCGACGCCGCGCTTCGCCGATGACCTCGAGCCCTATCCGGAGAACGCGCTGCCCGGGCGCGGCTCGCGGGCGGAGCGGTGAGGGCGCGGCGCTAGACCGCGCGCTGCGACGTCGGCGCCGCGGGCGCCACCGGCGCGCGGTGGCAGTGGCCGCGGCCGGACATGCGCACGTCCTCGCGGTGCTGGAGCTTGCGGGCCAGGGCGGCGGCGTCGCCGTTGGGCTTGGCCTGTCCCTGGGTGCTCGCGATGCCGGCCAGCGAGCCGGCGAAGATGGCGACGGTGGTGGTCACGGCGGCCAGGTAGGCCGCGCGGCGCAGGAGGGGTCTGCGCTCAGGCATGGGCACGCTCCCGAGAGTAGCGGTCAGGTTGGGTGGGCTCCGCCGCTTCGGCGCGCGGCAGGGTCACGGTGGCGCGCAGGCCGCCGTCGGGGCAGACGGCGAGCGCCACGACGCCGCCGTGGGCATGGGCGACCGAGCGCACGATCGACAGCCCGAGGCCGGCGCCGTCGCCGCGCGCGCCGCGGTCGATGCGCTGGAAGGGCTCCAGCAGGCTGGGCAGGACCGCGGGATCGAGCACCTCACCGTCGTTGACGACCTCGACGAGGCTGCGCCCGCCGCGGCTGGAGGTCGTGACCGACACGCGACCTCCCGGGCGATTGTGGCCGACGGCGTTCTCGACCAGGTTGGCCACGAGGCTCTCGAGCAGGCGCCGGTCCCCGGCCACCGGGGCCGGGTGCAGGTCGGCCGTGACCGACAGGCCGGCGGCCTCGGCGTCGCGCGCCGCGTGGCCGAGGGCCAGGCGCGCCGCGCTCGCCAGGTCCAGCGGGTCGCGCCGCGTGACCGCGCCCTCCGAGCGCGCGAGGGTCAGCAGCGACTGCACGAGGCGCTCGGTGCGGTCCATCGCGTCGTGCACCGCCTCGGCCATGGTCCGCAGCTCGGCGTTGGTGGCGTCGGGATCGGCGAGCGTGACCTCGAGCTCGGTGCGCATCACGGTCAGCGGCGTGCGCAACTCGTGCGACGCGTTGGCCACGAACCGCCGCTGGCTGGCGAAGGCGCCCGAGAGGCGCTCGAGCATGGCGTCGAAGGTGTCGGCCAGCTCCTTGAGCTCGTCGCGCGGGCCCTCCAGGGCGATCCGCTCGTCGAGCGTGTCCTGCGAGACGCGGCGCGCCGTCGCCGTGATCTGCTGCAGCGGGCGCAGGACGCGGCCGGCGACGAGCCAGCCGAGCAGGACCGACAGCAGGGTCATCGCGGCGAGGGCGATGGCGTACTGGATGCGCAGGCGGTGCAGGGCGTCGTCGGCCACCTCGCGCTGGATGGCGCGCCGCAACTCGTCGGCCGGGCTGGAGCCCACGGTCACGTGGTCCGCGGTCAGGTTGTTGCGCACGAGGATGTAGCTGACGGTCAGCAGCGCGGCCCCGGCCAGCAGGAAGACCCCCGCGTAGAGCAGGGTCATGCGCAGGCGGACCGTGGGGCGCGGCATCAGACCCGGTAGCCGGCACCCATGACCGTCTCGAGCACCGCCGGCTCGCCGAGCTTGCGCCGCAGGGTCATGATCGTCATCCGCACGGTGTTGGTGAAGGGGTCGGCGTGCTCGTCCCACACCTGCTGCAGCAGGTCCTCGGCGGAGACCGCGGCGCCGTCGGCCGACATCAGGGCCTCGAGGACGCCGAACTCCTTCGGCGTCAGGTCGAGCTCGGCGCCCGCGCGTGTGACGCTGCGCCGGGCGGGATCGAGCTCGAGGTCGCCGCGGCGCAGCACCGCCGGGCGCGCGCGGCCCGCGCGCCGTGCCAGCGCGCGGATGCGGGCGACGAGCTCCTTCCACTCGAAGGGCTTGGGCAGGTAGTCGTCGGCGCCGAGCGTGAGCCCGTCGACGACGTCGTCGAGGCCGTCGGCGGCCGTGAGCATGAGGACCTTGGTCTCGCGCTCGTCGCCGGAGAGCCGCCGGCAGACCTCGTCGCCGTGCAGCTCGGGCAGGTCGCGGTCGAGCACGACCACGTCGTAGGGGAACACGCGGGCCTTCATCAGGGCCGAGGCGCCGTCGTGGGTGATGTCGACGGCCATCCCCTCGCGACGCAGTCCACGGGCGATGGCGCCGGCCAAACGGCGCTCGTCTTCGGCGATCAGGATTCTCATCTCATACCAGGATGACGCGAGATTCCTGAGCGTTGGCTAAGTCTTCTTGAAGAACCGCTAAATCCCGCGCGGCCTTACCGGCAGCTGACGGGGCCGTCGTCACCCTCGACGAGAGCCGTTCGCCGGGGCGTGCAGACCGTCCTGGACCCGGTCTGCGAGGGATGCCCCGGCGGTCGGCTCCTCACCGCGCGGCGCGGTGCGAGGTGGAGGAGTGGGCCGCCGCCCGTCGCGCGCGAAGCGAGGACTGGGAGGTGCCGCTTCCGGCGGCGGCTCACAAACAAGAACGAGTCTCATTCCGGTACTGTGGGCGGCCGATGCTCGAGCCGTTCCAGCTGCCGTTCGTGCAACACGGGATCGTGGAGGTCCTCATCCTCGCGGTGGCGGGCGGGCTCATCGGCACCTGGATCGTCCTGCGCGGGCTGGCCTTCTACGCCCACGCGGTCGGCACCGCCGCCTTTCCGGGCCTCGTCCTCGCCGACGGCCTCGGCTTCGGGGCCGTCCTCGGCGCCGGCGCGACCGCCGCCCTGGTCGCCCTCGCCGTCGGCCTGCTGGCGCGCCGCGAGGGCGCGCGCGACCGCTACGACTCGCACACCGCGCTCGTGCTCGTCGCCGCGCTGGCCGTCGGCGTGATCCTCGCCAGCGACGTCTTCCACTCGGCCGGGAGCGTCGAGACGCTGCTCTTCGGCAGCCTGCTGCTCGTCGACGGCGGCGACTACGCCTTCGCCGCCGTCAGCGCCGCCATCGTGATCGCCGGCGGGCTGCTGCTCGAGCAGCGCTGGTTGGCGACGGGCTTCGATCCCGCGTCGGCGCGCGCGCTGGGGGCCCGCTCCGCGGCGCCCGACATCGCCCTGCTCGCCCTCGTGGCCCTCGTGGCCGTCGCCGCCCTCTCGACGCTGGGCGCGCTGCTGGCCACCGCGCTGCTCGTCGTCCCGGCCGCCACCACGCGGCTGGTCTGCTCGCGCCTGCGTCCGTGGCAGCTCGCCACGGTCGCCCTGGTGGCCGTGGAGGGCGTGGCGGGACTGTGGCTGTCGGTACAGGTCAACACGCCTCCGGGGCCGGCCATCGCCGTGCTCGCCGGCGGGGTGTTCGTGGCGGTGGCGATCGCGCGGGTGCTCGCCGCGCGCCGCCCGGCGGCCGCGGCGGTCGCGGTCGGCGCGCTCGCGCTGCTGGCCGGCGGGTGCGGCGCGGGCGGTGGGAGCGCCGCGCCCGGCCAGGTGAAGGTCGTCGCCACGACGACCCAGATCGCCGACTTCGCCCGCGCCGTGGGCGGCGAGCGGGCCCAGGTCGTGCAGGTGCTCAAGCCCAACACCGATCCCCACGACTACGAGCCGCGCCCTTCGGACGTCCGCGAGACCGCCAACGCCGCGGTCGTGCTCGTCAACGGCGACGGGCTCGACCGCTGGATGGGCGACGTCGTCGAGGCGGCGGGCGGCGCCCCGGAGGTCGTCGACCTCGGCGCGCTCGTCCCGGCGAAGATCCCGGGGCAGAGCGCGGGCCGCGAGGCCTCGCGCTACGACGCGCACTGGTGGCATGACCCGCGCAACGCGATGGCGGCGGTGACTGCGATCCGCGACGCGCTGACCGCGGCCAACCCCGGTGCGCGCGAGCTCTACGCCCGCAACGCCGCCGCCTACCTGGCCCGGCTGCGCGGTCTCGACCGTGGCATCGCGGCGTGCATGCGCGAAGTGCCCGCGGGCCGGCGCAAGCTCGTCACCGATCACGACGCCTTCGACTACTTCGCGCGGCGCTACGCCATCGAGGTGGTGGGCGCCGTCATCCCCTCGCAGAGCACGCAGGCCCAGCCGTCGGCCGGCGACGTCGCGCGGCTGACGCGGCTCATCCGGCGCGAGGGCGTCAGGGCCGTCTTTCCGGAGAGCTCGATCAACCCCAAGCTCGCCCGGGCCATCGCGAGCCAGACCGGCGCGACGAGCGATCACGAGCTCTACGGCGACACCCTAGGGCCCAAGGGGTCGCGCGGGGCCACCTACCTGGCCATGGAGCGCGCCAACGCCGACGCGATGGTGCGCGGCTTCACCGGGGGAGCGCGGGGATGCCCGCTGGTGGGGATCTGACCCTCGTGCGGGCCGAGGGCCTGGCCACCGGCTACGGCACGACGCCGGTGCTCACCGACGTGTCCTTCACCCTGCACGCCGGCGAGCGGATGGGCGTCCTCGGCCCCAACGGCGGCGGCAAGACCACGCTGCTGCGCGTACTGCTCGGCGAGCTTGCGCCCATGGCCGGGACGCTGGAGGCGCCGGCGCGCTTCGCCGTCGTGCCGCAGACCGAGCGCTCGCGCCTGGACTTCCCCGTCAGCGCGCTCGACGTCGCGCTCATGGGATCGATCTCGACGCTGCCGTGGTGGCGGCGGCCGGGGCGCGCGCAGCGCCGCGCCGCGCGGGCGGCCCTGGAGGCGGTCGGCCTGGCCCAGCAGGCGAACGCGACCTTCGGCGACCTCTCGGGTGGACAGCGCCAGCGCGTGCTCGTCGCTCGGGCGCTGGTGCAGGACGCGCGGGTCATCCTCCTCGACGAGCCGTTCACCGGCCTCGACGCGCCGAGCACCCGCCAGTTGGAGGGGCTGCTCGGGCAGCTCGCCGCCGAGGGGCGTGGCGTGATGATCACCACCCACGACATCGACCAGGCGCGCGCGTGGGACAGCGTGCTGTGCCTCAACGGCCGCCAGGTCGCCTTCGGCCGGCCCGAGGCCACCCTGGACCGCGCCGTGCTCGAGGCCACCTACGCCGGCGAGATCGTCGAGCTGCCCGGCGGCGAGCTGCGCGCCGCCGTGGCGCCTCACCATCGCCACTGATGCTCGCCGCGCTGCACACGCTCACCGATCCGTGGGCCGACCCGGTCGGGCGGCGCGCGCTGCTCGAGGTCGCGCTGCTGGGCGTGGCCGGCGGAGCGCTGGGGTGCTGGATCGTCTTCTACAACCTCTCCTACAGCGCGGAGTCGCTGGCCCACGCCCTGCTGCCGGGGCTCGTCCTCGCCGCCCTCACGGGCATTCCGCTGCTGCTCGGCGGCGCCGCGGGGCTGCTGGTGGCCGCGGTCGCGATCGCCGCCGCGGGCCAGGTGCCGGCCATCGGGCGCGACACCGCCGTGGCGGTGGTCGTGACCACGCTCTTCGGCGCCGGCGTCCTGCTCGCCCTCTCGCCCTCCTCGCCGCCCGGGCTTCAGAGCCTGCTCTTCGGCGACGTCCTCGGCGTCTCGGACACCGACCTGGGTCTCGCCGCGGGGCTGGCCGTCCTCGTCGTCGCAGCGCTCGCGCTGCTGCACGCGCGGCTGCTCGCCGTCGGCTTCGATCGCCTCAGCGCGCCGGGCATCGGCGTGCGGCCACTGGTGGCGGACCTCGCGCTGCTCGCGCTCGTGGCCCTCGCTCTGCTGGTCGCGGTGCAGGGGCTGGGCAACCTGCTCGTGGTCGCCCTCTTCGTCGCCCCGGCCTCCGCCGCGCGGCTCGTGGCACGCCGCATGGGCCCGATGATGGCGGTGTCGGCCGCGGTCGCGGTCGTGGCCGGCGTCGGCGGGCTGTATCTCTCCTACTACGCGGGCACCGCCGCCGGGGCCTCGATCGCCGCGATGCTCGTCGCCGCCTACCTGCTGGCCGGCGCGAGCCGCGGCATGGTCGCGCGCGCTGCGGCCGCGAAATAGTCTGCAGGGACGTGAGCACCCCTCCGCAGCACAACGGCCACCGTCGTTCGCCCTCGATCGCCGTCGTGGGCGGCGGCTTCGGCGGCGTCGGCGCCATCACCATGCTGCGCCGCGCCGGCTATGAGGACGTCACCGTCTTCGAGCGCGGCGAGCGGATCGGCGGCGTCTGGCACCACAACACCTACCCCGGGGCCGCGTGCGACGTCCCCTCCCACCTCTACGAGTTCTCCTTCGCCCCCAACCCGCGCTGGTCGCGCCGCTACGCCCCTCGGGCCGAGATTCAGGCCTATCTCGAGGACGTCGCGCGCGAGCACGGGGTGATGCAGCGGATCCGCACGTCGACCGAGGTGCAGCAGGCGCGCTGGGACGGCGAGCGGCGCAAGTGGGTGCTGCAGACGAGCGCGGGGCCGCACGAGGCGGACGTTCTGCTCACGGCCTGCGGCCAGCTCTCGGTGCCGAAGGTGCCGGCCATCCCCGGCCTCGACAGCTTCGCCGGCCCGGCCTTCCACACCGCCCGCTGGCGCCACGACGTCGACCTCGAGGGCCGGCGCGTGGCGGTCGTCGGCACGGGGTGCAGCGCCATCCAGGTGGTGCCGGCCATCCAGCCGCTCGTCGAGCACGTCGACGTCTACCAGCGGTCGCCGGGCTGGACGATCCCGAAGATGGACTTCGCCTACCCGCCGCGCGTCCAGCGGCTCTTCGCGCGCTTCCCGATCCTGCAGCGCCTGGACCGCGCCGTCGTCTTCGCCTTCATGGAGCTCGCCACGGCAGCGCTCACGAGCAGGCGCTGGCTGCGCCGGCCCTTCCAGGCCGTGGCGCGGCGTCAGATCACCGCGGCCGTCGAGGACCCCGAGCTGCGGCGCAAGGTCACGCCGCGTGACGAGGTGGGCTGCAAGCGCATCATGCTCACCGACGACTGGTATCCGACCCTCACGCAGCTCAACGTCGACCTCGTCGTCGACCGGATCGCCGCCATCACGCCGGGCGGGATCCGGACCGAGGACGGCGTCGAGCGCGCCGCGGACGTCCTCGTGCTGGCCACGGGCTTCGAGAGCCATGCCTTCGTCGCGCCGATGGAGGTCATCGGCGCCGGCGGCCGCACGCTGGCCGAGGCGTGGGCGGACGTCGCGCGAGCGTACCTGGGGATGAGCGTGCCCGGCTTCCCGAACCTGTTCCTGCTCTATGGCCCCAACACCAACGGCGGCGCCGGCTCGGTCATCTACACGCTCGAGGCCGCGATGCGGCACGTGATGGCCGCCCTCGACGAGCTGGCGCGGGCCGGCGCCCAGACCATCGAGCTGCGTCCCGAGGCGCTCGAGGCCTACGACCGTGAGCTGCGCCAGGCCCTGGCCGGCACCGTGTGGCACACGGGCTGCACGAGCTGGTACCTCGACGAGAACGGCAACGACCCCAGCCAGTGGCCGTGGCTGTGGAGCACGTACCGCCGCCGGGCGGCCGAGATCGAGCCCGGAACGTACGAGCTGAGCCGGGGCTGAATAATCGGGCGGTGCCCGATTCTGGATCCGTCCGGCGCCGGCAGGCCGGAGTGCTGGTGGTCGGCGCCACCGAGCGCGAGGTCCATCCCTGGCTGCGGGCGGCCGGGCACGCGACCCGCGTGGCGCCCGACGCGAAGTCCGCGCTGCGCGCGCTGGGCGAGGCGCCGGCCGATCTCGTCATCGTCGACCGCGACCCGGGCGGCCTCGACACCCCGGACCTGTGCCGGGCGCTGCACGCCGACCCGCGCCTGGACGGCGCCTGGATGCTGGCCATCACCGCCAAGGGCGGCCGGTCGGACGCGGCGCTCGCCGCCGGCGCCGACGACTACCTGCACCGGCCGTTCACCCGCGGCGAGCTGCTCGCGCGCGCCGGCGCGGGCCTGCGCGCGGCGCGCCAGCGCTCCGACGACCGGCTCATGCGGGCCCTCATGCTCAACGTGCCCGGCGCGATCTATCGCTCGGCGTGGCACTCCGGGCACGTGGTCGAGCTCATCAGCGACGAGATCGAGCGCATCGCGGGCTACCTGCCGTCGAACTTCGTGGCCAGCACGCGGCGCACACTGCTGAGCATCGTCCATCCCGACGACCGCGAGATGCTCGAGCGGGCCGTGCAGGACGCCGCCCAGCACGAGCTGTCCTTCGCCCTGGAGTACCGCATCGTGCGCGCTGACGGCGAGGTGCGCTGGGTCCTCGATCGCGGGCAGCTGGTGCCGGGCTCGGGCGGCCGGCTGTGGATCGACGGCGCGATGTTCGACGTGACCGAGCGGCGCGCCGCGGAGGAGGCGCTGCGCGACCGCGAGGTCGAGCGGGCCCGCAACGAGGAGCTGCGCGCCTCGCGCGCGCGGATCGTCGAGGCCGCCGACGCCGCGCGGCGGCGCATCGAGCGCGACCTGCACGACGGCGCCCAGCAGCGCCTCGTGCTCGTCTCGCTGACGTTGAAGCGCGCCGAGGTGCGGGCCAAGGGCACGCCCGCCGAGGAGGTCGTCGTCGAGGCGTCCGAGCAGCTGCGCGAGGGGCTGGCCGAGCTGCGCGACCTCGCCCACGGGATCCACCCGGCGGTGCTCGGCGAGCACGGCCTCGGCGCCGCGATGGACGGCCTCGTCGCCCGCTGCCCGTTCCCGGTCGACGTGCGCGTCGCGCCGGAGCGCGCCGCGCCGGCGGTCGAGGCCGCGATCTACTTCACCGTGGCCGAGGCGCTGACCAACGTGGCCAAGTACGCGCAGGCGTCGCAGGCCTCGGTCACCATCGAGGTCGACGACGGCACGCTGGTGGCCGAGGTCAGCGACGACGGCGTGGGCGGGGCGAGCCTGGCGAGCGGCTCGGGCCTGCGGGGCCTCGAGGACCGCCTCGACGCCATCGGCGGCACGCTCACGGTGCACAGCCGCGCCGGCCAGGGCACGACGATCCGCGCCTGCGCGCCGCTTCACCCCGACGTGTAGGCCGCCAGGTGCTCGCCCGTCAGGGTGCTGCGAGCGGCGACGAGGTCGGCGGGCGTGCCTTCGAAGACGATCCGGCCGCCCTCGTGGCCGGCGCCGGGGCCGAGGTCGATGATCCAGTCGGCGTGCGCCATGACCCCCTGGTGGTGCTCGATGACGATGACCGACTTGCCGGAGTCCACGAGCCGGTCGAGCAGGCCGAGCAGCTGCGCGACGTCGGCGAGGTGCAGGCCGGTGGTCGGCTCGTCGAGGACGTAGACGCCACCGTCCTCGGCCATGTGTGTCGCGAGCTTGAGGCGCTGGCGCTCGCCGCCGGACAGCGTGGTGAGCGGCTGGCCGATCGTCAGGTAGCCGAGCCCGACGTCGGCGAGCCGGCCGAGGATCCTGTGCGCTGCCGGCGTGCGCGCGTCGCCGTCGGCGAAGAACGCCTCGGCCTCGGAGACCGACATCGCGAGCACCTCGCTGATGTCGCGGCCACCGAGGCAGTACTCGAGCACCGAGGCGTCGAACCGCTTGCCCTCGCACTCCTCGCACGTGGTGGCGACGCTCTGCATGATCGCCAGCTCGGTGTAGACGACGCCGGCGCCGTTGCAGTTGGGGCAGGCGCCCTCGGAGTTCGCGCTGAAGAGCGCCGGCTTGACGCCGTTGGCCTTCGCGAAGGCCTTGCGGATCGGCTCGAGCAGCCCCGTGTACGTCGCCGGGTAGCTGCGCCGCGAGCCGTGGATCGCGCCCTGGTCGATCGTCACCACGCCGTCCCGGCCGCAGACCGAGCCGTTGATGAGCGAGCTCTTCCCCGACCCGGCCACGCCGGTCACCACGACGAGCACGCCGAGCGGGATGTCGACGTCGACGTCCTGCAGGTTGTTGGTGGCGGCGCCGCGCACCTCGAGCGCGCCCGACGGCTCGCGCACCGACTCCTTCAAGGCGGCGCGGTCGTCCAGATGGCGCCCGGTGACGGTGTCGCTCGCCCGCAGCGCCTCGACGGCGCCCTCGAAGACCACCTGGCCTCCGCCGGAGCCGGCGCCGGGGCCGAGATCGACGACGTGGTCCCCGATCGCGATCGTCTCCGGCTCGTGCTCGACGACGAGCACCGTGTTGCCCTTGTCGCGCAGCCGCACCAGCAGCTCGTTCATCCGCTCGACGTCGTGAGGGTGCAGCCCGATCGTCGGCTCGTCGAAGACGTAGGTCACGTCGGTGAGCGATGACCCAAGGTGGCGGATCATCTTGGTGCGCTGGGCCTCGCCGCCCGACAGGGTCCCCGACGGCCGGTTGAGCGACAGGTAGCCGAGCCCGATCTCGACGAACGACTCGAGGGCGTCGCCGAGCGCCTGGAGCAGCGGCGCCACCGACGGCTCGTCGAGGCCGCGCACCCACTCCGCGAGGTCGGAGATCTGCATCGCGGAGACGTCGGCGATGCTGACGCCGTCGATCTTCGACGATCGGGCCGCCTCGCTGAGGCGGGTGCCCTCGCAGTCGGGGCAGGTGGTGAACACCACCGCCTTCTCCACGAACGCGCGGATGTGCGGTTGCATCGCGTCGACGTCCTTGGACAGCATCGACTTCTGGATCTTCGGGATCAGCCCCTCGTAGGTGAGGTTGATCCCTTCGACCTTGATCTTGGTCGGCTCGCGGTAGAGCAGGTCGTGCAGCTCGCGCTTGTTGAACTTCTTGATCGGCTTGTCCGGATCGAAGTAGCCCGAGCCGCGGAAGATGCGGCCGTACCAGCCCTCCATGCTGTAGCCGGGGATGGTGAGCGCGCCCTCGTTGAGCGACTTGCTGGCGTCGTAGAGCGCGGCGAGGTCGAAGTCGCTGACCGAGCCGCGGCCTTCGCAGCGCGGGCACATGCCCCCGGTGCGGCTGAAGCTGGCGCTCCTGGTGATCGTCTTGTCGCCGCGCTCGACCGTGATCCCGCCGCTCCCGTGCGCGGAGGCGACGTTGAAGGAGTACGCGCCGGGCGAGCCGATGTGCGGCTTGCCGAGCCGGCTGAACAGGATGCGCAGCATGGCGTCGGCGTCGGTCGCGGTGCCGACCGTCGAGCGCGGGTTGGAGCCCATGCGCTCCTGGTCGACGATGATCGCGGTGGTCAGGCCCTCGAGCAGGTCGACCTCCGGGCGCGCCAGGGTGGGCATGAAGCCCTGCACGAAGGCGCTGTAGGTCTCGTTGATGAGCCGCTGGGACTCCGCGGCGATCGTGCCGAAGACCAGCGAGCTCTTGCCCGAGCCCGAGACGCCGGTGAACACCGTCAGCCGGCGCTTGGGGATCTCGATGCTCACGTCCTTGAGGTTGTTCACGCGCGCGCCGTGCACGCGGATCAGGTCGTGGCGGTCGGCGAGGGGCGCCGCAGGCGAGCGGGCGTCCGACGTGGTGGCGATGCTCATCACGGGTGCTTTGCGGCGGCGCTCAGCGCAGCTCCTGGATGCGGATCAGGTTGCCCGCGGGATCGCGGAAGGCGCAGTCGCGGATGCCGTACGGCTGATCGGTCGGCTCCTGCACGACCTCGGCGTCGCCGGCCTGCAGGCGCGCGAAGGTGCCGTCGACGTCGCCGGTGGCCAGGTTGATGCTGGCGTAGGTGCCCTTGGCCATCATCTCCGCGATGGTCCGGCGCTCGTCGTCGGTGATCCCCGGGGTGGCCTGCGGCGGGTACAGGACGATCGACGTGCCGGGCTGGTCGGGCGGGCCGACCGTGATCCAGTGCATCCCGCCGTACTCGACGTCGTTGCGCACCTCGAAGCCGAGGGTGTCGCGATAGAAGGCCACGGAGGCGTCCGGATCGTCGTGCGGGAGGAGGGTCGAGTGAATGGTGAGGTCCATGGCCGCCACGTTAGAGGCGGCCCGGGACCGGCGCTTCTCGATTCCTGATCGGCCTGGTCACCTGCTTGGCGACGCACGATGGCATGCCCGCCGTCGCGCCCGCCGCGCGGCGCCGGTAGACGCTGGGCGGGACGCCGACCAGCTCGGTGAAGCGGGTGCTGAAGGTGCCCAGCGACGAGCAGCCGACCTCGAAGCAGATCTCGGTGACGCTGAGGTCGCCGCGCCGCAGCAGGGCCATCGCTCGTTCGATGCGCCGCGTCATCAGGTAGCCGTAGGGCGACTCGCCGTAGGCGAGCTTGAACGCGCGGCTGAAGTGGCCGGCTGACATGTGCGCGTCGCGGGCCAGCGCCTCGACGTCCAGCGGCCGCGCGTACTCCCGGTCGATCCGGTCGCGGACGCGCCGCAGCCGCGCGAGGTCGCTCAGGCGCTGCGCCGCTGCGGGACCGCCCGTCACTGAGGAGATCGTGCCATACGCTACGCCCGGCAGTCGGCGCACTCGCCGTGGAGCACGACCTCGTGCTCGGCCACGGCGAAGGCGACACGCCCCGCCACGCGGTCGACGGCGCGCTCGAGATCCTCGTCGGCGAACGGCTGCACGTCGCCGCAGCGATCGCAGACCATGTGGTGATGGTGGTGGCCGTCGGGGCGCGCCGCCTCGTAGCGCGTCGCGCCCTGCCCGACCTCGACGCGCGTCACCAGCGCGAGCCCGACGAGCTCGTCGAGCACGCGGTAGACCGACGCTCGGGCCACGCCGCGGCCGTCGGCCCGCAGGGCGTCTTCGATCTCGTACGCGCTCAGCGCGCAGGCCTGCCGGTCGAGCAGCGCGATGACCGCGGTGCGCGCGCCCCCGCGGCGGAAGCCGGCCTCGGTGAGGCGGCGGTCGGCGTGCTCGGCCCACGACTGCATCGCTCGCGATGGTAGCGCCGATGAGAACGGTTCTCACCGACCGCGTCATATGCTCCCGTTCTGGCGGACGGCCAACTCATCCTGATCGCCGGCGCGCTGCTGGCCGCCGGGATGCTCGCCTCGCTCGTCGCCGGGCGCCTGCGCGTGCCGGGCCTGCTGCTCTTCCTCTTCCTCGGCATGGCCATCGGCTCGGACGGCCTCGGCCTCATCGAGTTCAGCGATTACCGGCTCGCGCGCCGGATCGGGATCATCGCTCTGGCCCTCATCCTCTTCGAAGGCGGCCTCACCTCCGGGCTGCTCGAGATCCGCCCGGTGCTGACGCCCGCCCTGAGCCTGGCCATCGTCGGCACCGTCGTCACGGCGTTCGTCACGGGCTTCGCCGCGGTGTGGCTCTTCGACCTCTCGACGCTCAACGGGATGCTGCTCGGCTCGGTGCTGTGCGCCACGGACGGCGCGGCGATCTTCGCGCTGCTGCGCGCGTCGACGCTCAAGCGACGGCTGGCGACCACGCTCGAGGGCGAATCGGGCTTCAACGACCCCGTGGCCGTCCTGCTCGTGCTCGGCTTCATCGAGTGGCTGACGCGCGACGACTACGGCATCGCCGACATGGCGGTCCTCTTCGTCCGCCAGCTCGGGATCGGCTTGGTCATCGGCGTCCTCGTCGGGGCTGCCGCGGTGTGGACGCTGCGACGGGTGACGCTCGCCACCGCCGGCCTGTACCCGGTGGCCACGCTCGCCGTCGCCGCGCTGGCCTTCGGCGGCGCCGACGCGCTGCACGGCTCGGGCTTTCTCGCGGTCTACCTCGCCGGGCTGGCGCTCGGCACGTCGGGCATCCCCGCTCAGCAGACCGTGACCTCCTTCCACCAGGGCCTCGCCTGGGTGGCCCAGGTCACGCTGTTCGTCGCGCTCGGGCTGCTCGTCTTCCCCAGCCACCTCGACGACGTGGCGGTCCGCGGCACGGTGCTCGCGCTCGTGCTCGTGTTCGTCTCGCGCCCGGTGGCCGTGGCGGTCGCGACGCTGCCCCTGCGCTTCACGTGGCCCGAGCGGACCGTGCTGTCGGGGGCCGGCCTGCGCGGCGCCGTGCCCGTCGTGCTCGCCACCTTCCCCGTCATCGACGGGGTGGGCGGAAGCACGCAGCTCTTCGACGTCGTCTTCTTCGCCGTGCTGCTCTCGACGCTCATCCAGGGCACGACCTTCGAGCCGGTGGCGCGCTCGCTGGGCGCCACCACCGACGAGCCGGCGCTGCCGCGTCCCCTGGCCGAGGCGGGGACGATCAGGCGCCTGGGCGCGGAGGTGCTCGAGTACCCCGTCGCCGAGGGCGACGCCGTCGTGGGCGCGCGCGTGCGCGATCTCGGGCTCCCGCGCGAGGCCGTGGTCAACGTCATCGTGCGCGACCGCGAGGCCATCCCGCCGCGCGGCTCGACCGTCCTGCGCGTCGGCGATCGCCTGCACGTCCTGCTGCGCTCAGAGCTCTCGCGCGACGTGCACACCATCGTCGAGCGCTGGCGCCGGGGGCCGATCGGCCCGCCGCCGCGCCCGCCGCGGCTCATGGAGGGCCGCCGTCCCACCTTCTCCATCGCGCCGTTCGGCCAGATCGCCCTGGAGGGCGACGCGGCGCACGCGCGCGCCGTCGCGGGCACCGCGGTCGTCGCGCAGCTGCGCGTGCGCCGCGACGTGCCGGGCTGCCTCGTCGCCCTCGAGGACGGGCGCTATGCGATCGTCGGGCCGCTGGTGGCGGTCGGCTCGCGCGGGCTGCTGGCGAGCTGGGCGACCCGCCGGCTGCGCCGCCTGCCGGCCGACGACGCCGAGCGTGGGTGGCTGCAGAACGTCGTGGGGGCGCTGGCGGCCGACCTGCACGAATAGCGGTCAGCCGTGCGCTTCGGCGACGCGCAGCAGGAGGTCGTGCAGGACGGTGCGCTCGTCGTCGTCGAGCGCGCCGAACGTGCGCTCGTTGCCCTCGTCGGCCAGCCGCGTCACGCGCTGCAGGACGCGCCGGCCCTTGGCCGTGAGGTGGATGTCCTGCACGCGGCGGTCGCTGCGCCCCCGGCGGCGCTCGGCGAGGCCGAGCCGCTCGAGATCGTCGATGAGCCCGACCATCGGGCTCTTGTCGATGCGCAGGCGCCGGCCGAGCGCGCGCTGCGACATCGGTCCCTCCGCGTCGATGAGGACGAGCAGCGCGGCGTGCCGGGTGCGGATGCCCTCGGCTCCGAGCTCGCGCTCGAAGCGCCCGCTGGCGTGCTCGGCGATGAAGGCCATGAGGTAGCCGGGCCAGTGCGTCAGCGACGGGGGTAGCGAGCGGGCGAGCGCAGTCGGCACGCAGGAACCGTATCTCTCGAAGATCGTCTTGACAAGAGACGATCTCCGGAGCAGACTTCGATCGGCACGGCTCCGTCCCCGAGCAGGTGACGCCGAGATTGGTCATCGACGACGTTCAGCAGACGCTGCTCCGCGCGCCGCCGGAAGGGGCCGCCGGCATCCACCGCGTCCTGGTCGCCTTCGACGGCTCGGAGGGGGCCTGGGCCGCCCTGCGGCGCGGCATCGAGGTGGCGGTCGCCAACCGGGCGCTGCTGACCATCGCCGCGGTGGCCGAGGAGCCGGTCGCGATATGGCTGGGCTTCGGCGCCATGTGCCTGCCCTACACGCGCGAGATGATCCGCCAGCAGGCCGAGAGCGCCATGCGCCGCCAGCTCGCCGACGCGCGCGACGAGGTCCCGGCCACCGTGTCGGTCACGACCCGTCTGCTGCACGCGCGCCCGGCGCGCGTGCTGGCCGCGCTGGCCGAGGACGGCCGCTACGACCTGGTGGTGACCGGGCCGCGCCCGTCCGGGCGCTGCGGGCGCCTGCTGCGCCGCAGCGTCACCCACGGCGTGCTGTCACGCACGCGCACCTCCGTGCTCGCGGTCAAGGCGGCCTAGCGGTGCGTGACCGGCGCTGCAAGGCGCCGTGCGGGGTGGAGGACAGCCCCCGACCCCGCCGAACCGCACGGCCATGCACAACCGCCAGCTCCATGGCGCCCTGGCCGGCTTCGTCGAGGAGGCCGCCTGGCAGCTCGCCGCCGAGACCGCGGACGGCGCCGAGATCCCCTTCGAGGTCGTGCGCGGCGGCCGGCGCGACAGCCCGCTCTACTGCTACCGGCCGCTGACCGCGGACTTCATCGAGCAGCGCGTCGGCCTGCTCTCGCGGCTGCCGAGCTTCCTGCCGGCGGTCCACGCGCTCTCGGGGCTCGGCCGGCTGGGGGACTACCTCGAGTCGCGCGGCGAGCGCGGCTACCCGGCCGAGCCGCGCGCGCGGGCCGAGTTCGCCCTGCGCGTCTTCCTCAGCCGCGTCTTCGAGGAGTCCACGGACTTCGCGCTCAGTCCCGAGCGCCTCGAGCGCGCCTACGCCGAGGTCGAGACCGCCCTCTACGACGGGCGCACCGAGACCGTGGTCATCGCACCGCTGCTGGGGGTCGAGATCGCCTCGCCCGAGGTGGCGCTCGGCGAGGGGCTGACCCTCGTCCAGGGCGACGCGTTCCCCGAGGACGCGCCCTCGGACGCGCTGTGGGCGCCCGGCGCGCGCCGTCCTCACCTGCTGGTCGTGGTCCGCTGGGAGGCCGCGGCCGGCGACACGACGCCGGTGGCCCATGCCCGCGTGCGCCTGCGCCGCCTGCTCACCGCCCTGCGCCTCTACGACGGCGCCAGCGTCGGCTTCGGGCCGCTGGCCTGGACGCGGACCGGCGGCTCGCCGTGGCAGCCCTTCGCCCTCGGCGCCCTCGGCCGCCGCGGCGACGAGCCGATCGTCGTCGGGCCCGACCAGGAGGACGAGCTGCGCGCCTTCTGCTCGCTCATCGCCCGGCGCGCGCCGCGCAGCGGCGAGCTCGCCTGGGCTCTGCGCCGCTACGAGATGGCCTGCGAGCGCACCGTCCCCGGCGAGGCGCTGACCGACGTGCTGCTCGCGCTGCGCGCCCTGATCGAGCCCGAGGGTCCCGCGTCCGGGCGCCTGGCCGGCCGGCTGGGCGCCCTCTGTGCGATGCCCGACGCGCGCGCCGCGCTGACCGCACGGGTGGCCCACACGATCGCGCTGGAGCGCGCGCTCATCGGCGGCCTGGCGGTCGACCCGGAGATCGACGCGCTGACGGCCGAGCTGGCCGGCCACCTGCGCGCGCTGTTGCGCGACGTCCTCTGCGGTCACCTCGACTCCGACCTGCGCAGCGTGGCCGAGGACATCATCGGCCAGGACGCCGCGGGAGCCGAGCAGGCCACGCTGGCGTAGCCTGCGGGCACGTCCTCCGACGGCCTGCACATCCGGAAGGTCCACCTGCGCGTCGCCGACCTCGCGCGCGCCGGGGCGTTCTACGACGCGATCGTCGGTCCGCCGGCGCGCGATCTGCTCGAGCTGCGCCAGAGCGACGCGCCCGGTCCGGCGCCGCAGCGCGCGACGGGCCTCTTCCACACCGCGTTCCTGTATCCGACGCGCGGCCAGCTCGGCGCGGCGCTGCTGCGCGTGGCCGGCGAGCGGGCCGCCTTCGCCGGGGCCAGCGACCATCTCGTCTCCGAGGCGCTGTACCTCGACGACCCCGATGCGCTGGGGATCGAGCTCTACCGCGACCGCCCGCGCGAGGCCTGGCCGCCGCCGGACCCCGGGGAGCGCGTCAAGATGGACACGCTGCCGCTCGACCTCGACGCGCTGGCCGCCGAGGCCGAAGGCGACGCGACCGGCGTGCGCATCGGCCACGTCCACCTGAAGGTCGCCGACGTCGAGGCGGCCGTGGCCTTCTGGACGCAGGAGGTGGGCCTCGAGCTCATGACCGGCTGGGCGGGACAGGCCGCCTTCCTCGCCGCCGGCGGCTACCACCACCACATCGGCGCCAACGCGTGGTACTCGCGCGGCGCCGGTCCCGAGCCGCCCGAGGGGCCGGGCCTCGATGCCGTGGTGCTCGGCGGCACGGGGCGCGCGGAGGAGCTGCGCACGCCCGACGGCCTGCGCGTCGTCCTCGAGCCCTGAGCGGCCTAACGGGGCCGCAGGCCGAGGACCAGCCGCTCGACCGCGTCGGCGACGAGGCCGTCGAGCGCCGCGCCGTCGAGCATGCCGGCGTTCGCGATGCTGGCGAGCCCCTGCACCGCGGCCCACGCCACGGTCGCGACCGTCTCGGGGTCGCCGGGGACCACGGCGCCGGAGGCCTGGCCGTCGGTGATGAGCGCCAGCGGCGCGGCGAACGCCGCTTCGCCCGCGGCGCGCAGGCCTTCGGCCGCGTCGGGGCGGTGCTTGCTGGCGAACATCAGCTCGAGCAGGGCGGCGTGGCGGGTGGCGAAGCGCACGTAGGCGCCGGCCAGCGCGGCCAGCCGGGCCTCGAAGTCCTCCCCGGCGCCCTCGTTGGCCGCGCGCAGCTCGCGCCCGAGGCGCTCGAAGCCGTCCTGCGCAAGGGCGTCGAGGAGTGCCTGCTTGTCGGCGAAGTGACGGCGGGGGGCGGCGTGGCTGACGCCGGCCTGCCGCGCCAGGTCGCGCAGGGAGAGCTGCGCGAGGCCGCCCTCGCTCAACGCGCGCTCGGCGCACGACAGCAGCTCGGAGCGCAGGTTGCCGTGGTGGTACGGGCGCTGGGCGGTGGCCGACATGCGGGAGGATCCTAGCGCGTAGATGTAGGCATTGACAGCATTGTTGTCACCAGCTACTTTGCAGGCATGACCGCCTCCGCCAAATGGACCGCCCAGGATCTTCCCCGCCTCGATGGACGCACCTTCGTCGTCACCGGGGCCAACAGCGGCATCGGCTTCGCCGCCGCGCGTGAGCTCGGCCGTGCCGGCGCTCGCGTCGTGCTCGCCGTCCGCGACCTCGCCAGGGGCGAGGCGGCCGCCGCGGGCATCGACGGCGAGACCGAGGTGCGCAAGCTCGACCTGGCCGACCTCGCCTCCGTGCACGCCTTCGCCGACGCGTGGGAGGGCGACCTCGACGTCCTCGTGAACAACGCCGGCGTGATGGCCGTCCCCGAGCAGCGCACCAAGGACGGCTTCGAGATGCAGCTCGGCACCAACCACCTCGGTCACTTCGCGCTGACCAACCTGCTGCTGCCCCACGTGCGCGATCGCGTGGTCGTCGTCGCGTCGGGCGCTCACCGCATCGGGTCGATCCGCCTCGACGACCTCAACTGGGAGCGCCATGGCTACTCGCGCTGGCGCGCCTACGGGCAGTCCAAGCTCGCCAACCTGCTCTTCATGTCCGAGCTGCAGCGCCGCCTCGACGACGCGGGGTCGAGCCTCCGCGTGACCGGGGCGCACCCCGGCTATGCGGCGACCAACCTCCAGCACCGCACCGAGAACGTGGTCCAGAACGCCTTCCTGGCCATCGGCAACCGGGTCTGGGCCCAGAGCGAGGAGATGGGCGCGCTGCCCACGCTCTTCGCGGCGACCCAGGACCTGCCGGGCGACACGTACGTCGGCCCCGACAGCCTGGGCGAGCAGCGCGGGCATCCGAAGGTCGTCGGCCGCAGCGGCGCGGCGCGCGACCAGGAGACCGCGCGCCGGCTGTGGGAGCTCTCCGAGGAGCTGACCGGCGTCGCCTTCCCGCTCAGCCCCGCCGTCGCGTAGCGCTCGACGTATCTCCGCGGCCTCGTTCGGCTCCATGAGTCATGCCCGACGTCATCGCAAGGCCGTGGATCGCGCTGGAACACGCCGAGCTGGGCCCGATGGCGATCGCGTACGAGACCGGGCAGGGCGACCTCGGTGCAGGGGTCGTGACACGCGACGGCGCGGGCGGTCCGCTGGATGGGGATGACCTGCGGACCGCCCGTTGCGCCGCCCTGCGCGGCTACCGGCGCTTCGCCGACGCTTAGTCGGCGGCGGCGCAGCCAGGCATCGAGGGAGTGAGAGCGACCGGTGGTTCGCGGCGCGCGCCGTCGTCCTCCATCGCGCGCGCGCCTTGGTGCACACAGCGCGCATCCTTTGCAACACCTTCTGCACCCGCGGGCGTCGAACGTCGGTCCTACCCCCTCCGCAGGGGGGAAGACCGACGTTCGACGCGCGCGCCGGGGCCGCCGCACTCTCTTTCCCTCGGTGATGCTGGTAGGCGCCGCGCGGCCAAGCAAACGCCGGCGGAAGACCCAGCGCCCCTAGCGACCGCCCAGCACCGCCATCGCCGCGTTGCGCCCCGGCACGCCGCTGACCCCGCCGCCTCGCCGGGCGCCGGCGCCGCAGACGAGCACGCGGGGGTCGTCGGTCTCCACGCCCCAGGTGCCGACCTCCGCCTCGGTCTCCGCGAAGGGCCAGGCGAGGTCGCGGTGGAAGATGTTGCCGCCCGGCAGCCCGAGCTCGGCCTCGAGGTCGAGCGGCGTGCGGGCCTCGATGCACGGACGGCCGTCGCCGTCGCGCCACACGCAGTCGCGCACCGGCTCGGCCAGAACGCTGTCCAGCGAGGCGAGCGTGGCCTCGAGCGCCCGCTCGCGCGTCGCCGCGTTGTCCTCGCGGAACAGCCGGGCGGGCAGGTGCAGCGCGAAGCAGGTCAGCGTCTGCGCGCCCACGGCCTGCAGGTCGGGCCCGAGGATGCTCGGGTCCGTGAGCGAGTGGCAGTAGATCTCGCACGGAACGACGTCGGGCACCGCGCCGGCCGCGGCCTGCGCTCGAGCGCGCTCGAGCTGCTCGTAGCCCTCGTTGACGTGGAAGGTGCCGGCGAAGGCGTCGGCCGGGTCCACGGCGGCGTCGCGCAGGCGCGGCAGGCGCGCGAGCAGCAGGTTGACCTTGAGCTGAGCGCCCTCGGGCGCCGCGCCCGACGGCCCCCGACCGCGGAGGCGATCGAGCACCGCGGGGGCGACGTTGGCCAGCACGTGCTCGCCCACGGCCACCTGCTCACGGCCATCGCCGGCGTCGGTGAAGCGCGCCGCGACGCCGGCGGGCCCCGCATCGATCGCGCTCACGTCGGCGCCGCAGCGCAGCTCGGCGCCGGCCGCGCGCGCGGCCGCCTCGAGCGAGGCGGTGACGGCGCCCATGCCACCCATCGGCACGTCCCAGTGCCCGCTGCCGTTGCCGATGACGTGGTACAGGAAGCACCGGTTCTGGCGCAGGTCGGCGTCATGCGCCCCCGCGAAGGTCCCGATGAGCGCGTCGGTGAGGGCGATCCCGCGCAGCGCGTCGTCGCCCAGGCAGTCCTCGATGAGCTCTCCGATCGGGCGCTCGACCAGGGCCGCCCACGCCGCGTCGTCGCCCACGAGCGCGCGCAGCTCGGCGGCGGGGCGCAGCGGCTCGGTCATGGTCGGCCACAGCGCGCGCGCCGCCGTGGCGCAGGTGGCGTACAGGCGCTCCCAGCCCTCGATCGCCGCCGGGTCGCCGCTGGCCGCCCCGAGCGACGCCGCCGTGCGGTCGCGGTCCTCGGCGTCGACCAGCACGCCGCGCGCCGGGTCGCCGGGCAGCGGCGTGTAGGAGGAGATGCGCCGGCGCCCCAGCGTGACCTTCAGGCCGAGCTCGGCGACGATCGTCTGCGGCAGCAGGCTCACGAGGTAGGCGTAGCGCGACAGGCGCGCGTCGACCCCGGGCCACGGGCGCTCGGAGACCGCCGCCCCGCCGACGTGGTCGCGGCGCTCGAGGACGAGCACCGAGCGCCCGGCGCGCGCCAGGTAGGCGGCCGCGACGAGGCCGTTGTGCCCGCCGCCCACGATCACGACGTCGTGTCGGGAGTCGCGCGCCATCAGTCGGCGAACAGGTGGGCGTGGATCGCGACGAGGCCGTCGACGTCGTGGACGTCGCCGTCGAGCTGCGGGATGACGATCGGGTCCTGCTCGCCGGTCTCGGCGCACAGGTGCTCGATCGCCGCGTCGTCGCGCTCGGCCAGCGCGCGCTCCTCGGCGTAGGCGCGGGCGACCTTGCCCGCCAGCTTCGCGTCGCCGCCCAGCGCCGCCGTCAGCGCCTCGACGTCGGCCTGCTGGGGGCCGCCGTCGAGCGGGTGCACGCGGTTGACGACGAGCCCGCCGAAGGGCATGCCGTGGTCGTGGAGCTTGCCCGCGAAGAAGATCGCCTCCTGGACCGGCTCGCGCTCGGGCGAGGTGATGACGATGAAGGTCGTCGCCTCGTCGGTCAGCAGCGCCTTGACGCCGGCGGCGCGCTCCTTGAAGCCGTCGACGAGCCCGCCCAGGGCGCGGAAGAAGACGCTGAGGTCGTCGAGCAGATCGACGCCCGTGAGGCGCTTGAGGACCGAGAACACGACGCTGGTGCCGCGGCCGACGACCTTCGCGGCCAGGCCCGTCGGCGCGAGGAAGACGCGCAGGGCGCGACCCTCCAGGAAGCCGGTGAGCCGGTCGGGCGCGTCGAGGAAGTCGAGGGCGTTGCGCGAGGGCGGGGTGTCGAGGACGACGACGTCGAAGCGCCCCGAGCGATCGAGCTCGTAGAGCTTGGCCACCGCGGTGAACTCCTGCGAGCCCGCGACGGCGCCGGAGAGCTGCTGGTAGATGCGGTTGGAGAGGACCTCGTCGCGCGTGCGCTCGTCGGGGGCCAGGCGCTCGACGAGCTCGTCGAAGGTGCGCTTGGCGTCGAGCATCATCGCCCACAGCTCGCCGCGGACCTCGATCCCGTGGCCGGCGAGGCGCTCGGGATCGACGAGGTGCGGCTCGTTGCCGAGCTCGTCGACGCCCAGAGCGTTGGCGAGCCGCCGCGCTGGGTCGATGGTGACCACGGCCACGCGCGAGCCGTCGGCGGCCAGGCCCATCGCGAGGGCCGCCGCCGTCGTCGTCTTGCCCACCCCGCCCGAGCCCGCGCAGACGACGATGCGCTTGCCGGCCAGGCGCGCCCTCACAGCGCGCGCTCCAGTGCCCGGGCCAGGCGCGCGATCCGCGCCGGGCCCTCCTCGAAGGCGAACGGCAGCGTGGCCACCGGGGCGCGCGCGGCGCGGCGCAGGCGCTGCAGCTGGCCGCGCTGGGCGCGGGCGCGGGCGTGGGAGTGGCGCGCCGCGCGGACCTCCGGGCTGTCCGGGGCCGCCGCCAGCGCCCGTGCGTCGGTGGCGTCGAAGCGGTGGGCGAGCACGCCGTTGCACACGACGAGGTCGACCTCGAGGCCGAGGTCGTCGCGCAGCGCGTCCTGCAGGGCGAGCGTCTCGTTGACCGGCATCTCCTCGGGCCGGGCCACCGCGACGACGCCCGTCCGTTCCGGGTCGGAGACCATCGCGTCGATCGTACGGCCCTGGCGGGCGATGCGGCCCACGCGCGCCGTCGCGGCGAAGGTGCGGGGCGCGCTCAGCACGGCGACGCCGTGGCCGGTCGCGGGCGCGTCGAGGACGACGAGGTCGTAGGGCCGGGCGCCCGGCGTGCGGCGGTCCTCCTGCGCGAGCTCCCACACCTTGCCGACGGTCAGCAGCTCGCGCATCCCCGGCGTGGCGGCGGCCAGGTAGCTGAAGGCGCGGCTCGAGCCGAGCAGCTCGGCGAGCGCGGCGGGCAGCTGATCGGCGAGGTAGAGCTCCATCGCGTGCTCGGGGTCGATGGACAGGTGGTGCAGCCCGGGGGCGAGCTCCTCCTCGTGCATGCCCTCGCCGCCCAGGGCACGCGAGACGTCGTCGCGCCGCGCGACCTCGGCGACGATCGTGCGCAGCCCGCGGCCGGCGGCGACGAGCCCCAGCGCGGCGGCGACGGTCGACTTGCCGACCCCGCCCTTGCCGGTGACGACGACCAGCTGACGGCCCAGCAGGCCAGGGCTCAGACCTCGCCCTCCCAGTAGTCGTCGGCCAGGTCGAGGCGCACGAGCACGCTGCCCAGCCACGCCTTGCGCGAGCGCGGGTAGTAGACGATCTCGCCCGCGCTGCGCGTGCCATAGACGAGGTACGTGATGCCGTCGGGCCCGCCGCGCAGCGCGTGCGCGAGCTTGGGGCGGCTGGGTCCCGGGCGCGCCACGCAGTGCCCGGCGCGCAGCGGGTGCTCCTCGACGAGCTCGGCGCGGTTGTCGAACAGCAGCAGGTCCCCGCCGCCCTCGAGGACCACGAAGAGCTCCTGCTCGTCGCCGTGCCAGTGCGGGGGACAGCTCCACTTCCCGGCCGCCATGACCGCGTGGTTGAGGCCGGTGCGCACCGAGCCGGCCGCCAGGCCGACGGCGCGCGAGCGGTCGGCGAACCGCCCCTCGTCCATCACCTCGGCCTTCACGTCGTCCAGCGCGACGATGCTCGGCGGGCGCGGGGTGGGCGCGGGCAGCTCGAGTGGCCCGGCGGCGGCCTCGCGCTCCAGCGGGTCGTCGCGGGAGGCCTCCAGCCACACCTCGCCGCGGCGCACCATGCCCGCCCGCGGCATGCGCACGAGCGGCGGGGCGTGGTTCTCGCCGTAGGCGAGGACGGACAGGCCGTCGTCGCCTGCGATCACGGTGTGCAGCGGGCCGCCGGCGAGGTAGACGAGGGTGTCGCCGGGGCCGATCTCGTGGACGGCGCCGTCCTGCCACGCCAGGCCCGAGCCCTCGAGCACGAAGAAGATCTCCTCCTCGGAGGCGTGCTGGTGCACGGGCCCAGGCCGGCAGCCGGGCTGGATGTCGATGCGCGACACGCCCACCGCGCTCGCGCCCGCCGCCCGGCCCAGCGCGCGGATGCTGGCGCGGATGTCGCCGACGTCGCGGACCTGCGGCTCGACGTCGTCCCAGTGCGCCAGCGTCATACCTCACCGTCCCAGTAGTCGACCTGCTGGATCAGGAAGCGCGCCTTGATCCCCCGCAGCGCAACCTTGCCCGAGCGCGGGTAGAAGACGATGTCGTTGGGATCGCGGGTGCTGAAGGCCAGCAGCGTCAGCGGCCCGTCGCCGGCGCGGAACGTGTGCGCCACGCCCGTGCCGGGCCGCCGGGCGACGACGCTGCCCGGGCGCACGACGTGCCCCTCGTCGCCGAGCACCAGCAAGCCGGCGCCGTCGAGCACGAAGAAGATCTCCTCCTCGGCGGAGTGGCAGTGCGGCGGGGCGCTGAGCGCGCCGGGCGCGACCACGAGGTGGCCGACGCCGGTGCGCGTCGATCCGAGGGCGCGGCCGAGATCGCGGCGCACGGCGACCACGTCGCCACCGCCGGTGTAGTCCCGGGCCGGGAGGTCGTCAAGGGCGACGATGGTGGGCGGTCGCGCCGCCTCGGGCTCGGGCACGTCGAGCGGTCCGGCCGCCTCCTCGGCGTCGAACGGGCTGGGCCCGTCATGGGGCAGCCAGTGCGGCCCGTTCCACCACGCCCGTGCCCGCGGCAGCCAGGTCAGGCCGGTGTCCGAGCCGCCGCTGAAGGCCAGCACGTCGAGCCCGTCGCCGGCGCCCAGGATGGTGTGGGCCTCCGCGTCGGGGCGGTGCACGATGCAGTCGCCCGCGCGCACCGGGTAGGCGCGGCCGTCCTGCCAGCTCACGCCCTCGCCGTCGAGGACGTAGAAGAGCTCCTCCTCGTCGGCGTGCACGTGGACGGGCATCGCGCGCTCGCCGGCGGCGATCCGGTAGCGGCTCAGCCCGGCGCGGTCAGCGCCTGCTGCGGCCCCCAGGCGCCAGCGCGTCCCGCGCAGCTGCGTGCCCTCGATGACGCGCGGCTCGACCTCGTCTGAGTGGATGACCATCCGGCGCGGCAGACTAGCCGTCCGCGACCACGCGTCCGGCCGTCCTGCTAGTCATCCCGCCCGCGTGAAGGATTCGCCCATGGCCGGGCGAATACGGCGCTGACATGGATCAGGCACCCCATAAGCCGAAGGTCATCGCGTTCGCGAACCAGAAGGGTGGCGTCGCCAAGACGACGACGGCGCTCAATCTCGCCGTCGCGTTCATGGAGAAGGGGTTTCGCGTCCTCTGCGTCGACATGGATCCGCAGGGCAACCTGACGATGTCGCAGGGGATCGACCCCGACACCCTCGACAAGTCGATGTACGACGTCCTCGTGCACCAGACCTCGATCCGCGAGGTGGTGCGCAAGCGCGAGGTCGACGTGGCCTGCGCGTCGATCGACCTCGCCGGGGCCGAGATCGCGATGAGCACCATGATCGGCCGCGAGCGCTCGCTCGAGAAGGCGATCAAGCTGGTCGCCGACGACTACGACTTCGTCTGCATCGACACGCCGCCCAGCCTCGGGCTGCTGACCATCAACGCGCTGACGGCCGCCGACAAGGTCATCGTGCCCGTCCAGTGCGAGTACCTGTCGATGCGCGGCCTGATCCAGCTGCAGAACACGCTTCAGATGATCCGCGAGAACCTGAACCCGGACGTCGAGATCGAGGGCATCCTGCCCACGCTGATGGACACGCGGACGGTTCACGCCAAGGAGGCGATCGAGATCCTCGAGGAGAACTTCGGGGACCGCGTCTTCGCCTCGCGCATCAAGAAGACCGTCCGCTTCGCGGAGGCCCCTGTGAAAGGCATGTCGGTGCTCAAGTACGATCCGGACGGGATGGCCGCCCAGTCCTATCGCGATCTCGCGAAGGAGGTTCTCGCCAATGGCAAGCGGTAAGCGAGCGAGCATGCGGGAGGGACCGCTCGCGGACCTGTTTCGCAAGACCGAGCAGGCGGCCGCCGAGACGGCGGAGCCCGCGGGCCCGCCGGCCGACGAGGGACGCGTCCCCGCGCCGTCCACGCCGGCCGCACAGGAGCGCAGCGCGCCGGAGCCGCCGCCGCACCCGCGCGAGACCGGCTACCCCCATCCGTCGCTGGGCGCGACGCCCGACGCGCCGCCGGCGCCCGAGCCGCACGTGCCCACGCCCCAGGAGCGCCTGCGCCACGCCTTCAGCGCGGACATCCCCGACAACATCCTGCAGCCGCCCCCGCCGCGGCAGGACACCGGCCGCGCCGAGGGGCGGGATCCGTATTCGCGCGTCGCCGACGAGCCGACGCCATGGGGCACGGCCAAGCCGGTCGGCCAGCCGGTGCTGCGCGTCGTCGGCGTCGGCGGGGCCGGCGTCAACGCCGTCAACCGCATGGTCGAGGCGCAGGTCGAGGGCGTCGAGTTCCTCGCCGTCAACACCGACCTGCAGTCACTGCAGCAGTCGACGGCCGACGTCACGCTGCACATCGGCCCGCAGGTCACCCGCGGGCTCGGCGCCGGCTCGAACCCCGATCTCGGGCGTCAGTCGGCGATGGAGGAGTACGACCGCATCAAGGCGCTGCTCAAGGGCTCGGACATGGTCTTCATCGCCGCCGGCGCCGGCGGCGGCACGGGCACCGGCGCGGCCCCGATCGTGGCGCGCATCGCCCGCGAGCTCGGCGCGCTGACCGTCGGCATCGTGACCAAGCCGTTCGGCTTCGAGGGCAACCGCCGCTCGGCGGCCGCCGACATGGGCGTGCAGGCGCTGGCCGACGAGGTCGACACCCTCATCGTCGTGCCCAACAACAAGCTGCTCAGCGTGCTCGACAAGCAGACGTCGATGGTCGACGCCTTCCGCGTGGCCGACGACGTCCTGCGCCAGGGCGTGCAGGGCATCAGCGACCTCGTCACCCTGCCGGGGCTCATCAACCTCGACTTCGCCGACGTGCGCACGATCATGTCCGAGGCCGGCAACGCCCTGCTCGGCATCGGCATGGGCCACGGCGAGGACCGCGCGGTCGAGGCGGCGCGCGCCGCCACCGAGTCGCCCCTGCTGGAGACCTCGATGGAGGGCGCGCGCAAGATCCTGCTCTCGATCACCGGCGGCCCGGATCTCTCGCTGTGGGAGATCAACGAGGCGGCCAAGGCCGTCAGCGAGGCCGCGCACCCCGACGCGAACATCATCTTCGGCGCCATGGTCGACGAGAAGCTCGGCTCGGAGGTGTGGGTCACCGTGGTCGCGACCGGCTACACCGAGGCTCGCGTGCGCCCGGCGCGCCGCGACTTCGAGGAGCCGCGCGGCGAGGTCCGCGTCGAGCGCCGCTCGCGCCCGACGGCGACGCGCCAGACCGGGCTCGGCGTCCACGAGCTGGACGTTCCCGAATTCATTCCTAGAGGCTGACCGAGGACCGCTACGACCTGCCGCCGGCGCGCCTGGAGCGCTGGCTGGGCCGCTGGGCGGAGCGCCACGAGAACGTCGCCTGGACGTCGGTGGGCGAGCGCGACGTCGCGTTCGTCGGCGCCGACGGCGAGCGCGTGGTGTGCGAGCCGCCGTTCCCGCCCCTCGACCCCGCCGCCCGCGGCGAGCGCGCCGGGTACGAACCGGCGCCGCTGCTCGACCACGTCGGGCGCAGGCGGACGGTCGGCGTGCTCCTGGTGCGCCTCGGCGGCCATGCGGCCGGCGTCTTCGAGGGCGAGGAGCTGACGGACTCGAAGGTCGGCAGCCGGCTCGTGCACGGCCGCCACCGCAAGGGCGGCTCGAGCTCCGGGCGCTTCGCCCGCCGCCGCGAGGGCGAGGCCCGCGCGGCGCTGCAGGCGGCGGCCGACGTCGCCGTGCGGGTGCTGGTCCCGGCCGTGGCGCGCCTGGACGCCGTCGTGCTCGGCGGCGACCGCCGCGCGCTGGATGAGGTGATGGCCGACGCGCGGCTGGCGCCCCTGCGCGCGCTCGTCACCGAGCGCGTCATCGAGGTGCCCGACCCGCGCCTGGCCGTCCTGCGCGACACGCCGCAGCTCTTCCTGGCGACGACGGTGCGGCCCTCTGGGAGGATCGGATCGTGAATCGCGCCCGCCCACCCGGCATGGTGGCCGCCGGCCATCCGCTGACGGCGGAGGCCGGGGCGGGCATCCTGCGCGAGGGCGGCAACGCGATCGACGCCGCGATCGGGGCCGTGCTCGCGTCGTGGGTCGCCGAGCCGCTGCTGACCGGGCCCGGCGCCGGCGGCTATCTGCTGGTGGCCGGAGCGGGCGAGGACCCGACGCTGCTGGACTTCTTCGTCGAGGCTCCCGGCCGCGACGCCGATCCGGCCGTCCGGGCGGAGCTGCTGGCCTGCGAGGTCTCCTTCGGCGACGCCGTCCAGGTCTTCAACTGCGGCGCCTCGTCGTGCGGCACCTATGGGATGACGGCCGGCCTGGCCGCCGCGCTGGCGCGCTGGGGCTCGCTCGACCTGGGCGCGCTCGCCGCCCCCGCGGCCGCCCTGGCCCGCGACGGCGTCCCCCTCAACGCCGCGCAGGCCTACGTCTTCGAGATCCTCGAGCCGATCCTCGTCTCCACCGCGGAATCGCGCGCCGCCTTCGCCCCCGACGGCCGTGCCCTGCGCGAGGGCGACGTCTTCCGCTCGCCCGAGCTGGCGCAGACCATCGAGCGCTTCGGCACCGACGGCGCCGCGCCGTTCTACACCGGCGATCTCGCCGACGCCGTCGTCGACTGGGTGACGGCCGGCGGCGGCCAGCTCACGCGGGCCGACCTCGCGGCCTACGAGCCCGCCGCGCGCGCTCCGGTGCGCGCGGCCTACCGCGGGCGCACCGTGCTCACCAACCCGCCGCCGTCGGCCGGCGGGACGCTGCTGGCCCTCGCCATGGCGCGCCTGGACGAGCGCGCGGAGGGCGCGCCGTCGGCCGTCGACATGGTCGCGGTCATGGAGGAGGCCCAGGCGCTGCGCACGCCGGCCTTCGTCGAAGGGCTCGTCGAGGCCGGCTTCGCCGAGCGCCTGCTCGCCTCCCGCCTGGGCTCGACCACGCACATCTCGGTCCTCGACGGCGATGGCCGCGCCTGCTCGGTGACGTGCACGAACGGCGAGGGGTCGGGGCTGGTCGTGCCGGGCACCGGCATCCACGTCAACAACGTCATGGGCGAGCAGGACCTCAATCCGCTGGGCTTCTTCACCTATCCGCCGGGGCGGCGGATGCCGTCGATGATGGCTCCGACCGTGGTGCTGGGGACCGATGACGAGGTCGAGCTCGTCCTCGGCAGCGCCGGCTCCAATCGCATCCGCTCGGCCATCCTCCAGGTCATCGTGGGCGTGGTGGACCACGGCCAGGAGGCTCGCGACGCGGTGCTCGCCCCGCGCGTGCACTTCGAGGACGACGTCGTCTACGTCGAGCCGGGGATCGACGTCGAGGCCCTGCGGGCCGCCGGCCGCGAGGTGCTGGCCTTCCGCGACCGCAACCTGTTCTTCGGCGGCGTGCAGGCCGTCGAGCGCGACCGGGTCACCGGCGCGCTGTCGGGCGCCGGCGATCCGCGGCGGGGCGGCGCTGCGGTGGCTGCGTGACCCGGGCGGCCGCCATCGCGCTCGCCGCGCTCGCCGCGCTGGCCATCAGCGCCTGCGGCAGCGAGGCGCGCGACCTGTTCCTCGTCACCCGCAGCGGCGACGTCCCCGGCGCGCGGCTGACGCTGCGCGTGACCGACGACGGCCGCGCCTCGTGCAACGGCAAGCCGCTGGTCGACATCACGAGCGCCCAGCTCATCACCGCGCGCGAGACCGAGCGCGACCTCGCCAAGCCGGCCAAGGCACAGCTGCGCCTGGCTCCCGGCCCCCAGTCGGTCCTCTCCTACCGCGTGCGCACGGAGGACGGCGGCGTGGCCTGGAGCGACGACTCGGCCCATCAGCCGGCCGTCCTCTTCAAGCTGGCCCAGCTGACGCGCGACGTGGCCAAGGGCCCCTGCCACCTGGCGCGTTGAGCGCGCCGGCGTCCGTTCTCCAACAGTCCCGTTTCCGGCACGGACGGCGGCGAAACACCCGAAGGGAGGCAACCAACAGAGGGAGAGAGCATGGCGGACAACAGAGGTGTCGCCTACATGGGCCCCGGCGAGGTCGAGGTCCAGTCGATCGACTTCCCGAAGCTCGAGTTGCAGGACGGCCCCGGGGTGCATCCCGACAACGTCGGGCGCAAGACCGAGCACGGGGTGATCCTCAAGATCGTCTCGACCAACATCTGCGGCTCCGACCAGCACATGGTCCGCGGCCGCACGACCGCTCCCGAGGGCCTGATCCTCGGCCACGAGATCACCGGCGAGGTCATCGAGACCGGGCGCGACGTCGAGTTCATCAAGAAGGGCGATCTGGTCTCCGTGCCCTTCAATATCGCCTGCGGACGCTGCCGCAACTGCAAGGAGCAGCAGACCGGCATCTGCCTGAACACGAACCCCGACCGGCCCGGGTCGGCCTACGGGTACGTGGACATGGGCGGCTGGGTCGGCGGCCAGGCCGAGTACGTGATGGTCCCCTACGCCGACTGGAACCTCCTGAAGTTCCCCGACAAGGACGCGGCGATGGAGAAGATCCTCGACCTGACGATGCTCTCGGACATCTTCCCGACGGGCTTCCACGGCGCGTACACCGCGGGCGTGGGCCCGGGGTCGACGGTGTACATCGCGGGCGCCGGGCCGGTGGGCCTCGCGGCCGCGCACTCGGCGCAGCTGCTGGGCGCCGCGGTCGTCTTCGTCGGGGACCTGATCCCCGAGCGCCTGGAGCAGGCCAAGTCGTTCGGCTGCGAGCCCATCGACGTCAGCAAGGGCGATCCGAAGGATCAGATCGAGCAGATCCTCGGCGTGCCCGAGGTCGACGCCGCCGTCGACGCGGTCGGCTTCGAGGCCCGCGGCCACGGCAAGGACGCCGAGCACGAGGCGCCGGCCACGGTCCTCAACTCGATCATGGACATCACGCGCGCGGGCGGCAAGCTCGGCATCCCGGGGCTCTACGTGACGGGCGATCCGGGCGCGTCGGACGACGCGGCGAAGGAGGGCTCGCTCTCGATCCGCATCGGCCTGGGCTGGGCGAAGTCGCACAGCTTCGCGACCGGCCAGTGCCCGGTCATGAAGTACCACCGCGGCCTGATGCAGGCGATCCTCCACGACAAGGTGCAGATCGCCAAGGCGGTCAACGCGACCGTCATCACGCTCGACGACGCTCCGAAGGGCTACCACGACTTCGACAAGGGCGCCGCCAAGAAGTTCGTGCTCGATCCGCACGGGCTGGTCAAGACGCACTGAGGGTGGACGGGTACGGCCTCGCGGCCGTCAGGCCGCGGGGTCGCCCTGCCCGTCGCGATCCCAGGTCGTCTCGTAGCCCTGGGCCTGCAGCTTGCCCAGCAGGTCGAGCTGCACGCCCTCGAGGTCGTCCGCCGCCCCGGCCAGGCGCAGGTCGGCGTCGATCTGCGTGGAGCCCTGTGGGCCGCTGAAGACGATCTCGATGTGACCCTCGGCGGGGCGCACGATCGCGCGCGGGTAGAGCGAGGGGGCTGGGAGACCGGTGAGACGGAGCACCGCTTGTAGCGTACGCCTCAAGCCTTCCGCCGGTGCGCCGACCACCATTGGGCAATGGAGGACCTCCGCGCCGAGCTCGAGGCGGCCACCGCCGCCCTGCGCGTGCACCTGGCCAGCTGGCCGTACGCCTATGCCATGGCGGGCGGTTGCCACGGCGGCGCCGAGCACCCGACCCTGCGCGCGGTGCGCGACGAGGTCGATCGCCTGCGCACCCGCTGCGGCGACCTGCAGGCCCTCATCGCCGAGCACGGCTGAGCGCGTCGGCTGCGGCGCGGCGCGGCGCCGCGCCGTCCGCGGTGCCGCGTCGAACGTCGGTCCTACCCCGTCTAGAGGGGGGAAGACCGACGTTCGACCGCGGCCCCGGCCCAACGCGTTGTGTAACGCGCTCGAAGTGCGCAGGAGCTCCGCGGCCGCCCGCGGGAGTCACCGCTCTTGTGGAGGAGCGGGGCCCGCGACCACCGCCACTCTCCTTCCGTCGATGCGGCAGTAGGCGCCGCGCAGCACACAACGCGCCTCGCGGAGAACCCGCGGACCTCGGTGAGGCCAACGGACTCGTGGAGCTTCGCCGCTAGTCTCGTCCGATGGACGAGCTGCGCGAGCGTTTGGCCGAGATCGCCGACCTCGATCGCGTCAGCATGCTCATGGCCTGGGACCAAGAGGTGTGCATGCCGCCCGCCGGCGGCGAGGCGCGCGGGGAGATGCGCGCCACCGTCGGGCGCCTGGCCCACGAGCGCTTCACCGACGAGCGCGTCGGCGCGCTGCTCGCCGAGGCGGCGCCGCGCGACGAGCTCGAGGCCGACATCGTCCGGGTCGCCAGGCGCGACTTCGACAAGGCGGTGCGCGTCCCCGGCGAGCTCGTGGCCGAGATGGCTCGCGCCGGCGTGGCCGCGCGCGGGGCGTGGTTGCAGGCGCGCGAGGCCAACGACTTCGCGCCCTTCGCGCCCTTCCTGGAGCGCAACCTCGAGCTGCGCCGGCGCTACAGCGCCTGCTTCCCCGAGGCCGCGCACCCCTACGATCCGCTGCTCGACGACTACGAGCCGGGCATGACCACGGCCCAGGTGCGCGAGGCGCTGCTGCGCCTGCGCGACGGCCTCGTCCCGCTCGTGGTCACCGCGCCGGAGATCGACGACACCCTGCTGCGCGTGGGCCCCTTCCCCGAGGCCGGCCAGCGCGCGCTGCTGGGCACCGTGCTGCGGGCCATCGGCGTCGACGCCGAGCAGTGGCGCATCGACGAGGCGACGCACCCGTTCGAGGCGACGATCGCCATGACCGACGTACGCCTCACGACGCGCTACGACGAGGCCGACATGGACTCGCTGTACTGCTCGCTGCACGAGTTCGGGCACGGCCTCTACGAGCACCAGGTCGACCCCGCGCTCGAGCGCACCCCGCTCGCGGGGGGCGCCTCGAGCGCCTGGCACGAGTCGCAGAGCCGGCTGTGGGAGAACATGGTCGGGCGCTCGGGCGGCTTCTGGCGCTGGTGCCTGCCCCACGCGCAGGCGGCCCTCCCCGAGCGCTTCGGCGCCGTCACGTGGGAGGAGGTCCGGCGGGCGGCGAACGCCGTGCGCCCGAGCTTCATCCGCGTCAGCGCCGACGAGGTCACCTATGGCCTGCACATCGCGGTGCGCTTCGAGCTCGAGCTGGCGCTCATCGAGGGTGACCTCGCCGTGGCCGACCTGCCCGCGGCGTGGAACGAGCGGATGCAGTCCTATCTCGGCCTCGACGTCCCCGACGATGTCCACGGCGTGCTGCAGGACATCCATTGGGCCGAGGGCCTCTTCGGCTACTTCCCGACCTATGCCCTGGGCAACGTGATCGCCGGGCAGGTATGGGCGCGCGTGACGGCCGACCTCCCCGACCTCGACGAGAGCTTCGCCGCCGGCGAGTTCGCGCCGCTGCGCGAATGGCTGGCGGAGAACGTCCACCGTTTCGGGCGGCGCCACCTGACCACCGAGATGCTCGAGCGGGTGGTCGGCGGCGGCCTGGATCCCGCGCCGTACCTGGCCTACCTCGAGGCCAAGATCGATGCATCAGCACAGCTGATGTCCTGACCCAAGGAGCTCTGCTGGCGCTGATGGCCGCAGGCTGCGAGGCTCGGTAGCGATGACCCGCCGTTCCTGGCTGATGATGGGCGGGGCCGCTGCGGTGTGGGGCGCCTCGTACATGTTCATCAAGGTCGCCCTCGAGGACTTCAGCGAGGGCGCGATCGTCTGCATCCGCACCGCGCTGGGTGCCGTCGTCCTGCTGGCCCTGGCCCGTCGCTGGGGCGCGCTCGCCCCGCTGCGCGGGCGCTGGCCGTGGGTGGCGGCGATCGGCTTCGCGCAGGTGGTCATCCCGTTCCTGCTCATCACCTTCGGCGAGAACCACATCGAGTCCCAGCTCGCGGGCATCCTCGTCTCGGCCGCGCCGATCTTCACCGCGCTGCTCGCGCTGGGCTTCGACCACGACGAGCGCGCCCAGGGCTGGGCGGCGGTGGGGATCGTCGTCGGCATGGTGGGGGTGGTCCTGCTCTTCGGGCTGGACCTGTCGGGCAGCAGCGACCAGCTGGTCGGCGGCCTCATGGTCCTCGCCGCGAGCCTCTGCTACGCGATCGGCGCGATGCTCTTCAAGCACAAGCTGCCAGGCGCACCGCCCGTCGGGGTGGCCGCGGGCCAGATGGCGGTGGCGGCCCTCGTCACGCTCCCGCTGTGTCTCGCCGACCTGCCCGATCACGCTCCGAGCTTCAGGGCCGCGGGCTCGCTGGCCCTGCTGGGCGCGGCGGGCACGGGCGTCGCCTTCCTGTGGTTCTACACCCTGATCTCCGAGATCGGACCGGCGCGCGCATCGGTCATCTCCTACATCGCCCCGGGCTTCAGCGTGGTCTACGGCATCGTCCTGCTCGGCGAGGGCTTCAGCGTGGCGGCCATCGCCGGGCTCGGGCTCATCCTGGCCGGCTCGTGGCTGGCGGTCGGCGGCCGCGCCGGGCGCGCGGCGGCACGCGAGGGCGCTGCGGCCGATCCGACGCCGAGGCAGGAGGCGTGCGCCGCCGTGGGGTCGCCGGCGCCCGTCGCGGCCAGCGCGGAGAGCTGACCATGGTGCGCGGCCTGCACGTGCCGCTCGTGACGCCGTTCGACGAGGACGGCGCGGTCGATCTCGTGGCGCTCGAGCGGCTGGCGGGCGAGGTGCTGGCCGAGGGCGCCGACGGTCTCGTCGCTCTGGCCACCACCGCCGAGGCCTCCTCGCTGGACGAGCGCGAGCGCGAGGCGGTCGTCGCGGTCCTGGCGCGCGTGGCCGCCGCGCGCGGCGCCGCGCTCATGGTCGGGGCCGGCACGAACGACACGCGCACGACGATCGCGCGCCACGAGGCCCTGGCGCAGGTCGAAGGCGTCACCGCCTCGCTCGCCGTGGTGCCCTACTACGTGCGGCCCACGCAGGCGGCGATCGTCGCCCACTTCCAGGCGGTGGCAGCCCGGTCGCCAGTGCCCATCGTCCTCTACAACATCCCGTATCGCACGGGAAGCGCGCTCGGCGCGGGCGCCCTGCTCGAGTTGGCCGGCACCGACGGCATCGCCGGGGTCAAGCAGGCCGTGAACGGGCTCGATGCCGACACTCTGCGACTGCTGGCCGCCGCCCCCTCGGACTTCGCGGTGCTGTGCGGCGACGACCCGTTCATCGCGCCGCTGATGCTGATGGGCGCACGCGGCGCGATCGCCGCGTCGGCGCACCTGTGCACCGCGCGCTTCGCCGCGCTGGTCGCCGCCGCGGACGCGGGGCGCGTCGCCGAGGCGCGCGAGCACGCCGAGGCCGTGCTGGCCCTCGTCCTCGCGCTGTTCGCGGAGCCCAGCCCGGCCGTGCTCAAGGCGATGCTGCACGAGGCCGGGCGGATCGCCACCCCCGCCGTGCGGATGCCGCTGCAGGCCGCCTCGCCCGCCGGGCTGGAGCGCGCTAGGAGAAGCGCACCTTCCCGTTGGAGCGCGCGCGTTCCTGCGCGCGCTCGATGAAGTCCAGGCGCTTCATCGCAGCCCGGAAGAGACGCGTCACCAGGCGCAGCCGGGCGTTCTCCGAGCGCAGGTCGAGCAGCCCCTGCTTGGCCTCCAAGCCGAAGTCGACCGTGGCGGCCATCTGGTAGGCGGTCATCGTCCGGAGGTCCTCCGCATCGGGCTGGCGATCGGTGGCGTGCTCGACCAGGACGCCGTAGGCCTCATGGGCCGCGGCCTGCGTCTTGGCGTCGGGAGCCTCGTCCTTGTCCTCGAGGAACTCGACCGTGCCGGCGGGATAGGCGAGGTCGTCGCGCTCGTCGACGATCCGGAACGGGCGCGTGCCGCGCGTGAGGATGTTCATGCGCCCGTCCTCCATGCGCTCGAGGACCTCCGTGATCTCCATCGCGCAGCCCACGGGCCGCAGGCCCTCCTCACCGGCCCACACGATGCCGAACTCCGTGCCGCCCGCGAGGCACTCGCCGATCATCGTGCGATAGCGCTGCTCGAAGATGTGCAGCGGGACGAGCTCGTGGGGGAGCGCGACGATTCCGAGCGGGAAGAGCGGGAAGTCGGACACGACGCGATCGGCCATCCGCGGTTGAGTCTATGCGTCCGCTGCACCCGCGCCCGCGCTAGCGTGGCGCCATGATCGCCGCTGTGCTCGCCGCCGCGGCCCTGGCCGCGCCCCAGCCTCAGCTGCTCGTGGTGACCGAGACGCGTGGCTTCGTCCACGACTCGATTCCCGCGGCGAAGGCGATGGTCGGCTCGCTGGGCTACCGCACGCGCTTCCTGACCGGCGCGCGCGAGCTCACGGCGGCACGCCTGCGCGGCGCCGGGGCCATCGTCTTCCTCAACACCAGCGGCGAGCTGCACCTCGACGCCGCCGGGCGCCGCCGGCTGCTGACCTACGTGCGCGACGGCGGCGCCTTCGTCGGAGCGCACGCCGCGGCCGACACCTTCCCGGGGTGGCCGGCCTTTCACCGCATGCTCGGCGCCGACTTCCTCGGTCACGCGCCCGCGCGCGCGGCCCCGCCCACGCGCATCGACGTCGTCGACCACAGCTTCACCACGCTGCGGACGTTCGCGATCGGCGACGAGTTCTACCGCTTCAGGGCCCGCGCCAGGCGCCATGTCGTGGTGCGCGAGCACGGCGCCGGGCCGCTGGCCTGGTGGCGGCGCTACGGGCGCGGGCGCGTGTTCTACGACGCGCTGGGCCACTTCGCGGCCACGTGGAGCGAACCCCACCAGCGCCGGCTCATGGCCGACGGGATCCGCTGGGCCCTCGGCGGTCCGTGATCGAACACGCATCGGCACCTTCGCCGCCGCGGTGCGTTTGCGCTGGCATGCCCCTCCGTCGCCTCCTGCCCCTCGCGGTCCTCGCGCTCTCGCTCGTTCCCGCCGGCCCGGCCGGCGCCGATCAGGCCGTGGCCGAGCTGGCCCGGCAGGCGCCGGTCGCCGCCTACGCCGGTTGGGAGGCGTGGTCGAGCTACGACGACGCGACCGGTCGCTACACCCTGATGGTGGCGGTGCCCGGGCAGCCGGCTGCGCCGGCCGGGATCCCGACCTCCGCGCGCCCCTTCGACGTCTCGCTGGGCCCGGACCGCGACCGCAACGTCGTCGCCGTCTACCAGCGCTGTGGCTCGAGCAGCTGCGACATCCGCCGTTACAACACCGCCAGCGGCCATGACGTGAAGCTCTCGACCGTCTCCTCGCCCTCCTACGACGAGGCCACGCCCGCCATCTGGGGCGCGAACGTGGTCTTCACGCGGCGCGTGCGCGGCTGCGACGTGCCGTACGTCAAGAACCTGAGCTCGTCGGCGCCCAGCCGTCGCCTGCTCAAGACCAAGTGCCTGCAGACCGATCCCGGCCACGCCTCCATTCGCGGGACCCGGATCGTCATCAGCTCGGTCGACACCAGCGGCGCGGACGCCCACGGCGCGGGCCCCAAGGTCGCCGAGCTGCGCCGGTACTCGGCCACCGCGAGCGGCTCGCAGGTCATGGTCAGGCAGAGCTTCGGCGAGGAGTCGAACGACTTCGGCCAGGTGGCCCAGGACGACCGCTTCGCCTACACGGTCCGCGTCGGCATCCATCAGGCCAACACGTTCATGCGCGTCCCCTTCGCCGGCGGCAGCCCCGACGAGGCCCGCGCCTTCCGCACGCTCACCGACGCCTTCGCCAAGCCGGCGGCCAACTCGTCGCTCTATGTCGAGTCTCAGGGCGGTGAGGAGACCTCGTGCGACGGCTTCACCGACATCCCGTGCCGCATCGTCCTCGCGCCGGCGCTGCCGTTCGGCGGCGTGCAGCGCACCCTGACCCCGCAGCTCACCGTCGCCTATGAAGGCCAGCCGCGCGCCGGCCGGCCGCTGCCCTTCAGCGGGACGCTGAGCCGGCAGGTCGTCTCGGGTAACCGCGTGGTGAGCACGACCCCGCTGGCCGGCGTCCCCGTCGGGCTCTTCCATCGCACCGGCTCGCGCCCCGAGCGCTTCCAGGACACCGGCCTGAAGGCCGTCACCGCCGCCGACGGCAGCTACCGGATCGTCCTGCCCGCCGCGGCCGGCGACCCGTGGTACAGCGCGGCGGCGGCGACCGTTCCGGTGGCCACGTGGGCCGGGCGCGGGACGGTCGGCAGCGTGGCGCCCTAGACGCGACTGCGCGACGACGAGACGATCTTGCCCGGGTTGAGGTTCGCGCCCGGGTCGACGCCGTCGAACAGGGCGCGGAGCATGGCCACGCCGGCGGGCGAGATGTCCTGTTCGAGCCACGGCGCGTGCTCGGTGCCGACTGCGTGGTGGTGCGAGAGCGTGGCGCCCGAGTCGACGAAGGTCTGCTGGATCGCCGACTTGATCGTGTCGTACTCCTCGAGCGGCTCGCGATCGCCCGTCGGCTTGAAGCCGAAGGTGAAGTACAGGCACGCGCCCGAATGGTAGGAGTGCGAGAGGTGGCACATGATGTACCCGTGGACGCCGACGTCGTCGAAGGCCGCCCGCGCCTTGGCCATCACGTTCCCGTACACCGTCGGCAGCGCGCTCCACGGCGCCGCGGTCTCCGAGACGTCGGCCAGCGCGCCGCGGTCGAGCAGGTAGTCGCGGATGTACGGCGTGTCGAACTTCTTCTGGTCGTAGAGCTCGCCGGGGCTCGCGCCGATGCTCAGGCCGCCGTGGCGCTTGACGATCGCCGCGACGAGCCTGCGCTGCGCGGCGACGTGCTTCTTCGTCCCCTCGTAGCCGATGAAGGACAGGCACATGGCCTCGAGGTCGAAGCCGCGGCGGCGGTCGAGGTAGGTCGTCAGGGCCTTGGACTTGACCCGGTCCAGCGCCGAGGGGTCCTTCCTCGTGGCGAAGGAGAACTGCGTCTCGTTGGCGTCGGACACGCGCGTGACCGATGGCGTCGCCTCGCTCTCGGCGATGCCGTGCATCGCGGCCAGGGCGCTGGGCCAGTCGGGGAAGAGGTAGCCCAGGATCACGCGCCGCTCGGGCACGCGATGGACGTGCACGGTCGCCTCGCTGATGATCCCCAGGCGCCCCTCGCTGCCCAGGATCATCTCGCGCACGCTCGGCCCCGTGGACGTGTGCGGCACCGGCTCGGTGGCCAGGATCCCCGCGGGCGTCACCACCCGCACCGCGCGGGTCAGGTCCGCGACGTCGCCGTACTTGTCGGACTGCATCCCGGACGAGCGCGTGGCGATCCAGCCGCCGAGCGTCGAGTAGCTGAAGCTGTCGGGGAAGTGCCCGACCGTCCACCCGCGCGCGTTGAGCTGCTCCTCGAGGTGCGGGCCGAAGACCCCCGGCTGCACGCGGGCCAGGCGTGAGGCCTCGTCGATCGCCAGCACCCGGTTCATCCGGCTGAGGTCGACCGAGACGACATCGCGCTCCTCGCCGGCGGGGACCTCGAGGCTCCCCGAGATGTTCGTGCCGCCGCCGAAGGCGATCACGACGGCATCGGCGTCGATGGCCGCGCGCACGACGGCGGCCAGCTCGTCCTCGTCGGCCGGACGGACCACGACATCGGGCAGCCGGCCCACGTCGCCGCGGCGGTGGCGGACGAGGTCGCGCAGGCTCTTGCCGCGGCCGTGGACGACCCGATCGAGCGGATCCGTGGAGACGTGGTCGCTCCCGGTGGCCGCCTCGAGCTCCGAGCGCACGGCCGGCGACAGGGAGGACTCCGGGATGTCGAGGTCGGCGAAGGCCGCGGGGCGCGCCGTCGCGGCGCGAACGTCGAGGCCCAGGGCACGCTCGAGGAAGGGCGCGAGGGAGGGCTTGTCCGCGTGCGTGAACGCGACCGCCTCGTCGCCCCAACCCCACCATTTCGCCTGGCCCATGTCCACGCCCTTCGTCGTCGATGCGGCGGTCGACGATACGCAATCCCGGCGCCCGGAGGACCTCCGGCGTCAGGCGGCGCGCCGCAGGCGCCGGTCGCGCGGCGGGACGTCGGCGTGGCGGTGCACGAGGTGCCACTTGGCGCGCGTGTAGCGGTAGACGTGGGTCGTGCGCAGCGTGATCGGCTGGGGCGGCCCACCGTCGATGCTCACGTCGCCGCGCTCGAAGCCGATGGTGCACGCCAGCGCGCCGCTCATGTGGACCACCACGTTGTCGGGGACCAGCTCGCCGTCGCCCAGGCGCGCGCCGTCGGACTCGAAGGTCGAGCGGACGGCCTGCGTGCCGCGCTCGACGGGCCCGGCGGCGTCGAAGAGCGTGACGTCGGGGCTGTCGTCCCACAGCGCCGCGTAGGACTGGTGGTCCCCGGCGCTCATGGCGCGCAGCGCGGCGTCCACCTCGCGCAGGGTCTCCTCGAGCTCGCGGCGCAGCAGGCTGCTCTGGGGTCGTCTCGTGGTCGACTGCATCACCACCGTTGTACGGATGACGCGGGCGGCCCACATCGGTAGGCGATGCCCAACTTGCCGTGCCTGGCTACCTAGTTCGGCGTCCGTCACCATGTGGGCATGCCCGAGGCCCTGCTCGAGCGCGACGCACAGCTCGAGGTCCTGGTGGGCGCGGTGGCCGAGGGCGCGCGGGGCCGCGGCTCGACGGCGCTGATCTCGGGCGAGGCGGGCATCGGCAAGACGACCCTGGTCCGCGCGCTGATCGGGCGGCTGGGCGACGAGGCGCGCGTCCTCATGGCCGCGTGCGACGACCTCGTGGCTTCGCGCACGCTCGGTCCCCTGCACGACGCGTCGATCGGCAGCAGCGGCCCGCTGGCGGCCGCGCTGGGTGAAGAGGGTCCCGCAGACCGCGTCTTCGGCGCGCTGCTCGAGGAGCTCGCCGAGGAGCGCCCGACCGTTCTCGTCGTCGAGGACGTCCACTGGGCCGATGACGCCACCCTCGACGTCCTCGGCTACGCCGCGCGGCGCGTCGAGGGGGTCGGCGCCGTCCTCGTCCTCACCACCCGCGACGAGCTCGATCCGCGCCATCCGCTGCATCGGCTGCTGGGCGCGCTCGCCGGCTGCCCGGTGCACCGCATCGAGCTGTCGCCGCTGTCGCGCGACGCCGTGCAGGCGCTGGCCAGCGGCACCGGGCGCGACCCGGCCGCCGTCCACGCGCTGACGCGCGGCAACCCGTTCTTCGTCACCGAGACGCTGTCCGCGCCGCCGGGCCAGGTGCCCGCCAGCGTCAAGGACGCGGTGCTCGCCCGCCTGCGCACCCTCGACCCGGACTGCCGCGAGGCGCTCGAGCGCCTGTCGGTGGTGCCCTCGCACGTCCCGCGCGAGCTGGCCGCGGTCCTGCTGGGCCAGACCATCGGCGCCCTGCCCGCGGCCGAGCTCGCCGGCGTCATCGAGGACCGTCCCGACGGCCTGGGCTTCCGCCACGAGCTGGCGCGGCGGGCCATCGAGAGCAGCCTGCCGGTGACCCGCGTGCGGCTGCTCAACCAGGCCGTGGTCGCTGCGCTGCGCAGCCAGGAACGGCCCGAGCGCGCCCGGCTGATGCACCATGCGGTGGCGGCCGGCGACGTGGACACCATCCTGGCGGTCGGCCCGCAGGCCGCGCGCGAGGCGGCCCGGGCCGGCGCGCACCGCCAGGCGCTGGCGCACCTGGAGGCGGTCGTGCCCTACGCGGCCCGCCTGTCGCCCGCCGAGCAGGCCGCCGTGCTCGACGACTACGGCTGGGAGCTCTACAACGCCGCGCGTTTCCGCGAGGCGGTCCGGGCCGGGAGCGCCGCGGGGGAGCTCTACGCCGGCCTGGGCGATCCCGTCGCGCTGGGGCGATGCCTCGTGCGCGTGTCGCGCCACTGGTTCATGGCGGGGGAGACCGACGCCGCCGAGGACTGCGCCGAGCGCGCCGTGCGGATCCTCGAGGCCGCGGGCGACGACCCGGCGCTGGCCCAGGCGACGCTCTACCAGGGCGCGATCCTCGCGCTGGCCGACGATCCCGAGTCGGCCGGGACCGTGCTGCGCCGCGCCGGCGCGCTGGCGCGCGCCTCGCAGCGCATGGACCTCGCCGTGCTGTGCCTGAACTACATCGGCATCGCCCGCGTCGAGAGCGGGGACCCCGGCGGGCTCGAGGAGGTGCGCCAGAGCATCGAGCTGGCGCTCGCCGGGCGCCACTACGAGGAGGCGGCGCGCGGCTACACGAACCTGGCCGAGCTGCTGCTGCGCGTCGGGCGCCTGGACGAGCTCGAGCGCTGCGTGGCCGACGGCCTGGCCTTCACCCACGAGCGCGGCTTCTGGTCGCACGCCTACAACCTCGAGGTGCACCGCTGCCTGCTGCTCCTGCGCCGCGGCGACTGGGACGGCGCCGAGGCGGGGCTGCGCGGGGTGGTGGAGGCGGTCGACGACCCCGGGATGCTCTTCGCCTACAGCGTCCCGTGGCTCGGGCGCCTGCTGGCCCGCCGCGGCGACCCGGTGGCCGAGGGCATGCTCGCCGCGGCGTGGGAGCAGGCCCAGCGCCAGCGCCTGCTGCTGGGGCTGGCCTACGCGGGCATCGCGCGCGTCGAGTGGGCGTGGCTGGCCGGCGAGCCCGAGGTCGCCGAGCGGGTGGGGGCCGTGCTGCTGGCCCGCACCGAGCATCCGGGCGCCGCCCCCTTCCGCGGCGAGCTGCTGCGCTACCTCGCGCGCGCCGGCGTGCCGGCCGAGTCCTTCGACGGCTGCCCGGCGGGGTGGGCGGCCGGGCTGCAGGGCGACTGGCGCGCGGCCGCGGCGGCGTGGCGCGAGGCGGGCGACCCCTACGAGACGGCCCTGGAGCTGGGGGAGTCGGGCGACGCCGACGCCACCGCGGAGGCCCTGCGCCTGCTCGAGCAGCTGCGCGCGGAGCCCACGGCGGCCCGCGTGCGCGAGCGCCTGCGGGCGATGGGCGCGCGCGTCCCGCGCGGCCCGCGCCCGGTGACCCGGGCCAACCCGGCCGGCCTGACGCCGCGCCAGCTCGCGGTCCTCGAGCTGCTGCGCGAGGGCATGACCAACGCCGAGATCGCCGATCGCCTGGTGCTCTCGGTGCGCACGGTCGACCACCACGTGGCGGCCGTCCTGGACAAGCTCGGCGTGCGGTCGCGGCGCGAGGCCGCGGCGGCCGCCCAGGAGCTCGGCGTCGGCTGAGGCGCTAGCCCGGGTCGCGCGCGGAGAGGATGAGGTTGTAGAAGATCGCCGGCGGCAGGCGCGGCTCGAGCAGGCGGCGGTCGACCTCCTGGAAGGCCAGGTAGCCCTTGAAGGCGTAGACCTTCCAGCCCCACGGAACCGTGTCGGGGTCGGCGGTCGCCTCCAGCGCGCGGTTGGCCCACCCGAACCAGTTGGCCAGCAGCTCCTCGCCGCGGATGCGGACGTCGGCCAGCCCGGCGCGCGCGGCCACCGTGGAGAGCTGGTCGGGCGTGAAGGCGTGAACGTCGACGAGGGCCTCGAGCTGGTGGTTGACCTCGCCGCCGTCGCTGTGGCCCGCGGCGGCCGGGGCGGCGCGCACGAGCCGCCGCCAGAGCGGCGCGACGCGGTAGGCGGCGCGCTTGGGGAGCTGGGCGAGGCGGTCGCCGTAGCGCGACGGCTCGCCGGCGAAGAAGAGCCGGCCGCCGGGGCGCAGCACGCGCCGGAACTCCCCGAAGGCGCGGTCGAGGTCGGGCAGGTGGTGCAGCACCGCGTGGCCGAAGACGAGGTCGAAGGAATCGTCCTCGAAGGGCAGCTCCTCGGCGTCGCAGGCCACCGTGCCGACGTCGAGCTCGAGGCGCCGCGCGTTGGCCTGCAGCGCGTCGAGCATCCCGCGGGAGATGTCGGTGCACACGGCGTCGCCCACGTAGCCGGCCTGGAGCATGTTGAGGCTGAAGTAGCCGGTCCCGGCGCCGACCTCGAGCGAGCGCTCGAAGGGGCCGGCGGGCCCGAGGGCCTTGGCCACCTTGGTCAGCACCTGATGGCGGCCGACCTCGCCGTAGTCGATGCCCCACTTGGCGTCGTAGCCGGCCGCCGCGCCGTCGTGGTAGCGCGTGTTGACCGAGCGGATCTGCTCCGCGGTGGCGGTGGCCGGGGCGGGCATGGCGCAGGAGTGTACGCTCGCGTTCATGAAAGCGTCGGGCCTCCCGCCGGGGCCGCGGACCCGCCAGTTGGGACAGATGGCCGAGTGGCTGGTGGCGCCCAACACGTACGCCGCGCGCCAGCGCGCGCGCTTCGGCGAGGTCTTCACGGCGCGCATCGATCCGATCCCGTGGGTCATGCTCGGCGACCCCGCCGACGTGCGCACGGTGTTCAGCGCCGGCCCGCGGCGGACCAACGCCGGCGAGGCCAACGAGATCCTGCGCCCCACGCTCGGGCCCCACTCGCTGCTGCTCCTCGACGGCGACGAGCACATGCGCCAGCGCAAGCTGATGCTGCCGGCCTTCCACGGCGAGCGCATCGATCGCTACCGCGAGATCATGCGCGAGGCGACCGAGCGCGCCGTCGCGTCGCTGCCCGCGGGCGAGCCCTTCGCGCTGCGCCCGCACACGCAGGCGATCACGCTGGAGGTCATCATGCGCGCGGTCTTCGGCGTCGAGGACGGCGAGGCGATGGCGCGGCTGGGCGCGCCGCTCAAGCGCTTCGTCGACTGGGCGGGCAACCCTGGCGCGCTGGCCATGGTCGCGCTGCTGGGCTTCGAGCACCCGATCGTGCGGCGGATCATGCGCCGGCGCTACCTGGGCCCGGTCGACCGCGAGCTCTACGCGCTGATCGCCGAGCGCCGCGCGGCGCCCGACCTGGCCGAGCGCGACGACGTGCTCTCCATGCTGCTGCTCGCCCGCGACGAGCAGGGCGATCCGATGACCGACGCCGAGCTGCGCGACGAGCTCATGACCCTGCTGACGGCCGGGCACGAGACGACCGCCACCTCGCTGGCCTGGGCGGTCGAGCGCCTCGTGCGCCAGCCTGGCGGCCTCGGGCGCCTGGCCGGCGACCCGGCCTATGTCGACGCCGTGGTCAAGGAGACGCTGCGCCTGCGGCCCGTCATCGCTCTGGTGCTGCGCAAGCTGCTCGAGCCGCTCGAGCTCGGCGGCCACGAGCTGCCGGCGGGCACGACGGTGGCGCCGGTCATCCTGCTCGTCCACCGCCGCGAGGACGTCTACCCCGAGCCCGAGGCCTTCCGCCCGGAGCGCTTCCTGCACCAGGCGCCCGGCACGTACAGCTGGATCCCGTTCGGCGGCGGCGTGCGGCGCTGCCTGGGCGCGGCCTTCGCCCAGGTCGAGATGCACACGGTGCTGCAGACGCTGGCCGAGTCGGTCGCCCTGGAGGCCGTCGGCGGGGCCGAGGCCGTCCGCCGGCGGGGCATCACCCTCGCCCCGGCGCGCGGCGGGCGGGTCCGCGCGCTCGCGGCGCGCTAGCGTGCCGCCGCTCGTGCCCGACCTCTACCTGCAGCGCGACCTGCCCCCCGGAGTGCCGCCCCTCGCGCTCGACGGCGAGCGCACGCTGCCCGACATCCCCGAGGAGAACTACTGGTTTCGCCGCCACCTGGTGGTCTACGAGTGGATCGCCCGGCGCATCGGCGGCGTCAGCGTCGTCGACCTCGCGTGCGGCGAGGGCTATGGCTCAGACGTCCTGGCGCGCAGCGCCTACAGCGTGGTCGGCGTCGACGCCAACCCCGACGCGCACGAGCACGCGCGCCTGCGCTACCGCGCGCCCAACCTGCGCTTCGTGCGCAACATGGTCGAGCTCTACTCCGAGCCGTGCGACGCCGTCGTCTTCCTGCAGACGATCGAGCACGTCCAGGACCCCGACGGCGTGCTCGAGAACATCAAGGGCATGCTGCGGGCCGGTGGCGCCGCGTACGTGTCGACGCCCAACGTGCGCACCCTGGCGCCCGCCGGCGCCGAGCGCTCGGGCAACCCGTGGCACCTGCGCGAGTACCGCGCCGAGGAGTTCCGCGCGCTGTGCGAGGCGCACTTCGGTTCGGTCGAGCTCTACGGGCTCTTCCACGCGCGGGCGCTGCGCGTCCACGAGCTCGCCCTGCGCGCCGGGTGGGATCGCGTCCACGCCGCCCTGCGCCTGACCAAGCCGTTCTACGACCGCTTCGTGCCCGCCATCTCGACGCGCGACTTCGCCCTGCGGCCCGAGCGCGACCTCGATCGGGCGCTGGACTTCGTGGCCGTGCTGCGGCCATGAGCGAGGGTCGCCTCGCCATCGTCCTGCATTCCCACCTGCCCTACGTGGAGGGCTTCGGGACGTGGCCCTTCGGCGAGGAGTGGCTGTGGGAGGCGATCGCGACGTCCTACCTGCCCGTGCTCGACGTGCTGCGCGCGGGCGCGCCGGTCACCCTTTCGCTCACCCCCGTGCTGTGCGACCAGATCGAGGCGCCGGGCGCCATGGAGCGCTGCCGCGCGTTCCTGCGCGACGTGCGCCCGGCGTCGCACGCGCTCGACGTCGAGGCGGCCGGCGACGCCGCCGTGGCGGCCGAGCTCGAGCGCGCGGCGGGCGAGTACGCGCACGCGCTCGAGCGGCTGCCCGACGACCTCCTCGCCGCCCTGGCGCCGTTCGCGGCGTGGACGAGCACGGCGACGCACGCGGTCCTGCCCCTGCTGGCCACCGACGCGGGCCTGCGCCTCCAGGTGCGCACCGGCGTCGACTCGCATCGCGGGCGCTTCGGCGACGGCTGGCACGGCGGCTTCTGGCTGCCGGAGTGCGCGCAGGCGCCGTGGCTGCACTCGTGCCTGGAGGAGGCCGGCGTGCACGCCACCTGCGTGGACCTCACCGACGTCTTCGGGCCCGGCGACGCGCGCCACCTGCGGCCGCTGGCCAGCGAGGCGGGGCCGCTGCTCGTGCCCATCGACCGCGCGGCCGTCGATCTCGTGTGGTCGCCGGGCGGCTATCCGTCGCACGCCGCCTACCGCGACCACCACCACCGCACCGCGCGCGATCACCATCCGTGGGCCAACGACGGCGCCGTCTATGACCCGGCGCGCGCGGCCGAGCAGCTGGCAGCCGACGCCGCGGACTTCGTCGCGCGCGTCGCCGCGCGCGTGGCCGGCGGCGGCCTGTGCGTGTGCGCGCTGGATACCGAGCTCCTTGGGGTCTGGTGGCACGAGGGGCCGCGGTGGCTGGCGCTCGTGGTCGAGCAGGCCGCGCGTCAGGGGCTCGAGCTCGTGCACCTCGACGACGCCCTGGCCGACTGCGACCCCGCGCCGGCCGGGGCCACCGCCGACCGCATCACGACGTGGGGCACGCCCCGGGACCTCTCGACCTGGTCGGGCGCGCAGGTGGCCGACCTGGCCTGGGCCGCCCGCGCGGCGGAGCTCGACGTGCTCGCCGCCGGCCCCGGCGTCGGCGACCGCGCGGTGCGCGAGCTGCTGGCCCTGCAGAGCAGCGACTGGGCCTTCCTGGTCTCGGCCGGGACGGCGGGCGACTACCCGCGCGAGCGCTTCCTCGGCCACGAGCGCGCGCTGCGCGCGGCGCTCGCCGACCCTGGTGCCGACCCGGCGCTGCGCAACCTCGCGCCGCGGCTGGGACGGGCGGCGCTGCTCGAGCCGTAGCTCGCTGCGCGACTGCGACGGCTTTGCTCGTCGGCGGCGACTCGCGGCCAGGGCATCGAAGGAGGGGTCGGCCGCCCGCGCCGGCGGAGGGCGCCAATCAGTCCAACTTGAGCCCGGTTTCCGGGCCCAGATTGGACCGGTTCGGCACGCCGTGCCCCCGCACCGCCGCCTCTGTCCCGCCTCCTCTCGGTGCCTGGCCGAGTGGCGCCGCGAACGTTGGGGGTTGGGCGGGGAGCGCGGCGAGCCGGGAAGATGCCCCGTATGGCCATCCCGCTACTGAGCCAGGCCGACGCCGCCGTCGGCAACGCGATCGAGGCCGCCGTGACGGCCAAGCACCGCCGCCGCCTGCGGCGCCTGGGGTGGGAGCGGGCGCTCGAGCCGCCCGATGACGGCCTGTGGGCCGCCGGCGATCCGCCGCCGCGCGCGGGCTGCTCGCTGGAGGTCCTCGTCGACGGCGCGGAGGCGCTGCCCAAGATCGCCGAGGCGATGCAGAACGCGCGCGACTACGTGCACATCACGGGCTGGCACCTCGCCCCGCACTTCGAGCTCGTCCGCGGCGAGCCGCCGGTGGTCGCCGGCGCGCTGCTGGCCGAGCTGGCCGAGCGCATCGACGTGCGTGTGCTCGTGTGGGCCGGCGCGCCGGTGCCGGCCTTCCACCCGACGCGCTCGGAGGTCCGGGAGGCCGTCCGCACGCTCACGCGCGAGACGCGCATCCGCTGCGAGATGGACCCGCGGGAGCATCCGTTCCACTGCCACCACGAGAAGACGATCACGATCGACGGGGAGCTGGCCTTCGTCAACGGCATCGACCTCACCGACGACGCCGGCGACCGCTTCGACTCGAGCGCGCACTCGGCTCGCCGGCGGCTGGGCTGGCACGACGTCGGCACGCGCCTGCGCGGGCCGGCGGTGGCCGACGTCCACGATCACTTCGCGCGCCGCTGGTACGAGGTGACCGGCGAGCGCCTCGAGCGCCCTGGCCCGCCGGCGCCGGCCGGCGACAGCACCGTGCAGGTGGTGCGCACGGTGGCCGAGAACATGTACGACGACTTCCCGCGTGGCGACTTCCGGATCCTCGAGAGCTACGTGCGCGCGCTGCGCAGCGCCCAGCGCCTGATCTACCTCGAGAACCAGTTCCTGTGGTCGCCGGAGATCGTCGCCGTGCTGGCCGACAAGCTGCGCCACCCGCCGCACCAGGACTTCCGCCTCGTCGTCCTGCTCCCGGCCAAGGCCAACAACGGCCAGGACTCCACCCGCGGCCAGCTCAGCGTCCTCGCCGCGGCCGACGACGACGCCGGGCGCTTCCTGGCGGCGACGATCCGCTCGCGCACCGGCGAGCGCGAGGATCCGCTCTACGTGCACGCCAAGGTCGGGATCGTCGACGACCGCTGGCTGACCGTCGGCTCGGCCAACCTCAACGCCCACTCGCTGCTCAACGACACCGAGATGAACGTCGTGACCGACGACGCCGCGCTGGCGCGCGCGACGCGCGTGCGCCTCTGGTCAGAGCACCTCGAGCTCGAGCCCGATGCGATCGCCGAGGCCGAGCCGGCGGCCGTCGTCGACGAGCGCTGGCGGCCCATCGCCGCCGACCAGCTCGAGCGCCGCGAGCGCGGGGCGCCGCCGACGCATCGCCTGATCGCGCTGCCCGGCATCTCGAAGCGCTCGGCCCGCCTGCTCGGGCCGCTGGAGGGCCTCACCGACGACGGCTGAGGCGTTTTCGGGCGCTCTTTGCGCGGGTTCGCGGCGCTCGGGGAGTCGTTCCGTCCGCGCCGTCGCTAAGGTCCACCGCTGCTTTTGGAAGACACCTACGCCGAGTCCCCGTCGCACTGACGGCGGGGAACGGGGGACCCACCGGGCCTTCGGGCCCAGGGGCGAATCGCCGGCTCAAGGCCGGCGTAGCGCACGTCTCACAGCGCGAGCCCGTCAGCTAACCCCGTAGGCGATGAGACGACCGGAGGGTTCGAAGTCAAGTGCCAATGCATCGCGATCTCAGTTCGCCCATTCCGTGGCGGCGCTCTCAGCGCGCCTCGCAGGCGCGCCGCGCCCGGCGCGCGCGGCGCCGTCGCAACGCCCTGCGGGGGCGCGCGGGGCTGACGCTGGCGGTGGCCGTGCTCAGCGTCGCCGCGGCCGGCGCGCTCGCGCAGGACGCGGCGACCCCGCTCGCGCCCGGCGTGCAGAGCACCGATGCCGTGCGCGCCCTGCAGCAGAAGCTCGGGGTCAGCGCCGACGGCGTCTACGGCCCCAAGACCCGGGCGGCGGTCAAGCGCTTCCAGCGCGCCCACGGGCTGGCCGCCGACGGAGTGGCGGGCCCGCAGACGCTGGCCGCGCTCGGCGTCGACGCCGCTTCCGCCAAGACGCGGGAGGCCGGCGAGCAGAGCTCGGCGGCCGCCCCGGACGGCGACGCCGCCGCTACGCTCGAGCGCATCGCGCAGTGCGAGTCGGGCGGGAATCCAAGCGCCGTGTCCGCCGACGGCACCTACCGCGGCAAGTACCAGTTCGACCGCGCCACGTGGCGCGCGGCGGGCGGGAAGGGCGATCCCGCCGACGCGCCCGAGGCAGAGCAGGACCGCATCGCCGCGGCGCTGCTCGCCCAGCGCGGCACGGCGCCGTGGCCGGTGTGCGGCTAGGCCAGCTGGTCCAGCCGCTCGAGTGACACCACGCGGACTCCGCCCGCGACGGCGCACCGCCAGGGGCCGTCCGCGGGCGGCTGCTCCCTGCGGTTGAGCAGGAAGGTCGCGAGCGAGCGGGCGTCGCGCTCGGCCAGCGGCCCCACGCGCAGCGTGCGCAGCTCACCACCGCTGTTCTCGACGATCTGCACCGCGCAGGTGGGATCGACCTCGAGAGCGAGTTGATCGGCCATGCAATGGCGAGTCTAGGTGGGGCCCGGCGCCGGCCGGACCGCGGGGGGACAACAGCAGGGAGCGCGGGCGTCGTCGCCGTGATACACGACGTGCGCTGTCCTCACTCCCACCGCAGCTGTCGCGGCGCCTCGCGCATCCGCAGCAGCCGCACGGGCACGCCGGCGACGACGGCGTTGGCCGAGACGTCCTTGTTGACCACGGTGTAGGTGCCGATCACCGAGTTGTCGCCCACCGTGACGCCGCGCAGGAAGGCCGCGCCGTACCCGATCCATACGTTGTTGCCGACGCGGACGTCGCGCTTGTAGATCCCCTGGTGGCGGATGGGCCGCTCGACCTCGACGACCCCGTGGTCGAAGTCGATGAGCATCACGCGGTCGGCCACGATGCACTCGCGCCCGATGGAGACGTGCTGGAAGCAGGAGATGGTGCACTCCTGCCCCAGGACGGACTTGGCCCCGATGCGGACCTCGCCCTCGTGGGCGCGGATCTTGGTGCCGTGGCCGATCCACGACCAGCGCCCGAGGTGGACCACCGCGTCCTTGCCGATCTCGAGCGTCACGCCCGGGCAGACGAAGGCGAAGCCGTCGGTCTTCAAGCGCCCGCGGAAGCGCAGCTTCAGCCAGGCCAGGCGCAACAGCAGGCGCGCGTAGTTGGGCGTGAGCATGCGATGCGCGCGCATCCAGCGCAGCAGCACGAGCGGGCCGCCGTGGCGCGGCTCCGGCTCTCCACGGACGTGCGGCGGCAGCCCGGTGACCCGTGGCGGTGTGATGACCGATGCCACGGACGCAAGGGTAGTCTGCGCGGCTCGATGGCCGAAGACTCGCTCGCCCAGCGACTCCTGGCCGGCGACAAGCGCGCGCTGGCCCGCGCGATCACGCTGGTCGAGTCCGACGACCCCGCCGGCTGGGAGCTCGTGCGCGAGGTCTACCCGAAGACCGGGGACGCGGCGGTCATCGGCCTGACCGGCGCGCCGGGCGCGGGCAAGTCGACGCTCATCGGCGCGCTGATCCGGCTGCGCCGCGCGGCCGACCGCGAGGTCGCGGTGCTCTCGATCGACCCCTCCTCGCCCTTCACCCACGGCGCGCTCCTCGGCGACCGCATCCGCCTCACCGAGCACTTCCTCGACCCCGGCGTCTTCATCCGCTCGATGGCCAACCGCGGCGCCCTCGGCGGGCTCAGCGAGGCGGCCCTGCAGGCGGCGCTGCTCATGGACGCCGCCGGCAAGGACGACGTCTTCCTCGAGACCGTGGGCGTCGGCCAGGCCGAGGTCGACATCATCGACCACGCGGACACGGTCGTCCTCGTGCTCATGCCCGGCTCGGGCGATTCGGTCCAGGCCCTCAAGGCCGGGATCATGGAGATCCCCGACATCATCGTCGTCAACAAGGCCGACCACCCGCTGACCGACACGATGGTGCGCGAGATCCGCGGCGTGCTGTCGCTGGCGCCCCAGCGCGGCTGGCGCGTCCCGATCGTCAAGACCGAGGCCTTGCGCGGCGAGGGCGTCGAGGCGCTGGTCGAGCAGCTCGAGGCGCATCGGAGCTTCATCGTCGAGGAGGGCACGCTCTCCGAGCGCCGCCGCCGCAACCTGCGCAACGAGGTCCTCGGCCTGTGCACCTTCCGCCTGCGCCGGCGCCTGGAGGAGCGCCTGGGCGAGGACGACGAGTTCACGGCGCTGCTCGACGAGGTCGTCGCGCGCCGCCTGGACCCGGCCAGCGCGGCGAGCACCATCCTGGAGCGCTTCGACGCCGGCGAAGCGGCGTAGGCTGCGCCGGTGATCACCGGCGCGCACGCGATCGTCTTCGCCGAGGACCCCGGCGCCGCCCGCGCCTTCTTCGCCGACACCCTCGGGTTGCCCAGCGTCGACGCCGGCGGCGGATGGCTGATCTTCGCGCTGCCGCCCGCCGAGCTCGCCTCTCACCCGACGGCGCCCGACGACAGCGGACGCCACGAGCTCTACCTGATGTGCGACGACATCGAGGCCGCCGTCGCAGAGCTCGAGACCAAAGGGGTCGAGTTCGTCGCGCCCATCTCCGACCAGGCGTTCGGGCGGATGACGCGGATGCGCGTGCCCGGGGGCGGCGAGCTCGGCCTCTATCAGCCCACCCACCCCAGCCCGCTGACCGACGTCTGATCGCGAGGAGAAGCGACGATGGCCGAGACCCACTACTTCCCGTCCGACCAGGTCCACTTCACCTGGGATGCCGGCAACGCGCCGGTGCTCACCGTCGAGAGCGGCGACACCGTCGTCGTCCACACGCGCGACGTCAGCGACGACCAGATCGGGCCGGACTCGACGGTCGACGTCATCGCCGGTCTCGACTGGGATCGCGTCTATCCGCTGGCCGGCCCGATCGCCGTCGACGGCGCCGAGCCGGGCGACACGCTGGCCGTCGAGGTCCTCGACCTGCACACCGAGGGCTGGGGCTGGACGGCCATCCTCCCCGGGCTGGGGCTGCTGCCCGAGGACTTCCCGGAGGCCTACCTGCGCATCTTCGACCTCTCGGGCGGCGATGTCGTCCGCTTCCGCGAGGACATAAGGATCCCGATCGAGCCGTTCATGGGCACGATGGGCGTCTGCCCCGCCGGCGCGAGCGCGCAGCCGGTCATGCCGCCCGGCACCTTCGGCGGGAACCTGGACACGCGCCAGCTCACGCGCGGGACCACGCTCTACCTGCCCGTCCAGGTCCCCGGCGCGCTGTTCAGCTGCGGCGACGCGCACGCGGCCCAGGGCGACGGCGAGGTGTGCGTGACCGGGCTCGAGGCGCCCATGTACGGCGCCCTGCGCTTCACGCTGCACAAGGACCGCCCGATCCCCGCGCCTCAGTACCTCACCGGCGGGCCGCTGGCCCCGCGCGCGGCCGGCGCGCCGTGGTACGGGACGACCGGCGTCGGCCCCGATCTCTTCCGCGGCGCCCAGGAGGCGGTGCGCGCGATGGTCGACCACCTCTCGGCCGAGCACGGCCTCTCGCCCGAGGACGCCTACCTGCTGTGCAGCCTGTGCGTCGACCTGCGCATCTCGGAGATCGTCGACGCCGGCCAGTACGTGGTCAGCGCCCTGCTGCCGCTGGCGATCTTCGCCGACGCGTAGGCTGGCCGGGTGAGCGACGACGAGCTGCGCGCGCTGGTCCAGGAGCTGCCCGACGCGGGAGGTCTCCTGCGCACCCCGCGCGGCTACACGGTCAAGGCGCGCCCCGACGCTGGACGCGCGACGACGATGGGCACCGACCTGCAGGCCCTCGACGCCTGGGTCGTGGCCCAGGGCGGCCAGGTGCGCACGGCGCGCGCGCCGGCCGCGGGCGGTCTGCGCCCCGGGCGGCGCGTCGCGCCCCCGCCCACCGCGCCCCAGCGGGTCTACCTGCTGCCCGCGGCCGCGCTCGGCGGCTGACGCGCCCGGCCACCCGGCCGGTGATCGCGCAGAGCCTCCTTCAGCGAGCGGCCCATGGCAGCGCTCCGCGCGGCGGCGCGACGCCCGCCGAGTGATCGACCCGCACCGCGACGAGGACCCAGACCGTGGCCGCGAGCGTGAGCGCCGCCAGCGCGGCGCCGGTGCGCGGGAAGCGCCGCCAGCCCCACGAGACCAGCGCGCCGACCAGCGGAAGCACGACGACGAGCTGGCGCCCGCCGAACCATGGGCCGGCGATCGTGGGCGAGAGGAAGACCGACACCAGCGCCGCGGCGGCGCACACCGCGACCAGGAAGCCCGCGGCCACCTCGACGTCGGCCTGCTCGCCCAGCACGCGGGCCAGGCGCTCGCGGCGCGACCGGACCAGCAGCCACACCGCGACGAGGGCCAGAGCGCACACCGGCGCCCACCGCAGCAGGCCCTCCGGTCGCCCGATCCACAGCCAGATGACCCGCGGCCAGCGCTCGAGGTGGGCGGCCAGGCCGTGGGCGCCGGTCGGGCTCTCGCCCTCGGGCAGCACCGCGTAGGGCGTCAGGCCGCCGTACAGGCGATCGTCGATGGAGACGAAGAGGACCGCCGAGAAGAGCGCGACCTCGACGCCGACCAGACCGGCCAGGCCCCGCTGGCGGCGGCGCGGCCAGCGGAAGACGCCGACCATGACGACCAGCGCCGGCGCCACGAAGCGCACGCCCAGCCATGGCAGCGTCGCGAGGAGCAGGCCGGCCCAGGCCGTGAGCCGCGCCAGCGGGCGCTCGCGCGCGGCGAGCGCCAGCGCCGCCGCCCCGGCCAGGGCGCTGGCGGCGGCCGCGTCGGGCGCGATCGTGGTGGCGGCCACGACCGCCGGCGGCGACAGCCCGACGGCGAGCACCCCGGCCGTGGCCCACGGCTCGGGCACCAGGCGCCGCGCGATCCCGGCGGCGGCGACGAAGCCCAGGGCGGCCAGCGCCGCGAGCCACAGCTCGACCGCCACGCGGCCGCCCAGGGCGTACGCCGGCGCGATCAGCAGCGGGAAGCCGGCCGGGATCGGCTCGAGCTGCCCGCGCTCGCGCGGTCCCGTGAGCGGCACGAGCGTCCCGCCGTAGAACGGGCGCCACGCGGCGGCGCCGTAGTCGTCGGAGAGGTCAAGATCGCCGTCGTCGACGATCGAGCGGGTCAGGAGCAGGACGTGGGCCTCGGGCGCGCTGAGGTCCTCGCCGGGCGTCGCGTGCAGGCCGGCGCCCGCCGCGTAGGCGGCGAAGAGGACGAGCCACATCACCGCCGCGCGGCGCACCCGCGCGATTCTCGCAGCGCTCCGCTCGGCGCCCGCCGCCCCTCAGCCGTCGAACGTCGGTCCTACCCCCTCATGAGGGGGGAAGACCGACGTTCGACCTCACGGCGGGCCTATGACCGGAGCTCCGGTGGCTATGCGCCCAGCGCGCGGGCGATGACCATCTGCTGGACCTCGTCGGTCCCCTCGCCGATGGTGAGGATCTTGGCGTCGCGGTAGAAGCGGCACACCGGGTACTCCTCGATGTAGCCGTAGCCGCCGTGGATCTGCACGGCCTCCTCGGCGCAGCGCACGGCCAGCCGGCCCGTCTTGAGCTTCGCCTGCGCGGCGGTCAGGGTGAAGTTGCGATCCTCGTCCTTGAGGAAGGCGGCCTTGTAGGTGAGCAGGCGGGCGGCCTCGATCTCGGTGGCCATGTCGGCCAGCTTGCCCTGGATGGCCTGGAACTTGGAGATCGGCTGGCCGAACGCGCGGCGCTGCTTCGCGTAGGCCAGCGCCTCGTCGAGGGCGCCCTGCGCGAGCCCGACGCCCATGGCCGCGACGCCGATGCGCCCGATGTCGAGGATGTGCAGGAACTGCTTGAACCCCTGTCCGCGCGGGCCGAGCAGGTTCTCCTCGGGCACGCGGCAGTCGGTGAAGGTCAGCGGGCGGGTGTCCGAGGCGTTCCAGCCCATCTTGCGATACGGGGTGCCCTGCTCGTAGCCGGGCGTGCCCCGCTCGACGACGATGTTCGAGATCTCGCCGTCGCCCGTGCGCGCCGTGATGGCGACGTGGCCGGAGATGTCCGTGCCCGCGTTGGTGATGAACTGCTTGGCGCCGTTGACCACCCACTCGCCGTCCTCCAGGACGGCGCGCGTGCGCACGTTCCCCGCGTCCGACCCGGCCTCGGGCTCGGTGAGGCCGAAGGCGCCGAGCTTGGCCCCCGAGCACAGGTCGGGCAGCAGCGCCTCCTTCTGCGCCGGCGAGCCGAAGAGATGGATCGGCTGGGTCCCCAGCGACGTGTGAGCGCACATGGTGATGGCCACGCTCGAGTCCACCCGGGTGAGCTCCTCGACCGCCAGCGCGTATTGCAGCGTGGTGCCCCCGGCGCCGCCGACCTCCTCGGGGAAGGGGATGCCCATCCATCCGAGCTCGCCCATCTTGGCCACGATCTCGTAGGGGAATCGCTTCTCGCGGTCGAGCTCCTCGGCCACCGGCGCCACCTCCTGCACGGCGAAGTCGCGGACGGTCTGCTGCAGCAGCCGGTGATCGTCGGGGAGGTCGAAGTGCATCGCGCCATTCTGCCCGGCCGGGGCCGCCGGCGCCCTTGCGCGCCGGCGGCCCCTTTGGCCCTTCACCGTTCAGTAGCCGCCGCGCCCGGCCCGCGCCGGGAGGACCTCCCAGGTGACGTTGTCGCCGTGCTGCGCGGTGTAGAAGAGCCGCCAGCGCTGCGCGGAGCGGTCGTCGGAGAACGAGAACAGCCGGGGCACCTTGGCGCTTAGCAGCCCCCGCGGACTGGGGTCGCCGTCGGAGGCGTGAATGCCGGTGATCTCGTTGTCGCCCTCGTTCTGGAAGCTGGGCGAGCCCGACAGGCCGGAGTCGATGGTCGCCGAGGCGTCGCGCCCCTCAGCCAGGAAACGCACGGGCTGCGCGCCGGCCGAGTAGTCGGTGTCGGTGTCGAACACGAAGCCGGAGTCCAGCGCGTTGCGCTGGGTGTGCAGCGTGTCGCCGGCGTCCTCCACGAACGCCACCTTGTCGCGTGCGATGAAGGTCACGTTGTCGAGGCTGCCGTGGTTCTGGTCGCCCTGGTAAAAGAGGCGCAGCGTGCCGCGGTCGGCCGACGGGCTGTGCTGGGAGAGGACCTGGACCGCGCCGAAGCCGCCGTAATCGCCGCCCGCCTCGGTGCGGTTGTCGGTGTCACCGGTCTCGTCGAAGAAGAACTGGCGGAAGCCGGTCCCGGGCTGGAACTGTCCGTTCTCGGGCCGCTTGAACGGCGTGGCCTGGTGGGCCTTGGCCGCCGCATTGCCCGAGAACGGCGCGGTGCCGTCGGTCGCGGTGTCGTGCACGGTCACCCATCGCGTCGCGAAGGAATGGCCGTAGGTGTGCAGGTCCCTGGTGTCGTCGGACTTGATGTCGGCGTCCGCCTGCCCGTTGTGGAAGGCGATCGGCTGGCCGCTGCGAAGCGAGGTGACCTGCAGCGCCTGCAGCCTGCCGCCCTTGGTCAGGTCGGCCCTGTCGTAGGGCTTGAAGCGGAACAGGAAGCTGTTGGGCTGCTTGGCGTGCGGATTCGCCGTGCCGTTGGCTCCGCCGGAGTCCTCGACGATCCAGAGGTTGCCGTCGGAATCGTTCTGGATGCCCTCGTAGCCGCCCTGGCCGATGATGCCGGTGAGGCTGTCGACGGTGGCGGGCACGTCGAGCGTGGCCTGCCAGACGCCCCCGCCCTTCGAGCCCTCCGCGGTGAAGAGCAGGTGCCGCGCCCATGGGTCCCACGTGGAGCCGTCGATGTTGGGCAGGTCGGCGCCGCTGCTGTCCTGCGTGGCCAGGAGCGTCACGCGATGCGCGCCGTCGGCGTCGAGGTTGATGCGCGTGAGATACCCGGGCGTGCCGCCTTCGTGGCCCTGGAAGAGGAAGTGGCTGCCGTAGTGGTAGTTCGCGTCGGCGCCCTTCGGGCCGTTGATCGCAAGGTAAGTGTTCTTGTCGGGCTCGGTCTTGGTGGCCTCCGTCCAGGAGGGGTAGACGGGGAGCAGCGAGCCATTGCCGTCATAGCCGTAGAACGGGATCTGCGGGGTCCCGTTCTCGAGCCGGTTGGAGCCCTGGGCGACGGGGCTCTCGGTGAGCCCGGCCGACAGGACGTTCGGTGAGCTGACGCCGGGCGTCTTCGTGTTGGCCGTGGCGACGTTCGCCAGGTTGGCCGGGTCGCTCGGCGAGGCGCTGCCGGTGGCGACGAACGCCGCCGCCACGACCACCGCTGCTGCGAGCAAGGCCGCCAGCGGCCGTCGCATCGTGCGCATCATGTTTCCTCCGGTGTCCGGCGCCGGCTCCACGCAGGCGCATCCAGCCGGCGACGCTACGGCGGCGCGTCATCGCGCCCCGTTAACCGTCCGTGACGGGGTTGTAATCATCGTGTGACGGCCGCACGCGGCGCCGCGGAGGCGAGGCGGCGGCCCGATTCAAGCGCCGGGCCGTCCGTCCGATCAGCCGGGGGTGAGCGGTCTTATGGCAAGCGCGGGTCGTAGCGTGAGGCGCTTCTTCCGCCGTGTCCTGATCGCGGGCGTCGCCCTCGCCGTCGTGGTCCTCGCCGCGGCCGTGGCTGCCACCGCCCTGCCGGGCGCCGACCCCGCCGCCGCCGGGGCGCCTGCCGCCCCGATGGTCGACGGCGGGCCCGAGCCCGCGCTGCCCAGCGCGCATCCGCAGGCCGTCGAGCCGGAGGCCGGCGTCCCCGCCGGCGACCCATCGTCAGCGACCACGACCTCCGCGAGCGCCGCGCAGAGCCCGACCGACGACGAGATCCGCCGCGAGCTCGCGCAGCTCAAGGACCTGGCGGGCCGGGCGCAGGTGCCGATCGGCGACACCGGGCGCGTGCTGCCCGACGGCACGGCCGTCGCGCCCAGGGACGCGCCGCAGATCGTCCGCGACGTCATCAACACCGGCAACGTCATCGCCAAGACGCCGTACCTGTGGGGCGGCGGCCATGGCAGCTGGGCCGCCAGCGGCTATGACTGCTCGGGCTCGGTGTCCTTCGCGCTCGCCGGCGCCGGCCTGCTCGGCTCGCCGTTGACGTCCGGCCTGCTGGCCCGCTGGGGCTCGGCCGGTCGCGGACGGTGGATCACCATCTACGCCAACGGCGGCCACGTCTTCATGGAGGTCGCCGGCCTGCGCTTCGACACCGGCGGGATCCGCGGCTCGGGCACGCGCTGGCAGGCCACCGGACGCAGCACCGCGGGCTTCGTCGCCCGCCACCCCGAGGGCCTGTAGCTCAGGCCGCGACGGCGGCCTGCGCGCGGGCCAGCTCGAGCAGCAGCCGCACGCCCCAGCCCGACCCGCCCTTGGCCGCGTAGGCGCGGCCGCTGTCGTGGTCGGTGCCGGCGATGTCCAGGTGCGCCCACGGCACGTCGCCGACGAAGCGCTTGAGGAACGAGGCGCCCTGGATCGGGTGGGCCTTGCGGCCGTCGGAGTTCGTCAGGTCCGCGTAACGGCCCTTCATCTGCTCGTCGTACTCGGCGTGCAGCGGCATCCGCCACACGATCTCGCCCGCGGCCTCGCCGGCGGCGGTGACCGCCGCCGCCAGCTCCTCGTCGGTCGCGAAGAGGCCGGCGTAGGTCGAGCCCAGCGCGGTGACGATGCCGCCGGTCAGCGTGGCGACGTCGACGATGCGCTCGGCGCCCTGCGCGACCGCGTAGGCCAGGCAGTCGCACAGCACGAGCCGCCCCTCGGCGTCGGTGTTGTTGATCTCGATCGTCGTGCCGGTCATGGCGCGCACGATGTCGCCCGGCTTCATCGCCGAGCCGTTGATCGTGTTCTCGGTGGCGCCCACGATGGCGAGCACGCGCACGGGCAGCTCGAGCTCGGCGATGGCCCGCACGGCGCCGAGCACGGCGGCCCCGCCGGACATGTCGAACTTCATCTCGTGCATGCTGCCGGCCGGCTTGATCGACAGGCCGCCCGTGTCATGGGTCACGGCCTTGCCGACGAGGGCGACGAGGGGGCCGGCGCCGCCGTCGTAGCGCGCGACGATAACCGCGGGGTCGTGGTCGGAGCCCTGCGCGACGGCGAGCAGGGCGCCCATGCCCTGCTCGGTCATCCAGTCGCGCCCGTGGACCTCGACCTCCACGCCGGCGATCTCCCGCGCGCGCTGCGCCAGCGCGGTGGGCGTGAGGTCATTGGCCGGCGTGTCCTGCAGCTCGCGCGCGAAGTTCTGGGCATCGGCCCCGACGGCGCCGCGATGCGCCGCGTCGGCGACGTCGTGGTGGGCGGAGACGATCACCGCGTCGAGCTCGCGCGGCGGATCGTCCTCCGGGCGCGCTCGATAGCGATCGAAGCGGTAGCCCGCCAGGATCGTCCCCTCGACCAGCGCGGCGGCCACGTCATCGGGGACGTGGTGGGGCAGCTCCCAGCACAGCGTGCGCGTGCCGAGCTCGCGCGCGCGGCCCTGGACGGTGGCGGCGGCCACCCGCGCGCGCTCGGCGTCGAAGCGGTCGCGCGCGCCCAGCCCCACGAGCAGCCAGCGCCGCCCGTCGGCGCGGTGCAGGGCGAGGTGGCGGAAGCTCGTCCGCGCCTCGCCGGCCTCGAGCAGCGCTGCGAGCGGCGCGCCCTCGAGGTCGTGCGCGACCCCCTCGTCGTCGAAGACGCCGACGGCGATCGTGTCGGCCTGCGTGGCGGCGGGAGCGTCGGTCGTGGCGGAGGCGTGCATCGGCCGATCAGGCTACGTCACTAGCCTTAGGGGCATGCCCAAGACCGTGATTCTCGGAGCCGCGCGTACGCCCATTGGCAAGCTGGGCGGCGGCCTGTCGACCATCGATGCCACCGAGCTCGGCGCGACTGCCATCACCGCGGCGCTCGAGCGCGCCGACGTCGCGCCCGACGAGGTGCAGCACGTCATCATGGGCCAGGTCCTGCAGGCCGGCCAGGGTCAGATCCCCTCGCGCCAGGCCCAGGTCAAGGCCGGGATCCCCAAGGAGATCTCCAGCGAGACCGTCAACAAGGTGTGCGCCTCGGGACTGCGCGCCTCGGTCCTGCTCGATCAGGCCATCCGCGCGGGGGACGTCGAGGTCGGCGTCGGCGGCGGCATGGAGTCGATGTCGCGCGCGCCCTACCTCCTGCCCCAGGCCCGCTTCGGCTTTCGCATGGGCGACGCCAAGGCGCTTGACGCGATGGTCCACGACGGCCTGACCAACCCCTTCAGCGGGCGCCAGATGTTCGACGAGGCGACGGAGGTCGGCGATGAGCTCGAGCTCACGCGCCCCGACCTCGATCGCTGGGCGCTGCGCTCGCACGAGCGCGCGGTGGCCGCCACCGACGAGGGCCGCCTGCCCGAGGAGATCGTCCCGGTCACCGTCAAGGGCCGCAAGGGGGACACGGTGGTCGAGATCGACGAGGGCCCGCGCCGCGACACGAGACTCGAGACGCTGGCCAAGCTGCCCGGCCTCGTGAGCAAGGAGGGCTCGCACACGGCGGGCAACTCGCCCGGGGTCAACGACGGCGGCGGGGCCCTGGTGCTGGCCAGCGACGAGTGGGCCTCGGCCCACGGCAAGCGCCCGCTGGCCGAGATCGTCGCCCACGCGCAGTCGGCCAACGACTTCGCCTACCTCGCCACCACCCCGGCGCGCGCCACGGAGAAGGCGCTGGCCAAGGCCGGGCTCTCGGTCTCGGACATCGACCTGTGGGAGATCAACGAGGCGTTCGCCTCGGTCGCGCTCAACTCGATCAGGCTGCTCGGCATCGACGAGGACAGGGTCAACGTCAACGGCGGCGCGGTCGCCCTCGGGCACCCGATCGGGGCCTCGGGCGCGCGCATCCTCGGCGCGCTCGTCCACGAGCTGCGCCGGCGCGGCGGGGGCCTGGGCTGCGCGGCCATCTGCAGCGGCGGCGGCCAGGGCGACGCCGTCATCCTGAAGGTGCACGCGAACGGGGCGTGACGCACGAGGTCACCCCTCAGGAGGAGGTCGCGCACGTCCCCGCCGAGCACGGGCGGGGCGCCGCGTTCTTCGACCTCGACCGCACGCTCATGGCGGGCTCGTCGGGGCTGTACTGGGCGCGCGCGGCGCGCGGCGCCGGCCTGCTCACCCGGCGGCGGATCGTGCGCTACGGATGGGAGAACGTCAAGTTCCGCCTGCGCGGCTCGACCGACCAGGCGACCGACCGCGTGCGCCGCGAGGTCGGCGAGATGATCTCCGGCCAGCGCGTGGTGGACCTGCAGCGCCTCGCGCCGAAGGTGCTGGCCGGCGTGCTGCCGCGCCTGTACCCGCAGATGCTCGAGGTGGCCCACGCCCACCAGGACGCGGGGCGCCCGGTCTACATCTGCACCGCCGCCTCGCAGGAGATGGCCGAGATGCTCGCCCACGTGCTCAGCTTCGACGGCGCGCTCGGTGCGCGCTCGGAGGTCGTCGACGGCCGCTACACCGGGCGCGCCGCCGGCCCCTTCACCTACCGCGAGGGCAAGTCCGTGGCCATGCGCGAGCTCGCCGCCGCCGAGGGCATCGACCTCGCCGCCTCCTACGCCTACTCCGACTCGGAGTCCGATCTGCCGATGCTGCGCACCGTCGGGCACCCGGTGGTGGTCAACCCCGATGCCGAGCTGCGCCGCGTCGCGCGCCAGGAGGGCTGGGAGATCATGCGCTTCGAGCGGCTGGGCCGGCGCCTGAAGGCGGCGGCGGCCTTCGCCTTCGCCGCCCTCGTGGGCACGGGGGCGCGCAGCGTGGCGGTGCGCAAGCGGTGAGCCTCCACGAGCTGACCGACGAGCAGCGCGAGATCCGCGACCTCGCGCGCCGCTTCGCCGACGAGGAGGTCGCGCCGCACGCGGGGGCGTGGGATCGCGAGCACCGCTTCCCCAAGCCGGTGTTCGAGCACCTCGGCGAGCTCGGGCTCATGGGCGTGTGCGTGCCCGAGGAGCACGGCGGCGCCGGGGCCGACTTCCTGTCCTACGTGCTCGTGCTCGAGGAGCTCTCGCGCGCCGACGCCGGGGTGGGGGTGACCGTGGCCGTCCACACGAGCGCCGGCACGCTGCCGCTGCTGGCTCACGGCACGCCCGAGCAGGTCGGCCGCCTCGTCCCGCCGCTGGCCCAGGGCCACGAGCTCGCGGCCTTCGCGCTGACCGAGTCGGGCTCGGGGTCGGACGCCGGGGCCATGCGCAGCCGGGCCGACGACGCCGCGCGGATCACCGGCACGAAGCAGTGGATCACCAACGGCTCGCACGCGCACAGCTTCCTCGTCTTCGCGCGCGATCCGCAGCGCGCCTCGGCCTTCGTCGTGCGCCGCGGCGCGGAGGGCTTCAAGGTCACGCGCGAGGAGGAGAAGATGGGCCTGAACTCCTCCTCGACGGCGGACCTGAGCTTCGAGGACACGCCCGCCGAGCGCCTCGGGGTCAAGGGCGCCGGCCTGCGCATCGCCTTTCAGACGCTCGACGCCGGGCGCATCGGCATCGCCGCGCAAGCGGTGGGCATCGCCCAGGCCGCGCTCGACGTGGCCGCCGCCTACGCCAAGGAGCGCCAGGCGTTCGGGCGCCCGATCGCGGGCTTCGGCGCCATCCAGCAGAAGCTCGCCGACATGCAGACCGAGATCGAGGCCGCCCGCGCCCTGGTGTGGCGTGCCGCGCGGCTGAAGGAGGCCGGCAGGCCGCACTCGGTCGAGGGCGCCCAGGCCAAGCTCTTCGCCTCGCGGGTGGCGCGCCACTGGACGGGCGAGGCGATCCAGGTCCTCGGCGGCTACGGCTACACCAAGGAGTTCCCCGTCGAGCGCTACTACCGCGACGCCAAGGTGACCGAGATCTACGAGGGGACCAGCGAGATCCAGCGGCTGGTCATCGCCCGCGCGCTGCTCGGCGAGGCCGCGCGCGAGGTCTAGCAGCGGCGGGTGGGGTCTACGGCGACCGCCGGCCGCGGTCGAACGTCGGTCTTGCCCCCTCTACAGGGGGTAAGACCGACGTTCGGCGCCCGCGGCTCCAAGAAGTGTGGCGAAACACGCGCGCTTCGTGCACCACGGCGCACAGGCCTGAGGACGACGACGCGCGCCGCGGATCGCGGCCGCCTGCCTTCCCTCGATGATGCTGTCAGCGCCGCGCAATTGAGCAGACGCGGCGCGTCAGAGCGGTAGACGCGCGGCGGGCTCGACGCAGCGAGGCGGACGTCCAGCGGGCGCAGCTCGCGCCGCAGGGCGGCGCTCAGGCTGGCACGGGCGCTTGGAGGAGCCGTGGGGCGCGACGAGCGGCGTGATGAGCGCCCGCCGGCGGAGCCCTAGGGTTCGAGGACCCGGATGCCGAGCGCGTCGGCAAAGGTCCCCGCCGACGCGACGATGTCCTCCCATCGCATCGCCGTGCCGCGCAGCGCCTCGGCTCCGCGCAGGCCCTCCAGGGTGCAGGCGCGCAGCTCGCACCCCGCCATCCGCGCGCCGGTCAGGTCGGCGCCCGTCAGGTCGCAGCCGTCGAAGCGCACGCACACGAGGTCGGCGTCCTGGAAGTCGGCCTGGCGCAGGTTGCAGTCGTCGAAGACGACCTGCTCGAACTCGGTGGCGGCGAAGGCGGAGAGGTCGATGCGGCAGTCGCGCAGGACCACGTGGCGCAGCGCCCCCTCGTTGCACAGCAGGCCCGTCATGCGGCACCCGCGCACCGCCACGCGTCGCATCTGGGCTCCGCGCGCATCGGCGTTGGCCAGGCTGACGGCGTCGAGCTCTGCGTCGCGCAGCGCGACGCTGGTCAGGCGCGCGCCACCGAGGTCCACGCCCGCGATGCGCACGCCCGTCCACGACGCCCCGGGCTCGATCCGCTCGGGGTCGAGGTCGGCCGCGGGCGGGTCGTCGGGGAGGTCGGGGGGATCGGGAGCGATCGGCCGCCGGGGTCGCACCATGCCGTGCCTTATAGGACCTCCGCTCGCCGTACGCTCTGCGGGTGACGCTCCCGCTGCGCATCGACCCGATCGCCGAGGCCCGCCGCCACTGGGAGGCGCGCTGGGACGCCGAGCCGTCGCGCGCGATGGCGGCCGTCACCTCGCTCATGCGCGCGCAGCAGATCCTCATGGCGCGCCTGAACGACCTGCTGCGCCCGCACGGCCTGACCTTCCCGCGCTACGAGGCGCTGATGCTGCTCTCGTTCACGCGGGCCGGGGCGCTGCCGCTGGGCAAGATCGGCGAGCGCCTGCAGGTCCACCGCACCTCGGTGACCAACATCATCGACAAGCTCGAGGCCGACGGGCTCGTGCGGCGTGTCCCGCACGCCGAGGACCGGCGCGCGACGCTGGCCGAGATCACCGACGAGGGCCGGGCCACCGCCAAGGCGGCCACCGAGGTGCTCAACGGCGAGTGCTTCGGCATCGCCTCGCTGCGGCCGCGCGACCTCGAGCGCCTCACGACGATCCTTCGCGCACTGAGGCTCGACGCGAGCGACTTCACCCCGTAGCATCCGGTCCTCCCCAGATACGAGGACTTCCGACTATTTCCACTCCGATGGCAGCGAGCATCCCCGCAGTGCCGACCACCGAGGCCGAGTGGCGCGCGGCCTACGCGCTCGGCCACGAGCGCGACGTCCCCTTCTCGACCCTGAGCGGCTTGCCGATCAAGCCGCTCTACACCGAGGCGGACCTGCCGGACGCGGCCGAGATCGGCCTGCCCGGCGGCTATCCCTTCACGCGCGGCGTCTACCCGTCGATGTACCGCGGACGGCTGTGGACGATGCGCCAGTTCGCGGGCTTCGGCACCGCCGAGGAGACCAACGAGCGCTTCCGCTATCTGCTCGAACACGGGCAGACGGGCCTGTCCACGGCCTTCGACATGCCCTCGCTCATGGGCCACGACTCCGACCACGCGCGCTCGCTGGGCGAGGTGGGCCGCGAGGGCGTCGCCATCGACACGCTCGACGACATGCAGACCCTGTTCGCCGGCATCCCGCTCGGCGACGTCTCGGTATCGATGACGATCAACGCGCCGGCCGCCATCATGCTCGCCTTCTACGTGGTCGCGGCCGAAGCCCAGGGCGTGCCCGCCGACCGGCTCGCCGGGACCATCCAGGCCGACATCCTCAAGGAGTACATCGCGCAGAAGGAGTGGTGCTTCCCGATCGACCCGGCCATGCGCCTGCTGGGCGACATGATCGAGTGGGCCGCGAGCCACATGCCGCGCTGGCACCCGGTCTCGATCTCGGGCTACCACATCCGCGAGGCGGGCTCGACCGCGGCCCAGGAGCTGGCCTTCACGCTCAAGGACGGGCTGACCTACGTCGAGCAGGCCGTCGAGCGCGGCCTCGACGTCGACGACTTCGCTCCGCGCCTGTCGTTCTTCTTCAACGCCCAGATCGACTTCTTCGAGGAGATCGCGAAGTACCGCGCCGCGCGGAGGATCTGGGCGCGCGAGCTGCGCGACACCTTCGGCGCCAAGAACCCGCGCTCGTGGCTGATGCGCTTTCACACCCAGACCGCCGGGGTGTCGCTCACCGCCCAACAGCCGCTCAACAACATCGTGCGCACCGCCATCGAGGCGCTGGCCGGCGTGCTCGGCGGCACGCAGTCGCTGCACACCAACTCCTACGACGAGGCGCTCGCCCTGCCCACCGAGGAGGCGGTCCGCATCGCGCTGCGCACCCAGCAGATCATCGCCCACGAGACCGGCGTCGCGAACACCATCGACCCGCTCGGCGGGGCGTACTTCGTCGAGGCCCTGACCGACGAGCTCGAGCGCCGGGCCTACGACTACTTCGCCAAGATCGACGAGCTGGGCGGCATGGTGGCCGCGGTCAAGCAGAACTACCCCCAGCGCGAGATCGCCGACGCGGCCTTCGAGCTGCAGGCCGAGATCGACGCCGGCAAGCGCATCGTGGTGGGCGTCAACGAATATCGCCAGACCGACGAGCGGCCGTTGGAGCTGCACCGCGTCGATCCCGCCATGGAGGCCAAGCAGGTCGCGCGCGTGCGCGCCGTCCGCGCCCGCCGCGACGGCGCCGCCGTCGAGGCCACGCTCGCCGCGCTCAAGCAGACGGCCGCCCGCGAGGACGCCAATCTCATGCCGGGCCTGCTCGACGCCGCCCGGGCGCACGCGACCGAGGGCGAGATCATCGAGGCGCTGCAGGAGGTCTTCGGCTCCTACACGGAGACGCCCGTCTTCTAGCGGACCCATCCGCGGGGACGGATCCACCACCCGCCGCTCTTCGCGCCGCCACGGCCGTCCGTCGCATGCGGGCGGCCGATCCCCGAACGCCAGTCAGCTTTCGCCGCTTGCGTCCGATCACCCCGGTGTGGACGCGACGACGACCACCGGTGCGCCGACCGAGCGGGAGACCGTGGAGGCGGTGCTCGCCGACCCCACGCTCATCCGGCCTGTCTTCCAGCCGATCGTCGACCTGCGCCGTTCCGCCGTGCAGGGCTACGAGATGCTCGCCCGCCTGGCCAACGACCCCGGCGGCTCGCCCCCGCGCTGGCTCGCCGCCGCCGAGCGCCTCGGGATGGCCAATGCCCTGGAGGCCAGCCTCGTCGCCGCCGGCATCACCGCGCGCGAGCACCTGCCCCGCGGCACCTACCTCTCCATCAACGTCTCGCCCGGGGCCCTGGTCAGCAGCGAGGTGCGCGCGGTCCTCGGCGCCGCGCCCGGCGGCCTCGAGCAGCTGGTCTTCGAGCTCACCGAGCAGCACGGAATCGACGACTACGACGGTCTCGCCACCGCGCTCGACAGCGTGCGCGACGCCGGCGGCCACGTGGCGGTCGAGGACGCCGGCGCCGGCTACGACAGTCTCCAGCACGTTCTGCGCCTGCGCCCGGAGTACGTCAAGCTCGACCGCGGCCTCATCTCCGACGCCCACGCCGACCCGGCCAAGCTGGCCATCATCGAGGCGGTCGGGCTGTTCGCCGCGCGCCTCGGGGCCGAGCTGGTCGCGCCGGGCATCGAGCGCCGCGCCGAGCAGGAGATGCTCGCCGGGCTCGCCGTCCCGCTCGGCCAGGGCTACCTCTTCGGCCGCCCCGGCCCCTCGCTGGTGCGCGACGTGCCGATCGCCGGCCTGCGCCCGGTGAGCGGTGACCTCGGCGGCCTGCTCGACGGACCGATCGCGCCGACGCTCGATGCGGGCCTGCTCGCCGCCGGGGCCGAGCCGCCCGCCGCGGCACGCGGCCAGGTCGTGGTCGTGCTCGATCGCAACGCCCGCCCCACCGGTCTGCTCGTCCCCGAGGGCGGCGGCTGGGCGCATCGCGAGCGCCCGCTGACGGCCAGCGTCCAGGAGCCCGCGATCGGCGTCGCCCGCCGCGCCCTGTCGCGCGCGGCCAACACCCGCCTGGATCCGGTCTGCGCCTGCCTGCCCGACGGCCGCTTCGCCGGCCTCGTGGGCGTCGAGCGGCTCCTGGGCAACCGCACAGGCCCCTCCGACGCCCCGTTCCTTCTTCCGGCCGGTATCTGACGCGCACGCTCAAGCCGCTTGCCGACCCGTCGATCAGATGGGCATGACGTCGTGGGCGATCGCCTGATGCAGCTGCGCTCTGCGCATCAGCTCGTCGAGTTCCTGACCGCCGTGAGCGCGCATGAGCGCGCCGAGGGCGCGACTGCGACCGCCGCCGAGCTGGCGGCCGAACACCTGGGCGCCGACGTCGGCGCCGTCGTCGCCGGCGACGCGCTCCTCGCGGCGACGGGCTTCGGCGCCGTCGGGCTCGTCCACGCGCACGACGACGAGGTCGAGCTCCCCGGCCTGGGTCGCTGCTGCGTCGCCCGCGCCGAGTGGGACGGCGACCGCCGGGGCCATCTCGTGGTCGCGCGTCGCGGGACGCCGTTCAGCGCCGACGAGCGGATGTCGCTGACGGGCATGGCGCGCGTGCTCGGGCTCTCGCTGCGCGGCGTGGCCGCCGTGGGCGCCGAGCAGATGCTGCGCGAGCGCCACCGGCTGCTCGAGGTCCTGCTCGACATCCAGCGGTCGATCTCGCACCGCAAGCCGCTGTCCGACGTGCTCTGCGCGATCACCGCCGGGGCCAGCGGCCTGCTCGGCGGCTGTCCGGTCGCGCTCGTCCTCGACGATCCGCTCGATCCCGAGCGCCCGATCGTGGCCGCCACCACCGCCGGCGGCGAGCGCTCGGAGACCGAGCTGGCCATCGTGGCCACCGCCGCCGCGCGCAGCGCGAACACCCCGAGCGCGGACGGAGCGCTGGCCGCCTCGGTCCACATCAACGGCGCCCGGGCAGGCGCGCTCGTCGCCATGGCGTCGGGCGGCCTCGACCACGCCCAGCTCGGCATGCTCGACGCCTTCGCCGAGCACGCGAGCCTCGCCCTCACCGACGCGCGCACGGTCGAGGCCATGGAGGAGGCCTTCCACGACTCCCTCACCGGCCTGCCCAACCGCGCGCTCTTCCTGGACCGCCTCCAGCACGCGCTGGACGTCGCGGCGCGCCGCGAGACCGAGCTGTGCGTGCTGTTCGTCGACCTCGACCGCTTCAAGGCCGTCAACGACAGCATCGGCCACGCGGCCGGCGACGAGCTCCTGCGCGCCGTGGCCGACCGGCTGTCGGCCTGCACGCGCGCGGCCGACACCGCTGCGCGCTTCGGGGGCGACGAGTTCGCCGTGCTGCTCGAGGACGACGGGCACGGCGTGCAGCCCGACGCCGTCGCCGAGCGCGTCATCGCCGCCATGCGCCGTCCCTTCGAGGTGGAGGGCAAGGAGGTCTTCATCGGGGCCACGGTCGGCATCGCGTACGCGCGCGACGCCTCGCCGGGCGCCGACGAGCTGCTGCGCAACGCCGACCTCGCGATGTACCGCGCCAAGAAGGCGGGAGGCAACCGCGCGGCCACCTACGAGACGGCGATGCGCACCGCGCTGCTGGCGCGCATCGAGCTCGAGGCCGATTTGCGCCACGCGCTCGAGCGCGACGAGCTGAGCCTCGTCTATCAGCCCGTGGTGGAGCTCGGAACCGGCCGCACGGTCGGCGTCGAGGCCCTCGCCCGCTGGGCGCACCCGACCCGCGGCATGATCGCGCCGCTCATCTTCATCCCGGTGGCCGAGGAGATCGGCGTCATCGGCGCGATCGGGCGCTGGGTCCTGGGCGAGGCGTGCCGCCAGCTCGCCGAGTGGCGCCTGCTCGCCCCCGCGCTCGTGCTCAACGTCAACCTCTCGGCCGTGCAGCTGCGCGACGACCGCCTGGCCGCCGACGTCGAGCAGGCGCTGCGCGAGAACGACCTGCCCGGCGAGGCCCTCACGCTCGAGATCACCGAGAGCATGCTGCTGTCGGGCGACGAGGACACCGCCGCGCGCCTGCGGCGGCTGAAGGGCCTCGGGCTGTCGATCGCCGTCGACGACTTCGGCACCGGCTACTCGTCGCTGAGCTACCTCAAGCAGTTCCCGGTCGACGCGCTGAAGATCGACAAGAGCTTCGTCGATACGGTCGCGTGCAGCCCGGCCGACAGCGCGCTGGCGCGGACCATCGTCGAGCTCGGGCGCGGCATGCGCCTGGAGACGATCGCCGAGGGCATCGAGACGGCCGAGCAGCTCGAGCGCCTGCGCATGCTCGACTGCGAGCTGGGCCAGGGCTACCACTTCTCCGTCCCGCTGGCCGGCGCCGAGCTGACCGCGTACCTCGAGCAGACGCTCGAGGGGCGCCGGCGCGCGGCCTAGCAGCGCTCTGGCCCTCGAACCTGTGCGATTGCGCCTGCGCCGTCTTCAGACGCGGGCCCGCGGCTCCACCCCGATGACCGCGCGCCTCGCCGGTCTCAGCCATCGAAGGAGCACGCATGCCGAGCCTCGAAGACGTCGCCAACGACCTCAAGGGCCTGCTGGGCGACATCAAGGACAACACCAGTCAGACGAACGCCGAGGTCAGCACGCTCATCGGCGTCGACCAGGCCGGCTTCGCCAACCTGTCCTCCGGCGTCGCGGTGATGATCGACCGCCTGCAGGAGGCCAACCACCTGCTCGACGAGAACCGTCTGCAGAACGACACGATCATCTGCTGGCTGACCAACGTCGCGCACGTCTCGTGCGAGCAGCTGCACGTCCTCCAGGCGCAGGCCGAACTGCAGCGCTCGATGGATGCCCACCTCCGACGGCTGGAGGCGATCGCCCACCTCGTCAACGCGCGCGAGTACGTCGAGGTCCTCGAGGCAGAGGCGACGAACGCGCGCATCGACGAGTGCTGCCCATCCGACCCGCCCGAGCCCAAGCCGTGCTTCGAGGCGTGCCCGTCCCCGAAGTTCAAGCCGTTCCGGCACTCCGACGTCACCTTCACGCCCCTGCCCTCCTCGCACATCGGCTGAGGGCCGGGAGAGCCAGATGACCCTCTTCCTGCAGAACGACGCGGGCGGCTCGGGCACCGGGGGCGTGTTCGCCGACCGCGGCTTCGGGCACCTGGTGCAGATCGCCAACATGGACACCGGCGTCGGCCAGGACCCTCCGGTCGGCGATCTCATCCGGATCACGTACAGCGAGACGCTCACCGGCATCCCGCCCGACCGCCTCGACGATCTCGTCAACACCGACTTCAGCGGCGTGCCCGGGACGATGGACATCATCGTCATCCCGGTCGATGGGACGTTCGTGCGCCCCAACGGGCATTTCGTCACCGAGAACGCCGGGCTGACCTTCCCAGTCGGGCACACGGAGAACCCGACGTCATCGGTCCTCATCGTCTACGACACCTCCGACAACAACGGCACCGGCTACTGCCTGCCGGCCGAGGGAGGCGGCACCGTCGGGTTCCCGGGGTCGGTGATCCTCTACCACGAGCTCTCGCACGCCCTGCGCATGGCCACGAGCTCCCCGCTGGACAACACGGCCAGCGGCTGCACCGCCAGTCCCGAGGAGCACCAGGCCGAGGTCGACGAGAACGACATGCGCGACCAGCTCGGGGTCGGCCATCGCGATCCCACCCAGCACTGCGCGACCAGCGGGTGCACGTCGAACTGCTGCGTGGTGGCCAGCGTCGCCACGGGCTCGCCCTACTCGGCCGACGTCAACGAGCTGCGCCGCCTGCGCGACGACTCGTTGCGCGGCTCGGAGGTCGGCTTCGACTTCTTCGAGCGCCTGCACTACGACTACTACGCCTTCAGCCCGCAGGTCGTGCGCATGATGCAGCGCGCCCCGGCGCTGCGCGGAGCGGTCTCGGCGGCGTTCGTGGTGCCGCTCACGCGGTGCCTGCAGCTGCTGCGCTTCTGCACCGAGCAGCGCCCCGACGCGGTCGCCCTCGGCGAGCGCTTCGAGGCCGGACTGCAGGCCTGCCCCGAGCTCGTGGCGCTCTCGGCACAGGACATCGCCACGGCGCTGGCCCTCCTGCGTCGCCCTGACGATCCCGGCGTCGAGCTCCCGGCGCCGCTCGCCCCGCTCGCCGAGCTGCTGCGCGACAAGGCGTCGAGCAGCCCGTACATCCGCTGGGCGCTGCTCGACACGATCGAGATCTACCTGCGCGCCGCCGGGCACCGGCTGCAGGGAGAGGCGCCGGCGCAGCTGGGCCGACGGCTCTCGCACTGGCTGGACGAATGGGGCGCGGCGCTGCCGCTGACCGACGTGTGGGCGCGCCTGTCGGACTACGCCATCGGCGAGGAGCTCGGCTTCCTGCGCCGGCGCCTGATGCCTGCGCCGCAGGCCCGCGCGCGGTTCGCCGAGCGCCTCAGGGCGCATCTCGCCGACCGCGCCGCCATCGACGCGCTGCTGGAGCGCGAGGGGTATCACCTGGAGAGGAGCGCAGCATGAGCGACGAGCTGAAGGTCAAGGCCCTGCAGGCCCACGTCGAGGCTGACGCGATCGCGGTGCGCGTCGAGCTGGCCAACGAATCCGACCGAACCGTGCATGCCTACCGCCAGTCGCGGCGGCTGCTCTACGACGACGCGACGCGGACGCTGCGCGTCGGGCTGACCGACCGCCACGCGGACGCATCTTCGGACGCGAGCACCTTCGTGCTGCCGCAGTTCACGGCCGTCGATCCGCACGGCACGACGGCGATCGAGTTGCGCCTGCCGCGCGTGCTCACCCGCATCGCCGGCGCCAACGACCAGGGGGCGCCCGTCATCGAGCGCTTCCGGATCGACGAGGCCGACGACGTCGAGGTCGAGGTGGGCTGGAGCGACACTCCCTTCTACCGCGACCCCCGCCCGAAGCCGGCCGCGGAGGCTCACCCGGCCGCTCAGCTGCGCACGTGGGAGCTCGGCCTGGCCACCGCGCGGGCGCCGCTGGCCAAGGGCCCTGCCGCCGGCTGAGGCGGGAGCGCGCCTTCGTCGCAGGCACCGCCATACAATGCGCGGCGCATGCCGCCGTCCGCACCTACGGCCCGCAAGATCCGCGTCGTCGTGGCCAAGCCGGGCCTCGACGGCCACGATCGCGGGGCGAAGATCATCGCCCGCGCGCTGCGCGACGCCGGCATGGAGGTCATCTACACCGGGCTGCATCAGACGCCCGAGCAGATCGTGGAGACCGTGATCCAGGAGGACGCCGACGCGGTCGGCCTCTCGATCCTCTCGGGCGCGCACATGACGCTCGTCCCGCGGATCGTCGAGCTCCTGCGCGCGCAGGGGATCGATGACGTCCTGCTGACGGTCGGGGGCACGATCCCGGCCGACGACATCCCCGAGCTCAAGCGCCTGGGCGTCGCCGAGGTCTTCACGCCGGGAGCGCCCACGCAGGCCATCATCGACTTCATCCAGGGCGCAGTCGGAAATCGCGAGCGCAGCTGAGCCTCGGTGCACTGCGCGTCTGGCGGGAGACAGATCGGCCGAAATGACCGATTGACCCGTCAGTCAATGAGGTAGGATCCCGAACGTTCGTTTGCCAGAGGAGGCCGTCAAGTGAAGATCTGTGTCCTCGTCAAAGAGGTGCCGGATGCCGCGGTGCAGAAGCGGATCGACCCGTCGACGGGTCGCATGGATCGCAGCGGGGAGAAGAACCTCAACCCCTACGACACCCACGCGATCGAGGCCGCCATGCAGATCAAGGAAGGCGGCGCCGTCGAGGTCGAGGAGATCGTCGCGGTGACGATGGGGCCCGAGTCCGCGGTGCGCGCGCTGCACAAGGCGGTGTCGCTGGGCGCCGACCGCTCGGTGCACCTCACCGACGCGGCGCTAGCCGGCTCCGACGTGGCCGCCACCGGCTATGCGCTGGCCCAGACCCTCAAGCGCGAGAGCCCCGATCTGGTGCTCCTGGGCCAGCAGTCAGACGACGGCGAGTGCTACACGATCGGGGCGGTCGTGGCCGAGCACCTGCGGATGCCCTCGCTGACGCAGGTCATCAAGATGGACGTCGACGCCGAGAAGCTGCGCTGCGAGCGCCAGGCGGAGTACGGCTACGACACCGTCGAGATCGCTCTGCCCGCCGTCATCTCCGTCGGCGATGCGATCAACGAGCCGCGCTACCCGTCGCTGAAGGCGATCATGGGGGCCAAGAAGAAGCCGCTGGAGACCGTCGCCGCCGCCGACGCGGACATCGACGCGTCGCGGGTCGGGGGCGACAACTCCGCCGCGCAGTGGACCGCCTCGAAGGCGCCGCCGCAGAAGGCCGCCGGGACCATCATCGAGGACGAGGACACGAACGAGACGGTCGACAAGATCGTCGCGTGGCTCGACGAGAGGAAGCTGATCTAGATGGCCGACATCCTGGTCTACGCCCTGCACTACGAGGGCGAAATCAACAAGAACTCCCTCGGCGCCGTCTCGGAGGGCGCGCGCCTGGCCTCCGAGCTGGGCGGGGAATGCCACGCCATCGTCGTCGGCGGCGACGACCTCACCGACGAGCTCGCCGGCTCGGTCGGGGCCTCCGGCGCCACCAAGGTCTACCGGGCCAGGGCGCCCGAGGGCCTCGCGCAGCCGGTGGTCGACGCGATGGCCAAGGTCATCGCCGACAACGGCCACGGCTACGCCCTCTTCGGCGGCGGCCTGCTCGGCTTCGAGGTCGGGGCCGGCCTGGCCGCGCGCCTGGGCGCCGGCGTGGCCATGGAGGTCACGGCGGTGCGGGCGGAGGGCGGCAAGCTCATCGCCGAGCGCCCGATCCTCGGCGACTCGGCCATCTCGGAGATCAACTTCCGCTCGGACGTGGGGATCATCATCGGCCGCCTGAACGCCTTCGAGTCGAAAATGTCATCCCCACCCACCCCTGGCGCGGCGACCGTCGAGGACGTCGACGTCGAGCTCTCGCCCCAGGCGCAGCAGGCGACGATGGTCCAGCGCGGCGAGCAGCGCGGCGCCGACGTCGACATCGAGGGCGCCGACGTCCTCGTCGCGGGCGGGCGCGGCCTGGGCAAGGCCGAGGGCTTCGAGCTCGTCGAGGCGCTCGCCAAGGCCTTCGGCGGCAACAGCGCCGTGGCGGCCACGCGCGCCGTGGTCGACGCCGGCTGGTACCCGTACGCGGCCCAGATCGGCCAGACCGGCAAGACCGTCGCGCCGAAGCTCTACCTTGCCGCCGGCATCTCCGGCGCCATCCAGCACAAGGTGGGCATGCAGTCGGCGGAGAACATCGTGGCCATCAACAAGGACGCGAACGCCCCGATCTTCGAGTTCTCCGACCTCGGGATCGTCGGCGACCTCAACAAGATCGTGCCCAAGCTCACCGACGCCATCAAGGCGAAGAAGGGCTGATGGCGTCGCCGAACGGCAGGGTCGTCGCGCCCGCGCAGTTCCCGCCGCCGGTCGACTCCCAGCAGGAGTTCATCAAGCGCGAGCTCGACGACGAGGAGGAGCGCATCGAGGTCGGCGTCGCCATCGTGGGCGGCGGCCCGGCCGGCCTGGCGTGCGCGAACAAGCTCCTGCAGCTGCTGGCCGACGAGCCGGAGCTCATGGAGCGCCTCGGCGAGGTGCCGGTGGCGGTCGTCGAGAAGGGCAAGGCGTGCGGCGCCCACAATCTGTCCGGGGCGATGATGCGCCCGTCGGGCCTGCAGGCGCTCTTCCCCGACTCAGAGCCCAAGGACTGGCCGACCTACGGGCAGGTCGACAAGGACTCGGTCTACTGGATGCTCAGCCCCAACCGGGCGCTGCCGCTCAAGCCGACCCCGCCCCCCTTCCGCAACCACGGCAACTACGTGGTCTCGGTGGCCGAGCTGTCGCGCTGGCTGGCCGAGAAGGCCGAGGAGGCCGGGGCCTACATCCTCACCGAAACGGCCGCCGCGCAGCTGCTCGTCGAGGACGGCGTGGTGCGCGGCATCCGCTCGGGCGACAAGGGCCGCGGCCGGGACGGCAATCCGCTGGGCAACTTCGAGCCCGGCGCCGACGTCACGGCCCAGGCCACCGTGCTGGCCGAGGGCACCTGGGGCCACCTCACCGGCGCCGCCATCCGCGAGTTCGACCTCGCCCAGAGCCGCGAGCCCCAGGTGTGGGCGCTCGGGGTCAAGGAGGTCTGGAAGGTCCCGCGCCGGCTCGACCGCGTCATCCACACGCTCGGCTGGCCGCTGCGCTACGGCGCCAGTCACAAGGAGTTCGGCGGCTCCTGGATCTACCCGATGGGCGACGACCGCGTCTCGATCGGCTTCGTCGTCGGCTTGGACTACACCGACGCCACCGTCTCGGGTCACGACCTGCTGCAGCAGTTCAAGACCTCCAAGCTCGTTCGCCGGATCCTCGAGGGCGGTGAGCGCGTGGCCTGGGGCGCCAAGGCCATCCCCGAGGGCGGCTACTGGGCGATGCCCAAGCTGTCGGCGCCGGGCATGGTGATCGCCGGGGACGCGGGCGGGATGGTCAACGTGCCGGTCCTCAAGGGCATCCACTACGCGATCCACGCAGGGATCCTGGCCGCGGAGGAGATCTTCGCCAAGCTCAAGGCGGGCGCCAACGACTTCAGCGGCTACGAGCAGGCCGTCGAGGAGTCGCTCATCGGCAAGGAGCTCTACGAGTCGCGCAACATGAAGCAGCCCTTCGGCAAGGGCTTCTTCGTGGGCGGCGCGATCACCAACGCGATGGTCATCTCCAAGGGCCGCTTCCCCGGCGGGCGTTGGGCCAACCACGCCGACGCCGAGGCGCCGGTGCACGTCGGCGACAAGAAGGACGGCTATCCCAAGCCCGACGGCAAGTACACCTTCGACAAGCTCTCGAGCGTCTACATCACCGGCAACGCGACGCGCGACGACGCCCCCAACCACATCCGCGTGCGCGAGAACGTCCCGCGCGCGGTGGCCGAGGCGTGGGCATGGATGTGCCCGGCCGGCGTCTACGAGGTTCCCGAGGACGCGCCAGAAGACGGCAACGTCGACGTGATCGTCAACTACACCAACTGCGTGCAGTGCGGGGCGATCACGGCCAAGGGCGGGCGGCTGACGACGCCCGAGGGCGGCGACGGCCCCTTGTACCAGGTCACCTGAGCGCGGCCACCGCCGTTCCGGCCCGGCGCCGCGGCGAGCGCGAGCGGCCACGAACCACTGCGGTTTACGTCCGGAAACCGAACGTAAACCGCAGTGGTTCGCGCCCGGCCCGAGCGCGAGCGCGCTCACCCTCCCTCGCTGCCTCGGCCACCAACGCCCGGGGAGGCCGCGCGCGCCGGCGCCCGACACCCCCGGAGGCCCCGCGCCGCCGGCGCCCGAAGCGCGCAACATTTCGCGCGCCGGGCTGTTCCATGGTCGCCGTGCGACGCGTCGCCCCTCTCATCGTCATCGCCGCCCTCGCGCTGCCCGCCGGCGCGCAGGCCAAGGCCCCGCCGCTGCGCGCCAGGCTGTCGGCGTGCCAGAGCGGGCCCGCGGCCGCCGACCGCACGGCGACGTTCGTGGGCTCGATGCCCGCGGTGGCCGGCACCAGGCGCATGTGGATGCGCTTCGACCTCTTCGGGCGCTTCGCGCCCCACGCCGACTTCGCGGCCCTCAAGGCGCCGAAGCTCGGCGTGTGGCAGAAGTCGGCGCCGGGCCGCCCCAGCAGCGGCTTCGTCTTCACCCAGCGCGTGCAGGGGCTCACCGCGCCCGCCTGGTTCCGCGCGCAGGTGCGCTTCCGCTGGTACGGCAAGGGCGGCAGGCTGCTGCGCTCGGCGACGCGCACGAGCGCCGTGTGCAAGCAGCCCGACCAGCGGCCCGACCTGCGGGCCGGGGCTCTCGACGCCGCCCGCGGCCCGCTGCTCGACCAGGCCACCTACGCGCTCGACGTCCGCAACGACGGGCACACGGCGGCCGGCGGGTTCGACGTCGTGCTCAGCGTCGGCGGCGCCGAGCAGCCGCCCCAGCACGTGGCCGCGCTGGCCCCCGCGGCCACCACGACCGTGACCTTCGTCGCACCCCGCTGCGCGCCCGGCTCCACGCTGCGCTTCGAGCTCGACGACGAGGACGCGGTCGAGGAGTCCAGCGAGGCCGACGACGTCGTCGAGCGCGCCTGCCCGTTCAGCTGACGCGCTGGGGTTCGCCGCTACACTGGATTGAGTCATGAAGACCGAAATCCATCCCGAGTACGTCGAGGCCCACGTCCGCTGCACGTGCGGCAACGAGTTCACGACACGCTCGACTCAGCCCGAGATCCACGTCGAGATCTGCTCGAACTGCCACCCGTTCTACACCGGGCGCCAGAAGCTGGTCGACACCGGTGGTCGCGTGGAGCGCTTCAAGCGCCGTGCCGCCAAGCGCGGCGCCCGCTCGTAAGGAGCGGCCATGTCCGCCACGCAGCGCCTGCCCGACGGGGCCCTAATCGCCCAGCGCGACGCCCCCGTCGGGGGTCAGGCCGTGCTCGAGGGCGTGATGATGCGTGGCGTGTCGACGTGGGCGGTGGGGGTGCGCAAGCCGCTGCCCGAGGAGGTCTCCGAGGACGGCGTCGACCCCGAACGCGGGTCGCACGGCGAGATCGAGGTCACCTCGTTCCCGCTCACCTCGATCCTCAAGAAGCACCGCCTGCTGCGCCTGCCGATCGTCCGCGGCGTGGTCGCGCTGGTCGAGTCGCTCGTCATCGGCTTCAAGGCCCTGGGCCTCTCCGCCAACGCGCAGCTGCCCGAGGAGGAGAAGGAGATCTCGGGCGGCATGTGGTTCGGCACCGTCGTGATCGCGCTGGTGCTCGCGATCGGCCTCTTCTTCGTGGTCCCGGTCGGGCTGACCAGCCTCATCAAGGACCAGCTCAACTCGTCCTTCCTCTTCTGGCTCGTCGAGGGCGTCGTGCGCACCTCGATCTTCCTGGGCTACCTGCTGCTGCTCTCGCGCCTGCGCGACCTGCGGCGCGTCTTCGAGTACCACGGCGCCGAGCACAAGACGATCTCCTGCTACGAGGCGGGGCTCGAGCTCACCCCCGTGAACGCCCAGCGCTTCAGCCGCCTGCACCCGCGCTGCGGCACGAGCTTCCTGCTCGTCGTGATGATCGTCGCCATCTTCGTCTTCGCGCCGATCGGCCTGCCCGCCTGGTACTGGCTCGTGCTCACGCGGATCGTCGGCGTGCCCCTGATCGCCGGCATCTCCTTCGAGATCATCAAGTTCGCCGGGCGCAACCGCCGCCGGCGCTGGGTGCGGGCCGTGATGTTCCCGGGCCTGCAGCTGCAGAAGCTCACCACCCGCGAGCCCGACCTCGACCAGCTCGCCGTCGCCATCGCCGCGATGGAGGCGGTGCTGGCGGTCGAGGACCTGCGCGACGTCTCCGACGCCGACCGCATCGGCATGGAGGTCGTGGCGTGATCGAGTCGCTCGTCGAGCAGATCGAGTCGCGCTTCGCAGAGCTGGGGCGCGCGATGACCGACCCCGAGGTCATCGGCGATCGCCAGCGCTACGCCGAAGTCGGGCGCGAGTACTCGCGCCTGGAGGGCCCGGCCAAGCTGGCCGAGCAGTGGCGCCGCGCGGCCGACGACGCCGCCGGCGCTCAGGAGCTGCTCGACGAGGGCGAGGATCCCGAGGTGCGCGAGATGCTGGCCACCGCGCGCAAGCGCCTGGAGGAGCTCGACGAGCAGATCCGCCTGGCCATGGTCGAGCGCGACCCGGCCGACGACAAGGACGTCATCGTCGAGGTCCAGGGCGGCGCCGGGGGCGAGGAGGCCGGCCTGTGGGCGGGCGACGTCTACCGGATGCTGACCAAGTACGCCGAGCGCCTGGGCTTCAAGGTCCAGCCGCTCGAGATCGGCGACGGCAAGTACACCTTCGCCATCAACGGCGACGGCGCCTACTCGGTCTTCAAGTACGAGGGCGGCACGCACCGCGTGCAGCGCGTCCCGGTCACCGAGTCGCAGGGGCGCATCCACACCTCGACCGCGACGGTCGCCGTGCTGCCCGAGGCCGAGGACGTCGACATCCAGATCGATCCCAGCGACCTGCAGATCGACGTCTACCGCTCGTCGGGCCCGGGCGGGCAGTCGGTCAACACGACCGACTCGGCGGTCCGCATCACGCACAAGCCCTCGGGCGTCGTCGTCTCCATGCAGGACGAGAAGAGCCAGCTGCAGAATCGCGACAAGGCGATGCGCGTGCTGCGTGCGCGCCTCTACGAGCAGGCCCTCGCCGAGCAGCAGGCCGAGCTCGCCGCCGACCGCCGCGCGCAGGTCGGCACCGGCGATCGCGCGGAGAAGATCCGCACTTACAACTACGGCGAGCGCCGCGTCACCGACCACCGCATCAAGCTCACCGTCCACAACCTCGACGCGGTGCTCGAGGGCGAGCTCGACGAGCTGACGGCCGGGCTGTCGGCCGACGAGAAGCGCCGCCGGCTCGAGGTCCAGGCGGCCGCGCCGCACTGAGTCGCGCGATGGCCGGCACGCCGGTGCGCGAGGCGCTCGACTCGGCGGTGATCGCGCTGGGCGCCGCGGGGGTCGACACGCCGCGCCTGGACGCGGAGGTGCTGCTCGCCCACGCGCTGGGCGTCGACCGCCTGGCGATGCTCGCCGACGGCCGCGCCACCGTGCAGGGCGCGGCCGTGCGCGCCTTCCAGGATGCCGTGCGCCGGCGCTCGGCGGGCCGCGAGCCGGTGGCCTACATCACGGGCGTGAAGGGCTTTCGCCACCTCGACCTGCAGGTCGACCGGCGCGTGCTCATCCCGCGCCCGGAGACCGAGACGCTGGTCGAAGCGGCGCTCGGGCTGCCGCAGTCGGCGCGCGTGGTCGACGTCGGCACCGGCAGCGGCGCGGTGGCCCTCGCGCTCAAGGACGAGCGGCCGGACCTGGCGGTCACGGCCACCGACGTCAGCGAAAACGCCCTGGCCGTCGCCCGCGCCAACGCGCAGCGGCTGGGCCTCGACGTGCGCTTCGTGCGCGCCGACCTGCTCGACGGCGTGGGCGAGCTCGACGCGGTGGTCTCCAACCCGCCCTACGTCGAGGACGGCGCGCAGCTGGCCCCCGAGATCGCCCGCCACGAGCCGGCCGAGGCGCTCTACGCCGGGCTCGACGGACTCGCCGTGGTCCGCCGGCTCGTGGCGCAGGCCGGCGAGCGCGGGGCGGCCTTCCTCGCCCTCGAGGTCGGCGCGGGCCAGGCGCTGGCCGTCGAGGAGCTCGCGCGCGCGGCGGGCTTCGGGCGCACCGAGCGCCGCGCCGACCTGGCCGGGATCGAGCGCGTGGTGGTCGCGTGGCCCTGAGCGCCGCCGACGCGCGGACCTTCGAGCGCTGCATCGCGGTCGGCGGCGTCGCCGTCTTCCCGGCGGACACCGTCTACGGCCTGGCCTGCGAGCCCGACACCAAGGACGCCGTCGAGCGCCTGTACCTGCTCAAGCGCCGCCGGCCCGACAAGCCCGCCGCCGTCATGTTCTTCGCCCTCGATCTCGCCCTCGCGGCGCTGCCCGAGCTCGGGCGCCGGACGACGGGCGCGCTGCACGCCCTGCTGCCCGGCCCGGTCACCGCGCTGCTCCCGAACCCCGCGGGGCGCTTCCCGCTCGCGTGCGCTACCGACGCCGCGACGCTGGGGCTGCGCGTGCCGGCCTGGCCGCCGGCGCTGACGGCGCTGGCCGATGTCCGCTGGCCGGTGCTGCAGTCGAGCGCCAACGCCGCGGGCGGCCCGGACGCCCGCCGCCTCGGCGACGTACCCGAGGCCATTCGCGCCCACGCCGATCTCGTCCTCGACGGGGGCGAGCTGCCCGGCACGCCGTCGACGGTCGTCGACCTGCGGTCCTACGAGCGCGACGGAGAGTGGTCGGTGGCGCGCGAGGGCGCCATGTCCGTCACCGAGCTCTCGGCGCGGCTCGATGGCTGATTGGACGACCCTCGCGGCCGTCTGCACGCGTTCCGCGGCGCCGGATCGCCACCCGCCAAAGGGGGCCGGGCAAGCAGCCCGACACCCCTTCGCCGTGCGGCGCCCGGCATCCACGGCCCGCGCACAGGCCGGCCACGACGGCCGCCCAACCAACCATCTAGAGTCCGCGCCGTGACGACCTCCGCCTTCGTCACCGGTGGCTCGGGCTTCATCGGTGGCGCGCTCGTCCGGCGGCTCGTGGCCGACGGCTGGACGGTGCGCGCACTGGCGCGCAGCGACGCGTCGGCCGACGCGGTCCGCGCGCGCGGCGCCGAGCCCGTGCGCGGCGAGCTGGCCGACACCGCCTCGATGGCCGCGGGCGCCGCGGGCTGCGAGGTCGCCTTCCACGCCGCGGCCCAGCTCGGCGACTGGGGTGCGCGCGAGGACTTCGAGCGCGGCAACGTCGCCGGGACGCGCAACGCCCTGGCCGCGGCGCGCCGGGCCGGCGTGCGGCGCTTCGTCCACGTCGGGACCGAGGCCGCGCTGCTCGCCGGCGACCCGCTGATCGAGGTCGACGAGCGCGCCCCGCTGCGCTGCGACTCGCCGGCGGCGTACTCCGCGACGAAGGCGCGCGCGGAGGCGGCCGTGATCGAGGCCGGCCGAGACGGCCTGCAGACGGTCGTCGTGCGCCCGCGCTTCGTGTGGGGCCGCGGCGACACCACGCTGCTGCCGGCACTGACGCAGATGGTCCGCACGGGGCGCTTCGCGTGGGTCGGCGGCGGCCGGCAGCGCACGTCGACGACGCACGTCGACAACGCCGTCGAGGGCCTGGTGCTGGCGGCGCAGCGCGGCGCGCCGGGCGGCGTCTACTTCGTCACCGACGGCCGGCCCGTCGTCTTCCGCGAGTTCGTCACGCGCCTGATCGAGACCCAGGGCGTGACGCCGACCGGGCGCTCGGTCCCGGCGCCGGTGGCCAATGCGGTGGCGACGATGGGGGAGACGGCGTGGCGCCTGCTCCCCTTGCCCGGCCGGCCGCCGCTGACGCGCCTGGCCGTGTGGCTGTCCGCCCTGGAGACCACCATCGACATCACACGCGCCCGCAACGAGCTCGGCTACGCGCCGCTCAGGACCATCGACGAGGGGTTGGAGGAACTGAGGCAGCCATGAGGATCGCCGTGGGATCGGACCACGCCGGGTTCCATCTCAAGGAGCACGTCAAGCTGGAGCTGGCCGCGGCGGGCCACGAGCTGATCGACGTGGGGACCGGATCCTCGCGCGCGGTCGACTACCCGTGCTTCGCGGCCGACGCGGCCCGCCTGGTCGGCGAGGGCGACGTCGCCCGCGCCCTCCTCGCCTGCGGCTCGGGGGTCGGCGTGGCGATCGTGGCCAACCAGGTCGCGGGCGTGCGCGCCGTCAACGCCCACGACCCGTCCGAGGCCGAGATGTCGCGCCGCCACAACGACGTCAACATCGTGACGTTGTCGGGCGCCCGCCTGGGCCCGAGCGACGCCGACGCGATCGTCCGCGCCTTCCTGCGCACGGAGTTCGAGGGCGGGCGCCATGCCCGCCGCGTGGGACAGATCACCGAGATGGAGCGCGAGCCGGGGACGGCGGCCGGCCGTGCTACCGTCGCGGGCGTCGCGACTGGCGCGTAGGTGGAACTGACCACCGGGGAGCGACACACCTGACAGCCGCAGCGCCTGGGCACAGTCCGCGAGCCGCCGAGGAGCGCCCATGTCCGACCTGAGTCCCGACTTCTTCAACCGTCCTCTGGCCGAGGTCGATCCGGAGATCGCCGAGGTCCTGCAGCACGAGCTCGAGCGCCAGCAGCGCACGCTCGAGATGATCGCCTCGGAGAACTTCGTCCCGCAGGCCGTCCTGGAGTGCCAGGGCAGCGTCCTGACCAACAAGTACGCCGAGGGCTATCCCGGCAAGCGCTACTACGGCGGCTGCGAGTTCGTCGACGTCGCCGAGCAGCTCGCGATCGATCGCGCGAAGGCGGTCTTCGGTGCCGAGCACGCCAACGTGCAGCCGCATGCCGGCGCTCAGGCCAACGCCTCGGTCTACCACGCGCTGCTGGCGCCGGGCGACACGATCATGGGCCTCGCGCTGCCCCACGGCGGGCACCTCACGCACGGCATGAAGATCAACGTGTCCGGGCGCCTGTACGACATCGCGCCCTACGAGGTCTCCCGCGAGACGAGCCTCATCGACATGGACGAGGTCGAGCGCATCGCCCACGAGCGCCGGCCGAAGCTGATCCTCGCCGGCTGGAGCGCCTACCCGCGCTTCCTGGACTTCGAGCGCTTCCGCGCGATCGCCGACGCCGTGGGCGCCTACCTCGTGGTCGACATGGCGCACTTCGCCGGCCTGGTGGCGGCCGGCGAGCACCCCAGCCCGGTGCCCTATGCCGATGTCGTCACCTCCACCGTGCACAAGACCCTCGGCGGCGCGCGCGGGGGCCTGATCCTGTGCCGCGAGGAGTACGCCAAGGCCATCAACTCCGCCGTCTTCCCCGGTCAGCAGGGCGGCCCGCTGGAGCACGTCATCGCGGGCAAGGCGGTGGCCTTCCGCATCGCTCAGACCGAGCTCTTCCGCGAGCGCCAGCAGCGCACCGTGGCCGGCGCCAAGGCGCTGGCCGAGGAGCTGCTCAATGCCGGCGGCCCGGTCAACGTGCTCACCGGCGGCACCGACGTGCACCTGATCCTCGTGGACCTGCGCGAGTCCGAGCTCGATGGCCAGCAGGCCGAGGACCGCCTGCACGAGATCGGCATCACCGTCAACCGCAACGCGGTGCCCTTCGATCCGCGCCCGCCGATGGTCACCAGCGGCCTGCGCGTCGGGGCCAGCGCGCTGGCCACGCGCGGCCTGCAGGTCGACGACTTCCACGAGGTCGGGCGCATCATCGCCGCCGCGCTCTCGGAGGACTTCGAGGCCGGGAAGGCCGATCTGGCCGAGCGCGTCACGGCCATCGCCGATCGCTATCCGCTCTACGAGCACCTCGCCGCACAGGCCGCTGCGGCGTAGCCCAGCCGCCCCGGCCCGTAGGCTCCTCGGTCGATGACCGAGGCCGACGCGGTCTACGCCTTCCTCGCCGCCTTCGCCGTGGCGGCGCTGCTGACGCCGCTGACGGCGAGGCTGGCGCGGCGCGTCGGCGCGGTCGACCAGCCCAAGGAGCGCGGCCTGGGCGCGGGATCGACGCCGCTGCTCGGGGGCCTCGCCGTGCTCGGCGGCGTCCTCGTGAGCTCGGCCCTCTTCCTGGACTTCGGTGGCGCCACCGCGGATCGCCTGAAGGGCATCCTGGCTGGCGCGGTGGTCATCGCCTTCGTCGGTGCCCTCGACGACCGCTTCGACCTCCCGCCGGGCGCCAAGCTCGCGGGCCAGATCGTCGCGGCCGTGATCCCGGTCGCGGCGGGCGTCGAGGTCACGAACATCACGCTGCCGTTCGTCGGCGCGGTCAGCTTCGGCGACGCCGGAGGGCCGCTCACGGTCGCCGGCCTCGTGGCGGTGATGAACGTCGTGAACCTGTCCGACGGCGCGGACGGCCTGGCGGCCGGGGTCTGCGCCATCAGCGCGCTCACCTTCTCGATCATCGCCTTCGACCTCAACCGCAACCACGCGGCCGTCTTCGCGGCCATCACGGCCGGCGCGGCGCTGGGCTTCCTCGTCCACAACTTCCACCCGGCGTCGGTCTACATGGGCGACTGCGGGTCGAACCTGCTCGGGCTCCTGCTGGGCTGCATCGCCGTCGAGGGCGCGGTCAAGACGCAGGCCGTGCTGGCCCTGCTCTTCCCGCTCGTGGTCCTCGCGGTGCCCTTCCTGGACACGACCTTCGTCGTCCTCAAGCGCATGAAGTACCGCCGCCCGATCTACCGCGCCGACGCCAACCACTTCCACCACCGCCTCAGCCGCATCGGCTTCAGCCAGCGGCGCACCGTGCTCTACCTCTACGCGTGGACGATCCTGCTCGGCGGGTTCGCGGTGGCCCTGCGCTTCGTGCCCTACTCCGACCACCACGGCCACTTCCACACCGGCTGGACGGCCGCGGTGATCGGCTTCGGCCTGCTGGTGATCGCCGCCTCCGTGTACCTCGTCTTCGTGCTCGAGATCCTCAAGTTCAAGCGGCTGGACGCCATCCGCCTGCGGAGGATGGGCGCTACCGAGGCCGAGATCGACGAGGACGTCCAGCGGCGCCTGGAGACCGGGGAGTTCGAGCAGGTGCGGCGCGAGACCGAGGAGTTCGACGCGGTCCGCGAGTAGCGCGAGAGTGGTATATCGGCACGGACCCGAAGTGGATCTCGCCAGAGGGCCACTTTCGCCCTAGGGTCGAGGCATGACCACGACCACATCACGCATCGACGCCGAACAGGCGGCACCCGAGCTCTATCGCGCGATGGTGCGCCTCGACGGCGCCGTCGGCAAGTCGGGCCTCGATCCCCAGCTCCAGGACCTCCTCAAGTTCCGCGTGGCGCAGATGAACGGCTGCGCGTACTGCATGGACATCCACGGCCGCGACGCGGTGTCCGGGGGCGAGCAGCCCGAGCGGCTCTACGTCGTCGCGGGTTGGCGCGAGGTCGGCGATCTGTTCGACGAGCGCGAGCGCGCGGCGCTCGCCCTCATGGAGGAGATGACCGAGATCGGCCATCACGGCGTCTCCGACGAGGTCTACGACGCGGCCGCGGAGAGCTTCTCGGAGGCCGAGCTCGCGGCGCTCATCTTCCTCAACATGACGATCAACGCCTGGACACGACTCGGGGTGACCGCGAAGCTGACGCCGTGAGCTCGAACCTCTCCGCGCAGGCGGAGGCCCTGCGCGCCCTGCACCGCCCGGGCACGCCGCTCGTGCTGCGCAACGCGTGGGATGCGGCCAGCGCCAAGGCGCTGGTCGCCGACGCGCCGGCGCTGGCCACCACGAGCGTGGGGGTGGCGCAGTCGCTCGGCTACGAGGACGGCGGCCACCTCCCCGCCGGCGAGGCCTTCGCCGCCCTCGCGCGGATCGTGGCCGCGGTCGACGTCCCGGTGACCGCGGACTGCGAGGCCGGATACGGGCTCGATCCCCACGCCTTCGTCGCGGGCCTGCTCGGCGCCGGCGCGGTCGGCTGCAACCTCGAGGACACCGACCACGCCACCGGCGCGCTGCGCGACCCGGGCGAGAACGCCGCCTTCCTCGCCGCGGTCAAGCAGGCCGGCCGGGCGGCGGGCGTCGATCTCGTGCTCAACGCCCGCGTCGACGTGCACGTGCGCGGCGGCACGCTCGAGGACGGCCTGGTGCGCGCCCGCGCCTACCGCGAGGCGGGCGCCGACTGCGTCTACCCGATCTTCTGCCACGAGCAGGAGGGCATCGCCGCCTACGTCGAGGCCGTCGGCGTCATCAACGTCGCCATCCACCCGTCCGCGCCCACGCTCGCGCGGATGGCCGCGCTCGGCGTCGCTCGCGCGAGCTTCGGGGGCGGGCTCTTCCACGTGGCGATGAAGGCGGCCGCGAGCTACGAGCCGTAGACCGAGCGCAGCCAGATGCCCACGAGGGCGTCGACCAGATCGCCGGCGGGAAACGGCTCGTCCTGGACGAGGTGCTGGTACATCGCCCGCTCGGTCATCCAGCACAGCGCGAAGGCGGTGGCCTGCGGGTGCTCGGCGACCGCCCGGCCCGCCTCGTGCTCGAGCTCGATGCGCCGCCGGCTGGCGTCGACGAAGCGCCCCAGCATGCCGCGCCAGAAGCGCGCGACCTCCTCGTCGTAGGTCGAGACCTCGACGATGGCCCGCAGCAGGACGCCGTGCTCGGCATAGAGCGCCGCGATGTTGGTCAGCGCCTCGCGCATCTCGGGCTCGGCCTCGCCGGCGCCGGAGAACCAGATGTCGGCCTGCTGGTAGAGCAGCTCGTTGACCTCTTCGGTCAGGCGCATCAGCAGCTCGCGCTTGTCGCGGAAGTAGAAGTAGAACGCGGTCCTCGAGATCCCGGCGCGCGTGGCGATCCGCTCGATGTTCAGATCGGAGTACGACGCGCCTTCCGCGAGCAGGGCCTCGGTCGCCGCCAGGACGGCGGCCTGGATCGCGGCACGCTTGGCGCTGGGGGCCGGCTCCTCTCGGGACTCCCCGGACGCCATCGCTGTTCAGCCTAGCGGGCTGGAGGAGGATCCAGCGGTTCTTGACACAGTGTCAAGCTTCTGCTCGGATCCTCTCATGGCCAGCCTGCTCGACCTCACCACACAAGGCGACGTCGCGACGATCAGCGACGAGTCCCAGCTCGCCCACATCGAGCTCATGACCCCCCGTCAGCTCTATGAGCTCTGGGAGCGCCAGGGCTGGGCCTCGCACGAGATCGACTTCACGCAGGACCGCCGCGACTGGGAGGCGATGTCCGACGTCGAGCGCGAGGAGGCCTCGTGGGGGCTGGCCAACTTCTTCGTCGGCGAGGAGCGCGTGGCCACCCAGTTCGGCGGGCTCGTGATGGCCTACGAGGACCAGCACGAGGAGGCCTTCCTCACCACCCAGCAGGTCGACGAGGCCCGTCACGCCCAGCACTTCAACCGCCTCTACGAGAACGTCCTGCACTACGACGGGAGCTTCGAGGACCGGCTGGTGCGCTGTCGCGAGCAGCTCAACGAGCACTACATCACGCTGTTCGACGAGCACCTGGTCGACGCCAACCGGGCGCTGATCGACAACCCGCGCGACATCGAGGCCAAGATCGACTTCGTGGTGATCTACCACATGGTCATCGAGGGGACGCTGGCGCTCACCGGCCAGTACTTCCAGACCGGCTGGATGGAGCGCCGGGGCATCCTGCCCGGTCACCTGTTCGGCTTTCAGAAGATCTCCCAGGACGAGCACCGCCACGTCGCCTACGGCACCTGGTTCCTGCAGCAGAAGGCGGGCGACCCATCGCACGCCCAGCGCATCCAGGACCGCCTCATGGCCACGCTGCCGTCCGCCGCTGGCGTCCTCGTACCGCCCGGCTACGAGCTCGGCGACGAGTACGAGTACATGGGCTACACGAGCCGGGAGATGAACGAGTTCGCCTTCACGGCGCTGTCGCGGCGGCTGAAGGTCATCGGCGTCGGGCTGCCGGCCGCGACCGCCTGACGCCACGTGCATACGAGCTGAGGCGCTCGGGTACTAGGCCCACACTCCTCGCGATACCCGGCGCTCCCTATGACCCCGACGGTCCCCGTCGGGGTCGCGCCGTCTCATGGGGCAGACTGCCGGCGATGCGCTCCGAGATCCTCGTGGTCGGGGGAGGCCTCGGAGGCGTCGCCGCGGCGCTCGCGGCGCGGCGCGCCGGGCGCGACGTGCTCCTGACCGAGCCCACGGACTGGGTCGGCGGCCAGCTCACCGCGCACGCGGTGCCGCCCGACGAGCATCCCTGGATCGAGCGCTTCGGGTGCACCGCGACCTACCGCGCGCTGCGCGAGGGCATCCGCGCGCACTACCGCGCGCACTACCCGCTCACGCCGCAGGCCCGCGCGCGGGCCGCGCTCAACCCGGGCGGCGGGCGGGTGAGCGCCCTGTGCTGCGAGCCGCGCGCCGCCCTCGCCGTGCTCGAGGCGATGCTGGGCGCCACGCCGCGCCTGCTGCGCCACGCCCCGACGAGCGCCGCGGTCGACGGCGACCGCGTGGAGGCGGTGACCCTCGCGGGACCCGATGGCGAGGTCACGGTGCAGGCCGACTGGGTCATCGACGCGACCGAGACCGGCGAGCTGCTGGTCCTGGCCGGCTGCGAGCACGTCACCGGCATCGAGTCGCAGGCGATGACCGGCGAGCCGCACGCCCCGTCGCGCGCGAGCCCGGGGTCGGTCCAGGCGCCGACGTGGTGCTTCGCGCTCGACCACCGCGCCGGCGAGGATCACACCATTCCGGCCCCTGCCGGCTACGAGCGCTGGCGGTCGCACCTGACCTGGCACGCGCCCGACCCCAAGACGGGAGCGCTGGTGGCGCGGCGCATGGAGCCCAATCCCGGCGGCGACCCGGCCACGATGGGCTTCGACCGCGACGACGACGAGGGCGATCGCGAGCTGTGGACGTTCCGCCGGATCGCGGCGCGCGCGAACTTCGTGCCCGGCGCCTACCCCAGCGACATCACGATCGCCAACTGGCCGCAGCTCGACTGCGAGACGGGCGAGGCGCACGACGCGCGCGAGCTGTCGCTGAGCTTCCTGCATTGGCTGCAGGCCGAACAGGGGCTGCCCGGCCTCCGGCTGCGCGGCGACGTCACGGGGACGCCGGACGGCCTGGCCAAGGACCTCTACGTGCGCGAGTCGCGGCGGATCCGCGCGGAGCACACGATCGTCGAGCATGAGCTGGGCACCCGCCATCCCGACAGCGTCGGCATCGGCTCCTACCGCATCGACCTGCACCCGCGCACGGGCGGCGAGGGCTATCTGGACATCGACGCCCCGCCGTTCGAGATCCCACTCGGAGCGCTCGTGCCCGTGCGCATGGAGAACCTCCTCCCGGGGGCCAAGAACCTCGGCACCACGCACATCACCAACGGCTGCCATCGTCTGCATCCCGTCGAATGGAACGTCGGCGAGGCCGCCGGCGCGCTGGCCGCCTTCTGCGCCCGCGCGCGGTGCCGGCCGCGCGAGGTGCGCGCGCGGCCCGCGCTGCGCGACGCCTACCGCGACGTCCTCGCCCGCGACGGCATCGAGCTGTCGTGGCCGGCCTCGGTGCGGCGCGAGAAGGCTTAAGTGCGGTTAACCACACTTGGCGTTTGCGAGCACAGTCGCTACCGTCATTCGTGATGACCCGCACGTTCGACATCCAGGCGCCGATGGGCGTCCTCGCCGCACGTAGCGGGTCCGCGATCTAGCGCTTCATGCGTTCGGCCGCGGGCACACTGCCCGGGGCCGAGCAGCCACCTCGACTGGCCTTCTCGACGCTCCCGGGCGGATTTCCGTCCACCATCCCCGAAGGGAGCATCGTGTACAGCCAGTTCCATCAGCAGTTCGCGATCAAGCAGCCGGTCATGGGTCCCCGCAGCCTCGCGTCAGGACACTCGTCCGGGCGAGAAGCCCGACAGCCCAGGCGGCTGCGCGGCCAAGCGGCCCACGCGCTCGCCGTCACCGCCCAGCGCCTGGACCGCGAGAGCGCACGTCGCGCGATCGCCTGATCGCACCCTGATGTAGCTTTGCGCGTCCCGCCGGCAGCCGGCGGGACGCGCATGCACCTCTCCAAGCTCGAAGACCTCGAAGCGTTCACCACCCTGGACGGCTCCACGATCCGCGAGATCGCGGGCCCGGCCTGGACGCCGGCGCGCAACCAATCGCTGGCCGAGGCCACGGTGCCCGTCGGCGGACGCACCGTCGCGCACTACCACCGCGCCGCCGAGGAGCTGTACTTCTTCACCGCCGGCCGAGGACGCATGACGCTCGGCGACGAGGAGCGCGAGGTCGCCGCGGGCGACTGCGTGGTCATCCCGCCGGGCCAGGTCCACGGGCTGGTCAACACCGGCGGCGAGCCGCTCGTCCTGCTGTGCTGCTGCGCGCCGGCCTATTCCCACGAGGACACCGTCCTGGTGGAGGTTCAGGCTCCCGGCGGGTAGGACCGCCGCCGACCATGCCGACTCGCCTCTCCACCACCCTGCTCGTGCTGCTCGCCGCGCTCGCGGCGGCGCCCGCGGCGGGCGCGCTCACGATCGGCATCGCCGACCAGAAGCCGGACATGTTCACCGACCCGCGCTTCCTGGCCAGCGACCTGCACTACGCGCGCCGCGCGGTGCCATGGGACGCGCTCACGAGCCCGACGCAGACGGCCCAGCTCGACGCGTGGCTCGCCGGCGCGCGCGCGGCGAGGGTCATCCCGCTGCTGTCCTTCACGCACTCGAGCGCCCACCGCCGCCAGCTGCCCAAGCCCGAGCGCCTGCTCTACGAGTTCCGTCGCTTCCGCGCGCGATACCCGTGGGTCACCGACTACGCGAGCTGGAACGAAGCCAACCACTGCGGGGAGCCGACCTGCCATCGCCCGAAGCTCGTCGCCGCCTACTGGCGCAAGTTGCGCAAGGCGTGCCGGACGTGCCGGATCCTCGCCGCCGAGGTCCTCGACATGCCGAACATGACCTCGTGGGTCAAGGCCTTCCGGCGCGCGGCGAAGGTCGAGCCGCGCTACTGGGGGATCCACAACTACATCGACGCCAACCGGCTGCGCACGACCGGCACGCGGCGCCTGCTGAAGGCGGTCAAGGGCCAGATCTGGTTCACCGAGACCGGGGGCATCGTCTCCCGTACCAACCGCCGCAAGGTCACCTTCCCCGAGTCGGCCGAGCATGCGGCGGTCGCCACGCGCTGGCTCTTCGACGACCTCATCCCGCTCAGCCGCCGCATCACGCGGGTCTACCTCTACCACTGGAACAGCGAGCCCGGCCCCAAGACCTGGGACTCCGCGCTGATCGGCCCCACCGGCAAGCCGCGCCCGGCCTACCGCGTTCTGCAGCGCGTGCTCGCGCAGCGCGCGGCCGCCAAGCTCGGCGGGACGTAACCCCCCGACTGCTCTCTCGCCTTTTCCCGCGGCGCCCGCGGGCGATGTTAGCGTTCACATCCATGACCACCACGGGTTTGAGGACCGTCGAGCTGGGCCGGACGGGCATGGAGATCACGCGCGTCGGCATGGGCGCGTGGGCCATCGGGGGCGCCGGCTGGTGGCACGCGTGGGGGGCGCAGGACGACGAGGAGTCGATCGCCACGCTGCGGCGCGGCTTCGAGCTGGGGATCAACTGGGTCGACACGGCGCCCATCTACGGGCTTGGGCACTCCGAGGAGGTCGTCGGCCGTGCGCTGGAAGGGCTGCGCGAGCGCCCCTTCGTCTTCACCAAGGCCTCGCTGCTGGACGGCGGCGACAACAGCGTGCGCCACAACCTCACGCGCGACTCGCTCCTGCGCGAGATCGAGGCGAGCCTGACGCGGCTGCGCGTCGACGTGATCGACCTCTACCAGGTCCACTGGCCCGACCCCGACGAGGACGTCGAGGAGGGCTGGTCGACCTTCGCCGAGATCAAGGAGCGGGGCCTCGTGCGCCACATCGGCGTGTCGAACTTCGACGTCGGCCAGCTGCGCAGGGCGCAGGCGATCGCGCCGGTCGAGACGCTGCAGCCGCCCTACTCGCTGCTCGAGCGCGACGTCGAGGAGGAGATCCTGCCCTTCGCCCGGCGCGAGGGCATCGGCGTGATCGGCTACTCGCCCATGGCCTCGGGCCTGCTGACCGGCGCGATGACCGCCGAGCGGATCGCGGCGATGCCCGACGACGATTGGCGCAAGCACGACCCGCGCTTCCAGGAGCCCCAGCTCTCGCGCCATCTGGCCCTCGTCGCGCGGCTGCAGCAGGTCGCCGAGGGCCACGACACGACGGCCGGAGCCATCGCGGTGGCGTGGACGCTGCACCACCCGGCCGTGCACGGCTCGATCGTCGGCTTCCGGCGTCCCGACCAGGTGCAGGCGCTGGCGCTCGCCGGCAACGTGCTGCTCACCGACGAGGACCTTGCCATCATCGCGGGCCCGTGAGCCTGCTGCTGGCCATCATCTCCGACACCCACCTGCCCCGCGGATCGCGCGCGCTGCCCGCCGAGTGCGTCGAGCGCCTGCGCGCCGCCGACCTCATCCTGCATGCCGGCGATCTCGCCACCGCCGGGGTGCTGTCCGACCTGCGGTCGATCGGGCCGCCCGTCGAGGCGGTGCATGGCAACGTCGACGACGCCGAGGTGCGCGCGCTGCTGCCCTCCGCGCGCGTCGTGGAGGCGGGGGCGGCGCGGATCGCAATGGTCCACGACGGCGGCCCCGCGGGCGGGCGCCTCGCGCGGCTGCAGGCGCGGTTCGCCTCCGCCGGCGCGAACGCGGTCGTCTTCGGCCACTCGCACATCCCGCTGCACGAGCGCGATCCCGCGACGGGCTTTCAGATCTTCAACCCCGGCAGCCCGACCGACCGGCGCCGCCAGCCGACGCACACTATGGGCCAGGCGCGGATCGGCGAGGATGGCGCGGTGAGCTTCGAGCTGATCGATCTCGGGTGAACGTCACCGAGCGCGTCCAGGCGTCGATCCGCACGGTCAACGCGGCCGAGCGCGAACCCATCGCCGCCGGGCCCTTCACGCTCTACCGCAACCGTGCGTCCGACCACCCTTACGCCAACTACGCGGTCCCGAACGCCGGGGCCACGGCGTGGGAGGGAATCGACGCGCTGCGGGCGGCCTTCGCCGCCGAGGGGCTGCCGCCGCGCCTGGAGTTCGTCGCCGAGTGCGCGCCGGGTCTCGAGGCGGCGCTGACCGCCGAGGGCTTCACGCTGCAGGGCCGCTACCCGGTGATGACGCTGCCCGCCGAGCAGCTGCGCGAGGTGCCGGCGCCCGCCGGGGTGGTCATCGCCCGCGTGCTCGACGGCGGCGACGTGCGCGCGCTGCTGGCGACGGCGGCCGAGGCCTTCGGCGACGGGCCGCCCACCGAGGAGCAGATCGCCGCCTACCGCGGCCGCGGGCACCTGGCGCGCGCCGACGGCGAGCCGGCCGGCGCCGCCTTCCACAGCGTCATCGCCGACGGCGTGAGCGAGCTCGGGGGCATCGGCGTGCGCGAGCGCTTCCGCCGCCGGGGCATCGCGGCCGCCCTGACCGGCGCGTCGGCGGCCGCGGCCGTGGCCGCCGGAGCGCAGCTGTGCTTCCTGACGCCGGGCGACGAGGGCGCCGAGCGGGTCTACGCCCGCGCCGGGTTCGCTCGCGAAGGCACGACGATGGTGCACATGGTCGGCTGAGCCTCGAGGGGGCGCTCCGACCGTCGCGCGGTCGTCGGCCCCTCTGCGAGAATGGCGCGCACCATGACCGATGTCACCCCGCTGCAAGGCGAGCTCCAGACGCAGATCATGGCGGCCATCTGGCGGCTCGACGAGGGCACGGTCGAGCAGGTCCGCCAGGCGCTGCCGCCCCATCACCAAGGTGCCTACAACACGGTGCAGACCGTGCTCAACCGGCTCGCCGAGCGCGGGCTGCTCACGCGCCGCCGCGAAGGCCACGTCATCGTCTACGCGCCCGCGCTGTCCGAGGCGGAGTACCTCTCGCGCTCGATGGAGCACACCCTTCGCGGCGCGTCGTCGGAGGCGCGCCAGGTGGCCATCGCGCAGCTCATCGGCAGCCTCCCGCGCGACGAGGCCGCCGAGCTCGGCCGCCTGGCGGACGAGGTCGCCGCGGAGCGGATGCGATGACCGTCGCGGCGCTTGTCGCCGCCGTCGCGTCCGTAGGGATCGTCCTGCCGCATCTGCTCGCGCTCCAGCGTGCGGATCCCGCCGGCGCCTGCCTGCTGTGGGCGGCCTCGCTCGGGCTGCGGGCCCTCGTCGTGGTCGGCACGGTGGTGGGCGCGCTCGTGCTGCTGCACCCGGGCCACCTGCTGCGCGCCTTCGCCGAATGGCCATGCGCGCCGCACCACCAGGTCGCCGGCCACGCGGTCGCGGCGCTCGGCGGGCTGGCGCTGATCGTCTCGCTGCTGTGGGCCATGGTGCGCGTGGTGCAGGCGACGTTCGCCGTTCGCCGGCTGGTGCGCGCGCCGCTGGGCCGCGGCCCGGAGGGCAGCGTCATCATCGGCGGCGACGACGTCCTGCTCGCGGCCGCGGGCCTCGCCCACCCGACGCTCGTCGTGTCCGCCGGCGCGCTCGCGCGCCTCGACGACGCCGAGCTGGCGGCGGCGATCGCCCACGAACGGGCGCACATTCGCCGCTACCACCGCTACGTCCTGCTCTACGCCGAGCTGTGCCGCGTGCTCGGGCGCCCGCTTCCCGGGACCGCCCGCGCGGTGCGCCAGCTGCGCTTTCACATCGAGCGCGACGCCGACCGCTCGGCGGTGCGCGAGCGCGCCGATCGCCTGGCCCTGGCCTCGGCCATCTGCAAGGCCGCCACCGGCGCGACCACGCGCGCCGGCATGGCCGCCCTCGGCGGCGACGGGACCGCCGCCCGCGTGCGCGAGCTGCTGCAGGACGTCACCGTCGTGGGTGGCCCGCGCGGGCTGCGCCCGCTCGCCGTCGCGGTGACGACGCTCGCGGTGGCCGCGGCCCTGTCGCTGCCGACGGTGGTCAGCGGGCTGGGCGATCCGGTGGTGCTCTGCGGGGGGTAGTCCTCCGCTCGCGCCTGGGGCTCCGCGCGGCGCGAACAGCATCATCGAGGGAAACGGAGCCACCACCGCTGGCTCGCTTCCCCTCGATGCGGCAGTTTGCGCCGCGCAGCACGACAAGCGCGAGCGGCCCGACCGCGTCAGCGCGCCGACCACCCCACCCACCGCTCCACCGCCACCGCGATAACCGCCCCGAGCGAAGGCGCCGCCGCGTACTGCGGGTACTTCGCGGCCAGAGCGGCCAGAGCCGCCTCGTGCTCGGCGCCGGCCTCGAGCACCGCGGCGGGCCCGTCGGCTCGCACCCACCACAGCTCGTCCCAGTCCTCCTCGTAGTGGTCGGCGAGCAGGCTCGCCCAGGGGTGGGCGCGCACGTTGGCCAGGCGCTGCAGCCGAGTCGTCGTCTTGGGCTTGGCGTCGACGGCCGTCCAGAGGCGGTCGCCCTGCAGCGCGAAGCAGCAGGCGACGACGTGCGCGTGCCCGTCGGCGCGCACGGTGGCGAGGTGCCCGACGCGCGCGGCCGAGAGGCGCGCGCGGCAGCGCGCCTCGTCCATCAGCGGTGGCGCGCGGCGAGCTCGGCGTAGCGCTCGACGCGCGGGAGGGTCTCGTCGGCGCCGGCGGGCGGGAGCATGAGCAGCACCCGGTCGACGCCGGCGGCCTGCATCCTCTCGAGCTTGTCGTCGTCGGCGTCGCGCAGCCCGAAGTAGGTGACCGGGATGCGCTCGCGGCCGGCGTCCGCGGCGCGCCGCTGCAGCTCGGCGATGCGCGTGGCGAGCTCGTCGAGGTCGCGCATGTTGGGAAACCAGCCGTCGCCGTACTCGAGCACCCGGTCGAGCACGCGCGCGCCGGTGCCGCCCACCCACACCGGCAGCGGGTCCTGCAGCGGCTTCGGCCACGACCAGATGCGATCGAAGTCGACGAACTCGCTGTGGAAGGAGGCCTCGTCGTGGGCCCAGATCTCGCGCATGGCCAGCGCGCGCTCGCGCATGACGGCGAAGCGCCGGGCCGGGTCGGTGCCGTGGTTGCGCATCTCCTCGAGGTTCCAGCCGGCCCCGATCCCGAGCTCGAAGCGCCCGCCCGAGAGGTGGTCCAGCGAGGCTGCCTCATGGGCGAGCATGATCGGGTCGCGCTCGACGATCAGCGCGATCCCCGTGCCGATGCGCAGGCGCTCGGTCGTGGCGGCGATCGCGCTGAGCGAGACGAAGGGGTCGAGCGTGTGCGAGTACTCGCGCGGCAGGTCGTCGCCGCCCGGCCACCGGCTCTCGCGACTGGCCGGGATGTGCGAGTGCTCGGGGACGAAGAGCGAATCGAAGCCGGCGTCCTCGGCCGCCCGGCCGAGCTCGACGGGCGCGATCGTCTCGTCGGTGATGAACATCGACAGGCCGAACTGCATGGGCTACCTCCGGGGCTCGATCTCCAGCAGGCGGTCGCCGGCCGGGGCGTGGTCGACCTGCAGCGTCACGTGCTCGATGCCGAAGCGCTCGCCGACCATGGCCTGCAGCGAGCGCCGCACGCCGTGGCAGTCGTCACCCGGCTTGACCAGCACGTGGGCGGCCAGGGCCGGGAAGCCCGAGGTGACCTCCCACACGTGCAGGTCGTGGACCTCGACCACGCCGGGATAGGCGGCCAGCGCGCGGCCGACGGCCTGGGGGTCCACGCCCTCGGGCGCGCCCTCGAGCAGGACGCGGCCGGCGTCGCGCAGCAGCAGCCAGCCCGAGCGCAGCATGAGGGCGGCCACCAGCAGCGACGCGATCGCATCGGCGCGATCGAAGCCCGTGACGAGCACGACCGCGCCGGCGGCGGCGGCGGCGAGCGACGCGAAGAGGTCGGTGAGCACGTGCACGCGGGCGCCCTCGACGTTGAGCGAGCGCCGCTCGGCCTTGCCCAGCGCGGCCGCCGCGCCCACGTTCGCGCACGCGCCGACGAGGCCGACGACGAGCACGAAGCCGCCGTCGACGTCGGGGACCGACCACAGGCGCCGCACCGCCTCGACCGCGATGACGCCGGCCAGCACGAGCAGCGTCGCGCCGTTGGCCTGCGCCGACAGGATCTCGGCGCGGCCCAGGCCGAAGGTGAAGCGCCCCGCGGCCGGCCGCGCGGCCAGCCCCGCCGCGTAGAGCGCCACCGCGATCGCGCCGGCGTCGGTGAGCATGTGCGCCGCGTCGGAGAGCAGGGCCAGCGAGTCGGCCAGGATGCCGGCCACGAGCTCGACGACCATGAAGGTGGCGATGACCCCGAGCGCGACGGCGAGCCAGCGCCGGTCGGCGTCGGCCGCCGGGCCGTGGTGGTGGCCGTGGCCGTGCGCGTGATCGTGCTCGTGCGCCACGCCCTCAGCGTACTCCGGGGTCCGCGAGCCTCAGGCCTCCGCGGGCGATCCCCGGGCCGGCGGCGCGCAGCCCCGGAACCTGCTCGCTGGTGACCAACCCGGTCTCGTCGGTGAGCGCGTCGACGGTCGCGAACCAGCGGGCGATGCGCTCCGGGGTGTCGACGATCACGGTGACGATGGGGACGCGGCGGCGCAGCTGGCGGAAGCTGTCGCCGTGGGGGGCGTGGTCGCCGTGGTAGCCCCAGATCCCGCGCAGTGCCGTGGCTCCCGCCGCCCCTGCCGAGCGCAGCTCGCGGACCATCTCGGTGTACAGCGGGCGCTGCGCGTGGCGCGCCTGCTCGCCGCAGTAGACCATGAGCTTCTGCCACACCGCCAGGCCCGACGGGTCGGTCCCCGCCACCGGCTCGGGCGCGCCGAGGCGCCGGCCGTCGCGCTTGCACACCCGCACGCGCTCGAGCGTGATGAGCGGGTCGGCGAGCAGCGCGCGCAGGTCGGGCAGCGCGGCGGCGATGCGCTCGCCGGCGCCCACGGCGATGACCATCATCGGCACGCCGGCGTTGGCGGCGAAGAAGCGCGCTCGCCGCCGCTCGCCGCGCGTGGTGCCGTCCACGCCGAGCAGCACGGTCGCCCCCGCCACGCCGTGACGGTGCAGCGCGTCGACGACGGCGATGTGCGCGGGCTGGCCGTCGGCCCGCTCGCCGCGACCCAGATGGACGGTGAGCTTCGCCTCCTCGCCCGCGCCGGCCACCAGGGCGGCGTCGGCCATGCGGGCGCGCTCGAGCGTGATGAGCCCGTCGCCGCTGACCGCCACGACCTCGTCGAGCAGCGCCTCGATCCGGGCCCGCGCGTCGACCGCGACCGAGACGATCGGCAGGTCCTCGGAGAGCGTCAGCAGCCGATCGGTGTGCAGGTGGTGCTTGACGCCGAAGCCGGCGACGCCGCGCAGGACGAGGCTGGTGCGCAGCTGATGGCGGGCGTAGAGATCGGCCAGGGCATCGGCCAGGAAGCGATCGCCGACGCGATCGCGCTCGCCGAAGTACGTCGTCAGCTTCAGCGCCTCGGTCACAGCGCGGCTCCGATCCGGTCGCCCAGCCACACGCAGGCCAGGCCGAGCGCGAGGCTGACGAGCACGTTGGCCCATCCCAGTCGCACGCGCCCGTCCTCGCCGAGGCGGTGGGACTCGAGCATCCACGTGCTGAACGTGGTGAAGGCGCCGAGCAGCCCGGTGCCCAGGAGGCGCAGCGCGTCGCCGCTCGCGCCGGCCCCGTGCACGATCCCGAGGGCCAGCGCCCCGCTGAGGTTGACCGCGAGCGTCCCCCACGGGAAGGCGGCCGCTGCGCGCGAGGCGACCGCGCCGTCGAGCAGGAAGCGCGCGACCGCGCCCACGCCGCCGAGGAGGCCGACGCCCACCACCACGAGCGCGGTCACGCGGCCAGCCGCGCCCGGCGCACGAGGTTGGTGGTCAGCGCGATCGCGAGCAGCCCGGCCGCCACGCTGGCCGCGGCGTAGCCGGCGGCCAGTCCGCCGTCGCCGTGGTCGAGCATCTGCAGGAGCTCGAGCTGCAGGGTGGAGAAGGTCGTCAGCGCGCCGCACAGGCCGGTGCCGAGGAACGGCCGCCGGTAGGCCGAGAGCGGCAGGCGCTCCTGCAGGCGCGTCGTGAAATAGCCCAGCGCCAGCGCGCCGACCACGTTGGCGGCGAAGGTCGCCCATGGCCAGTGCCCGGGCGTGAACGGGAAGGCCTCGACCAGCGCGAGGCGCGCGAGCGCGCCGAGGACCCCGCCCGCGAAGATCGCGGCGAGCTCGCGGCGGTCGGACCTCACCCGCGACCGCCCACCGCGCCGCGGCGGCGCGCGAGCACCGCCGGCACGACGGCCAGCACCGCGGCGGCGGCGAGGCCCGCGACCGTCGTTCCGGCGCTGGTCGTGCCGGCGAGGAGCACGAGCGCGCCGGCGGCCAGCCCGACGCCGGCCAGCGCACCGAGGCCCGCCAGCCACCCGACGAGCGCCTCGGCCTCGATCTCGCCGCCCGCGGGCAGGATGAGCGTGCGCTCGGCCAGCGCGCCCGCCACCAGCAGCCCGGTGCCCCACAGGGGGGCCGCGGCCGCCGAGGCGCCCCGGTCGAGCGCAACCGCGGCGGCGACGACCAGCGCGGCCAGCGCGATGCCCAGCGCCCCGGGGTGGGGCACCACCAGCAGGGCCAGGCCGACGACGCCGAGGACGATCCCCGCCGTGGTGGGCCGGCTGACCAGCGCGCTGAGCGTTACCGCCGCCGCGACGGCCAGCGCCGCGAGCGTCAGCGCTACCCGTGCGCGGCGAGTCGCGATGCGCGCCGGTATGCCGCCACCTCCCCGAGCACCGTCTCCAGAGGGCGCGCGCCGTCCCACACCACGGTGGTGGCGCCGAGCTCGGTCAGGCGCGCGCGCATGGCCGCGCGCCGCAGCATCCACAGGCGGGTGACGGGGTCGCGCTCAGCGCCGAGCAGCGCCGGAGCGTCGATCTCGATCACGGTCATGTCGTGGCCGCGGGCGCAGAGGTCGACCAGGGCGCGAGCGCCGCGCTCGTCGAGCAGCGGGGTGATGGCGAGCACGAGCGCGCGCGTGGGCAGGATGGCCGGCGGCACCATGGCGACGTCGTGCGCCACGTAGCTCATGAAGACCTCGCTGCTGGCCAGTGCGTCGGTGATGCGCAGCGCGTGCCCGACGCCCGCGCCCGGGGCGAGCCAGTGCAGCACGCCGCCGAAGGTGACCACGCCGACGCGGTCGCGTGCGCGCAGGTGGGCCTCGGCCAACCCGGAGGCGGCGCGGACGGCCAGGGTGAGCGCGCTCTCGCGAGCGGGTGGGGAGGGAAGGTCCGCGAAGGTGTCGACGAAGATGAGGACGTCCGCCGCGCGCTCGGGGTGGCGCTCGGCGACGAAGGGCTCGCCGCGGCGCGCGGTCGCGCGCCAGTGCAGCCGCCGCGCGTGATCGCCCGGTACCCAGGGCCGCACCTCGGCCAGCTCGAGCCCCTCGCCGCGTGCGCCGGAGCGCCGCGGCCCCACCGCGGCCTGCGTGCGGGCGGGCGACACCAGCGTGCGCAGACGCTCGATGCCCGGGAGCACCCGGATCGGCGCCTCGCCCTGGGCGGTCCCCGTGAACCACACGGCGCCCACCGGCCCCGTGGCGCGCACGCGCGCGGCCCCCGCGCGCCGACCGCCCCATCGCGTGGCGCGCACGGGCAGGTCGATGAGACGGTGGTCGCCCGCCGCCACGCGCAGCACCCGGGCCTGCGCGCCCGGCTCGGCCACCAGTCCGGGTGGGAGCAGCGGGCGCAGCTCGAGCCACTCGGAGCCGCCGTGGGCGTGCACGTCGTAGGTGATCACGGCCCGGTCGCCCTCGAGCACCCGCTCGGGCGTGACCGACGCGCGCACCCGCACGCGTGGGTCGCGGGCCAGGGCCAGGCCGGCAACCGCCGCGACGGCGAACGGCGCGCCCAGCGCGGCCAGCGCCGGCTCGCCGAGGACGACGGCCGCCAGCGCGCCGGCCACGCCGAGGACGACCCAGCTAGCGAGAGCCGGTGACGCGCTGGCGCTCATCGTCCTGCGGCTCGGTCGCCGGTGGGGCGGGCACGTCGTCGAGGACCCGCGCCACCACGTCGCCGGCATCGATCCGCCGCACCCACAGCTCGGGGCGCAGCACGAGCCGGTGCGCGAGCGCGGGCACGGCGACGGCCTTCACGTCGTCGGGGACCACGAAGTCGCGCCCCTCGAGGGCGGCCCGCGCGCGCGACAGGCGCAACAGGGCCAGCGAGCCGCGCGGGCTGGCGCCGACCTCGACCTCCGAGCTCGCGCGCGTCGCCGTCGCGAGGGCGACCATGTAGCGCCCGACGGCGGCGCCGACGTGCACGGCCTCGACGGCGGCCTGCAGGCTGCGCAGGCCCTGGTCGTCGATGATGGGGTGCAGCGCGACCGCGTCGGTGCCGCGCCGTGCGCGGGCGTCGAGCATGGCCCACTCGTCGTCGACCGCTGGGTAGCCGACCCGCAGGCGCACCAGGAAGCGGTCGAGCTGCGCCTCGGGCAGCGGGTAGGTGCCCTCGTACTCGATCGGGTTCTGCGTGGCGAGGACGAGGAAGGGGCGCTCGAGCTCGTGCGTGCCGTCGTCGGCGGTGACCTGTCGCTCCTCCATGGCCTCCAGCAGCGCGGCCTGCGTCTTCGGTGGGGCGCGGTTGATCTCGTCGCCCAGCAGCAGGTTGCAGAACACCGGGCCCGGGCGGAACTCGAAGGTGGCGGTGCGCTGGTCGAAGACCGAGGAGCCCGTGACGTCGGAGGGCAGCAGGTCGGGCGTGAACTGCACGCGACCGAAGCGCAGCCCGGTCGCGGTGGCGAACGAGCGCGCGATCAGCGTCTTGGCCACGCCGGGCACGTCCTCGAGCAGGACGTGGCCGTCGGCCAGCAGCGCCAGCAGCACGAGCTCGAGGACGTCGCGCTTGCCGACCACGGCGCGCTGCACCTCGTCGAGGATCGCCTCCGCGGGGGCGGCGACGTGGCGGGGGTGGGGCTCGCTCGTCATCGCAGCAGAGCCTCCAGGTCGTCGAGGACGGCGTTCAGCCGCGCGGGCGACAGGCCGCGGGCGAAGGCGTCGTCGGGCCGCGGGCGATCGGGGCGCACGAGCTCCCACGTCTCGGGGGCGAGCAGCCTCTGCGCGGCCAGCGGCTCGGCGTCGAGGTCGACGCCGCGGCGGCGCAGGCCGTTGCCCGCGATCTCGCGCAGGACCGGGCGCAGGCGCAGGTGCAGGTCGCCGGCGTGGCTCGTCGCTGCGCTGACGACGCGGTCGAGGTGCTCGCGGTCGCCGGTTGCCTCGCCCAGCGAGGACACCGGGGCGGGCGCGGCGCGGCGCAGCGGCGGCAGCGTCTGCGCGAGGGCGCGCAGGGCGCCGGCGGCGACGAGCACCGCGACGACGGTGAGCGCGGCGTTCACGCGGGGGCCTCGAGCTCCATGCGGAGCCTCTCCAGCGCGCCGATCGCCTCGGCGCGGGAGTCCTCGCCCACGGGATGCGGGCTGAAGCGGGCGCGCTCGAAGAGCTCGGTCAGCCGCGCCGCCGCGGCGCGGCCGCCGCCCAGCCCGGTCTCCAGCCGGGCGAGGTATTCGCGTGGGGCGTCGCTGGGTCGGCGCGCCAGCCCGACACTGGCCAGCGCCGCCTCCATGCGCGCGTAGGCGGCCAGCACGGCGGCTCGCGGATCGGCCGGGATGGCGGCGGCCGCAGCGGCGTCGCGCGCGCCGGCGGCGACCATCGCCCGCGGCTCCAGGGCCCCCACGCGGCGACGGCGCGCGCGCACGATGGCGAGCCCGGCGAAGCCCACGACGCCGGCTCCGACGCCGGCGGTGAGCGCGGCGATCCCGGTCGAGTGGTCCGCCCCGCGCTCGCCCGGCTTGCCCGCGAGCTTGTTGTGGCTGGCGGGCGTCGGCTGCCCGATCGCCTTGCGCTCGCCGTTGGCTCCCTGGGTCGTGTAGAGGGCGATGACGGCGGCCGGCACGAGCAGGGAGAGCGACAGCGTGAGCGGGCCGGCGCGCAGCGCGCTGCGCCCGGGCTGTCCGGCGCGGGCGCGCATGATGGGGCCGAGGACCGCGATGCCCAGGGCGGCGGAGACCACGAGCCCCACGCCGACGACGAAGAGCAGCGGCCACGTCGGCAGCGAGGGGGCGGGCGCGCCGCCGTTGAGCGGGTGGCGCGCCGAGGCGCCGACGACCAGCAGCAGCCCGAGGACCACCGCCACGGCCGCCGCGGCCCGATCCCAGCGAGCGCTCATACGCCGTCGGCGCGGCGCTTCAGGCGCGCGGTCAGGGCGGCGAGGCGCTCGCCCTGGGCGCCGAGCCCGCCCAGCCGGCTCTGCTCCTCGCGCAGGCGCTCCGAGCGCCAGCTCACCGCGAGCAGCTCGAGCGCGCAGTGCAGCGTCATCGCGTGGTGGGCGTAGATCTCGTCCAGGGCGGTCAGCTCGGGGCGCAGCGCCGGGTCGCCGATGCGCCGCAGCTCCCGGCGCATCGCCTCGTAGCGGCTGACGAGCGGGCCGCCGGCACGCGCGAGCTCGCCGAGGTCGCCGCCGTCGCGGATGGCGATGAGCAGGTCCTCGACCTCGCCCTGCCAGTAGAGACCCTCCTGGGCCACGCGCAGCACGTGGCTCAGCTCGGGCTCGTAGGCCGGCGTCGCGGGAGCGGCGGGCGCGCGGTGCAGCCTCACCGCTGCATTGTCGCGCGTCGTGCCCGCCGCCGCGAGGGTCGAACGTCGGTCCTCCCACCTCAGGAGGGGGGAAGACCGACGTTCGACCCCTCCAAGACGCTGTAGAGCGCCGGATGCGCCGGAAACGGCAGGGCGTCGGCGGCCGCGCGGAACTCCGGGCGCTGCGTCGCGCGGGCGAACATCAGCGGGCTCGACCAGCGCGTGACGTCGACGAAGCGCAGGTGGCTGTCGTCGACGCTGCGGTGCAGGCGCGTCCCGAGGTAGCCGCGCTGGTCGGCCAGCGCGGCGCGGGCGCGCTCCCAGCCGGCGATGAAGCGCTCGTCCTCGCCGGCGGGGACCTCGAAGGGGTTGACGAGCGTCACGCCCTGCGAGCCGTCGGGCGCGCCCTCCTCGCGGATGGCCGCGTAGCGACCGGAGCCCGACGCGCCGTCGCCGGCCCGGGCGACGGAGACGAAGCGGAAGTCCACGTCCGCGCGCAGCGCGCGATAGAGGACGGCGCAGCTGCTCCGCTCGCTCGCCCAGTCGGTGAGGAACGCGGCGTCTGACTCCGGCGCCACCTCGTAGAGGTCGATCAGCCACATGCACGGCTCAACGTACGCTGCGCGGCACGGCCAACGGCGCGTGGCGCACGAGCGACAGGTTCGCGACCGGCACGCCCGCCGGCTCGGTCAGCAGCTCGAAGCGCCGCCGCTGGCGCAGGGCGTCGAAGCCGGCCAGGACGCGCTCGAGGTAGCTGCCGGCGATGGCCAGGCGCCGCCCGCGGCGCCCGCGCCGAGCTCGGTCCCGGCCGGCGCGGCGCCCGACGTAGGCCCAGACGCGGCCGTCGAGCCTCACGCTCAGGCGGCCCGTGACGTCGCGGCGCTCGTAGTTGCGCTCGCGCTCGTCGAGCGCGGGCAGCTCGTCGGCGCCCACCCTCAGGGCGACGCCGTTGACCAGCGCCGACGGACGCTCGTCGATGCCGAGGTAGCAGACCATCAGATCGGGGCGATGGCCGTCGGGGGCGACGTAGTGCTTGTACCCAGGCAGGTCGACGCCGTTGTCCATCGCGACCGACCACGACCGCTGCCACCCGTGGAGGTCCGCCGCGACCGCACCGTCGGGCAGCGCGGCGTGTCCGGCCGGCAAGAGCGAGCCATAGGCGAAGATCCAGGCCACGACGGCTGGGGCTGCCCATCCGATCCCGGCCCACACGATGCGTGTCAGGGGTCCGACAGGCCGATCCTGGTCCTTCGGCACGCGCGAGACCTTGCGGGCGCAGATAGCGTGCAGGCATGGCCGTGGCCGAAGACGTCGGGTTGGTGCGCGCGGTGTGGGTGGCCGCCCGCGACAACGACGTCGACGGCCTCGTGGCGCTCACGGCGCCGGACGTGGACTGGCGCCCCACGGCCGTGACCTCCGGGGCCATCCACGGGCACGAGGCGCTGCGCGCCTACCTCGTCGGCCTGGCCGCGACGGGCGCGCTGGTCGACGCCCACCCGTACTCGTTCGAGGTGCTCGGCGACTGCGTCATCGTCAGCGGCGCGCTACGCGTGCGCCGCGAGGACGGCGCCGTCGAATCGGTGCGGCGGTGGTGGGTCTATCGCGTGACGGACGGCCAGGTCGTCTCGGCCGCGAGCCACACCAGCCGGCACGACGCGTGCCTCGACGCGCGCTCGCAGCATCTCGACATCCGCCCGAACGGGGCCCGGTCCGGGCAGCGCTGAACGCGTTCGCTCACGGGTCCAGTGGGTCTGGTACAGCCCAAAGAGGCTTGCCGTCACGGCCGCAGCCGTGACCTGGCGCCCGTACTAGGGTACGTGCAGGGGGTCTGGCGTTCCGCCGGCGCTGCCCGCCACGCTCCCGGGGACGCGGGCATCCGGAGCCGGTTGGAGTGGTTCGCGCTCGGTCTTCATCCAATCGCGGCGTTCGGTGAGCTGGCGCAGGGCCGAGCGCACGAGGACGGGCCACAGCAGCCAGCTGTAGAACGCGTACACGTGCGCGATGAGCAAGCCGCGGGCCCAGCCGCGCGGACCGTCGGCGGCGCGGGCGGCAATGCAGCCGAGGACCGTGCCGGCGAAGGTCAGCAGGTAGATGAGCAGCAGCTGCCAGCGGGGGCCACCGTCCCAGAAGGGCGTCGTGCCGGTGGCCGCGAGCGCCACCGCGACGGCGAGGGCGATCCCCACCAGCCCTTGCCAGAGCGGCATCAGCAGGTAGGCGAGCATCTCGAGGCGGGGGAGTCGCCCGAGCGGAGCGTGCCATACCTCGCTGGTCAGGCCGATGGCCTGCAGGTTGCCCTGCGACCAGCGGGTGCGCTGACGCAGCAGCGCGCGCAGCCTCGTCGGGCCCTGTTGCTCGACGACGGCGCGCAACTCCTGGCGGCCCTCCCATCCGGCGGCGATCAACCGTAGGCCGAGATCCTGATCCTCGGTCATTCGGTCGCGCCACGGGCCGCCATCGTCGGCCAGCGCGTCGAGCGCTCGCAGGCGGTTGAACTGCCCGTTGCCGCCCATTCCGGCCGTGCCCCAGCCGTCGCGGCCGGCTTGGAAGAGGTGGCCGTAGACGGAGAACTCGACGTCCTGCATCCACGTGAGCAGCCGCCGGCGGTTGTAGATGCGCACGAGCGCCTGTACTCCCCCGACCGACGGGTCGGCGAAATGTGCGGCGCCATAGCGGGGCGCCGATGGGCGAAGCCGCCCATCGGCGTCGACGATGACGACGATCACCGCGTCACGGTCGACCCCGGCGAGCAGCGGGTCGAGCTCGCGGTAGGCGTGGTTGAGCGCGGCGGCCTTGCCCTGGCGCGCTCGCGGCGCGTCGCGACGCAGCACGACGAGGTCGGGATGGCAGAGCTCGGCGAGGATCTGCGGGGTGGCATCGTCGGAGCCGTCGTCGATGACGACGATGCGCCTGTGCGCGACGTCGAGGGCCAGCAGGCGCTCCACGCTGTCGCGGATCGTCACCTGCTCGTTGAGCGCAGGCACGAGGAAGACCCATGTGAAGCGGTCGGCGCCGTCCGCGGGCGCGAGCGGGGCGTGGGTGCGGGCACGCTGGCCACGGACGAAGAGCAGTGCCGTCCACAGGAGCATGAGCACGACCACGGCCAGGCCGACGCCGAGCGGCACGGCCCACACCACAGGCAGCCCTGTGAATGGGGAGCTCATGCCAGCCATGTCTCGTCCAGGTCGCTCTCGCGCTCGCGCAGGCGCTCGCGGTCTGATGCCCGTGCCAGTACCGCTTCGATGCCGTCGAGCGGTCCGTCGAAGCCCGCGGCGCGGATCACCGCCGTGCGGCTGAAGCCCGACCCGAACTGCGTCGGCGGTTCCCCCGCCCGGAGCACGTACTCGAAGGCCGCGACGATCCGCTCGGCCGCGCGCCCGTCGCCGTACGGGTTCGGCGCCTGACTCATCCTGGCGTAGACGCCCGGGTCGGTCAGCAGGCGGTGGCCCTCGGCGAAGATCCGGTCGGGATCGGTACCGACGAGCAGCAGCGTCCCCGCGTCGATGCCCTCGGAGCGCTCGGTCTGCTCGCGGGTCACGAGGACCGGCTTGCCGAGCGCCGGCGCCTCCTCCTGGATGCCGCCCGAGTCGGTGATCACGAGGTCGCAGCGTCCCAACAGCTTCGCGAAAGGGGCGTAGCTCAGCGGCTCGGTGAGCAGCACGTTCGGCAGGTGGCGCAGCGGGGTGCCCAGCTTCTGGCGCACGAGGGGATTCGGGTGCAACGGGACGACGAACCGCACGTCTGCGTGCTCGCGGGCCAGGCGCGCCACTCCCTGCGCGATCCCGTCGATGCCGCTCGCCCAGCTCTCGCGGCGATGCGCAGTCACGACGACGACCCGCTGCTCGCCGGCGCAGATTGCCTGCAGGGCCGGGTCCTCGAAGGGCCCGTCGAGTTCGGAGGCCCACCGGAGCGCGTCGATGCCGGTGTTGCCCGTGACGAAGATCTGATCGACCGACACGTTCTCGCGAATGAGCTCCTGCATGTTGTGGGCGGTCGGGGCGAGGTGCGCGCAGGCCATGCATGAGATCAGCTGGCGGTTGAGCTCCTCGGGGAAGGGGGTGAGGTTCAGGCCGCCGGTGCGCAGTCCGGCCTCGACGTGCATCACCGGGATGCGAAGGTGGAACGCCGCGAGGGCCGCGGCCATCGCCGAGCTGGTGTCGCCGTGGACGAGGACGGCCGCCGGGAAGCGCCCCGACACGACGTCCTCGAGGTCGACGTTCTCCGGGAGGATCCCGAACCATTCGATGACGAAGTCCTCGAAGCGCCGCATGACGGAGGAGACGCGCTCGTTGAGCTCGCGGCGGCCGCCGGCCCACAGGGTGACGTCGGTCGTGATGCCGGCGAGCTCGAAGATCTCCTTGACCATCCGGTGGTGCTGCCCGGTCGACACGACGATCGGGTGCAGCGACTCGCTCGCGCGCATCGCGAGGATGATCGGCACGAGCTTGATGGCCTCGGGCCGTGTGCCGACGACGACCGGCACGACGAGCCGCGGCGCCAGTTGGGGGGACTGATCGCGTTGCGCGGGCTCGGCAGCCAACGGTGTCCTCGCCATCGCGGGCTCGGCCGCGGTCGGCGCCGACGTCGAGAGCTGGTGAGCCGCCTTGTCGTCGACGAGACAGGCGCGTAGCGCTCGGGCGCGGGTGCCGACCTCGCCGGACACGCCGCAGGTGTGGAGCTCTTCGGTCGCTGCGTCCATGAGGGAGCGTTCTGTGGAGGTTGTCCTGACACTCGGTTCATCGGCGCCGGCTCGTGGGCCGCGCACCGTGCGTCCTGCTGGCGGCCGTCCGTACTTGTCCGCGATGCGCAGCGGATCGCCCGTGCGCACGCACCACACCGAGACAATCTCCGGCAATGTGTAGGTCTTGACCGACGACATGTCGGCCCGGTGGGCCCGAATCGCCCGATTTGCTGGGCCCTCACCCGTTTGCCGCGAGGAAATCCCCGGCGGCCCTGCACATCGAGCGCAGTGTCACAAAGTTGTTACAAGCTCGCACGATCCGCTAGCCTTCGCGCCGCCGCCGGGAGGGTACGTCCCCCGACCCCCTCGAGCCGAACTCCGCACCCGCCACGCGGCGGGCGGTTCAGGCCTCCCGCGAGGGCCCATCGACCATGTCCGAAGCGCAGCCCCCAGAGAGCGATGCCGATGACCGACCCCCCGAGTCGGCCGGTGACCCGCCGCGCCTCGAGCGCCGCCTCCAGCGCCGGCGCAGGGGCTCCTGCTCGATTCGACGGCGCCGGCGTGTTCACCGGCGTCGGAATTGGGAACGTCGTTGTCGCAGGACCCGGTGACCGCATGATCGCCCTGCGCTACCTCGACATCGTCATCCTCATCCTGGCCCTCCCGGTCTTCCTGGCGGCGGACCTGCCGATGGCCGGGTACGCGGCGGGGGCCGGGGCGTGGCTCGTCCAGCGCGCGCTGCAGATCGTCCTGAACCGCAAGGCGGCCGAGCAGACGGACCCGCGCAAGGTGGCCGGGATCGCCGTCGGGTCGATGATCGGACGCGGATGGCTCGTAGCCCTTACGATCCTCGCCGTCGGCCTGGCGGACAGCGACCGCGCCGGCTTGGCCGCCGCCGTGCTCTTCATCGTCCTCTTCACGGCCTACTTCACCGTGTCCATGATCCTGCGCCCCTTCGACAACCCACACCAGCCCGCGTAGATGGCCCGTCGCCTCTTCACGACGATGCTCGCGCTGGCGATGCTGCTCGCCGTCCCGGCGGTGGCGATGGCCGCGATCAACGACGCCTACCGCCCGCAGGACGAGTTCAAGCTCGACCCGTGGTTCTCGGTCGGCCCGATCGACTTCAACAAGGCCGTCTTCTACATCATCGTCGCGACGGCCCTGACCTGCCTGAGCATGATCCTCGTCGCGCGGCGCATGCAGCAGCGTCCGAACCGCATCCAGACGCTCGTCGAGACCGCCTTCACGCTCATGCGCGACAACATCACGCGCGGCAACATGGACGACCGCATGGCCGCCAAGTGGTTCCCCTTCATCGCGACCATCTTCCTGTTCATCTGGTTCTCGAACATCATCGGCTACCTGCCGCTGCCGACGAACACCGAGCACAAGGTGGACATCCTCGGCGTGCAGGTGCCGAGCCTCGCGCTCTACGCGGCCACCGCGAACCTTTCGGTCCCGCTGGTGCTGACCATCATGGTGTGGATCAGCTACCACGTGGAGGGCATCCGGGCCAAGGGCGTCGTGGGGTACCTCAAGAGCTGGATCCCGGCCGGGGTGGAGGGCGTCGCGCGCGTCCCGATCTTCTTCATCGAGGTCATCTCGCACTTCGTCCGCCTCGTCAGCCTGAGTGTCCGACTCTTCGCCAACATCCTCGCCGGCCACCTGCTCATCCTCTTCATGGGCGGCGGGCTGGTCGTGCTGCTCAACGTGGCCGTCGGGCTGGCCGTCGTCCTCGGACTCGTCACGGGTGCGCTGGCCGTCGCCTTCTTCCTGTTCGAGGTCGGTCTGGTCGCCACCCTGCAGGCCTTCATCTTCGCCACCCTGACCGCGATCTACCTCGGCGGCGCCGTCGCCGAGGAGCACTAAAGGAGCAATCGCAGTGGACCTGTCCGTCATCACGCAGATCGCCCAGGCGGCTGATCCGCAGGAGTACGGCCGCAAGGCCGGCAAGGCCATCGCCCTGGGTATCGGCGCCGGCCTGGGGACCATCGGACCCGGCATCGGCGTCGGTTTCATCTTCGGCAAGGTCATCGAGTCGGTGACCCGCCAGCCCGAGATGCGCGACGAGATCACCTCGATCCAGTGGCTGGGCTTCGCCCTGACCGAGGCGATCGTGTTCTACGCGTTCATCTTCGGCCTGATCGCCTTCTTCCTCGGCTAGGAGCCAACGCCGCCCATGCTCGCCATCGTCACCCCGCTCGCGGCCGACGCCGCCAAGGATCAGAGCTCGAACTTCCTCGTCAGCCCCGATGTGGGGCTGATGATCTGGACGCTGCTCGCCTTCCTGGTCGCGCTCTTCGTGCTGCGCAAGTGGGCGTGGCCGGCCATCACCGAGGCGCTCGACAAGCGCCAGCACGCCATCGAGGAGTCGATCGAGACGGCCGAGCGCGCGCGCACCGAGGCCGCGGGCCTGCTCGACGAGTACCGCGCGCGGCTGCGCGAGGCTCGTGCGCAGGCCGAGGAGATCATCGCCCGCGCGCGCAAGGCGGGCGAGGTGCACGAGCGCGAGACCGTCGAGGAGGCCCGGAGCAAGCGCGAGGAGCTGCTGGAGCAGACGCGTCGCGACATCGAGGCCGAGACGCGCCGCGCGATCCAGGAGATCCGTGCCGAGGTCGCCGACCTGACGATCCTCGCCACCGAGAAGGTGACCCGCAAGTCGCTGACCGAGGACGACCAGAAGCGCCTCGTGGAGGAGGCGCTCGGCGAGCTCGACTTCAGCTCGCTGGGCGGGGAGCACCGCAACTAGCCCATGGAAGAGATCGCCCAGGTCTACGCGCGCGCGCTCTTCGAGGTCGCCACCGAGCACGAGGACATCGACGTCGTGCGCGAGCAGCTCGGCCAGTTCGCCGACGCGCTCGACGAGTCGCGCGAGCTGCAGATGTTCTTCTTCTCGCCCTACTTCTCCACCGAGGAGAAGGAGGACGGCCTGCACAAGACCGTGACCGGGGCCCACGAGGCGGTCGTCAACTTCCTCTCGCTGCTGCTGGAGAACCACCGCATGCCGGTGATCTTCCGCGTGCGCCGCGAGTACGACCGTCTCTGGGAGGACGCCCACAAGCTCCTCCCCGTGCAGATCACGAGCGCCGTCGAGCTCGACCCGTCGGTCGCCCAGCGCGTCGGCGACGAGATCGGGCGTCAGACAGGGCGTACCGTGGAGCTGACGAGCACGGTCGATCCGGAAGTCCTGGGTGGGATCGTCGTGCGCGTCGGGAACTCCATCATCGACGCCTCCATCCGCACCCGACTCGAGAACCTTCGCAAGCAGGTCGTCAAGGCCTGATCAAGGGAGCAACCTTCGCAATGCAGATCAAGCCTGACGAGATCACCAGCATCCTCAAGAGCCGCATCGAGGGCCTCGACGCCGGCTCGGCCGAGCTGACCGAGGTCGGCACCGTGCTGTCGGTGGCCGACGGCATCGCCCGCGTCCACGGCCTCGAGAACTGCCGTTCGCTCGAGATGCTCGAGCTGCCGCACGGCGTCACGGGCCTGGCGCTCAACCTCGAGTCCGACAACGTCGGCGTCGTGCTCTTCGGCGACTGGGAGAAGGTCGTCGAGGGCGACACGGTCAAGCGCACCGACCACCTGCTCGACATCCCCGTGGGCGAGGGCCTGCTCGGGCGGATCGTCGACCCGCTCGGACGCCCGCTCGACGGCAAGGGCGACATCGAGGCCGCCGAGACGCGCCCGGCCGAGATCAAGGCCCCCGGCGTCGTCCAGCGCCAGCCGGTGTCCGAGCCGATGCAGACCGGCCTGAAGGCCATCGACTCGATGATCCCGATCGGCCGCGGTCAGCGCGAGCTGATCATCGGCGACCGCCAGACCGGCAAGACGGCCATCGCGATCGACACGATCATCAACAACAAGGACAAGGACCTCATCTGCGTCTACGTCGCCATCGGCCAGCGCATGGCGACGGTCGTGGGCATCGCCGAGACCCTGGCCGAGAACGGCGCGCTCGACAACACCATCATCGTCGCCGCCCCGGCCGACGAGGCGGCGCCGATCAAGTACATGGCGCCCTACGCCGGATGCGCGATGGCCGAGTACTTCACCTATCGCGGCCAGGCGTCGCTCTGCGTCTACGACGACCTCACCAAGCACGCCTACGCCTACCGGCAGATGTCGCTGCTGCTGCGCCGCCCGCCGGGCCGCGAGGCCTACCCGGGCGACGTCTTCTACCTGCACTCACGCCTGCTCGAGCGCGCCTGCAAGCTCTCCGACAACGAGGGCGGCGGCTCGCTGACGGCGCTGCCGATCATCGAGACGCAGGCGGGCGACGTGTCGGCCTACATCCCGACCAACGTCATCTCGATCACCGACGGGCAGATCTTCCTCGAGTCCAAGCTCTTCTTCTCGGGCGTGCGCCCGGCCATCAACGTGGGCATCTCGGTGTCGCGCGTGGGCGGCAACGCGCAGATCGGCCCGATGCGCAAGGTCGCCGGTCGCCTGAAGCTCGAGCTCTCCCAGTACCGCGACCTCGAGGCCTTCGCGCAGTTCGGCTCGGACCTCGACGTTGAGACCCAGCGCACGCTTTCCCGCGGCGAGCGCCTGGTGGCGACGCTCAACCAGGACGAGCGCTCGCCGCTGGCGACCGAGGACCAGGTCGTCCAGGTCTTCGCGGCGACCAACGGCTTCCTGGACCGCATCCTCACCGACCGCGTGCCCGAGTTCCTCGAGGGCCTGCTGCAGCGCATGCACTCAGAGCATTCCGACCTGCTGGAGAAGGTCAGCGGCGGCGACTGGAGCGACGAGACGCAGGAGGCCCTGCGCGGCGCCGTCGGCGACTTCGCCGACGACTTCGGCTACGACCTCGACGAGGAGGGCCACCCGCTCGAGGATCGCGAGGTCGGCGAGACCTCCCGCGAGCAGGAGGGCATCCGCTCGTCCTCCGAGGGCGACGGCGCCGACGCCGAGGGCGACGACGAGGAGGCCGCCGAGCAGGAGGAGGCGGCGGCGCCCGCCTAGCCCATGCCCTCACAGCGCGACGTCAAGAACCGGATCGACTCGGTCAAGAACATCCGCAAGATCACGCGGGCGATGGAGATGGTCGCGGCCGCGCGCCTGCGCCGCGCCGAGCAGCGCATCGCCCACCTGCGCCCCTACGCCGGCGCGATCCGCCGCATGACGCGCCAGGCCGCGGAGGCCGCGGGCGGCGAGGTCGGCCAGCTGCCGATCCTCCAGCAGCACGACAACGAGCAGACGATCGCCATTCTGCTGGTCACCGCCGATCGCGGCCTCGCGGGCGCCTTCAACTCCCAGATCCTGCGCGCGGGGCTGCGCACCGCGTCGGAGTACGAGAGCGACGGGCGCGACGTCACCTTCTACGCGTCGGGGCGCCGGGGCGTCTCCTCGCTGAGCTTCCGAGGGCGCGAGGTCGCCGGCTCGTACACGGGCTTCACCGAGCGCCCGGCCTACGCCGACGCGCGCGACATCGCCGCGGACCTGATGGCCGCCTACGTCGACGGCAAGGTCGACCGCGTGGACATCCTCTACAACGGCTATGTCTCGCCCCTCGTGCAGGAGGTGCGCCGCGAGACCCTGCTGCCGCTGCAGGAGGCGACGATCCTCGAGACGCCGGAGGACGAGGACGACGGCGAGGAGACCGGGCATCACGCGCTCGTCGAGTACGAGCCCGGCCCCGAGGAGATCCTCCAGCGCCTCATCCCCGACTACGTCGAGATCTCGCTCTACCGGGCGCTGCTCGAGTCGACGGCGTCCGAGCTGGGGGCGCGCATGACCGCCATGCGCAACGCCTCGCAGAACGCCGCGGAGGTCATCGACGATCTGACGCTCGAGATGAACCGCGCCCGCCAGGCCGAGATCACCCAGGAGATCATGGAAGTTGTCGCCGGCGCCGAGGCGCTGGTCTGAAACGGAGACTCATGGCTGCCACCGAAACCACCCCGAGCACCGAGACCAAGCAGAACACCGGCCGGATCGAGGAGATCCAGGGCGTCGTCATCGAGGCCGTCTTCCCCGACGAGCTGCCCGAGATCAACAGCGCCATCACCGTCGATCGCGGCGATGAGGGCATCCTCGTGTGCGAGGTGCAGCAGCACCTCGGCGACGATCGCGTCCGCGCCGTCGCGATGGACACCACCGACGGCCTGGCGCGCGGCGCCGAGGTCGTCGACACCGGCGGGCCGATCACCGTGCCGGTCGGCGAGGTGACGCTCGGGCGCATCTTCAACCTGCTTGGCGAGGTCATCGACGAGGGCGACCCGATCGACGTCAAGGAGCGCTGGCCGATCCACCGCGACGCGCCGGCCGTCACCGACCTCACCCCGACGACGGAGATGTTCGAGACCGGCATCAAGGTCGTCGACCTCCTCGCGCCGTACGCCAAAGGCGGCAAGGTCGGGCTCTTCGGCGGCGCCGGCGTCGGCAAGACGGTGATCATCCAGGAGCTCATCCACAACCTGGCGCAGGAGCACGGCGGCTTGTCGGCCTTCTGCGGCGTCGGCGAGCGCTCGCGCGAGGGCAACGACCTCTGGCTCGAGATGAAGGAGTCGGGCGTCATCGACAAGACGATGCTCGTCTTCGGGCAGATGAACGAGCCGCCGGGCGCGCGCATGCGCGTCGCGCTGTCGGGACTGACCATGGCGGAGTACTTCCGCGAGCAGGGCCAGGACGTGCTGCTGTTCATCGACAACATCTTCCGCTTCGTGCAGGCGGGCTCGGAGGTCTCCGCGCTGCTGGGGCGCATGCCCTCGCAGGTCGGCTACCAGCCCACCCTGGAGACGGAGATGGGCCAGCTGCAGGAGCGCATCACCTCCACGCGCGAGGGCTCGGTCACCTCGATCCAGGCCATTTACGTGCCGGCCGACGACCTCACCGACCCGGCCCCCGCCTCGGTCTTCGCCCACCTCAACGCGACCACGACGCTGTCGCGCTCCATCTCGGAGAAGGGCATCTACCCGGCGGTCGACCCGCTCGACTCGACCTCGACGATCCTCAAGCCCGACATCGTGGGCGAGGAGCACTACAACGTCGCCACGGAGGTCAAGGAGACTCTGCAGCGCTACCGCGAGCTGCAGGACATCATCGCCATCCTCGGCATCGACGAGCTCTCCGACGAGGACAAGGTCACCGTCCAGCGGGCGCGCAAGATCGAGCGCTTCCTCAGCCAGCCCTTCCACGTGGCCGAGCAGTTCACCGGCACGCCGGGGATCTACGTGCCGATCGACGAGACGGTCCGCTCGTTCCGCGAGGTCCTCGACGGCAAGCACGACGAGCTGCCCGAGTCGGCCTTCTTCATGAAGGGCGGCATCGACGCGGTCGTCGAGGCGGCCGCCGGCGGGTCGGGCGGCAGGCGCGACGAGCCCAAGGCGGAGGCCGAGGCCGACGTGGAGACCGACAGCGAGACCGACGCCGAGCAGGCCGAGGGCGAGGCCGGCGACGACGCGCGTGAGGGCGACGGCGGCGGCGACGGTGAGAGCGGCGGCGACGAGGGCTGATGGCCCGTACGCCGTTCAAGGTCGAGGTCCTGACGCCAGAGGGCGAGGTCTTCAACGACGAGGTCGAGATGGTCTCGACCCGCACGACGGTCGGCTCGATTGGCATCCTGGCCCACCACCAGCCGCTGCTGGGGATGCTCGAGCCGACCGAGCTGCGCCTCTACCGCTCGGAGTCCGACGTGGAGCGCTTCGCCCAGGGCGAGGGGTACATCCAGGTCGGCCCCGAGGGCGTGCTCGTGCTCGTCGAGGAGGCCATGGATCCCGGCCAGCTCGACACCTCCGACCTCCGGGAACGCCTGCGCCGGGCCGAGGAGGCCGCCGACGCGGCCGAGGACGGCACCGAGGAGCAGCGCCGCGCCCAGCGCGACCGCAAGCGCTGGCGCGCCTTCCTCGACATCGCCGGCGGCTAGGCGCCCCCGCCCGGTCAGGCCGCCGACCTGAGCGCCTCGCGCGGGCTGCCGGCGCCCGCGCCGCGGCGCGCCGCGCGCAGCTCGCCGGCGATGGCCTTGGCCGCGCGTCCGGCCTCGCGGCCGCCGTGGCGCAACTGCGCGGGGAGGTGCAGGTAGCCCACGAAGCGCAGGCCGGGCGCCGCCGCCTCGGCCGCGAACACGCGCGGCGTGCCGGTCTCGTCGAGCACGCCGAGATGGCCGACCAGCGGCTCGAGCCCGGGGCGGTAGCCGGTGGCGGCGATGACGGCGTCGGGCTCGATGCGGTCGCCGTCGACCAGATCGGCGCCGGCCTCGTCGAGCGACTCGATGCTCGCGACGATCTCGATGCGACGCTCGCGGATGGCCTCGATCACGAACTTGTCGACGATCGCCGGTGCGACCCCGAGGCGGCGCAGGCGGCTGAACGTCCCCTCCTCGGGCACGGGGAGGCCGAACTCGGTCAGGTCGCCGACCTCCTTGGAGCGCAGGACGTTCACGACGCGGTCGGCCCGCTGCGGGCGCACGCGCATGAGCGCCAGCGCGAAGGCGGGCCCCAGGGGCGAGCGGATGAGGATGTTCGGCGGGGTCCGCACCGCCAGGCGCACCTCTCGCGCGCCGCCCTCGGCGAGGTCGTAGGCGATCTCCATGCCCGAGCAGCCGGGGCCGACGACGAGCACGTCGCGGTCGCGGAAGGGCTCGGGGTTGCGGTAGTCGGCGGCGTGCAGCAGCGCGCCGCGGAAGCGGTCGCGGCCGGGCCAGTCCGGGACGAACGGCGTGTGCTCGTAGCCGGCGGCCACGACCACCTGCTCGGCGGGGAAGTCGCCGGCCGACGTGCGCACCACCCATCCGCCGGCGTCGGCGTCGATGCGGTCCACGCGCGTGCCCAGGCGCACGTCGAGCGCGTTGTCGCGGGCGTAGTCCTCGAGGTAGCGCACGACCTCGTCGCGGGTCGGGAAGACGCCGGTGCCGGGCGCGTAGGAGGTCGCGCCCGGGAGCTTCGAGAACCAGCGGCTCGTGTTCAGGCGCAGCCGGTCGTAGCGCCCGTGCCACGAGGCGCCGACGACGTCGGCGCGCTCGAGGACGACCGCCGGCACGCCTCTGCGTCCCAGCTCAGCCGCGGCGGCCAGGCCGGCAGGCCCGGCGCCGATGACCACAGTTGCCCCATCGCTCATCAGATCGACTCCTGTTCGGTGTTCTCGAGGACGGGAGACGCGCGGCGGGGGCGTTCCCTTCCCGGCGAGCGCCGGCCGGCGCCCGAGGGCGTCGCCTGGGAAGCTGCGGCGCATGATCCATGGGCGCCCCTCGCTGTCGAGCCTCACCCGCACGCTGTCCGACGTCTGCATGGGCCGCCGGCCCGCCGACCTGCTCATCACCGGCGGGCGCCTGGTCGACGTCCACACGCGCGAGGTGCTCGACGGGGCCGACGTCGCGGTCAAGGCGGGGCGGATCGCGATGTTCGGCGACGCCGCCCACACGCGCGGGCCGCAGACGCGCGTGCTCGATGCCGAGGGCGCCTTCCTCGTGCCCGGGCTCATCGACACCCACATGCACGTGGAGTCGGCGATGGTGACCGTGAGGCGCTTCGCCGAGGCCGTCCTGCCGCACGGCACCACCACGGTGCTCATCGACAACCACGAGATCGCCAACGTCCTCGGGCTCGACGGCATTCGCTGGATGCTCGAGGAGGGCAGCGGGCTGCAGCTCAAGGTCCTGCTCGCCGTCCCGTCCTGCGTGCCCGCGCTGCCCGGCTTCGAGGACGCCGGCGCGACCATCACGCCCGACGACATCCGCGAGGCGCTCGGGTGGGAGGGCGTCGCCGGGCTGGGGGAGATGATGAACATGCCCGGCGTGATCGCGTCGGACGCCGCGACCCACGAGATGATCGGCGCCGTGCTCGACGCGCGCCTGCCGGTGACCGGGCACTGGAGCCTGCACGGCTGGGACGACCACCGGCTGCACGCCTACGCGGCCGCCGGGGTGGACTGCGACCACGAGACCGTGCTGCGCAGCGACGCGCTGGCCAAGCTGCGCGCGGGGATGTGGGTCCAGCTGCGCGAGGGCTCGGCGTGGCACGACGTCGAGAAGCTCGCACCCGTGCTGCTGGAGGACGGCGTCGACTCGCGCCACCTGCTGCTGGTCACCGACGACATGCATCCCGAGACGCTGGCCACGGTGGGCCACCTCAACCACGCCGTGCGGACCGCGATCGGGGCGGGGATCGACCCGCTGGTGGCGATCCAGATGGCCACGGTCAACGCAGCCGAGTACATGGGCTACCGCCATGACGTCGGCTCGATCGCCCCGGGGCGCTGCGCGGACATCCTGCTCGTGGAGGACCTCGCGCAGATGCGCCCGCACCTGGTGCTGGCCGACGGCGAGCCGATCGGCGCCGACACGCCGGACTACGAGTACCCCGCCCGGGCCCGCGACACGGTCCGCATCGCGCGCACGCCCACGGTGGACGACCTGCGCATCGAGGCCGACGGCGATCGCGTGCAGGTCCGCGCGATCGGCATGGTCCCCGGCGAGCTGGCCACCGAGCTGCGGATCGTGGAGGCCGCGGTTGCGGACGGCTCGGTGCCGGCGGATCCCGCGATCGACCTGGCCAAGGCGGCGAGCATCGAGCGCCACGGCGGGCCGGGCACGATCGGCGTCGGCTTCGTCCAGGGCCTCGGGCTGCAGCGCGGCGCGGTGGCCACCACGGTGGCCCACGACAACCACAACCTGTTCGTCGTGGGCATGGACGACGACGACATGCTCGCCGCCGTGGAGCGCCTGCGCGACACCGGCGGCGGGATGGTGGCCGTCGACGGCGGCGAGGTCATCGGCGAGGTGCGGCTGCCCATCGCCGGCCTCATGTCCGACCGCTCGGTGGCCGACGTGGCCGACGAGGTGCGCGGGCTCGACCGCGCCTACAAGAAGCTCGGCTGCCCGCTCGAGTACCCGTTCATGATGGTCTCGTTCCTGTCGCTGGGCGTCATCCCGGCGCTGCGGCTGACCAACCGCGGCCTGGTCGACGGGCGCGAGTTCACCCTCGTCGACGCGGTCGTCAGCGCAGGCGGGGGGCGCAAGTAGTCTGCCGCGCCATGGGCACGATCCGCGGGGAGCGCACGGTCGAGATCGAGGCGCCGATCGAGCGCGTCTTCGCGATCGCGGCGGACATCGACCACGCCCCCGAGTGGCAGCGGTCGCTGATCGGCGTCGGGGTGCTCGCGCGCGACGCCGACGGGCGCGTGCAGCGCGTGGACACGGAATCCGACGCCTCGGTGCGCACGATCCATTCGCGCATGACCTTCGCCTACGACCCCCCGACGGCCATCACCTGGGAGCAGGAGAGCGGCGATGTCAAGGCCGTGCACGGCTGGTGGCACTTCGTGGACCTCGGCGGCGGCCGCACCCGCGCCGTCTACGGCCTCGAGGTCGACCCCGGCCGCATGCTCGGCATGCTGCTGCGCGGTCCCGTCGAGGGCAGGGTCCGCGACCACCTGGTGGGTGGGACGGCGGAGGGGCTGAAGGCGCGGGCCGAGGCGGGGTGACGCGTCTTGTCGTCCGCGCGGCGCATGCGGCGCCGCGTGGCGCAAACAGCATCACCGAGGGCAGGCAGGCCCGCCGGCCGCTGCTGGGCGCGAACCGCTTCGGTTTGTGTCCGGTTTCCGCACGCAAACCGAAGTGGTTCGCGAACTGCCGCAGAAGAGGCTCGGATTCCAGGCCCGACCTGCGGCAGTTCGCGTGGATCGCGCCCGGCCCGAGCGCCCGCGGCTCACTTCCCCCTCGGTGATGCAGTTCGCGCCGCGCGGTGCCGCACGCGGTCGCGGCAGACCTTACGAGACCCGCGCCAGCCCCGCGTCCGCGCACCCGGCCTCGAGCGCCTCGAGGCCGAAGCCGTCCACGGGCCCCAGCGCCCCGGTGCGCTGCAGCCCGCCGCGCGCGGCGGTCTGCGCGCCCCAGGCCAGGAAGCGTCCGGTCAGGTCGTAGCCGTTGATGCCCTCCAGCCGCGCCTCGGCGAGCACCGTGCCGCCCGCGTCGCGGGCCTCGGCGATCACCACTGACGTGCTCTTGGCGCGGGCCGCGGCGTCGGGACCGCCGGTCGAGCCCTTCACGAGGCGGCCGAACGCCGCGTCCAGGAGGCCGGGCGCGCCGGGGAGCCTCGTCAGCACCGACATGCCGGCCGAGACGACGCGCATCGGCTCGGAGGCCGGGCCGAACCAGCCCAGGAAGACGTCGACGTCGCGCAGGGTGGAGTGCACGCGCGGCAGCGCGAAGTGCTCGGAGGCGGCGACGCTGATCGCGCGCGCCCGCTTGCCGGGGAAGATCTCGAACGTCCGGGCGTGGCGCGCCGCGCGCTCGGCCACCAGGCGCCCGCCATGCCAGGCGAAGCCGGGGGAGAGCATCACGCCGGCCGCGCTCGCGCGCGTGCCCCCGCTCATCGAGCCGGCGCCCACGCCCGGGCTGAAGTAGCCGACCTGCACGCTCGTCGCGGGCTCGCCAGCGTCGCGCAGGGCGAGCGCGCCCGCGAGGTTGCCGGGCACCCAGTCGTAGCCGAAGGCCGTCACCAGCCCGCAGCCGGCGGCCTGCGCGCCGGGCCCGAAGCGCTCGAAGACGTCGCGGATGAAGCTGCCCTCGCCGGTGGAGTCGAGGTAGTGCGCGCCGGCGGCGATGGCGGCCTGCACGGCGGGCTCCCCCCAGCGGGCGAACGGGCCGACCGTGGACACCAGCACGTCGCCGCGCTCCACGAGCGCGCGGACCGTGTCGGGACGCCCGACGTCGGCGACCGCCCACTCGAGGCCGCCGAGCTCCTCGGCCAGCGCGCGCACCCGCGCCTCGCTGCGCGCCGCGAGCACCGGGCGCGCGCCCCGGTCGACCAGGGCCCGGGAGACGAGATCGCCCGTGTAGCCGGTCGCGCCGAAGACGACGATGCGCTCTGCCATACGCCGGCTGACCCTACCGCCTGGCGAGACCGAGAACGGTCTGTTCCCCGTCCGCACCGCTGGGCCAAGATCGCGCCCATGAGCTTCGCCACCGACCTGTTCGCCGACGTCGACCGCAAGGACGCCGCGCTCTTCGCCACGTACCGCATCTTCATGGACGCCTCGCCGCTGTTCGCCTGAGGCGTCGCTGCGCCGGGGGCACGGCCCGGTCCCTATCCTGGCTGGCCATGGACGAGCACGTCCTCGCCGAGCGCCTCATCACCTACGACACCGCCAGCGGCGAGGGCCTGCGGGCGGCCGCCGGCTTCGTCAAGGGCTGGCTGGAGTCGCGCGAGCTGAAGGTCGAGGGCGTCGACCACGACGGGCTGCCCGTCATCCTGGCCGAGGCCGGTCCCGCCGACGGGCCGACCGTCGTCTTCCACGGCCACCTGGACGTCGTCCCCGCGCGCGAGGGCCAGTTCACGCCCCGCGTCGAGGGCGACCGGCTCATCGGCCGCGGCGCCTACGACATGAAGGGCGCGCTCGCGGCGATGATGTGCGCCCTCAAGGACGTCGCCGCCCAGGACCAGGTGCGGGTGCGCTTCGTCTGCGTGCCCGACGAGGAGACCGAGGACGTCACGCGGCGCTCGACCGACGTGCTGGTCAAGGAGGGCCTCCAGGCCGCCTTCGCGCTCACCGGCGAGCCGACCGACCTGCACATCGGCATCCAGGCCAAGGGCGTGCTGGCGCTGCGCCTGGAGGTCTCGGGCACCGCCGCTCACGGCTCGACCCCGTGGCTGGGCGACAACGCGATCCTCAAGGCCCATGACGCCTTCCGGCGCATCGAGACGCTGCCCTTCAGCCGTGAGTCCTCCGACCTGTTCGACCGCCCGTCGATCAACCTCGCCCGGATCATCGGCGGCGACGCCTTCAACAAGGTGCCCGACCGGTGCACGATCGACGTCGACATCCGCTTCCTGCCCAACCAGGACCCCGCCGACATCACCGCGCAGATCTGCGCCATCGGCGACCTCGAGATCGTCAAGTCCTTCCAGCGGGCGCCGGTCATCGTCTCGCGCCACAACCCCTACGTGCTGGCGCTGCGCGACGCGGTCGGGCGCTCGATCGAGGGCGACGCGCTGTCGATCGGGCGCGACGGCTCCTCCGACGCGATCTCGTTCATCGAGGCTGGCATCCCGGCAGTCGAGTTCGGGCCCGTCGGCGGCGGGCACCACGGTCCGCACGAGTGGGTCTCGATCTCCTCGCTCGCGCTCTATCGCAGGGCTTTGGGCGACTTCGTCAAACACCTTCCGGTGTGGCTGGAGCGCCAGGAACAGCCGTCGCTGCGCGCCGTCGACGGCGGCCTGGCGTAGGCCGCCCGCCCGCTGACCTACCCTCTGCCCAGGCCGCATGAGCTCGTTCCCCGACGAAAAGCCTCCTCGCGTCGCCTTCGGCATGTACAAGCGCTTCGCGATCGCGGGCGTCCTCATCACCCTGCTCACCGCCGGGACGGTCGCCTCTGCGGGCCTGCTCGAGGTCAAGGACCTCGTCAGCGTCATCCGCGACGAAAGCGCCGGGCACGTCATCCCCGGCCTGAAGGGCGCCCTCGACGACGTGCCCGCGGGCAAGCCGCAGACGATCCTCGTCCTGGGCTCCGACCGGCGCTTCGTCGACATCAAGCAGGACAACCCGGCGCGCTCGGACACGATGATGCTCGTGCGCCTGGACCCGTCGAAGGAGGCCACCGCGGTGATGAACATCCCGCGCGACCTCAAGGTCCCGATCCAGGTGCCGGGCGGGGGCATCGACACGACGAAGATCAACGCCGCCTACTCCTACGGCGGTCCCGCGCTGGCGGTCAAGACCGTGCGCAACCTGCTGCACATCCCGATCAACCACGTCGTCAACGTGAACTTCGGCGGCTTCCAGCGCGCGGTCAACCGGCTGGGCTGCGTCTACGTGGACGTCGACAAGCGCTACTACCACTCCAACGCGGGGCTGCCGGTCAGCCAGCAGTACGCCGAGATCAACGTCCCCGCGGGCTACCAGAAGCTGTGCGGCTCGAAGTCCCTGGACTACGTGCGCTTCCGCCACGCCGACGACGACCTCGTGCGCTCGGCGCGCCAGCAGGACTTCCTGCGCCAGGCCAAGGACCAGATCGGGCTGGGGCGGCTGTTCGGCGATCGCAAGGAGCTGCTGCGGATCTTCGGGCGCTACACGGACACCGATCTGCACTCGAACTCGGCCATCCTGCGCCTGCTCAAGCTCGCCTTCGAGTCCTCGGGCCACCCGATCCGCGAGGTCCGCTTCCGGGGCGACATCGGCCCGGAGTTCGTGACCATCACGCCCAACAACCTCGAGCTCACCAAGCAGGAGTTCCTGCACGTCAAGGCCTCCAACGGATCGCGCCAGCTCGGCCGCGGGGCGCCCAAGCCCCAGAGCAAGAAGGCCAGGCGCCGCTCGCGCCGCACCTCGCCGGGGCTGCCCCCCGGCGTCATCGAGGACAAGACGGGCGGCGAGAACGTCGTCGCGCAGGCCGCGACGCGGCTGAGCTTCCCCCTGTACTACCCGCGGGCGCGGCTGGCGCGTGGGAGCTACACGACCGACGGCAGCCCTCGGGTCTACGACATCTACGACCCCCACCATCGCCGCTACCGCGCCTATCGCATCGTCCTCAATGCCGGCTTCGACGGCCAGTACTACGGCGTGCAGGGCATGACCTGGAAGTCGCCGCCGATCCTCGACGACTCCTCTGACACGATGCGCATGGCCGGTCGCCGGTACAAGCTGTTCTACGATGGCAACCGCCTGCGCCTCGTGTCCTGGAGCACGCCGCGCGCCGTCTACTGGGTGTCGAACACGCTCTCGAAGACCTTGACCAACCCTCAGATGCTCGCAATCGCGCGCTCGCTGAGCCGCTTCGGCGGCAGGTAGTGCGCCGCAACACCGAGGACGGGCCCCCTCGCCTGGCGTGGGGGATGTACAAGCGCTTCCTGCTCGCGGGCGTGATCATCACCTGCCTGAGCGCCGCGACGATCGCCTCGGCGGTGCTCCTGGAGATCGACACGGGGATCGCGATCTTCAAGCGCAACACGACGCCGATCGATCCGCAGGTCAAGCAGCTGCTGGCCGACGTCGCGCCGGGCAAGCCGCAGACCATCCTCGTCATCGGCGACGACCGCCGCAAGGCGGAGGCGCTGCAGAAGCACCCGCCGCCCACCCGCTCGGACACGATGATCCTCGTGCGCCTGGACCCGCATCAGCGGGCCACGGCGCTGATGTCGCTGCCGCGCGACCTGCTCGTCGACATCCCCGGCCACGGGCGCCAGAAGCTCAACGCCGCCTTCGCCTACGGCGAGGATCGCCTGACCCTGCGCACCGTGCGCGACCTGCTCAAGATCCCCATCCACCACTACGTGCGCGTCACCTTCTGGGGCTTCCGCGGGGCGGTCGACCGCCTCGGCTGCGTCTACGTCGACGTCGACCACCGGTACTTCAACGACAACAGCCCGCCCAACGGCGGCGGCGGGCCCTACGCGGTCATCGACGTCGGCGCCGGCTACCAGCGGCTGTGCGGCGAGGACGCGCTGAGCTACGTGCGCTACCGCCACCTCGACAACGACCTCATCCGCGCGGCGCGCCAGCAGTCGTTCCTGGGCGAGGCGAAGAACCAGATCGGCATCGGCAACGTCTTCTCCAACCGCGAGGAGTTGCTGCGGATCTTCGGGCAGTCGGTGCGCACCGACATCGACTCGAAGGGGGCGATCCTCTCGCTGCTGCGCCTGGTGGCCGAGTCGGCCGACAAGCCGATCCAGGAGGTCCAGTTCCCCGCCCAGGACGCCGGCGACGGCTCTGGCAACGTCGTCATCGGGCCCGCCGCGCTCAGGCGCACGGTCGAGAGCTTCCTGGCCGCCCGCGCCACCACCGGCCCGCGCGGCACGGCCAAGTCGACGACCGCCAAGCGCAGCAAGCGCAGCAAGCGCAGCCGCCGGCGCCGCCCCAGCGCGGTGGCGGGCCTGATCCGCGACCGCAACGCGAGCGAGGACATCGCCGCGCCGCTGCAGGTCAAGCTGGGGCGCCTGCCGGTGTACTACCCGACGCTGATGTCCGCGACGGGCACCTACCGGGTCGACGACTCGCGCTCCTACGACATCGTCGACCGGGCCAACAAGCGCCACCGCGCCTACCGGATCGTCGCCTACGACGGCCGGATCGGCCAGTACTACGGCGTGCAGGGCACCGACTGGCGCTCGCCCCCGATCCTCGACGACCCGAGCGCCAGCGTGACCTCGGGCGGGCGCACGTTCAAGCTCTTCTACGACGGCAGCCGCCTGAAGCTGGTGGCGTGGCGCACGCGCCTGGGCTCCTACTGGGTCTCCAACACGCTGCTGCGCACGCTGACCAACAAGCAGATGCTCGCGCTCGCCCGCTCGACGCGATCGGTGGGCGGGCGCTAGACGTCTGAGCAGGTCGTGCGGTGCGTTGTCGGTAGCCTGCGTCGCCGTTCATGAGCACTCAGCGCGAACCCATCGGCGTCATCGGCACCGGCTACGTCGGCCTCGTCACCGCGGCCGGCTTCGCCGAGCTCGGCAACGAGGTCTGGTGCATCGACATCGACGCCGCCAAGATCAAGCGCCTCGAGGACGGCGAGATCCCGATCTACGAGCCGGGGCTGGCCGAGCTCGTGACCAAGCACCGCGGGCGCCTGCACTTCTCCACGGACATCGCCGACGCGCTGGAGCACGCGCGCCTGCTCTTCGTGGCCGTCGGGACGCCGCCGACCTACTCGGGCGACGCCGACCTCAGCGCGGTCCACGCGGTGGTCAACGCGATGCCGCCCTCCGACACCCACGCCCTCGTCATGAAGTCGACGGTCCCGGTGGGCACGGGCACGTCGATCAAGCGCATCTTCGGCGAGCAGGGCAAGGAGGGCTTTCGCTACGTCTCGTGCCCGGAGTTCCTCAAGGAGGGCTCGGCGGTGCGCGACTTCCTCGAGCCCGACCGGGTCGTGGTCGGCGACGACGGCGACTGGGCCGGCGACGCGGTCGTCGACCTCTACGCGCCGCTCGGCGCCCCGCTCGTGCGCACGGACATCGCCAGCGCCGAGATGATCAAGCTGGCCGCCAACGCGTTCCTGGCCACGAAGATCTCCTTCATCAACGAGATCGCCAACGTCTCCGAGGTCACCGGCGCCAACGTCATCGAGGTGGCCAAGGGCATCGGCCTCGACGATCGCATCGGGCCCAAGTTCCTGCAGGCCGGGGTCGGGTTCGGGGGCAGCTGCTTCCCGAAGGACGTGACCGCGCTCAAGCAGCTGGCCGGCAACTCGGGTTACCACTTCCAGCTGCTCAACGCGGTCATCGAGGTCAACGAGCTGCAGAAGCGCCGCGTGATGGCGAAGCTGGAGAAGCACCTCGGCACCCTGGTGGGGTGCAAGGTTGCGCTGCTCGGCCTGGCCTTCAAGCCCAACACCGACGACATGCGCGAGGCGACCTCGCTCGTGCTCAGCGCGCGCCTGCAGGCCGCAGGGGCGAAGGTCAGCGCCTACGACCCGGTGGCCGAGGAGGAGGCGCGCAAGCTCATGCCCGGGCTCGAGTTCGCCGACGACGCGCTGAGCGCGGTGGCCGGGGCGGACGCGGCCGTGCTCGTCACCGAGTGGGACGAGTTCAAGGAGCTCGACTTCGACGCCGTGGCCGAGGCCATGAGCGGCAAGCTCATCATCGACGGGCGCAACGCGCTCGACCCCCAGGCCGTCGCGGCCGCCGGGCTGACCTACGAGGGCATCGGGCGATCGTGAGGGGGCGGGCATGCAGGCGGTGATCCTCGTCGGCGGCGAGGGCACGCGCCTGCGCCCGCTGACCTCGACGGTGCCCAAGCCCGTCATCCCGCTCGTCGACCGCCCGTTCATCGCCTACATGCTCGAGTGGCTGGCGCGCCACGGCGTCGACGACGTCGTCATGTCGTGCGGCTTCCTGGCCACCGCCGTGCGCAACGTGCTGGGCGACGGCTCGCAGTACGGGCTGCGCCTGCGCTTCGTCGAGGAGCCCGAGCAACGCGGGACGGCGGGAGCGCTGAAGTACGCCGAGGACCTCCTCGACGAGCGCTTCCTGATGCTCAACGGCGACGTCCTCACCGACCTCGACCTCACCGCGCAGATCGCCCAGCACGAGGCGACCGGGGCGATGGGCACCCTCGCGCTCGTGCAGGTCGGCGACCCCAGCGCCTACGGCCTGGTGCGGCTGAACGACGACCACTCGGTCTCGGAGTTCGTCGAGAAGCCGAGCGCCGACGAGATCGACACGCGGCTCATCTCGGCCGGGGCCTACGTGCTCGAGCGCGCCGTCCTCGACCTCATCCCCGCCGATCGCAACGTCTCGATCGAGCGCGAGGTGTGGCCGCAGCTCGTGGGCCAGGGCCTGTTCGGCTTCGCCGCAGAGGCCTACTGGCTCGACATCGGGACGCCGGAGCGCTACCTGCAGGGCACCTTCGACATCCTCGAGGGTCAGGTCGTCACCGCCGTGGCCGACCGCCTCGGGCCGGGCTACCTGTTCGTGGGCGACCGCGTGCAGGTCGACGGGCGCATCGTGCCGCCGGCGCTCGTGGATCGCGGCTGCACGGTGGCGGCGGGCGCTCACGTCGGCTCGCTGGTCGTCCTCGGCGAGGGCGTCACCGTGGGCGAACGCACCACCGTCGAGCGCTCGGTCGTGCTCAACGGCGCCGAGATCGGCGCCGATTGCGTGCTGCGCGACTGCATCGTCGCCGCCGGCGTGCGCATCGGCGACGGGTCGGAGATCTCCGGCGGCGCCGTGCTCGGCGAGGGCGTGACGGTGGGGGAGCGCAACGTCCTCTCGCGCGGCGTGCGAGTCTTTCCCCAGACGGACCTACCCGAAGGCGCGATCACGTTCTGAGGAAGGAGAGGCCGATCTTGTCCAGCACGGAGCAGCTCGAGCTCGACCGCGAGACGATCGGCCGGATCGATCCGACCGATCAGCTCACCGACGTCCTCGCCATTCCCGAGCACCTGCGCGACGCGCTGTGGAAGGTGGAGTCCGCCGGCCTGACGCCGTGGGACTCGCCCGACGGCCTCGTCGTGGCGGGCATGGGCGGCTCGGCCATCGGGGGGCACCTGGCCCGCGCCATCCTCGGCGACCACGCCTCGCGCCCCCTGCTGGGCGCGCGCGCCTACGGGCTGCCGCCGTGGACCACGCCGAACACGACCGTCCTGTGCGCGTCGTATTCGGGCGACACCGAGGAGACCCTCGCCTGCTACGAGGCGGCGGGCGTCATCGGCGCGCGCCGCGTCGTGGTCACGAGCGGCGGCAAGCTGGCCGAGCTCGCGCGCGCCGACCACGTCCCGGTCGTGCCGGTCGCGGGCGGCTTCCAGCCGCGGGCCGCGGTGGCCTACATGACGGTGGCCGCGCTGCAGGTCGCCGCCCTGTGCGGCGTCGGCCCGGGCATGAACTCAGAGCTCGACGTGGCCGCCGACCACCTCGAGGAGCTCGTCGTCGAGTGGGGCCCGGAGGGGCCGCCGGACGGCCTGGCCAAGAGCCTGGCCCGCGCCCTGCACGGCACCGTGCCCGTGGTCACGGGCGCCGGGCTGACGACGCCGATCGCCTATCGCTGGAAGAGCCAGGTCAACGAGAACGCGAAGATGCCCGCCTACGCGCTCGAGCTCCCCGAGATGGACCACAACGAGATCGTGGGCTGGGGCTCGGCCGGCGAGTACGCCCGCTTCTCCGCGATCTTCCTCGACGACGCCGACACCCATCCACGCGTCAAGGAGCGCATCGACGTCACGTCGCGCCTGATCGCGCCGGGCGCCGCGGGGGTGCACCGCGTCGAGTCGCGCGGGCAGAACACCGCCGAGCGCGTCTTCTCCCTGGTGCTCCTGGGTGACCTCGTGTCGGTCTACCTCGCCGCGTTGCGCGGCGTGGACCCCGAGCCCGTCGTGGTCCTGGACCGCCTGAAGGCCGAGCTCGCCAGCGTCGAGTAGCGGTGCCCGGCCTGCTCGTCTTCTCGCTCAGGCTGCTGGTCGAGGGGCTGCTGCTCGCGGCGCGCGCCGTGCTGCGGGCCCTCGGCGTCGGGCGACTGGACACCCACCGCCCCGAGCCCGCGGCCGCCACCGAGCCGCCTCCTCCGCCGCCGCCGCCCGCGCGCAGGCGCCCGCCGCAGCGGCGCGCCGCGCCGCGCCGGGCCGAGCCCACGCGCGGACAGGTCGCCGCGATGCGCGAGGCGGCGCGCGAGGCCGAGACCGGTGGTGCCGACAGCGTGGGGGCGCAGGTCCATGTCGCCGAGCCCTGGGCCGGCTACGACGCGATGCGCCTCGACGAGGTCCTCGCGCGGCTGGAGGGCGCCACCGAGGTGGAGCTCGCCGTCGTGAGGGCGTACGAGCGCGAGCACGAGGCGCGCCAGGCGATCCTGCTCGCCGCCGGCGAGCCCGCCTAGGACTCGGCGCCTGCGGCCCCTCGCGCGCGGGGACAGGCGCGTAGGGTTGGCGCCATGGGGTCTCAGCGGGCCACGGCCGTGTCCGCCGGTGAGGTCCTGGCGGCGCTGTCGCTCGCGACCGACCTCGGCACCGACCAGCCGCTCGAGCACGGCCTGCGCACCGCCGTGCTGTGCGAGCGGCTCGCCGCGGCGGCCGGCGGCGACGAGGCCGCGCGCGCCGACGCCTACCACCTCGGGCTGGTGCACTCGATCGGCTGCACGAGCGACGCCCACGAGGCGGCAGGGGCCTATGGCGACGACCGGCCCTACCGCTCGGACTTCGCGACGATCGACAGCGGGCGGCCCGCCGAGCTGATGGCCTTCCTCTGGCGGCGGACCGCGGAGAGCCGCGCGCCGCACCTGGCGGCCTTCGCCGGAGCCGTCCTCGCCGGCGCGCGCCGCGCGCGGTCGGGAGTGACCGCCCATTGCGAGGTCGGCCAGCGCTTCGCCGAGCGCCTGGGGCTGGCGCCGGGGGTCAGCGAGGCGCTGTGGCATGTCTTCGAGCGCTGGGACGGCAAGGGCCTGCCGCGCGGGGTGGCCGGCGAGCAGATCCCGCGCGCGGCGCGCGTGCTGCACCTCGCCCGCGATGCCGATGTCCACTGGCGCCTGGGCGGGGCGCAGGGCGTCCGCCAGGCGTTCGAGGCGCGCGCCGGAGGTGCCTACGACCCCGCGCTGACCGCGGTGGCGCTGCGCGAGCTGCCCCCCGGGCTCGCGGCGCTCGATCAGCAGCCTGCCTGGGAGGCGGCGATGGAGGCGCGCCCGGCGCAGCCCCCGGCGCTGGCCGGCGACGCGCTCGACGGCGCCTGCCGGGTCATCGGCGAGTTCGCCGACCTCAAATCGGTCTTCACGCTCGGGCACTCGGCGGCGGTCGCCGAGCTCGCCGAGGCGGCCGCCTGGCGGCTCGGGCTCGCCGGGGCCGACGTCGCGGTCGTGCGCCGCGCCGGCCTGGTCCACGACGTCGGCCGCGTGGCGGTGTCCACCGGCATCTGGGAGAAGGCGGCGCCGCTGAGCACCGGCGAGTGGGAGCGCGTGCGCCTGCACCCGTACTTCGGCGAGCGCGTGCTCGCCCGCTGCGGCGGGCTGGCCGAGGTCGGCGCCGTCGCCGCCCGCCACCACGAGCGCCTCGACGGCTCGGGATATCACCGCGGCGCCGCGGCCGGCGATCTCCCGCTCGCCGCGCGCGTGCTCGCGGCCGCCGACGTCTGCCAGGCGATGACCGAGCCGCGGCCGCATCGGGCCGCCCTCGCCCCCGAGGGCATCGCGCGCGCCCTCGACCAGGAGGTCGTCGCCGGACGCCTCGACGGCGACGCGGTCGCCGCGGTGCTGCAGGCGGCCGGGCTCCGCGGCGGCGCGGCGCCGCGCGCCTTCCCGGCCGGGCTCACCGCGCGCGAGGTCGAGGTCCTGCGCCTCGTCGCTCGCGGGCGCTCCAACAAGGCGATCGCCGCCGAGCTTGCGCTGTCGCCCAAGACCGTCGGGCACCACGTCGGCCACGTCTACGCCAAGGCCGGTGTGTCGACGCGCGCCGCTGCCGCGCTCTTCGCCGTCGAGCACGGCCTGCTGTAGCCGATAGGGCATTCGCCCGATGGCGGGAGCGCGGCGCGCGCCTACGGTGCGCCCATGACCAGCCACACCGCCTCCGCCGCCGCCGACCTCGCCTACGCGGGCGTCGCCCACCAGGCCCAGCTCGTGCGCTCCGGCGCCGTCACGGCCCGCGAGCTCGTCGAGCTCAGCCTCGAGCGGATCGAGCGCCTCGACCCGGCGGTCAATGCCTTCCGCGTCGTGCGCTCTGAGCGCGCGCTCGCCGAAGCCGAGGCCGCGCAGGGCCGGCTGCGTGACGGCGATGCGCCGCCGCTGCTCGGCGTGCCGATCGCGGTCAAGGACAACATGGGCGTTGCCGGCGAGCTGACGACGCACGGCACCGGCGCGGTCGCCGAGCCCGCCCGCGGCGACTGCGCGGTCGTGCGGCGCCTGCGCGACGCCGGCGCCATCGTGGTGGGCAAGACGAACATGCCCGAGCTGGCGCTGTGGCCGCAGCTCACCGAGTCGCAGGCGTGGGGCGCCACGCGCAACCCGTGGGACCCCCGGCGAAGCACCGGCGGGTCGAGCGGCGGCAGCGCCGCCGCGGTCGCCGCCGCCATGGTCGCCGGCGCGCTCGGCTCAGACGGCGGCGGCTCGATCCGCATCCCGTCGTCGGCGTGCGGGCTCTTCGGGATCAAGCCCCAGCGCGGCCGCGTCCCGCTCTCCCCCGACGACGACCACTGGCTCGGCCTGACCTGCTTCGGCCCCATGACCCGGACCGTCGCCGACGCCGCCCTGCTGCTCGACGCGCTCGCCGACGGGACGACCGGCTACGCGGAGGCCGCGCGCAGCACGCCCTCGCGGCTGCGGATCGCCGTCTCGACCAGGCCCACGCTGCCGGCCAAGCCGAGGGCGGCCGCGCGCGAGGCGATCGATGCGACCGCCGACCTGCTGCGCTCGCTGGGACACGTGGTCCGCGAGCGCGATCCCCAGTACGGGCAGGTCCAGCCGCTCTTCGGACCGCGCTACGCGCGCGGCGCGTGGCTGGACGCCCAGCGCCTCGACCGCCGCGGGGAGCTCGAGCGCCGCACGCGCGGGATCGTGCGGGTCGGCGCGCGCATGGAGCGGATGGCCGCCCGCGCCCGCGCGAAGGAGGCCGCGCGGGCCGCGCGCATCAACGCCCTCTTCGACGACCACGACGTCCTCATGACCCCCGTCACCGCGGCCCAGCCGCTGCCCGTCGGGCGCTTCGACGGCGCCGGCGGGGCGCGCGCCTTCCTCGGGGCCGGCGATTTCGCCTGCTACACCGCGATCTGGAACGTCACCGGGCAGCCCGCGGCGTCGGTGCCCGCCGGGTTCGACGCGGACGGGATGCCGATGGCCGTCCAACTCGTCGCGCGCCCGGACGACGAGCCCACGCTGCTCGCGCTGGCCGCGCAGATCGAGCAGGCACGGCCGTGGGCACATCGCCGTCCCCCGGTCGGCTGACCCCTCTCCTGAGGCCAGGATCGCCCTCCCACAGGGAGGGTCTTGCTTGCCGAACCTTGACACGATCGTGGTAAGGTTGGGCCTGTGGACGCCCTCACCATCCACGAGGCGGCCCAGACGACGGGCTGGTCTCCGCGCATGCTGCGCTACATCGAGCGCGTCGGCCTGCTCGACGCTGCGCGCTCGGAGGGCGGCTACCGGCTCTACGGCGCCGCCGAGCTCCAGCGTCTGCGCACGCTGCGCGAGCTGCTGCAGGAGTTCGACATCGGGCTGGGCGAGATGGGCTTCGCCCAGCGCCTGCGCACCGACGCCGAGCTGCGGGCCTCCGTCGACGGCTGGTTCGAGGCCCAGCCGCAGCGCCCCGAGGACGTTCCCGCGAGCGATTGGCTGCGCTTCGAGCAGGACAAGCACGAGCGCCTGCTGGCCGCCGCGGCCGCCCTGACCTGATCTGACCTTCGTCCCCGATTCCAAGGACACGATGACCACCACCGCCACGCTGACCCAGAACGACTTCAAGGTCGCCGACCTCTCCCTGGCCGAGTTCGGCCGCAACGAGATCCGCCTGGCCGAGCACGAGATGCCCGGGCTGGTGAAGACTCGCGAGGAGTTCGCCGCTTCTCAGCCGCTGAAGGGCGCGCGGATCATGGGCTCGCTGCACATGACCGTCCAGACCGCCGTGCTCATCGAGACGCTGACCGCGCTGGGCGCCGAGGTCCGCTGGGTCTCGTGCAACATCTTCTCCACGCAGGACCACGCCGCCGCCGCGGTGGCCGTCGGCCCCGAGGGCACGCCCGAGGATCCGCGCGGCGTCCCGGTCTTCGCCTGGAAGGGCGAGACGCTCGAGGAGTACTGGTGGTGCACCGAGCAGGCGCTGACCTGGCCGGGCGGCGAGGGTCCGAACATGATCCTCGACGACGGCGGCGACGCCACCATGCTCGTCCACAAGGGCACCGAGTACGAGAAGGCCGGCGCCGTCCCGGATCCCTCGACCGCCGGCTCGGAGGAGTTCCGCGTCTTCCTCACCCTCCTGCAGCGCACGCTCTCCGAGGACCCGCAGAAGTGGACGCGCATCGGCGAGGGCATCATCGGCGTCACCGAGGAGACGACGACCGGCGTGCACCGCCTCTACGAGCTCGCCCAGCAGGGCGAGCTGCTCTTCCCGGCGATCAACGTCAACGACTCGGTCACCAAGTCGAAGTTCGACAACCTCTACGGCTGCCGGCACTCGCTGATCGACGGCATCAACCGCGCGACCGACGTCATGATCGGCGGCAAGGTCGCCGTCATCCTCGGCTACGGCGACGTCGGCAAGGGCTGCGCGGAGTCGCTGCGCGGCCAGGGCGCGCGCGTCATCGTCACCGAGATCGACCCCATCTGCGCTCTGCAGGCCGCGATGGAGGGCTATCAGGTGGCCACGCTGGAGGACGTCGTCGAGAGCGCCGACATCTTCATCACCGCCACCGGCAACAAGGACATCATCACGTCGGCGCACATGGCGCGCATGAAGCACCAGGCCATCGTGGGCAACATCGGCCACTTCGACAACGAGATCGACATCGCCGGCCTCGAGAACATCGACGGCATCCGGCGCGTGACGATCAAGCCGCAGGTCGACGAGTGGGTCTTCCCCGACGGCCACAGCATCATCGTGCTGTCCGAGGGGCGCCTGCTGAACCTCGGCAACGCGACCGGTCACCCGTCGTTCGTGATGTCCAACTCGTTCACGAACCAGACGATTGCCCAGATCGAGCTGTTCACCAAGAACGACGAGTACGACAAGCAGGTCTACGTCCTGCCCAAGCATCTCGACGAGAAGGTCGCGCGGCTGCACCTCGACAGCCTCGGCGTGAAGCTCACCCAGCTCTCGCCCGAGCAGGCCGCCTACATCGGCGTGCCGGTCGAGGGCCCGTACAAGCCCGACCACTACCGCTACTAGTCCAGGCCGGGGGTCGGCGATGCCCGTGAGCACCTCGGACATCGCCGATCGCACCCTGGCGCCGGCCGGGCGCGCGCGCATCGAATGGGCCGACGCCCAGATGCCCGTCCTGCGGTCGATCCGCGGGCGCCTGGCCGACGAGCGCCCGCTCGACGGCATCACGGTGGCGGCGTGCCTGCACGTAACCGCCGAGACCGCCAACCTCGTGCGGGCGCTCATCGCCGGCGGCGCCGAGGTCGCCCTGTGCGCCGCCAACCCGCTCTCCACACAGGACGAGACGGCGGCGGCGCTGGCCGAGGACTTCGGCGCCGAGGTCCACGCCCGGCACGGCGAGGACGCCGAGGCCTACGCCGCCCACGTGGCGGCGTGCGCCCGCCGGCGCCCGCACGTGACCCTGGACGACGGCGCCGACCTCGTGATGCTCATGCACCACGCCCGCGCGCGGGTGCGCGAGCGGCTGATCGGCGGCACCGAGGAGACGACCACCGGTCTGCTGCGCGTGCGCGCCCTCGAGGCCGAGGGGCGCCTGACCTGCCCGGTCATCGCCGTCAACGAGGCGCACGCCGAGCGCATCTTCAACGACCACTACGGCACCGGGCAGTCCGCGCTCGACGGGATCCTGCGCGCGACGAACATCCTGCTGGCGGGGCAGACCTTCGTCATCCTGGGGTACGGCTGGACGGGCCGCGGCCTGGCCCAGCGTGCGCGCGGCGCCGGCGCGCAGGTCGTGATCTGCGAGGTCGATCCCGTGCGCGCCCTGGAGGCGCGCATGGAGGGCTTCGAGGTCATGCCCGCGCTGGAGGCGGCGGTGCGCGGCGACGTCTTCGTCACGGTCACCGGCTCGCGGGCGGTTCTGCGCCGCGAGCACTTCGAGCGCATGAAGGACGGGGCCATCCTGGCCAACGCCGGTCACTTCGACGTCGAGATCGACCTCGACGCGCTGCGGGCCACGGCCGTCGAGGTCCGCGACGTCCTCCCGCTCGTCCAGCAGTACGACCTCGGCGAGCGGCGCCTGAACCTGCTGGCCTCGGGGCGCGTCGTCAACCTGGCCGCCGGCCAGGGCCATCCGGCGGCCGTCATGGACATGTCCTTCGCCCTCCAGGCGCTCGTGGTCGAGGACCTGGTCGCGCGCGGCGGCGACCTGGCGGCCGGCGTGCACCCGGTCCCGGATGCGATCGACCGCGAGGTCGCGCGCCTGAAGCTCGCCGCGCTGGGCGTCGCGATCGACGAGCTCACGCCCGAGCAGGCGACCTACCGCGACTCCTGGGGATGAGCCTGCTCGTCGGGGCGTCGGGCTTCTCGTTCGCCTCCTGGCGGCCCGGCTTCTATCCGCCCGGCACGCGCAACGACGATTTCCTGCGCTTCTACGCGGGCGTCCTCTCGACGGTCGAGATCAACTCGAGCTTCTACCGGCTGCCGAGCGCCGAGACCTTCGAGCGCTGGGCGGCCACCGTGCCCGACGGCTTTCGCTTCGCGGTCAAGATGCCCCGGGCGATCACGGTCTACGGCCGCGTCGACGACGCGCCGGCCTTCTGCGAGCGCGTGCGCGCGCTGGGCGACCGCCTCGGGCCGCTGCTCGTGCGCCCGGCCGACGAGCGCAAGCGCGACGACGGCTTCCTGCGCGCGCTGCTCGACGGGATCGACGACGACCTGTGGCCGGCCTTCGACCTGCGCGACCCCTCGTGGGACGGCGTCGAGGAGCTGCTCGAGGGCCGCGACGCCGTGCGCGTCAACCAGCTCGACGCACCCGCGAGCTTTCGCTACCTGCGCCTGCGCGAGCCCCCGTACGACGACGCGGCGCTCGGCGCATGGGCCGATCGGCTGCGCCCGCTGCTCGACGACGACGTCGCGGTGCACTGCTACTTCCGCCACGAGGACGAGCCGACCGCGCCGGCCTACGCGCGGCGGCTGCTGGAGCTCGTGCGGGGCGACTAGCGGCGCCGCGGCGCCAGGAGCTCGCCCCAGCGCGCCTTCTCCAGCGGCCCCGGCCGGCGCTGCCAGCGCTGGGGGTGAAGCGTCAGGCCGCACAGCGAGCAGCCGGCGGCGTAGGGCGTCACGCGCCGGCCGCAGTTCGGGCAGCACCTGGGATCGTCGCGGCGGATGTAGAACATGCTGGACCGCTGCAGGCATCGGTTGCCGCTGCACGACCCCTTAGCGCTCGCGTCGATCGCCGGACATCTGTCCGCCGAGGCCCGGCGGTACCTGGCGCTGCGCCGCCGGGCGGTCGCTGTCCACGGGCGGACGATCGCTAGGCTGCCGTCCCGATGCCAGAGCTCATCGAGAACCCCAGCCGCGTTGAGGCGGCGGGCACCAAGCCCAAGCTGATCGACGAGTTCGTCGGGCGCGTGAACACGGGCGAGGAGCGTCTCAGCGTGGCGCGCATGAACTCCCCGCAGGGTTGGGTCGAGCCCGGCCAGCGCCCTGACTTCGACGAGTGGACGCTGGTCCTCGACGGAACGCTGAGCGTCGAGCACGAGGGTGGCTCGGTCGACGTCCGCGCCGGCCAGGCCATCCACGTCCGCGGCGGCGAGTGGGTGCGCTACTCGACCCCGTACGCCGGCGGCGCCGAGTACGTCGCCGTCTGCCTGCCGGCCTTCGGGCCTGACACGGTGCACCGCGACGACGACGGCGCATGAGTCCCGACGGGCTGCAGGCGAGCATCGAGAAGATGCGCTCGGCGGGCGTCGGCGACGCCGCCATCGACACCTTCGCCCACTACTACGAGCAGCTGCGCGAGGGCGCGTCGGGCATGCTGCCCGAGAGCGACATCGAGCCCGTCGAGGACCTGCCCACGCTCGACGAGCTGCCCGAGGGCGATCCGGCGATCGTCGACACGGCGGTCGTGCTCAAGCTCAACGGCGGCCTGGGGACGAGCATGGGCATGACCAAGGCCAAGTCGCTGATCGAGGCCAAGGAGGGCCAGAGCTTCCTGGACATCGTCGTCGGCCAGGTCCTCGGACTGCGCGAGCGCTTCGGCGCGCGAGTGCCGCTCGTGCTCATGAACTCATTCGCCACGCGCGACGACTCGCTCGAGGCGCTGGGCCGCCACCCCGAGATCGAGGCCGACGTCCCACTCGACTTCCTGCAGAACAAGGTCCCGAAGATCGACGCGGAGACCCTGCAGCCGGTCTCGTGGGAGGCCGATCCGTCGCTCGAGTGGGCGCCGCCCGGCCACGGCGATCTCTACACCGCGCTCGTCACGTCGGGCATGCTCGACACGCTGCTCGAGCACGGCTATCGCTACGCCTTCGTCTCGAACTCCGACAACCTCGGCGCCGTCCTCGACGCGCGGATCCTCTCCTGGGTCGCTCACGAGGAGCTGCCCTTCGCCATGGAGGTCGCGGGACGCACCGAGGCCGATCGCAAGGGCGGGCACATCGCGCGGCTGAAGGAGGGCGGGCTCGTGCTGCGCGAGACCGCGCAGACGCCCGAGGAGGACCTCGCATCGCTGCAGGACGTCGGCCGCCACCGCTACGTCAACACGAACAACCTCTGGGTCGGCCTGGAGGCGCTGCGCGACACGCTGCAGGCGCGCGACGGCGTGCTCGGGCTGCCGATCATCGTCAACCGCAAGACGGTCGACCCCTCGGAGTCCGACTCGACGCCCGTCGTGCAGCTCGAGACGGCGATGGGCGCCGCCATCGGCGTGTTCGAGGGGGCGCGCGCGCTGCACGTCCCGCGGCGGCGCTTCGCGCCCGTCAAGACGACGAACGACCTGCTCGCGCTGCGCTCGGATGCCTATGTGCTGCTCGACGACCATCGCGTCGAGCTCGCGCCGTCGCGCGAGGAGCCGCCGGTCATCGATCTCGACCCCGACCACTACAAGCTCGTCGGCGACTTCGAGCCCCGCTTCCCGGCGGGGCCGCCGTCGCTGGTGCAGTGCGAGCGCCTGACGGTGTCGGGGGACGTGACCTTCGGGCGCGGCGTGGTGGTCCGCGGCGCGGTCACCGTGGAGGGGCCGGCGCGGATCGAAGATGGCACCGAACTGACCTAATAGCGGTGGTGCGCCATCCGCCTGATGGGGAAGACTGCGCCCGTACGCCCCGGTCCCCAGCCTTCGGCATGGCACCGGGGCGTTTTCCTTTCGCGATGCGCTCCTACGCGTAGCGCTCGGCGCGCTGCTCGTCTGACTCGGACTCCGCCAGGGCGCGGACGAAGAGCCAGGCGAGCGCGACGCCCATGACGATCGACTGCTCGAGCGCCATGATCGCCCCGGCCAGCGCCTGGTCGTCGTCGGCGCTGAGGCCCCAGATCGGCGTGTGGTCCTTGTAGAACGCGTAGAGCGCGTCGGGGGCGAAGGTGATGGCGATGCCGAGGATGCCCACGAGCAGCTTGGTCGAGAGCATGTAGAGCACCGGCCCCATGCCCGTCAGGCGCGCGCGAGAGCGGATCGGCGACATGAGGTGCCACCAGTACAGGAGCCCGGCCGTCATGAAGAACGTGTGCTCGAGGGCGTGCACCAGCGGGTGGCGCAGCGCGGCGTCGTAGAGCGCCGGGACGTGCCAGCCCCACATGACGGCCACGTAGAGCACCACGGCCGCGGCCGGGTGGGCGAGCGGGCCGGCCGCGCGCTCCAGGCGCTGGACGCGGCGTGTGGCGGGACGCAGGATGACCTTCGTCAGGCTCACGATGAGCAGGATCGGCACGACGTCGAGCAGCAGGATGTGCTGGACCATGTGCATGGCGAAGGACTGCTCGCCGAGGCGGTCGATGGGCGAGATGAGCGCGGCGATCAGCGCGAGCAGGCCGGCGAGGAAGGCGAGCAGGCGCCCGACGGACGCGCCGCGCGCGCCGTGCTTGGCGCGCACCCGGCGCCAGCGGGGGAGGTAGGCCGCCGCGGCCAGGGCCACGAGCGCCAGGGCACCGGGGTCGAACGTCCACGAAGTGTCCGCAGCCACTGCGCAGGATTGTCGCAATCGTGGGGTGGAGGCGTGACGCGGCGCGCGCCAGCATCGGCGGATGCTCCACGCCGTCCGCACCCGCCTCGCCCGCTTCGCCCCGCAGGGGGCCGCTCGCGAGCGGGGCGGCGTCCTGTCGGCGCCTGCCCCGGCGCCCGCCGCCCGTGAGCGGGGCGGCGTCCTGTGGGCGCTCGTCCCGCCGGCCGCGGCTCGCGAGCTGCTCGGCGCCCTCGCCTCGGCGCTCGCTCCGCCCGCGTGCTGGGACTGCGGCGCGGCGGTGGCCCCCGGCCAGCCGCTGTGCTGGGAGTGCCGCGCGCAGTTGCGCTTCCTGCGCGGCGAGCGCTGTCCACGCTGCGGGCTCCCGGCGCCGTGCGCGGGGCGCTGCGCGCCGCCCGGCTCGGCCCTCACGCGGGCGTGGGCGCCCGTCGCCTTCGAGGGGCCGGCGCGCGCGCTGGTGCACGCGCTCAAGTTCCGCGGGGCCCTCGGCGTGGCCGGCACGATGGCCGCCCAGATCGTCGCGGGCGCTCCCCCGGGTCTGCTCGCGGCGCCGGCTGCGCTCGTGCCGGTGCCCACCCACCCGCGGCGCGCCCGCGTGCGCGGCTTTGACCACGCGAGCTGCCTGGCCGCGGCGATCGGCGCGCGCACCGGCCTCGCCGTGGCGCCGTGCCTGATCCGGGCCGGAGCGCCGACGCGCCAGGCCGGCGCGTCGCGCGCGGTGCGCCGGGCGCCGGGGCGCATCGAGGTGCGCGTTCGCGGCGATCCACCGTCCTACGTCGTGTTGGTCGACGACGTGCACACCACGGGCGCGACGCTCGAGGCCTGCGCCGCGGCGCTGCGGCGAGCGGGTGCCTATGCGGTCTGTGCGGTCGCCTATGCCCGAGCGTTGAGATGACGTGAACGCGGGGGTAACGTGCCAGAGGCCCCGTCAACCGACCGAGAGGATCTGTATGCAGATCGAGGTCAAGGGTCGCAACACCCCCGTGACCGACGAGCTCCGCGAGCACGTCGAGAGGCGGTTCACGAAGGTGGGCAAGCAGGTGTCGGAGTTCGCGCGCCTCGAGATCGAGATCTACGAGGAGCGCAATCCGGCCATCGCCGACAACCAGGTGGCGGAGGCCACCCTGGCTCTGAAGGGTGTGACCCTGCGCGCGCACGATCGCGCCCGCGACCTGAGGCACGCGATCAACCTGTGCGAGGAGGAGCTCTCACGCCAGGTCAAGCGCCACCGCGAGAAGCGCCGGGGACGGCGCAAGGTCGGGACGGAGACCATCCGCACCGCGACGGAGCCGGAGGCGTTCGGCGAGGGCACCGCCATAGCGACTTAGCAGGGAAACGGCCTCGTCGCGGCGCCGCTTCGCGTTCCGCGGGCCCGTAGCTGGTGGCGGGCGGGTCCTGTCGGCGGATCACGCTCCTCAGACTCCGCAGGCTCCGTCTGAGGACGTGTCCGCCGCCACCCGCCCGAGCACCGTCCTTGCCTGGCAGGGCACCGGAGCCCTGACGCGGTCGCGGAGTCGGCCAGCTTCTGGAGGCCCTTCCGCTCGTCGTCCTCGTACGCCTGCTCGACCGCCCACTGGTGATCCTCGACGGTGCCCGCGGATCGCGTCGTCGACAGCGCCGGGGCGGGCGGGCGCGCAAGGACCCGTACAACCGGCCAGGTTCGCCCCTGGTTCGTCTATGGTTTCCCCATGGTTTCCGGTGAGCTCGACCCAGCCCGAGAGGTCTACCCCCGCGCGCCGCTGCAGCTGGTGGCGTGCGAAGTCGCCTATGCCCTCGCGCCCGGCACGGACATCGGCACCGCCGGCGACGCGCTTTACGAGCGGCTCTCGGGCTCATACCCGCTGCCTGGCACGCCGCCGGCGAGCCTGACGCTTCAGGTCGGCCCGGCGGGCCCTATGCCACAGCTCGCGCAAGGCTTCCGCTTCCTCGACCTGGAGCGCACCCGATCGATCGCCGTGTCCCCGGCCTCGATCATCCTGGAGACATCGCAGTACCACCGCTTCGAGGAGTTCCTCGAGCGGGCCACCGAGGCGGTCGCCGTGCTCGGGTCGGTCATGCGCGTCGCTGCGGCCTCGCGCATCGGCCTGCGGTACATCGACGAGGTGCCGGTGACCGACCTGCCATCGGGGTCCTTCGACGGCTACTTCACCGAGTCGGTCCTCGCCCCCGGGCGGCAGGTCCCCGACGTCGGTCAGCCGGTCGAGTTCCTCACCACGAGCCGCTTCGTGGTCGGCCCCGACCGCAACACCGTCATGCGCACCGGGGTTCTCACCACGCCCGTAGTCGCGCCCGACGGCCCGCTCGCCATCGCGCGGCCTACCACCGCGCCGTTCTTCCTCATCGACATCGACAGCGCTTGGCAGGCCGGCCCCGAGACGCGGCCGCTGCCGTTCGACCCGTCCGCCATCAAGGACATCCTCTACTCGCTCCACGCCCCGGTGCGGGCGCTGTTCGAGGAGTCCATCACCGAGAAGCTGCGCGACGACGTGTTGCGCAAGGAGGAGACGCCCGCATGAGCACCCCGACGAGCATCGTCCGACGCGACCTCGCCCCGACGACGCAGACGGCGCAGACCATCGAGCCCGCCCGGCTCGTGGCGGACACGGCCGAGCTCCGCGACGGCCTCAATGACACAACCACCCTGGCGACGCTGCTGCACAACAGCGCCGAGGGCCTGCACCTCGCGCAGGCCACCCGGCAGCTCGAGGCGGTCCCGCCCGTCGACCTGCTCGACGCCCTCGCCGACGAATTGCTCTTCCCGTGGTCCATGCTCGCCCGCGTCGTCGGCGTGTCGCCGACGGCCGTGCGCAAGTGGCGCCGCGGCGAGGCTGTCACCCCCAACCACCATCACCGCCTCGCCGAGTTCCTCGCGTTTTGCCGCACGCTGCAGCACCGCGATCCGCGCATCGACGACGTCCCGCGGTGGCTCGACATGCCCGTCGACGCGCGCAGCGACGTCAGCCGACTCGACCTCTTCCTGCACGGCACCCGCGCCGGCCTGCTCGACCTGGCATCCGCGCGGCTCACAGGGGAGGACCTCCTCGACGAGGAAGCCGAAGGTTGGCGGGAGCGCGCCGCGACGACCCGCCGCTTCGCAGTGCTTGACCACGAGGACGGCACGACGAGCCTCGTGCCGAGGTCCGAGGCCGATCCGAGTGCGGGTTGACGACCTAGTCGCGCCTCGTGGCGACGACGAGCTTTGGGACCTCGATGAGGAGGCGCTGCGGCTCCGTCCCTATATGACCGGCGACGTGTTCGCCGACGTCGACGACGGCGACGGCGACCCGATCGCCGTGATGATCGTCGGCCACCCGTGCGTGATCCGCGGCTCGCGCGGCCAGCTCTCGCGGCGGGTGCCGTGCTGCGTCGTCAAGCAGATGCAGGAAGCGATGTCCTACGACCAGTGGCCCGAGGCCGCTTCGACCGCTTCCCCGTGCCCGAGGCCCTCAGCCTCGGCGAGCGCCGCGCCGCCTACCTGCTCGAGTGGCGCAGCGTGCGACAGCGCGAACTCCGGCGTGAGCGTCGGCGGGGCACCATGACCGACCGCGGCGTCTACGTCCTGCAGCAGCGCTTCACACATGCCCTCACGCGGTGCGTGACTGTCCTGGCGGACTTCGAGGCGGCCACGGTCAGGGAAATGCGCGAGGCAGAGCTCGAGTACGAGTGGGTCGCCGAGCTCATCACCTCCCCCGACGACGAGGTCGAGGTCGCGGGCCTGGTCCGCGACTTCCACACATTCCTCGACGACGGCGGGCACCGCGCCCTGCTACGCGAGGAAGGCGGCGACTCGAAGCTCCGGGCGATCGTCCGCGCCGAAGTCAAGAGCCGCCGCGGCGGCACCTAGCAGCGCGCGGCACGGCGACCTGACCGCCGACTCCACGCTGCGCCCCGATGCTGGGGAAGAGCAAGCGTTGCCACTGCCGGAGCTACACGTCGCTGGGCGCCCGATGCGTGTGAGCCCCAGAGGCAGGGAAGGAAACGTCGGGTGCCGACGTTCGACGACATAGACGACCCCGGAGTAAGGGAACAGGCGTCTCGCCTATTCGAGATGACGGCCGCGTTGGTCCGGACGGATCTACGCAGCCGACTCGTCACCGCGCTGCTCCTTGTCGATCTGCTGGACCAGCAAGCCAACGGGCTTTCCGAGGTGCTCGGACGCCTGGTCGCTGACCAGCGGGATGGCAGACCGCTCGCCGCAGAGCAATGGAACGACGCCAGTGGACTGCTCATCGCGTGGCAGTTTGCTCGCGGGTCGCTGGCCCAAGCGCGTCGGGAACTGGAAGAGCCGCGCTAGATCGCGACCTGGAGCGGCGGGATCGGGACCGCGCTCCAAAGTGGGACTTTGAGGAAGGTCAAGCGCTGCCTGACCGTCATCCTTGTGATGGTGGAGGCTGATGCCGTTTCCGCGTGTGAAGGCAGAAGCTCCAATCGGAGCTCGTAGCGCCGGGGGAGGCGGTCGAGGAACCGAAGCGCACCCGTTGGCTCGCCAACGCGGAGGCAGACCACGGTGGCGCGATGCTCCGGCGGAGAGCAGGGCACGCGAGCCCGGTGCAGGAGCTGACGACGCGAAGGAGTAGACGCTGGCGGACCGTGACGCGGGCGCATGCGCCCGGCGCGGCAAAGACGCTGTTCGGGCGGGTGGCGGCGGACACGTCCTCAGACGGAGCCTGCGGAGTCTGAGGAGCGTGATCCGCCGACAGGACCCGCCCGCCACTGACTGCGGGCTCGCAAGCGCCACCGCGCTTCACGGAGCCCCCGCCGAGCGCTCCAGGCGGGCCGCCAGCTCGCGCAGGCGCTCGACGAGCTCGGGCGGCTCGTGGACCACGAAGTCGACGCCCGCCATGGCCACGCGCACGGCGAGCCAGTCGAGCGAGTCGTCACTGGTGCGCAGCTCGCACGTGCGCTCGTCGATGGCCGTGACGCTGGATCCCGTGAAGAGCGAGTACCGGGCCATGTCGTCGGCGGGCGCGAAGAGGGTGACGCGCGCCTGGTAGCGCGAGGCGGCGCCCGAGAGGTTGGCCGCCACGAAGGCCGCGGCGTCGTCGCCGTCGGGCAGCGCGCGCGGCTCGAAGCGCGCGCCCGCCGGGGAGGGGCGCGTGAGGCGGTCCACGCGGAAGGTCCGCCAGGCGTCGCGGTCGCAGTCCCAGGCCACGAGGTACCAGCGCCGCCCCAGGTTGACCAGCGTGTGCGGCTCCACCATGCGCCTGGTCTCCGTCGCGTCGCGTCCGCGATAGGCGAAGCGCAGGCGCTCGCGGTCGCGGCAGGCGCCGGCGATCGCCGTCAGGGCCTCGGGGTCGACCGTCGGCCCGCCGCTGGTGGCGAGGGTCACGGTCGCCGTCTGCAGCGCGTTGACGCGTCGGCGCAGGTGGGAGGGGAGGACCTGCTCGAGCTTGACCAGCGCGCGGACCGAGGTCTCCTCGATGCCGGTCACCGAGGCGCGGGCCGCGGTGCGCAGACCGACCGCGATGGCGACGGCCTCGTCGTCGTCGAGCAGCAGCGGCGGCATCGCGGTTCCGGCGTGCAGCCGGTACCCGCCGGCCGGGCCGCTCAGCGCGTCGACCGGATAGCCGAGCTCGCGCAGGCGGTCGACATCGCGGCGGATGGTGCGTCCCGAGACCTCCAGCCGGCGCGCGAGCTCGCCGCCCGTCCAGTCGCGGCGCGTCTGCAGCAGCGAGAGCAGCTTGAGGAGGCGGCCCGAGGTGGCGGTCATGATCCGCGGGCGAGCATGGCATCCATCGCGGCCAGTATCTGACCTGGATCGTTCGTATCGTCCGTTCGATGACGGAAGCCAACATCGAGCCGGCCATCCGCGTGAGCGGCCTCGTGAAGTCCTTCGGCGACATCCGCGCGCTCGACGGCGTCGATCTCGAGGTCCCGTCGGGCAGCGTCCTCGGGCTCCTCGGCCCCAACGGCGCGGGCAAGACCACCACCGTGCGCGTCCTCACGACGCTCCTGAAGCCCGATGCCGGGACCGTGCTCGTCACGGGCCTCGACGTCGTCCGCGACGCCGCCGAGCTGCGCGGGCGCATCGGGCTGGCCGGGCAGTACGCGGCCGTGGACGAGAACCTCACGGGCCTCGAGAACCTGGTCATGGTCGGCCGCCTGTACGGGATGCGCCGCGCGGAGGCCAAGCGCCGTGGCCGCCGGCTGCTCGAGCGCTTCGACCTCGTCGACGCGGCCGATCGCGTGGTCAAGACCTACTCGGGCGGCATGCGCCGCCGACTCGACCTGGGGGCCGCCCTCGTGGCCAGCCCGCCGGTGCTCTTCCTCGACGAGCCGACGACCGGCCTGGACCCACGCAGCCGCCTGGAGGTGTGGGCGACGATCGAGGGGCTCGTGGCCGAGGGGACGACCGTCCTGCTCACCACGCAGTACCTTGACGAGGCCGACCGGCTGGCCGACCTCATCGCGGTCATCGATCGCGGGCGCGTGATCGCCGAGGGCACGCCCGACGAGCTCAAGGACCGTGTCGGGGGCGAGCGCCTCGAGGTCCACCTCGCCGACCCCGACGCCGCCGCCGTCGATCGGGCGGTGCACGCCCTCGCCCCGATGGCCGACGAGCCGCCGGTGGCCGACGGGCAGACCGTCAGGCTGCCGGTCAGCCGGCGCTCGGGGATGATCGTCGAGGCCGTGCGCCGGCTCGACGAGGCAGGCGTCGCGGTCGACGACCTCGGGCTGCGGCGGCCCACGCTGGACGACGTGTTCCTGGCGCTGACCGGCCACGCGGCCGAGGCGGCCGCCGAAGAGGAGGAGAAGGCGGCATGAGGCGATTGGTGTCCGACACGCTGGTCATCGCCGAGCGCAACCTGGTGCGCCTGCCGCGCGCGCCCGACCTGCTCATCGCCTTCACGGTGCAGCCGGTGATGTTCGTGCTGCTCTTCGTCTACGTCTTCGGCGGCGCGATCTCGACGCCGGGCTACGAGTACGTGGACTTCCTCATCCCGGGGATCATCGTCCAGAACATCGCCTTCGGCGGCTTCGTCACGGCGCTCGGGCTCAATGAGGACCTCCACAAGGGCCTCATCGACCGCTTCCGCTCCCTGCCGATGGCGCGCCCGGCGGTGCTGGCGGGCCGCACGCTGTCGGACGTCGTGACGAACTTCCTGTCGGTGATCGTGCTGCTCGTGACCGGCCTGATCATCGGCTTCTCGTTTCACGCCAGCGCGCTCGAGATCGTCGGCGGGATCGCGCTGCTGATCCTCTTCGGCTACGCCTTCTCGTGGGTCTTCGCGCTGCTGGGACTGCTCGTGTCCTCGCCCGAGTCGGCCAACTCGGTCGGCTTCCTGGCCGTCTTCCCGCTGACCTTCATCTCCTCGGCCTTCGTGCCGGTGGAGTCGATGCCGGCCGCGCTGCAGTGGTTCGCCAACATCAACCCGTTCACGGTCGTGGTCAACGCCATGCGCGCGCTCTGGGTCGGCGCGCCGGCCGGCAACGACGTCTGGGGCGCCGTCGTTTGGTCGCTGGTGATCCTCGGGGTCTTCGCGCCGCTGGCCGTCGCGCGCTATCGGCGGACGGCCGCCAGCGGCTGACCCGAAGCGTCGAACGTCGGTCCTGCCCCGTCAGGACGGGGTAGGACCGACGTTCGACGGCCGCGCTCGGCGCGACGGCCGCGCTCGGCGCGACGGCCGCGGGGTTCGACGGCCGCGCTCGGCGCGACGCGCGCGCTCGGCGCGACGGCCGCGCTCAGCGCGACGGCTGCGCTAGGCGGCGGCGGCCGCCCCGCGCTCGACTTCCCTGCGCAGCGGCTCGACCCACGCCAGCGCGGCCCGGTAGGCCTCGTCGATGCGGTCTGAGCTCGCGGCGCCCTCGCCGCGCACGAAGTCCCCGTCGAGGTGGCAGACGAGCCGGTCCAGCAGCGCGCCGTAGGGCGGGTGGCCGTCGAGCAGGGCGCCCTGGATGTCGGAGGGCAGGCCGAGGCCGCTGAGCGCGTACTCCATCGGGCGGTTGACCAGCGAGGGCAGCATCGAGAACAGCCCGACCGTGAAGGCGTGGTCGGCGCTGAGCCCGGGCAGGCCGGCGGCCACGAGCTCCATGGTGCGCGCGCGCACCAGGGCGTCGGTCAGCAGCTCGTCGGGGCGCGTACCGCCGCCGGCGAGGGCGACGACGAGCGCCCAGCGGCGCGTCATGCGCTCGCCGATGAGCGTGATCGCCTCGCGCACCGTGCCGATCTCGCGCCGGCGCTTGAAGAAGGCCGAGTTGGCGTAGCGCAGCAGGCGGTAGCTGAGCTCGAGGTCGCGGGCGATGAGGCTCTCGAGGCGCTCGCTGTCGAGGTCGGGGGCGAGCAGCTCGCCGGCGGTGGCCATCGCGCCGAGCTCCACGGCGGGCGCCTGGTCGAGCGCGGGGAGGGCGCGGAACGGCCCCTGGAAGGCCGCGCAGCCGGCGTCGACGCAGGCCTCGAAGACCTGGAAGGACTCGACCCCCACGGCGTGGACCTCGAGCCCTGCGGCGAGGAAGGGCCGGACCCGGCCGCCGACGGCGATCGGGTAGGTGTCGGCCATGTCGAGCCGGACGATCCCGATCTCGGGCAGGTGCGACAGCGCGGCGGGCGACGGTGGGTCCATGGCGGCGAAGACGTATCCGTATCCCGCGAGGCGCGCGACGGCGGCGGCCACCTCCTCGTGGACGGTCGTGGCCGTCTCGACCTGCAGCACGACGCGGTCGGGGGAGATGGGCAGGACGTCGAGGCGCAGCAGCAGGGCCGGCGCCACGGTGAGATAGGCGGGGTGGTGGGGCGCGACGAGGTCGAGGTCGACGTCGGTGAACGCCTCCAGGAGGGCGCGCGCGCAGAAGCGGGCGGAGGCCGGCGGGGCGTCGGGATCGCCGGTGAGGACCTCGTAGCCGACGACCGCGCGCGCGGCGTCGCAGACGGCCTGGCGAACGCTGACGACCCCGGTCGCGGGGCTCGATTCGCGGGCGAAGGGGACCTTGATTCTCACCCCCGGAACCATCGGCCGAACGGCCCGGGAATTGACCCCTCCGCTGCTACGCTCAACGCATGGGCCTCCTCGACCGTGCGCTGAATATCGGCGAGTCCAAGCAATTTCGCGAGTACGAGAAGCGCGTCGCTATCATCGCCGGCTTCGAGCCCGAGCTGGAGCTCGAGTCCGACGACGAGCTGCGCCAGCGCTTCGACGGGCTGCGCGAGCGCGCCCGCGCGGGCGAGTCGCTCGACGACCTGCTCCCCGAGACCTTCGCCATCGTCCGCGAGGTCGGCAAGCGGACCATGGGGATGCGCCATTTCGACGTGCAGCTGATCGGCGGGATGGTCCTGCACGGCGGCAACATCGCCGAGATGAAGACCGGCGAGGGCAAGACGCTGACCGCGACCCTGGCGGTCGTGCTCAATGCGCTGGCGGGCAAGGGCGTGCATCTGGTCACGGTCAACGACTACCTGGCGCGCCGCGACGCCGAGTGGATGAGCCCGATCTACCACGGTCTCGGGCTCAACGTGGGCGTGCTGCAGAACATGCAGTCCTACGAGGACAAGCACGTCGCCTACGCGGCCGACATCACGTACGGCACCAACTCCGAGTTCGGCTTCGACTACCTGCGCGACAACATGGCCACCTCGCTGGAGGAGAAGGTCCAGCGCGGCCATCCGTTCGCGGTCGTCGACGAGGTCGACAACATCCTCATCGACGAGGCGCGCACGCCGCTGATCATCTCCGGCGCGCCCGAGCAGGCCGCCGACCTCTACCAGCAGTTCGCCAAGCTCGCGCCCATGATGGAGGCGGGCAAGAAGCCCGAGGGCCTGGACCCCCGTTCCAAGAAGGACTACGTCTCGGACTTCGACTTCGAGTTCGACGAGAAGCACAAGCAGGTGTCGATCACCGAGCGCGGCGTGGCCAAGGCGGAGAAGTTCCTCGGCATCGACCACCTCTACCGCGCCGAGAACGGCCCCCTCGTCAACCACCTCCAGCAGGCGCTGAAGGCCGAGTCGCTCTACAAGCGCGACGTCGACTACGCGGTCATCGACGGCGAGGTGCGCATCATCGACGAGTTCACGGGCCGCATCCTCGAGGGCCGGCGCTGGTCTGAGGGCCTGCACCAGGCCGTCGAGGCCAAGGAGGGCGTGCGCGTCCAGGAGGAGAACCAGACCCTCGCGACGATCACGCTGCAGAACTACTTCCGCCTCTACGACAAGCTCGCGGGCATGACCGGCACCGCCCTCACCGAGGCGACCGAGTTCATGAAGATCTACAAGCTCGGCGTGGTGCAGGTCCCCACCAACCGCCCGATGGTGCGCGCCGATCGCAACGACCAGGTCTACAAGACCAAGGACGGCAAGTGGCACGCCGTGGCGGCCGAGATCGAGGAGCGCCACCAGGCCGGCCAGCCGGTCCTCGTCGGCACCATCTCGGTCGAGGTCTCAGAGCTGCTCTCGGCGCAGCTCAAGCGCAAGGGCATCCCGCACACGGTGCTCAACGCCAAGCCCGAGTACGCCGAGCGCGAGGGCGAGATCGTGGCCGAGGCCGGCCAGCCCGGCGCGGTGACCATCGCCACCAACATGGCGGGCCGCGGCGTCGACATCAAGCTCGGCGGCAACGCCGAGCACCTCACCGACCTCGAGCTGGCCAAGCTCGGCCTGCGCCCCGGCGATCCCGACTACGACGAGCGCTTCGCCGAGATCCTGCCGAGCATCGAGGCGCGCGTGGAGGAGGGCCGCGAGAAGGTCGTCGACGCCGGCGGGCTGTTCATCATCGGCACCGAGCGCCACGAGTCGCGGCGCATCGACAACCAGCTGCGCGGGCGCTCCGGTCGCCAGGGCGATCCCGGCGAGTCGCGCTTCTTCCTGTCGGCCGAGGACGACCTCGTGCGCCTGTTCGCCGGCGACCGCATCTACCGCATCCTCGATCGCCTCGGCAGCACCGACGAGGAGGGCCACGAGGAGCCCATCGAGGCGGGGATGCTGACCAAGCAGATCGAGAAGGCCCAGCGGAAGGTCGAGGAGCAGAACTTCCTCATCCGCAAGCGCGTGCTCGAGTACGACGACGTCATGAACGAGCAGCGGCGGATCGTCTACGAGTACCGCGACCAGGTGCTCGAGGGCCGCGACATGGGCGAGCAGTCGCGCCAGGAGATCGTGGGCGTCGTCGAGCGCCTCGTCGACGAGTACGCGGCCGCCGACTACGTCGAGGACTGGGACCTCGACGGCCTCTTCCTCGCGCTGGCGGACATCTACCCGGTGAGCGTCGACGCCGAGGAGATCACGACCTCGAACCTCGGTCGCGAGGAGCTGGCCGAGCGCCTCTCGAGCGACGCGGTCGAGCTCTACGACCGCCGCGAGCAGGAGCTCGGCGAGGAGCTCATGCGCGCGCTCGAGCGCTACCTGCTGCTGCAGATCATCGACCAGCGCTGGCGCGAGCACCTCTACGACATGGACTACCTGCGCGAGGGCATCCACCTGCGCGGGTTCGCCCAGATCGACCCGCTCGTGGCCTACAAGAACGAGGCCTTCACGCTCTTCTCCGACCTCATGAACACCATCTGGTCGGACTTCTCGCGCATGATCTTCCACGTCGAGGTCCAGGTCGAGGGCGAGAACGGCGACGCGCCCGCGCAGCAGTACACGCCCTCGGGCTCGTCGACCCGGGCGGGCCGCGTCTCCTACTCGGGTGGCGCGGGCACCGCTCAGCCCAGCGCGCTGGCCGAGGCGGCGGGCGGGCCCGAGGAGGCCGCGCCGCTGCCTGAGCCCGTCCAGCAGCGGCGGGTGGCCGAGGTCGAGCAGATCGGGCGCAACGACCCCTGCTGGTGCGGGTCGGGCAAGAAGTTCAAGCGCTGCCACGGCGCCTAGGGTCGCGACACCCACGACCGGGCCGCGGCTCGGTGCCGTTGCGCCACGTGCGTCCCCCGGGGACTGCGACGGCGGGGGTCAGCGGCCGTCGGCGTACGCAGGCCGCGACGTGGAGCCGGCAAAGGGTTAGGGTCGTCCCTCAGGAGAGAGACGACCCGAAAGGGGCATGTCGGATGAGCACTCACGCGCCGCTGGCGCTCGAGCAGAACGTCGCCGAAGCGGTGGCCGCGCTCGCTCGCACCCTGTACCCGCACGACGCGCTGCCCGACTCGGTCTACGCACGCGTGTCGGCCAAGCTGGACGAGGCCGCCCGCGAGGACGCGAAGCAGGCGCAGGTCGTCAACGACGGCGTCGCCGACCTCGACGGCCGTGGCGACGAGCCCTTCGTCGCGCGCAGCGCCGAGCAGCGGCTCGCCGACGCCGAGGCCATCGCCGGCTCGGACTTCTTCGAGCTCGTGCGCTCCACGGCCGTGGTCGAGATCTACTCGGACCCCGAGACGTGGCAGCGCTTCGGCTACGAGGGCCCGTCGTTCGAGAAGGGCGGCTACATCGACCGCGGCTTCAACGACCTCGACTGGCTTCCCGACCCCGAGCAGGAGGCCTGACATGCCGCGCTTCGACGACAGCGACGCCGATGTGGTCGTCGTCATCGGCTCAGGCGCCGGAGGCGGCACCCTCGCCAACGAGCTCTGCCAGGGCGGGGTGAAGACGGTCGTCCTCGAGGCCGGCGCCCACCACCAGCCCGACGACTTCATCGACGACGAGTGGCCGAGCTTCGGCCAGCTCGCGTGGCTCGACGAGCGCACGACCTCCGGGTCCTGGCGCGTGGCCACCGACTTCCCCAGCCTGCCCGCGTGGACGTGCAAGACGGTCGGCGGCACGTCGGTGCACTGGGCCGGCTGCTGCCCGCGCTTCAAGGACTGGGAGTTCCGCAATCGCTCCGAGCACGGCCCGGTCGACGGCACGAGCATGCTCGACTGGCCCATCGGGCTGGCCGACCTCGAGCCCTACTACGACCGCGCCGAGGACAAGCTCGGCGTCACGCGCACCAACGGCATCCCGGGGCCGGCGGCCAACAACAACTTCAAGGTGATGGGCAACGGCGGCAAGCGCGCGGGCTACAAGGACGTGAGCACCGGGCGCATGGCCTTCAACACCGTCCCGCGCGACGGGCGGCCGGCCACCATTCAGGACGGCTTCAACTTCCAGGGCGACCGCCAGCGGGCGCACTGGTCGACGCTGACCGCCGAGCTGCCCAAGGCCGAGGCGACCGGCAAGCTCGACCTGCGGCCCTCGAGCCACGCCTTCCGCATCGCCCACAACGGCAACGGCAAGGTCACCGCCGTGCACTACTTCGACGCCGACGGCAACGAGCAAGTGCAGAAGGCGCGCGCCGTGTGCGTGGCGGGCAACGCGATCGAGTCGGCGCGGCTGCTGCTGCTCTCCGACTCGCCGCAGCACCCCGATGGGCTGGCCAACGCGTCCGGCCAGGTGGGGCGCAACTACATGCGCCACCTGACGGGCTCGGTCTACGGCGAGTTCGAGCAGCCGGTGCGGATGTATCGCGGCGAGACGATGGCCGGGATCATCACCGACGAGGCGCGCAACGACCCCGACCGCGGCTTCATCGGCGGCTACTACATGCAGCTGCTGGCCCTGGGGCTGCCGTTCTACGCCGCCTTCCTGGACCCCGGCGGATGGGGCCCCGACTTCGCGGCGCGCATGGAGGCCTATGAGCGCGTGGCCGGCATGTGGCTGGTCGGCGAGGACATGCCGCAGGAGTCCAATCGCGTGACCCTCCACCCCGACGTGACCGACCAGCACGGCCTGCCCGTGCCCAACGTGCACTTCGACGACCATCCCAACGACCTCGCCATGCGCGAGCACGCCTACCAGGCGGGCGAATCGGTCTACAACGCGGTCGACGCCGTGCGCGTGAACCGCGTGACGCCCTACCCGTCGACGCACAACCTGGGCACGTGCCGTATGAGCGCAGACCCGGCCGACGGCGTCGTCAACGAGTTCGGGCGCGCGCACGACGTGCCCAACCTGTTCGTCTCGGACGGCTCGGTCTTCACGACCGGGGCCGCCGCGAACCCGACCCTGACCATCGTGGCGCTGGCCATCCGCCAGGCCGAGCACATGGTCGGTGAGATGAAGGCGGGCGCCCTGTGACGCTGTCGCTCGTCCACACCTGCGTCCGGGTGGTCGACATTGACGCTTCGGTGCGCTTCTACGAGCTGCTCGGCTTCGAGCGCCGCGGCAAGCTCGACTTCGGGCAGGCCTTCAACGTCTACATGGGCCTGCCCGGGGACGGCGACAAGCTCGAGCTGACGGTCAACGTCGGGCGCGAGGAGCCCTACGACCTGGGCGACGGCTACAACCACATCGCGCTGACCGTCGACGACCTCGACGGCCTGCTGGCCAAGCTGGCCGAGCACGGCATCGAGCCCGAGAAGCCGCCCTTCGCGCCGGGCGGCCGCGAGGAGGTCGGCCGGATCTGCTTCATCGGCGATCCGGACGGCTATCGCGTCGAGCTCATCGACGGAGGCTCCTTCCCGACGCCGCAGGACCCGTAGCGAGCATCGCAGTGGCGCGGGCGGGCGGGCGGTCCGATCCGCGCGCGCCGCTGCTAGCTTGGACGCGGCCATGGCCGGACCGTCCGACGAACTTCCCCTTCCCCAGCGCCTGCAGGCGATCACCGCGCAGTGGGATCAGCTGCGCGAGGGCTTCGATGACGCGACCCTCGCGGCGCGCGTCGCCGAGCTCGAGGAGGCGATGGGCGCGCCGGGCTTCTGGGACGACCAGCAGTCGGCCGCGCAGGTCAGCGCCGAGCACTCGCGCACGACGCGGCGCCTGGAGCGCTGGCGCGGGCTGGCCGCGGAGGTCGAGGACCTCAAGGCCCTGGCCGAGATGGCCGAGGAGGACGAGTCGGTCGCCGCCGAGGTCGCGGGGCAGATGACCGGCGTCGAGCAGCGCCTGGCCGAGCTCGAGGAGGAGCGGCTGTTCTCCGGGCGCTACGACTCGGGCGACGCGCTCGTCACGGTCAACGCCGGCGCCGGCGGCACCGACGCCCAGGACTGGGCCGAGATGGTCCTGCGGATGATGATGCGCTGGGCCGAGCGCCGCGGGCTGCAGGTCGAGCTGCTCGAGGCCTCGCCGGGGGAGGAGGCCGGGATCAAGTCCGCGACGTTCCGCGCGAAGGGCGAGAACGCCTACGGGCTGTTCAGCGCCGAGAAGGGCGTCCACCGGCTCGTGCGCCTGTCGCCCTTCGATGCCGCGCACCGCCGCCAGACCTCGTTCGCCGGCCTCGAGGTCGCGCCCGTGGTCGAGGACGTCGGCGACATCGCGATCGACGACGACGACCTGCAGATCGACACCTACCGCGCCTCGGGCGCCGGCGGCCAGCACGTCAACAAGACCGACTCGGCCGTGCGCATCACCCACCGCCCGAGCGGGATCGTGGTGCAGTGCCAGAACGAGCGCTCGCAGTCGGCCAACAAGGACACGGCGATGAAGATGCTGCGGGCCAAGCTGCTGGAGCGCGAGGAGGCCAAGCGCCGCGAGGAGATCGCCGCCGAGCGCGGCGAGGCCCAGGACGTCAACTTCGGCTCGCAGATCCGCTCCTACGTCCTGCACCCGTACACGATGGTCAAGGACCACCGCACCTCCTTCGAGGTCGGGGACGCCCAGCGCGTGCTCGACGGAGACCTCGACGGCTTCGTCCGCGCCGAGCTCATGCGCACCGCCGGACACGAATGACCGAGCAGCCGGCCGCGCCCTATCTCGACGCGGTGATCGGCTATGGGACGCGGGGTCCCGGGCGCTTCCACGTTCCCGGCCACAAGGGCGGGCAGGGCGCCGACCCCGGGTTGCGCTTCGGCCTCGGCGAACGGGCGCTCTGGCTCGACATCCCGCAGGACATCTGGGGCGTCGACCTCGGGCCCTCGCCGACGCCCTACGAGGAGGCCGAGCGCCTGGCCGCCGAGGCCCACGGCGCCGCCCGCACGTGGTTCCTCACCAACGGCGCCACGCAGGGCAACCACGCGCTGTGCCTCGCGCTGGCGCCGCTGGGCACGCGGGTCGTGGCCCAGCGCAACTCGCACGCCTCGCTGGTCGACGGGCTCGTGCTCTCCGGAGGCGTGCCGGCCTTCGTGCCGCCCGAGTACGACGCCGAGCTGGGCATGGCGCACGGCGTGGAGCCGCAGTCGCTGCGCGACGCGCTCGCGGCCGCGCCCGACGCGCGGGCGGCGTTCGTCGTCTCGCCGACCTACTACGGGATGGCGGCCGACGTCGCGGCGTGCGCCGAGGTGGCCCACGCCGCGGGCGTGCCGCTGATCGTCGACCAGTCGTGGGGGCCGCACTTCGGCTTCCACGAGGCGCTGCCGCCCAGCGGCCTGTCCCAGGGGGCCGACGCGGTGCTCACGAGCACCCACAAGATCGCCGGCTCGCTGACCCAGAGCGCGATGCTCCACGTCGGGCACGGCGAGCGCATCGACCCCGCGGCCGTGGCCCGCGCCATCCGGCTGGTGCGCTCGACCTCGCCGTCGTCGCTGCTGCTGGCCTCGCTGGACGGCGCGCGGCGCCAGATGGCGCTGCACGGCGAGCAGCTGCTGCACGAGACCCTCGACGCGATCGAGGCGTGCCGCGCGAAGCTCGCGACGATCCCGTGCCTGGGGCTGGTCGACGCGACCTTCGTCGGGCGCCCGGGGATCGCGGGCTACGACCCGCTGCGCATCGTCGTCGACGTGCGCGAGACCGGCCGCACCGGCTACGAGGTCGCCGAGGCGCTGCGGCGCTCCTACGACGTCATCCCGGAGCTCGCCACCCAGGCCACCATCGTCTTCCTGGTCGGCCTGGCCGAGCGGCGCGAGACGCTGCTGCGCCTGGCCGGAGACCTCGAGGAGACCGTCAAGCGGATCGCCGTGGACGGCTCGATCGCCCCGATCGTGCGCCCGCCGGCGACGCTGCGCAACGAGATGGCGGTCGCGCCGCGTGAGGCGTTCCTCGGCGAGAACGAGGAGGTCGCGGTCGACGACGCGGTCGGCCGCGTCTCGTGCGAGTCGATCGCCGGGTATCCGCCCGGCATCCCGGCGCTGCTCCCCGGTGAGCGCATCTCGGCCGAGACGGTCGTCTACCTGCGCGAGCTGGTGGCCAGCGGCGCCCGTCTGCACGGCGCGAGCGACCCGCGCTTCGAGCGGGTCCACGTGCTCGTCGAGCGCTGACGCGTCAGCGCTCGGCCAGCGCCCGGCGCTGCGCCGTCGCGACGAGCTTGCTCAGCCGGCGCTCGTCGCTGCCGCCGACGTTGGCGAAGGCCACCGCGTGGCGGGTGCCCTGGCGCTCGCTGCGGATCGGAGTCGCCGCCAGGCTCACCGGCTCGCGCTCGCCGCAGTCGATCGCGACCGCGAGCTCGTACGGCGGCGCGAAGGGCTCCTCGGTCTGCAGGAGCGCGCCGCCGATCGAGAGGTTCAGCGTCGTGCACGGCACCGAGCCGCTGCCCGGCCGCTCGATCGTGGCGTGCAGCACGACGGCGACGCGGAAGGCCTCGCGGCGCTGCGCGTAGCTCAGGCCCTTCGCGTTGGGCAGGAAGCGCGTGCCGCGCTCGTCGACCGCCAGGGCGCCGGCGAGCAGCACGCCGCCGAAGCTCGCGTTGAAGGTCAGCCGCGCGGGCCCCGCGGGCAGCCGCGCGCCGTGGACGTCGAGCACGATGGCCTGGCCGTTGGTGCCGAGCACCACGGCGACGAGATTGACGTTGCCGGCCACCACGCGCGCGAGCTGGCCGGCGTCGGGGAGAAGCACGCCCACAGCAGCGGTGTCGGCGCGTCGCGCGCAGGTCATGAGCCCGGAGTTGCGATTCTGGCCTCCCGATGAACGGCGACGAACTGATCGACGCGCTGGCCGCGAGGCGCGGGCACTTCCGGCTGGAGTCCGGCCATCACGGCGAGCTGTGGCTCGATCTCGACGCGCTGTTCGCGCGCCCGGCGCGGCTGGCGCCCTTCGTCGCCGAGCTGGCCGAGCGGCTCTCCGGCTGCGGTGCCGACGTCGTCTGCGGGCCGCTCGTCGGCGGGGCCTTCGTCGCGCAGGCGGTCGCCGAGCGGCTCGGGCTCGAGGCCGCGTGGACCGAGCGCGGGGCCGCGCCGCCGGGCGACGGCCTCTACGCGGCGCGCTATCGCCTCCCCGGCGCGCTGCGGGGCCGCGCTCGGGGCCGGTCCGTGGCGGTCGTCGACGACGTCGTCAACGCCGGGTCGGCGACGCGGGCGACGATCGCCGACCTGCGCGCCTGCGGCGCGCGCCCGGTCGCGCTCGGCGCCCTGCTCGTCCTGGGCGAGGGCGCGGCGCGGCTGGCCGGCGCCGAAGGCCTCGCGCTCGCGAGCGTCGCGGCCCTCGAGAACGCCATCTGGGCGCCCGCCGAATGCCCGCTGTGCGCGGCGGGCGTGGCGTTGGAGGAGCTCGCCTGACGTCCCCCGGACCGGACACGCCTCGCGCCGGAACCATGTCGCCCTCGGCTACGTTGCAAGGGCGATGCTCCGCTCCCAGATTGCCGCCGGCGCCTCCGTCGCCGCGCTCGCGCTGCTCGCCGCGCCGCTCGCGGACGCCGCTGCGCCCACGGGCTTCACGCCACCGCAGATCCTCGGCCCCAACGTGCAGGTGGCGGGGGCCATCGCCGCCGCCGACGCCGCCGGCGGCCAGCCCGCCGCGGTGGCGTTCGCCGACCGCTCCGGGAACGTCTGGGCGGCCCGCGTGCGCGCCGACGGCAGCCTCGGCTCGCCACTGCCGGCGGGCAGCGGCCAGATCGACGTCCGCGACGTCCAGGTGGCGGTGACCGACCGCGGTGAGCTCGTCGTGACGTGGGCGGCGGTCGTGAGCCGCACCAGCGGCGGCTCCGCGGTGCGCTACGCGGTGGCGGCGCCGGGCCGGTCGTTCTCGGGCGCGCGCAGGCTGGCGGCGGTCGCCTCCAACACCGGTGCCACGCCACGGCTCGCCGCGTTGCGCGGCGGGACCGTCGCGGTCATCTTCCGCAACACGCGGCCGACGGGCGTCCTGCGCTACGCGCGCCGCGCGCCGCATGGATCGTTCGGCCCGGCGCGCTCCCTGGGCCGCGACGGCGTCGGCCCCGAGATCCAGGCCTCGCCCGGTGGCGGTGCGCTGCTGGCGTGGGGCCAGGGCCCGCTGAGCCGACGGGCGCTGGTCGTCGCTTCGGCCCAGCGCGGCGCGGCGCTTCCGGGACCTGCAACGTCGGTCGCGGGCAGCGTGCGCTCGATCACCCTGACGGCGTCGGCCGACGGCACGGCCTGGGTCACCTGGACGCGCCGGGGCCACGGCGCCGCGACCGGATTTGCTCGACGCACCCGCGCGGCCAACCGCGCCGCCGTCGGTCCCGTCCAGTCGCTGGGAATGGTCGCCTACGGCGTGCCGCGCGTCGCCCTCGGCCCGTCGGGTGCAGTGCTCGCGGCCTGGAACGCCCGCGGCCCGGGCGCCCTGGCCAACGTCGGGCTGGCCTCCGCGGAGGGCGCCGGCGCCGGGCTCGGGACGCCGAGCATCTTCGACGCAGGCGGCTTCAGCCAGACGTCGCCGACTCCCGCATGGGTGCGGACCACGCCGCTGGTCGTCTTCACGCGCCAGATCCCGGTCGCCGACACCGTGCAGGCCGAGGCTGTGGCCGCCGACCCGGCGACCGGCGACGGCACCCTGCTCGCCGACGCGGGGAGCATCGTCACGCCGGCGGTGGCGCACAGCGGCGACAGCCTGGTCGCGGCCTGGGCCGGTGCGGCCGGCGGCGTGGCGGTCAGCGTCGATCGCTGATCCGGGCCGGAGGACCGCGCCCGTCATGCTGCACCCATGAACGACACGCAGCAGCAGCGCAGCGCCCTCGTCTTCGGGGCGCGCAACCTCGGCCGGGCGGTCGTCGAGGGCCTGCGCGGCGACGGCTGGGCGGTCGCCGCGGTCGCGCGCTCCGAATCGACCCTGGCCACGGCGCGGGCCGCGGGCGCCCTGGCCATGCAGGGCGACATCACCGACCCCGGCAGCATCCGCGAGGCACTGACCCGGACGGCCGATGCCCACGGCGCCGTCGACCTCGTCGTCAACGCCGCGTCGGCCTACGGCGGGGCGCGCAGCGGCCCCTTCGGCGGCGGCCCGCTGGCCGAGGCGGCGCCGACGGCGTTCGACGACTGGGCGGCGGCGCCCGGGCGCGCCGCCTTCACCTTCCTCTCGGCGGCCGCGCGCTTTGCGGTCGAGCAAGGCCGCCCGGCCACGCTGATCCAGGTGACCGGCGGCTCGGCGCGGCGGGCGATGCCCGGGCGCGGCCTGTGGGCGGCGGGCGCCTTCGCCGTGCGCGCCATCACCCAGGCCGCGGCCCTCGAGCTGCGCGAGCAGGGCATCCACGTCGCCCTGCTCATCGTCGACGCCGGGATCGAGCCCTTCGAGGGCGGCGGGCGCGAGGGCGTGGACCGCGCCGCGCTGGCCGACCCCCGCGAGATCGCCAACGCCGTCGCCTTCCTGGCCGATCAGGGCGCGCGGGCCGCGACCCACGAGCTGCAGGTCACGCCGCTCGCCGAGCGCTGGGTCCCGTGAAGCCCGCCTATCCGGTCCAGACCGAGCGGCTGCTCCTGCGGCCGTTCGCGGCGACCGACTTCGACGCGCTGCTGGCCATCCAGTCGCGCGCCGACGTCGCGCGCTACCTCTACTGGGACCCGCGCACGGCGGCCGAGGTGCGCGAGACGCTCGACACCAAGGTCCGCGCCACGGCCATCGTCGCCGAGGGCGACAACCTCAGCCTGGCCGCCGTCCTGCGCCAGAGCGACCAGCTCGTCGGCGACTGCAGCCTGCTGTGGGCGAGCGCCGAGCATCGCCAGGCCGAGATCGGCTTCGTCTTCCACCCCGACCATCACGGCCGCGGCTACGCGACCGAAGCCGCGCAGGCGCTCCTGGCGCTCGGCTTCGACGGCCTCAGGGCGCACCGCGTCTTCGGGCGCCTGGAGGCGCGCAACACCGCCTCCGCGCGCGTGCTCGAGCGCCTGGGGATGCGCAAGGAGGCGCACCTGGTGGAGAACGAGCACGTCAAGGGCGAGTGGCAGAGCGAGGTCGTCTACGCCCTTCTCGAAAGCGAGTGGCGCGCGGTGCCCTAAGGCCTCCTGCAGCGGTGGGTCCATTTGGGGAGATCGCGTCGTGCGCGACGGCGGCTCGTTCGACAACCGCCGCATCCGGCAGACGATCCAGCCCGCGTCCGGGCTGACGCGGACGGGTTGGTGGTCGCCGGCCGACAGGTGTCCGGCTCAGCAGCGCTTCTCCACGTTCACGGCGGACGCCGGCCACGGCGATGGTTCCGTGGGCTCGACGGAGCTCTGCGCTTCCCCTGCGGCCGCGCGGCGCGAGCTCGACCCCCGCCGTGGGAGCCGGTGCATCGGCTAGTCGTCGGCATCGAGGAGGTGGCGCAGGAAGCGCTGCGGATCCTCGAGGAACGCCCGCGTGAGGCGCACGTGGTCGAGGTCGTCGTAGTCGGCGCGCTCCAGGCCGTCCGGTCCGCATTCGTAGATCGTGGCCCCGGGAAAGGCCATGAGGATCGGGGAGTGCGTCGCGATGACGAACTGCGAGCGCTCGGCCAGCAGGTCGGCCATGCGTCGCATCAGGGCGAGCAGGCCGTGGGGCGACAGCGCGGCCTCCGGCTCGTCGAAGAGGTAGAGCCCGTCGCCGGAGAAGCGGTTGTTGGCCAGGGCCAGGAACGACTCCCCGTGCGAGCGTTCGTGCAGCGAGCGCCCGCCGTAGGACGCCAGCAGCGGGGTGGGGCCGAGCTCGTCGAGCCGCTCGATCTCGGTGGCGACGGTGAAGAGGCTCTCGGCGCGCAGGAAGAACGCCGTGCGCGGCCGGCGGGCCCCCCGGACCGGGCGCAGCGCCTCGTGCAGCGGGGAGTGCGACTCGCGGGTGGAGAAGGCGAAGTTCTGCGTGCCGCCCTCGGGGTTGAGCCCCAGGCACACGGCCAGCGCCTCGATCAGCGTGGACTTCCCCGAGCCGTTCTCGCCCACGAGGAAGGTGACGCCCGAGTCGAGGTCGAGCCGCTCGAGGCCGCGCACCACCGGCAGCGACCACGGGTACGCGTCGTCGGCGCCCGCGCGCTCGCGCACCAGCTCGACCGCGCGCACGAAGCTCACCGGCGCAGCTTGCGCACGAGCGTGAACCACAGCGCGACCGGGATGAAGGCGGCGCCGGCCAGCGAGCCGGCGGCGAAGCGCGCGAGGCGCAGCGCCAGCGCCGGCGCGGGTTCCTCCGCGGCGACCGCGGGCGCCGGCAGCGCCGGCGGCTCGCCCGCGCGCGGCTTGACGCCGGCGATGGCCACCGCGTAGCGATCCCAGCGCGGGTCCCACCAGTCGGGCGCGACGTGCACGCGCTCGATCGACTCGAAGCCGGCGCGCTCGAACCAGGTGAGGTACTCGTCCTCGGCGGGGAAGAGCATCCATGCGTCCGAGAGCGCGCGCGCCAGCGGGTGCGTGCGCCGCAGGGGCCCCGCGAGCAGCGCGACGCCTCCCGGGCGCAGGACGCGATAGGCCTCGGCGATGGCGCGCTGGGGGTCGGGCCAGTACTCGATGCTGCCCGTCGAGACGTAGCGATCGCAGGAGTCGGTCGCGAAGGGCAGCGCCTCGGCGTCGCCGATCACCTTCGCCACCCCGCCCAGCGCGCGCTTGCGCCGCGCGCGGGCGAGCTGGTGCGGGCTCTGGTCGAGCATCGTCACGCGCTCGTGCGCCACGGTGCGCACGATCGCCTCGGTGGCGAACCCCGTGCCGGCGCCGACGTCGACGACCTCGAGCCCCCGGTCGTCCAGCCGCGCGAGCGCCAGCGCCGCGTCGCGCATCGCCGCGGTCCAGAACAGCGGGTTGATCCAGCGGTCATAGCCCAGCGAGACCACCCGGTAGAACCAGCGCGCCTCGGCCTTGTGCTGGATGAAGCGCATCGTCAGCCGACCAGGTAGGCGAGCGGGACGAGCAGGTACTCGCAGAAGAAGAGCTGCCACACGCGCTGGTAGAAGTCGGCGAAGGCGACCGGGTCGGCCGGGTCGACGCGCAGCGCCCAGCGCCACAGGGCGGCCAGGCCGAGGAGATGGCCGGCCACCAGCACCACCGGGTTGGCGCCGTCGAGCAGCAGCGGCCCGCCCACCGCCATGCCCAGCCCGCCGAGGGTGAGGGCGCTGACGCCGACCGCCAGCACGGGGCGCGGCCCGAGGCGCACGGAGAAGGTGGCGATCCCGAAGCGCCGGTCGCCCTCGATGTCCGGCACGTCCTTGAGCACGGCGATGGCGAACGAGAAGGGCACGGTGACCGCGATCAGCGCCCACACGCCGGCGCTGATCGGCGTGCCCGCGATGTGCAGCCAGACCCCCAGGTTGACCACCAGCGAGCGCACGAAGGTGATCGACCCGGCGGCCAGCGCGGGGTAGCGCTTGAGCCGCAGCGGCGAGCACGAGTAGGCCCAGCCGATGGCCAGGGCGACGGCGACCGCGAGGGTCTCCGCGACGCCCTGCGTGACCGCCATCGCCAGCGGCGCGAGGGCGGCGACCGCCACGACGCGGCGCGCCGCCTCGAGCGAGAGGTCGCCCGCCGCGATCGGCAGCCAGGGCTTGTTGAGGCGGTCGATCTCCACGTCCTCGATCTGGTTGATGCCGGTGATGAAGACGTTCACGCACAGGCCGGCGAGGACGGTCCACAGCAGGTCGACGGCGTTGGACGCGCGGTCCAGCGACGCGGCGATCACGTAGAGCCCGACGATCGACAGCGTGGTGCCGATCAGCGTGTGCGGGCGCCCGAAGCGCCACAGCACGCGCAGCGCCCACGCCGCCGCTCGCGGGGACGCCCGTCTCACCGCGAGCGGGGGGCGACTCATCACGGAGAACGCTACCGCCCCTGTGGCAGCATGCCTCCGATGCTGGCCGCCTACCGCGCCACCGGCGCCGATCCGCCCTTCAGCGACCCGCGTGGCTATCACGGCGTGGGCATGGAGGGCCACTTCTGGCGCTTCACCCAGCCGCGCACCGGGGCGGTGGTCGTCGCCATCCTCGCCATCAGCCGCGACGCCCGGGGCCGCCCATGGGCGATGGCGTCGCTGGCGGGCCACCCCGGCGGCGCGGTGCGCTCGGCCACGCTGCCCGACGCGTGGGCCTCGCCGCGCCGCCTCGACCTGCGCGCGGGCGACGCCTTCACCGCCGACGAGCGCTCGCTGCGCGTCGACCTGTGCGAGGACGGCCGGCTCGACGTCCGCTTCAGCGAGCCGCTGGCGTGGCCACGGCGAGCGTTCGGTGCGCTGGGTCCGGCGCAGCTCGTGCCCGGCCTCAGCCAGTACTGGCACGCGTGGCTGCTGCGCGCCCGCGTCAGCGGCAGCGCCTGCGTCGGTGACGAAACGATCGACCTCGACGGCGCCGTCGTCTACGCCGAGAAGAACTGGGGCGCCGGCGGGATGCCGCCCGCCTGGTGGTGGGGACAGGCGCACGGCTTCGACGATCCCGGCGTCTGCGTCGCCTTCGCCGGCGGGCGCGCGGGCCTGGGGCGCGTGCGGACCACGGCGACGGCGCTGGTGGTCGCTCTCGGCGACGAGGTGCGCACCGTCGTGCGGCCCCTGCGCCCGCTGCGCGTCGCCGTGGACGAGCGCGGCTGGCGCCTGGCCGGCGGCGGCATCGAGGTCGAGGCCCACGCCGCCGGCGGCGCACCGCACCTGCTGCCTGTGCCGGTCCCGCACGAGCGCCGGCGCCTGGACGACTGGGCGCCCCAGCACCTTGCGGGCACGCTGCGCCTCGGCGTGCGCCGGCGCGGGCGCACCCTGTACGAGGGGACCTCGCGCCTGGCCGGCCTCGAACAGGGGCGCGGGCACCGCGGCTGATGGACGAGCAGGGCTGGGCTCCGAGCGCAGCCCGTGCTCGAGCGCTGTCTCGGCGTCAGGGACGGGGCGGCAGTTCCTGTACGGCCCAGCCGTTCCCATCGGGGTCCTTGAAGAAGATGAACCGGCCCCAGGGGAACTCCTGGACCTCGCCGACCTCCACGCCGTGCTCGGCCAGGTGCGCGCGGGCGGCGTCGGCGTCGGCGACCACGAGCTGCAGGCCCTGCACGGAGCCGGGCTCGGTGTCCATGATCCCGGTGCCGATCGCGATCGAGCAGGCCGATCCCGGCGGCGTGAGCTGCACGAAGCGCATCTCGTCGCTGACGCGGTGGTCGTGGTCGGCGTTGAAGCCGATCTGATCGACGTAGAACGCCTTCGCGCGATCCACGTCGGTGACGGGCACGGCGACCAACTCGAGCTTCCAGTCCATCGAGCGCTGCCTTTCGGGAGAGGGTGGTCAGGTCACGCTAACCCCCATTCAGGTCAGTTTCTGTCCTCGATCAGGCGAGCGTCGCCTCGAAGCCGCGCACGTCGCCCTCCTCGTCGTGCAGCACCTCGACGTCGACGTAGTGCAGCCGCGCGAGGTCCTCGCGCAGCGCGTTGGCCTGCTCGCCGCCGAGCTCCAGCAGCAGGGCCCCGCCGCGGCGCAGGAAGCGCGGGCTCTCGGCCACGACGCGGCGCACGAGCGCCGTGCCGTCCTGGCCGCCGTCGTAGGACAGCGTCGACTCGAAGGTCAGCGTGTCGCGCTGCAGCAGGGGCAGGTCGGGCGTGGGGACGTAGGGGACGACGCCGACGACGACGTCGAGGTGGCCCTCCAGCGCCTCGGGCAGCGGCGCCAGGAGATCGCCGCGGCGGGCGTCGACGCCGTTGCGCCGGGCGCAGGCCACGGCGCGCTCGTCGAGATCGGTCGCCACCACGCGGGCGCCCGGCCGCCGCGTCATCAAGGTCTTCGCGATCGCCCCGGCCCCGGTGCAGACGTCGACCGCCAGCCCGTCCGCCGGCAGGCGCTCGGCGGCGCGCAGGGCCAGGGGCTCGCTCTGCCAGCGCGGCACGTAGACCCCGGGCTCGACCCCGATCTCCAGGCCGCAGAACAGCACGCTGCCGGTGATCCAGGCCAGCGGCTCGCCCGTGAGCCGCCGCGCGACGAGCGCGTCGAGCAGCTGCGGGTCGCCGGCCGCGCGGGCCAGGAGCTCGTCGGCCTCTTCCGCGGCCGCGACGAACCCGGCGTCGCCCAGCAGCTCGGCGAGCGCCGCGGGATCGCTCGGGGCGGGCACGTCAGTCCGCGCGATCGGCGGCCAGCGCGAGGGCCTCGCCGCCGATGAGCCGCTCGAAGACGCCGATGACGACCCACAGCGAGCGCAGGCGCAGCGCGGCGCGGCGGTCGACCGGCGCCACGCGCGCCTCGGAGTGGATCGTGCTGCCGTCGCCGTCGGCGTCGACCCAGTTGGCGATCAGCACGCGCACCGTGCCCGGCTCGCGCCAGGCGCGGAAGTCCTCCGGGCCGTCGAGGCGCGGATAGTCGCGCTGGAGGGTCCAGATGCGCCCGCAGAGTCCGGAGATCGACCAGTGCTCGCCCTCGTCGAGGACGCAGAACGGGTACGCGGCGAGCAGCTCGCCGAAGGTCTGGTCGGTGTGGGTGTCGGGGATGCGCCAGCGCACGAGGCGCCCCAGCGAGTGCGTCTCGGACAGGCAGACCTCGTTGGCGGCCGCCCACAGGCGCTCGGGCGCCGCCGGCGAGCGCCGGCGGTGGCGCGTGCGCACGGCGTACTCGGGCAGCCAGGCATCGAGGGTCGCGGGATCCACCGCCGCGCACGGTACCCGCCGCTCGCCGCGTACCAACCGCCGCCCAGCGGTGCAGGCGATAGGCAACGGGCCGATTGGGTATTGGTGGGTCCATGTCACGGAAGACAGTCGCGCTGCTCGCTGCCCTGCTCGCCCTCACGCCCACCACCGCGTGGGCGGCGACGAGGCAGGGCACCCGTCTCGCCGACACCCTGCACGGGACGGCCGCCAGCGACATCCTGCGCGGCGAGGGCTCGCGCGACACGCTCTACGGCGCCGCGGGCAACGACCTGCTCTCGGGCGGCAGCGCGGCCGACCGCCTCTACGGCGAGGCGGGCGACGACGAGCTCGACGGCGGCTCGGGCAACGATCGCCTCGAAGGAGGCGACGGCAACGACCGCCTGCTCGGCGTGACCGGCAACGACGTGCTGGAGGGCGGCCCCGGCAACGACGCCCTCGACGGCTTCGACGGCGACGACATCCTGCGCGGCGGCGACGGCAACGACTTCCTGGGCGAGTCGCGCTTCGGCGACGATCGCGAGCTCAACGGCGGCCCCGGCGACGACGTCCTCATGGGCAACGCCGGAGCCGACAAGGTCATCCTCGGCGGCGACGGCAACGATCTGCTCTCCGGCGGAACCGGCAACGACGGCCTCGACGGCGGCCCCGGCAACGACATCCTCTTCGCCGGCTCGGGCCAGTACCAGGGCCTGCCGGCCATCGGCGGCGAGGGCGACGACACGCTGGTCGATACCGGCTCGGGGACCCTCGACGCCGGCCCCGGCAACGACGTCCTGTGGCAGGTCGGCGCTCAGGGACTCGCCATCCTGCAGGGCGGCGACGGCGACGATCAGCTCTTCGTCGGCACCGGCACCGGCGGCGCGGACTGCGGCCCGGGCAACGACGTCGCCTACCTCACCCCGGCCGCGCAAGCCGCCGACGCGCGCCACCAACTCGATCGCAGGCGCATCGGCTTCGCCGGCTGCGAGAGCATCCAGCCGGCGCCCGCCGGCGCCGCGCCCCCGACCTTCGCGGGCATGGCCGACACCTACAAGGCGCTCGGCGTCCCGTGGGACGACGACGTGGTGGCCCGAGACCTGGCCTACGAGCAGATGGACTCCTGCCAGCGCAAGAACTCCTCGTGCCCGGGCACCGACCACGCCGAACGGATCGTGGGCACCGACGGCGACGACCACATCAACGGCCAGGGCGGCGACGACTTCCTCGAGGGCGCCGGAGGCAAGGACGACCTCGTCGGCGGCCGCGGGCGCGACGCGCTCTTCGGCCGCACCGGCGACGATCGCCTCGACGGCGGCCTCGGCGGCGATGAGCTCGAAGGCGGCCGCGGGAACGACACCATCATCGGCGGCGACGGGTCGGACGAGATCAACGGCGGCCTGGGGAACGACACGATCGTTGCCGGAGCCGGGAACGACACCATCCGCGCCGTGGGCGGGGGCACCGACGTCATCGACTGCGGGCCGGGACGCGACCGCATCGAGAAGGACAGCCACGACCGTGTTCGCAACTGCGAGATCGTCCTCTGAGAAAAGCGTGACGCGCCCGTCCGGGGCGGGCCTTGTCGGGTAGGCGTTCTCCCCGGCGACTCCACACGACTGGTCCCGCTTGCGGCGGGACCGTCGTTCCAACGGGGATGGTGGGGGTCCCGCTTCCGGCGGGGCCCCCCGACCGTTCGCGCGCCGGCCCTACCATGCTGCTGATGGGGATCGAGCTCACCGAGCTCGAGCCGCTCGTCCGCCGCGCGCTGGCCGAGGACGTCGGCTCGGGCGACCTGACGACGCAGGCCACCGTGCCCGCGGGCGCGCGGGCACGCGCGCGGATCACCCAGAAGCAGCCGGGCGTGCTCTACGGACTCGACGCGGCCGAGCTCGCGTTCGCGCTGCTGGACCCGGGCGCGCGCTTCCAGGTGCTCGCCGGCGAGGGCGAGTGGCGCAGCGGCGGCCCCGTGCTGGAGATCGAGGGCGAGGCCGCCGCGCTGCTCGGGGCCGAGCGCACCGCGCTGAACCTGCTGCAGCGGCTGAGCGGCGTGGCGACGCTGACCGCGCGCTACGTCGAGGCGGTCCGGGGCACCCGCGCTCGCGTCCTGGACACGCGCAAGACGACACCGGGGCTGCGCATGCTGGAGAAGGCGGCGGTCGCCGCCGGCGGCGGGACCAACCACCGCATCGGGCTGTTCGATGCGGTCCTCATCAAGGAGAACCACGCCGTCCTCGCCGGCGGGGTGGGGGAGGCGGTGCGCAAGGCGCGCGCCGGCGCTCCCGAGGGGACCCTCGTGGAAGTCGAGTGCCGCGACGACGCCGAAGTCGACGAGGCGCTGGCCGCGGGCGCCGAGCGCATCCTGCTCGACAACATGAGCCCGGCGCAGATGCGCGCCATCGTGGCCCGCGTGGACGGCCGCGCCGAGCTCGAGGCCAGCGGCGGGATCGACCTCGAGACGATCCGGGACGCCGCAGAGACCGGGGTAGACTTCATATCGGTCGGTGCCCTCACGCACTCGGCCCCCGCCCTCGACCTGTCCCTTCTCCTGGAGCCCGTGCCGTGAACCTCCCCATGGCCCCGCTTGACACCCCGCCGGACCTCGCGCCCGAGGACGTACCTGCGCTGCAGCACGAGGTCCGCGCGCTCGCGCGCGAGCGCGACGCGGTCATCCTCGCCCACAACTACCAGCGCCCCGAGGTGCAGGACGTGGCTGACTACGTCGGCGACTCGCTGGGCCTCTCGCGCCAGGGCGCCGCGACCGACGCCACGACGATCGCCTTCTGCGGCGTGCACTTCATGGCCGAGACGGCCTCGATCCTCTCGCCCGAGAAGACCGTGCTCATCCCCGACCTCGACGCCGGCTGCTCGCTGGCCGACTCGATCACGCCCGCCCAGCTGCAGGCCTGGCAGGCCCAGCACCCCGGCGCCGTCACCGTGATGTACGTCAACACGACGGCCGAGATCAAGGCCCTGACCGACTACTGCGTGACCTCGGCCAACGCCGTCCCCGTGGTCGAGCACATCCTGCGCGAGCGCGGGCCGGACACCGAGATCCTCTTCGGCCCGGACATGTTCCTCGGCGCCTATGTCGAGAAGACCATCGGCCGCGCGCTGCACGTCTGGGACGGCGAATGCCACGTGCACGCCGGCATCCGCCCGTCGGACATCGCGCGCACGCGCGCCGAGCACCCAGGGGCCGACTTCCTCATCCATCCGGAGTGCGGCTGCTCGACGTCGGTCATGGAGTACGTCGCCGCCGGCGACGTCGACGCCGACGGCGTGCACATGCTCTCGACCGGCGGCATGCTCACCTACGCGGCCGAGCGCGCCGGCCGGGGCGGCACGGCCATCATGGCCACCGAGACGGGGATGCTGCACCCGTTGCGCATGGCCGCGCCCGACGTGGACTTCATCGCGGCCAACGAGCGCGCGTCGTGTCGCTACATGAAGATGATCACGCTGACCAAGCTGCGCGACGGCCTGCGCGACGGCGTCTTCGAGGTGCGCGTCCCCGAGGCGGTCGCCGAGCGCGCGCGCGTGCCGATCGAGCGCATGGTCGCCATCGGTTAGCTGGGCTTGGCTGGCCCGAACACGTTCGCCGGCGAGGCTCTGGACCGCGCCGGGCCGCACCGGCGAGACGAGGCGTGGCTGGCCGCGCGGGTGGCCGATCCGGCGACGCGCGTGGTGGCGGCCAGCGCCGCGGGCGTGATCGTGGCCGGCGAGCGACCGCGGCTGTTCGCCGTCGACGCGCTTCCGGAGGGCCTCGAGCTCGTGCTCCTCGGGGTGGACGGCGAAGGGCGCGCCGTGTTCGCTGCCGACCCGGGCGACGAGCTCCCCGGCGAGCGCCGCGGGCTGCGCGACCTCGCGCCGGTGCTCTCGCAGGCCGAGGGCGGGATGGTGGCGCACGCCGTGGGGCTGCTCAACTGGCACCGCCGCCACCGCTTCTGCGCGAACTGCGGCGCGCCGAGCGTGGCGCGCGAGGCCGGGCACGTCCGGGTGTGTCCGGTGTGCGGCACGCAGCACCACCCGCGCACGGACCCGGTGGTCATCATGCTCGTCACCGACGGCGATCGCGCGCTGCTGGGCCGCCAGGCGCAATGGCCCGCCGGGCGCTACAGCGCGCTGGCGGGCTTCGTCGAGCCCGGCGAGAGCCTCGAGGAGGCGGTGGCGCGCGAGGTGCGCGAGGAGGCGGGCGTGCTGGTGGCCGAGGTGCGCTACCGCTCTTCGCAGCCGTGGCCGTTCCCGAGCTCGCTCATGCTCGGCTTCTCGGCGCGGTGGGCCGGCGGCGAGCCCGCGGTCCGCGATGCCGAGCTCGAGGACGTCGGCTGGTTCACGCGCCAGGCCATCGTGGACGGCGACGTTCAGCTGCCGCCGCCCACGGCCATCGCCCGGCGCCTCATCGACGAGTGGCTCGGCGACGCCCGGGCGCCCCAGGCGGCCGGCGGGCTCGCCGTCTAACCGACGAGCTCGATCTTCTCGAACACGAGACCGGCGGGGGTCGCCTTCAGCTCGGCCTCCTGCACTACGGCGCCGGGCGTCAGCTTCGTGGCGTCGCAGCCCGACTGCTCGTTGTGGTCCTCGCCGTTGTCGTCGCCCTGGTCGCTCTGGTCGCCCCGGTCACCGCTGTCGTCGCCGTGACCGCCGCCGTCACCGGGACCGTCGTCGGCCGCGCGGGCGGCGGGGGCCGTGGGCGTCGTGGCCGCGGCGCCCTTGCACTCGATCTCCGTGTCGGCGTCGACCGTGCCCTTGGCGTCGTCGCCGTTGAACAGATGGACGGTGAGGACGCCGCCCGTGAACGAGACGACCTGACCGGCCTTCTCCTGGCCGTCGTTGACGCCGTCGTCGTCGGTGTCGGCGTCGCGCGGGTTGTCTCCCGCCATGAACTCGGCCTTGTTGCGCAGGCCGTCGTGGTCCTGGTCGCGCCTGGCCTGGTTGACCTTCAGGCTCAGGTGATGGGCCCGCTCCCAGCGGTCGGGGATGCGATCGCCGTTGCGGTCGCCGTGGCTGCGCGCCATGCCCGAGGCGGGGAAGGCGAGCACGGCGGCGAAGGCACAGGCGACCAGGAGGAGGGTGCGGACGGTTCGATGGCTCATGCCCCTGGAGACACGCGCACCGGGCCCGCGTCACGGAGCGGGCCGTCAGTCCCCGGCGGAGTCGTCCCCGTTCGACGAGCCCGGGCCCCCCGAGCTCGAGCCCGAGCCCGACGATCCGGAGCCCTCGCCCGAGTCGGATGGCGGCGGCGCGATCGTGACCGTGGGGGCGTCGGTGCCGTCGTCGCCGCCCACCGGGGCCGGCTGCGTGCCGGGCGCGACCGTCGCGTCGTCCTTGCCCGAGCTCTCCTTGCGGGTCGTCTTGCCCGGGTGCTCCTTCGCCGTCCCGTCCTCGCCCGAGCTGCCGCCGCCGGAGGATCCCTTGCCCGACGATTCGCCGGAGCCGCTGGCGTTCGAGTCGCCGGAGTCGCCGGACTCGCCCGAGCCCGAAGCGCCGGACTCCGACTCACCGGAGCCCGAGCCCTTGTCGGAGCCGCCGGAGCCCGAGCCGGAGCCGCTCGAGCCCGAGCGGTGCGAGGTCGAGCCGCCGTGCCGGTGGCCCGGGCGGGCGCTCGACGAGCTGCCGGCCGCGGGAGCGTGCGCGGGGTGGCTGGCCACGGGGCCGCCCTGGTCGCCCGCCTCGTGGTCGGCGGTGGGCATCGGGCCGGCGAGCACGACGGCGCGGCGGGCGGCGCCCTGGCCATGGGCCTGGTGCGCCGCGGACTTGGCCTTCGCGGGCGCCGGCCGGTGGTCGTCGCGCAGGGCCGGTCCCCCGGCCACGACCGCGCCGGCGGCGAGCGCCGCGACGCCCGCCTTGAGGGCCACGCCCGCGCCGCCGGCACCGACCGCCACCTCGGCGACCCGCGCCGCCGTCGCCTCCTGGCCGCCGGCCAGCCACGACATGATCGGATAGGGCGTGAGCGCCGTCGCGGCGGCGCGCAGCGTGGTCCGGGCGCGCAGGAGCAGCTGGCGCAGGGCCCCGTCGCTCATGCCGAGCTCCCGGGCGACGTCGGCGTGCGGGCGATCGGCCACGGCGATGGCCACGAGCGCGGCGCGCTGGCGATCGGGCAGGGCTTCGATGCCGTGCAGGGCCGCGCGCAGCTCTTCGCGCCGCTCGACCTCGGCCTCGAGACTGACCGCGGGCAGCTCCGCGGTCGCCGCCGGCAGCGCCGCTCCGGCCGCGCGCAGCGTGTTGAGCGCCTGGTTGTGGGCGATGCGGTACAGCCACGGGCGCAGGTCGCGCACGTCGGTCCCGGCGCGCAGCGCCTGCCACGCGCGCACGAAGGTCGCCTGGAGCACGTCCTCGGCCAGCGCCTCGCTCAGCAGCCGGCGCAGATAGCGCTGCAAGGGGCGCCGGTAGCGCTCGACGATGGCCTCGAAGGCACGATCGTGGCCGTCGGCCGCCAAGGCGACCAGGCGGCCGTCGCTCTGGGTGCGCAGCAACGGGGTGGACAGCACGGGCGCCATGACCGTGAGACCACGGTAACGCTGCTCCGTCACGCTGCGAGCAGGTCGACTCCGTGATCGCTCACGCGGCGCACGAGCGGGAGGCTCTCGCGCTTGCGCTCGAACTCGAGCGGCGTGTAGCAGTGGACGTCCGCGTGGTCGCCCATCTCCGCCGCATCCCACAGCGCGCCGCACTGGTAGACGCGCTCGAGCCATGGCACGCCGTCGAAGCGCTCGGAGACCAGCAGGACGACGTACTCGGGCCCGCGCTCGCGCTGGGGCGCCGCGCCCAGGGCGTCGTCGGCACGCGCTCCGCCCAGCATGGCCAGCGACAGCGGCCAGCGATCGCTCACGCGCGAGACGTAGCGGGACAGCTCGCGCTCGTTGAGGTCCTCGGCCACGACCACCAGCGCATTCTGACCCACTGCGACGCGTCAGGCCAGAGTCTTAACCAGATGAGAACTCGCCGCTCTCGTGCGGCCCGACGCACGCGACCGCGAGCTTGTCGGGATCGACCGTGCGCGCCGCCTCGGCTACCTCCTCGAAGGTGGCCGCGTCGAGCAGCGCGATGGCGGCGTCGGGGTCGATGTCCTCGTCGAAGACGATGCGCTGATTGGCCGCGTAGCGGGCGACCGCGTTGGTGTTCTCGAAGGCGAGGACGCGCCGGCCGGCGGCGTAGGCGCGCGCCCGCTCGACCTCCTCCGGGGTGGGCCCGTCGGCGGCGAGCTCGCCCACGATCTCGCGCATGCGCGTGAAGGCCTCGACGCACTTGCTCGACTCGAGGCCCGCGCCCAGCTGCAGCACGGGCACGTCGGCGTAGGCGTGGTCGGTGGCGTAGACCGAGTAGCACAGCCCACGCTGCTCGCGGATCTCGTCGAACAGGCGCGAGCCCATCGAGCCGCCCAGCAGCGTGGAGTAGATCGTGAAGGCGGCGCGGGCCCTGGGGTCGTCCACGGCGACCTCCGGGCGGTAGCTCATGCGCAGGTGCGACTGGTTGGAGTCGCGCTGCTCGACCAGCGTGGTGGGCTCGAAGGGCGGCGCCGGCACGTAGGCCTCGGGCTCGGGCAGATCGGGGAAGCGGGAGAAGAGCTCGTCGAGCCTGCCGTTGGCGGGCACGTGGTCGACGTTGCCGACGACGAAGGCTCCGCCGCGCGCCCCGGACCAGCGGCGCTCGCGGAAGGCCACGATCGCGTCGCGCGAGAAGGTCCGCAGGTGGTCTTCGGGACCCAGGACGGTGCGGCCCAGCGGATGGTCGCCGAAGTGCGCGCGGTCGATGAGCTCCTCGGCCACGGCGGCGGGCTGGTCCTTGTAGCGCTGGATCTCCTGGATGACGACGCCGCGCTCCTTGTCGAGCTCGGCGGGGTCGATCTTCGGGCGCCCGACGAAGTCGGTGAGCAGGTCGATCGCCTCCATGGCCGACTCGGCGCGCACCGTGATGTGGAAGGCGACGAGGTCGTGCGAGGTGTAGGCGTTCAGCGAGCCGCCCATCCGCTCGGCTGTCTCGTTGACCTTCCGGTAGTCGTCGTAGATCTGGCCGCCCTTGAACACCAGGTGCTCGAGGAAGTGGGCCATGCCGTTCTCCTCCGGGCGCTCGGTGCGCGCGCCGGCGTCGAAGGCGACGAGGACCGTCGTGGCGCGCGTCCCGTCGAGGGCGACGCGGTGGATGGGAAGCCCGTTGGAGGCGACTGACGAGGTGATCTGCGGCATCGCCCATTGACGATAGCGGGGTGCGGACATCGGCCTGGAGCGATCTCACGCCGGGGGCGTGCGGGGCGTTGGGCGTCCATGAGCACCGCTACCACACAGGCCATCGCCGGCCGCATCCAGGACCTCGACTGGGGCGCGCTGAGCGCCCGCATGGACGAGGACGGCTTCGTTCAGACGCCGCCCGTCCTCAGCGCGTCGGAGTGCCGCGCGCTCGGCGCGAGCTTCGAGGACGGGCGCTTTCGCTCGACCATCGACATGCGCCGCTACCGCTTCGGCGAGGGCGAGTACAAGTACTTCGACGCGCCGCTGCCCGAGCTCATCGACGGCGCGCGGCACGCGCTCTACCCGCCGCTGGCCGCGCTGGCCAACGAGTGGGCGCAGCGGCTGGGGGAGCCCGCCAGCTTCCCGGACGCGCTCGACGCCTTCCTGGAGCGCTGCCACCGCGCCGGCCAGCGCCGCACGACGCCGCTCATCCTGCGCTACGGCGAGGGCGGCCACAACACGCTGCACCAGGACCTCTACGGCGACGTCGCCTTCCCGCTGCAGGCCGTGACCATGCTCGACCGCCCGGGGGAGGACTTCGAGGGCGGCCAGTTCGTCCTGCTCGAGCAGCGCCCGCGCGCGCAGTCGCGCGCGCACGTCGTCGACCTGCTGCGCGGCGCGTTCCTGATCTTCCCCACCCGGCAGCGCCCGGTGCTGGGCACGCGCGGCTACTACCGCGCCACCATGCGCCACGGGGTGGCGACGGTGCGCTCGGGGCGTCGCACGACCCTCGGCGTCATCTTCCACGACGCCGCTTAGGCGCCTTGCGCTCGAGCTCGACGGCGATGCCGTCGAGCAGCCGCTCCAGGCCACGTTCGAAGCGGCCCTCGTCGATCGACATGACCGCGAGGTCCTCGTCTCGGCCACCGGCCGCGCGGTGGGCCTCGACGAGGGCGCTCACGCTCGGGTAGGCGCCGGTCTCCAGCTCGCCCGCCATGTAGTCGAAGATCGCCTGCAGCCAGCCGGGCTCGGCCTCCTCCTCGCGCGCCTCGAAGGCGATGGAGGAGCGCAGCACGAAGCCGAAGACGTAGTCGTCGATGAGCGCGACGATCTCCATCCGCGTCTGGATGTCGACGCCGGTCTCGGCCACCGCGCCGACCGACTGGTCGAAGTGGCGCAACGAGTTCGGCCCGGGAACCGCGCGCGGTCGCGGGCCCATCGCGTTGATGATCCACGGGTGGCGCTCGAAGTTGGCCCGCGTGGCGAAGGCGATCGCGCGCAGGCCGGCGCGCCACCCCTTCTCGAGCTCCGCGTCGTCGACCAGCTGGCCGCCGAGGATCGCGTCGCTCATGAGGTCCAGCAGCTCGTCCTTGCCGCGGACGTAGTGGTACAGGCTCATGGTCCCCAGCCCGAGCTCGCGCGCGACGCGCCGCATGGACACCGCATCGATCCCCTCGGCATCGGCGACGGCGATCGCCGCGTCGGCGATGTGCGCCCGCGACTGGGGCGCGCGACGGCCGCTGGGCTCGGGGCGCGCCCAGATGGGGTCGAACACGGGTTCCTCGGGATGCCCCGCCGCACGGCCGCGGTGCGGTTGCCTTGGCGTTCTTGACATTTCGTACAGTGTACTAGTACCGTACGCCGTACGAGATACCGTACACTGTACGACTGAGGAACCTCATGTCAACTTCCCACCACGCCGGCATCTTCGCCGAAGGTCTCGGCAAGCGCTATGGCGGCCTCTGGGCGCTGCGCGACGTCGACCTCGACGTCCCCCAGGGCACCGTGCTCGGCCTGCTGGGTCACAACGGCGCCGGCAAGACCACTGCCGTGCGCATCCTCACCACGCTGCTGCGCCCGACCGAGGGCCGCGCGTCGGTCGCCGGATACGACGTCGTCGCCGACGCCGCGACCGTCCGCACGAAGTTCGGCCTCGCCGGCCAGCAGGCCACCGTCGACGGCCTGCTCACGGCGCGCGCCAATCTCGAGATGGTCGGGCGCCTGTACCACCTGCCGCGGGCCGTGGTCCGCGCGCGGGCCGACGAGCTGCTCGAGCGCCTGGGCCTCGCCGACGCCGCCGACCGCCTGGTGCGAACCTTCTCGGGCGGCATGCGCCGGCGCCTGGACCTCGCCGCCAGCCTGGTCGCCGCCCCCCCGTGCTCTTCCTCGACGAGCCGACCACGGGCCTGGATCCGCGCAGCCGCATCGAGCTGTGGAACCTGCTCGGCGAGCTCGTGCGCGACGGCGCGACGCTGCTGCTGACCACCCAGTACCTGGAGGAGGCCGATCGGCTGGCCGGGGACATCGTCGTCCTCGACGGCGGCCGCGTCGCCGCGCAGGGCTCGCCGGGCGAGCTCAAGGCGCGCATCGGCGGCGAGCGCCTCGAGGTGACCGTCGGCGGCCCCGGCGAGATCGAGGCCGCCGCCGCGGCGCTCGGGCGCTTCGCCACCGACCAGGTCGCGGTCGACCACGACGCGGCGCGCGTCACGGCGCCCGTGGCCAGCGGCGTCGCGCTGGCCGATGTCGTCCGCGCCCTCGACGCCGCCGGCGTCGCCACCACCGACCTGCACCGCCGCGAGGCGTCGCTCGACGACGTCTTCCTCGCCATCACCGATTCCACACCGACGATCGAGGAGGTCGCCGCCTGATGTCCGCCTACGCCGAGCGCCTGCGCTTCGGGCTGTCCGACAGCCTTGTCGTCGCGCGGCGCAACCTCTCCCACATCCGCCACATCCCCGAGAAGCTCATCGACGTCACGATCCAGCCGCTCATGTTCGTCCTGCTCTTCGCCTACGTCTTCGGCGGGGCGATCGCGGTGCCGGGCGGCAGCTACCACGAGTACCTGATGGGCGGGATCTTCATCCAGACCCTGACCTTCGGGGTCATGGGTCCCGCCACCTCGATGGCGACCGACCTCGGCGAGGGGATCCTCGACCGCTTCCGCTCGCTGCCGATGGCGCGCTCGGCCTTCCTGACCGGGCGCGTGCTCGCCGAGTTCGCGGCCGCGCTGCTGGGGCTGACGGTGATGACGCTGGCGGGGCTGATCGTCGGCTGGCGCATCCACACCGACGTGGCGCACGCCCTCGCCGGATTCGGCCTGCTCGCGCTGCTCGCCTTCACGATGCTGTGGGTGGGCATGCTGCTCGGGAGCGTGGTCCGATCGCCCGACGCCGCCCAGGGGATCGTCTTCGTCCTGATCTTCCCGCTGACCTTCGTCGCCAACGCGTTCGTCCCGTCGGGAACGCTGCCCGACGTGCTCCAGCACGTGTCCGACTGGAACCCGGTCAGCGCGCTCGCCGCGGCGGTTCGCACGCTGTTCGGCAACCCCACCGCGACGCCGGCCGACGCGGCGTGGCCGCTGCAGCACCCGGTTGTGGCCGGGGTGCTGTGGTGCGTCGGACTCCTGGCGGTCGTGGTGCCGCTGGCGCTCACGACCTACCGCAGGCGCACCGAGGCGTAGGTGTGCCAGCCGGCCACCTTGGTGGCCCGAAATCGGCCCTCGGCGGTGCTGAGATGAAGGCATGCCCTCACTTCGAACCTCTCTCGCCACCGCAGCAGTCACCCTGCTCGCCCTGTCCCCGGCGGCCGCCATCGCCGCCGACTCCCACGCCCAGCCGCAACTGGGCGGCAGCCCGCAGATGCGGCTCGTCGACAGCCACCACGCGACGCTGAACTTCGCCTCGGACCGCCTGGCCAAGAACGCCCACGGCGGCCTCGACGCGAAGATCACCTTCGTCAACGGCGCGCGCGTCTCCGGCCTGAAGGCCGTCGGCACGCACGGCAGCGACATCCGGTACGCCGCCAAGGTGTCGTCGCAGAAGCCGCTGCGGCTGCACCAGAAGTACACGGTGCGCTTCCGCCTCGGCCACGGCAAGGCCGTGGAGCGCCTCGTCAAGGTCTTCAACCCCGGCGAGCACGGCTAGCCGCGCCACGTTGGCGTCGAACGTCGGTCTTCCCCCCTCAGGAGGGGGTAGGACCGACGTTCGACCCGCCGGCTACCTGAACAGCGCGCTGTACGCGTTGAGCGCCGGCGCCCCGCCGAGGTGCACGTAGAGCACCGTGGCATCGGCGGGGATCGTCCCGTCGCCCACCAGGCCGACGAGCCCGGCCATCGACTTGCCCTCGTAGACCGGGTCGCAGATCATCCCCTCGAGCCGGCCCGCCAGGTGGATGGCGTCGAGGGTCTGCGCCACGGGCACGCCGTAGCGATCGCCGGCGAAGCCCTCGAGGACCTCGATCTCGTCGTCGCGCAGGTCGCGGCCCAGGCCGATCCGCGCCGCGGTGTCGCGGGCGATGCGCGCCACGGCGTCGCGGGTCTCCTCGATGCGCGCCGACGCGTCGATGCCGAGCACGCGGCGCGGGCGCGCGCCGGCGGCGAAGCCGGCGATCATGCCCGCCTGGGTGCTGCCGGTCACCGTGCACACGACGACGTGGTCGAAGAAGACGCCGAGCTCTGACTCCTGGCGCTCGACCTCGCGCGCGAAGCCGGCGAAGCCCAGGCCCCCGAGCGGGTGGTCGGAGGCGCCGGCGGGGATGGGGTAGGGGCGCCCGCCGCGCGCACGAACCTCGTCGATCGCGCGCTGCCAGCTCTCCTTGACGCCGATGTTGAACTCCGAGCGCACGAGCTCCACCTCGGCGCCCATGATGCGGCTGAGCAGGATGTTGCCCACCCGGTCGTAGACGGCGTCGGGCCAGTCCACCCAGCTCTCCTGGACGAGCCGCGCCTTCAGCCCGGCGACGGCGGCCGCGGCGGCCACCGAGCGCGTGTGGTTGGACTGCACGCCGCCGATCGAGACCAGCGTGTCGCAGCCCTGCGCCAGCGCGTCGGCCACGAGGTACTCGAGCTTGCGCAGCTTGTTGCCGCCCATGCCCACGCCCGTGTTGACGTCCTCGCGCTTGGCCCAGATCTCGGGGCCGCCGAAGTGCTCGGTGAGCCGCGCGAGGCGGTGCACCGGCGACGGCCCATGCAGCAGCGAGAAGCGCTCATAGGCCTCGAGCCCGCCGGTGGTGGAAGAGGCGACGGCGTCGGTCACGTGAAGCTCCGATCGATCAGGGTTCCGAGGGACAGCCAGTTCTCGCGCGCCGCCTCAGCGGCGCCCGCGGCGTCGCCCGCCGCGCAGCGCTCGACGATGGCCGCGTGCTGCTCGACCGACCGGCGCCCGACCAGCGACCCGAAGCGCAGGCGCTCCAGGCGCCGCAGGCGCGGCATGAGCCGGTCGAGCGAGCGCGCGATCTCGCCGTTGGCCGCGGCGTGGACGAGCACGTCGTGGAAGGCGTCGTCGTCGGCGAGGGCCGCGTCGACGTCGCCGCGCGCCAGCGCAGCCGAGAAGCAATCGTTGGCCGCGGCCATGGCGTCGAGCTCGGCGCTGGTCACGCGCGCCACGCCCAGCGTCGCCGCCAGAGCGTGCAGCGCCGCGACGACCTGGAAGGCGTCCTGGGCGTCGCGGCGATCCAGCGGCGCCACGCGCGTGTAGCGGTTGGGCGCGCTCTCGACGAGGCCGTTGTCCTCCAGACGCGCCAGGGCCTCGCGTATGGGCGTGCGGCTGATGCCCAGCCACGAGGACAGCTCGGCGTCGCGCAGCCGCTCGCCGGCCTCCAGCGTGCCGTCGAGGATGGCGTCGCGCAGCCGCGCGTAGGCCTCGTCGCGCAGGAGGACGCGGGTCGTCACGGCCCGCCCAGAAGGCACCGGCATGTGAAATATCACACACCACCTGTCAAGCCCCGTGACCCCGCGCGGCGCCCCGCGGCGCCCGTGCGCGTCGAACGTCGGTCTTCCCCCCTCAGGAGGGGGTAGGACCGACGTTCGACCCCCCGGCGGGCGACGCACCGCCTTCCGGACCGCAACTCCCGGCGTGCAAGGGCGGTTGCATCTGCGAGGATCGAGAAGGGATCAGCGTCTGGCGACGCTAAGTTGCAGCCGGGTATGGCCACGACTGAAGCCGACATCCTCGCTCGCGAGGCGGCGCATCCGACCGCACCGCCGGTGGTCGAGTTCCGCCGCGTCAGCAAGCGCTACGACAACGGGATGGGTCTTGACGACGCCTCGTTCACGGTCGGGCGCGGCGAGTTCGTCTTCCTCGTCGGCTCGACGGGGTCGGGCAAGTCGACGGTCATGCGCCTGCTCATCAAGGAGCTCGAGCCGACGTCCGGGACGATCCGGGTCGCCGGGCGCGACCTGGCCGAGATCACGCGCAAGAAGGTGCCGTTCTTCCGGCGCAACCTCGGGGTCGTCTTCCAGGACTTCAAGCTGCTGCCCAACCGCACGGTGCACGACAACGTCGCCTATGCGCTGCAGGTCACCGGCAGCTCGCGCAAGGAGGTCCGCGCGAAGGTCCCGGACATCCTGCGCCTCACCGGCCTGTCGACCAAGCTGCACCACTTCCCCGACCAGCTCTCCGGCGGCGAGCAGCAGCGTGTGTCGGTGGCGCGCGCGTTCGTCAACCACCCGCCGCTGCTGCTGGCCGACGAGCCGACGGGCAACCTCGACCCCGAGACCTCGATCGGGATCATGCAGCTGCTGTACCGCATCAACCGCACGGGGACGACGGTCATCGTCGCCACCCACGACTCGGCCATGGTCGACCGCATGCGCCGGCGCGTGATCGAGCTCTCCAGCGGGCGCATCATCCGCGACGAGGTCTCGGGCCTCTACGCGCCGCGCGACATGTCCACCGCCGAGTTCGGCGCCCTGCTGCGCGAGCCGGCCCCGGCGCCCCGGCGGGTCCGCGAGCCGGGCGACGAGTTCGACGAGGCCTTCCGCGACTGATGCGCATCGGCTTCTTCCTGCGCGAGGCGCTGCGCTCGATGTCGCGCAACGCCGTCCCGAGCTTCGCGGCCATGGCCTCGGTGCTCGTCACCGTGCTCGTGCTCGGCGTCTTCATCCCCGTCGTCCAGGCCACGACCGGCGCGGCCAACGACGTGCGCAGCCGCGTGCTGGTCAACGTCTACCTGAAGACGGGCGCCACGCCCGACGACGTCGCCCGCGTCCAGCGCCTGCTCGACGACAAGGTCGACCACGTGGGCAAGGTCCAGTACCTCTCCAAGGCCGCCGCGCTCAAGGAGCAGAAGGCGCGTTACCCCGAGGCCTACGACCTGCTGGGCTCCAACCCGCTGCCCGACACCTTCCGCGTCACGCCCGACAAGCCCGACAACGCGCTGAAGCTGCGCGACGCGCTCAGTCCCACCGCGCCCGGCGGCGGGCATACGACGATCGACCCGGCCATCGACACGGTCAAGAACTCAAAGGACGACACGCAGAAGATCCTCGTCGCCACGCGCGTGGTGAAGCTCACGACCGGACTGCTCGCCCTGCTGCTCGTCGTCGCCAGCGTCCTGCTCGTCTCCAACACGATCCGGCTCTCGCTCTTCTCACGCCGGCGCGAGGTCGAGGTCATGAAGCTGGTGGGCGCGACCGACTGGTTCATCCGCTGGCCGTTCGTCATCGAGGGCATCGTCCTGGGCGCGCTCGGTGGCCTGATGGCGATCCTTCTGCTCCTGGTGGGCAAGATCGCCCTGCTCGACCCGCTCATCAGCCAGTTCGCCCTGCTCGCCGCGCCCAAGACGATCCACCTCGGCGTGCTCGTGGCCGTCCTGCTGGCCGCGTCGATCGGGGTGAGCGCCGCGGGGTCCGGGCTCTCGCTGCGCCGCTTCCTGCGCGTCTAGAAGGGTCCTGAAATAGTCGGGTCTGTCCGGGGGGTTTAAGACCCTGTCGGGCATGCTCTCGGTGGCGTCTGGTCAGGTCGGGTTTTTCGATGCGGCGCAGGTGATGGGGCCGCTTCCGGAGGGCTCGTTGTTTGCTTTGTTGGCCGAGCATGGCGAGCGGATCGTGCGCGATGAGGACTTCGCGGCGTGCTATTCGCTGGGGATGGGGCGCCCGTCGATCGCGCCGTCGAAGCTGGCCATGGTGATGCTGTTGCAGCACCGCACGGGGCTGTCGGACGAGGCGGCGATGGAGGCGGTGGCGTGGGATCTGCGCTGGAAGATCGCGCTGGATCTACCGGTCGACCATGGGGGCTGGCACCCCACGAGCCTGACCAGGTTCCGCGCCCGGCTGCTGCTGCATCGCATGGAGCGCGTGGCGCTGGAGCGCACGCTGGTGGTGGCCGGCGAGCTCGGGTTGCTCGACGCGCCGGCCGAGCAGATCATCGATTCCACCCCGATGCTCGGGGCGGCCGCCACCCAGGACACCGTCCGGCTCGTCCGCCATGGCGTCAAGAAGCTGCTCGACGCGGTGGCGACGGTCGACGAGCCGGCCGCCGGGATGCTGGATCGCGCCCTTGAGTTCGACTATGCGCGCCCCAGCGAGAAGCCCGATTGCCGCTGGCGCGAGAAGGCTGAGCGCGAGCGGATGCTCTCGCGTGTCGCGGTGGACGCCGAGCGCGCGCTGCGCGGGGTCGAAGGCGCCGACGGGCTGCTGGGCGACGAGCGGGTCGCCGACGCGCACGCGCTGCTGCGCGAGCTCGTCGGCCAGGACTTCGACCTCGACGAGGACGGCGTGCCGCGCCTGCACCACGGCACGCGCGCGGACCGCATCATCTCGACCGTCGATCGCGAGATGCGTCACGGGCGCAAGAGCCAGCACCAGCGCTTTGACGGCTACAAGCTCTCGGGCGGCGGCAACCAACACACCCGAGCCGCTGATCATCGCGATCGACGTCGCTCAGGCGGGCGAGCAGGACGGCCCGCAGGCCAAGCATCTCATCGACGCTCAGCCCGCCGAGCGGCGCCCGCGGCGGGTGCTGGGCGACACCGCCTACGGGACCGGGCCGGTGCGCGCCGAGCTGGCCGACCGCGATGTCGAGGTGCTGGCGCCCGTGCCCGAGGCGCCGGTCGTTGAGGGCCGGCTAGCCAAGCGTGACTTTCACATCGATCTTGCTGCCGGGACCGTGACCTGCCCGGCCCGACAGATCGCCCGGGTCCGCACCGAGCCCTCCGGCCAGCGCCGCGCGAGCTTTGCCAAGGCCGTCTGCGACGACTGCCCGTTGCGCGATCGTTGCGTCGCGCCCGGCCGCGGACGGCGATCGATCCTCATCGCGCCCGACGAAGAGCTCATCATCGCCGCGCGCCAAACGCTCAACGATCCCGCCACCGCCGAGCACCTGCGCCGCACCCGCCCACGGATCGAACGGCTCCTCGGCCTGCTCGCCCACCGCTACGGCGCGCGCAAGAGCCGCTACATCGGACGCGCCAAAGCCCGACTACAGGCCGCCTGGGCCGCCGCCCTGGTCAACCTCAACCCCATCGCCCGCCGCCTGGCAACCCAAACCGCCTAACCGCACCACCAACACCCCGACCCACTCTCCCTCACCCGCCCAACCACGCCGCGCAGCGCCACCGACGCCGCGCGGCAAAACCCACTTCTTCAGGAGTCTCCTAGGCGCGCGCCAGCGCCACCGCGGCGTCCTCGAGGCGGTCGTCGCCCCAGAACAGCTCGTCGCCGACGGTGACGGTCGGCACGCCGGTGACGCCGCGGGCGATCGCCGCGTCGGTCGCGTCGCGCAGGCCCTGCTTGACCGCGGGCGCCTCGACGCCCCGGGCGACGGCCTCCGGGTCGACGCCGGCGTCGCGCGCGCACGCGAGGACGGTGTCGAGGTGACGCAGGTCGCCGCCCTCGCCCAGCCCGCGGCGGAAGGCGGCCAGCGAGAACGCCCGCAGGCGGTCGTGCTCGGCGGCCACGAGGGCGGCGCGCAGGACCAGGATCGAGTAGTTGCGATCCGGCCAGCCCTCGGGCCAGCGCAGCGGAAGCCCGAGCGCGGCGGTCCGCTGCTCGCACTCGCGCTGGCCGCGCTCGCGCGCCGGGCTGCCCTGCAGCGACCAGGGCACCTTGCCGATCTGGCGGATCAGGGCGCCGAAGGCGATCGGCTGCCAGCGCGCGCGGACGGGGAGCACCTCGTCGACGCGGTGCGCGGCCAGATAGGCGTAGGGCGAGTTGAAGTCGTAGTAGAAGGTAGGCTCGCTCATCGGCGTCCCGATCATGGCATGGGCCCTGCGGGCCGCCGCCGCGCGCCTGACGTGCCGCAGACGTGCCGCCTCGTACCCTGTGGGCCTTGCGCCGGCTCGCGCCCGTTCCCCGCTTCGTTCCGCTCGCTGCCCTCGTGGTCGTCGTTGCGCTGCTCGGGATGTGGGTCGGCGGGCGGCACTCGGACTGGCTGCCGGGGCCGGTGCGCGACGCGCTCGTCGGCGACAGCGATACGGCGGTCGTCAAGGAGGCGATCGACCGCGTGCACGACACGTACTACCGCCAGATCCCCAAGTCGGCGCTGGCCGACGACGCCATCGCCGGCGTGGTGAGCAAGCTCGGCGACCGCTTCTCCAACTACTTCAACCCGGCCCAGTACAAGCGCTTCAAGGATGCGCAGAACTCCGAGTTCTCGGGCGTCGGGCTGCAGGTCTCGCGCCATCCCAAGGGCCTTCGGGTCGACGCGGTGTACGACGGCTCGCCGGCCAAGCGGGCCGGCCTGCACCAGGGCGACGTCATCGTCGCCGCCGACGGGCACGACCTCGCCGGCCTGTCGCAGCAGGAGTCCGTCGACCGCGTGAAGGGGCCGCCCGGCAGCCAGGTGCGCCTGACGTGGCTGCGCGGGACCAAGCACTACACGAAGACCGTGTCGCGCTCGACGGTGACCGTGCCGGTCGTCGCCTCACAGCTTCGCTCCTCGCACGGCTGCCAGGTCGGCGTCGTGCGCCTGTCGCAGTTCAGCTCGGGGGCGCACGCCGAGGTCTACGCCGCGCTGCGCAAGCTGCAGAAGCGGGGGGCCAAGGCCTTCGTGCTCGACCTGCGCGACAACGGCGGCGGGCTGGTCTCCGAGGCGCAGCTCATCGCCTCGGCCTTCCTGAAGGACGGCCCGATCGTCACCACGCGCGGGCGGGCGGTCAAGGAGCAGACGCTGCGCGCCACGGGGGATCCGGTCGTCCCCACCGCGCCCATGTCGGTGCTCGTCAACGGCGACACCGCCTCGGCCTCCGAGATCGTCACGGGCGCGCTGCAGGACCGCGACCGGGCGAAGGTCGTGGGCACCGAGACCTTCGGCAAGGGCGTCTTCCAGGAGGTCCTCGAGCTCTCCAACGGCGGCGCGCTGGACATCACGGCCGGCCAGTACTTCACGCCCAAGGGCCGCAACCTCGGCGGCAAGGGCGTCTCCACCGGCAAGGGCATCATCCCCGACGTCCGGGCCAAGGACGACCCCAAGACCAAGACCGACGAGGGCCTCGACCGGGCCATGGCCGTCGCCGGAGCCAAGTGCCCGTCCTGACCGACGCCCCGCCGCGCGTCGTCGTGCTCGAGCAGCGCGGCCGCTTCCTCGTCGGCGAGCCGTTCTTCGGGCGCGGGCGGCGCGTGACGGTCGAGCGCTCGCGCGACGCGCGCCCCGGGCGGCTGGCCCTGCTGCACCCCAACGCCAAGGGCGGGCGCCACAAGATCGCGCGGGTGCTCGGGCGCCCCGACGTCGCCCGCGACGTCCTCGAGGCGCTGATGCTCGATCGCGGCCTGCGGCGCTCGTTCCCCGCAGGGGTCGAGCGCGCCGCCAAGGAGGCGCGCCCGCCCGACGTCGCGCGCCGCGACCTCACCGAGCTGCCGACGTTCACCATCGACCCGGTCACGGCCCGCGACTTCGACGACGCGATCTCGTGCGAGGCCCTCGGCGACGAGCACTGGCGCGTCTGGGTCCACATCGCCGACGTCTCGGCCTACGTGCGGCCCGGCACGGCGGTCGACCGCGAGGCCTACCGGCGCTCCACCTCGGTCTACGTGCCCGGCGCGGTCGAGCCGATGCTCCCCGAGGCGCTCTCGAACGACGCCTGCTCGCTGCGCCCGGGGGTCGACCGCCTGGCGGTCACCGTCGAGCTCGAGCTGCGCGGCGCGCAGACCGTCAAGGCGTCCTTTTCTCGCTCGGTCATCCGCTCCGACGAGCGCCTGGACTACGACCGCGTCGACCGCATCTTCGCCGGCGCGGAGGAGGCGCAGGAGCCATGGGCGCAGCCGCTCGCGGCCGCTCGCCCGGCGGCCAGGGCGCTCCAGGCGCGCCGCGAGAGCCGCGGCGCGCTGGCCATCGAGTCCGTCGAGCCCGAGTTCGCCTTCGATCGCCGGGGTCACCTGGTCGAGGCGGTGGCCTCGGTGCAGACCGAGTCGCACCGGCTCATCGAGCACCTGATGATCGCCGCCAACGAGGCCGTCGCGACGATGCTCGAGGAGCGCTCGATCCCGACGCTCTATCGCATCCACGAGCGCCCGGAGCCGCAATCGGTCCTGCGCCTCGTCGACCAGCTCGCGTCGCTAGACATCGCCACGCCCCCCGTGCCCGAGCCGCTCGCCCCCTCCGAGGCGGCCGACATCGTCGCGCAGTGCTCGGTGCTCGTCGATCAGCACGTGCGCCGCACCGGACACGGCCGCCTGGCCCTCACGTCGCTCGTCCTGCGCTCGCTCAAGCAGGCGCGCTACTCACCGGCCAACCTCGGCCACGCCGGCCTGCGCTCGTCGCACTACTGCCACTTCACGTCGCCCATCCGCCGCTATCCCGACCTCGTCTGCCACCGGGCGCTGCTCAGCGCGGTGGGCGGGGGCGAGGACGCGCCACGGGCGGGCGCGCTCGACGAGGCGGCCGAGTGGACCTCGTCGCGCGAGCGCGACGCGATGGTCATCGAGCGCGACGCCGACGACGTCGCGCGCTGCTTCCTACTCGAGCGCGACATGTACGAAGGCGGCTGGGAGACGCTCTACGACGGCGAGGTCACCGGCCTCATCGGCGCCGGCGCCTTCGTGACCTTCGGCGGCGACTACCAGGGGATGCTGCCCGTGCGCCGCCTGCGCGGCGACTGGTGGGAGCTCAACGAGCAGGGGACGATGCTGCTGGGCACGCGCACGGGCGGGGTCATCCGGCTCGGCGACCCGGTGCGGGTCGCGGTGCGACAGGTCGACGCTCCGCGCGGCCGCGTGGACCTCGACCTCGTCGGCATCCCGGAGTCGTAGGATCGGGCCATGACCGCCGTGGCCGACGACGTGCTCGCCGAGACGCGGGCCTTCAACGCCGAGCTCGAGCGCCAGCTCGCCGCCAACCCGGCGACGCACGAGATGCCCGTCGCGCAGGCGCGCCGCCAGCGCCGGGAGGGCGGCGGCATCTTCCCGGCGCCGCGCTTTCTCCCCGAGCGCGCGCGAGACCTGACGATCGAAGGCCGCTCGGGGCCGATCGCGCTGCGCGTCGTCGCGCCCGGGCAGACGGCCGTGGGCGCCTACCTGCACATCCACGGCGGCGGCTGGGCCCTGAGCGCGGCGGACCTCCAGGACCCCCTGCTCGTCGAGCTCGCCGACGCCACCGGCCTGTGTGCGGTGAGCGTCGACTACCGCCTGGCGCCCGAGCATCCCTACCCGGCGGCGTGCGACGACTGCGAGGACGCGGCGCTGTGGCTGCTGCGTGACGGGTTGGAGGCGCTCGGACTCCCGCCCATGGCGACGATCGGCGGCGACTCGGCGGGCGGCCACCTGAGCGCGGTGACCCTCCTGCGCCTGCGCGACCGCCACGCGATCACCGGGGCGTTCGCCGCGGCGAACCTGATCTACGGCGCCTTCGACCTGTCGATGACGCCCAGCCAGCGGCTGTGGGGCGAGCGCAACCTCATCCTCTCCACGCCCATCCTGCACTACTTCGGCGACATGTTCCTGCCCGGCCTGGGCGAGGAGGCGCGCCGCGACCCGGACGTCTCGCCGCTCTACGCCTCGCTGCACGACCTGCCGCCCGCGCTCTTCACGGTCGGCACGTTGGACCCGCTGCTCGACGACTCCCTGTTCATGCACGCGCGCTGGGCGGCCTCCGGCGCCCGGGCGCAGCTGCGCACGTGGCCGGAGGCGATCCACGGGTTCAACGCCTTCCCGCTGCAGGTGACGGCGGCCGCGCGGGCGGAGCAGTACGCGTTCCTGCGTGAGGCGGTGGGGTAGCTTCGGTCGCGTTCTCCCGCGCCTCGTGGGCGGGGGTGCGCGGCGCTCACAGCCTCACCGAGGGGGAAGAGGGGCTGGCCGTGGTTTCGGGGCGCGGGTCGTCGTCCTCAGGCGCCTGGGTGTCAGGGGTGGATTCGCGCGTCTTTCGCAACAGCTTGTGGAGCCCCGGGGCGTCGAACGTCGGTCCTACCCCCTCCAGACGGGGGAAGACCGACGTTCGACCTGCGGGCCCGGCGCAGGGTGTTGCGAAAGGCGCGCGACGTGCGCAGGGGCTCCGCGCCGGGAACCGCCGCCGCACGAGGAGCCGCTCGCGCTCCGATCGCCGCCACCCTTCCTTCCCTCGATGCGGCAGCAAGCGCCGGGCAGCGCCAAGAACGCGGGCGGAGATCTCAGCGGGGACCGGGCGGCGACGAAGCCACCGGCGGCGGCGGGAACGCCACCCACCCGAGCCGCCCGAAGCCTTTCAGCGCGCTGGCCAGCACGCCGCCGTCGGACACCGTCAGCAGCTGGTCGCCGATGACGACCGAGCGCGTGATGGGTGGGACGTAGCCGTCGGCGGGGTCGTGTGCGACGCGGCCCGCCTCGGCGATGCCCGACGGGGTGACGGTCAGCGCCACCGCGCCGGTGAAGCCCGGCGACGACGACTTGCCGGCGCCGGCGTCGAAGACCTCGACCGGCAGCACGACGAGCTGGCGCGGGGCCCAGTACAGGAAGGCGTGGCTGTCGAACTCGACCTGCGAGGACGACGCGGCGCCGAGCGCGTGCTGGGCCAGCAGCTTCGGATGGGCGGGGTCGCCGACGCCGAAGAGCGACACCTGCACGCCCTTGGTCCGGCCGTCCGGCGTGGCGTCCTGCCCGATGCCGAGCAGGAGGTCGGGGCCGATCGGGTGCAGGTAGGCGGAGTAGCCGAGCAGCTCGAGCTCGCCGAGCACCTTCGGGGCCGTCGGATCGGACAGGTCGATCGTGTAGAGCGGATCGACCTGGCGGAAGGTCACGACGTAGCCGACGTCGCCGATGAAGCGCACGGAGTAGATGCGCTGGCCCCGGCCCAGCCCGGAGACGCGCCCGACGGGAGCGAGCGTCGCGCCGTCGCGGCGCAGGACCGTCACCTGGCTCTGCGACGAGCCCTGCTGGCGGCCCTGCCACCACACGGGGTCGGCCGTCGAGGCCACGCGCAGGTCGCCGCCCTTCTCGGAGAGCGAGTACTGGTTGAGCAGGTAGCCGGGGACCTCGCCGCTGGCCTCGTAGGTCGTGCGGTCGGGGTCGGAGACGTCGAAGCGGTGGATGAGCGTCGTGGTCGTCGGCAGGTCGCCGGCCGCCGTCTGCGGGTCGATCCAGCGCTGGGTCGCGACGTACAGATGGCTCGTGGAGCCGTAGACGGTCTGCGCGTCGGTCATGACCGCGTCGGCGTCGACCTCCCACAGCCCCTTGTCGAGGTCGATGGTGAGGATCGACACCGTCCCGAGGCCGGAGAAGGCGGGCGGCCGGCGCACCGCGCGGCACGCGACCACCGTGCGCGTGCGATGGCGTCCCGAGATCCGCGAGACGAAGCGCGAGCGCGGCAGCCAGCCCGAGGCCCGGCCGCGCACGCCGGCCACGCTGTAGGCCCGCGGCGTCGAGGAGAGCACGACGCGCGCCGTCGCCCCGTTCTGGCGCGCGTTGACGTACCGGCCGTCGAGGGTGAGCGTGCGCGCGACCTTCAGGGCGGCCGGGTCGCTCACGTCGACCTCGGTGAGGACGGTCTGCCCCGAGCCGGGCGCCACCGCCAGCCGTGGCGCCCCGCCGCCGGCGAGCGGCTCGATCCCGATCGGCTGGCCGGCGCTCTGGATCACGAGCAGACGACGGCCCTGGAGCAGGAGGTCTCCGCCCGAGCGCCCGAGCTTCAGCGACCCCGTGATGCGCGGCGCGCCCGCGCCCGTCGCGGCCACGGCGTAGAGCGTGTCGCCCGCGACGGTGAAGATCGTCGTGCCGTCGGTCTTGACCACGTCGGGCTCGTCGACGCCCTCCTCCTGCACGTTGGTGGTCGAGAAGGCCGGCGCGTCCGGCTTGGCGACGGCGGTCGGGGCGCTCGTCTCGGTCGGCGCGCGCCCCGGGATCGCGGGCTCGGCGAGCGGCGTCACGCCGCCGCCGGGCGTGCCGTGCGTCCGGCCGAAGTGCCCCTGGGCGTAGCCGACGAGCGCGGGGCAGGACGAGAAGGCGCGCAGGCGCGACGGCGCGCGCTTGGCGGCGGCCGCGCCCGGCAGCCCGGCGCCGGTGCCCAGCGCGAGCACGATGGCCGCGGCCAGAGCCCTCCTCACCGCCGGGAGGCTACTGTGAAAGGCGATGGCCAAGGGCAAGAAACGCAAGGTGGCGCCCGGCGACGTCGCCACCAACCGCTACGCGAGCTACCGCTACGACCTGACCGACCGGGTCGAGTGCGGCGTCGTGCTCGCGGGCACCGAGGTGAAGTCGCTGCGCAGCGGCACGGCGCAGATCAAGGACGGCTACGCGCAGGTGCGCGATGGCGAGCTGTGGCTGCACAACGTCCACATCCCGCCCTACGGTCCGGCCAGCCGCGAGAACCACGATCCCGACCGCCCGCGCAAGCTCCTGGCCCACCGGCGCGAGATCGACCGCATGGTCGCGCAGACCCAGGAGCGCGGGCTGACCCTCGTGCCGACGCGCATCTACTTCTCCGGGCCGCGGGCCAAGGTCGAGATCGCGCTCGGGCGTGGCAAGGACCGCTTCGACAAGCGCGAGTCGATGAAGTCGCGCGACCAGCAGCGCGACATCGAGCGCGCGATCAGCGAGCGCTACTGACGCCGGCGCGTCAGGTCCAGGAACTCCTGGCGGGTGCGCGGGTCGTCGCGCACCGAGCCGCGCAGCGCCGAGGTCACGGTCCTCGCTCCCGGCTTCTGGACGCCGCGCAGCGTCATGCACAGGTGCTCGGCCTCGAGCACCACGCCGAGGCCCTTGGCCCTCAGGTGCGCGTCGAGCCAGCCGGCGATCTGCTCGGTCAGGCGCTCCTGGACCTGGAGGTCACGCGCGAAGAGGTCCACGACGCGGGCGAGCTTGGACAGCCCGATGATCCGCTCGCCCGGGAGGTAGCCGATGTGCGCGACGCCGCGGAAGGGCAGCAGGTGGTGCATGCACAGCGCGTGGAAGGGGATGTCGCACGCGACGACGAGCTCGTCGTAGCCCTCGTCGTTGGGGAACGTCGTCGGGGCGAAGTCCTGCGGGGTCAACAGCTCGGCGTAGACCTCGGCCATGCGCCGCGGGGTCTCGCGCACGGCCTCGTCGTCGAGGTCGGCTCCGAGGGCGAGCAGCAGGTCGCGGCCGGCGCGCGTGGCGGCGTCGATGTCGATGTGCCGGCCGGCCGCGGCGTCGAGGAGGTGCAGCGCTGGTTCGCTCATCGGGGCCTTCGCGTCGGTCCCGCCGTCGTTCTTACGGGTAAGAATCCATCGCGCCGCGTCGCCAAGGTGCAGATGGAGGCCGCCGCCCACCACCGCCGCGAGCACGTCGAGCCGGCGCCTCTGCGCCGCCGGCGGCGGGCGGCCGATAGCGTCGCGCTGACGATCGCCCGCCCCGTGACCCAGCTGCCGACCGATCCAGACTCGCGCGAGTGGCTCGCGACGCTGCGCTCGAGCGACGCTCGCACCCACGCCGAGGCCGTGGGGCGCCTGCACGAGCTGCTGCTGCGGGCCGCGCGCTTCGAGGTCCACCGGCGCTCCGGCGCGGCGCACCACGTCGGGCGCGAGCAGCTCGACGACGTGGCCCACCAGAGCGCCCACGACGCGCTCGTCGCGGTGCTGGCCAAGCTCGACGACTTCCGCGGCGAGAGCCGCTTCACCACGTGGGCCTACAAGTTCGCGCTGCTGGAGGCGGGCGTGAAGATGCGCCGCCGCGCCTGGAACGAGCGCGAGGTGACCCTCGAGCCCGCCGGCTGGCCCGGTTTCGCGGATCCCCGTTCCTCGCCGCACCACGACGCTCAGATGGCCGAGCTCCTGGCCGCCGTGAGCGAAGCCATCGCCGAGGACCTCACGCCCCACCAGCGCGAGGTCCTCGTCGCCGTCACGCTCGACGACGTCCCGATCGACGTCCTCGCCGAGCGCCTTCAGACCACGCGCGGCGCCCTCTACAAGACGCTGCACGACGCGCGCCGGCGGCTGCGCGCGTGCCTGGCCGCCCGCGGCCTGGACCCCGACCTCCGCGACCACGGGAGCTCGCCATGAGCCACCCCGAGCACGACGATCTGCAGCGCCTGCGCCGCGTCCTCGGCCCCGCCGGGCCCGAGCTGACCTGCGAGCAGTGCTTCGAGCTGCTCGACCGCCACGTCGAGCTGACGCTGGCCGGCGCCGACGCCGAGGCGGCGGTGCCGGGCATGAGCGCCCACCTCGAGGGCTGCCCCGCCTGCAAGGAGGACCACGAGAGCCTGCTCGCGCTCGTGTCCGCCGAAGCGGACGCGGACGCTCGCGACGGCGGCGCGTAAGACCGCGCCGGGCGGCGCCGCCAACTCTGGCGTAACCGTCACCAGGAGGAGTCGCATGTCCACCACCACCGTCGGCTCGGCCGCTGCGCCCGCGAGCAGCGTCTCGACCCGGATGCGCACCGACGCCGCCTTTCAGGCCTTCACGCTGCTGCGCGTCGCCTTCACCGTCGCCCCGATCCTCTTCGGGCTGGACAAGTTCGCCAACGTCATGGTCGACTGGACCGTCTACCTGGCGCCATGGATCAACGACATCCTGCCCGGCAGCGCCAGCGACGCGATGCACGTGGTCGGCGTCATCGAGATCGTGGCCGGCCTCTGCGTCGCCGTGCGCCCCCGCTACGGCGCCCTGCTCGTCGCCGCGTGGCTCGGCGGCATCATCCTCAACCTGCTCACCTACTCCGGCTACTACGACATCGCCCTGCGCGACTTCGGGCTGCTGCTCGGAGCGCTGACGCTGGCGCGGCTGGCCACGGTGTACGACCGCTGAGCGCGAAGGGCCCGGCGAGGGCCAGCTCGCACGCCGGGCTGGTGTTCTCGAGATGGTTGGCGCAGGTGCCGTCGTGAGTCAATGGCTCGCGCACTCGATCGCGTGAGCGTCGTCGAGCGCGGCGAAGCCGGCGAGGAGGTCGTCCTGCGCCACCAGCTCGAGGCGCCGGTCGACGCGCGAAGAGCTCGCGGCGGCGCTGATGGACCGCGGCCGCGACGTCGCCTGAGCGCGGGCCCTGCTAGCCGATCCGCTCCTCCAGGCGCGCGAACACGGTGTCGCCCGCGCCCTTCCCGATGGCCTTGCGCAGGCCGGCCTTGACGGGGAGCTTGTGCGTTCCGTCGCCGAGGGCCATGAAGGCGCTCTGAAACGGCGCTCCGTCGATGGTGCCGCGGACCTTCACGAGCCCCTTCGTGCCGAAGAACTCCGCGGATCCGTCCATGACGACGTAGGTCCACGCGCCCTTGCTCTGGCCCTTCTGCAGACGGGCGGAGAACTCCCTCAACATCTGTGCGGCCTCCTTGGGTCGGCTGATCGCGTGCGTATCCACCTTCCAGACCCGCGCCGCGGCCCGAACTCATCGGCTCCATGATGCATCGATCGTCTATGCCTCGGCCGTCTATGTATCATGGCCTTCATGTCCGCCGATCTCCTGCGAGGCCACCTCGACCGGCTCCTGCTGGCCGTGCTGGGCGACGCGCCCGGCCACGGCTATGAGCTCAGCCAGCGGCTGACCGAGCGCAGCGGGGGAGAGCTCGGCGTCCACGAGGGGTCGCTGTACCCCGCGCTGCACCGGCTGGAGCGAGGCGGGCTCGTCGAGAGCTCGTGGAGCACGGGCGACGGACGGCGCCGGCGGATCTACCGGCTGACGCCGGCCGGCCGCCGCGCGGTGACGGCGTCGCGGCAGGAGTGGCGAGCGTTCTCCACCGCCGTCGACCGGGTGCTCGGAGAGCCGGCGTGAGGACGATCGACGCGTACCTCGCGGAGCTGGGCGGTGCGCTGCACGTGCGCGGCTCCGTACGCCGGCGCTTCCTGCGCGAGTGCCGCGATCACCTCTCCGACGCCGCGGCCGACCGCGGCGAGCACGAGGCGGTGCGCGCCTTCGGGCCGGCCTCGGAGATCGCCGCCGGCTTCGATGCCGAGGTTGCGGCCCGGCGCGGGGTGCGCTCGACCTTCGCCACCGCCGCCGCCGTGCTGGCGACCGGCGGCTCGACGCTCGCGCTCATCCACGCCGCCACCACGCACGCCACGGCACCGGCATGGTGGGCGATCGCCTTCTTCGTCGGCGCCCAGGTGGCCGCCGTGGCCGCGGGCCTCGCGCTGGTGCAGGCCCTCGTCCTGCGACGTTCGGCCATGGCCCCGGCAGACGTCGTGCTGCTGGCCCGGCGCAACGCCTGCGCGCTCGTCGCGGCCGGGGTGACGATGTTCTCCGCGGGCGCCGCGCTCCCCGGCCGCGGGTCCGCGGCCGTGCTCCTCGCCGGCCCGGCGCTGGCCTGTGGGGCGCTGATCGCGGTGCTGCGCGCCCGAGCGCTCGCTCGGCGGCTCGACGATCCCGGCGCGCCCGCCGTCCGCCCGCCGCTCGAGGACCTCAGACGACTGGTCCGCCTCCCCGTCCCGACTCTCGACGCCCGCCGCCTGCTCCTGGTCACCACCGCGGTCGCCGCGGCGGGCGCCTTCGCGCGAGACCGCGTGGAGCACGGCGGCGTCGGCGAGGCGTTCGCGATCGCCGGCCTCGAGGGGCTGGCGGTCGTGGTGTGCTTCGTGGTACTCGGGCCCGCGCTGGGCCTGTGGCGCCGCTAGACCGCCACGGCGCGCGTCCTAGCCGGGGATCGAGCGCTGCAGGTGGGTCGCGTCCATGCCCACCACGAGCACGGCGATGAGCGCGAGGTAGACCAGGCCGACCAGCGCGCGGTCGCGCCCGCGCACCGCGTAGTACGCGCGCGCGTCGTCGCCGCCCCGGCGCCGGCGCGACCAGCGTCCGTAGACGTCGAAGGCGCCGACCAGGGCGATGATGAGGATGATCGGATTGGGGAAGGCCAGGGCGAGGACGACGATCGCGCCAAGGCCGACGAACCACATCCACGGCGCCAGCGCGGCCATCGCGCGGCCGCCGTCCAGCGGCGTCACCGGCAGCAGGTTGAAGAGGTTCAGGAAGAACCCGGTGAAGGCCAGCGCTTGCCACAGGTCGCTGCCCGTCGCGGCGGCGATCGGCAGGCAGGCCGCCGCGCCGATGGTGCCGAGGATCGGCCCGGCCAGGCCCACGCGGGCCTCGGCCAGCGCGTTGCCGCCCAGCGACTTCGCCCACACCACCGCGCCCAGGAAGGGGATGAAGACGGGTGCGCTCGCCTCCACGCCCTCGCGGCGCAGGGCGATGACGTGACCCATCTCGTGGATGAAGAGCAGCACCACGAACCCGACGGCGAACCTCCATCCCCAGATCAGGGCGTAGGCCCCGACCGACACGATCATCGAGCCCGAGGTGGTGAGGACCTTGAGCTTGGGCAGCAGGAGCAGGAGCGTCTTGAGCTTGGCGCCGATGACCAGCAGCGTCGCGAGCAGGCCGCTGCCGGCCCGGCGCCACCACGGGCGCCGCGGCTCGCCGAAGGGCGCCGGCCGCTGGGCCGGCGGATCGGGCGCGGCCGGCGGCTGCCAGCCGCCTGAGATCCCGGGGGTGTGCTGCTCACTCATCTCACACCGAGGATAGGGTGCGCCGATGCTCGTCGACGTCGGTGACACCCGTCTGCACGTGGCCGAGCGCGGCGCGGGCGATCTCGCCCTCTTCGTCCTGCACGGCGGCCCGGGCCTCGACCACACGATGTTCGGCTCCTACCTCGACGCGCTCGGCGGTCGGTGCCGGCTGCTGCTGGTCGACGAGCGCGGCAGCGGACGCTCGGAGCCCTCCGCGCCCGAGACGTGGGGGCTGGCCCATCACGCGGCCGACATCGAGGCGATGGCCGGCACCCTGGGGCTCGAGCGCTACGCGGTGCTCGGCCACTCCTACGGGGCCTTCATCGCGCTGCGGCACGCGGTCGACTTCCCGGGGCGACCGGCCGCGACGATCGTCTCGAGCGGCATCCCCGACGCGCGCTTCCTCGCCCACGTCGAGCAGGAGCTCGCCGCCTTCGAACCCATCGAGCTGCGCGAGCAGGTCCAGGCGTCGTGGGCGCGGGAGGCCCAGGCGCGCACCCAGGAGGAGGTCGCGGCGCTGCTCTCCGACCAGCTCCCCTTCCACTTCGCCGACCCGCGCGACCCGCGCATCGACGACCTGCGCGCCGCGATGGGCGACGCGGTCTACGGGCCCGACGTCCTGCGCGCCGCCGCGACCGAGGACTACGGCGCGATCGCCGTCGAGGACCGCCTCGCCGACGTCACCCATCCGGTGCTCGTCCTCGCCGGGCGCCACGACCGCACCTGCCCGGTGGCGGCGGCCGAGGCGATGGCAGAGGGCCTGCGCGACGCCGAGCTCGTGGTCCTCGAGCACAGCGGCCATATGGGCTTCGTGGAGGAGAACGACGCCTACGTCAGCGTGGTGCGCGACTTCCTCGTGCGCCGCGCGGGCGGCTGAGACTCAGCCGCCGGCCCGGACCTCCGCGGCCGCGGCCTCGGCCAGCTCGAGCTGGTTGCGCACGAGATCGAGCCCCTGGGCCCAGAAGGTGGGGTCCTCGAGGTCGAGGCCGGCGATGGCGGCGAGCTCCTCGGGGCTGCGCGAGCCTCCCGCGCCGAGCAGCTCGAGGTAGCGCGGCACGAAGCCCTCGCCCTCCTCGAGGTAGCGGCGGTACACGCTGAGGGCCAGCAGCTGGCCGTAGGCGTAGGCGTAGACGTAGCCCGGGGTACCGATGAAGTGCGGCACGTAGGACCACCACATGCGATAGCCCTCGGTGATCTCCACCGCGTCGCCGAGCATCTCGGCCTGCGACTGCTGCCAGAGCTCGCCGAAGCGATCGACGCTGAGCTCGCCCTCCTCGCGCCGCGCGGTGTGCACCAGCGCCTCGAAGCCGTTCATCGCCGTCTGGCGGAAGACCGTGGCGATCGAGCCCTCGATGTTCTCGGCCAGCAGGGCGAGCCGGGAGCGCGGCGTGTCCGCCGCCTCGAGCAGGCGCTGGAAGACGAGCGTCTCCCCGAAGACCGACGCGGTCTCGCTCACGGTCAGCGGCGTGTGCTGCTCCAGCGGCCCGCGGGGGATCGCGAGCGCCGCGTGCAGGCCGTGGCCGAGCTCGTGGGCGAGCACGAGGACGTCGCGCCGGCGGCTCGTGTAGTTGAGCATCACGAAGGGGTGGACGCTGGGCGTCGTGTAGGCGCAGAAGGCCCCGCCGCGCTTGTTCGGGCGCACGGGGGCGTCGATCCAGCGCTCGTCGAAGAAGCGCTGGGCGAGGTCGCCGAGCACCGGCGAGAACTCGTGGAAGGAGGTGAGCACGAGGTCGGTGGCCTCGGGCCACTGCACGGCGGTCTCCTCGTCGGCCACCGACGCCATGCGGTCGTAGTCGGCCAGCCGTTCGATGCCGAGCAGCTCGGCCTTGAGGCGATACCAGCGCCGGGGCAGGTCGTAGTTGGAGCGCACGGCCTGGAGCAGCGCCTCCACCGACTCGTCGCTGGCCTCGTTGGCCAGGTTGCGGCTCGCGAGCCAGCTGGGGAAGGAGCGCAGGCGGTCGTCGACCGCCTTGTCGAGCAGCAGCGTGTTGAACACCGAGGCGCGCGTGCGCAGTCCGGGCTCGAGCGCGGCGCTGACCGCCTCGGCGGTCGTGCGGCGCACCTCGCGGTCGGGCGACATGAGGCGGCTGAGGGCGACGTCGAGCGGCACCCCGTCGTCTGCGTCGGGGAGCTCGACGCGGATCGCGCTCGTCAGCTCGGAGAACAGGCGCGTCCAGGCGTCGCGGCCGGTGAGGGCCTTCTCGGTCAGGAGCTTCTCCTCGGGCTCTGAGAGCAGGTGGGGGCGGTAGCGGCGCAGGGTGCGCAGGTGGTGGCGCGTCGTGTCCAGCCCGTCGGCGCTCAGCAGCTCCTCGACGCGCTCGTCGTCGATGGCCGCCCACTCGAGCTCGAAGAAGAGCAGCTTGGTCTCCACCGCCGTGCCGCGCTCCTGAACGCGCGCCAGCAGGGCGCCGTTGGCCGGGTCGGCCGTGTCGACCGCGAAGCGCAGCATCGCGTAGGAGCCGGCGCGGCCGAGGCGGTCGACGATGGCCTCGAGCTCGGCCATGGCCGTGGCCAGCCCCGGGCCGTCGAGCTCGCCGACCCGGCCGGCATAGCTCTCGGCGAAGCGCGCGGCGCGCTCGTCAGCCTCGTCGAGCAGGCGATAGGCGCCGTCGGGGCCGTCGCCCTCGACGAGCGGATCGAGGTCCCACGCGACCTCTTGGACGTCAGTCAGAGTCACTGACCAAGTGTGCCTTAACGAAGGCGACGCGGTCCCGAGCCGCCTGGGGTGCTCTCCACCACGTCAGCTCCCGAGGGAGCGCCGTGATCTCAGAGCGGCGGGCCTCGCAACCCCTGGGCCTCGCTCTCTGCGGCTCGGTTCCGCGTCTGGGACGAACGTATGCGAGCCGATCCGCGGGGGTCAAGATGGCCCGGGCGAAAAACCCGCACGCTGCGACGAAATCTCGTAGGCGAGCAATCTGCGGCGGGTGCGTGGATGCACGTGCGCGGCCCCGCGGTGCATGCCGAGCTTCTCGGCCACGCGGATGGAGCGCGCGTTGCCGGGATCGATGATCGAGATGACCGCCTCGAGCTCGAGCTCCTCGAAGGCATGGCGCAGAGACGCTCGCGCCCCCTCCGTCGCCAGGCCGCGCCCCCAGGCGGGACGGGCCAGGCGCCAGCCGACCTCGACGGCCGGCAGGACCGAGGGCAGGAAGGAGGGGACGGCGAGGCCCACGAAGCCCAGGCACGCGTCGGGCTCCTCGCGCCCGGCGGCGCACCACAGGCCGAACCCCCGCTGCTCCCAGTGGCGCTGGATGGCGTCGAAGAGCTCGTCGCTCTGGGCTCGGGTGAAGGGCACGCCGTCGTTGAGGAACTCCACGACCTCGGGGTCGGCGTTGAGCTCTGCGAACGGCCCGCGGTCGGACGGGCGCCAGGAACGCAGCACGAGGCGCTCGGTGGTCGGCATCGGCGCAGAAGGATGGCGAAACCCGCGGTCCCGACCCTGCGCGAGGGGCTCCCGGCGCGATTTCCGCGGAGGATGCGGGTTCGTCGTCGGCGGCCCCTTGACCGTCGTCTGGCGCCATCCTAAGTTCCCCCTCGACGCGGAACCGAGCCGCAGAGAGCGAGGCCCAGGGGTTGCGAGGCCCGCCGCTCTGAAGCCACGGAGACTCCTCACGGAGACGAAGTGGCCGAGAGCACCCCAGGTGGCTCGGAACCGCGTCGCTTTCGTCAAGGCGCTCACCCGCCGACATCGTTCCCGCCACGTCGCCGCCGGCCCTGTGTGCCCGAACCACGGCGCCCCCTGGCGCGGTCGCGGTGCCACGCGCGCGCGGGTCCTCAGGCGGGCTAGACTGGGTGCAGTAGGACACCCCGGGGACGACAGGCTTCGACGTGGTCGTTTCGCAGGGGTGGTTGCGAGTCGAGGTCCCGGGCGGCCTCGTAAAACACCCGGGAAAACCATAAGTGCGGACTCTCACGAGTACGCGCTCGCCGCTTAGCCACTAGCTAAGCCGTGAGCTGTGGGCCCCCGCCTGCCGGCCGCGGGGAGCGCCTGCATCAAAATGCCGGATCACCCGGGGCGGTCTGCCTCCGCCAAACCGGGGACATCTTCAGGAGGCTGGTCTCGGAGAACCCCGCCGGCGAGGCGACTCCGAGACGAGAACAGAGCGCCGGATACGCTCGTAGACGCCACCTCATGCGCGATTGCGGACGCGGGTTCGATTCCCGCCGTCTCCACTGCGACGGTCAGGCGCTTCGGCTTCCACAAAGGGAGCCGGGGCGTCTTTCTCGTTCTGGGCGCGCACCGTGACGCCCGCCACATAGCCGCCCGCGCGAGCGGCCTATCATGAGCGCACCATGAACGCCTCCGCTCAGCTGCCTCGCGCTGTGCACCGCCCGCCGTCTCGCGGGCGCGCGTTCTGGTGGGCCGGCTAGCCGTCGGCCCGCGTCGCCACCTCTCTGCGGCAACGCCACGCCGACTCCGCCTGACGCGGGGACGCGCTGCGCTGCGCCCACGGTGCCTTCCCGCCCCTCGCCACCCGTGGGCGCGCGAAAGGAGACCACCGCCATGACCACGCCGACCGTCACCCTGACCGGTGTGCAGCCGACCGGCGAGCTGCACCTCGGCAACTACGCCGGGGCCATCAGGCCGCTGGCCCAGCTCGCCGCCGAGGGCCATCGCGAGACCTACGTGTTCGTCGCCGACCTGCACGCGCTCAACAGCCGGCCCGACCCCGATCAGCTCCGCGAGCGGACGCGGAGGATGGCCGCCGCGCTGCTGGCCTGCGGCCTCGACCACGACCGCGTGCACCTCTATCGGCAATCGCGCGTGCCCGCCATCGCGCAGGTCAGCGCCCTGCTGGCGAACCTCACGAGCAAGGGCACGCTCAACCGGGCCCATGCCTACAAGGCGCTCGTCGCCGCCAACGCCGCCGCCGGGCGTGACCCCGACCACGGGGTCAACATGGGCCTGTTCACCTACCCGGTGCTGATGGCCGCCGACATCCTGGCCATGCGCGCCGACGAGGTGCCGGTCGGCGCCGACCAGGCCCAGCACCTGGAGATCGCCGTCGAGGTCGCCCGGGCCTTCGCGCGCGCCTATGGCCCCGGCGTGCGCGAGCCGCGGGCGGTCCTCGCGCGCAACGGCGGCGTGCTGCCCGGGCTCGACGGGCGCAAGATGAGCAAGAGCCATGGCAACGCCATCCCGCTCCTGGCGGCGCCCGACGTGCAGGCCGGGCTCATCCGCCGCGTCGTGACCGACAGCCGCCGCCCGGAGGAATCGAAGGACCCCGACCGCTGCACGCTCGTCGCGCTGCTCGACACGTTCGCCGACCCGGCCGCCGCCCGGGAGGTCCGCGAGCGCTACCGGACCGGCGGCATCGGCTACGGCGACGTCAAGGCCCTGCTCGCCGACCACCTGCAGGCGACGCTGGCGCCGATGCGCGAGCGCCACCAGGCCCTGATGGCCGACCCCGATCGCCTCGAAGGCGCGCTCGAGGAGGGCGAGCGCCATGCCGGCCGGCGCGCCGACGAGACCCTGCAGCGGATGTCCGCCGCCGTGGGGCTGTGAGCCCGGGCGGGCCGCGAGTCGCTTCGGTACCTGCCCTTTCGGTACCTTGGCATTCGGGGCCCGCCCACCTGACCGCACCCCATGACCGCCGACTCCGATCGCATCGACGCCCACGTCTGGAGGGTCAGCGCCGTCGTCCTCGTCGGCTCGGTCATGTCGATCCTCGACACCACGATCGTCAACGTCGCGCTGGCCACGCTGGGGCGCGAGCTGCACAGCACGATCGCCCAGATCCAGTGGGTCGTGACGGGCTACATGCTGGCCTTGGCGGCCGTGATCCCCGTGACCGGCTGGGCCGCGCGGCGCTTTGGCGCCAAGCGCGTCTACCTGCTCTCGCTCGTGCTCTTCACCACGGGATCGGTGCTGTGCGGGCTGACGAGCTCGGCGACCGAGCTCATCGTCTTCCGCGTCATCCAGGGCGTCGGCGGCGGCATGATCCTGCCGATCGGCCAGCTCATGATGGCCGACGTGGCCGGGCCCAAGCGCATGGGCCGGGTGATGAGCATCGTCGCGGTCCCGGCCATGCTCGCGCCGATCCTCGGGCCGACCATCGGCGGGCTGATCGTCGACAACGCGAGCTGGCGCTGGATCTTCTTCGTCAACGTCCCCATCGGCGTCGTCGCGGTGATCGCGGCGCTGCGGATCCTGCCGAGCGTCGAGCCCGTGCCGTCGGATCGGCTCGACGTGCGCGGGCTCGCGCTCATGGCCACCGGCCTGCCGTTGCTCACCTACGGCCTGGCCGAGATCGGCGTGACCGGCAGCTTCACCGCGACCAAGGTCGTGCTGCCGTGCCTGGCCGGCCTCGCGCTGATCGGGGCCTTCGTGGCGCACGCGCTGCGGGTCCCGCGCCCCCTGCTCGACCTGCGCCTGTACCGGCGTCCCACCTTCGCGTCCGCCTCCTTCGCGATGTTCTGCCTGGGCGGAGCGCTGTTCGGCTCGATGATCCTCCTGCCGCTCTACTGGCAGGGGATCCGGGGCGAGAGCGTCGTCGACACCGGCCTGCTGACCGCGCCGCAGGGGCTCGGCATGGCGCTCGTCATGCCGCTCGCGGGGAAGCTGACCGACCGCTGGGGCGGCGGCCCGCTGGCCCTCATCGGCGCGGTGGTGACGACCCTCGCCACGATCCCGTTCGGGCTCATCGGCGCCCACACGTCGATCTTCGGCCTGTCGGTGGCGATGCTGGTGCGCGGGATGGGGATCGGCTTCGCCTTCATGCCGGCCATGGCGGCCGCCTTCGCCTCGCTGGAGCGCTCGGAGCTCGCCGACGCCACGCCGCAGCTCAACGTCCTGCAGCGCGTCGGCGGCTCGATCGGGACCGCGGTGCTCGCGGTGGTGCTCCAGCGCGCACTGGTCGGGGTGCACACGCTCGAGGGCGCCGCGCAGGCCTATGGCACGGCCTTCTGGGTCGCGGGCGGGCTCACCGCCGTGGCCATCGTGCCGTGCATCGTCCTGCTGCGCGCCGAGCGGGCCGCACGGGAGGCCAAGGACGACAGCGGGGGCCCGCCGCCGGACGTGCTCGCCGAGGCGCTGGCGGCATGACCGCCGGCCGCCCCGCCTGATCGAAGCGCCTCGGCCAGGCCGAAGGCCGCCACAGGCTGGAGTGCAACGAGCCCTGATGAGCGCCGCGGTCCGCGTCACCTCAGCGGTGGCTAGTGTTCCGGGACATGCCCACCGAGCAGTACCACGAGCCACCCGGCGAGCTGCCCGAGGACGTGCGCACCTTCGCGCGGATGTGCACCTCGCTGATCGAGGAGGCGGAGGCGATCGGCTGGTACGCCCAGCGCCTGGCCATCGAGCAGGACAGCGAGGCCGCCGCCATCATGCGCGACGCGCAGGACGAGGAGTTCAAGCACTTCAGCATGGACCTCGAGTTCCTCCTGCGCCGCACGCCGCTGTGGCGGGCCGTGGCCCAGCGGGTGCTCTTCCAGCCCGGCGACATCACCGAGAACGGCGATGCCGCCGAGGAGGCCTTCGAAGAGGGACCGGACGACGACGAGGCGCCGCTGATCCCGGGCTCGGACGGCTCGCTCGGCATCGGGAGCCTGAAGGGGATGCAGCGATGAACCACCTCCTGCGCGATCTCGCGCCCATCACCGACGCCGGCTGGGAGGAGCTCGAGGACGAGGCGCGCCAGCAGCTCGTCGCGTCGCTCGCCGCACGCAAGCTGGTCGACTTCTCCGGCCCGCGCGGCTGGCAGCACTCGGCGACCAACCTCGGGCGCACCGAGGCGGTCGGGAGCTCCGTCGTGGAGGGCGTCGAGCCGATCCGCCGGCGCGTGCTCGCGCTGGTCGAGCCGCGCGTGCCCTTCACGCTCTCGCGCGCCGAGCTCGACGACATCGCGCGCGGCGCGCAGGACGCCGACCTCGACGACCTCGCGCAGGCGGCGCGCCGCATCGCGCTGGCCGAGAACGTCGCGGTCTTCAACGGCTGGGAGGCGGCCGGCATCACCGGCATCACCCAGGCCTCGCCGCACCAGCCGATCGGGATCACCGACGACCTCACGACGTGCCCGCGCCACATCGCGCGGGCGGTCGAGGTCCTGCTGTCCAGCGGCGTGGGCGGGCCGTACGGGCTGGCGCTCAGCCCCGAGGTCTACAAGAGCGTGGTCGAGACGACCGAGCACGGCGGCTACCCGCTCTTCGACCACCTGCGCAAGATCCTCGACGGGCCGCTCGTGTGGGCGCCCGGCGTCGACGGCGGGGTCGTGCTCAGCCTGCGCGGCGGGGACTTCCTCTTCGAGTGCGGCCAGGACATCGCCATCGGCTACGACAGCCACGACGCCGAGAACGTCGAGCTGTACTTCGTCGAGAGCTTCAGCTTCCGCGTCGCGACGCCGGAGGCGGCGGTCGCGCTGCCCACCGCGGCGGGCCAGGCCTCACGCAGCAGCGCGTAGCGCAGGGCGCCGTTCACGTCGTCCGGTGGGGCGCGTAGCTTGCGAACGCATGTTCGAAGCCGGCGCCACCACCAGCTATCTCGACGCTCTCAACCCCGAGCAGCTCGCGGCGGCGACCCATCCCGGTGGCCCGCTGCTCGTGCTCGCCGGCGCAGGCACGGGCAAGACGACCACGCTGGCCGCGCGCGTGGCGTGGCTCATCGACCAGGGCGCCGCCCCCGAGCGCGTGCTGCTCGTGACCTTCACGCGGCGCGCGGCGCGCGAGATGCTCGGGCGCGCGCGCTCCTATCTGGGGCGCTCGCCGAAGGGCCGGCACGCGGGAAAGGTGGTGGGCGGCACCTTCCACTCGGTCGCCCACCGGTTCGTGCGCCGTCACGCGTCGGTGCTCGGCCTGCCGGCCGGCTTCGGCGTGCTCGACGCCGGCGACGCGGCCGACCTCCTCGACATCGTGCGCCAGGAGGCGGGCGTGGGGCAGACCGGCCGGCGCTTCCCGCGCAAGTCGACGCTGCTGGACATCTACTCGCGCACGGTCAACGCCCAGCGCCCGCTGCGCGAGCTGCTGGCCGAGGCCTTCCCGTGGTGCGAGCGCCACGGCGACGACCTCGCGCGGCTGTTCGTCGACTATGGGGCGCGCAAGCGCGGCCTCGGGGTCATCGACCTCGACGACCTGCTGCTCTACTGGCGCGCGCTGGCGCAGGACACGGTCGTCGGGGCGCAGCTCAGCGCCGGGATCGACCACCTGCTCGTCGACGAGTACCAGGACGTCAACGGCCTGCAGGTCGACCTCGTCCGCGGCCTGCGCAGCGAGCGCCCCGACGTCACCGTGGTGGGCGACGACCTGCAGGCCGTCTACGGCTTTCGCTCGGCCTCGCCGGAGCACATCCTGTCCTTCCCCGAGCACTTCCCGGGCGCGGCGGTGGTCACCCTCGAGCGCAACTACCGCGCCACCCAGCCGCTGCTCGACGTCGCCAACGCCGTGGCCGCCCAGGCCGAGCGCGCCTACCGCAAGGCCCTGCGCGCCGAGCGCCCTGGAGGCCGCGCGCCCGAGCTCGTGCTGTGCCTCGACGAGGCCGCCCAGGCCACGGAGGTCTGCGAGCGCGTGCTCGACGCGCGCGAGCGGGGCGCCGCGCTGCGCGAGCAGGCCGTGCTCATGCGCGCCTCGCACGACTCGGGCCTGCTCGAGCTCGAGCTCGCGCGTCGCGACATCCCCTACGTCAAGTACGGCGGGCTGCGCTACCTGGAGGCGGCGCACGTCAAGGACTTCCTGGCCCTGCTGCGCCTGGCCGACAACCCGGCCGATCGGCTCGCGTGGTTTCGCTGGCTGCAGCTGCTCGAGGGCGTCGGCCCGGCGACCGCGGGGCGCGTGCTCGAGGCGCTCGAGCCCGATGCCGGGGGCCTGGTCGACGTGCTCGCGCGCTGGCCCGCCGCGCAGGGCACGCTCCCGCCGGAGGCGCGCGAGACCGCGGACGCCGTGGTGGCGGCCCTGGGCGGCGCCGTGGCCGAGACCGCCGCCGGCGTGCGCGCCGAAGGGCTGCGCGACGCGCTCGCTCCGCTCGTCGAGGCGCACTACCCCGACGGCGCCGTGCGCCTGCTCGACCTCGACGCGCTGGTCGCGGCCGCCGGCCAGTCGAGCGACCTCGCCCGGTTCGTCGCCGACCTCGTGCTCGACCCGCCGGCGTCGAGCTCGGACCTGGCGGGGCCGGGCAGCCTCGACGAGGACTGGCTCGTCCTCAGCACGGTGCACTCGGCCAAGGGCCTCGAGTGGCGCTCGGTCCACGTCCTGGCGCTCTACGACGGCAATTTCCCCTCCGACCTCGCCGCGGGCGACCGCGAGGCGATCGAGGAGGAGCGCCGGCTGCTCTACGTGGCGCTCACGCGCGCCCAGCGCGATCTGCACCTCTATGTGCCGCTGCGCTACTACCACCGCCCGCGCGGGGTCGACGACGGCCACGGGTACGGCAAGGCGTCGCGCTTTCTCACCGACGCCGTCCAGTCGCTGTGTCGCCGCAGCGATCGCACGGGCCTCGACGTCGACCCGGCCGGCGAGGTCGCCGCGGCACGCGGCGCTCCTCGCATCGAGGTCTCCGTCGACGCGCTGTTCAGCTGAGCCCGCCGGGTCTATGCTCGCGCCATGGCCGAGCTCGCGCTGCCCGCTCCGAGCGCCGCCGCCGAGGCGCCGCCGCGCCCGGACTTCCAGATCGTCCCGCTGCGCGGTCTGCCGATCGTGGCCGTCGTCCTCGTCGCGCTGATCGCGGCCATCGCGGCCAACAAGATCTGGGCGCTCGAGTTCTTCCACGTGGGCGCGGGGGCGCTGTGGACCGGGTTCGATCTCTTCCTCGGGCTCGTGCTGGGACCGATCCTCGGTCGCCTGGCGATCCCGGCGCGCATCGAGATGACGACCCGGCTGATGCCCAAGGTGCTGCTCATCATGCCGACGCTCGTCACCGCGACCCTCGCGTCGGGCTGGCAGCTCGGGCGCTACCTGGGGACGACCAACAGCGAGTACGCCAACCACGGCTGGATCGTCGCCTCCTACATCGTCGTCGGGGTCATGGCGGTGATCGCCCTCGGCCTGCTCGAGCCGGCCAACGTCGCGGTCCTCTTCGAGCTCAAGAAGCCGCGACCGAACCCGGCGGTCATCGAGCGGCTCATGAAGCGCTTCATCTACACCGCCGGGGTCATCGGGGCGATGCAGGTCGCAACGCTGGTGATCATGACCAAGGTCGCGACCGGATGACCGAGCGCCGGCTGCCGCCGGTCACGGGGATCGCCATCACGTCGATGGCGCTGATCGTCATCGGCGGGATCTGGATCGCCTCGCACCTGCCCCACGACGTGCCGCTCGGCCCCGCGGTCGCGCTGCTGGCCGCGTCCGCGCTGCTGGTCGTGGTCAACGTCGTCTCGCTCATACGCCTGCCCGACTTCAACTGGGGCTCGTTCTTCCTCGTGGCCAAGTGGGCCGCCCTCGCCTACGCGATCACCGCCGGGATGCTCGAGTACGTGTTCGTCAAGGACGGCACGAGCGGCGGCCAGCTCGTGGTGCTCACGCTGTCGCTGGTCGTCTACGCCGTGCACGTGCCGCTGCTCATGGGCTTCACCGTCGCGCGCTACGACCCGCTGGACCGCGCGCGGGCGTAGCGAGTCTGTGAACCGACATTGCCCTGGCGGGCGTTGAGGCGTAGCGTCGGCGCGGGACTCGGAACAGGAGGGAAGGTCGATGAGGCGGAGCACTGTGGTCGCGGCGTTCGTCGTGCTCATGCTGGGATGCGTGGTCGGCGCTCCAGCGGCGCTGGCCCACGGCGGGGACAGGAGCAGTCACCCGAGGCCGTCGCAGGGCTGCGGCTTCGCCAACGGCATCAAGCACGTCATCTACCTGCAGTTCGACAACACGCACCTGTTCCGCGATCGGCCGCAGTTCGCGTCCGACCTCGAGCAGATGCCCCACCTGCTGAGCTTCATGCGCCAGCAGGGGACGCTCAACGACAACGACCACACGATCCTCATCTCGCACACCGCGGGCGGCATCCTCAGCGCCTTCACCGGCCTGTACCCCGATCGCAACGGCCAGACGGTCACCAACTCCTACCGCTACTTCAAGGACGACGGCACGAGCGCCTCGGCGTCGGCCTTCAAGTACTGGACCGACCTCGTGGACTCCGACGGCACCCCGCCGGCCGACGGCCTGCCCAACATGGTCAACGGCGACTCCGGCCAGCCCAAGACGACGCCGGCCCCCTGGGTGCCCTACACCCGCGCGGGCTGCGACTTCGGCGCCGTCGCGAGCGCGAACGTCGTGCTCGAGAACACCTCGACCGGCCCCAACGGCGACATGACCAAGGTCTTCGGGCAGGGCTCGCCCGAGTGGAACGAGGCGCTGGCCTCCAACGCGGCGCCGGCCGGGACCGCGGCGCGGGCCCTGGCGCAGACGGACTTCGTCGGCTTCGCGGTGCATTGCGGCCGCGGCGGCGGCCTGTGCGCCGGCAACCCCAACGCCAAGCCCGACGCGCTCCCCGACGAGCCCGGCGGCTACGCCGGCTTCCAGGGCCTGTTCGGCGCGAAGGCGGTCAACCCGGCGATCACCGGCGGCCAGCCGGTGGTCAAGGACACCGAGGGCCAGCCGATCGCCGATCCGTTCGGACAGCCGGGCTTCCCGGGCTTCGACGGCATGCTCGCGAAGGTCTCCCTGGGCTACGTGGCCCAGATGCAGGAGGCGGGCGTCCCGGTCACCTACGCCTACATCTCCGACGCCCACGACAACCACAGCCTGCTGCGCGCGTCGGGTCCCGGCGAGGCCGACTACCAGGCTCAGCTGCAGTCCTACGACCAGGCCTTCGGCGCCTTCTTCGACCGCCTGAAGGCGCACGGGATCGACAAGCGCAACACGCTCTTCGTCTTCACCGTGGACGAGAACGACCACTTCGCCGGCGGCGACTCGACCGACGGCACGTGGAGCCACACCTTCTGCGACATCAGCGCCGGCCAGACCTGCCCGGCCAACCAGATCGGCGAGGTCAACGCCAACCTGGCGGCCCTGCTGCCCGGAGGCGAGCCGACCTTCCAGGTGCATTCCGACTCGGCGCCGACGGTCTACGTCAACGGCAACCCGCCGCGGACCGACGCGGCGCTGCGCAAGCTCGAGCGCGACGTGGCCGCGACCAAGGCCGTCGATCCGTACATCAGCGCTGATCCGACGCCGATCACCAGGTTCCTGGTCGACCCCGTCGCCGAGCGGACGCTGCACATGGTCAACGCCGATCCGCGGCGCACGCCGACGTTCACGCTGTTCGCCAACCCCGACTACTTCCTGTCGACCTTCAACTGCCCGGCCGCGGGCGGCGGTGGGCCGGTCTGCATCGACTACCACTTCGCCTGGAGCCACGGCGACGCGACCGACGACATCGGCAGGATCTGGCTCGGCCTCGTCGGACCGGGCGTACGCAACCTGGGCCAGACGAGCCGCATCTGGGCCGACCACACCGACGTGCGCCCGACGATGCTCGCGCTGCTCGGCCTGAAGGACAGCTACGAGCAGGACGGGCGCGTGATGACGCAGGCGCTGCGCGGCGATGCCGTGCCCGCCGGCCTGCGCCGCCACGAGGGATCGCTCACGGTCCTGGGCGCCGTCTACAAGCAGCTCACGGCGCCGTTCGGCGCCTTCGGGCATGACGCGCTCGTGGCGTCGACGCGCGCGCTGGCCAGCGGCAGTGCGACCGACGACAGCGCCTACACGGCGACCGAGGCCCGGATCGCGGCGCTGACCGAGCGCCGCGACGCGCTCGCGGCGCAGATCCGGACGCTGCTGCACGACGCCGCCTTCGGCCGCGGCTGGGGCGACCGGATCGACGAGCGCCAGGTGCGGCGGCTGACCCTCCGGGGCGTCGTCCTGCTCGCTGAGGGGAGTGGGCTGGCCGCACACGGATAGACGCAGGGGTTGCGGACACCCCGCCCGGCGGGAACACTGCCGCCCAGAGCCATGGGCCAGGAAGTCGCCGCCAGGGTGTTCAGCCGTGCCGATCGCCAGCGCTACCGCGAGAAGGTGCGCACGACGCTGGACGTCTTCGCGCGGATGCTGGCCGACGAGCGCTTCGAGCCGGCGCGCGGATCGTTCGGCCTGGAGATCGAGCTCAACCTCACCGACGACGACGGCCGCCCGGCGCTGGCCAACGCCGCGGTGCTCGAGGCGATCGCCGACCCGGACTTCCAGACCGAGCTCGGGCAGTTCAACATCGAGATCAACATCGCGCCGCGCCAGTTCGCCCCGACGGTGTTCGCCGAGCTCGAGGAGTCCATCCGCGGGAGCCTCAACCACGCCGAGGACCGCTCGCGCACCGCCGGCGCGCACATGATGATCATCGGGATCCTGCCGACGATCGACGGCGAGCACCTCAACGCGGGCGCGCTGAGCGCCAACCCGCGCTACGCGCTGCTCAACGAGCAGATCTTCGCCGCCCGCGGGGAGGACCTCGAGATCGACATCCGCGGCGTGGAGCGCCTGTCGACCTACGCGGACACCATCGCCCCCGAGGCCGCGTGCACCAGCGTCCAGCTGCATCGCCAGGTCGAGCCCGACGCCTTCGCCGCCCACTGGAACGCCGCGCAGGCGATCGCGGGCGTGCAGGTCGCCGTGGCCGCCAACGCGCCCTTCTTCTTCGGCAAGGAGCTCTGGCGCGAGACGCGCATCGCGCTCTTCGAGCAGGCCACCGACACCAGGCCCGACGAGCTCAAGGCCCAGGGGGTGCGCCCGCGCGTGTGGTTCGGCGAGCGCTGGATCACCTCGATCTTCGACCTCTTCGAGGAGAACGTCCGCTACTTCCCGGCCCTGCTGCCGGTGTGCGAGGACGAGGACCCGGTCGAGACGCTCACCCGCGGCGACATCCCCGAGCTGCCCGAGCTGCGCCTGCACAACGGGACCATCTACCGCTGGAACCGCCCGATCTACGACGTCGTGCGCGGGCGCCCGCATCTGCGCGTCGAGAACCGCATCCTGCCCGCTGGGCCCACGGTGGTCGACATCCTCGCCAACGCGGCCTTCTACTACGGCCTCGTCCAGGTCCTGACCGAGGAGGACCGGCCGCTGTGGACGCAGATGTCCTTCTCGGCGGCGGAGGAGAACTTCCACGTCGGCGCGCGCGAGGGCATCGACGCCCGGGTCTACTGGCCGGGGGTGGGGGAGGTCCCGGTGGCCGAGCTCGTGCTGCGCCGGCTGCTGCCCGCGGCCTACGAGGGCCTCGATCGCCTCGGCATCGACCCCGTCGAGCGCGATCGGCTGCTCGGCATCATCGAGCGCCGTTGCGTCACGCAGCGCAACGGCGCCTCATGGCAGGCCGCCCTCTTCCACCACCTCTACGACGATCGCGGTCTCGAGCGCGAGGCGGCGCTGCGCGAGATGACGCTGCGCTACCGCGAGCTCATGCACGCCAACGAGCCGGTGCACGACTGGCCGACCGAGTAGCTCACCGCGCCGGCGGCAGCGGCACGGGCGCGAGCGGCGTGTGGACGACCTGCACGAGCGTGTTCTCGCTGATGGAGCCGCCAGGGGGGATGATGATCGTGCGGGGGGCGTAGACCGCGAGCGCGAGGACGGGCGCGGCGTCACGCACGAAGTCCGTGCCGGGGAACGTCATGTCGAAGTGCTCGGCCGCGAAGCCCGCGTACCACTGCGCGTTGACGTAGTCGGGGGGCACCGTCGTGCCGCAGTTCTGCGCGCCGGTGGGGGTGGCGCGATAGGTCTCCATCGGCGCCACGGGGATCTTGATCTTCACCGAGAGCACCGGGTCGTTGTTGGGCCTCTCGGGGTCGAACGCGCTGAACTGCACGTCGTCGAGCTCGAACTCGCCGTTGGTCGCGGCCACGACGTCGGTATCGACGCAGAACGAGTCGGTATGCCCGGATCGCGCGGTGTATTCGAGCGCTCCGCGCACGGGCAGGGCCGGGGTCTGCGTACCCGTCGGGACGACCTTCGCCGTGCCGGCGACGCGAGCCGAGAAGGTGGAGTCCGGGGCGGTCGTGTCGATGCGGGAGTCCAGTCGGACCTCGTAGGCGCCGCAGCGCTTCATGTTCTCGAAGAGGGCCGCGAACAGGTCGTCGTCGCCGGCGCCGACCACCGCCAGCTGACGGGCGAGGCTGAGGAAGTACGCGGCGGCGCGCGGGTCGCCGGACGTCGGGCACAGCGCGACCATGCAGGTGGCGGCCTCGGTGATCATGCTGGAGAGCCCCGTCAGCGACGATCCGACGCTGAGGCCCTGGAGCTGGAGCTGGCGCTCGAAGGCCAGCGCGATGCGCGTGGCGACGATGGCGCCGCGGATGGCCGGCACCGAGCAGCTGGTGCGCAGGCGCGCGGTCGCCACCTTGAGCAGCGGATCGATGAAGCGCTGGTACTCGCGCTCGTAGGCGTCGATCAGATCCTGCTCGGTCGTGCTGGGGTCCTTGAGCAGCTTGGCGATCTCCTGCGAGAGGCGATCGACGCCGAGCTCCGGGTACAGGATGGCGTCGAGGTCGGCCACGGTGGCCTTCGACCAATCGAACGCGTCGACCGTCGAGAAGTGGGTGATCGCCACGGCGGGGCGCCCCGTGGGCGTGAAGCGCCGCGTCCTGCCGTGCCCCCTGGAGCGCACCGGCGGAGGGAGGCGGTAGAGGTCGCGACCCCCGCCCCTGGTGCCCACGAAGACGAGCCGCGTCCCCTTCGCGCCACTGCCGCGCCGGGTGAATCGGACGGTCGCGGGCTTGAGCAGGTCGAGGCCCTCGGGCTTGAGCGCGACGCCCGCCAGCAGGCCCTTGCGCGTGCTGCGGCTCGCGAGCCTGGTCACCGGGACGGCGCTGACGAGCGTGTCCTGCTCCATCGCGCCGGCGGGGAAGCGCACCGTGATCCGCGTGCCGTTGCGGGCCTTCAGCGAGATCGACCCGCCGGCCGCGACAGTGATCTGCGCGCTCACGGCCCTGCCGGCGACCGTGACCTTCGCGTTGATCGGCCCGCGCTTGGCCGAGGCCGGAGCGGCCATCAGCCCGACCGCGAGCAGCAGCACGACAAGGGTCCTGGCCAGCATGAGAGCTCCCGTCAGAAGGGTCCGGTGGCGGAAGCGATCGGTCGGCCAGTCGGCCTGTGCCCAGTCGGCGAACAGCGCCCGTCGGCGTCAGCCTACTGGCCGTCGGAACTCGCCGCGTGGGCGATGCCGTCGAGGGCGCCGCGCAGGTCGGCGCCCTCTCGCACGGCGGGTCCGAAGTAGGTCGCGATTCCCCGCGCATAGATGGGCCACATCCTGCGCAGGAGGTCGATGCCCTCCCTGGTGATCACGGCGTAGGCCCCGCGACGGTCGCCCGGCACCGCCTCGCGGCGGACGAGCCCCTTGGCCTCGAGCCGGTCGACGAAGCGCGTCATCCCGGTCGAGCTGAGGACCACGGCGTCGGCCAGCTCGCGGATGCGCAGGCGCCGGCCCTCGGCGCGGCGCAGCGCCCACAGCACGTCGTACCAGGTCAGGTCCGGCAGCCCCGCCGCGGCGAGGTTGCGGTTGATGCGCCGCGTGGCGAGGGCGTGGGCGTTCAGGAAGGCGCGCCAGGCGCCCAGGGTCTCGTCGGGAACGCGCATGGCCAGGAGTGTAGTAGGTGCACTTGCACCGAGTGTTCATGCATGCAACACTGCGCGCCGTCACGTAGATAGATGCATATGCACTGATCCCACTTACACCGACCACGAAGGAGAACCCTCATGGAGATCGGCCTGCTCATCGTTCGTGTCGTCGTCGGCGCCCTGCTCGTCGGCCACGGCTCACAGAAGCTCTTCGGGTGGTTCGGCGGCTACGGCCTGAAGGGCACGGGTGGCTACATGGAGTCCTTCGGACTGCGCCCCGGAGCGCTCTTCGCGCTCGCCGCAGGCGCCGCCGAGCTCACGGGCGGGCTCCTGTTCGGCGCCGGCCTGCTCACGCCGGTCGCGGCCGCCATGGTCGCCTCCACGATGCTCGTCGCCGCGCGCACCGACCATGCGGGCAAGGGCGTGTGGATCTTCAACGGCGGCGCGGAGTACGTCGTCACCAACGCCGCCGTCGTCATCGGCGTCGCCTTCGCAGGCGCCGGCGACTGGTCGCTCGACCACGCGATCGGCTGGGACGTCGCCGGCACGTGGTGGGGCCTCGCCGCAGTCGTGGCCGCCGTCCTCGGCGCCGGCAGCGTGCTGGCCGTGCGCAGGCTCGGCGTCGCGGCTGCGGGCGCGGCGACCGCGTGAGGCCCGCTCAGGCGGGGGTGGCGGCCGACGCCGGAGCGCCGTCCGTGATCTGATGGCTGGTCTGCGCGGCGCCGACGGGCGCCGCGCAGACCGCAAGCGTCACCTCGAAGCACGCTCCGCTGGGCACCGGACGGGCGTTCACGTCGCCGCCCATCTGCCGGGCCAGGCCGCGCGCGATGGCGAGCCCGAGCCCGAAGCCCGCGCCGGCCCGTCCGCCGCGCTCGAAGCGCCCGAAGATCCGCTCTCGGTCGGCGTCCGGCACCCCGGCACCCTCGTCGGTCACGCGCAGGCGCGCGCGGTCGCCGGCCGCGTCGACCACGATCCTCACGACGCTGCCTCGCGGCGCGCCGTGGCGCAGGGCGTTCTCGAGCAGCGCGCGCAGGACCCGCGCGGTCGCGCGCGGGTCGCACGTCGCCCACGCCGCCTGCGGGGCGACGAGCTCCAACGTCACGTCGGCGGCATGCGCCGCGGGCGCGATCTCGGCCGCCAGCGTTCCGGCGAGCTCGCCCAGCTCCACTGGCTCGCTGGCCAGCGGCGCGTTGCCGTCCAGCCGCCCGAGGTCCAGGAGGTCCTCGGCGAGGGCGGTCATGCGATCGGTCTGGCGATGAGCTGCGGCGGCGCGCCGGCGGATCCCCCCGAGATCCGGCGCGCCGCGCGCGAGCTCCTCCTCCAGGAGTTCGACGGTCCCGCGCAGCGAGGCCAGCGGCGTGCGCAGCTCGTGCGAGGCGGTGGCCAGGAAGGCCTGGCGACCGCGTTCCTCGGCGTGCAGGCGCGAGCGCATCGTCTCCAGGGCGAGCGCGACCTCGCCCACCTCGTCGCGGTAGCCGTCGATGGCGAGCGGGTGATCGATCCCCTCGTCGGCCAGGCGCCGCGCGTCGCGGCGCAGGCGCTCGAGGCGCCGCAGCAGCCCGAAGCCGAGCGCGATCCCGACCCCGGCGGCGATGAGGATGCCCACGCCACCGGCCACCGGCAGGGCACCGCGGACGACGGCGACCGCAGCGCGGGTGTCGTTCAGCGACTTGCGCAGCACGAGCGTCCGGCGCCCGTCGCGAGTGTGGACCGGGGCGACGACGACCGCCTCGCCCCTGGTCACCTGGTCGCGCACGTCGCCCGCGCGCGCGAAGCCGGCGTCGACGAGCCGCTCGGGCGTCGCCGAGCGCGGCTCGCGGCGGTCGGGATCGGTGTCGGCCAGCTCGATGCCGTGCGCGTCGAAGAGCGCCACGCGACCGCCCATGCGTCGCGCCAGCTCGCGCACGACCTCCTCCTGGCGGTGCGATCCGGGGCGCAGGTCGCTGCGCGGCAGCCGCGCCAGCCCGAGGTCCGCGGTGCGGGCCAGCTCGCGCATGTCGCGCAGCCGGTTCGTGGCCAGCCGGTGCTCGAGCGGGGGTACCAGGGTGGCCACGGCCGCCACGAGCGTCAGCGCGCTGGTGGCCAGCAGGGCGATCACGAACTGCGCCCGCAACCCGGGCCTGCTCCAGCGCATCGGCTCAGGCCCTCAGGCGGTACCCCGCGCCGCGCACGGTGACGATGAGGTCCGGATCGGCGCCCGCGGCCGTGAGCTTGTCGCGCAGGAAGTGGACGTGGACGTCGATGGCGCGGGGATCGCGAAACTCGTGGCCGCCGAAGATCGCGTCGAGCAGCTCCTGGCGCGAGAGCAGCCGGCCGCCCGCGCGCAACAGCGCGTAGAGGACCTCGAACTCCGAGTAGGTCAGCGGCACCTCGGTGCCGCCGACCTCGACGCGGCGGGCGTCGGCGTCCAGGCGCAGCCCGCCGTGGACGACGACCGCCCGCGGCGCGCCGCTGAGGTACACGCGGCGCAGAACGGCTCTGACCCGGCTGCGCAGCTCGGCGATGCCGACCGGCTTGGTCACGTAGTCGTCCGCGCCGGCCTCGAGCGCGAGCACCGCGTCCGCCTCGCCGTCGCGGGCGGTCACCGCCACCACGTGCGCGGCCTCGCCGGCGCCGCGCAGCCGCCGGCAGACCTCGACGCCGTCGGGACCCGGCCCGAGCCCGACGTCGAGCAGCACCAGGTCGAAGGTCTGGGCGGCCAGGGCGTCGAGCGCGGCGCGGCCGTCGGCGGCCTCCACGACCTGGTGGCCGTCGCCCGCGAGGGCTCCGGCCATCACCTCGCGCAGGTCCGCGTCGTCCTCGACCACGAGCACGCGACCGCCGAGAGCGCCGTGGCCGTTGTCGCCGAACATGGCGCCCAATGTAGAGCGGCCGATGCGCCACCGCGCCACAGCACAACCTGATCCCAACATCGCGCGCAGCGCACGCGAATGCGGCCTTGGGAGGCGGCTCAGGTGCGCGCCCGATCCTTCCGGCCATGGCTCGCACCGCCGCCGTCGCCCCGCAGACCGACCGACGTCATGTCGTCGGGCGCCTTCGCGGCCTCTCGGTAATCCTCCCCTGCCACGACGAGGCGCAGAACGTCGAACGCGCAATCGACGAGGCCACGGCGGCGGGCGAGCTTGTCGCGGACGCCCACGAGATCCTCGTCGTGGACGACGGCAGCGCCGACGACACCCGCGACCTCGCTCAGGCCCGCGCCGCGGCCGATCCGCGCGTGCGCGTCCTCGTGCACGACGGCAACCGCGGCTACGGCGCCGCGGTCCGGACGGGCATCGCCGCGGCGCGCCTGGAGTGGATCTTCCTCACCGACGCCGACCTGCAGTTCGACATGTCCGAGCTGGCGCGCTTCGTGCCGCTGGCGCCGTCGTCGGACATCGTCGCCGGCTTCCGCACCCATCGCGCCGATCCGCCGCACCGGCTGCTCAACGCCGCGGCCTGGAATGCGCTCGTGCACCGCATGTTCGACGTGCCTCTGCGCGATGTCGACTGCGCCTTCAAGCTCATGCGTCGCGATCTCGTGCAGGCGCTCCCGCTCGCCGCGGAGGGCGCGATGGTGAGCACCGAGCTCGTCACCCGCGCGCACGACGCGGGGGCCCGCATCGCCGAGCTCGGCGTCGGCCATCGCCCCCGGATGGCCGGGCGGTCGTCGGGCGCGAACCCCCGGGTCGTGCTCCGGGCCTTCCGCGAGCTGCGCGCCCTGCGCGCTGAGCTGCGCGAGGGCACGGCGGCCGGTGCGCCCGCCGACCTGCCGCTCGCGCGCGCCGCGTAGTGGTCCGCGCCCGGCGCGGCCTCGGGCGACGCGCCGCGGGCGGCCTGTGGCCCGAGGCCGCCGTGCTGGCTCTGGCCGCGGTGCTGCGCCTGGCCGCGCTCGGCCGGGTCCCCACGAACCCGTACTACGACGCCGCGGTGCGCAGCATGGGGACCTCGTGGGCGGCGTTCCTGAGTGGAGCCTTCGAGCCCGGCCGGCGCGTGGCGATCGACAAGCCGCCCGTCGACCTGTGGCTGCAGGTCGCCTCGACGCGGCTGCTCGGATTCAACGGCGTGGCGCTGCTGGCGCCCGAGGCGCTCGGCGGGATCGCGCTCGTCGCCGCGCTGATGTGGCTGCTGCACACGCTGCTCGGCCGTCCCGCGGCCCTCGCCGGCGGGCTGGCGCTGGCGGTGGCGCCCTCGGCCGCGATCGTCGCCCGCAGCGACACCATGGACGCGGTCATGGCCGCCCTGGCCGTCGCCGGCGCCGCGGTCGTCGCGCGGGCGGCGCGCAGCGGGTCGCGGTGGCCGCTGCTGGTGGCCGGGGTGCTGCTGGGGCTCGCGTTCGAGGTCAAGCTGGCCGAGGCGCTGCTGCCCGTCGCCGCCGCGGGTGCGCTCTGGTGGTTCGCGGGGCCCAGCGCCCGCCGGCCGCGAGCGCTCGGGCTCGCGCTGCTCGGGGGCGCCTTCGCCGCCAGCGCGCTGGCCTGGCTCGTGGTCGTCAGCGTCGTCGCGTTGCATCCGCGGCCGTGGGCGCTCGGCGCCTCCGACGGCTCGCCCTGGCGCGCGGCGCTCGTCTACAACGGCACCGAGCGCCTGCTGGGCAAGGGCGGAAACGCGCCGAGCGTGCCCGGCGGCGTGCCCGTCGCCGCGCGCGGCGGCATCGCTGCGGGCGGCGGGCGCGCGTCGCGGGCCGACGCCGCGCTGGCCCGGCGCGCGCGCGAGCACGCGGCTGCCGTCGCGCGCCGCCCGGCCCCGGCCGGCCCGCTGCGCCTGCTCTCCGCCCGGGCCCATCTCGGTCGCTGGGTCGGCATCGAGGCCGTGGCGGCGCTGGCGGCGCTGGCCGTCGCGCTGGCGCTCGGCGGCGTCCGCGATCTCGGGCGCCTCGGGCGCGGCGGCCTGCTCACGCTGGCGCTGTGGCTCGTGGCCGGCCTCGTGCTGTGCAGCGCGATGGCGGGCCTGCGCCCGCGTTACCTGGCCTGCGTCGACCCGGCCGTCGCGGCCTGCCTGGGCGCGGGCGTCGCCCTCGCCGTCCGCGCGCGTCCGCGGCCCGCGTGGCTGGCGGGCGCCGCCGCGCTGTGCGCCGTCCTCGCCCTGCCGCTGGCCACGACGGTCGCCGCCGTGAGCCATGGCGTCCAGGTGTCGGGGCGGACCGGAGCGATGCCGGCGGCGCGGCTGGCGGCCCTGTCTGACTTCCTGCGCGCGCGCACCGCCGGCGCGGTGGACGAGGTGGCGGTCAGCGCGCCGTCGAAGGCGGGGCCGCTCATCGCCCACGACGGGCGCCCGGTGCTGATCCTCTCCGACGGCCAGGGCAACCAGCTCGTCTCGCCCACGGCGCTCGCGCGCGACGTGGCGGCCGGCCGCGTGCGCTACGCGCTGCTGGGCGACGCCTGCACGGCGAGCAGCGGCAACGAGCGCACCGGCTGCCTGCCGGTCATGCGATGGGCGCGTGCGCACGGGGTCGACGTCAGCCACGCGGCCGGCCTGCCGCGCCGCGGCGCGCTGTTCGCCCTCAGCCGCCGGGCGGCCGCGGCGGGAGGCTGCGGAAGAACTGCCACGTCCGCCACGTCGCGGCGAAGGGCGCGGGCGGCGGGTCGGTCCGCGCGCCGCCGGGCCAGCCGTGGGCCTGCCCGTCGAGGCGCACGTGCTCGACGCGCGTCCCCGCGGTGCAGTGCCGCCAGGCGATCTCGGTCACTCCTGGTGCGGGCACCAGCCGGTCCGCCTTCCCCTGGCAGCCGTCGATGCGCCGCCACAGCCAGAGCCACCGCTTCACGCTGCCGTTGTAGTCCGGCGGCTTGCCGGCGTAGGGGACGACCTGGTCCGCCGTGCCGTGGATCTCGAGGACCGGGAGCGGGCGCTCGGGCTTGCACGGCGGCAGCGCTCGGTAGCCGCCGGCGACCGACGCCACGCCCGCGAGCCGCTCGGAGAGCTCGCACCCGAGCCGCGCGGTCATCCCTCCGCCGTTCGACACGCCCGTGACGAAGACCCGCGCCGGATCGACGCAGACGGCGGACTCGAGCTGGTCGAGCGAGCGCTCGATGACGTCGACGTCATTCGAGCCGCCGGGGACCGAGCCGCTCATGTTCCAGAAGGCGTTCGGGTCGCCGGCCGACGGGTAGGCGACGAGGAAGTCCTCGCGATCGGCCAGCCGGCTGAAGCCCGTGTCGTTGGCGAAGTCCGGGCCCGTCTCGCCGGCGCCGTGCAGGGCGATGACCAGCGGCCGCGGCTTGTAGGCGCCGCGCGGCGCGTGCAGGAAGACCTGTCGCGCGCCCTCGGGGGTGTCGATCGTCAACGTATGGTCGCCCGGCGGCAGCGCGGGGCAGGGCGCCGGGGCGTCGTGGACCGCTTTCGCTCCCGGCTGCCAGGCGACGAACACAACGAGCGTGAGGGTGGCTATGAGGGTACCGGCCGCCCTCGCGTGGCGAGCGGTCACGCGGGGACCGCCCGCGCACAGGCCCGGTCGCGACAGAGCACGAAGGTGAGGATAGCCACCGACCCGGCGGGGGGCCGCGCGGCACGCTCAGCTCCTCAGCATCGGCGGCCGCGGCGGGAGGCTGCGGAAGAACTGCCAGATCCGCCAGGTCGCGGCAAACGGCGCAGGAAGCGGCTGGGTCCGCGGGCGGCGAGGCCAGCCGCGGGCCCTGCCGTCGAGCCGGACGTGCTCCACTCGGGTCGCGGCGCCGCAGTCGCGCCAGGCGACCTCGGTCACCCCGGGCGCGAGCTTCAGCCGGTCGACCCTCCCGTGGCAGCCGTCGATGCGTCGCCACCGCCCCAGCAACCGCCGCGCGCTGGCCTTGTAGTCGCGCGACGTGCCGGCGTAGGGGAAGACCTGCTCGGCGGTGCCGTGGATCTCGAGCACCGGCAGCGGGCGCTCGGGGGTGCACGGTCGCAGCGTCCGGTAGCCGCCGGCCACCGACGCCACGCCCGCGAGGCGCCCGGACAGGTCGCACGCCAGCCGCGCCGTCGGCCCCCCGCCGTTCGACACGCCGGTGACGAAGACGCGGGCGGCGTCGACGCAGGCGGCGGCCTCGAGTTGGTCGAGCGCCGCGGTGTTCCAGGCGTCGCTCGGGGCCTCCGACGGCCAGTAGGCCACGAGGAAGTCCTCGCGGTCCGCCAGGGGGCTGAAGCCCGTGCTGGTGGCGAACGCGGTGGCCGTCTGGCCCGCGCCGTGCAGCGCGATGATGAGCGGCCGCGGCTTGTAGGCACCGCGTGGCGCGTGCAGGAGGATCTCGCGCCGGCCCTGCGCCGTGTCGACGGTCACGGTGTGGGCGCCCGGCGTCAGCGCGGGACAGGGCTCGTGGGTGGGGTCGGATGCGTAGTGCACCGCTCTGGCGCCGGACTGCCACGCCACCACGGCGAGCAGCGCGAGCCCGACGGCCAGGGTGGCGGCCGTCCGCCGGCGGCGAGCGCTCACGCGGAGACCGCCCGCGCGAACACCCAGCCGCGACAGAGCACGAAGGTGAGGATCGTGAGCGGCGGCAGCACCGCGAGCTCCCCTGCCACTCGCGGCAGGTGCTCCTCACCGACCGCGGTCGCCACCAGGGCCGCGTTGAGTGCAGAGCCCATGAGCTGGACGGCGACGTAGCGCGCCGCGGGGACGGCGCCGCGCGCCGCGCCGCGGAAGGTCCAGGCGCGGTTGAGCAGGTAGCCGTTGACCGCTCCGACGCCCCAGCCGGCGGCGCCCGCGAGCGCGACGGGCGCGCCGAGGCCGAGCAACACGGCGTAGGTGGCGAGCGTGAGCGCCGTGTTGGTGGCGCCCACGACCCCGAAGCGCACGAGCTGGACGACCACGGCGGGCAGGGGACGGCGGTGAAGGGCCGGCCGGGTCATTGCAGGTAGCGCTGGGTGTAGTCGTGATTGGCGAGCCCGGCCGCGGTGCGCGTCGGGAAGTAGCCGAAGTGGTGGATGACCCTCGGCATCTGCGGGATCGCCCCCAGCGCGAGCCAGGCGGTGAGCACGATGCAGGCGCCCGCGAGCGCGCGCGTGCGCGCGAGGGCCGCGAAGGGCAGGACCCACCACACGTACCAGGGCATGGTCCAGCCCAGCGTCAGGACGGTGGCGAGCATGACGAAGCCCGCGGCCCCCGGCAGCCACGCGCGCCGCCAGGTCACGGCCGCGGCGGCGCCCACCGCGGCCAGGGCCAGCACCGCGTGCGTGAGGCTGCGGTCGTGCGGCGTGAGCCCACCCTGGCCGGCGAGGGCGGCCAGCACGTTGGGCACGCTCAGCGGCCCGACGAGCCCGTCCTGGATCTTCGTCGCGGGCAGATGGCCGCCGTAGACCAGTCCGACGAGCGCGAGGACCAGCACGCCGGCGCTGCCCGCACCCCCCAGGGCGGGCAGGCGCCGGCGGCAGGCGAGGACGACGACCGGTGCGAGCAGCGCCGCCGAGGGCTTGAAGCCGGCCGCGAGCACGGCGCACGCGCCGGCGCCGGCGTCCCACCACGGAGCGCTCCCCGCCTGCCAGCCGACGACGGCCAGCGCCACCGCGGCGACGCTGCACAAAAGCACCAGCGGCTCGTTGTGGACCCCGCCGATGCCGTAGACGAGGACGAGCGGGTTCAGGCCGACGAGGGCGACCGCGGCCTGCGGGGAACGACCGAGGCGGCGCGCGGTGAAGGCGACCAGGACGAGCGTCCCGAGCGCGGCGGCCAGCATCACGCCCTTGAACACCCAGTAGGCGGCGGGCAGCGAGAGCGGGGCGAGGCCCTCGGTGAGCAGCGTGAAGAGCGGCCCGTAGGGGGAGGGGAGGTGGTGCCAGTTGGAGAAGTGGTACGCCGGGTCCTGTCGGATCGTGAGCGGCAGCGCGGCGTAGGGGTTGACGCCGTAGGTCGCCGGCATGCGCCCGTAGTGCAGGTAGTTGAAGACGTCGGTCAGCGAGAGGGGCGGTCCGAGCAGCAGCGTCACGTGCGCCGCCACCACCGCGCCCCAGACGATCGCCGGGTGCACCCGCGGCGCGCACAGCACGGCCACCAGCCAGGCCAGGCCGAGGATCGCGAGCGCGCGCGTCAGGTCGGCCTGGAGCATCGGCGGGCTGGGGGGCAGCGAGGGCAGGCGGTGCGCCAGCGGGCCCACCATCCAGCTCGGGAACCCGCGCTGGGCGGGGCCGGAGAGCAGCGACGGCCGCTCGGCGGCGACCAGCACGATGGCGCCCGCCAGGCCGACGACGGCGCCCATTGCCGCCGTGCCGAGCGCCGGTACGGCGGCCCGCGCGAGGACACGGGCCCAGCGTCGAGCCGCGCCCCACGACAGGCGCGGCATCTCAAGGGCAACGTCCGCGCGCGGGCCCGACACGAGGACAGGTTCGGTGAGGGCCATGAGCCGCCGCGCAGCACGCGATTGGACTCGCGTACCGCTCGTATTGGCGTCGTGTTAGGTGGTGGCGGGCACGGGCCGGCGGGGGCGCGCGGCCTCGAGCGGGGCCCCCGCGAGCTGGCCACCGGGGCAACCCACGCAGGGCACCTCGCGGCGCGGGTTGCGGATCCCGACGACCCCGAGCAGGCCGCCGAGCGCCACGAGCGCGGCCGCGATGCCCGCCCCCCGGTGGAAGGCCGTCACCGCTGCGTCCTCGACGGCCTGGGTCACCGGGCGCGCCTGGGCGGGGGGGAGGGAGTCGGAGTTGGCCCGGGCCAGCGTGCGGTGCCTGGCTTCGCCGACGATGCGCTGGGCCTCGGGTGACAGGCGCTGGCCGGCCAGGTGCTGATCGATCGTGGCGCCGAACTGGCCGGCGACGACGGCACCGAGGGCGGCGACGGCGAGCAGCCCCGCGACGCGCGCGATCGCGTTGTTCACCCCCGACGCGATCCCCGCGTTGCTCTCGTCGGCGTCGGCCAGCACCGTCGCGGTCAGCGGCGCCACGGTGGCGGCCAGCCCCAGGGCGAAGATCACCAGCGCCGGGAGCAGATCGGTCACGTAGTCGATGTCGGCGTCGACGCGTTGCAGCATGGCCAGGCCCGCCGCAGCCACGAGCGGGCCGACCCCCATGAACCAGCGCGGTCCGTAGCGATCGGCCAGGCGCCCCGCGCGGCGCGCGAGCAGGAAGGTGACGATCGTGATGGGCAGGGTCGCCAGGCCGGCCTGGAGCGCGTCGTAGCCCGCGACCTGCTGCAGGAAGAGCACGAGGAAGAAGATCACCGCGCTGAGCCCGCCGTACATGAGGAGCGTCTCGAGGTTGCCGACGGCGAAGTTGCGTCGCCGGAAGAGCCCCAGCGGGAGCATCGGCTGCGGCGTCCTGGCCTCGTGGACGAGGAACAGGGCGAGCATCGCGAGGCCTACGAAGGCCGGCACGAGCACCTGCGGAGAGCCCCAGCCCACGCTCGGCTGGCGGATGAGGGCGAAGACGGGCCCGGCCAGGCCCAGGGCGCAGAGGATGGCGCCGAGGTAGTCCAGGTGCGGCGGTGGACCCTCGCGCGGGCGCTCGGAGACCGCCATGCGCACGATGATCACGGTGGCGATGACGAACGGCACGTTGATGGCGAAGATCCACCGCCACGTGGCCACGTCGATGAGCCAGCCTCCGGCCAGCGGGCCGATGACCATGGCGATGCCGCCCCACGCCGTCCACGAGCCGATGGCCGCCCCGCGCTCGTCGGGCGGGAAGCTCGCGACGATCACGGCCAGCGCGCTGGGGGTCAGCAGCGCGCCGAAGATGCCCTGCAGGGCGCGCCCGGCGACGAGCACCTCGATCGACGGGGCCAGCGCGCAGACGACGCTCACGACCCCGAAGCCCGCCACGCCGAGGGTGAAGATCCGCCGCTCGCCGTAGAGGTCGCCGAGCGAGCCGCCGACGAGGATGAGCGAGCCGAGCGTGAGCAGGTAGGCGTTGGAGACCCACTGCTGGCCGGCGAGGCCGCCGCCGAGGTCGCGCTCGATGGCGGGCAGGGCCACGTTGACCACCGTCGCGTCGAGGCCCGCCACGAACGACCCCAGGATCGCGGCCAGGAGGGCCAGGCGCTTGCGCCGATCGGTCACGGGGCACCATGCTACGCAGGAGGCGACCTGCGTCTGCGGGGGCAGTGGCGGGTGGGCCCCTGCCCGGCCGCAGACAGCAAGAGACGCGGTCCCGAACCGCCTGGGGTGCTCTCGGCCGCGTCCGCCCCCGAGGGGGCAGGGTCACGACTTCAGAGCGGCGGGCCTCGCAACCCCTGGGCCTCGCTCTCTGCGGCTCGGTTCCGCGTCGAGGGGCAACCTATGAGCGGCTCTGACGGCGGTCAAGTGGCGCTCCTGGACGATCCCGCAAACACCGGCGATTTCCGTCGGGCCGTTGCGCGACCTCGTACACTGGGTAGAGCAGCTGACCGGGGCCTTCGCGGTGCGCACGCTGGCCATCGACGGGCTCCGTCGGCTTTCTGACCGCTCGTGCGATGGTTCCCCGGCAACGGCCGCGGGTGGGTGGCGAGCGGCCACCGTCCCACTACGACACAACGAGGTGCAAATGGCTGTTGAGGAGAAGGTCGAACTGGAGGGCGAGGTCGTGGAGGCCCTCAAGAACCTGAACTTCCGCGTCGAGCTCGAGAACGGGCATGTCGTTCTCGCGCATCTCGCCGGCAAGATGCGCCGCTTCCGCATCCGCGTCCTGCCTGGCGACCGCGTTCGCGTCGAGGTCTCTCCGTACGACCTCAACCGCGGCCGCATCGTCTACCGCTTCAAGTAGTAGACGCGGCGCGGCCACCGGCCGCGCCACTCCGCTCACCTGGGCTTGGGCGCATCCGCGCCCACGGGCCCGGGGCGAGCGCCATCTGTGCAGGGCGCAGTGTCGTGTCCGGCCGGCCGGCGTCGACCGGCGCGCTACCGTGGCGTCGACATGGCCACCGCCCGTCGCGCACGCCTGAGCACCGACGCCCGCCGTGAGCAGCTCGTCGCGCTGGGCGTCGAGATGTTCAGCGAACGCCCCTTCGACGACGTCTCGATCGACGACATCGCCGCGGCGGCCGGGATCTCGAAGGGCCTGCTCTACCACTACTTCCCCAGCAAGCGCGACTTCTACGTCGCCGTCGTGCGCCACTCGGCCGACGAGATGCAGGCCGTGACCGAGACCGACCCGGACCTGGCCCCGCTCGCGCGCCTGTCGAGCGGACTGGACAAGTACCTGGAGTACGTCGAGACGCACGCCCGCGGCTACTCGACCGTGCTGCGCGCCGGCATCGGCTCGGACCGCGAGGTGGCCGCCATCGTCGAGGACGTCCGCTCGGCCATGGCCTCGCGCATCCTCGACGACCTCCAGGGCGGCGAGCCCTCCCCGGGGGTGCGCATCGCGGTGCGCGGCTGGGTCGGCTTCGCCGAGGCCGCGAGCCTCGAATGGCTCGAGCGCCGCGAGCTGTCGCGCGAGGAGCTGCGCGACCTGCTCATCCAGGCGCTGACGGGCGCGATCGGCGCCGCGGCGTCGCACTACGCGGTGCGGTAGCGCCCGCCCTGCCGCGGGCCCCGCTGGCCTACCCTGCGTCGATGCCCGGCCGCGGAGCACGAGAGCGCAGGCGGCGAGAGCGCGCCCACCTACACTCGGAGGCCGTGCCCGAGGCGCTCGTGATCGTCGACTTCCAGAACGACTTCACCCCCGGGGGCGCGCTGGGCGTGCCGGATGGCGACGCCATCGCGACGCGGCTCAACGAGCTCGCCGCGTCGGAGCGCTTCGACCTCGTCGTCGCCACGCGCGACTGGCACCCGGCCGAGCACTCGTCCTTCGCCGCCCAGGGCGGGCCCTGGCCGCCGCACTGCGTGGCCGGCACCGAGGGTGCGGAGCTGAGCCCGGGGCTCGACGCCGCGCTCGTCGACGTCGTCGTCGACAAGGGGACCGACCCGGCGACCGAGGGCTACTCGGGGTTCGACGGGACCGACCTCGCCGCCCTGCTGCGCGGCCGTGGGATCGACCGGGTCACGGTCGCCGGCCTCGCCACCGACTACTGCGTGCGGGCCACGGCGCTCGACGCCCTGCGGGCCGGCTTCGCGGTCACGGTCGACGATGCAGCCTCGCGTGGGATCGACCCCGCGAGCAGCGCGGCCGCGCTGGAAGAGGTGCGAGCAGCCGGCGGCGAGGTCGTAGGTTCGTCCGAAGCCTGAACCGAAACGCCTGAAAACGGGCCTACCTTCGTTCGTACTCTTGACAAACCCCTCCCGGATCGGAGAGGGTCGCGCCAGTGGGTCCACTCCGCACCGGGTCGCTGGAGTCCCTACGTGAGCGCAATCGTCTGCGCGTCATCGACGCGCTGCGCACGCGTGGGGCGATCAGCCGCGCAGACATCGCACGCCAGACAGGTCTGAGCCGCTCGACGGTGTCGAGTCTCGTCGCCGACCTCCAGGCGACCGGGATGGTCATCGAGCGCGCGACCGACGGCGTCGCCGCCACCGCCTCGCAGGGCGGGCGCCCCCCCGTGCTCGTCGCCCTCGACCGCTCGGCCGGCGCCGTCGTCGGCCTCGACTTCGGCCACGACTCCCTGCGCGTGGCCGTCGCCGACCTCTCGTACTCGATCCTGGCCGAGTCCTACGCGGAGTTGGAGGTCGACACCGCTGCGGTGGACGCGCTCGACACGGCCGCCGCGCTCGTGTCGGAGCTCATCGACGAGGCCGGCGTCCGGGGCCGCGTCCTGGCCGCCGGCATGGGCCTGCCGGGCCCCATCGACCGCGAGAGCGGCCGCGTGCACTCGCAGCCGATCCTCCCCGGCTGGGTGGCCCTCGACCCCGCCGCCGAGATGGAGGAGCGCCTCGGGCTCCCCGTCCATCTGGACAACGACGCCAACGTCGGAGCGCTGGGCGAGTCGACCTTCGGCGTCGGCCGCGGGACCCACGTCATGGCCTACCTGCGGCTGTCGGCGGGCATCGGCGCGGGGCTCGTGATCAACGGCCGCCCCTTCCGCGGGGCGCGTGGGATCGCGGGCGAGATCGGCCACGTTCTGGTCGATCCCCAGGGCCCCATCTGCCGCTGCGGCAATCGCGGTTGCCTCGAGACCTTCGTCGCCGGCCCTGCCCTGTGCGAGCTCCTGCGCCGCTCGCACGGCCCCCTCACGGTGCGCCAGCTCCTCGAGCTGGCCCAGGAGGGCGACGCCGGCTGCCAGCGGGTCGTCGCCGATGCCGGCCGCGTGGTCGGCCGCGCCGTCGCCGACCTCTGCAACTACCTCAACCCGGACCTCGTCGTCGTGGGCGGCGACCTCAGCGCCGCCGGCGACCTCGTGCTCGAGCCGATGCGCGAGGCCGTGCGGCGCTTCGCCATCCCGGCCGCCGCCGAGGACGTCGAGATCGTCGCCGGCACGCTCGGCGACCGCGCCGAGCTGCTCGGCGCGCTGGCCCTCGCCGGCCACGAGTCCGAGGACCCACTGACCGTTCCCGTACCTCACATGTCCCATCCCACAGGAGGAGGAAGACGGTGATGCACTCACCGATCTCTCGTCGGGCGCTCGCCATTGGCGGTGCGCTCTGCGCTTTGACGTTCGCAGTCGCAGCGTGCGGCTCGGACAACAACAACAGCACGTCGTCGAGTGGCGGCGGCGCCAGCACCACCAGCGGTAGCAAGGCCCAGAAGGTCGGGGTCCTGCTGCCGGACACCAAGTCGTCCGTCCGCTGGGAGTCGTTCGATCGACCGCTGCTGCAGGCAGCGTTCAAGTCCGCCGGCGTGCCGGTGACGATCGACAACGCCCAGGGCGACAAGTCGACCCAGCAGCAGCAGGCCGAGCAGCTCATCACGAACGGGGCGAAGGTGCTCCTGCTCGTGAACCTGGACTCCGGCTCGGGCGCGGCCATCGAGGCCAACGCCCAGTCGCGCGGCGTGAAGGTCATCGACTACGACCGCCTGACCCTCAAGGGCCAGGCCGCGTACTACGTGTCCTTCGACAACGTCAAGGTGGGCGAGCTGCAGGGCCAGGGGCTCGTCAAGTGCCTGGGCAGCGCCAGCAAGCCGGCCATCGCGGAGCTCAACGGCTCACCGACCGACAACAACGCCACGCTGTTCAAGCAGGGCTATGACTCGGTCCTCAAGCCGCTGTACTCCAGTGGCAAGGCCACGAAGGTCGCCGATCAGTCCGTGCCCGACTGGGACAACCAGAAGGCGCTGACGATCTTCGAGCAGATGCTGCAGAAGGCGAACAACAAGATCGACGGCGTGCTCGCCGCCAACGACGGCCTGGGCAACTCGGCCATCTCGGCGATCAAGGCGCGCAAGCTCAAGCAGATCCCGGTCACCGGGCAGGACGCGACGCCTCAGGGGATCCAGAACATCCTCTCCGGCGACCAGTGCATGACCGTCTACAAGGCGGTCAAGAAGGAGGCCGACGCGGCCTCCAAGCTGGCCATCGCGCTGGCCACGGGCAAGCAGCCCGAGGCAGGCCTGGTCAACGGCAAGACGAACGACACCGCGCGTGACGTCCCGTCGGTGCTGCTGACCCCGGAGGCGATCACCAAGGACAACGTCAAGGCGGTCTTCGACGACGGGTTCCTGAAGCCGTCGGAGGTCTGCGTCGGCAAGTACGCCTCGCTGTGCACGAAGGCGGGCATCAGCTAGGCAAGGTGGCGAACGGGGCGCCGCTTCGGCGGCGCCCCGCCGTCCACGGGACCCGGAGGAGGGGTTGAGAGCGTGACCGACACACCCATCTTGGAGTTGAAGGGCGTCTCGAAGAGCTTCGGCGCCGTCCAGGCTCTGTACGAAGTCGACTTCCACGTATCGCGCGGCGAGGTCATGGCCCTCGTCGGCGACAACGGCGCCGGCAAGTCGACCCTCATCAAGTGCATCGCCGGCATCTACTCGATCGACTCGGGCGACGTTTTCTTCGAAGGCGAGCGCGTGGGCATCCACGGGCCGAAGGACTCCGCGAACCTGGGGATCGAGGTCGTCTACCAGGACCTCGCCCTGGCCGACAACCTCGACGTCGTGCAGAACATGTTCCTGGGCCGCGAGGAGCTCACGGGACCGCTGCGCGCGCTCGACGAGATCACCATGGAGCGGCGCGCCAACGACACGCTGGCGACGCTGTCGGTGACGACGATCCGCTCGGTGCGACAGACCGTGGCCGGCCTGTCCGGCGGGCAGCGCCAGTCGGTGGCGGTCGCCAAGGCCGTGATGTGGAACTCCAAGGTCGTCATCCTCGACGAGCCGACCGCCGCGCTCGGCGTGGCCCAGACCCGGCAGGTGCTCGACCTGGTCAAGCGCCTCGGCGAGCAGGGGCTCGCGGTCGTGCTCATCTCCCACAACCTGCACGACATCTTCGAGGTGGCCGACAACATCACCGTGCTGCGCCTGGGCCAGAACGTCGGCGAGTACAAGCGCACCGACGTGACCCAGACCCAGGTGGTCGAGGCGATCACCGCGGGCAAGCTGTCGAAGGTGCCGGGCGTCGGCGAGGAGGTGATCGCATGAGCGCCACCGCACCCGCACCGGTCGAAGGCGGCCCGGGCGCGCCGGCGGCCGCGGCCGTCGGCCCCCAGAGCCTGGGGGAGTACGCGCGAGGCTGGTGGATCGGCGTCAGGTCCGGCGAGCTCGGCTCGCTGCCGATCGTCGTCGGGCTGATCATCATCGCGATCGTCTTCCAGAGCCAGAACTCGAACTTCCTGACCGCCGGCAACTTCGTCAACCTCATCGTCCAGGCGGCCGCCTTCGCGACCATCGGCATGGGGATCGTCTTCGTGCTGCTGCTGGGGGAGATCGATCTGTCGGTGGGCTACGTCAGCGGCGTGGCGGGCGTGCTCGTCGCCCTGCTGACCTTCCCCGACAACCACAACGTGTTCGGCTGGCCGGCGGCACTCGTGGTGGCCCTGGCCGCCGGTATCGGCATCGGCCTGCTGCACGGCGTGATCATCACGAAGCTCGGCGTGCCCTCCTTCGTGGTGACGTTGGCGGGCCTGCTGGCATGGAACGGAGCCGTTCTGCTGCTCATCGGCGACAGGGGCACCGTCATCATCCAGAACAGCTTCTTCATCGGCTTCGCCAACGACTTCCTGCCGTCGGCGACCGCGTGGATCCTGGCTGTCGCCGGCATCGTGCTGTACGCGGCCATGCTGTTCTGGCAGCGTGCCCAACGCACGCGGGTGGGGCTCGTCAGCGCCCCGGACAGCGTCCTGCTCTTGCGCATCGCCGGGTTCGCGATCGGCGTCCTGGCGGTCGCGTACGTGTGCGATCAGGACCGCGGCATCCCGTACGTGATGCTCGTCATCGCCGGCCTGTTCATCTTCTGGACCTACGTGCTCAACCGCACGAGGTTCGGGCGCCACGTCTACGCGGTCGGCGGGAGCGCCGAGGCCGCGCGGCGCGCCGGCATCAACGTCGACAACATCAAGATGGCGTGCTTCGCCATCTGCTCGATGATGGCGGCGGTCGGCGGCATCATCCTCGCCTCGCGCCTGCGCTCGGTCGACACGAACTCGGGCGGCGGCTCGCTGCTGCTCTACTCGATCGCCGCGCCCGTGATCGGCGGCACCTCGCTGTTCGGCGGCCGCGGCACCGTGAAGTCGGCGGTCTTCGGCGCGATCGTCATCGCGTCGATCGACAACGGCCTCGGCCTGCTCGGGCTGGGCTCGGGCGAGAAGTTCGTCATCACCGGCGGCGTGCTGTTGCTGGCGGTGTCGGTCGACTCGATCTCGCGCCGCGGCCGCGAGTCGGCCGGTCGAGCGTGATGGCCGGCGGGCCCCCGCGCACCGCTCTCCGCGGGGGCTCGCCCGGCCTCACCCCGTCGCCACGAAAGGAGGCTCGCTTGGCGAGCAAGGAGAGTCGGGCCTGATGGCACTGCGCTGGGGCATCCTGTCCACCGCCAACATCAACGACAAGCTGCTCTACAGCGGCACCGATCAGGAGTTCGTCGCCGTCGGCTCGCGCGACGCCGCGCGCGCCGAGGCCTACGCCCGCGAGAAGAGGATCGCGCGCGCCCACGACTCCTACGACGCGTTGCTGGCCGATCCGGACGTCGACGCGATCTACAACCCGCTGCCCAACGCGCTGCACGTCGAGTGGTCGATCCGGGCGCTCGAGGCGGGCAAGCACGTCCTGTGCGAGAAGCCGTTGAGCCGCCGCCCCGAGGACGTCGAGCGCGCCTTCGACGTGGCCGAGCGCGAGGGCCTGGTGCTGGCCGAGGCCTTCATGTGGCGCCATCACCCGCAGGTCGCCCGCGCCCGTGAGCTCCTCGACAGCGGCGCGATCGGCGAGCTGCGGGTCATCCGCGCGCACTTCGCCTTCAAGGCCGCCGACCCCGACGACATCCGCCTGCAGCCCGAGCTCGACGGCGGCGGCCTCATGGACGTCGGCAGCTACTGCGTCAGCGGCTGCCGCACGCTGGCCGGCGCCGAGCCGGAGCGCGCCTGGGCCGAGCTCATCCCCGGTGGCCACGGGGTCGACGTCGCCCTCGCCGCCACCCTGCGCTTCCCGGGCGACGTCCTCGCCCACTTCGACTGCGGGCTGAGCTACCCCGGTGGCTCGCTGCTGGCCGCCGCGGGCACCGAGGGCTCCTTCGCCCTCGCCGACCCGTGGCACGGCAACGAGGCGGTCATCGAGCTGCGGCGCGCCGACGGCTCCGTCGAGCGCATCGACGCCGAGCCCGCAGACTCCTACGCGCTCGAGCTGGCGGACTTCGAGGCTGCGGTGCGCGGCGAGCGACCGGGATCACATCCCGCCACCCACCCCCAACGCCGCGACGACGCCCTCGGCCAGGCCCGCACGATCGCCGCCCTTTACACCTCCGCAGAAAGGAACTCCCCATGCCCGATCGCTTGAAGACGTCCCTGGGCATCTGGGCCCTGGGCGGGATGATCACCCGCTTCGTGCCCGTCGGCTACCAGCCCGAGCACGCCTCCGAGTCGACGGCCGAGAAGGTCCGCCGCGCGGTGGACGGCCTCGGCGACCTCATGAACGACTACGAGTTCCACTACCCCTACGAGCTCAGCCGCGACAACCTCGATGAGGTCCGCCAGGCGCTCGACGGGCACGGCATCTACTGCCTGGCCAGCGGCCTGCACCTCGATCCGCGCAACGGCAAGGGCGGGCTCTCCTCCCCCGACGACGCCGTCCGCGACGAGGCCCTGCGCGTCACGCTCGACGCCTGCGAGTTCGCCGGCGAGATCGACGCGCACTTCATCATCTGGCCGGGGATCGAGGGCTACAACTACCCCTTCCAGACCCCCTACCGCGAGTCGTGGGCGCGCTTCGTCGACGGCGTCGGACAGGCCGCGACCGCCCTCGCCGGCCACGGCAAGAAGCTCTTCCTGGAGCACAAGAACTCCGAGCCGGCCATGAAGATCTTCATGCGCAACATCGGGATGACGCTGCACGTCATCCACAAGCTGCGCACCGAGGGGATCGACAACATTCAGGTCAACATGGACTGGCAGCACCTGCTCATGAACGGCGAGCACCTGCCGGAGTACGCCGCGCTGCTGGACGCCGAGGGGCTCCTCGGCCACCAGCACGCCAACTCGGGCTGGGGCATCTTCGACGACGACAACATGGTCGGCACGACCGCGTTCATGGAGACCGTCGAGCTGGCCATCGAGCTGCGCCGCGCCGACTACGGCGCCAACGGCGAGCGCCTGGGCTTCGACCTCTACCCGTACACCGAGGACCAAGTCGGGGCCGTCAAGCGCTCGGTGGAGCAGTGGCACTTCATCGACGAGGTCGGCCAGCGCATCGACGGCGACGCCCTGCGCGAGGCGCAGCAGCGCAAGGACGCCGTCGCGGCCTACGAGCTCGTCTACGCCGCGCTGGGCGCGCCCGCACCTACGCGCGTATGACCCGCCTGCTGGGACTCGACGTCGGGACGTCGTCGGTCAAGGGCATCGCCATCGACGGCGATGGCGCCGTGCTCGCCGTCGCCGAGCGTGGCTACCCGCTGTCGACGCCGCGTCCCGGCTGGAGCGAGCAGGACCCCGAGGACTGGTGGCGCGGGGCGGCGGAGGTGCTCGAGGAGCTCGACGCCGCCAACGCGGCCGGCATCGGGCTGTCGGGCCAGATGCACGGCCTCGTCGCGCTCGACGAGGCGGGCCGTCCGCTGCGCCCCGCGATCCTGTGGAACGACGGGCGCACCCAGGCGCAGTGCGAGGAGATCGAGGAGCGCATCGGCTTCGATCGCCTCGTGCAGCTGACCGGCAACCGCGCGCTGGCCGGCTTCACGGCGCCCAAGCTGCTGTGGCTGGCCGAGCACGAGCCCGAGGTCTACGGGCACATCGCGCACATCCTGCTGCCCAAGGACTACGTCCGGCTCAAGCTCACCGACGAGCACGCCATCGACGTCGCCGACGCCTCCGGCACGCTGCTCTTCGACGTCGCCGAGCGCGCCTGGAGCGACGAGGTCGTCGGCGCGCTGGATGTCGATCCCGCGTGGCTGCCGAAGGTCTACGAGTCTCCGGCCACCACCGGCGTGACGCACGGCGGCGTGCCGGTGGCGGCCGGCGCGGGCGACCAGGCTGCCGGGGCGCTCGGCGTCGGCGTGGTGGCCGAGGGCGGCCCGGCCTCGGTCGTGCTCGGCACGAGCGGCGTCGTCTTCGCGGCGCTGGACCGCTACGCCCACGATCCTCAGGCGCGCGTGCACGCCTTCTGCCACGCCGTGCCGCAGGCCTGGCACGTCATGGGCGTGATGCTCAGCGCGGCCGGCTCGCTGCAATGGCTGCGCGAGACCGTGGGGGGGACCTACGACGAGCTGCTCGGCGGGGCGGCCGACTGGGAGCCGGGGGTCGAGGGCCTGCTCTTCGCGCCCTACCTGGCCGGCGAGCGCACCCCGCACGCCGACCCCGCGGCTCGCGGCGCCTTCGCCGGGCTGGGCCTGCGCCACGACCGCGGCGCGTTGGCGCGCGCGGTGCTGGAAGGCGTGGCCTTCGCCCTGCGCGACGCGCTCGACCTCGTCGAGGAGCTCGGCGGCCGCCCGCGCGCCGGACGCATCTCGGGCGGCGGCGCGCGCTCGCAGCTGTGGCTGGAGATCGTCGCCTCGGTGCTGGAGATGCCCCTCGAGGCGACGGTGGTCGACGAGGGCGCCGCCTACGGCGCCGCGCTGCTGGCCGGCGTGGCCGCCGGCGTGTGGGACGGCCCGCGCGAGGCGGTGTCGCAGTGCGTGAAGGTCACGCGGACGATCGAGCCGCGCACCGAGTGGATCGAGCCGTACGCCGAGGCGCGCGAGCGCTTCCGCGGGCTGTATCCCGCGCTGCGCCCCCTGCAGGCCTGACGGGCGCGCGGCTCAGCGGTAGGTCGCGATCTCGACGAGGCTGCCGTCCGGGTCGCGGCAGTAGACCGAGGTCATCGGCGCCCCGCGCGCCGGCGCGCTGCACCGGGCCTACCTCGACGTCGGCGCCGCAGGCCGCTAGGTGGGCGGCGCTGGCGTCGAGGTCCTCCTCGGTGGCGAAGCACAGATCGTCGCTGCCCGCGGCCGGATGGTGGGCGGTGAACCACTCGTCCTGGCCTGCGTCCGCGGGGCGCACGTGGAGCTTCTGCTCGCCGAACCACAGGATCGTCCGGCCGCCCGAGATCTCCCGCCGCATGCCCAGGACCCGGACGTACCAGTCCGCGGAGGTCTCGACGTCGGCCACGTTCAGGACGAGGTGGTCGATGCGCTGCACGCTGAAGGCCATACCGCGCAGTGTCGCGCTCGGCGCGATCCCCCGCCTTGCGGCTTCTTGCGGCTTTTTGCGCTATTCTGCAAGCGCATGGCCGCCACCGACACCGGACGCGAGCTGCTCGGCGAGGAGCGCCGCGAGCTCATCCTGCGCTGGCTGGGGGCCGAGGGCAAGGTCCGCGCCTCGGATGTCGCGCTGCGCCTGCGCGTGTCGCTCGACACCATCCGCCGCGACCTGCAGGAGCTGGCCGACGCCGGCCTGCTGCGCCGCGTCCACGGGGGCGCCCTGCCGCCGAGCCCGCCCGGGCCCGACTCGTTCGTCGAGCGCCTCCCCGACGACGTCGCCGCCAAGGCCGCCGTCGCGCGGGTCGCCGTGGACCTGATCCGCCCCGGCGAGGTCATCGCCATCAGCGGCGGGACCACGACGCTCGAGTTCGCGCGGCGCCTGCCCGACGACCTCGACGCGACGGTCATCGCCACCAATCCCCACATCGCGGCCGCCCTGGCCGACCACCCGCGCCTGACGGTCGACGTCATCGGCGGACGGCTGCACCCCGCGGCGCGCACGGTGACGGGGCCCGAGGCCGTCGACGCCCTGCGCCGCGTGCGCCCCGACGTGTGCGTGCTCAGCGCCTGCTCGCTGCATCCGCAGGCCGGGATGACCCTGCGCCACCGCGAGGAGGCGCTCGTCGTGCGCGCCATGGTCGAGAACGCCGGGCGGCTGCTCAGCGTGACCACGGCCGGCAAGCTCGGCAGCGCGGGCCCCTACCCGGTCGCCGCCATCGAGCGCATCGACACGCTCGTGACCGACGCCCCCGACGCCGAGGTGCAGGTCTACCGCGACCTGGGGATCGACGTGGTGAAGGCAGCCGGATGACTCACCGGGCCTCTGAGAGGCGAGCCCGGATGGCGAGCGGAGGCCAACGGTGAGCGGGACGCCCAAGCAGGCGCGGGCCGCCGTCACCGCGATCTTCTTCCTCAACGGCCTCATCTTCGGCGCCTGGGCGGCCCGCATCCCCGCCGTGCGCGACCGCGTCGGCCTCTCCGACGGCGAGCTGGGCATCGTGCTGGCCTGCGCCGCGGTCGGCTCGATCCTCGCCCTGCCGATCGCCGGCGCGACCGCTGCGCGGATCGGCAGCCGCCGCGCCACGCGCATGGCCTTCGCCTTCGTCTGCCTCGCGACGGGCGTCATCGCGCTCGCGCCGAGCCTGCCGGTGCTGTGCGTGCTGGCCTTCTTCTACGGCGCCTCCATGGGCTCGCTGGACGTGAGCATGAACGCGCACGGCGTCGCCGTCGAGCGCCGATACGGGCGCGCCGTCCTCGCCAGCTTCCACGCCGCGTTCTCGATCGGCGGCCTGGCCGGCGGCGCGCTCGGGGCGCTGTCGGCGGCCGCCGGGCTCGACGTGCGCGCGCAGCTCGGGCTGATCGCGGTGGCCTCGGCGATCATCGGCCTGACGTGGTCGCGGCGCTTCCTGGCCGCCGACGAGGACGTCATGGATCGCGCCGACCCCGTCTTCGTGCGCCCGCCGCGCCGGCTGCTGGCCCTCGGCGTCCTCGCCTTCGCCTGCCTGCTGATCGAGGGTGCCTCGGCCGACTGGAGCGCCGTGTACCTGCGCGACGACCTGGGCACCACCGCCGCCATCGCGGCCATCGGCTTCACCGCCTTCAGCATCACCATGACCCTCGGGCGCGTCTTCGGCGACCGGCTGGTCGACCGCTTTGGCCCGGAGGCGGTGGTGCGCGCCGGAGGCGCGATCGCCGCGGTCGGCTTCGGGCTGGCCCTGCTGGCCGCCTCGCCGGTGGCCGCGATCGCCGGCTTCGCCTGCCTGGGCGCCGGCATGTCCGGCGTCGTGCCGATCGTCTTCCGCGCCTCGGGCCAGGTCCCCGGCATGCCGCCGGGCGTCGGGTTGGCCGCGGTCTCGAGCACCGGCTACCTCGGCTTCCTCGTCGGGCCGCCGCTGATCGGCGGCCTGGCCGAGCTCCTCGGGCTGCCCGCGGCCCTTGGCGTGCTCGTCGTGCTGGCCCTGGCCGTGGCGCTGCTGGCCCGCACCACCCGCTACGCGCGCGGCGCAGCGGGCGTCGTGCCCGGGCCGCAGACGGTCGCGGCATGACGACGATCCTCTCCGACCTCGACGGCGTGCTCGTCGACTCGCACGCGTCGATCATGCGTGCCTGGCGCTGGTGGGGGGCCGCGCACGGCGTGGCGACCGAGGCCATCGAGAGCGTGCAGCAGGGCCGGCCGTCGGGCGAGGTGATCGCCGCGCTGGCGCCGGACCTCGACGCCGCGGCCGAGTCGCGCGCGATCGACCTGCGCCAGGCCGAGGACGTCGACGGCGTCATCGCCCTCCCTGGCGCCCATGAGCTCTTCGCCGGCTCCGAGCCGGTGGCCGTCGTCACCTCGTGCACGGTTCCGCTCGCCACGGCCCGCCTGCGCGCCGTAGGGCTGGCCGTGCCGCAGGTGCTCGTCACCCCCGAGCGGCTGTCACGCGGCAAGCCCGATCCCGAGGGCTACCGGCTCGCCGCTCGCGAGCTCGGCGCCGCGCCGGTTGACTGCGTGGTCTTCGAGGACGCGCCGGCGGGCATCGCCGCCGGGCGGGCCGCCGGCATGCACGTCGTCGGCATCACCACCACGCACGATCCCGCCGAGCTCGACGCGCACGAGCTGGCGCCGTCGATCGCCGCCTGGCTGGCCTCGCGCTAGTAACGGTCGCGCGCGAAGCGCTCCAGGCGCGCCAGCGCCTCGGGCATGTTGCGCCGCCCGAAACCGATGCGGAAGTGATTGCCCGGGTGCCCGAAGACCGAGCCGGGGAGCAGGAGCACGCCGTGCTTGGAGGCGAGGTCGCGCGCGAAGTCCTCGATGGCGACTCCGGCGAGCAGCCGCGGGAAGCCGATCGCCGCGCCGCGGGGGCGCACCCAGTCGAAGGCGCCCTGCCAGCGGGCGAAGAACGCGTCGAGAAGCGGGAGGTTCGCGTCGACGATCGCGCGGCTGCGGGCGACGACCGCGTCGCGCCGGCGCAGGGCGGCGAGCGCGAGCACCTCGCTCGGCGCGCTGCTGCAGATCGTCGTGTAGTCCTTGATGACCGCGATGCGCGCCAACAGCTCGCGGTCGCGGCAGGCCAGCCAACCGATGCGCAGGCCGGGGAGGGCGAAGGTCTTCGACATCACGCCCAGGCTCAGCGCGCGCGCCGACAGCTCCGCGGCGCCGGGCAGCAGGGCCGCCGGCGGGTGCTCGAGCCAGCGGTAGACCTCGTCGGAGAAGAGGTGCGCGCCCGCGTCGTCGGCGATCGCCACCAGGGCGTCGAGGGTCGCGCGGTCGATGTGCGCCCCGGTGGGGTTGTGGGGGAAGTTGACCACGATCGCGCGCGTGTCGGGCCGCAGGGCACCGCGCACGTCGTCGAGGTCCAGCGCCCAGCCGCTGTCGTGCTCGAGCTCGACCGTGCTCACCTGCGCGCCCGCGGTGCGCGCGACCTCGTGCAGCGACTGGTAGTCCGGCGTGACGACGACCGCGTGGTCGTCCTCGCCGAGCGCGGCGTGCGCGAAGGCGAAGATCGCCTCCTCGGCGCCCGCGAAGACGAGCACGTCGTCGGCCTCGAGCCCGGGGTACAGCGCGGCGATCTCGGCGCGCAGCAGGGGGTGCCCGGCCGTCTCGGTGTAGCCGAGGGTCAGGCCCTCCCATAGGGCGCGCGTCTCGTCGTCGGCCAGCGCGAGCAGCTCGTGCAGCGTGAAGGCCTCGACGTCGGAGGAGCAGAGCAGGAGCTCGGCGGAGAACTCGTGCTCGGCGAAGTAGCGCTCGAGCGCGAAGGGGCGGATGCGCATCGCGCGGCGCAGCTTACGGCTGATAAGGAGGCGCCTCGCCCCAGCCCCAGTGCGGCACCGGCGCCTTGGGCGGCGGCGCCGCGCCGGGCTGCGAGTTGGCCAGCGCGATCCGCGTGCCCCACTCGACGTAGGCCAGCAGGGCCGAGCGGAACTCGGGGTCCGCGGGCAGCTCGGCATCGTCGGCCGCCGGCGTGATCAGGGCGACCCAGCGCGCGCGCTGGCGCTCGGTGAGGGCGAGCCCGAGGTGCTTGGAGAGCATGTGCGGGTAGCCGCCGTGCTCCTCGGTGTAGACGGGCGGGCCGCCGAAGACCTCGCCGAGCCACAGGGCGACGTGGTGGGGATGCTCGGGCGACATCCCCGCGAAGACGGGCGACAGGATGGGGTCGTCGTGGACGCGACGGTAGAAGCACTCGGTCAGGCGCTCGAGCGCCTCGGCGCCACCGGCCCATTCGTAGAGCGTGGGCGTCATGACGAGCGCAGCCTTGCGACGAACTCCCGCGCTTGCGGCTCATGGATCTCCTCGCCGTAGACGGCGCCCTGGCGCCGCGGCGCCTCCATCGGGGCGGCATCGGCGATGGCGCCCAGGTCGACCGGCGTGAAGCCGGCGTCGTCGATGAGGCCGCTGACTATGCGCTTGGCCTCCTCGTCGTCGCCGCACAGGAACATGACCACCCGGTCGGGTCCGGTGCGCCCCGCCGCCTGCGCCTGGAAGCCGGAGGTGAGCGTGTTGAAGGCCTTCGTGTAGCGCGCGCCGGGCATGCGCGCCGCGTTGACCTGCGCGGCCGTGCGCCCGCCGAGGTCCTCCGGGCCGCCGCGCCCGAATTGGTTGGTGGTGTCGATGACGACCTTGCCGTCGAAGGGGCCGGCGTCGGCGAGGACGTCGTCGATCAGGGCCCAGGAGACCGAGAGCATCACCACCTCGCCGAACTGCACGGCCTCGCGCGGCGTCCCGGCGCGCCCGCCGATGTCGGCCGCCAGAGCCTCGAGCTTGGCCTGGTTGCGCGAGAAGCTGACGAGCACCTCGTGGCCGGCCTTGGCGAACAGCCGCGCCGCGTTGCCGCCGATCCGTCCCGCGCCGATGACCCCGATGCGCATGCTCAGACCCCCAGTGCCTCGATGACCAGGTGGGCGACCTTGCGCCCGCTGTACTGCTGCTGGCCGGTGATGAGGCGCCCGTCGCGCACCGCGAACGCCTTCCACAGGCCGCCCTCGACGTAGTTGGCGCCGCGCTCGCGCAGGGCGTCCTCGATGCGCCACGGCATCACGGTCGTCCCCACGGCCTCGTCGGCCGCCTGCTCCTCGACGTTGGCGAAGCCGGTCACCGTGCGCCCCTCGACGAGGTAGGACCCGTCGGAGAGCTGCACGTCGACCAGCGCGCTGACGCCGTGGCACAGCGCGGCGGTCGGCTTCTCCGCCTCGTAGAAGCGGCGCAGCGCCGCCTGGAGGTCGGCGTTGTCGCGGAAGGTGAACATGGGCGACTGGCCGCCGCAGACGACGACGGCGTCGTACTCGTCGAGAACGAGGTCGGCCACGCGCGGAGTGTCGCGCAGGGCCGCCATCCGCTCCTCTGAGCTCAGGTAGCCGAGGCTGAGGACGTCCTCGGCCGAGTAGCGGCTCTCGTCGCGCGGATCGCTCATGCCGTCGACCTCGACCGGGCCGCCGCCCGGGCTCGCCACGGTCACGTCGTAGCCCGCTTCGGCGAACTCGTAGAGCGGATGGAAGAGCTCCGAGGCCCAGAAGCCGACGGGCCAGCCGGTCGTGGTCGACGTGGTCGGATTGGCGACGACCATGAGGACGCGCTTGGGCGCGGTCGTCGTGCGATCGATCGTGGCGGTCATGCCTGGACGATACTAAACGGACAAGGAAAGTAATTATCGATCGTGCGGCACCGGCCGATCGACTCAGCGCGGGCGCATCGCCGCGCGGACGAGCGCGACGAAGACCGCCTGCAGCGGCAGGCGCCCGAGCAGCGCGGCGCGCCCGCCGGGCACGCGGTAGCGCTCGGGGTGCTGGGCCATCCACACGTTGGACGGGAAGACGGCGATCAGCGTGACGATCAGCCACCACCCCGCGGGACGCCGCGTGGCCGGCACCATGAGCCCGGCGCCGCCCGCCATCTCGGCCGCGCCGCTGGCGTAGACGAGCGCGCGGTGCGCCGGCAGGTAGTCGGGCATCATCGCCTCGTACCAGCGCGTGCGCTTGAAGTGCAGGGCGCCGGCGATCACGAAGATCGGCCCGACGAGCGCGCGGAGGGCTCGCATGGGGCGCGGGACTCTAGGGCGTTAGGGTCGCGCGGTGCTCTCCTACCTCGAGGCGGGCCCCGGCGAAGATGCGCGCGGCACGCTGCTGTGCCTCCACGGCTACCCCGAGTCAGGCCATATGTGGGCGCCGCTCGTCGAGCGCGCCGCGCAGGCCGGCTGGCGCGCGCTGGCCCCCGACCTCCCGGGCTACGGCGACTCGCCGCCCGACCCGCCGCACACGTGGCAGCGGATGGTCGACGCCGTCGAGACCTTCCATGCCGAGCGCGCCGGCGGCCCCGTCGCCCTCTGCGTCCACGACTGGGGCGGGCTGATCGGGCTGCGCTGGGCCTGCGAGCACCCCGAGCACGTGCGTGCGCTCGTCATCAGCGCGACCGGCTTCTTCCCCGACGGCAAGTGGCACGGCCTGGCCACGGCCATGCGCACCGAGGGCGAAGGCGAGCAGCTCGTCGACGGCACGACGCGCCAGGCCTTCGGCCAGATGCTCGCGGCGGTGGCGCCCGGGATCTCCGAGCAGTCCTGCGACGAGTACTTCAAGGCCTACGCGGACCCAGAGCGCCGCCGCGGCCAGCTCGAGCTCTATCGCTCGGGCGAGTTCGCCGAGCTCGAGCCCTACCGCGGCCGCCTCGCCGCGCTCGCCGTCCCGACCCTCCTGCTCTTCGGCTCAGAGGACCCGTTCGCCCGCGTCGCCACGGCTCACCGCCTGGCGCAGGAGATCCCGCACGCGCGTATGGAGATCCTCGACGGCGTCGGGCATTTCATGTTCGACGAGGTGCCCGAGCGCGCCGCGGCCATCGTCGTGGACTTCCTGGCCGCCCTGCGGTAGGACTGGCCCATGCCCACGCCCTTCGATCCCGGCTACGGCGAGGAGCCCTTCGCCTCGCTCGTCGCCAGCTATCCCGGCGCCATCGCCTATCCCGGCGCCGGCTTTCGCCTCGAGTGGGGGCCGATCTTCCATCGCGGCCGGCTCGACGGGACGGCGCGCGTGCTCGTCATCGGCCAGGACCCCGCCCAGCACGAGACGATCGCGCGGCGGATCCTCGTGGGGGAGGCGGGCCACCGCCTGCAGGGCTTCCTGTTCAAGCTCGGCATCGACCGCAGCTACGTGATGGTCAACACGTTCCTCTACAGCGTCTACGGCAATGCGTCGAAGAACGCCGGCCTGACGCGCATCGCGACGTATCGCAACAAGTGGCTCGACGCGGTCTTCGCCCACGAGCCGATCGAGGCCGTCGTCGCGCTGGGCACGCTGGCCGACAAGGCGTGGCTGGCGTGGGCCGGGACGCCCAACGGGCAGTCCTTCTCGCCGGCCTACCGGCACATCACGCATCCCACCGCGCCCGAGAGCGGCGCGGCCAAGAGCGGGGGTGACCACGCCGTCCTCGTCAAGAAGATGCTGGCCAACTGGAACGACGGCCTGCAGGCGCTCAAGCCGGGGATCACCCACCCCGACAAGAACCGCAACCTCGTCCTCTACGGCGAGGCGTTCGCCGACGGCGACAAGAAACCCATCCCGATGGACGACCTGCCCGCCGGCTCGCCGGAGTGGATGGCGACCGACGACGGGTGGGCCGACCGCAGCGGCAGCGGCCGGCGCAAGCCGCAGATCCTGGTCACGGCGCCCAAGAGCGCGCTGCCCTAGCGCAGCCGGTGACCGATGAGTTCACGCCATCGGCCAGGTCTCCACCGCCGTGAGCGATAGAAAAGTGATTCTCAAGATGGTCATGTCTCTCGACGGCTTTGCCACCAGCACCGACGGGACCCACGAATGGATGTTCGAGTGGTTCGGCGACGACTCGGGTGCGTGGAACCTCCGCGCGCTCGAGGAGGCCGGCGTGCACGCGATGGGCCGTCGCAGCTACGAGATCATGGGCCCGCACTGGGCCGCGTCCGAGGGGCCGATCGCGACCGCGATGAACGAGAAGCCGAAGGCCGTCTTCTCCCACACCCTGGAGAAGGCGCAATGGGGTCCAGTCGAGATCTTCGGCGGGGACCTGGGCGCGGAGATCGCGGACCTGAAGGCCCGGGACGACGAAGGAACGATCCTGGTCCACGGCGGCCCCGGCTTCGCCAAGTCGCTGACCCGCCTGGGCCTCGTCGATGAATACCAGCTGACGACGGTCCCGATTGCCATCGGCGCGGGCCGCAGCCCATTCGCCGAGCTGGCAGAGCACCTGAAGCTGGACGTCGTCGAAGAGGAGCGCTTCTCGAGCGGAGCTCTGGCGCAGATCCTGGTGCCGAAGCGATGAGCTCAGACGTAATAGTCGCGTAGGCCGTTGAGCTGCCCGCCGTGCAGCGGGCTGGCCTCGACGGCGTCGAAGTACTTCTTGTCGTGGACGAGCGAGTCCAGCGGCGGGATGCGCACGACCTGAGGCAGGATCTTCACGGGCTTGCCGGTGACCTTCGGGTCGTCCCAGGGCTTGTCGGTCATGAGCCACAGCGGGCGCTTCTCGGGGTCGGGATCGCCGTGCTGCTTCTCGAGCTCGTAGTAGCGCCCGAGCGGGTCCTTGATGGCGGCGGCGATGTCGGCCAGCACGTCCTTCCAGCCCATGTCGGCCTCGGGGACGTCGTCGTAGATGAGCTGGACCGAGCGGCGCAGGCGCCCGACGCTGATCGGCTCGGCGCGCGCGGCGCCGGCGGCCTTCATGAGCTTGGGCGTGCCGTAGAAGGGCTGGCCGTTGATGGCGACGAGCTGCACGTCGCGCTCGATGGACCTGACGAGGTTCTCGTAGGGATCGTCCAGCCGGTCGGTGGTGACCAGGACGTCGCCGTGCAGGCCCGCCTTCAGCCGCCCGATCCTGTCGCCCCAGTTGATCGCGTCGGCCGGGTTGCAGGTCGCCATCGCGCAGATCTCCTGCGCCGACAGCTCGCCGTTGAGATGCGTGCGGTTCCACATGTCGGCGACCTTGAGCTCGCCGAGGAGGTTCTTGGAGCCTGAGGGCGACCAGTCGGCCCCCAGGCAGATGCGCACGCCGGCCGCGCGCGCGGCGAGGACGTCGGTCGTCGCGGCGTAGAGCCACAGGTTCGAGAACGGCGACCACACCACCGCGCCGCCGAGCGGCGCCCACTCGTCGTAGTTGGGCTTCCCCAGCGCCGTGCAGTGGATGGCCGCCAGGCCCTGGGCGAGGCAGTGCTCGGTGTTCATCGTCGTGTACTCGTCGATGAGCTTGGGGTCCGTGCCCTCGGAGAGGTGGTAGACGAAGGCCAGCTTCTCCTTGAGGTGCTGGGCCTGGGACTTGTAGGCGTCCTCGTCGCGCAGCGGGAGGGCCGACACGTAGACCGTCTTCTTCTTGGTCTGGAAGGTCTCGTACTCGATGTTGCGCACGAGCCAGCCCTCGTACGGGCGCCCGGTCTTGGCCGTCCCCTGGATGGCGGTGGTGCCGCCGACGACCGCCTTGGTCTCGAGGTACTTCAGGTGCGCCTTGCCGGCCAGCGCGCCCAGCGCGTTGGCGGGGTCGGAGATCATGCCCTCGTAGCTCTGGTCGCCCGGCCACTGGTAGCGCGAGGTGTAGGGCTTGATGCGCCCCGGCGGCGACCACAGCGGCAGGCCGTTGTAGGCGATGTGGCCGTGCAGGTCGATGAGCCCGGGGTAGATCGCGCCGCCGGTGCGCACGACCCGGGCGCCGTCGAAGCCCGCCGGCGCCGGGTCCTTGCGCGGCTGCACGGCCGCGATCAGCTCGTCGGCCCCGATGTAGACCGCGCCGTCGTCGAGCACGGGCTGGTCGTCGTCGAAGGTCACGACACGACCGGTGAGGACGAGTGGGAGATCCATGACGGCCAGCCTACGGCCAGCCGGGCTCCATGGGGAACTCCTCTTCGCCGAGCGCGAGGACGATCGGCTCGCTGCCGTCGGCGCGGGCCGTGATGGCCAGCGGGGCGTCGGGATCGTCGGTGGCGAACTGGGCCATGGCCACGTTGCGCCCGCCGAGCACGGCGGCGAGGTCGCGGACGGCCTCGGCCAGGTGGGCGACGCCCCCGATCGGTGCCGCGATCTCGGCCTTGGCGGCGTCGACCGCGAAGGGTGGCAGCTGGCGCACGTCGGGCAGCGCCGGGGGCTCGGCCTCGAGCTCGATCGCGTGGGGGAGATGCACGACGCGGTCCCCGTAGTCGACCTCGATGGGCATGAGCCGCGCGCAGTCGATCACCGCCGGGCCCTCGCCCGGCTCGCGGTCGACCACGGCCACCGCCCGCACCGCGCCCGAGCGATGCAGGAACTCGCGCAGGGCGACGACCACGGCGTCGAGCTCGCCGACGGAGGCGACCAGCTCGATCGGGTGCTCGTCCACCTACTCGGGCAGCTCGCCCGGGGTGAGGGTGATCGCGCGCAGCTCGCCCTCGCGCACGACGGTCGCCTTCACCGCCGCGCCGATGCGCTCGACGGTCATCATCCGCTGCAGGTCGTCGGCGCCCTCCAGGCGGACCCCGTCGAGCTCGACGAGCAGGTCCTCGGGACGCATGCCCGCACGGTCGGCGGGCGAGCCGTCGACCACCTCGATGACCTCGACGGCGGTCCCGCGCCCGAGGCGCCCGGCCACCCGCGGCGGCAGCGGCCGGGGACCGACGGCGACGCCGAGCCACGCGCGGCGCACGCGGCCGTCGGCCATCAGCGTCGAGATGATGCGGCGGGTGGCGTCGTTGATGGGCACGGCCAGGCCGAGGCCCACGCCCGCCACGGCGGTGTTGATCCCGACCACGCGGCCGCCCCCGTCGACCAGGGCGCCGCCGGAGTTGCCCGGGTTCAGCGCAGCGTCGGTCTGCACGACGTTCTCGACCATCCGCCGCGGGCCCCCGCGGCGCCCGACCGGCAGCGAGCGCCCGAGGGCCGAGACGACGCCGGCGGTGACCGAGCCGGCGTAGCCGTGCGGGTTGCCGATGGCGACGACGAGCTGGCCGACTCTGAGGTCGCTGGCGTCGCCCAGCTGGGCGGGCAGGAGGTCCTCGGCGCCGGCGCGCAGGACGGCGACGTCGGACAACGGGTCGGCGCCCACGACCGCGAAGCGCATCTCGCGCCCGTCGACGAACGAGGCGCTGCCGCTGCGCGATCCCTCCACGACGTGCGCGGAGGTGACCAGGAAGCCGTCGGGGGTGATGACGACGGCGCTGCCGCCGCCCATCGCGGTCCGCCCGCCGCGCAGGCGGCGCGTGACGCGCAGGTTGGCGACGCTCGGGGCGAGGTCGCGGGCCACGGCGGTGACGACTCGCGAGTAGGCGTCGAGCGCGTCGTCATCGGAGGGGCGCTCGTCGGACGGTGCGCGGCCGGGAGCGCCCTCAGCGCCGGCCAGGAAGTGCAGGGTGCTACGCATCGGCCTGACGCTAGCAATCGGCCTGCGCCGGCCGGATAGAGTCGCCGCGTCCCCAATCCCGACAAGGAAGGAGGCTCGATGGCAGTCACCAAGATCATCGAGCTGGTCGGCAGCTCGAGCGAGAGCTCGGACGCCGCGGTCAAGGCAGCCCTCGACGAGGCCCGCGTCACGCTGCGCAACATCAAGGCGGTCGACGTCGTCTCCACAGGCCTGCGCGGTGAGAACCTCGACGAGTGGCGCGCGCTGGTGCGTCTCTCGATCCTCATCGATCGCGTCACCGAATAGAACGAGGGCGCCGAGCGCGCGCGGCTAGGCCAAGCTCGCGCGCTCGATCCGCCCCGCGATGACCTCGCCCCACGGGGCGCCTTCGGCGACCTCGCGCACGCGCGCGGCGCTGGCGGCGTGGTCGTAGGGCACTCGCCGGCGCTCGATGCGCCCGTCGTCGTGCATGAGCGCCCACGCCGCGCGGTGATCGCCGTCGAGGGGCATGCCGACGGAGCCCGGCGCGACGAGCTCGATCCCGTGCGCGCCGATGCGGTCGAAGGAGACGTGGAAGTGGCCGAAGACCAGGCGCCGGTCGGCGACGCCCTCGAGCAGCTCGAGCTCGTCGGCGCCCGGCTCGGGCCAGAAGGAGGCGAGGTCGGTCTTGGGCGAGGCGTGCCACGCGCGCGTGTCGTGGCCCAGCGCGGCGCTCTCGGGCAGGGCGCCGAGCGCGGCGATCGTCGCGGCGTCGAGCAGGGCGCGGCAGCTGACCACGCCGCTGTGCGCGGGCTCGCCGTCGGGCGGCTCGGTCGCCGCCCAGCGGTCGACGTTGCCCCGGATCCAGGTCGCGTCCTGCAGATCGCGCAGGCGGGCCAGCGACTCGGCCGGCCAGCCGCCGAACACCGCGTAGTCGCCCCCCAGCAGGTAGCGCCTGGCGCCCGCCGCGCGGGCGTCGTCCAGGACGGCCTCCAGCGCCGGTAGGTTCCCGTGGATGTCGAACAGCAGCGCCAGCATCGCGTTGCATGGTCCCACGCTGACCCTGCGCCTGCCCGTCCGCGAGGACGCCGCCGCGCTGCTCGAGCTCGCCGGCGACCCCGAGGTCACGCGCTGGTTCTCGTGGGGCCCGTACACGTCCATCGAGCAGCCGCTGTACTACATCGACGGCCTCGAGTCGTGGCGCGACACGGGCGAGCAGCTCGACTTCCTCGTCGTTCACCGCGAGCTCGGCCCCGCCGGCATCACCGGCCTGAACGAGTTCTCGCCCCGCGACCTGCGCTGCATGGTCGGCACCTGGTTCGGCCGGCGCTTCTGGGGCACGGGCGCCAACCGCGAGTCGAAGGCGCTCGTCGCCTACCTCGCTTTCGAGGTGCTGGGCATGCACCGCCTGGGCTCGTACTCGAACCCCGCCAACGTCCGCTCGACCAAGGCGCTGCTCGGCGTCGGCTTCACCCAGGAGGGCGTGCTGCGCCACTGGCACCGCCACGGCGACGACTACTACGACGTCAACGTCTTCGGGATGCTGCGCTCCGATTGGGAGGAGGGCCCGCTGGCCAGCATCCCGGTCGCCGTCGAAGGCCATGCGCCCGAGGCGTTCGCGGCCGGCGTGGCGCGGTAGGTCTGCCGCTGTCGTCCGTGTCGCGCTTGCGGCGGTGCGCTGCGCTTACGGCCGCCTCGAGGGAAGGGGGTGGGAGGCGGTGCGGGGCGGGCGTCGACCGTCGAACGTCGGTCTTCCCCCCTCCTGAGGGGGGAAGACCGACGTTTGACCGAAGCGGGACCCGCCGGTCGCGTCGAACGTCGGTCCTCCCACCTCCTGGAGGGGCAAGACCGACGTTCGACCGGGCGCGGTGCCGCCGCTTGCGCGAGCCCGTGGCGCCCCGGCCGCCGCCGCCCCCTCATCCCCTTGGTGATGCTGTAGGCGTCGTGCAGCGCCACAGGCGACGGAGGAAGCTAGTCGCGCTTGGACTGCCAGCTGAACCCGCGCACCGCGAGCACCGCGCCGACCACGCCCCAGGCGGCGACGACCGCGAGGTCGCCGACGTGGTCGGACAACGGGGCGCCCGTCACGAGCGCGGCCGAGACGCCGTCGATGATGTGGGTGAGGGGGAGGACCTGGGCGACGTCGCGCAGGAACTGCGGGGCGTTGTCGACGTCGTAGAAGACGCCGGAGATGAAGATGACCGGCAGGAAGACGATGTTCGTGTAGGCCGGGGCGGCGTCGAAGTTCGGGATGACGTGCGAGAAGGCGACGCCGAGCGCGGCCAGCGTGGAGACGCCGACGATGCAGAAGAGGGCGAGCTCGAGCCAGTCCTTGGGCCAGCCGATCCCGAAGAAGAGCTTGCCGGCCAGCACCACGATCACGACCTGGACGGCGGCGTTGGACACGGCGTTGGCGGCCACGCCCCCGAGGTAGGAGACGGGCGGCATGGGCGTGCCGTGCATGCGCTTGAGCACGCCCTCCTCGCGCAGGAAGGTGATGTTCATGGCCAGGGCGTTGAACGTCGTCGACATGACGCTCATGCCGAGGATGCCCGGCACGATGACGTTGAGGGTCTTCTGGTCGCCGGAGAAGATCGCGCCGAAGAGGAACAGGAAGAGCAGCGGCAGGATGAAGGAGAAGAAGGCCGCTGTCGGGTTGCGCCAGAACATCCGGCGCTCCAGGCGCCACTGCCGATAGGCGAGGGTGGCGGCCTCAGCCATGGTGGGCCTCCTCCGACGCCTCGGCGGTCAGCTCCAGGTAGACGTCCTCCAGCGAGGGGCGCGTCACCGAGAGGTCGCGCAGGGCCGCGCCGCGAGCCAGCGCCGCGCTCGTGAGCTGGTGCAGCAGCGCGGTCGGCTCCTCGATCTCGCGCGTCTGCAGCTCGCCGCTCTCGTCGCGCCAGGACACGCGATAGCGCGTCGACGCCGTGCCGAGCTCGCCCGGAGGGCCCTCGGCCACGATCCGGCCCTCCTTGACGATGGCCACGCGATCGCACAGCGCCTGCGCCTCGTCGAGGTAGTGCGTGGTGAGCAGGATCGTCTTGCCCAGGTCCTGCAGCGAGCGGATGACCTCCCAGGCGTTGCGGCGCGCCGCGGGATCGAAGCCCGTCGTCGGCTCGTCGAGGAAGATGAGCTCGGGATCGCCGATCAGGGCCAGCGCGAGGTCGAGCCGGCGCTGCTGGCCGCCGGAGAGCGTGCGCACGTAGGCGTCCGCCTTCTCCTGCAGGCCCGTGATCGCAATGACCTCCTCGACGTCGCGCGGGCGCGGGTAGAAGTGCGCGAAGTGCCCCAGCGCCTCGCGCGGCGTGATGTGGCGGTACATCCCGGTCGACTGCAGGACGATCCCGACCCGCTCGCGCAGCTCGCGCGCGTGCTGCTGGGGATCGTGGCCGAGCACCGAGACGATCCCGGCCGTGCGGGTCCGGTAGCCCTCGAGGATCTCGACGGTGGTCGTCTTGCCGGCGCCGTTGGGCCCGAGCAGGCCGAAGACCTCGCCGACGGCGACCTCGAAGTCGAGGCCCCTCACGGCCTCGTGCTCGCCGTAGGCCTTGTGCAGGTCCCGGACGAGGATGGCAGGTGCGGAAGTGCTCACCTATGGAGATGATGGCAACCAGATGAACTGCGCGTGCGTCGACATCGGCACGAACACGACCCGGCTGCTGGTGGCCGAGCGCGAAGGGGGCCGCCTGCGCGAGGTCGCCGCCGTACGCCGCTTCCTGCGCCTGGTCCCGGACCAGGGCGGTCAGATCCCCGCCGAGGCGGTGCAGGCGCTGGCGGCCATCGTGGCTGCGCACGCGCGCACGGCCCAGCGCCACGGCGTGCGCGACGTGCACGTCGTGGGGACCGCGGCGATCCGGGCCGCGAGCAACCGCGACGAGCTGTGCGCGGCCGTGCACGCGGCGTGCGGCGTCGACGTGGAGGTCCTCACCGGCGAGCAGGAGGCCGAGCTCGCCTTCACCGGGGCGCTGGCCACCCTCGCGACCCCGCCGTCCGGCGCCATCGGGGTCATCGACCTCGGCGGCGGCTCCTGCGAGCTCGTGACGGGGACCGTCGCCGACGGCGTCACCTGGTGGCGATCGGTGCCGATCGGCTCAGGGACGCTCGCCGCGCGCCACCTGCGCTCCGACCCGCCGCAGCTGGCCGAGCTGGCGGACGCGCGCGCGGAGATCGACGTAGCGCTCGCCGACGTCCACCCGCCCGCGACCGAGCTCGTCCTCGTCGTCGGCGGGAGCGCCACGACGCTCGCGGCGGCCGGCGGCGATGAGCTCGAACCGGCCAGCATCGCCCGTATCCTGTCCGTCCTGCTCGATGAGCCGGCCGCCGAGGCGGCCAGGCGTCTGGGCCTGCACGTCGAGCGCGTGCGCCTGCTGCCCGCCGGCCTGCTGGCGCTCGAGGCGGTGTGGGGAGCCTTCGGTCAGGCGCCCCTGCAGATCGCCCGCGGCGGCCTGCGCGAGGGCGTCGTCATGCGGGCATTCGGCGGTCGTAGTTGAATGGGTGGCTGCACGATGGCCAAAGCGCGAGACATTCCCGGTCTGCACGCCGACCTCAGCTACCGAGAGGCGGCCGCGCGGACGGTCTCCGTCCGCGCCCAGGAGGTCTTCGAGCACGCCGAAGGCGTCCTGGACACCTCCGAGATCGAGCGCGTGCACGACATGCGCGTCGCCACCCGCCGTCTGCGCGCGGTGCTCGAGATCTACGAGCCCTGCTTCCCGCGCAAGGCGCTGCGCGACGTCCTCGACGACGTCAAGGCCCTGGCCGACGCGCTCGGCGAGCGTCGCGATCCCGACGTGCACCTGGCCCAGCTCGACGAGTTCGCGGCCGCGGTCAAGGACGCCGACCGCCCGGGGGTCGAGGTCTTCGCCGAGCGTGTGCGCAGCGAGCAGGGCGCGGGCAACGAGACGCTCGCCGCCGCCCTGGCCACCATCGAGCAGACCGACCTGCGCGGGCGCATCGCCGCGCTGTGCGCCGCCGCGTCGCCCGAGAACGACCCACGACGGTCGTTCGGGCTCCAGCGGCCCCGACCGGAGGTCGTGTGAAGGCGCGCGCCGTCAAGGGGCTCGACCCCGACGCGACGCTGGCCGACAACCTCGAGCGCATCGTCGCCACGCGGCTGGACGAGCTGTGCTCGTTCGTGCCCCGCGCGCTCGACCCGGCGCGCGTGAAGGCCCTGCACGACATGCGCATCGCGGCCAAGCGCCTGCGCTACATCCTCGAGGTCGGCGCAGAGCCGTGCTTCGGCCCGTACGCCACGACGGCGATCAAGCGCACCAGGGATCTGCAGGACCTGCTCGGCGAGCTGCACGACTGCGACGTCCAGCTCCCGCGCGTGCGCGCGCTGCAGGACGAGCTGCGCGCGGCCGACGCGCTCGAGGCCCGGGCGCGGGCCGCGGATGCCCCCGACCTCGACCCGACGCTGGCGTCGGGGACGCCGCACGCGGAGGCCTGGCGCGGCCTCGAGACGCTGTGCATCTACGTCGAGGCGCGCCGCGGGCTGCTCTTCGAGCGCTTCCTCGAGCTGTGGCGCGAGCTCGAGCGCGAGGGCTTCCGTCCGCGCCTGCGCTACGCGATCGGCGAGCGCCCCGAGGCGCCGACGCGCCTTTCACCGTCCGACAACGGCGACCACGCCTCGGCCGCCATGGGCTCATCGACCGGCAGCGATGGCTGAGCAGCAGACGATCCGCGACGTCCCGCCGCTCGAGCCGGAGCCCGAGTCCGAGCTCGACGCCACCGACCTCGACAACTCGCGGCTGTTCAACAACCGCGAGCTCTCGTGGATCGAGTTCAACGCGCGCGTGCTCGAGCTGGCCGAGCAGGACGACATGCCGCTCATGGAGCGCCTGAAGTTCCTGGCCATCTTCACCTCCAACCTCGACGAGTTCTTCACCATCCGCGTCGCCGGGCTGCACGACCAGGTCGACGCCGGGCTGCACGACCCGGGTCCCGACGGGCGCACGCCGTCGCAGGTCATCGACCAGCTGCGCGAGCGCATCCTCGATCTCAACGAGCGCCAGACGCGCTGCTCGCAGGACGAGGTGCGCCCGGCGCTGGCCGAGCACGGCATCTGCGTAGTCGGCATGGACGAGGTCGGCCCCGAGGAGCGCGAGGCCCTCAACGAGCGCTTCCGGCGCCAGATCTTCCCCGTCCTCACCCCGCTGGCCGTCGGTCTCGGGCGCCCGTTCCCCTACATCTCCAACCTGTCGCTCTCGCTCGCCATCCTCGTGCGCGACCCGCAGACGCAGGTCACGACCTTCGCGCGCGTCAAGGTGCCCAAGGAGATGCTCCCGCGCTTCGTCCCCGCGGGCGAGGGCACCACCTTCGTCGCGCTCGAGCAGCTCATCGCGGCCAACCTCGACGCGCTCTTCCCCGGCATGGAGATCGTCGACCACGGGTTCTTCCGCGTCACGCGCGACGCCGACTTCGACATCTCCGACGAGGCCGACGACCTCCTGCGCGCGGTCGAGGCCGAGCTGCGCCGGCGGCGATTCGGCGAGGTGGTGCGCCTCGAGGTCGACAGGGGGATGAGCCAGCCGCTGCGCGACGAGCTGATCGAGGCGCTCGAGGTCGAGGCGCGCCAGGTCTACGTCATCGACGGGCTGCTCGACCTCACCGACCTGTGGCAGATCGTCAAGCTGCCGGGCTACGCCGATCTGCGCGACACGCCGTGGACGCCGGTGACCCAGCCGCGCCTGCAGGGCGAGGACGACGGCCACGTCGACATCTTCAGCGTCATCCGCGCCGGCGACGTGCTCGTCCACCATCCCTACGACTCCTTCGCGACCTCGGTCGAGCGCTTCGTCCAGCAGGCGGCCAACGATCCCGACGTCCTGGCCATCAAGATGACGGTGTACCGCACGAGCGACGACACGCCGCTCGTGCCCGCGCTCATCCGCGCCACCGAGCGCGGCAAGCAGGCGGTGTGCCTGGTGGAGGTCAAGGCGCGCGGCGACGAGCGCGCCAACATCCAGTGGGCGCGCGCGATGGAGGAGGCCGGCGTCCACGTCGTCTACGGGCACCCGGCGCTGAAGACCCACGCCAAGTGCCTGCTCGTCGTGCGCCGCGAGGGCGACGGCGCGCGCCACTACGTCCACATCGGGACCGGCAACTACCACCCGCAGACGGCCCGGCTCTACACCGACTTCGGCCTCTTCACCTGCGACGAGCAGATCGGCGCCGACGTCGCCGACATGTTCAACTTCCTCACCGGCTACGCGCGCCCGCGGCGCTACCGCAAGGAGCTGGTGGCGCCCAACTTCCTGCGCGACGCCGTGATCGCCGAGATCGAGCGCACGGTCGCCGCGCACGAGGAGGGCCGGCCCGCCCGCATCGCGATGAAGCTCAACTCGCTGGTCGACCGGCGCTGCATCCGGGCGCTGTACCGCGCGTCGCAGGCCGGCGTCCCCGTCGACCTCAACATCCGCGGCATCTGCTGCCTGGTCCCGGGCGTGCCGGGCGTCTCGGAGAACATCCGCGTCAACTCGGTGGTCGGCCGCTTCCTCGAGCACTCGCGGATCCTGGCCTTCGAGCGCAACAGCGAGACCAAGGTCTACATCGGCTCGGCCGACCTCATGCCGCGCAACCTCGACACGCGGGTCGAGCTCGTGACGCCGGTCGACGATCCCGCGCTGCGCGACGACCTGCTCGACACGCTCGAGCGCTCGCTGGCGGACGACACGAACTCCTGGGACCTCGGCGCGGACAACATCTGGCGCCGGCGCGCGCAGCGCGGACACGAGCCCCGCTCCGTGCAGCGCGAGCTCATGCTCGGCCACCAGGCCCGTGCCGCCGAGGGCACGACCGCCACCTAGTCCCGCCCCGCGCCGAGCGCAAGTTCGCCGCCGCGCCTGCGTTGCAGCAGGCATGTCCGGTCGCTCGGTCTGCGCTCTCGCCGTCACCGTCGCGGTGCTGGCCGGGAGCGCGGGCTGCGGCGGTGCCCCGGCGAGCGTGGCCTGGAAGGGCCGCCCGCGCTCGGGCCCGGTCGCGGGCGGCGAGATGCTCTTCGGCACGCTCGTCAACCGCTCCGCGCGCCCGCTGGCGCTGCGCGCCGCCGACGTGCGCGTCCTCGATGCCGGCGGCCACCAGCTGCCGGCCGCCGCTGCGTTCTCGGGCGGCTACAACGCCGGCATCGCGCTGCGCGGCTTCGGGGCCGAGATGTTCGCCGCCGCGATGCCCGGCGCGGGAGACGGGTCGAAGGTCGATCTGGCCCCGCGGGCGACGGTCCCGCTCAGCGTGTCGTGGAAGGGCGCGGCCGCCGCCGTCGAGGTCGCCGGGGCGCGGCTGACGCTCCACTAGTCTGCGGGACGTGCCACCCGCCGAAGGCCCGCTGGCCGACATCCACATCCGGGCGCCGACGCGCGGCAACCGGCGCCTCGATCAGCTGCTCGAAGCGGTCAACGGCGACCTGCAGGTCAAGGCGTGGTGGCACATGGCGGGCGTCAACGCCCAGCGCCTCGGGCTCACCGACCACTCGTGGGTCCACATCCAGATCGTCACCAACATCGCGCTGCGCCTCGGGCGCCTGCTCTTCCGCCGCGGCATCACGCCGGCGATGGTGGTCGACCACGGGATGAGCGAGCGCGACGCCGAGGTCGTGGTGGCGGCGGCGGCGCTCTTTCACTGCGTGGGCATGTCGATCCATCGCATCGACCACGAGAACTACTCGCTCTTCCTCACGGCCGACAAGCTGGGCGGCCTGCTGACCGAGATCTACGCCGAGCCGGAGCGCTCGATCGTGGTCGCCGAGGCCATGCACGCGGTGATCTCGCACCGCTCGAGCGGCCGGCCGCTCACCGTCGAGGGCGGCATCGTCCGCGTCGCCGACGCGCTCGACATGGCCAAGGGCCGCTCGCGCGTGGAGTTCGAGGCCGGGCGCCTGGACATCCACTCGATCTCCGCCTACGCCATCGACGAGGTCCGCATCGAGGCCGGCGAGGACAAGGCCGTGCGCGTCGAGATCGAGATGTCCAACAGCGCCGGCATCTTCCAGGTCGACGAGGGGCTGGGCAAGAAGCTGCGCGGCACGCCGCTGGCCGAGCACATCGAGGTCATCGCCCGCATCGAGGGCGAGCACGAGAAGCGCCTCGTGCCCGTGTTCCGTCTGTGATGCGCGCGCTGGCCTGGCAGGGCGTCGAGGAGTGGGTCGCCGAGCACGCGCAGATCGACCTCGGCGACGACGGCATCATGGCCACCGGCGTGCAGCTCGGGGTGGAGCCCGAGCCCTACCTCGTCGAGTACCACCTCGACGCACCGAGCGGGTGGATCACCCGCCGGCTGGAGATCGAGGCCTCGGGCGCGGGGTGGCGTCGCTCGCTGAGCCTCGAGCACGACGGCCGCGGCGGCTGGACCGCGGACGGCGCGCCGCTCGCCGACGTCGACGGCGCGCTGGACTGCGACCTGGCCTTCTCGCCGCTGACCAACCTCATGCCGGTTCGCCGCGGTGCGCTGCACGAGCGCCCCGGGCAGGAGGACTTCCTCATGGCCTGGGTCTCGGTGCCCGACCTGGCTGTGCATGCCTCGCCACAGCGCTACGAGCACGTGCGCCCGGGCGTGGTCCGCTACGTGGCGCTCGACGGCGACTTCACGGCCGAGCTCGCGCTCGACGAGGACGGGCTGGTCGTGCGCTACCCGCGCCTGGCCGAGCGCGTCGGCGCGTAGCGGTCGAACGTCGGTCCTGCCCCCTCAGGAGGGGGTAGGACCGACGTTCGACGGCCGCGCGCGGTCAGAGCGCGCGCTGCGGGCCCGGCAGGCGCTCGCGCAGGAGCGTGGCCGCCTCGGGCCAGTCGACCGCGAGGACCTCCTCGGCGAGGTCGCCCGCGCAGTCGGCGACCTTCTCGGCCAGCTGCGCGGCTGACGGCGGGCGGCCGGGTGCGCCCGGGGGCAGGTCGAGCTGGGCGTGGACCTGCGACCCGTCGGCGAGCGTCAGCTCGATCGCCACGTCGCCCGCCAGCAGCCAGTCGCCGCCGGGCGCCGCCTCGACCTCGACGCGCGCCAGCAGCGCCTGCGCGGCGGGTCGCGCGACGGCCTCGTCGGTGAAGCTCTCGATCCCCGGGCGCCCGTCGAGCAGCGTGGCGGCGACCGCGTACTGCAGGCTGAACTTGCCCTCCAGGCCCGTCGCCGGCGCGGCGTGGATGAGCGGGGCGAGTGCGCTCTGCGGCGTGCGCACCACCGCGCGCGTGACCTGCCCGGGGTCCGCGTCGAGCGCGCGCAGCGCCGCGATCGGGCGCTGCAGCGCGTAGCAGCAGGGGAAGAGCTTGACCGCCAGGCCGCCCGGGACGGCGGGTCCGTCGAGCGCCAGGCGATGGGCCTCCCCGCCGACCAGCGCGAGCCACTGGTCGAGCGCGCCGGGTTCGGCCGAGGCGCCGGCGGCCGCGAGCCGCGCGGCGCGCACGCCGGCCTGCGCCGCGGCCCCCACCTGCAGCGCCTTGGCCGCCGTGCCGAACGCGCGCTGCACGCCGCCGGCCGCGGGCACCGCGAGGGCCATGGCGCTGGCCACCTCCTCGGCGCCGAGGCCCAGGGCGACCGCCGCGCCGGCGGCTGCGGCCGGAGCGCCGGCCGTGCAGGTTGCGTGCCAGCCGGCCGCGTAGTGCCTCCAGCCCAGCGCGGCGCCCAGCCGGGCCATGACGCCGGCGCCCGCGAGGTAGGCCCGTGCGTCGCCGCCGGTCGCCAGCACCGCGGGGACGCACACGGCGCTCACGTGCGACGTCGACTGCATGTGGAGGTCGTCGAAGTCGAGGACGTGCGCGCGCACGCTCCACGCCTCGGCCTCCGACAGCTCGCCGAGCAGGTCGCCGATCGGGTCCTCGCGCGCCGCGATGGCCACCGCGACCGTGTCGACCAGCGAGCGCCGCGCGAGCGCGAGGTCGTCGCCGGACGGCTCGAGGCCCACGGCCCACGCCGCCAGCGACGCGGCGACCTCCGTCATCCGCTGCGCTCGAGCACCACCACCGGGATCTCGCGGTCGGTCTTGCCCTGGTACTCGTCGTAGGCGGGCCAGATCTCGGCCATCGTCCGCCACATCTCCGCCTTCTCCTCGGACGTCGCGGTCCGCGCGTGCGCGGGGAAGCGGTCGGCCTTGACCTGGACCCGGACGTTCGGGTCATCGCTGAGGTTGAGGTACCAGGCGGGCGGCTCGGGGGCGCCGCCCTTGGAGGCCACCACGAGGTAGTCGTCGCCGTGACGGCCGTAGATGAGCGGCGTGGGCCGCGGCTCGCCGGAGCGCCGGCCGGTCGTGGTGAGGATGAGGGTGGGGACGCCGTCCTGCCAGTCGTGGCCGACCTCGCCGTCGGTCTCGATATAGCGCTTGACGTGTTCAGGGCCGAAGAGCATGGGCCAACGATAGCGACGGGCGCCCGGCGTACCATGGGCCTCTCGTGGGGGCTCCACGCCGCATCGCCCTGCTCGCCGCCGTCGCCGCCGCAGCGCTCGCGGCCGGGTGCGGCGGCGCGTCCGCGCCGCGCGACACCACGGCGCGGCTGTCGGTTCCGCCGGCCGCGGTGGACCCGGCGGGCGCGCCGGCGCGGCACGCCGCCGTTCCCACCGGCCCGCGGCACGCGCCGGTGGCGATCCTGATGTACCACGTGGTCGCCGCGGCGCCCCCCGGCCAGCCGTACCCCGAGCTGTGGGTCGCGCCGGAGCGCTTCGACGCGGAGATGCGCGCGCTCGCCCACGCGGGCTACCACGCGACCACCCTGGACACGGTGTGGCGCGCCTGGCACGGGCACGGATCGCTGCCGCGCCACCCGATCGTGGTCTCCTTCGACGACGGCTACCAGAGCCAGTCGACGGTCGCCCGGCGCCGCCTGCACCGGCTCGGCTGGCCCGGGGTCCTGAACCTGGAGGTCAAGAACGTGGGCCTGAAGGGCGGCCTGGCGCGCGGCGAGGTGCGCGCCATGATGCGCGACGGCTGGGAGATCGACGCCCACACGGTGACCCACCCCGACCTGACCACGCTCGACGCGCAGGGGATGCAACGGGAGATCGCCGGCTCGCGCCGATGGCTGCACCGCGCGTTCGGCGTGCCGGTGGACTTCTTCGCCTATCCGTCGGGCCGCTACAACCCGACCGTGGAGGCGGCGGTCCGCGCCGCGGGCTATCTGGGCGCCTCGACCACGCAGCCGGGCGAGGCGACCCGTGCCGGCGACCCCTTCGCGCTGCCGCGCGTGCGCGTCACGCCCGCGATGAGCCCGGAGCAGCTTGTGGCGCAGGTCCGCGCCCTCGGGCGCGGGTGACCGGCGCCGCGCTCCGCCGCGCCCGCGCGGCGGCGCAGCTCCTGCACCGCCCGCGCGCCTCCGGGGTGCCCGAGGTCGTCGGGCGGTTGCTCGCCGTGCAGGCTCAGGACCTGCGCGCCGCGCGCCTGGCCTTGCGCGCCCGTACCGCCGGGCTCGTCGCGGCCGACGTGGACGCGGCGCTGAGCGACGAGCGCTCGGTGGTGGTCGCGTGGCTGATGCGCGGCACCCTGCACCTCGTGGGCCGCGACGACTACCCGTGGCTGCTGGGCCTCACGGCGCCCACGCGCCTGTCGGCGAATCGCCGGCGGCTGGCGCAGGAGGGCGTGCCCCCCGACCACGCCGAGCGCGCGGTCGCGATCGTCGCGCGCTCGCTGGCCGACGGCCCGCTGACCCGGGCGCAGCTGGCCGACCGGATCGCCGCCGACGGCATCCGCACCGAGGGGCAGGCCACACCGCACCTGCTCATGCTCGCGGCGCTGCGCGGGGTCGCCGTCCTCGGCCCCCTGCGCGAGGACCGCGCCCACGCCTTCGCCCTGGCGCGCGACTGGCTCGGCACGGCGCCGCCGCCCGCGCTGGCGGGCGCCGAGCGCGAGGGCGCGCTGGCCGAGCTCGCCCGGCGCTACCTCGCCGCCCACGGCCCGGCCGCGCCCGCCGACCTCGCGGCCTGGAGCGGCCTCGCGCTGCGCGACGCTCGCGCCGGACTGCAGGCGATCGCCTCCGAGCTGGCGCAGCGCGACGACGACCTCGTCGACCTCGCCGTCCGCGAACCGGCGCCCGACGCGATCCCGGCGCGCCTGCTCGCGGCCTTCGACCCCTACCTGCTGGGCTGGAAGGACCGCGGGTTCGCCGTCCCGGCCCGGTACGCCCGCCGCGTCCATCCCGGCGGCGGGATGCTGCGCGCCACCGCGACGATCGACGGCCGCGCCGTGGCCACCTGGAGCACGGCGGGGGAGAGGATGGAGCTCGAGCCCTTCGGGCGCCTGCCCGCCGGCGCCAGGGCCGCGCTGACCGGCGAGGCCGAGGACGTCGCGCGCTTCGTCGCTACCAGTGCACGCCCTTCATGAGGTTGGCCATCGCCACCTGCTCCATCGAGGCCTTCTCGTTGATGTCCGTCTCGCCCTTCGCCGCGGCCGAGTCGGGGAAGACCTTGTAGGCCATGTGCAGGACCTGGTCGACGGCCTTGGGGGCAAGCGCGTAGGCGACCTCGCCGAAGGTCCCGAGGCGCGTGTTGATCTCCTTGGGCTTGGCGCGCAGCGCCTCGCACACGAGGTCGCCGGCCTCGTCGGGCGTGATGGTGGGAAACGAGTCGTACATCTTCGTCGGCGCGATCATCGGCGTGCGCACGAGCGGCATGTGGATGGTGGTGAAGGTGATGCCGTCGCCGACGACCTCGGAGCTGACCACGCGCGTCCAGGCGTCCAGCGCGGCCTTGGAGGCGACGTAGGCGCTGAAGCGCGGCGGGTTGGTCTGCGCGCCGATCGAGGAGACGTTGACGATGTGGCCCGCGCCGCGCTCGCGCATGTGCGGCAGCAGCCCCATCGTCAGCCGGATGGCGCCGAAGTAGTTCAGCTGCATGGTGCGCTCGAAGTCGTGGAAGCGGTCCTGGCTGAGCGCGATCGAGCGCCGGATCGAGCGGCCCGCGTTGTTGACCAGCGCGTCAACGGCGACGTGGTCGTCGAGGATCTGCTTGACCAGCTCGTCGATCGAGTCCAGCGCCGAGAGGTCGGCCGAGTAGGCGTACGCGGTGCCGCCGGCCGCCTCGATCTCGGCCTTGGCCGCCTCGAGCTTGTCCATCGAGCGGGCGACCAGGATCGGGATGCCGCCGGCCATGGCGATCTTCAGCGCCGCCGCGCGGCCGATGCCGCTCGAGGCGCCCGTGATGACCACGGTGCGCCCGTTGATGGCGGCCTCGAACGAGCGGTCCTTGTACAGGTCGGGATCCAGCACGCGCTCCCAGTAGTCCCAGATGCGCTCGGCGTAGCTGTCCAGCGGCGGCACCTCGATGCCGGTGCCGGCCAGTGCGCGCTCGCTGTCGCGCGTGTCGAACTGGGCGGTGAAGCCGAGGTGGCCGAGGATCTCCTCGGGGATCCCGAGGTCGGCGAGGATCGAGCGCCGCACGCCCTTGAGCGCCGGCAGCTGCAGCAACAGCGAGCCGACGCCCTTGGGCAGGGCGTCGGTCAGCCGCTTGTCGATGCGGATGGCCATGTGCGGCGCGTGCGCGGCCTTGGCGAAGGTGTTGAGGACCTCGCCCGAGCGCTGCGACCTGGAGGCCATGAGGTGGAAGGCCTGGCCGTCGAGCCCCGGCTGGTGGGCGATGTGGTCCATCGCGGCGGCCACGTAGTCGACCGGCACGATGTTGGTGTAGCCGAACTCGAGGCCGACGAGCGGGAACCACTCGGGCAGCGCGTGGCGCGCCTTCTGCAGGGCCTTGAAGAAGTAGTAGGGCCCGTCGATCTTGTCCATCTCGCCGGTCTTCGAGTGGCCGATGACGACCGACGGTCGATACACCCGCCAGGGGACGCTCGACTCCTCGCGCACGATCTTCTCGGAGTCGAACTTCGTCTGGTGGTAGGACGACGGCAGCTTCTGGCCCTCGTCGAACATGTCCTCGCGGAACATGCCCTTGTAGGAGCCGGTGACGGCGACCGACGACGCGTGGTGCAGGACGCCCGCCTCGAGGGCGTTGGCCAGCGCCACGGCGTGGCGCGTGCCGGTCACGTTGGCGCGCTCGTTGTCCTCGTCCTCGGCCGTCATGTCGTAGACGGCGGCGAGATGGAAGAAGTGCTCGATGTCGCCGCGGTGCTCGTCGATCCAGCTCTGCTCGACACCGAGGCGCTCGTGCGCGAGATCGCCGACGACGGGCGTGACGCGCTCGCCGCCCTCCCAGTCCTCGGCCAACTGCGCCAGGCGCTCCTGCGAGCCCTCGCGGACGAGCGCGAAGACCTCGCCCGCGCGGTTGCGCAGCAGCTCCTGGACGAGATGGCGGCCGATGAAGCCGGTGGCGCCGGTGACGAAGTAGCTCAAGACGGTCTCCTCCCTGGGGGGCGGCAAGCCTATACGCCGGTCCCGGCTCCGCCGCGCCCCTCGCCGCCCGCGAACCGGGCGGCGCCGGCGATGGCGTCGGCGAAGACCGCGGGGCCGGCCTGCGCCTCCAGCGCGAGCCCGTCGGCCAGCGGCAGGCCGAAGCCCTCCAGCGCGGCGCGGCGGTCGGCGAGCATCGTCTGCTGGGGGAAGGCCGCGAGGCCCTCGGCCATCTCCAGCGCCCGCGCGAGGTGCGCGCCGGCGGCCACGACCTCGGTCACGAGCCCCATGGCCAGCGCCTCCTCGGCGCCGACCAGGCGCCCGCTGAGGATGAGGTCGAGCGCCCGCCCCAGGCCGACGATGCGCGGCAGGCGCTGCGTGCCGCCGTCGATGAGGGGCACGCCCCAGCGCCGCTCGGGGAAGCCCAGCGTCGACCCCTCGGACGCCACGCGCAGGTCGCACCACAGCGCGAGCTCGAGCCCGCCGGCCAGGCACCAGCCGCCGATGGCCGCGATCGTCGGCTTGGTGGGCGTGCGGCGCGTGAAGCCCATCGGGCCGTCGGGGAGGCTCAGGCGCTCGGCGTAGGTGTCGAGCGCCTTCAGGTCGGCGCCCGCGCAGAAGCTGACGTCGCCCGCGCCGGTGAGGACCAGCACGCGCGCGCCCTCGTCGGCCTCGAAGGACTCGACGCCGTCCAGCAGGCGCGCGGCCGTCGGCCCGTCGACCGCGTTGCGCCGGTGCGGGCGGTCGATGGTCAGCACGGCGGCGGCGCCGACCCGTTCGTAACGCACCTCGTCGGTCATGGCAGCGACCCTAAAACACGAACGTCCCGGGCAGGGAGGGTCCGGGACGCCGCGTTTCATCAACGAGGAGGGATCTCGTCTCGCGGCCACATGGTGGCCGTGGGCGCCGCGGGCTCTGTGAAGATCCGGCTACCAGCCCCCGCGCCAGTTCTCCTGCTCCCTGGCGAGGGACTTCTGGATCTTCTTGCGGCGTGCCTTGCGGCGGTCCAGCGCGCCCTGCAGGAGGCTGGCGAAGAGGACGAAGAGCGGGAAGAAGACGATGAGGATGAAGCCGGCGTTGGTGACGACCTTGTCGTTCGTCTCGCCCCACCAGCCCTGGCCGCCGTCGTGGGCCAGCGCGGCGGGTGCGAGCACCAGCAGGGTCACGAGGGCGGCGGGCAGCGCGGCGAGCAGACGCTTCATCGGCTCCCGCATCGTATAGAACGGGGACGTCATGGCGAGCCCACTCGACCGCGTGCGCGAGCTGTGCCTCTCGCTCCCCGAGACGAGCGAGCGCCTCAGTCACGGGCAGCCGAGCTTCTTCATCCGCGAGAAGAAGACCTTCGTCATGTACCTCGACGACCACCACGGCGACGGGCGGCTGGCGCTGTGGCTCGCGGCCCCGGAGGGCATGCAGCAGGCGCTCGTCGAGGCGGCGCCCGAGCACTACTTCCGCCCGCCCTACGTGGGCCATCGCGGCTGGCTCGGCGTGCGCCTGGACCGCGACCTCGCGTGGGGCGAGATCGCCGGGGCCATCGAGGACGCCTATCTCACGGTGGCGCCCAAGAGCCTGATCGCGGCGTCACGTCTGGCGGGCGGCGAAGACGCCGGATAACCGAACCCGGCCATTGCTTACGCTGCTTGAGCATTGTCCGCAGCCATTGTCATCGGCGCCGGACCCGGGATCGGGACGTCCGTCGCCCAGCGCTTCGCCCGCGAGGGCCTGGCGGTCGCGGTGCTCGCGCGCTCACGGCTCAACGTCGACACGGCGCTGGGCGCGTTGGCCCAGACCCCGGCCGAGACGCTGGGGCTGACCGTCGACGTGACCGACGAGCCCCGGCTGCGCGGGGCCCTCGACGAGGCCGTCGAGCGCTTCGGCGTGCCCGAGGTCCTCGTCTACAACGCGGCGCTCATCCAGTCAGACGTGCTGGGCGAGCTCACGGCGGGCCAGCAGCTCGACGCGTGGGCCGTCAACGTCGTCGGCGCGATCACGGCGACCGCCCATCTCGGCCCGGCGATGACCGAGGCCGGGGAGGGCACGATCCTCATCACCGGCGGGATGCCCGAGCCGCTGCCGGAGGTCACGAGCCTGTCGCTGGGCAAGGCCGGGGTCCGCGCGCTCACGGAGCTGCTGGCGCGCGCCTACGAGCCGGCCGGCGTGCACGTCGCCACGGTCACGGTGGCGGGCGCCGTGGCCCCGGGGACGGCCTTCGACCCCGACGACATCGCGGAGGAGTACTGGCGGCTGCACGCGCAGCCCGCCGGCGCCTGGGAGCGCGAGGTCCTCTACTCGGGGCGGCCCGGGCCCGCAGCCGCACGCCGCCTCGCGTGAGGTCTACTCCGCCGGCGGCTCGCCGGCGATGACGCCGAAGGTCGCCCCGTGCGGGTCGGCCACGACCGCGAAGCGGCCGACGCCCTCGAGGCTGTGCGGCGCCCCGAACGCGCGCCCGCCGAGCTCCTGCAACCTGGCCACCGCCGCATCGCAGTCCTCGACGGTGAAGTAGCTCAGCCAGAAGGCCGGCGCCTCGTCCGGAACCTGGGAGGGCATCGGCATCGCGCCCGCGACCGGGGCGTCGCCGACGTTGAACGTGGTGTAGGTCATCCCGCCGAACTCCTGGTCGTCGGCCTGCCAGCCGAACACCGCGGCGTAGAACGCCTTGGCTCCCTCGACGTCGCGCGTCTGCAGCTCGTTCCAGTTCAGCGCGCCGGGCTCGTTGACGAGCGCGGCGCCCGTATGGTTGCCGGCCTGCCACGTGCCGACCGCACCGCCGGCGGGGTGGGCGAAGATCGCCAGGCGCCCCGCGTCCATGACGTCGGTGGGCCCGAAGAGGACGTCGCCGCCGGCCTCGGTGACGCGGGCCGCCGCGGCGTCGGCGTCGTCGGTGGCGATGTAGACCGACCACGTCGGCGGCTGGTTCTCGTCCTGGATCGGCGCCAGGCCCGCGACGATGCGGCCGTTGAGCTGGAACATCGCGTAGCCGCCGGTCTCGTCGACCGGGCCGGCCAGCGCGTCCCATCCGAACAGGCCCGCATAGAAGTGCTTGGAGGCCTCGACGTCGGGGCTCGACACGTCGACCCAGCTCGGCACGCCGGGCTCATAGGAGGTGCGTTCGCTCATGGCGACGATGCTCGCAGCTTGCGCAGGAAGGGCACGACCGTCTGTAAGAACCGGTTGCGCTGCGGCGCGGCGGTCAGCGGGTCGAGGTGGCTCTCGCTGGCCGAGGCGTCGATCAGCACCGAGCGCGCCCTGGGGATCTTCGAGCCGGCGATGAAGCGCCGCGCGCCGCGCAGCACGTGGCCCTGGGTCAGGTCGGTCTGTAGGGCGTAGAGCGGCAGATCCACCGCGCGGCGGTGCCAGGGCCGCAGCTTCAGGTAGTCGCTCTGCGCGTTGCGCGTGAGGGCGTTGACGGCGTCGACGTCGATCGAGAGCTTGGCCGGGAAGTACCACTCGGCCGCGTTGGCGGGCTCCTGGCCGAAGGTCTGCGCGAGGCGCTCGATCGGCGTCACCTCGCCGTCGACCCAGTCGCCGCCGGGCCCGAGCGAGCCCGCGCGCACGTGGATGAGGGCGAGCGCCTTGGGTGAGGTGGAGTCGTCCAGGGCGTAGCCGAGCAGCCCGCGGTTGGTCGCCGGGATCGGCGGCTTGAACGCGGCGGGCAGCAGCGGGAAGGACTGCGCCGTCGAGAGCGCGGTGGGCTCCTTGAGCGCCGCGACGGCGCCGGCCTCGGCGAAGACGCCTGCGGCCCACGGCAGGTTCAGTCCGAGCAGATCGACGAAGGGCCCGCTGGCGTCGAGCGCCTTGATCGCCCGCCTGGTGGCCGCGAGGTCGGGCGTGGAGAACGAGCCGAGCAGGCCGCCGTCGATGAGCACGAGGCCGTCGAGGTCCTCGTAGCCCGGGTGCCCCTTGAAGTCCCAGCTGGCGTAGGCCGCGGTCATCGACGCGCCGAGGGAGTGGCCGCCGAGGATCACGCGCTTGCCCTGGCGCCGGGCGCTGAGCACCACGCGGCGCACGTCCTGCAGCGCGAGCGACAGGCCCCATTGCTTGGCGAACCCGAACTGCGCTGGGTCGAGCGGCTGGAAGTGCGGCTGGATCGACGGGTCCGAGAGCCAGCCGAGGTAGTAGTCGAAGGCCTCCTGGGGGCTGATCCGCCCCGCGAGCGCGTCCGCGAAGCGCGACGTGTCCTCGAGCGCCTGCGAGCGGCGATCCAACGCCCACACCTGAAGGCCCGGAACGCGCTTGACGATCTCCCGCGCGTCGAGCGTGAAGTCGCCCGCGCCGCCGTAGTAGCCGGGCATGAGCACGAGCACCCGCTTGGCACTCCGGGGCCCGAACTTGGTGACGAAGACCTTGTCGTACTTCGAGGGGCCCGGTCCCGGGGCGCCGGCGATCGCGGTCACCGTCTCGGCCGCTGCGGCCGGCCCGGCCAGGATGACCGCGAGGACCAGCCCGATCAGTCCGGATCGCATGGCGGCGCAACCTACCATGGGGGTTGTGGCGGTCCTCATCGCTTCCGATCTCAGCAAGGACATGGCCGGAGAGCCATTGCTGCGCGGCGTCTCGTTCAAGCTCGAGCGTCGCGAGCGCATGACCATCGCCGGGCGCAACGGCGCCGGCAAGACGACCCTGCTGCGGATGCTGTCCGGGGAGACCTCGATCGACGGCGGCGAGCTCGTGCTGGCCAAGGGCACGCGCGTCGCGCTGCACGACCAGCGCCCGCCGCGCGAGCGCGACCTGAGCCTGCGCGAGTACGTGCTCTCGGGCTCGCGCGAGCCGATCGAGCTCGAGGCGGAGCTCCAGCGCCTCGAGCACGCGATGGCGGCCGGCGACGAGCAGGCCATGAACCGGTACGCGGGGGTGCAGGCGCGCTTCGAGGCCGTCGGCGGCTATGGCTGGCGCGAGCGCGCGCGCTCGGTCGTCCACGGCCTTGGCTTCGTCGACGACGACCTCGATCGCGCGCTGCGGACGTTCTCCGGCGGCCAGCTCACGCGCGCCTCGCTGGCCCGCGCCCTCGCCGCCCAGCCCGACCTGCTGCTGCTCGACGAGCCGACCAACCACCTCGACATCGAATCGCTCGAGTGGCTCGAGCAGGCGCTGCTCGACCTCGACGCCGCCATCGTCCTCGTGGCCCACGACCGCTGGTTCCTGGAGACGGTCGGCACCTCCGTCCTCGAGCTCGAGGCCGGCCGTGCGCGCTTCTTCAACGGCACGTGGCACGCGTGGCGCCGCGAGCAGGCCGCGCGCGAGCTCGCGCTCGGGCGCGCCATCGAGAAGCAGCAGGCCGAGATCGAGCGCATGGAGCGCTTCGTCGAGCGCTTCCGCTACAAGGCAACCAAGGCGCGCCAGGCCCAGGACCGCCTCAAGAAGCTCAACAAGATCGAGCGGATCGAGCGCGACCCGCGCGACGGCCGCGGGCTGGACTTCGCGTTCAAGAAGCCCGAGCGCTCGGGACGGGTCATCTTCGAGCTCGAGGGCGCGCGCCTGCAGGTCGGCGCCGATCCTCCGCGCGTGCTGCTCGCCGACGCGGAGCTGTGGCTCGAGCGCGGCGAGCACGTCTCGCTCGTGGGGCCCAACGGCACCGGCAAGACGACCCTCGTGCAGGCGCTGGTCGGCGAGCGCGCGCTCGACGGCGGCCGGCTGCGCTCCGGCCACAACGTGAAGGTCGGCTACCTCAGCCAGCACGCAGAGGAGCTCGAGGGCGGCAACGCGCGCACCGTGCTCGAGGCGGCCGTCAAGCGCACCGGGCTGCCGCCCAACCAGGCCCGTGCGCTGCTCGGGCGCTTCCTCTTCAGCGGCGAGGAGGCCGAGAAGCCCCTCGACGGGCTCAGCGGCGGCGAGCGCCGGCGGCTGTCGCTCGCCATCCTCGTCCAGTCGGGCGCCAACGTCCTCATCCTCGACGAGCCCACCAACCACCTCGACCTCGAATCGCGCGAGGCGCTCGAGGACGCGCTGCAGTCCTTCCCGGGCTCGCTCATCCTCGTCACCCACGACCGGGCCCTGCTCGACGCCGTCGGCACCCGCACGATCGCCGTCGAGGACTACGGGCTGCGCTCGTACGTCGGCGGCTGGGCCGAGTACGCCCGCGTGCGCGAGGAGCGAAAGGCGATGGGGCTGTCGCCGTCGTCGGCGCCCGCGCCGGTGACCAACGGCGCACCGCGCGCCAAGGCGCCCGCGCCCAAGGCCAGGCCGGAGAAGCCCAAGCCCGACGGGCCGTCGAAGAACCGCGTCCGCGAGCAGGGGCGCCTCGAGCGCGCGGTCGTGCAGGCCGAGGCGGCGCTCGCGGCCGTCGAGGAGGACCTGGCCGACCCGAAGGCGTGGGCGACGAAGTACGAGACGGCCAAGTCGACGGCCCGGCACACGGCGGCCAAGCGCGCCGTCGAGGAGGCCTACGAGGCGCTCGAGGCCTTCGAAGCGAAGGTCTGATGCTCCGCTGCGAGCTGACCAACGGCCACGCGCTGCGCCTGCTCGAGGAGTCCGACGCCGACGAGCTCATCGCGCTGATCGACGCCAATCGCGCGCACCTCGAGCGCTGGATGCCCTGGGTCGAGCACGAGCACGAGGCCGCCGACGTGCTGCCCTTCATCCGCGCCACGCGCAGGCAGATCGCCGACAACGACGGGCTGCAGACGGCGATCGTCGCCCCCGACGGGCGGATCGTGGGCATGGTCGGCTCGCACGGCGTCGACTGGGCGAACCGCAAGTCGAGCATCGGCTACTGGCTGGCCCGCGACGAGCAGGGGCGCGGGACGATGACCGCGGCCGTCCGCGCGCACGTCGACCACGCCTTCTCGACGTGGCGGCTCAATCGCGTCCTCATCCAGGCGGCGGTCGAGAACGCCCGCAGCCGCGCGATCCCCGAGCGCCTCGGGTTCCGCGAGGAAGGGACCCTGCGCCAGGTCGAGCGCGTCGGTGACCGCATGCTCGACGGCGTCGTCTACGCCATGCTCGCCGCCGACTGGCCCGGCGGGAGCTAGGCCGCGTCGGCGTCGCGATGCAGGCCGACGCCGGCGATGACGAGCGCGACGCCAGTCGCCTCGACCGCGCTGGGCAGCTGGGCGAGCACCACGATGCCGATGACCGTCGCGGTGGCCGGCAGCAGCGCGACCATGAGGGCGTACGTCGACCGTGACATGCGCGCCATCGCCAGCTGGTCGGTGACGTAGGGGATGACCGAGGACGAGACGCCGACGCCGATGCCCGCCGCGATCGCCACCGGGTCGCCGAAGGCCGGCACCGCGGCCCACGCGCCGATCGGCGTGGCTACCACGGCGGCGATGAGCATCGCCATCCCGAGCAGGTCGATGCCGGGGACGGCGCCGTTCTGCGCCGCGCGGTGGCTGACCACGATGTAGCCGGCGAAGAGCGCGGCGTTGACGAACGCAAAGGCGACGCCGAGCGGGTCGCCCTCGAGCGCGACGTCGGTGAGTAGGTAGACGCCCGCCACAGCGAGGGCGAGCGCCGCCAGGTTGCGCCGGGTCCGCGCGCCGAGGACGGCGAGGACGACGACCGGGAGGAACTCGATGGCCGCGACCGTGCCGAGCGCGAGGCGGTCGATGGCCAGGTAGAAGGTGCTGTTCATCACGGCCAGCACGGTGCCCCAGACCAACAGGAGCCGGACGTCGGCTCCGTGGCGCAGGCTGCGCCACGGCCGCCGCCACAGCGCGAAGATCGCCGCGGCCGACGCGATCCGCAGCCAGGCCACCCCGAGCACGTCGACGCGGGCGAAGAGCAGCACGGCGAAAGCCGGCCCGAGGTAGTGGAAGATCGCGCTGACGACGAAGTAGGCCTCGGGCGGTGCCGTCTTGGCGACGCGGCGGGGGATGTCGGTTGACGCGGTGGTCACGCGTTGTATGGTCAACGGCATCAACGCCGTCATCCAGGGCCTATCGAAGGAGCTATGACCGTATGGCCTACGAACCGAATGGCCTGGACGAGATCAACCGCCGTTTGGTCGCCGAGCTCCAGACCGATGGGCGGGTCGCCTTCGCCGAGCTCGGGCGGCGCGTGGGTCTGTCGGCCCCGGCCGTCGCCGAGCGCGTCGGGCGCCTGGAGCGCGAGGGCGTCATCACCGGCTACCGGGCCGTCGTCGATCCCCAGGCCATCGGTTTCCCGCTGGCGGCCGTGGTCCGCGTGCGCCCCTTCGCCCGCCAGCTCCACAAGATCCCCGAGCTCGCCAGGAACACTCCCGAGGTCGTCGAGTGCGAGCGCATCACCGGCGAGGACTGCTTCCTGCTACGCCTGCACGTGCGCGCCATCGACGACCTCGAGGACGTCCTCGACAACTTCACCCCGTTCGGGCAGACGACGACCTCGATCGTGCACTCCTCGCCGGTGCCGCGGCGGCCGCTGCCGCTGGGGTAGGGGTCGGGCGTAGCGGCCCGGAGTAACCGCCTGTTCACCGCGCGGTCACCGGTCGGCAACAGGACCCGGCCGCTGCTGGCGAACCATGACTCAGGATGCACGATCGCCTCGGCCTGAACCTGCATCGCGACGCCTGGCCGACGGCCCGCGTCCTGGCGGCGCACGAGGAGGCCGGCGTGCGCTGGCTGCAGGTGCACACCCCGCCCGCCTCGATGCTGGCCGAGCGCGCGCGCTGCCGGCGCCACGCCCGGGCGCTGCGCGCCGCGCTGGAGGCGAGCTCGCTACGGCTGGTCCTGCATGCCCCCGACGATCTCAGCGCCGGGACGATCGAAGGCGACCGCGCCTTCGCCGGGCTGCTCGACTACGCCGCGGAGGCGGGCGCGGAGCTCGTCGCCTACCACGGCCTGAACTTCGTGGACGCCGGCGGTCCCGACCGCCCGCGCGCTCACGAGCGCGCTCGCCTCGAGGAAGGCTCCCTCCTCAGCCACCTCCAGCGGGCGCACACGCTTGGCCTGACGATCGCCGTCGAGAACCTGGCCCCGGTGCATCCGACCCCGCCCACCCCGTCGCGACTGTGCCACGACCCGCTGGCCGTGCGCGACATGGTGCGCCGGCTGGCCTCGCCAGCGGTGGGGATGCTGCTCGACGTCGGCCACCTGCACATCACGGCCGACGGGTCCCACAGCGATCCGGCCCTCGTCGCCGCGATGGTCGCGCCGGAGGTCGTCCTCTTCCACGTCCACGACAACCTCGGCGTGCGCCGGCGCGACATCGACGCCCCGGGGGTCGACCCGCTCAAGCTCGACCTCCACCTGCCGCCCGGAAGGGGCTCGCTGCCCTGGCGGCGCATCGCCGGGGCGCTGCGCGACCACGACGCGCCGCTGCTGCTCGAGGTCGAGCCCTCCCAGCGCCCCGCGCTGCCCGACCTCATGGCCGGGCTCCTGCGCGTGCTGGCCGCGACGCCGGCCGAGCGCGCCGCGGCCTGACCGACGACCGGTCGCCCTCAGGCGGCGGCGACCAGGCGCTGCGGCCGCGCGCCCGCGGCCGCGACGAGCGCCGCGAAGAGGGCACCGTGCTCCGGGCGCTCGGTGAGCGTCTCGGCGTGCCACTGGACGCCCAGCACGAACGGGCGCGCGGCGTCCTCAACGGCCTCGACGGTCCCGTCCGCCGCGCGCGCGACGACGCGCAGCCCGGCGCCGAGGACGTCGACGGCCTGATGGTGGAAGGAGTTGACCTCGAGCGTCGCGCCGGCGCCGGTCACCGCGGCCAGCAGCGAGTCGGACGTGACCGCCACGCGCTGCGTCGGCCGGCCGGGGAGCTCGGTCTGACGGTGGCGCGGGACGTGCTGGTGCAGCGTGCCTCCGCGAGCGACGTTGAGCGCCTGCGCCCCGCGGCAGATGCCGAGGATCGGCAGGCCGGCGGCGTCGGCGGCGCGGGCCACGGCGAGCTCGAAGGCGTCGTGGGCGGCGTTGGTCGCGCCGAGCTCGGGATGGCGCTCGAGGGCGCCGTAGAGCGCGGGGTCGAGGTCGGGGCCGCCCGCCAGGCAGATCCCGTCCAGGCGGGCGACCAGCGCGGGCACGGCCTCCGGCTCGACCGGGGCGAGCACGACCGGCAGGGCGCCGGCGGCGTCGATCGCCCTGGGGTACGTGGTCCCGAGCATCAGCTCGTCGTGCGGTGCCAGCCCACCTTCACGCAGCAGCGTCCGCAGCGCGCCGGGGCGCAGCTCGGAGGTGGTGATGCCGATGAGCGGACGCATCCCTTCATTAGTCGGCAATGCGGGCGAAAGGTGTATGTCCGCGGGGCGCAATCGGGCGTGCCGCGGTTCGCCCGGGTGTCGAGCCGGTCAGCGCTCGGAGAAGCCCACGTCGGCTCGGCCGTGGGCGGACCAGTGCCCGCCAACCCACCGCACCACCGTGCCGTCCGCCAGCCGGGCCAGGGCGCGCCCGCAGCGCGGCTCGCCCCACAGCGTCGCGAGCAGCGGCGCGTCGCCCTCGCCGAGGCCCGCGCGCACCGATTCGGCGGGATGCGTGACGACGATCGCCCCCGCGCGCACCCACACGGGGATCGCGTGCAGCGGCGCCGGCGCCGCCACCTCGCGCCCGCCGCGCACGCGCGCGCCCGACCACGCTTCGATCCAGTCGCCCGGCGGCAGCCACGCGTCGCGCTCGCACGCTCCCTCCTCGACGACCGGCGCGACCCACAGCGCGGGCCCGACCCCGAAGGCGTCGGCCACCTCCCAGCCGCCCGGATCGAGCAGGGAGGCCGGGCGCAGGATCGGCGGCCCCCCGCGCGCCGCGCAGGCCGCCGCCGCGCGCAGGTAGGGGTTGAGCATCTCGTGCAGCAGGACGTAGCCGCGGTAGAGCTCGAGCGTCTCGCGGTCATAGGTCCAGGGCTCCTGCTCGAGCCGCCCGTGCGCCTGCATGAGCGGGGTGAAGGCGCCGAGCTGGACCCAGCGCAGCAGCAGCTCCTTCGGGCAGCGCTCGATCAGGCGGTGGCCGAGGTAGCCGCCCACGTCGTGCGACCAGTTGGAGAACCCGCTCGCCGCCGCGGCGATGCTCGACGCCACCAGCGTGCGCAGCGACCAGAAGTCCGAGGCCTGGTCGCCCGCCCACAGCATGCCGTCGGCCTGCTGGCCGCTCCACCCGCTGCGGCCGAAGAGCACGCCGCGCCCGGGGCCGTGCGCCTCGTCGAGCGCGCGCTGCATCGAGCGGCGGTACAGGCCGCCGTAGCGCCACGCTGTCTGCGCACCTGTCGTGCCGTCGGCGAAGCGCAGGTCCTCGCCCACGTAGTAGCCCTCGCCGTCGTCGGCCTTGATCCCCTCCACCCCCAGGCGCAGCGCGCCCACGGCCTGCGCGCGCCACCACGCCTCGCTGTCGGGGTCGGTGAAGTCGACCATCGAGCCCGTGCCCATCCACCAGCGCGCGACGTACGGCTCGCCGTCGGCACCGCGCACGAAGCGCTCGGACTCGTAGTTGGAGGCGGGTTCCCGGTGCAGGCGCCGCGAGCCGGGGTCGGGAGGGATCTGGCCGTCGAGCGACTCGAGGTTGACCCACGGCGTGACCCACACGACGGTGCGCACCCCGGTGGCGCGCCAGCGCGCGACCATCCCGGCGAAGTCCGGGAACTGGTGCGGGTTGGGCTCCCACGTGTTGTATTGCGTCTCCCACGGCGAGTCGAGCACGATCGCGTCGAGGGGGATGCCGTGCCAGCGACAGCCGTGGACGTCCTCCTCGGCGTCGTCCTGGTGCGGGTAGACGTCGCGCGACTTCCAGAAGCCGTAGCCCCACGCCGGCAGCAGCGCGGGTAGGCCGGTGAGGCGCACGTAGCGGCGCAGGCGCGCGGGGGGCGTCGGGTCGGTGAAGACGTGCAGGCGCAGCGGCCCGGCCACCCCGCGGGTCGAGACGCGCGAGGGCTCGTCGAGCTCGAAGCGCGTGCCGTTGGCGTAGGTCTCACACCACAGCGCGTAGCCCCGACTGGACTGCAGGAACGGCGCGGGCGCGTAGTCGCCCTGCGGGATGCCGCCGAGCTCGCGCAGGTCGGGAGGGCAGTCGGGCCCCGTGTAGGCGCGATCGGCGCCGAGCTGCATGGTGCGCCCCGCGTGGTCGACGCGCAGCGCGTGGCGCGCCCCGAGCCCGGCGAAGCGCTCCTCCGCGCGGGCGTCCCATTCCATGGCCAGGCGCAGCGGCGCGCCCGCGGCCGACAGCTCGAGCACCAGGTGCTCGGCGCCCGCGAGCTCGAGGCGCAGCTCGGCGCGCCGCCCGCCGTTGAGCGTCAGGGCGATCGTCGCGCTGCCCTCGTCGGCCGCCGCGATGGTGGCCGCCACCACGCGCTCGGGGAAGCCCCGGCGCTCGTCGGCGATCACGCCCTCGGTGACCTGCACGAAGCGATCGCGGACCTCGCCCTCGCACGCCCACACCGTCAGCGCGCGCAGCAGCCGGCGCCCGGCGCGGCGCACGTGGATCCGTAGCGGCGCGAGCGCGATCTCCACGCGCAGCGGTCCCTGCTCGAGCACCATGCGCTGCTGCTTTTCCACGAGCGGGGGCCTGACGCGGTGATCAGGTGGTGAACGGCCTGCCGTGTGCGGTTTGCGGCGAAGCGCGACCACTGCTCACCGAGGGAGGGTGGGCCGGTCGGCCGCTACAGCTCGAACAGTGGTCGATTGTGGGGCCAGGAGCCCTACGAACGACCATCGTTCCGCGGGCGATGGCCCCGCTTCCCCTCGGTGCCCTGGCCGCGCACCGCCGCCAACGCCCGCGGACGACCTTCACAGCCCGATCACACCATCTTTCCGAGCGCTTCACAGAAAGCCACCCTTTCCAGGGGAATCTGCTGAAGCGAGATGAACGTACGCGCCAAGAGCAGGGCCGACCTGCACTGCCACTCGACCGCCTCGCAGCTCTCCAAGCTCGGGGTCCAGCGCGCGCTCGGACTGCCCGAGTGCGCCACGCCGCCCGAAGAGGTCTACGAGCTGGCCAAGCGTCGCGGGATGGACTTCGTGACGATCACCGACCACGACACGATCGCCGGCGTCCAGCAGATCGCCGATCGCCCCGACGTCTTCGTCTCCGAGGAGCTGACGGCGTGGTTCAAGGGCGAGCCCCAGGCGGTCCACGTCCTCTGCTACGGCATCACGGCCGGCGACCACGAGTGGCTGCAGGCGCAGGCCGACGACGTCGAGCAGGTGGCCGAGTACCTGCACGAGCGCGAGATCGCCTGCGCGCTGGCGCACCCGTTCTACGCGGTCGAGGCGCCGCTGACCCCGCGCCACCGCCGCCGCCTGGCCCAGCTGTTCGGGGTGTGGGAGACGCGCAACGGCTCGCGCGCCCGAGAGCTCAACGCCCCGGCGGCGGTCTACATCGAGACGCACGGGGGCACCGGCGTCGCGGGCTCCGACGACCACGCCGGCATCGACATCGGGCGCACGTTCACCGAGACCCCGGTGGCCCACACCTGGCACGAGCTGCTCGGCCACGTGCGCGCCGGCCGCGCGTCCGCGCGCGGCGAGCAGGGCAGCGCGGCCAAGTGGGCGCACAGCGCGATGGCGCTCGCCGTGCGCGCGCTGGGGCGCGGCGAGGGCGGGGCCGTCGACCCGCGGGCCGTGCTGAGCATGGTCGAGCGGGTCATGCGCGAAGGAGACGTCCGGCGCGGCGCGGTGGGCGCCGAGCTCGGGCCCGACGATGCCCGCGGCCTGCTGCACGCCTGGCTCGACGCGATCGACCTGCGCCTCGGAGAGGGCGAGCTGCTCGCGCTGCTCCAGCACGAGGACTTCAGCCACGCCGACCTCTTCCGCCGCGCCCGGCGCGCACACGAGCGCAAGCTGGCGGTCGCGGTCGACGGCGTCCTGAGCGCGACGACGACGGGCGGCGACCTCGGCGCCGCCGCGGCCGGCCTCTTCGACGCGTGCGTGGCGGCCATCCCGTACGCGCCGGCCGCCGCCTTTCTGGGGCGCGAGAAGGGCAAGCTCGTCCAGCGTGAGGGCGACCCGCTGCGCGTCGCGCTGGTGGCCGACGCCGTCGGCGGGATGCACGGCGTCACGCACACGCTCGACGAGATCCGCGCGCGCGGCGTGCCCGGCTTCGAGGTCGAGGTCGTCGGCACCGACCCGAACGTCGATCGGCGGCTGAGCGCCGTGGCCGAGGTCGACATCCCGTTCTACGCGGGCCTGAAGGTCGGGGTGCCGTCGCTGCCGGCGATCGTCGAGGCGCTGGCCGAGGGCCGCTACGACCTGGTCCACCTCTGCAGCCCCGGCCCGGCCGGCGTGGCCGCCGCGGTCATCGCGCGCGTCATGGAGGTGCCGGTCCTCGGCTCCTACCACACCGAGCTGGCCGCCTACGCGGGCCTGCGCGCGGCCGACCCCAAGCTCGAGTTCGTCGCCCGCGCGGCGATCGCCGCCTTCTACGGCCAGTGCCAGGTCGTCCTCAGCCCCAGCCCGGCCTCCGACGACGTCCTGCGCGCGATGGGGATCGAGGCCGAGCGCATCGGGCGCTGGGACCGCGGGGTGGACGTCGCGCGCTTCTCCCCCGCCCGCCGCGACGCCGCCGCGCTGCCGGGCGAGCTCAGCGTCCTCTACGCCGGCAGGCTCACCCGCGAGAAGGGCGCGGACCTGCTGGCCGACGCCTTCCTGGCCGCCCGTGAGCGCGACCCGCGCCTGCACCTGTGCCTGGCCGGCGGCGGCCCCGAGGAGGACGCGCTGCGCGAGCGCCTGGGCGAGCACGCGAGCTTCCTGGGCTGGCTGGAAGGCGACGCCCTGGCCGACGCCTACGCGAGCGCCGACCTCTTCCTCTTCGCCAGCCGCACCGACACCTTCGGGCAGGTCCTCCTGGAGGCCCAGGCCAGCGGGCTGCCGGTCGTGGCGGTGGCCGAGGGCGGCCCGTGCTCGATCGTCGAGGACGGCGTGACCGGCCGCCTGTGCCCGCCCGACGCGCGGGCGCTGGCCGAGGCGGTCGTCGCCCTCGCGGCCGCGCCGCTGCAGGGCGAGCGCCTGGCGCAGAACGCCCTGGAGACCGTGCGCGAGCGCACCTGGGAGCGCGCCCTGGGCCGGCTGGCCGAGGGCTACCGCCGCGCGCTGGGCGAGCGGCGGGCCGCCGGGGCGCGGCGTGCGGCCTAGCTCACTCAGGCTCGTCGATGGGACGGCTGCGCAGGCGGGCCACGGTCTCGCGCTCGGCGCGGCGGCAGGCGACCGGCGGCAGCCCGCGCAGGACGAGCTCGAGGTCGGCCACCGCGAGGCGCCCGATGGCCTGGAAGGCCTCCGGCATGCCGCCCGTGCGGTGGGGCGAGAGGAGCAGGCCCTCGACCGCCCGGGCCGGGTGATCGGCGGGGACCGGCTCACGCGGCCACACGTCGACCGCCGCCCGCAGGCGCCCGGCCGCGGCGCGCTCGACCAGGGCATCGAGATCAACCACGGCTGCGCGGCTCATGACCAGGACCGCGGCGCCGTCGGGCAGGAGCTCGAGCTCGCGGCGACCGAGCATCGCCTCGTTGTCGGTCGTGGGGGCGGCGAAGACGAAGACCACCCGCGAGGCGCGCAGCAGCTCGTCCAGGCCGCACGGCTCGGCGCCCGCAGCGCGGACGGTCAGGTCGGGCAGCCACGGGTCGTGGGCGCGCACGCGACAGCGAAAGGGCGCCAGCAGACGCACGAGCTCGCGCCCGAGGTCGCCCAGGCCGACGACGCCGACGTCGCTGCCGGCCAGCAGGAAGCAGCCGGCGTTGGAGACGCCGAGGTCATAGGACTCGGTGCCGGCGCGCATGGCGCGGTCGGCCGCCGTGATGCCGCGCGCGAGGTCGATGGCCATGCCCAGGGCCGCCTCGGCCACGGCCGGCGCGAAGGCGGGGCTGGCCACGAGGACGTGGATCCCGCGCGCGAAGCACGCCTCGTAGTCGACGTTGCGCAGGAAGTTGCCCTCCACGTTGACCACCGCCCGCAGCGCCGGCGCGCGGGCGAGGCGCTCGGCGTCGAGGTCGGTCTGACCGACGATGGCGACGGTGTCGGCGAGGTGGGCCTCGACCACAGCGGCGGGCATCCGGCCCGCGCCTTCATGCACGACGACGTCGCCGAGGGCGCCGAGCCGCGCGCGCGTCGCGGCGTCGAGCATGCTGTCCATCGTGCGCGGCTGGGGGTCGACCAGGATCGTCGGCATCTGCGCATTGTCGACGTCGCCCTGTTCTACGGCGAACGGTCCGGCGGGATCCGCACCTACCTCGACGCGAAGTCACGCCACGCGGGCGCGACCGGCGCCTTCGAGCACCACGTGGTCGTCCCCGGCCCGCGCGAGCGTCACCGCGACGGGCGCCACGAGCTTCCCAGCCTGCGCCTGGCCGCCGCCAACGGCTACCGCGTCCCTCTCGGCGCGCGCGCCCTGAAGCGCACGCTCGAGCGCCTGCGCCCCGACGTGGTCTTCCTGCACGATCCCTTCTGGGCCCCGCTCAGGGTGACCGAGGCCGCCCATGCGCTCGGGGCCACGGTGGTGGCGGCGCACCACGGCTCGGCCGCCCTGGACGCCGCCGGGATGCGCGGCCCGGCGCGCCTATGGGAGGCGCTCTTCCGCGCCTGGCTGCGCCACGCCTACGCGCCGGTGGATGCGATCGCGTCGGTCGTCGACCCCGAGCCGGACTGCGGGCGCGCGGCGAGCTTCCCGCTGCGCCTGGGCCTCCACGACGCCTTCCGCCCGCAGACGGGGGTCGCGCGCGGCGACCACGTGCTCTACGTCGGGCGCCTGGCGCGCGAGAAGGGCGTCTTCCGACTCCTGGACGCCGCGGCGCGCTCCGACGATCCCTGGCCGCTGCGGCTCATCGGCTCAGGCCCGGCCGAGGACGCGCTGCGCCGGCGCGCGCACACCCTGGGCATCGCCCGGCGCGTGGCCTTCCAGCCCTTCGTCGCCGACCGCGGGCGCCTGGCGCGCGCGTACGCCGCGGCGCGCTGCGTCGTCATGCCCGGCGAGCATGAGACCTTCGGCCTGGTCGCGCTCGAGGCCGCGGCCAGCGGTGCCCGCGTCGTGGCCTGCGCCACGGCGCCGAGCGGCGACCTTCTGGGCGATCTCGCCCACCGCTTCGCGCCGGGTGACAGCGACGGACTGGCGGCCGCCATCGCGGCCGCCCGCGCGGCGCGCTGCGACCCGGCCGCGGCGGCCGCGCTGTGCCTGCGCCTGCGCTGGGACCGCCTCTTCGCCGAGGAGCTCGACGACCTGCGCGAGCTGGCGGCATGACGCGCGCCGGCAGCATCGCGGTCGCCCTGCACGACGTCGAGCCCGCGACCTTCGAGCGCTGCGCGCTCATCCGCGACTGGCTGAACGACCACGGGATCAAGCGCGTGACCCTGCTCGTCATCCCCGCGCCCGATCTGCACCCCTTCAACGACCGCCGGCCCGAGATGGTGCAGTGGCTGGCGGAGTGCGCCGGGCGCGGCGACGCGATCGCCCAGCACGGCTTCCAGCACCGGGCCTCGGCGGCGGCGCCGCGCCGCAGCAATCCCGCCGCCGAGTTCCTCGGCCTCGACGGCGAGGAGACGCGCCGCGCAGTCGAGGCCGGTCGCCGCGTGCTGCGCCTCGCCGGCGTGCGCCCGCGCGGCTTCGTCGCTCCGGCCTACGTCTACACCGATGCCCTGCGCGAGACGCTGGCCGCGTCGTTCGACTGGTGGGCGAGCCTGTCGCGCATCTACGCGCCCGCGCGCTCGACGCGGGCGCCGGCGCTCACCCTCGGCACTTCGAGCGCCGTGAAGCGGCTGGCCTCGCCGTGGCTGGTGCGCGCGGGCGCGCTCGCCGCGGGCGACCTGCTGCGCCTGGACCTCCATCCCGCCGACCTCGACCATCCTCGCCACATCGGCGCCGTCGAGGGGGTGCTTCAGCGTGCGCACCGCCGGGTCCGCCACGCCGTCACCTACGACGACCTCGCTCTCTGAGCAGGCGCGCGCCGTCCTCAGCGCCAACTGGCGAGAAGGCGTGCACCGCGACGGCACGCCCTACGCCTACACCTGCCCGGCGACGCCCCGCTACCGCCACCAGTGGCACTGGGACTCGTGCTTTCACGCCATCGCCTGGTGCCGCTACGACGTCCGCCGCGCGCGCGACGAGCTGCGCACCGTGCTGCGCGGCGGACGCGCCGACGGCTTCGTGCCGCACACGGTGTTCTGGCACAACCACCCGCGCTGGCGGCGCGCCCCGCTCTACGCCACGCAGCGCGTGCGCGGCAGCCGCCACACGACGACCATCGGCCCGCCGCTGCTGGCCTTCGCGTGGGAGCGCGTGGCGGCCGCGAGCGCCGACGAACCGGGCTTCGCCACCGAGGCGCTGCATGCGCTCGAGGCGCACCTGGACTGGCTGGCGCGCGAGCGCGACGTCGACGGCGACGGGCTCATCACCATCATCCTGCCCGACGAGTCGGGACTCGACGACAGCCCGAAGTACGACCCCGTGTACGGCGCTCACGCCCACTACCGGCCCGGCTACTTCCGGCTCGTGGCGCGCTACGGCCGGCTGGGCTGGAACGCGCACGAGATCGCCGCCGTCCACGACGAGCACGTCGAGGACGTCTGGGTCAACGTCGCCTACGCGCTGAGCCTGCGGGCCATGGCGCGGCTCGCGGGCGACGAGGCGTACGCGCGCCGGGCCGGCGGGGTCGAGGCGGCGCTGCTCGAGCGCTGCCTGGATCCGGCCACGGGCCTGTTCTACGACCTCGCCGGGCGCGCCGAGCGCCCGGTGCGCGTGTCGACGTGGTCGGCGCTCGCGCCGCTGATCCTCGACACCCTCCCCGAGGACGTCCGCCGGCGCCTGGTCGAGGAGCACCTCCTGCACCCGCGCCGCTATCGCGCGGCCTTCGGCATCCCCTCGGTGGCGATGGACGAGCCCTCGTTCAGGCCCGGGTTCGACCGCTGGCGCACGTGGCGCGGCCCGTCGTGGATGAACGTCGCCTGGCTGCTCAGCCCGGCGCTGCGCGACCTCGGCTACGACGACGATGCCGACCGCATCGCGGCCGGCATGGCGCAGGCCGTCGTGCGCGACGGCCTGCGCGAGTACTACGACTCGCGCACGGGCGCCGGGCTGGCGGCGCGGGGCTTCTCGTGGTCGGCGCTCGTGGCCGACCTCGCTTCGGCGTGACGGCCGGAGATGTCGTGGATGTAGCTCGCGATGATGCCGCGCTTGACACGGCGCTTGCGAGCGAGGGGCGGGGTGGCGGGGTCGAGGGCGGCGGAGGGCAGGGTCTCGGTCATGGCGAGTCCTACGATCTGTGTTAGATGAGTATCTAACTCTATCAGGACGGCGCCTCGACCCCGTGACTGCGCAGGTAGTCGAGGTAGAACGGCCTCAGGTTGTCGGCGACCTCGCCCTTGCCCGACTCGGTCACGTCGTCGAGATGCGCGCTCATGTGGTCGATGTCGGCGGCCATCTCCCCGGTGTCGCCCGCCGCGGCCTCGGCGGCGGGCAGCACCTGCATGAGGTTCCAGAAGAACTTCACGTCGAGGTGCCGGCGGGCGCGATGGACGGCGAGGTCGTGCAGCTCCTTGCTCGAGAGGCGGTCGAGGGCGTCGTCTTGGTCGGCCATGCGCGCACAGTACGTCACGATGGCGGTCATGCACGGCGACGAGGCGGTGCGCGTCTGGCGGGCGGACGTCGGGTCCGGCGCGCTCTGCATGCGCGGGACCACCGCGTCCTACGCGGTCGATCCCGTCGGCGAGTACGTCGTCGGCGTGGTCCTCGCCGGCGGGATGCGCGCGCGGCGCGGCCGCGAGGTCCATCGCTTCGCGCCGGGCGACGTCTGCGCGTGGGACCCTTCGGTGCGCCACGAGGGACGCCCGTGGCGCTCGCAGCGCTGGCGGGCGCGCCTCGTCGTCCTCGAGCTGCCCGACGTGCGCGAGCTCGTCCTCGATCCCGACGGCGCCGGCGACGACGTCGTGCTCGGCCCCCCGCGGGTCCGCGATCCCGGGCTCGCCCGCCGCTTCCTCGCGCTGCACGAGGCGCTCGAGCGGCCGGCGTGGAGGCTCGAGCGCGACACGCTGCTGCAGGAGTGGCTGCGCGACCTCGGGGGCCACAGCACGCCGGCGACGACGGTGCGCGCGGCGCGCCGCGACCCGGCCCTGCGGCGCGCGAGCGAGCTCATGAGCGACGACCTCGCGCGCAACCTGACGCTCGCCGAGGTCGCCGCCGCGGCGGGGGTCAGCCGCCATCGCCTGACCCGGCTCTTCCGCGCCGCCTACGGCCTGCCGCCGCACCGCTTCGTGCTCGCCCAGCGCCTCCGCGCCGCCCGGCGGCTGCTCGAGCGCGGCGTCGCGCCCGCCGCGGTCGCGGCGCAGACCGGCTTCTTCGACCAGAGCCACCTGCACCGCCACTTCACGCGCACCCTCGGGATGACGCCCGCGGCCTACGCCGCAGCGCTGCGCTCAGACGTACAAGACGCGGGGACGCGCGGGCCCTAGCCTGTTGCGCGTGAAGCTCAGCGTGCACCTCGTCGTACCCGACGCGTCGGCGGCCATGGACTGGTACGCGCAGGCCTTCGGCGCACAGGAGCGCAGCCGCATCCCGCTGCCGGGCGGAGTCGTGATGGTCGTCGAGATGCAGCTCGGCGATGCGGTCGTCCACGTGGCCAGCGAGTTCCCCGACGCGGGCATCGTCTCGCCGCTGACCATCGGCGGCACGGCCACCGTGCTGCAGCTCAATGTCGAGGACGTCGACGCGGCATGGGCGCGCGCGGTGCAGGCGGGCGCCACCGTCGGGCACGACCTCGCCGAGACGTTCTGGGGCGAGCGCCACGGGCAGCTCACCGATCCCTACGGGCATCGCTGGAACCTCGCCCAGCGCCTGCGCGACGTGCCTCAGGAGGAGATCGTGGCCGCCGCGGCGCAGGCCTTCGGCGGCTGAGCCGCCGCGACCAGCGCACCGAGCACCTCCGCCACGCGACGGCGGAAGAAGAAGTGGCCGTCGTGCGCGTCGAAGCGCGCGCGGCAGCGCGGCAGGGACGCGGCCAGCGCCCGCGCGTGCTCGATCGGCACGTAGCGGTCGCGCTCGCCGTGCCACAGGTGAACTTCGCCGAGCACCTCGCGCAGGTCGAAGCCCCACGCCGTGCAGCACGTCACGTAGTCCTCGATCATGCCCTGCACGCCGCCGGCCGCGGCGGCCAGGAACGACGCGATCGCGGTCTCGCCCATCTCGCCGTCGGCCAGCAGCCGGCGGTCGGCCGGCGTGGCGCCGAGGGCCGCCACGCGGGTGAGCGCGCGCGGGTGGCGCTCCATCACGCGCACGACGCGCGCGCCGCCGCGCGCGGCGAGGTCGGGCCGCCGCGCGAGGGCGCGCAGCCCCAGGCGCATGTGCGCGGGCATCCAGCGCCCGGCGTGGGGCGCGCACAGCGGCGAGAGCGAGCTGACCGCGGCCGTGGCCAGCACCCGGTCGTGCAGCGCGCGGGCGCAGGCGATGGCGTAGGGGCCACCCGCCGACACGCCGACGACCGCGAAGCGCCCCAGGCCCAGGCGGTCGGCGAGGTGCTCGACGTCGTCGGGGAAGTCGGCGATCCGGCGCCCGGGACAGGGATCCGAGCGCCCGAAGCCCGGGCGGCTGACCGCCACGTGGCGCAGGCCGAGCTCGGCGATGAGGCGGTCGAGCTCGGCGGTGCGGCGCACCGGCGTCCCGATGGCGCCGTGCAGGTAGAGGACCGGCACGCCGTCCTCGTCGCCACCCGACGACCATGCGAGCCGACGGCCGTCGGGGAGGGACACGGTGCCTTCGCGAGCGACGTGGAGTCATGGCGAAAACCCTGCAAATCGCCACGATACGCCCGCTCGCGCGGGCGCTTGTTGCCGTCCGGTTAGCGCTCGAGCTGCGCGAGCACGGCCTCGAGCGCTGCGCAGAACGCGTCGGGATGCTCGAGCATCGGCGCGTGAGCGGTGTCGGGCACGATGCGCAGCTCGACGCCGGGTCGCGCGCGGCGGATGACCTCGATCCGCCGCGGCGGGATCACCGGATCGTGCTCGCCCCACACCACCCCCAGCGGCGCGCGCACGCCGGCCAGCGTGGCGCGCAGGTCGGCCGTCGCCGCACTGGCCAGCCCGGGGCCGATGCGGGTCGCGCCGGCCGAGCTCGCCAGCACGGCGCGGGCGTCGGCGGCGGGCACCCGCGCGCCGTCGCGGGCCACTCCCGCCAGCGCGAGGCGGCGTACGAGCGCGCTGCCCGCCAGCGGCGTGGCGAGCGTGCGGCGCGCGATGGCGAAGGGCGCGGCCACGGCCCCGAGGAGCCCCGCGGCGACGCGCGGGAGGGCCGCCAGCCCGGCCGGCGCCACGAGGACCAGCCGCCGCACGCGCTCGGGGTGGCGGGCGGCGACCAGGATCGCGATCGCGCCGCCCATCGAGTGCCCGACGAGGTCGTAGGGCGCCGGGATGCCCGCGTCGTCGAGGCCGGCGGAGAGGCCGTCGGCGACCTCGTCGAGCGCGAAGCCGGGGCCCGCGGCCGGCGAGCCGCCGTAGCCGGGCACGTCGGGAGCGATCACCCGCCGCCGGGAGGCCAGGCGCGGGGTGACGCGATGCCAGATCGCGCTGCTCGTCCCGGCGCCGTGCACGAGGACCAGCGGCTCGCCGGAGCCCTCCTCGCGGATCGCGAGCATGGCGGGGGAGAGTACGCGGTGGATTCGCGTCAGCGCTCGTGGGCGCCGGCACTTCAAACGGCTCCACGAGGCCCTCGCGGCGGATGGGGTGCACGTGCAGCACGGCGTCATCGTCGGGCCGATCGGGTCCGGCGGGCACGACCCCGACGCCATCGCGCAGACCCTCTGGCGCAACAGGCTCGACCGGGGCGGGCACTCGCGGCGTGAGAGCAGCCCCGGCTGTTCTCCGAGGAGCTGCGCGCGGCCTCCCGGCGCTGCGCAGGTAGCGCCGCTCGCATCCCGGGGCGCCCTAGGCGAGCCCCTGCGCGAAGCCCTGCCGCCAGCTCGGATACCGCGGTTGCCAGCCGAGCTCGCGCTTGGCCTTCGCGTTGGAGGCGCCCTTCGCCTCGGTCATCATGGCGGTCGCCACCTCGCCGGCCAGGAGCCGGGCGAGCCAGCGCGGGATCCGCCGCGGCGGCTTGGCGCCCAGCGCGCCGGCCAGCGCGGGCAGCCACTCCCGCACGGGCGCGGGGTCGTCGTCGACGATGTTGTACACGCCCGGCCGGCCCCGCTCGATCGCGATCGCGGTGGCCGCCGCGGCGTCCTGGATGTGGATGTGCGACGAGATGCCGCCACCGTCGCCGACGATCGGGAACCGGCGCTTGCGGATCGGCCCCGCGAGCTGGGCGTCGGGCGCCGAGCTGATCGCGGTCCCCGGACCGTAGAAGCTGCCGTAGCGCAGCGCGAGACCCTCGCCCCACTCGATCGTGGTCACCGCCCGCTCCAGATAGAGGATCGCCTCCAGCCCCGGCTGCGGTGCTCCCGGCGCGTGGGGATCGAGCGGATCGTCCTCGGTCTGCACGGGCCCGCCGGTCCGGGCGAAGCGGAAGGCCCCGAAGCTCTGCGCCACGAAGCGCCGCGCGCCCGCGGCGCGGCCGGCGCTCAGGAGATGGTCGGTCGCCTCGGTGCGCAGCCGGTTGGTCATGATCGCGCCGCTGAAGCGCTCGGGGTGGCGCGCGTCGCGCACGCTCATGGGCCCGGACAGCGCCGTCAGCTCATGCACGATCACCTCCGGTTCGGCGGACGCCACCGCCCGGCCGACCGCGTCGGAGTCAAGCGCGTCGGCCACGACCGGGCGGGCGCCCAGGCTGCGCACCAGGTCCTGCTTGGACGCGCTCCTGGTCATCCCCACCACCTCGTGGCCCTGCGCGACGAGCTGCGGGACGAGCGCCCGGCCCAGAACACCCGTGGCGCCGGCGACGAAGACCTTCATGACTGCTCCTCTCGTCTCATTGGTCCCCATACAGACGAGGTGCAGGCGCCGCGTGTGACAGCCGCTCGCCGCTCAGTGGTGGTGCAGGTGCTCCCGCAGCCGGCCGACGGCCTGCCGGGACGATGCCGGGTCGTGGTCGAGGTCGTAGCGGACGTCCTGAAGGTGGCGCAGCAGGGTGAAGAAGCGCGCCTTGTCGCGCACGACGGCGGGGTCGCGGTCGGGTAGGTGGGCGGGATCGTCCTACCCTCCGGCGAAGTCCCGCGTCCGCCACACCCGCCGCGCCATGAGGTCCTTGACGGACACCACGTAGGCCTCGGCGCCGGCGTCGTGCCAGCGTCCGGAGAACCACGCGCCGACCGAGCCCCACAGGTCGCCGGAGCCGTAGGGCGCGCCGTTGCCCGCGACGGTGCTCAGCCACGTCTGGCGCCCGTCGAAGTAGGAGCGGATGATCGAGCCCCAGTAGTCGGCGTTGAGCGCGGCGTCGTGGCGGAAGAGGCCGCAGATGCGGGTGCCCCGGCAGTGGTAGGGGCGGCGGACCTGGAAGAGGCCGAAGCTGTCGCCGCCGTCGCCGACGTGACTCATGCGCCACCACGTCTCCTTGGCCGCCACCGCGCGCACGAGGTCGGGAGCGAGGCCCCACTTGGCGCCCGCCCACTGCAGGACCTCGTCGGTCGTGCCGCGGAAGCGACCGGTGACCCAGTGCGAGTAGGGCTGGTCGCTCTGGCGGTGAAAGGCGCTCAGCTGCGCCTTGGTGGGCACGCGGTGCGTGGCGCCCGCGTTGGCCGGCCGCGGCTCGAACGAGCTGCGCGCGACCTTCTTGGCCGCCGCCGCATCGGAGAGCGGGGGCTGACCGACGCGCGCGCTGACGAGGCCCGTCGAATCGGCGCGGGCGGGCGCGGCGAGGAGGGCGAGGGCCGCGAGGGCGGCGAGCGCGAGGCGGGAGGCGGGCATGCCGCCGGGACTATGACGCCGCGCGGCGCGGCGCGGCGCGCTCTCCTTGACAGCACGCGAGCATTGTTCAACAATCCTACAATGCCTGCCCGCCTCCAGGTCCTCCTCGCGGCGGTGTGCTTCGGCACCACCGGCACGGCGCAGGCCATCGGCCCGGGCGGGTCACCCGTGGCCGTGGGCGCCGCGCGGATCGTCTTCGGCGGGCTCCTGCTCGTCCTGGTGGCGCGCCCCCTGCGCGTGCGCCTGCCCCGCGTCGGCCGCGGCCTCATCGGCATGGCGTCCGCCGTCGCCCTCTTAGCCGCCCCCGGGCGCCGGCGGCTGGCGCCGGCGAGGGCGACGGCATGAACGTCACCGCACTGCGCCGCGCCTCGACCGTCGACCAGCTGACGGCCGTCCTGCGCGAGCGCATCCTCGCCGGCGACCTCGAGCCCGGCCAGCGGCTGATCGAGCGCGAGCTGGTCGAGGCCTACCAGGTCGCTCGCCACACGCTGCGCGCCGCGCTGCGCCAGCTGGAGGTGGAGGGGCTCGTGCGCGTCGAGCCCAACCGCGGGGCGCGCGTGGCGGCCCTGTCGGGCGACGAGCTGACCGAGCTCTTCAAGCTGCGCCTGGCGCTCGAGCGCGAGGGCGCGCACCTCGCGCTGGAGCGCGGCGACGGCCGGCTGCCCGCCGCCGTGCACGAGGCGGCGCAGCGCCTGCAGCGCCTGGCGCTGCGGCGGCGCTCGACCTGGAGCGAGATCTCCCGCGCGCACCACGCGGTCCATTCGGGCCTCGTCGCCGCGGGCCACGCCCCGCGCATCGACCGCGCCTACGCCGCGCTGAGCACCGAGATCGCGCTCTTCGTCAGCCAGCTCAAGCCGGTGTGGACGAAGGAGCAGGTGGGCGCCGACCACGTCGCGCTGGTGCGCGCGATCGAGCGCGAGGGGCCCGACGTGCTGCGCGAGCACATGGCGCAGGCGCTGCGCGCCCTGCGGCCCGGCGCCTGAGGCCGGACGCGCAGGGCGCGGCGCTGCGGACGAGAGGGGCGACGCCTCCTTCTCTTCCTCCTCGGCCAGAGCGCGAGGAGCTCGGCCGCGGCCAGCAAGCAGGTCAAGGACCTCAACTCGAGATGGGCGCGGACTGGGCGAGGTGGAGCGCCTGCTTACCGCCGCCGACGAGGGCGTCGGCGGCGACTGCAGGTCCTGCGGCGCCCCCCACAGCCGCGGCGCCGTCTACTGCTGGAAGTGCGGCCAGCCGCTCATGCCGCAGGCGGCGAGCGCGGCGCTGATCGAGCCATTGAGTAACGGCGGCGCGCCCTAGGCCTTCCGTCTGGCGTCGGCGGCGACTCGCGGCCAGGGCACCGAGGGAAGCAGGCCGCGCCGCCGCGACCGCTCACGGTGAACGACGATTTCCAGACGCCCGGAGTCTTGTTCTCGTCGTTCGGCGCCCCAGCGCGCCGGTGCCCGCCCTCCCTCGATGCCATGGCCGCGCGGCGCCGCACGCGCCGCGCGGACGACCAACCTCAGCGCAGCTCGTAGACGTCCGTGTCCGTCCTGCGGTTGCCGCTGCGGGGCTGGTCACGCCCGGAGCGTGACGCCCGCCGCCGCCGCGGGTCTCACCCCGTGGAAGCGACCTACGAAGGAGCATCGACGTGCGTCAGATCTTGCGGGTGATCGTGGCCGTCCTCGCCGTGGCGGCGCTGGCCGGCGGCGGGACGGTGGCCTTCGCCGACCACGGCTCGGGCGCCGGCGGCTCGAGCGCCGGCGGCGAGGAGCACGGCGGCCAGCAGGCCGGCGACGATCACGGCCAGGACCCCGGCGACGACGATGCCGGCGACGACCGCGGCGCCAAGCCCGAGCCGGGCGACGACCACGGTGACGGCGCCGGACGCGGCAAGCTCGGCCAGGCTCGCGGCGCGGACGTCTACACCCTGGCCGAGCCGGAGCACGGCAACCCCGAGGGCGTGGCCTTCGACCGGCGCAGCGGCTTCTTCTTCGTCTCGGCCACCGGCGACGGCAGCATCTACCGCGGCCGGCTGGGCGACACCACGACGCCCGTGCCCGTCTTCATCCCCGGCGCTGCGGGCCAGTCGGCCACCGGGCTGAAGGTGCAGCACGGACGGCTGTACGTGGCCGGCGCCGCCACCGGCACCATCAAGGTCTACGACGTCGGCAGCGGCGCGCTGCTGGCCACCTTCGACACCAAGGGCGCCGACAGCTCGCCGACCTTCGTCAACGACCTCGACGTCACCCGGCGCGGGGACGTCTACGCGACCGATTCCAAGCGCCCGGTGATCTACCACCTGACGGAGCAGGAGATCGCCGCCGGCACGCCGGCGCCCAAGCCGATCGATCCCGCCGACGTCATCTCGACGTCGCCCGAGATCCCCTTCAACGCCTCGCCGGCGGCCTTCAACCTCAACGGCATCGTCGTGGACGACGACCGTGGCGAGGACCAGGGCCGCCACCACGGCGACCGTCACGGCCGGCATGGCGATCGGCGCGCCGACAAGCTCATCGTCGTCGACTCCGACACCGGCCAGCTCTTCCGCGTCATGGTGAGCAGGGACGCCAACGCCGCGCGCAGGATCCGCGAGCTCCAGGTCAAGGACCACGGCCCGTTCACGGGCGGCGACGGCCTGCTCATCGACCGCGGCGACCTGCTCGTCGTGCAGGGCTCCGACCCCGCCGGCGGCTTCCCCGACGGCGTCGTGAGCTTCCTCGGCCTGCGCGACGACGGGCGCAGGGCCAGGCTCGAGGACCAGCGCACCGACGACTCCTTCCAGGGGCCGTCGACCATCGCGCGGGCCCGCGACCGCTACCTCGTGGTCAACCCCGACTTCGCCACCGCCACCCCGCCGTTCACGGTGACCGCCCTGCCCCGGTAGCCCCCCGGGCGGTCCAGCATCTCGGGCTCCATCGCCGGGGCTAGCCTTCCCCGGCGATGGAGCCCACCTTCTTCGCCACGCCCGCGGACTTCCGCGCCTGGCTCGAGGCGCATCACGACACCGAGATCGAGCTTCTGGTCGGCTTCCACAAGAAGGGCTCGGGACGGGCGAGCATCACCTGGCCCGAGTCGGTCGACCAGGCGCTGTGCTTCGGCTGGATCGACGGCGTGCGCCGGCGCATCGACGACGAGCGCTACTCCATCCGCTTCACGCCGCGCAAGCCGCGCAGCACCTGGAGCGCGGTCAACGTCAGGCGCGTGGGCGAGCTCACGAAGCTGGGGCTCATGCATCCCGCGGGCGTCGCGGCCTTCGAGCGGCGCAGCGACGACCGCACCGCGATCTACTCCTACGAGCAGCGCAGGACGGCGAAGCTCGACGCCGAGCAGGAGCGGCGCTTCAGGGCCAACTCCGCCGCGTGGACCTGGTTTCAGGCCCAGCCCGCCGGCTACCGGCGGACCGCGGCGCACTGGGTCATCAGCGCCAAGCGCCCGGAGACCCGCGACCGGCGCCTCGAGCAGCTCATCGAGGACTCCGCGGCCGGGCGGACGATCCGCCCGCTCACGCCGCCGTCGGAGCGAGGAGCGTCCGGCGGCGCGCCAGCGTGAGCGCCGCGCCGGCGCCGGCGGCCGCGCCGGCCCACAGCACGGCCGCGTCGTAGGAGGCCGACTCGACGATCGACCCGCCCGCGGCGTTGCCCAGCGCCGTGCCGACGACGATGGCCATGACCATGACGGTGAAGGCCTCGGTCACGGTCCCCGACGGGGCGACGGTGTCGAGCAGCGTCGAGCCGACGACCGTGGTCGGGGCCAGGAGCAGGCCGCCGAGCACGAGCAGCGCGGCGAGCCCGGCCTCGCTGCCCGCGACGGCCAGCAGCGCGAAGGCGCCCCCGAGGCCCGAGAGCAGCAGCGCCAGCCGCCGGGGCAGGGAACCGGGCCAGGAGCGCGCGCCGTAGACGAGGCCACCGATGAGGCTCCCTGCCGAGAGCGCCGCCAGCAGGACCCCGCCGGCCGCGGCCGATCCCCGGTCGGAGGCGAAGGCGGGCACCGCCACCTGCACGATCCCGACCGCGGTGCCGAAGGCCACCAGCACTCCGAACACGGTCCGCATCCCGGGTGCCGCGAGCGGGCCGCGCCATCCGGCCTCGTGCGCGGTTCCGCGCCAGCGGCGCGAGGCGGGCGTCGTCGTGAAGGCGATCGCGGCGCCCGCTCCGAGGGCCGCTGCGGTCAGCACCGCGACCTGCGGCGAGCTGACCGCGACGATCGCGGCGACGAGCGCCGGGGCGCTGACCACCGCGACCTCGAAGACGATCGACACCATCGCGTAGGCGGTCTCACGCTGCACGGGGTCCTCGACCAGCGCGCTCCACAGCGAGCGCATCGCGGCGGGGACCTGGGGGAAGGTCGCCCCGCCGCACAGCGCGCAGAGCGCCAGCACCCAGGTCGGAGCCGCGGCGTTCGCGGCGATCACGAGCGCCGTCAGGGCGGGCACGTGGCCGGCGGCCGCGGCCCGCAGCACGCGCGTCTGCCCGAGGCGGTCCATGAGCCGGCCCTGGGCGACGGCGCCCAGCGCGTTGGCCACGCTGAAGGCGCCCACCACGCGCCCCGCCTCGGCGAACGAGCCCGTGGCGTCCCGCGCCAGGAGCAGGATCCCGAGGCCGAACATGCCGATCGGCATCGACCCCGCGGCCGACAGGACGACCGGCGCCCGCGCCCCGGGGAGCGCCAGCAGCGCCCGGTAGCGCTGCCCACCCGCCCGCGCGTGCGACAGGACGCTCACGCGCCGCCACGCTAGCGGCCACGGCGCCGGGACGCCGTGGCCGAATCCCACTCAGACGCGGCCGAAGCGCGGCACCAGCCGGCGCGCCGCCGGCCGGCGGAAGCTGCGCTGGTTCAGCGCGGCGTTGACGGCGACGAGCGCGGCCTCGGCCGCCAGCGAGGCGGCCCCGAGCGCGTTGAGGCGGCGCTTGACGCGGCGCGCGTCGTCGCCCGCGCCGGCGGCGACATGGTCGCCGTCGCGCAACTCGACGGCCCCCTCCGGCGCCAGGGACGCGAAGCGCGTGCCCTGCACCGCCGAGGCCAGTCCGGTGGCGGCCACGACGCCGACGAGGACGTCCTTGGCCCGCGCCAGCCGGCGCTCCTCGGGCGAGAGGCGGCGATCGGCGGCCTCGTTGACGCGGGCGCCCAGCCACCCGGTGCCCACGGCCAGCAGCGAGATCGAGTTCACGACGCCATAGCGCCGCCACGCCGCGTTGACCACCATCCCGCGCTCGGACTGGTCGGAGATCGCGGTCACGCTGGGGTGCAGGGCCAGTCGGCCGAAGAGGTTGCCGCCGAGCAGGCCGGCGAGGCCGAGGTCGTGAGCGGCGCGTCCGGCCTGGCTGAGGGAGACCGAGGGGGCGGGAATGGTCGGCATGCTCGGGGCGTAGCCGCTGGGCGCCCCGGCCAAACGGCTACGGGCGGCGGCCCAGGCTGATGCCCTCGAGCACGTGGGCGACGTGCTCGCAGGCATCGACGCTGGCCTCCAGCGAGGCGAAGGACCGCTACACGATCGTCATCGTCACCCACCACATGCAGCAGGCCGCGCGGGTGGCGGACACCACCGGCTTCGTGCTCGACGGCGAGCTGGTCGAGCACGCCGCCACCGACAAGATGTTCTCCACTCCGGAGCAGCTCGACCGCGTGCTCGAGGCACTCGAGCACCAGGACGTCGAGCTCGCCACCATGGTGATCCTCGACGACGACCGCCTCGACGGCCGCTACCTGGAGGTCCACCAGGGGATCCTCACGCTGCTGGCGCGTCAGGCGCCGGTGGCGGGCGACTTGCGGCTGGTCGCCGCGCTGTTGCACCTCATCAAGCACGTCGAGCGCATGGGCGATCAGTGCGTGACGATCGGAAAGCTCATCCCGCTCTCCGGCCACGAGCCGCCGGTGCGTGCCGACATGCTCGAGTTGCTGCTGCGCATGGGGCGCGCGGCGCGCTCGGAGGTGGTGCAGGCGCGCGCGGCGTTCTCGGGTCGCAACATGGCCCTGGCCGAGGACCTCGTGCGCCAGGATCGCGAGATCAACCGCCTGAACCGCGCGATCTTCAAGCTCGCGATCGAGATCGGCGAGGACGCCGACACGCGCGAGTGGGCCATGCACATGACCATGGTCGCGCGGGCGCTGGAGCGCGTGGGCGACAACGCGGTCGACATCGGCGAGGTCACCGCCTTCATCGTCACGGGGCAGTTCCGGGAGTTCTCCCACTCTTCGCTGCCCACGCTTACGTAAGTCGACTGCGGGTAGCCGGGGCGCAATGGCGCGCCGATGGCTGACCGTGCTCGTCGTCTGCCTCGCGTCAGCCGGCGCCGGGGTGACCGCCCTCGCCTCGCTGCGCCTGGACCGCGAGCTGTCGGTCGGGACCGTGCGCATCTTCAGCGATCCGGGCCACCACGGGGCGCTCGACCTCTACGTGCCACTGGTCGACTGGGGCGTGCGCTTCGGCGGGGTGCGGGCGCCGGTGCGCCTGCGCGTCGACGTCCAGCGCGTCGACCGCGATGCGGCGGTCTCGCTGGCGCGCGCGGGCGCGGGCTCGCCGCGGGTCCTCGCCCGGGTCAAACGCGACGCGCGCAATGCGATCGCGTCGTACCTGCGGATCCTCGTCGCGCTCGTGTTCGGCTGCGCCCTCGGCTTCGGCCTGATCGTGGCGCTGGCCCTGCGCGGCGCGGGCCTGCCGCTGGCGCCCGGGGCGATCGCGGCCGGGGTCACGGCGCTGGCGCTGAGCGTCGCCATCATCGTGACGCTGCCGCCGCGCGGCGACCTCGGGACGCCCGAGTACTACGCCCACGGCCCGGACATCCCGCGCGCGCTGCGCGCGGTCGAGTCCGCCGAGGCGAGCGCCAACGTCCTCACCGAGGAGCTCGACGGCCAGATCGTCGGGCTCGCGCGGCTGGTCACCGCGCCGGCCGATCGCGCGACGCTCGGCGGGCGCCCGCAGATCACGGTCGCCTCGGATCTCCACAACAACCTGCTGGCCGTGCCGGCGCTGCAGCGCGTCGCGCGCGGGACGCCGTTGTTCTTCGTCGGCGACCTCACCGATCGCGGGACGCCGCTGGAGGGTCAGCTGACGAGCGGGATCCTGCACGCGGGCACCCGGCTGGTCTTCGTGACCGGCAACCACGACTCGGACTCCGAGGCGCAGGAGCTGGCCGACGACGGGGCGGTCGTGCTCACCGAGCACGGCCGGCTGCTGCACGGCGGACGCTACGGGCCGATGGTCGTGCGGGTCGCCGGGCTGCGCGTGGCCGGCTACGGCGATCCGTTCCGCCGCCGGCGCGCCCGCGGCTACGTCCAGCAAGGCGCCCTGCCCGCGCCGTCGGCGGCGGAGCAGAACCTCTTCGCCGCGTGGCTGGCGGATCTCGAGGACAAGGTCGACGTCGTCATGGTCCACGAGCCGGCGCTGGCCGCTCGGGCGATCGACGCGTTGCGTCGCGATCCGCCGGCGCACCCGATCGTCTTGCTCGTCGGCCACACGCACCGCGCGGACATCGAGATCGACCGCGGCTTCACGGTGCTCAACGGCGGCACGGTCGGCGCCGGCGGGACCGGCAACCTCGACGAGGGGGCCAAGATCGGCGTAGCGCGGATGACCTATTCGACCGGCGGCGCGTTCGCGCCGCTGGCGGCCGACCTCGTCGAGATCGACCCCGGCAACGGGTCGGCCACGGCGAAGCGCTTCCGGCTCGACGAACCGCCGCCGACGCAAGGTCGCAAATAGCGTAAATCGGCCGTCGCGCCGCACGCGTCGACCCTTGTGAAGATCCGGTGACCAGGGTGGCCACATGCCCCTGCGCCATCCCTTCCTGCCACTAGACTGGCCGCAATGACGGAACGGTCCCCTGCCGCCGACGCCGCGCCGCTCCGGCTCGCCGTCATCGACACCGACTCGGGCTTCCTGCAGGTGCTGACCAAGCGCCTGGAGCGGCTGGCCTGGGAGCATCGGGTCCTCGCCAGCGCCGTTCCCGTCGACACGGTCGTCGCCATGCGCCTGAACGCCATCGTCGTCGACCTGGCCGTGCTCGGGCCGCCGGCATGGGAGTACCTCGAGAAGCTGTGTGCGGCGCTGCCGGGCCTCGGCGTGGTCGTCTGCACCGGCCAGTCGACCGTGGCCCAGCGCGTACGCGGCCTGCGCCTGGGCGCCGACGACTGGCTGACCAAGCCGTGTCACCCCGAGGAGCTCATCGCGCGCATCGAGGCGGTCGTGCGCCGGCGCCGCCGGGCTGAGGCGCGCTCGTCGGGCGACCCCATCACCGCGGGGGAGATCGAGATCCGCTCCGATCGCTTCCAGGCCTTCGTGCGCCACGGCTCGATCGACCTCACGCGGCGCGAGTTCGAGCTCATCGAGCTGCTGGCGGGAGCCGAGGGCCGCGTGCTCGAGCGCGAGGAGATCTACCAGCGCGTCTGGGGCTACGCGATGGCGCGCGGCGATCGCTCGGTCGACGTCTTCGTGCGCAAGCTGCGCCAGAAGCTCGAGAAGGCGTCGCCGGGGTGGCGCTACATCCACACGCATTTCGGGGTCGGCTACCGCTTCGCCCCTGAGCCAGCGGTCGGCGAGGGCACCGCCCCCGAGCCGATCCTCGACGCGCTCCCCGCCGCGGAGCGCTCCGGCGCGTCGGCCGAGGCGGCCGCACTGCCATGAGCCTGAGCACCGCCCGGAACGTCGCGATCGTCCTCCTGCTGGCGGCCGCGGTCGCCTTCATCCCGGGTGGTGGCACGACGGCCGGGCTCATCGGGGCGATCCTCTCGACCCTGATCATGGTCTCGCTCGTGTTCTTCGCCTATCGCTTCTACCGCGAGCACCGAATGGAGCTCGACGGCCTCGGCGATCGGTGGCGGGGGCTGCTCTACGTCGCCATCGGCGTCGTGGTGCTGGCGCTGGCGGCGCTGCCGAGGCTGCAGGACTCCTCCGGCGGCACGCTCGTCGTCGTCGTACTGCTCGGCGGCGCCGCGTACGCGTTCTACGCCGTCTGGCGCCACTACCGCGAGTACGCCTGATCGGCCCCGGCCCATGGGCCGGCCCAGGCCGAAGATGAGCCCCGCGTGCCATGGTGCGCGGCGCCTGCGCGAGCGACCATTGACGGCGAGGTCGTCCGGACGCGCAGGCTGCTCCGGCGACGCTCGAACGGCAGGCCGTGGCGATGGGAGTGGTGGCACTTTCAGGGGCCCTCGTCACGGCCATGCCGGCCGTCGCGCCGCCGGTCGCCGAGTGCGTTCAGGGGCCTCGTCTGTCGCGCCGGCGGCGGGTCGTGCGCGGTCGCGCCCCCACCGCGCCGCCCGCGCCGGCGCGGCCAGGTTGCCGGCACGCGCGGTGGTTCGGGGGCGCGCCTGCGCAGACCTGTGACGGTTGCGCGGTAGCGCCGTGACGGGCGTGCCGGGACGCTGGCGCCATGCGGATGCATGGGCGCGAGGGCGGGCAGGCGAGCGTCGAGCTCGTCGCGCTGCTGCCGCTCGCGGCGCTCGTCGCGCTCGCGATCGGCCAGCTGCTCGCGGCCGGCTCGGCGCGCGAGCTGGCGGGCAACGCCGCCGAAGCCGGGGCGGCCGCCCTGCTGCAGGGCAGCGACCCGGCGGCGGCCGCTCGCGCGGCGCTCCCGGGGTGGTCACGGGAGCGAACGACGGTGAGCGTGGCGGGGCGGCGGGTCGAGGTCCACGTGCGCCCGCGGACGCTGGTCCCGCTGCTCGCCGAGCGCCTCGAGGCGTCCGCGGCCGCCGATGCCGGTCCGCCGCCGTGAGCCTGCTGCGCGACTTCCTCCTGGCGCCGCGGTCGGGAGAGCGCGAGGCCGACGACGGCCTCGGTCCGCACCGGCCCGGTGGGGCCGGCGACCCGCTCCCGGGCGCCGAGGGCGCCAAGGGCAGCTCGCTCCGCCCGCGGCGAGCGCGCGGGCGTGCGGCTTCGGACGCGTCGGCGGCTTCGGTGGCGCGGGCGGCCTCGCTTGCGCCGCCGGCTCCGGTCGCGCCGCCTGCTTCAGACGCGGCGGCGACTTCGGTGGGGCCGCCGGCTCCGGTCGTGCCGCCGTCGGCTTCGCTCGCGCCGCCGGCCATCGGCGTGCTGGCGCCCGCGCGCGACCTGCCGGCGGCGGCCGCCGGGGTGGGGTTGGCCATCGGGCGGTCGGCGCCGGCCGTCCTCGTCTGCCTCACGGCGCCGGCCCTGTCGCCGGCCTTGCGCGCACCGCCGCGCACCGCGGCCGCGCGCCTGGCCGCGTCCCTGCGCGCCCGGGACCTCGACGCTTCGGCACGCGGACGGCTCGCCGTCGTGCACCTCGCCGGCGGGTCGCCGACGGACGCCGTCGCCCGCGCCCTCGCGGCGGCGGACGGACTGCCGAGCGTGCTCGCGGTCGGCGGCCGCGATGAGGAGGTCGACCTCCTCCTGGCCGCCCGCGACGCGATCCTCGTCGTGCTCCCTCCGTCGGCGGAGCCCGCGATGGCGCAGCTCGCGCTGGCTGGAGCCGCCGCTCTCGTCCCGGCCGCGGCGGCGGTCACCCTCCCGCTCGACCCCGTTCAGCGCGCCCTGGCGCTCGCCGGCGCGCGGGCGCCACGGCCGCTCCGCGCGGCCGTCCAGGACCTGCGAGCCGGCGTGCGATGAGCGGCTGCTTTGCCGCCACGCCTGCGCACATTCGTCGCAGTTGCGCAGTAGCGCTGTGACAGCGGGCGCGGCGACGCTGGAGCCATGGCGAGATGGCGGCGAGAGGATGGGCAGGCCAGCGTGGAGACGGTGGCGCTGCTTCCGCTCGTGGTGCTCGTCGGCGTCCTGCTCTGGCAGGTCGTCGTGGCCGGCCAGGCGCTCTGGCTGTCGGGCGCAGCCGCGCGCGCCGCGGCCCGGGCGGCGGCCGTCGGCGCCGATGCCGACGCGGCGGCGCGGGCGACGCTGCCACCACGCCTGGAAGACGGTGTGCGCGTCCGCCAGGTCGGCGACGGGGTCCGTGTCGCCGTCCGCGTCCCGGCGGTTCTGAGCGGCGGCTCGATGGCGACGGTCCACGCACGCGCCGCCTTCCCGAGGCAGCGGCCGTGAGCGCCGTGCGTCGCCGCCCGGGCGCAGGGCTCGACCCGGCGATCCCCGCCACCGCGATGCGGCCGCCCGGCGAGTCCGGGCCGGCCGCCGAGTCCGGGCCGGCCGCCGAGTCCGGGCCGCTCGGCGAGTCCCCATCGTCGGGCGAGGCTCCACCGCCCGGCGAGTCCGGGCAGGCCGGGATGGTCCTGCTCGGGCTGCTCCTGGCGGTCGTGCTCGGCGCGGTCGTGCTGGGTGGGATCGCGCGCGGCGTCGGCGTCCGCGGGGAGCTGCAGAGCGCCGCCGACCTGTCCGCGCTGGCCGCCGCTCGCGCCATGCACGACGCCTATCCGCGCGTCTTCGAGCCGCGGGCCCTCGGTGGGGCCGACAACCCCCGTCACCTCGAGCGCGCCCAGTACCTCGCGCTCGGCGAGGGCGCGGCGCGCGCGACCGCCGAGCGCAACGGCGTGCACGACGTCGACGTCGCCTTCCCCGGCGGGGGGCTGGCGCCGATCCGTGTGCGGGTGACGGTGCGCGACGCGATCGCCGTCGGCGACAAGGCCGAGGTCCCGAACGCCGCCACCGCCGAGGCCGAGCTCGCGCCGCCGGGCACCGACCCCGGCACGGGCGCGCTCACGGCGGGCGAGTACCGGGGGCCGTTCGCGCAGCGCCAGGGCAAGCCCATGCGCCCCGACGTCGCCCTGGCCTTCGACCGCATGGCCGCCGCCGCCCGCGCCGACGGCATCGACCTGCTCATCGCGTCGGCCTTCCGCACCGACGCCGAGCAGGCGGCGCTGTTCGCGGCCCACCCCGATCCGAAGTGGGTCGCGCCGCCGGGCAAGTCGCTGCACCGCCTCGGCACCGAGCTCGACCTCGGTCCGCCCGCCGCCTACCGCTGGCTGGCCGCCAACGCGGGGCGCTTCCACTTCCTGCAGCGTTACTCGTGGGAGCCGTGGCACTACGGCTACACCCTCAACGCCGGGTCGTCCTCGCTGGGGTTCGGCCGCGGTGACGACGGCGCCTCGTCGGGGGCGCTGCCGTCCTTCGTGCCTTCGCGCTTCGCGCCGGCCATCGCTCGCGCCGCACAGCGCTGGAGCGTGTCGGGGGCGCTGCTGGCCGCGCAGCTCTACGAGGAGTCGCACTTCAACCCGTTCGCGCGCTCGCCCGCGGGAGCGCTCGGCATCGCGCAGTTCATGCCCGCCACGGCGGCGGGCTACGGGCTGGCCGACCCCTTCGACGCCGATCGCGCGATCGACGCCCAGGCCCACCTCATGCGCGACCTGCTGCGCGCCTTCGCGTCGGTCCCGCTGGCGCTGGCCGCCTACAACGCCGGCCCCCACGGCGTCCGCAGCTGCGGCTGCGTGCCCGCCATCCCCGAGACGCAGTCCTACGTCGCCGACATCCTCGGCCTGCTCCGCGGCGCGGGCGACCCGTCCGGGGACGGCGCGGGCGCTCTGGAGGTCCGCCTCGTGCGGTGAGCATCCGCCAGGGAGGGCTACTTCGTCAACTTCACCGTGCGGGTCATGCGGCGCGAGTCGCCGGCAAGACTCATCCGCTCGGCGTGATCGAGGACTGCCAGCCGCTCAGCGGGAGCGGCGCGGACGGCCTCGGCGTTTGGCCCGACGACGAAACCCTGGCTCGCGGTCGCCCGTGCAGGCTAGGCTCGCGCCGCGCTCCCCGTCTTCCCCCAATGGGGCGCTGGGTCCCCAGCGCCCCGGACCAGGAGGTATCGCCATGCCCGCACCGAAGCGACGGACGACCAGGCGTCGATCCCCACAGCCGAAGCGGATCCTCAACGTCAGGCCCTCGGAGAACACCGAGCAGGACTACACCTTCGAGCACGCCGCAGCCACGGACGCGGTCGCCGCGGCGGCGGCCGTCCCGCCCAGCAAGGACCTGCGCGCCGCGTGGTGGAAGGTCAACGACCAGGGGTCGACCGGCTCGTGCGTGGGCTGGGGGACGGCCGACGGGCTGCTGCGCTGGCACTTCGTCCAGGCGGGGCGCATCAAGAACAACGAGCTGCTCGCCCCGCGCTTCATCTGGATGGCGTCCAAGGAGACCGACTCCTACACGACCCAGCCGACCTCGTTCATCGAGAGCGAGGGCACGAGCCTGAAGTCGGCGCTCGACGTCGCCCGCAAGTTCGGCGCGGTGCGCGACTCGGTCCTCCCGTTCGCGTCCGGCGCGCTCTACACCGGCGACACGCAGACCTTCTACGCGCTCGCGTCGCAGCTGAAGATCCTCACCTACTTCAACCTCGGCACGACGCTCGCCAACTGGAAGACGTGGCTCGCCACGAAGGGCCCGATCCTCACGCGCCTGGACGTCGACACCGCGTGGGACGCCGCCACCGACAACAACGGCAACATGGACGAGTACGACGCCGACCACACCCGCGGCGGGCACTGCGTGGCCATGGTGGGCTACCGCAAGGACCGCATCATCATCCGCAACAGCTGGGGCACGGGCTGGGGCGACAAGGGCTTCGCCTACGCGTCGCTGGACTACGCGCAGGCCGCCTTCACGGAGGCCTACGGCATCCAGGTCTGAGGGGCGCGCCTAGCGCAGCGCCAGGCGCCCGGCCAGCCCGACCGGCTCGAGCCCGCCGTCTGCGGTCACCCGCAGCGGCGGCTTGGCCGGTCGGCGCCCGAGCGCCCAGCGCAGGCGGTCCAGCGCGCGCGCCGGGCCGAAGATCGCCGGCTCCGCGAGCTTCCACACCTCGCAGCGAGGGGCGCGCGAGCGCGTCGCATCGAGGATGCCGTTGACCGCCCGGCGCGCGGCCTCGTTGGCGCCCTCCATCGTCGCGAGGTCGGTGTGCGTGCGCACGAAGTCCGAGGCGAGGAAGAGGTTGGAGATCCTGGTCACCGCCTCGGGGCGATCGTCCCACGACCCGGCGGTGTTGATGAGCAGCGGCTCGGCGTTCGCGGTGGCGCTCGGGTTGGGGAAGGTGATGTCCTCGTCGACGAAGGCGCTCGCGAGGTTGGCGTCGTCGAGGATCACGTGCCCCGGGTCGTTGAGGTGGTCCTTGAGCTGCGCCCACACCTCGGCCTTGATCTCCTCGGCGCTGCACTTCGAGGCGACCTTGCCCGTCCGGCGCGACGGGCGCTCCCAGTCGGACACGTCGACCGAGAGGACGCCGCCGACGTGCCCGTCGCCCAGGTCCGCGAAGTCCGTGCGCGGCCAGAACTGGCGCTGCGAGATCGAGGTCAGCGCCCAGTCGGAGTCGCTGTAGATGGTGTGCCCGGCGAGGATCGGCACGTCGCGGCGCAGGTAGAACATGACCCCGTTCATCCAGCGCGTGCGCAGGCGGCGGGTTGCGTCCAGGCGCGGCTCCGCCGCCACCAGCCCAGGGCTGAGCAGCGGGCGCAGCTGCTCGACCGGCAACGCCGCGACGTAGTGGTCCGCGGTCACCGTCTCGCGCGTGCCGTGGTGGTCGACCGCCACCCCGGCGATGCGTCCGAGGGCGCAGTCGATGCCGTCGACCTCGGTGTCCGTCCGCAGGTCGACCCCGGCGCCGCGCAGGTGCGCGACCCACGGATCGATCCACACCTCGCTGGTCGGCCCGTCGAGCAGGCGGTCAGCGTGGCCGCCCGCCCGGGACAGGTCGAAGATGAGCTGCAGCAGGATGTAGCCGCCGGTGCGCGCGCTGATCTCCTGCGCCTGCGCGGCGACCAGCATGCGCGTGAGCCCGTCGGCCAGGAAGCGCCGGAAGCCCGGCGAGCGGTGCTCGGCGTCGACGAACTGCCACCACGACTGCTTCTCCCACTGCCCGAAGCGTCGCTCGTCGCAGCTCGTCAGCAGCACGAGCAGCCGATCGACGAAGAAGGCCTGGTCCTCGGCGGAGATGCCCAGCCCCGTGCAGACCGTGAACATGAACTTCGTGACGGCGGCGAAGTCGTCGAGCGAGGCCGGCGCGTGCGCCGCGGTGATGAGCTCGTCGGCGCCGTTCTCGCGCGCCAGCATCATCCGGTCGGCGGCCACCAGCTCGTCGAAGACGGGGTGGCCGGGCCGCGGGCCCGGGATCCGCTTCATGGTGTCGGGCAGGTGGCGGTAGAAGCCGGGGAAGAAGCGGAAGCCGTGCTCGGCCGGCAGGTCGTGGCGCCCGTCGGTCCCCGACCCCCTCACGCCATAGCTGCGCGCCTTGCCGCCGAAGCGCCCGCTGCGCTCGTAGACGGTGACCGAGAAGCCGCGCTGCACCAGCTCGTGCGCCGCTGACAGACCGGCGACGCCTCCGCCCAAGACCGCGACCGTGCCCGGTGGCATGCGCCGACGCTACACCGGCGCGAGCTCGACCGGTATCCCGTTGAGGATCGCCGTGCCCGACAGCGGCTCGAGCGCGAGCTCGTCGGTGAGCACGTTGGAGTTCGTCCCGGCGTGCGCCGCAGCCACCGCGAGGTCGGCGCCGGGCTGGTCGTGGCCCCAGCCGTGGGGGATGGAGACGACGCCGGGCATGACGTCCTCGGTCACCTCGACCGGAACGACGACCGTCCCCGCGCGCGAGCGCACGGTCGCCCGCTCCCCGTCGACCAGCCCGAGGCGCTCGGCGTCGTCGGGGTGGACGTGGGCCGTGCAGCGCTGCTTGCCGCTGACGAGCATCGGCAGGTTGTGCATCCACGAGTTGTTCGAGCGCAGGTCGCGGCGCCCGACGAGGACCATGGTGCCGTTGACCGGCTCGGCCAGCGCCTCGTGCAGGCGCGCGACGTCGGCGACAAGCGCCTCCGGCGCCAGCTCGATCCTCCCGCTCGCCGTGCGCAGGACCTCGGGCACCCGCGGCTCGAGCGGCCCGAGGTCGATCCCGTGGGGCGCGGCCTCGAGGTCGGCCAGCGTCAATGCGTACGGCCCGGTGCGCAGCAGGAGGTCGAGGAGCCGCTCGGGCCCGACGCGCGGGGCGACCTCGGCGAGCAGCTCCTCGGGATCGCGGCCATGGACGCGGGAGTGGGCGTCGGCGGTCTGGCGGCGGGCGGTCTCCAGGGCGACGCAGCGGTCGATGGCCGCCACGTCGGCCTTCGCGCCCTGCCCGGTGACGACGCCGGTCAGGCGCAGCAGGGTCTCCCACTCGGCCGGCATGTCGGGGTCGGGCGCCAGCACGCGAGGCGAGTAGTTGCCCACGTTGCGCACCGCGAAGCCGAGGAGCGCGACGTCGTAGTGCGAGCGCTGCAGCGGCGAGGGGGCGGGGAGGACGACGTCGGCGTGGCGCGTGGTCTCGTTGAGGTAGATGTCGAGGCTGACCATGAAGTCCAGCTGCTCGAGCGCCGCGGCCAGGCGCTCGGAGTTGGGGGTGCTCACGGCCGGGTTGCCGGCGAGGGTGATCAGGGCGCGGATCTGGCCGTCGCCCGGCGTCTGGATCTCCTCGGCCAGGCAGGCCGCCGGCAGCTCGCCGAAGACCTCGCCCATGCCGCGCACGCGGCTGTGCCAGCGCCCGAAGACCGCGCCGCGCCCGCGCCCGGGCTCGCCGGCCGTGTTCGACGAGCCGATGGCCGTGCGCGGGAACATGGCGCCGCCGGGCCGGTCGAGGTTGCCGGTGAGGACGTTGAGGACGTCGACGAGCCAGCTCGCCGTCGTCCCGAAGCGCTGCGTCGTGGTGCCGATGCGCCCGTAGACCGCGGCGCTGGGCGCGGCCGCCAGCTCGCGGGCCATGCGCCGGATGTCGGGGGCGGCGATCCCGCACGTCGCCGCGACCGCCTCGGGCGAGAGCTCGCCGGCCAGCGCGCGGACCTCGTCGACGCCGGCCACGTGCGGCGCGAGCGGGTGGGGCGGGGCGACCTTCACGAGCTGCTCGTCGAACAGCGTGTGGGCCAGCGCGATCAGCAGCAGGGCGTCCGTGCCGGGGCGGATGAAGTGGTGCTCGTCGGCCTCGCGCGCGGTGCGCGTGCGCCGCGGGTCGACGACGACGACCTTGCCGCCGCGGGCGCGGATCGCTCGCAGCCGCCCGCGCATGTCGGGCGCCGTGAGCAGGCTGCCGTTGGAGGCCAGCGGGTTGGCGCCGAGGATCAGCAGGTGATCGGTGCGGTCCACGTCGGGCACGGCCACCGTGACGCCGCTGCCGAACATGAGCGCGGAGGCCATCTGCTTGGGGTACTGGTCGACCGTGCTGGCGCTGAACAGGTTGCGCGTCTGCAGCGCCTTGAGCAGCACGCGCCCGTAGAGCAGCGAGCTCAGGTTGTGCGCGGAGGGGTTGCCGATGTAGGCCGCCACCGCGTCGCGGCCGTGCTCGGCCTGGATGGCCGGCAGGCGCCGGTCGATCTCGGCGAAGGCCTCGTCCCAGGACGCGGGGCGAAAGCCGCCGCCGGGCTCGCGGATGAGCGGCGTGCGCAGCCGGTCGGGGTCCTCGTGGAGCTCGCGCAGCGAGGCGCCCTTGGGACAGACGAACCCGTGGCTGAGGACGTCGTCGGCGTCGCCGCGGATGCCGGTGACCGCGCCGTCGTCGACGGTGATCTGCAGCCCGCAGGTGGCCTCGCACAGCGGGCAGGTGCTGAACGCGATCGCCATGCCGGCAGGCTAACGTGCGCGCACCCAACGTCACGGAGGAGGGGTCAGCGATGGCCAGTGCGGACGAGCGCTTCCGCATGCCGGATGGAAGCGTGTACATCGTGCGGCGCCCGGCCGCGGAGACCGGCGGCGCGTTCGTCGAGATGGAGTTCGTGCTGCCGTCGGGCTGCGTGCCGCCGCCGCCGCACGTGCATCCTCATCAGATCGAGGAGTACGAGGTCCTCGCGGGCCGCTTCGAGCTGGTCGTGGAAGGCCGCTGGCGCACGCTGGAGCCAGGGCAGTCGGCCGAGGTGGCCGTCGGGGCGCTGCACACGTTCCGCAATCGCTCGGGGGAGCCCGTCCGGGTGCGCAACCGCCACCGGCCCGCGATGCGCTTCGAGGAGTTCATCGAGCGCACCTGCCACGTCCTGCGCGCCGTGGGCGTCACGCGCAAGCGCGACCCGCGCATCGCCCTCTACCTCTCGATGGTCATGCTCGACTTCGAGGAGACGCTCGCGCCCGGCCGCGCACGCGAGCGGCTGCCCATGAAGGCGCTCGCGTCCATCGCCAGGCGGCTTCCGGCGCCGGCGGCCGGCGCTCCGGCGCAGGACAGCCTCTAGGCGAGGGCCCGCGCGGCGGCGGCCAGCGCCCGGTCGATCCCCTCGTCGTCGACGTCGAGGTGCGTCACGGCGCGCATGCGCGTGGGCCCGAACCGGCTCATCTCGACGTCCGCGGCGGCGAGGGCCGTAGCGAAGGCAGCGGCGTCGGGCACCGCGAAGACGACGATGTTCGTCTCCACGGTGGCGGGGTCGAGCTCGACGCCGGGGAGCGCCGCGAGCCCCTCGGCCAGGCGCCTGGCGCGCGCGTGATCGTCGGCCAGGCGCTCGACGTGATGGTCGAGCGCGTAGAGCCCGGCGGCGGCCACGATCCCCGACTGGCGCATGGCGCCGCCGAGCATCTGCTTCCAGCGCCACGCCTCCTCGATGAAGGCCGCCGAGCCGGCCAGGCAGGCGCCCACCGGGGCGCCGAGGCCCTTGGTGAAGTCCAGCCAGGCACTGTCGAAGCCGCCCGCCCACTCGGCGGCGCCGACGCCGCCGGCCACGACGGCGTTCATCAACCGGGCGCCGTCGAGATGGGTGGCCAGCCCGGCGCCGCGGGCCACCTCGAGGACGGCGCGCACCTGCTCGAGCGGCCACACGCGCCCGCCGCCCATGTTCGTCGTCTGCTCGACGGAGACCAGCCGCTCACGCGGGCCGTAGCGCCCGCCGGGCCCGGAGCCGTGGATCGCCTGCTCGAGCGCGTCCGCCGTGAACATGCCGCTGTCGCCGTCGACCTCGGTGATGACCGCGCCCGACAGCTGGGCCGGGCCGCCCGCCTCGGCGATCAGCGTGTGGGTGTCGCGCCCGATGAACATCCGCTCGCCGCCGGGGCGGATGTGCAGGCGGATGGCGATCTCGTTGCACATCGTGCCGCTGGGCAGGAAGACGGCCGCCTCGTGGCCGAGCAGCGCGGCCACCCGCTCCTCGAGCGCGCGCGTGGTCGGGTCCGCGCCGCGCTGCTCGTCGCCCACCTCGGCCTCGGCGATGGCCGCGCGCATGCCCGCCGTGGGGCGTGTCTGCGTGTCGGAGTAGAGGTTGACCAGCGCCATCGGCGCAGCGTACGGGACCCACGCGGCTGGGCCCTGTGGGCCCGGCCAAGATGGGCCCACGGCCCCATGGAAGGCCGCGCCGGGCGTGCGTATCGTCGAGCGTCGGTGGGGCGCCTGCGCGAGACGAGGGGGCAGACGACGGTCGAGTGGCTGACCGTCATGGTCGGCGTGGCCGCGCTCGCGGGCGCCCTCGTCGCCGCCATGCCCGGCATCGCGCCCGCGATCACGGACCGCTTCGGCGTACTCGTCTCCGAACGGCGATCCCGACCGCGGCGCCGGGATCCTGCCCTCGCTCCAGGACCGCGCGACCGGCACCGAGGTCCTCGACGCGGTGCTCGCCGGCCCCGACCACGGCGGCGGCGTGGCCATCGACGGCGACCACGTGTGGGTGACGTCCTCCGACGGCTACGTCTACCTCTACTCCCTCGCGGACATCAAGGGGGCCCGCGGCGCGACCGTGCAGCCGCAGACCCGCTTCCCCGTCCCGGCCTCCGCGTACATGACGGTGCACGACGGTCGGCTCTACGTGGGCTCGTTCGACGACGGCGAGCCCGGCGCCGTCTCCGGCCTCCCGCTGGGCGCCGACGGCACGCCGTCGGGCCCGCCGACCTTCGAGGTCACGGCCCCGCCGCGCTCGCAGGGCCTGGCCGTCACCGACGACGGCTACGTGTTCAGCACGTCCTACGGGCGCGAGAACCCCAGCGAGCTCATCACGATCTCGCAGTCGGGCCAGGTCGGGCACCTGACGGCCCCGAACATGTCCGAGGGCCTGGTCGTCGTCAACGGCCAGGTCTACGTCGTCTACGAGTCCGGCGCGAAGCCCTACCAGTACGACGGCAACCACCCGGCCGGCCACATCACGATCGCGCCGCTCGACGCGATCAAGTGACCGGGCGCGCCGCGGGCGCTCGTATCCTCGAAGTGCAGATGGATTCGCCCGTCGCCTCAGAGGGTCGCAGGACTCGCCTGGCCGAGCAGCGCAAGGCGCTGCCGGATGGGCCTGGCGTCTACCTGTTCCGCGACGCCAAGGGCAAGGTCATCTACGTCGGCAAGGCCAAGTCGCTGCGCAAGCGCGTGGCCAGCCACTTCTCCAACCCGGTCACGCGCGGCGCCTACGAGATGGTCGACTCGATCGACGCGGTCGAGTTCGTCCTCGTGGCCTCCGAGGCCGAGGCGCTGCTGGCCGAGCAGAACTTCATCAAGCAGTACCGCCCGCGCTTCAACATCCGCCTGCGCGACGACAAGTCCTATCCGTTCATCGCCATCTCGATGGACGAGGAGTTCCCGCGGGTGTACTTCACGCGCGAGCGCCACCGTCGCGACCGCGTGTACTTCGGGCCCTACTCGAACGCCAAGCGCGTGCGCAGCACGCTCGACCTGCTCGGCAAGGTCTTCCTCTTCCGCTCCTGCCAGGGCGTCGAGCCGGGGCGGCGCTCGGGCTCGCCGTGCCTGGACTACTACATCAAGCGCTGCGGGGCGCCCTGCGTCGGCTACGTGACGCCCGACGAGTACCGCGAGTCGATCGACGGGGTGGTGGCCTTCCTCTCGGGGCGCTACCGCGAGATCGAGCGCGACCTCGAGCACAAGATGAAGGCGGCGTCGATCGCGCGCGACTACGAGCAGGCGGCGCTCGAGCGCAACCGCCTGCGCGCGGTGCGCTCGCTGCTCGAGCGCCAGCGCGTGGCCAACGAGTCGATCGGGACGGTCGACGTCGTGGCCGTCGCGGTCGACGGGACCGACGCCAACGCGCAGGTCTTCCAGATCCGCGACGGCGTGCTCTCCGACCGCCAGTCCTTCTACCTCGAAAACGCCGTCGAGCGCGAGGTGGGGGAGGTCGCCGAGGAGTTCCTGCTGCAGTACTACGGCGATCAGATGGCGATCCCGCCCCAGATCATCGTCCAGGAGGACGTCGAGGAGCGCGATGCGCTGGCCGAGGCCCTCGGTCAGCGCCGTGGCGCGAAGGTCGAGGTCCGGGCCGCCGAGCGCGGCGACAAGCGCCGCATCCTCGAGCTGGCCGAGCGCAACGCGCTGCTGGCGCTCGACCAGGAGCGCCTGAAGGCCGAGCGCCGCCGCCAGCAGCGCGTCGAGGCGCTCGACGGGCTGCAGGACGCGCTGGGTCTCGATGCGCTGCCGCTGCGCATCGAGTGCTTCGACATCTCCAACCTGATGGGCACCCATACCGTGGCGTCGATGGTCGTCTTCGAGGGCGGCGCGCCGAAGAAGTCCGACTACCGGCGCTTCAACGTGCGCGGCGGGGAGGAGGGCGTGCCCGACGACTTCGCCGCCATGGAGGAGATCCTCGGCCGCCGGCTCGCGCAATGGGAGACCCAGCAGGACCTCAGCCCGCACGACCCCAAGCGCAACGAGTCGTTCGCCACCCTGCCCAACCTGATCGTCATCGACGGTGGCCCGGGGCAGCTCGCAGCCGGCCTGCGCGCGCTGGAGGGCTTCCGCCGGCGCGGCGTGACGGTCATCTCGCTGGCCAAGCGCATCGAGGAGGTCTTCGTGCCCGGCCGGCGCGAGCCGATCGTGCTCCCGCACGACACGCCCGAGCTGCAGCTGCTGCAGCGGGTGCGCGACGAGGCCCACCGCTTCGCCATCACCCATCACCGCACGCGCCGTGACCGGGCCATGACGACGTCGATCCTGGACGACCTGCCGGGCATCGGCCCGGCGCGCAAGCGCACGCTGATGGCGCACTTCGGCTCGCCGGAGGCCGTCCTGTCCGCGACGCGCGAGCAGCTCGAGGTGGTCCCCGGCCTGCCGGGCAAGACGGCGCGCGAGATCTGGACGCACCTGCACAGGACGGGGGACTGACCCCTTCACGCGGGGTTCACCGCAATGTCCGACGAGCCCGAGAGACTGAAGGACATGGCCGTCGAAGGCCCCCCTCGCCGCCCACGCCTGCGCCTCGGGCGCCGGGGGCGCGATGCGCAGCAGCCCGAGCCTGACGGCGGGCCGCCGCAGCCCTACGCCGAGACGCGGCTCGAGGACCTGGTGGTCATCACGGGCTACTCGGGCGCCGGGAAGTCGACGGCCATGAACGTCTTCGAGGACGCCGGCTACTTCTGCGTCGACAACCTGCCCCCGGAGATGATCCGCGCCCTGCTGGAGCTGTTCGTCCACGAGGGCTCGAAGGTCGAGCGCGCGGCCGTCGTCTCCGACGTGCGCGGAGGCGACTACTTCGAGGCGCTGCGCGCCGTGCTCGAGGATCTCGATGCGCTGGGCCTGCGCCACCGCGTGCTCTTCCTGCACGCCACCGACGACGCCATCCTCACGCGCTTCCAGGAGACCCGGCGGCGCCATCCGCTGGCCGGGGCGTCCACCGTCGAGCGCGGCATCGCGCTGGAGCGCGCGGTGCTCGAGCCCATCAAGGGGCTGGCCGACGTGGTCATCGACTCCACCGGGCTGAAGGCGCACATGCTGCGCCGCCGGATCGCCGACGAGTTCCTGCCGCGCGCGCCCGCCTCCAAGCTCGCCGTCTCGCTCGAGTCCTTCGGCTTCAAGCACGGCCCGGCGCGCGACGCCGACATGGTCCTGGACGTGCGCTTCCTGCCCAACCCCCACTACGAGCCCGACCTGCGCCCGCTGACCGGCCACGACCAGCGCGTGGTGGACTACGTCGGGCGCGACGGGCAGCTCGAAACCTTCTACGAGCGCCTGGAGCCCCTGCTCGACTACCTGCTGCCCCAATACGTGGCCGAGGGAAAGGCGCACCTGACGATCGCCGTCGGGTGCACGGGCGGGCGCCACCGCTCGGTGGCTATCACCGAGCACCTCGCGCGACGCTGGCGCACGCGCGACGACGTGTTCGTCGAGGTCGCCCACCGCGACATCACGCAGGCCGACCGGCGCGACAGCGACCGCGGCGCCTCCTGAGCGCGCCGCGCTTGACCCGGCGGAGCCCCGGGTCTAGCTTGGTTGGTCGAACGACCAACTAGTTTGAAGGGGGCCGAAATGCCGCTCGCCGCCGTCGACGGGCTCTCCATCAACTACGACGTCCAGGGCGAGGGAGACCCGCTGCTGCTGATCCCCTACCTGTCGGCCGACCACGCGTGCTACGCCTTCCAGCTGCCGGCCTACACCGAGCACTTCGCCTGCATCGCGATCGACCTCCCGGGCACGGGCGAGAGCGACAAGCCGCAGGGCCCCTACTCGACCGAGGACTACGCCGAGCAGGTCGCCGGCTTCCTCGGCGCCATCGGGGTCGAGTCGGCGCACGTCGCGGGCGTCTCGCTCGGCGCCGGCGTCGCCATGCACCTGGCCGCCCGCCACCCGCAGCGCGTGCGCTCGCTCTCGCTGCACAGCGCGTGGGACCGCAGCGACGCCTATCTGAAGACCTGCGTCGAGACATGGCGCACGCTGGCGAGGTCCGTGCCGACCGTCGCGGACATGGTCATCCAGGGCATCTTCCCGTTCTGCTTCTCGCCCGAGATGTACGCGGGGCGCCCTGAGGCCATCGACGCGCTGGTGGACTTCGTGCGCAGCCGGCCCGCGCAGCCGCTGGAGGCCTTCCTGGCCCAGAGCGAGGCTGCGCTCGCGCACGACGTCCGCGCGCTGCTCGCAGACATCCAGGCTCCGGCGCTCATCACCTTCGGAGCGCGCGACCTCGTCTGCTCCACCCGCTTCGCCGAGCCGTTGACGGGCGGGATCGCGCGCAGCGAGGTGGTCGTCTTCGACCACCTGCTGCACGCCGGGCTGCACGAGGACCCCGAGACCTTCAACCGCACGACGCTCGACTTCCTGCGCCGTCAGCCCGCGATGACCTGATAGCGGCGTCCGCCGGGCCAGCGAGAATTGCTGGCCGTGCTCGACCATGTCGGCTTCGAGGTCTCAGACCTCGCCCGTGCCGCTGCGTTCTACGACGCGCTCTTTCATCCGCTCGGCGGGCGGCGCATCGTCGACTCGCCCCACGCCATCGGCTACGGCATCAACGACGCGCGGCTGTGGATCGTGGCCCGCGGCCGGATGCCGGCGCCGGGCTTCGGCCACGTCGCCATCACGGCCAGCGGCCGGGCCGCCGTCGACGCCGCCTACGCCGGGGCCCTCGCGGCCGGCGGCAGCGACGACGGCGCTCCAGGCCCGCGCCACCACTACGGGCCGCGCTACTACTCCGCCTATCTCCTCGACCCCGACGGCCTGCGCGTCGAGGTCGTGACCGGCTCGCACTGAAGCGCCCCGGCGCCGCGCCCGCCCCGGGCTCCTCCCTCGATGCCTGCCTGCGGACCGCCGCGAACGCAGGGATGATGCGGCGATGCACGACCACGAGGCGCCCACCGTCACCCTGCGGCGGCTGACCAACGGCTATCAGGTCACGCAGGCCATCCACGTGGCCGCCACGCTCGGCATCGCCGACCTGCTGCGTGACGGTCCGCGCGCGAGCGCGGCGCTGGCGCGGGAGACCGCGACCCACGCGCCCTCGCTGCATCGCGTCCTGCGGGCGCTGGCCAGCGTGGGAGTGCTGCACGAGGGCGACGACGGCCGCTTCGCGCTCACCGCGGTCGGCGAGTGCCTGCGCTCGGATACCGCCGAGCCGGTGGGGGCCTGGGCCGCCTTCGTCGGCCGGCCCTATCACTGGCAGGCATGGGGCGCGCTCCTGCACGGCGTGCGCACCGGCGAGGGCCCATTTCGCTCGGTGCACGGCACCGACGCCTGGGGCTACCGCGCCGCGCACCCCGAGGAGGGCGCGATCTTCGACGCGGCGATGACGGACATCATGCGCCGCGCCAACGCGCACCTGCTCGCGGTCTACGCCTTCGGGCGCTTCGAAACGGTCGTCGACGTGGGCGGCGGACGCGGTGCCTTCCTCGGCGCGGTCCTGGAGGCGAACCCGCACACGCGCGGCATCCTGTTCGATCAGCCCCACGTGGTCGACGGCGCGGTGGTCGGCGAGCGCTGTGAGGTCGTGGGCGGCAGCTTCTTCGACGCCATTCCGGAGGGCGCCGACGCCTACCTGCTCAAGGCGGTCCTGCACGACTGGGACGACGACGACGCCCTGAGGATCCTGGCCCGCTGCCGCTCGGCGATCCCCGCCGACGGCACGCTGCTGGTCGTCGAGCGCGACCTCGGCGCCCCCAACGAGAACGCCGACGCCAAGTTCTCCGATCTGAACATGCTGGTCAGCCTGGGCGGGCGCGAGCGCACGCGCGAGGAGTTCGCCGAGCTGCTGGCCAGGGGCGGTTTCGCCCTGCAGAGCGCGACGCCCAGCGCGATCGGGCTGAGCGTGTTCGAGGCCCATCCGGCCTGAGGACCCGGCTCGTCACCAGGGGCGCGGGTGTCGAGCCGCGGGCGGCGGCACCGGCGGTCGGATAGCCTTCGCGATCCCGCCGGGCACCTTCCCGCCATCCGTCTGCGCCCGGCCCCATCTCGCCACGCCAAGGAGGAAGGACCGAGAGCATGCCCGTACGCGTCGGGATCAACGGCTTCGGCCGCATCGGCCGCAATGTCTTCCGCGCCGGACAGGCCGCCAAGGCCGACATCGAGTGGGTCGCCGTCAACGACATCACCGACAACGCCACGCTCGCGCAGCTGCTGCGCTACGACACCGCCTACGGCCGCTTCCCGGGCACCGTGGAGAGCAACGACGACGGGCTCGTCGTCGACGGCAAGCAGGTCAGGGTCCTCGCCGAGCGCGACCCCGGCAACCTGCCCTGGGCCGATCTCGGCGTCGATGTCGTCCTCGAGTCGACCGGCTTCTTCACGGCGCGCGACGACGCCGCCAAGCACCTCGACGCGGGGGCGAAGAAGGTCGTCATCTCCGCGCCCGCCAAGGGCGAGGACATCACGGTCGTGCTCGGCGTGAACTTCGACCAGTACGACGCCTCCAAGCACGACGTCATCTCCAACGCCTCGTGCACGACGAACTGCCTGGCGCCCTTCGCCAAGGTCGCCCACGACGCCATCGGCATCAAGCACGGCCTGATGACGACGATCCACGCCTACACGTCCGACCAGCGCCTGCAGGACGCGCCGCACTCCGACCTGCGGCGTGCCCGCGCGGCGGCCATGAACCTCGTGCCCACCTCGAGTGGCGCCGCCAAGGCCGTGGGCCTCGTCCTGCCCGAGCTCAACGGCAAGCTGCACGGCTTCGCGGTGCGCGCCCCCGTCATCACGGGCTCGCTCGTCGACCTCACCTTCGAGGCCGCGCGCGAGACCAGCGTCGAGGAGGTCAACGCCGCCTTCAAGGCCGCCGCGGACGGCGAGCTGAAGGGGATCCTGCGTTACAACGAGGATCCGATCGTGTCCTCGGACATCATCGGCGACGCGCACTCGTCGATCGTCGACGCCCCCCTGACCTCCGTCCTGGACGGCACGCTCGTCAAGGTGCTCTCCTGGTACGACAACGAGTGGGGCTACTCCAACCGCTGCGTCGACGTCCTCCAGAAGGTGCTGTGAGAACGCTCGAGGACATCGACGTCGACGGCAGGCGCGTCCTCGTGCGCGTGGACTTCAACGTCCCGCTGCACGACGGTGAGATCACCGACGACACTCGCATCCGCGCGGCGCTGCCGACGATCGAGTGGCTGCGCGAGCATGGCGCGCGCCTGCTGCTGACCTCCCACCTCGGGCGCCCGAAGGACCGCGAGCCGAAGTTCTCGCTCGCCCCCGTGGCCAGGCGGCTGGGCGAGCTGCTCGACACCGACGTGCCGCTCGCGCCCGACCTCGACGACGTCCCCGACGGCGACGTGGTCATGCTCGAGAACATCCGCTTCGAGCCGGGGGAGACCAAGAACGACCCCGAGCTCGCGCGGCGGCTGGCCGGGCTGGCCGATGCCTACGTCAACGACGCCTTCGGCTCCGCGCACCGGGCGCACGCCTCGACCGAGGGCGTCGCGCACCTGCTGCCCAGCGCCGCTGGCCTGCTCCTGCAGCGCGAGGTGCAGACGCTCACGGGCATCCTCGAAGACCCCGCGCGGCCGCTGGTGGCGATCGTCGGCGGGGCCAAGGTGACCGACAAGATCGGCGTGCTCGAGGCCTTCCTGGAGCGCGCCGACGCGGTCCTCATCGGCGGGGCGATGGCCTTCCCGTTCCTCTCCGTGCAGGGGCACTCGATCGGCGCGTCGCTGTGCGCCGACGAGGACCTCGACCCGGCTCGCGATCTGCTGGCGCGCGGCAGCGAGAAGCTGCGCCTGCCCGTCGACCTCGTGCTCGGCGAGGCCTTCGACGCCGAGACCGAGCTCCGCGAGCTCGACGGCGTCGACGTGCCCGACGGCTGGATGGGGCTCGACATCGGTCCGCGGACCGCCGCGGCCTACGGCGAGGAGATCGCCGGCGCCGGCACGGTCTTCTGGAACGGGCCGATGGGCGCCTTCGAGCTCGCGCCGTTCGCGGCCGGGACGCGGGCCGTCGCCGAAGCGGTGGCGCGCGCGCCGGGAACGACCGTCGTGGGCGGCGGCGACTCGTCGGCCGCCCTGCATCAATTCGGCCTGGCCGACGAGGTCACGCATCTCTCGACCGGGGGTGGTGCGTCACTCGAGCTCATCGAGGGCAAGACATTGCCCGGAGTGGAGGTGCTGTCCTAGATGTCCCGCACGCCGTTCATCGCAGGCAACTGGAAGATGAACAAGACGATCGCCGAGGCGGAGGCCTTCATCCAGGGCCTCCTCCCGCGCGTCTCCACCGCCGACGGCGTCGACGTGGCCGTCTGCGTCCCCTTCACGGACCTGCAGGCCGTCGTCGATTCCACGCGCGGCTCGCGCGTCGAGGTCTACGCGCAGAACATGCACCAGGCGACGTCGGGCGCCTTCACCGGCGAGATCACCGCGCCGATGCTCGTCGAGCTCGACGTCCACGGGGTCGTGCTGGGCCACTCCGAGCGCCGCCAGTACTACAACGAAACCGACCGCGCGCTGTCCGAGAAGGTCCCGGCCGCGCTCGACGCGGGCCTCAAGCCGATCCTCTGCGTGGGCGAGACCGAGGAGGAGCGCGAGGCCGGCGACACCGAGCGCAAGCTCCGCCACCAGGTGCAGGAGGGCCTCGAGAAGCTCGACAGCCCGCGCCTGGGCGACGTCGTCATCGCCTACGAGCCGATCTGGGCCATCGGGACCGGGCTCGTGGCCACGCCCGAGCAGGCCCAGGACGCGATCGCCTTCGTGCGCGCGCTGGTGGCCGACCGCGACCGCGAGCAGGCGCAGCGCACGCGGATCCTCTACGGGGGCTCCGTGAAGCCCGACAACGCGGCCGAGCTGCTGGCCCTGCCCGACGTCGACGGCGCGCTGGTCGGCGGCGCCTCCCTCGACGTCGCGGACTTCGCCGCCATCGTCGAGGCGGCACGCGGGTGACCGTCCCCTCGGTGTGCCTCGTCGTCCTCGACGGCTGGGGCATCGCGCCGCACGGCCCCGGCAACGCCATCTCGCTGGCCACGACGCCGGTCTTCGACGACCTCTGGCAGCGCTATCCGCACAGTCAGCTGACGACATGGGGCACCGCGGTCGGCCTGCCGGAGCGCCAGATGGGCAACTCGGAGGTCGGACACCTGAACCTCGGCGCCGGCGCGGCGGTCAAGCAGGACCTGACCCGCATCGGCGAGGCCGTCGAGGACGGGACGCTGGCCCACAACGACGTCCTGCGGGCCGCCGTGCAGGACGCGCCGCGCGTGCACCTCATCGGGCTCGTCTCCGACGGCGGAGTGCACTCGGGCTGGAGCCATCTCGAGGCGCTCATCGCGATGGCGTCCGAGGCGTCCGAGGACGTCGTCGTGCACGCCTTCACCGACGGGCGCGACACCCTGCCCGACTCGGGCGCCGGCTTCCTCGAGCAGGTCCAGCGGTGGTGCGAGGACTCGTCCCGCCCACCCCGCGCGCGCGTGGGCTCTGTCGTGGGGCGCTACTGGGCGATGGACCGCGACAAGCGCTGGGAGCGGACCCAGAAGGCCTACGACCTGCTCGTGCACGGCCGCGCCGATTATCACGCCGACAGCGCCGTCGAAGCCGTGCGCGCGGCCTACGAGCGCGACGAGACCGACGAGTTCATCGAGCCCACGACCGTCGGCGAGGAGGCGTGCATCCATCCCGGCGACTCGGTCATCGCCTTCAACTTCCGCCCCGACCGCATGCGCGAGATCACGCGCGCGCTGGCGGAGCCCGGCTTCGACGAGGTCGATCGCGGCGGCGTGCAGCCGATCGAGCGGTTTGTCACGTTGACCGAGTACGAGGAGGGCTGGCCCTATCCCGTCGCCTTCCCGCCCGCGCACCCCGAGACGACGCTGCCGCATGTCGTCGCCGCGGCGGGCGGGCGCCAGCTGCATGTCGCCGAGACGGAGAAGTACCCGCACGTCACCTACTTCTTCGGCGGCGGCGAGGAGACGCCCGAAGAGGGCGAGCGGCGCGAGCTCGTGCCCAGCCCGCGCGACGTCCCGACCTACGACAAGAAGCCCGAGATGAGCGCCCGCGAGGCTGCCCGGGCCTTCGTGCAGGCGTGGGAGGAAGAGGACTTCCAGTTCGGGATCATCAACTTCGCCAACGCCGACATGGTCGGGCACACGGGGGTCATCGCGGCGGCGGTGAAGGCCGTCGAGACGGTCGACGCGTGCCTGGGGGAGATCGTGCGGGCCGTCCAGGCGTCGGGCGGCGCGCTCATCATCACCGCCGATCACGGCAACTCGGACGCGATGCTCGAGCCGGGCGGAGCGCCGAACACGGCGCACACGCTCAACCAGGTGCCCGTCATCGTGACGGTCGACGGCGTGACGCTGGAGCACGGGGGCGTCCTGGCCGACGTCGCGCCCACGGCGATCGAGCTGCTCGGCCTCGATCAGCCGGAGGCCATGACCGGCCGGTCGCTGCTCGCGAGCTAGCAGTGGACGCATGATGGCCCGGGCGCCCGACGACGCCGTCGACCGCCTCTACGGCCTGGCCCGCGAGGCGTTCGTGGGCGAGCGCGACGCCCTGGCCAAGCAGCTGCGCGCCGACGGGCGCCGCGACGAGGCGGCCGCGGTCAAGGCGCTGCCCAAGCCCACCGTCGCGGCGTGGGCGGCCAACCAGGCCGTGCGCTCGCAGAAGCGCGCCGCCCGCGAGCTGTGGAAGGCCGGCGACGCGCTCTCGGCCGCGCAGGAGGCCGTGCTCGCCGGCAAGGGCTCGGGCGCGAAGCTGCGCGAGGCGAGCGAGCGCGAGCGCGCGGCGGTGGAGACGCTCGTCGACGCCGCCCGCGGACTGCTGGGCGCCAGCGGCGGCGACCTCTCGGAGGCGACCATCGAGCGGGTGCGCGAGACGCTGCACGCCGGCGCCATCGACTCCGCTGCGCGCGAGGAGGTCGCGGCGGGCCGTGCCGTCCGCGAGCGCTCGCCGCAGGGCCTCTTCGGCGCCGACCCCTTCGCCGTCCCGGCGCCCAAGCGCCCCGCCAAGGCCGAGCCCGAGCCGGAGCGCAAGCCGGCGGCCAAGGGCAGGGCCAAGGCGAAGCCCGAGCGCACGTCCGGCGCTGCGCAGCGCAGGCGCGAGCGCGAGGAGGCGGCCGAGCGCAGGCGCGAGGAGGCCGAGGCCCGCAAGCGCGAGCGCGAGGAGGCCGTCGCGCGCGAGCGCGAGCGCAAGGCCGCCGCCGACCGCGCCGACAAGGCGCAGCGCGCGCTCGAGCAGGCGCAGGAGCGGACGGCCAGGGCGGCGCAGCGCCTCGAGGAGGCGCAGGCGCGCGAGCGCGAGGCGGCCCAGGCGCTGGACGCCGCCCGCTCCGAGCTCGATGCGCTCGAGCGCGGCTGACCCTGCGGCGGTCGCTCGAGCGCGAAGCCGATCGCGCAACCATCACGCGTGTCAAGTCGTCCCGGGCCCATGGACCGCCGGCGCGGTGGCATGGAATGCTTGTGGGGTGCCCTGGGCACCCGAGCTCTTCTCCGCTCCCGCGCTGCAAGGCGTCCTCGACAAGTACCGTCGCGACCACCTCAGGTCGGTGCCCTTCTTCGACGGCCTCGTGACGGGCGAGATCGACGCGCTCATCGAGTCGTTCTCCGGTGTGCCCGAGGTGCACCATCCGGTACGCGGGCGGATCAGGGGCGAGCGGGCGTTCCGAGGCTTCGTCGCCGAGATGACGGCCTGGCTGGCGGCGCGCAGGATCGACGTCGAGCACGTCAACTTCCTCATCACCGATCCGCGCGGGGTGGAGGAGGTCGTCCTGCACCTCGACGGCGAGGGCGGGCGCACCAGCCTTCCCGTCGCGCTCGCCTCCGACCACGACGAGCGCGAGCGCATCGTCGAGCTGCGCCTGTACTTCAGCTCCTGGCCGGTGACCGGGCGCCACGCGAATCGCCCCCCGCTGCTGCAGCCAGCCCCCGACCTCCACGTGCCCGACGTCGTCGGCGCGTATCAGCGCGCCCTCGCGAGCGGCGACGTCGACGCGATCCTCGCCGCCTTCGAGCCGGACGGGTCGATGCGCGAGCCGGCCGGGGGCGTTCACGTCCATCGCGGCACCGACGAGCTGCGCGCGCTCTACGGGCTGTTCTTCGCCAACGGCGGCGGCATCCCGCTCGAGCACTGCGCCATCACCGACGACGGCCGCGCGTGCGCGCTGGAGTACAACGTCGTCGCCTGGGGCCGCACCGAGATGCCCCCGCAGGCGGGCATCGCCGTCTACGTGCGCGGCGACAACGGCGGGCTCGCCGCCGCCCGCGTCTACGACGACACCGATCCTCCGCTGCGCTCGCAGGCCTGAGCGTTTCGCGCGAGACTCCGGCCACCGAACACACTGGAGGACCATGATGCGCGCCGACATCGTCCCCGGCGGGACCTTCCCCGACTACGAGCTGCCCGATCACACCGACACGCCGCGCAGGCTCAGCGAGCTGCAGGGCGACGACCCCATGATCCTGACGCTGGCGCGCGGCCACTACTGCCCCAAGGAGCATCAGCAGCACCTCGAGCTGGCTGCGAACTATCCGAAGATCGCCGTGGCCTACACCCAGATCGCCACGATCGCGACCGATCCCCACCACACCCTTCAGGAGTTCCGGGCGTCGGTCGGCGCCCAATGGCCGTTCCTCTCCGACCCGGGGCGCATCGTCCAGCGCGACCTCGACATCCAGGAGTACACCGACCCCGACAACGACCCGATGATCCCGTACACCCTCGTCCTCGAGCCGGGACTCGTCATCCACACGATCTATAACGGCTACTGGTTCTGGGGGCGGCCGTCCTTCGCCGACCTCTGGCACGACCTGCGCGAGGTCACGCGCGCGATCCGCCCGGACTGGGACCTGAGCGCGCCCGGGCTGCGCGAGGCATGGGAGGCCGGCGACCTCGCGTCCTTCCACGGGTGGGACAGGCGCGGGGCTGGAAGCAACGCATGAGCCGGCGGGTCGCAGAGCGACCTCACGGCCGACCTGAGGGCGCCGGATCGTCGCTCACGGGCCCGCCGCCGTCGCCGACCCTGGCGACCAACGAGCGCGTGCAGGCGCGGATCGCGGCGGGGGCCCCCGTGTTGCACCTCGCCTTCGGCGAGGCCGGGCTGCCGGTCCTGCCCGGGGTCGCCGAGCGCCTGGGCGCGGCGGCCGGCGCCAACGGCTATGGGCCGGTCGCGGGCTCCCCGGCCCTGCGCGAGGCGGTCGCCGGGTACTTCGAGCGGCGCGGGCTGCCGACGAGCGCCGATCGCGTCTCCGTCGCGCCGGGCAGCAAGGCGCTCCTCTACGCCCTGCTCGCGGTGCTCCCGGGCGACGTCGTCCTGCCGCGCCCGTCCTGGGTGAGCTACGCCGCGCAGGCGGCGTTGGCCGGCAAGCGCGTGATCGACGTCCCCATCGCGGAGCAGGCGGGCGGCGTACCCGACCCCGAGGCGCTGCGCGCCGTGCTCGGCGCCGCGCAGGCGGCGGGGCATCAGCCGGGGATCCTCGTCCTCACCCTGCCCGACAACCCGACCGGGACGGTCGCCGGCGCTGCGCTCGTCGAGGCCGTGTGCGGCGTGGCCCGCGAGCACGGCCTGCTCGTCGTGTGCGACGAGATCTACCGCGACCTGGCCTACGCGCCCGAGGCCCTGCTCAGCCCCGCCGCCCTGCTGCCCGAGAGCGTCTTCGTCACGAACGGCCTGAGCAAGAGCATGGCCCTGGGCGGCTGGCGGATCGGGTTCTGCCGGCTGCCGGACGGACCGCTCGGCGCCGAGGCGGCGGCCGCGCTGAGCGGGATGGCCAGCGAGGTGTGGTCGAGCCTCGCCGCGCCGATGCAGCACGCCGCCGCCTATGTCCTCGGCGAGCCCGACGAGGTCCGCGAGCATGTCGCGCGCAGCCGTCGCCTGCACCGCCTCGTGGCCACCGCGGCGCACGAGCGGGTCGTCGCCGCCGGCGCGGTCTGCCGGCCGCCGTCGGGTGCCTTCTACCTGTATCCCGACCTCGAAGCGCTGCGCCCCGCCCTGGCGGCGCGCGGAGTCAGTACCGGCGCCGAGCTGGCGGCGCTGCTGCTCGAGCGCCACGACGTGGCCGTGCTCGAGGGCGAGGCGTTCGGCGACGAGCCGGGCGCGCTGCGCTTCCGCATGGCGACGAGCCTGCTCTACGGCGCCGACGAGGCGCAGCGCTGGGAGGCGCTGCGCGCCGACGACCCGGTCGGGCTTCCGTGGATCGCCGGCGCGCTGGAGCGCTTGGGGGCGACGCTCCGCGCCATCGCGGAGTGAGCGTCAGGCGGCGTGCCGCCGCTCGGCGGTCTCGAGCCACTCCGCGAAGGTCGGGCCGGCCAGGATCGCGCCCGGCCCGGGGAGCAGGCCGCCCGAGGCCCACACCTCGGCGTCGGGGTTGACGGCGTCGGTCTCGACCTCGATGCGCGCCGGGTCGCCGCGGTGCGCGGCGAGCAACCGCACCAGGTCCACGAGGTTCTCCTCGCGCGGCCCCGCGACCTCGAGGATGGGCGCGTCGGGGCCGGCGTCCGGTCCGGTGGCGAGGTCGGCGAGCGCCTCGGCCACGGCACGGGCGGCGACGATCTGCGTGCGCATCCGCGGGACGTAGGTCACGTCGCCGCGCGTGCCCCACTGCATCAACTGCTCGACGAACTCGTGGAACTGCGCGGCCCGCAGCACGCGCACGGGGACGGGGCCGTTCAGCAGGGCCCGCTCGTGGGCCAGCTTCGCGACGCCGTAGCCGCCACGCGAGCGGTCGACGCCGATGATGGAGACGACGACGATCCGGCGCACGCCCGCGCGCTCGCCGGCCGTCTGGAGGTTGCGTGCCGCGGTGGTGAAGAACTCGGTGGCCGCCTGTTCGTCGGGCGATGGCCCCGTGGCGGCGTCGACGACGACCTCGACGCCCGCGAGCGCTTCGTCGAGGCCCGCGCCGGTGATCACGTCGACGCCGCGTGAGCGCGCAATGGGCACGACCTCGTGGCCCTCGGCCTGCAGGACGTCGACGACGTGATGGCCGACGCGGCCGGTGGCGCCCGCGACGGCGATCCTCTTCTTGGCGTTCATATGGTGCTCCAGGTGGTCAGCGCCGACGTGGGTCACATCGGCTCCATGGCAGGGGTCATCGAGTTGACACCTGACAAGGGAAGGATGTGACGGATGGGCGAGAGCGATTGGCTGGCAGAGCGCTTCGAGGAGCACCGCGGCCACCTGCGGGCCGTCGCCTACAAGATGCTCGGCTCGCTGAGCGAGGCCGACGACGCCGTCCAGGAGAGCTGGCTGCGGCTCAGCCGCGCCGACACGAGCGAGGTCGAGAACCTCCGCGCATGGCTGACGACGGTCGTCTCGCGCGTGTCGCTCAACGTCCTGCGATCGCGTCGCACGCGTCGCGAGGAGCCGCTCGACGTCCGCGTGCCCGATCCGGTCGTGAGCCGCGACGACGGGACCCAGCCCGAGCACGAGGCGCTGCTGGCCGACTCGGTGGGCCTGGCGCTGCTGGTGATCCTCGACACGCTCGCTCCGGCTGAGCGCCTGGCCTTCGTGCTGCACGACATGTTCGGCGTCTCGTTCGACGAGATCGCGGGCATGGTGGAGCGCTCGCCGGAGGCGGCGCGGCAGCTCGCCAGCCGCGCGCGGCGTCGCGTCCAGGGTGCCGCGCCGGCGCCCGACGCCGACCTCGCCGCTCAGCGCAGGGTGGTCGACGCGTTCTTCGCCGCCGCGCGCGACGGCGACTTCGAGCGGCTGCTCGCCGTGCTCGATCCCGACGTCGTGTCGCGGGGCGACGGCGGCCCCGGCGCCTCCGCGGTCGTCCGCGGTGCACGCGACGTGGCCGCCCGAGCGCTCATGTTCGCGCGGCTCGCGCCGTTCGTGCGCCCGGCGCTGGTCAACGGCGCCGCCGGCGCCGTGGCGGCCGCGCGCGGGGAGCCGTTCTCGGTCATGGGCTTCACCGTGGTGGGCGGCAGGATCGTCGAGATCGACGCCATCACCGACCCCGATCGCCTGCGCGCGCTGGACCTCGCCGTGCTCGACGATTGACGCGCGGTCAGGGCGCGGCGGCCGGGGCGCGCTCGAGGGCGCCCTGCACCCACGCCGGCAGCTCCGCGAGCGCGCGCGGATCGACGTGATGGGCGCCGTCGTGCTCGCGGTAGGTCACGTCGGCGCCCGCTGCGCTCAGCGCCTCGCGCGCGGCCTGCGCGAACTCGATGCCGATGACCGGGTCGCGGCGCCCGTGGGCGATCCACACCGGGAGGTCGGGCCGATCGAGGTCCGCGCTCCAGCCCTCCACCGTCGGGATGAAGCCGCTCATGGCGACGATCCCCGCGGGCGTCGGGCGCCCGGCGCCGAGCCCGAGGGCGTAGGCCATCACCGTCCCCTGTGAGAAGCCGCCGAGGATCGTGCGCTCCCACGGCACGCCGGTCAGCTGCGGGACCTCGCGCTGCAGGAGCTCGTAGGAGGCGCGGAAGGTGTCGGGGTCGGGATAGCCGACGCGCGGCACCGCGTACCAGTGGCGTCCGCCGGGTGGCAGGAAGAGCGGGCCGCCGGGCGTGAGGCCGACGAGACGGCGGTCGGGATCGAGGAGGTCGACGAAGGGGGCGAGGTCGTGCTCGTCGGCTCCGCGCCCGTGCATGAGCACGAGCGCCCCGTGGGGCTCGCCGGCCGCCGGGCGCAGCTCGTGGACCAGGTCGGTCATGCCGCCGTCCCGGCCCGCGGGTTGGTCAGCGGCGTCAGCGCCCGCTCGAGCTCCTCGCGGCGCGACTCGTACCGCGGCGGCAGCTTGAGCGCCTCGCCGAGGCTCTCCAGCGGCTCGTCGTACTCGAAGCCGATGTCGCGGCTGGCGAGCTCGAAGAGGACGCCGCTGGGCTCGCGGAAGTACACGGAGTGGAAGTACTGGCGGTCGATGATCTCGGTCGCGCGGGCGCCGGCCTGCACGGCCTGGGCGCGGACGGCTTCGAGCTCGGCGTCGTCGGCGGCCGACCACGCGACGTGGTGCACCGTCCCGGCGCTGGTCACGCCGCGGCGCTCGGGCGGCTCGTCGTAGCGCAGGGCCGCCTGGCGCTCCGACCCGCGAAGGGTCCAGTCGGCGCCGCCGTCCGGGGCGAAGCCGATCGCCTCCAGCAGGCTCGCGCTGGCGGCGGGGCGCGCGGCGTACGCGCGCACGCCGTGGAAGCCCAGCAGCGCGTGCTCGGCCGGGACGTCGGGCGCGTGGGCGGCGAGCGGAGCGTCGGCCACGGCCACGGCCAGCAGCTCGTGGCGCAGGCCCTCGAAGTCCGCGAAGGCCAGCGCCCCCTCCTCGGTGCGCTCGGTGGCGACGTCGGCGTCGGCCAGCCGCGCGGCCCAGAAGTCGAGGGCCTCGTCGGAGGCGACGCGCCACTGGATGGTGTGGACCATGCCGTCGCCGGCCTGGCCGCGGGCCGCGCCCGGGAACTCGAAGAAGGTCAGGATCGAGCCCGGGGTGCCGCGCTCGTCGCCGAAGTACAGGTGGTAGACGTCGGGCTGGTCGAAGTTGACCGTCTTCTTGACGAGGCGCAGGCCGAGCACCCGCGCGTAGAAGTCGACGTTGCGCGGTGCGTCCGCGGTGATCGCCGTGATGTGGTGTAGACCCTCGAGTGCCATGGGCGCCGATTCTCCTCCTCGGGAAACTCGCTCGCGATGAGCGCGAAACTGATTGCGTATGCAACGATATCAAATCGTTGTACAGTCAACAAAGAGGTCGCGGCACGCCGCGGCCGCTGCTAACGTCGTTGCACGCTCAAAGGTTCGCGCATGGCCACCTCCACCACGTCCCAGCTCTCCGATGCACGCCAGCTCGACGAGCGCGAGCTGCGCGCCTGGCGCGGCATGCTCCGCGCCCACGCGGCGCTGACGAAGGCGCTCGACGCGGACCTCGACTCGGCGCACGGGCTGCCCCTCAGCTCCTATGAGGTGCTGCTGTATCTCGACGACGCCCCCGACCGCCGCCTGCGCATGCGCGACCTCGCGGCGTCGGTCATCCTCAGCCGCTCCGGCCTCACGCGCCTGGCCGACCGCCTCGAGCGCGAGGGCCTGATCCGCCGCGAGTCGTGTTCGAGCGACGCGCGCGGCGCCTACGCCGTGCTCACGGACGCCGGCGCCGAGATGCTCTCCGCCGCCCGCACCACGCATCTGGCGGGCGTGCGCTCGCTCTTCCTGCAGCACTTCTCCGAAGACGAGCTCGACGTCCTGGGCGACGCCTGGGACCGCGTCGTCCCCGGCTCGGCCTCCGCGCCGGGCCCGGCCTGCGGCTAGCCCGCCTCTTCCTCGTCCTGTCGCGCAGGCCCGCCTTCGGCGGGTGCATCGCCGTGCGCTAGACTTGACAGTGACGCACTAAGATTTCATCATCCTACTTACGACGAACTTCTTCTCAGGAGGCATCAGACATGGCACTTGTCCGCTGGGAGCCGGTCCGCGAGCTTTCCTCGCTGCAGAACGATATGAACCGGCTGTTCAACACCTTCTTCGACACCACGACCGGCGCGAACGGCACCACTCCGCGCCGCTGGGTCCCCGCGATGGACCTCGTCGAGACCGACGACCACTTCGTGCTGAAGGCCGATCTCCCCGGCCTCTCCGAGGAGGACGTCCACATCGACGTGGAGGACGACGTCCTCACCGTGTCCGGTGAGCGCAAGGCCGAGCACGAGGACAAGCGCGAGGGCTACGTGCGCGTCGAGCGCTCGTACGGCTCCTTCCGCCGCTCGCTGACGCTCCCCGAGGGCGTCGAGCCCGAGGCGGTCAGCGCGAGCTTCGAGCGCGGCGTCCTGGAGATCCGCATCCCCAAGCCCGAGGAGCGCAAGCCGCGCCGCGTCGCCATCCAGGTCGGCAACCGGCCCGCCGCCATCGAGGGCGACGAGGCCGCCTAGGCCCGAGGCCTGACCGGCCGCCGAGCCTGCGGGCCCGCGCTGAGCGCGGGCCCGCGGTCGTTCTAGCGCGCCTCTGCCTCCGCCTCGGCTTCGACCGCGGCCGCGATCTCGGCCTCGACCAGCGCCTCCGCGCGCTCGCGGCGCGCGCGCAGCACGAACCACAGCGCCACGCCGCCCAGCACCACGACCACCGCGCCACCGAGTCCGGCCAGGTGGATGAACTTCTCGGCGCTGTGGCCCACGAAGTACGCGAGCAGGCCGATGGAGGTGGCCCACGCGATGCCGCCCAGCGCGTTCCAGAACAGAAAGGTCGGCCACGACATGCGCGTGACGCCCGCCATCCACGCGGCGGTGATGCGCAGCCCGGTGACCCAGCGCCCGAGGAAGACGGCCTTGGGCCCGTGGCGGTCGAAGAACGGCTCGCCCACCGCGATGACCCGGCGGCGATGGTGCAGGAACGGGCCGGGTGCCGTCAGCGCCCGGCGGCCGAGCTTGCGGCCGATGGCGAAGCCGACGTTGTCGCCCAGGATCGCGGCCGCGGCGGCCACGGCGATGACGGCCTCGATCGACAGATGGCCGCGGCTCGCGACGATGCCGGCGGTGATCAGCGCCGTCTCCCCGGGGACCGGGATGCCCATCGTCTCGATGGCGATGAGCAGGAAGACGACCGGCAGGCCGACGTTCTGGGCGACGTCCAGGAAGCTCGCGAAGGGCACGATCACCACCCCGCTTCTAGCATGCTCGCGGTGCCCGCCCTGACCATCACCGCCCGCGACGGCGCATCGCGGGCCCGCTCCGGGGTCCTGCGCACCGCCCACGGCGAGGTCCGCACGCCCGCCTTCGTCCCTCTGGCGACCAAGGCGACGGTCAAGGGGATGCTGCCGGCCGAGGTCGCCGATCTGGGCTACGACATCGTCCTCGGCAACACCTTCCACCTGTTCCTCGACCCCGGCCACGAGCGCATCGCGCGCTTCGGCGGCCTGCACGACTTCATGGGCTGGCAGGGGCCGATCGTCACCGACTCGGGCGGCTTTCAGGTCTTCTCCATGGGCCACGGGACCGTGGCCGACGAGATCAAAGGCCGCACCCCGCACGGCGCCAAGCGCCAGGGCGGGATCGTCGCCATCGAGGAGCGCGGCGTGCGCTTCCGCTCCTACCTCGACGGCTCGGAGCGCTTCATGGCGCCCGAGACCTCCATGGAGATCCAGGCCGCGCTGGGCTCCGACCTCGCGCTCGTCTTCGACGAGTGCACCCCGCTCAACGTGCCCCGGGACTACACCGCGCGCTCGACGCAGCGCACGCACCGCTGGCTGCGCCGCTGCCTGGACTGGCATCGCGAGCACGGCCCCGACGGCCAGCTGGTCTACGGCATCGTCCAGGGCGGCGTCTTCGAGGACCTGCGCCTCGAGTCCGCCCAGGCCGTGGCCGCCAGCGAGTGCGACGGCATCGCCATCGGCGGCTCGCTGGGGGCCGAGAAGGCCGAGATGCACACCGTGGTCGACTGGACGACGGCTGCGCTGCCGGAGGACCGCCCGCGTCACCTGCTCGGCATCGGGGAGATCGACGACCTCGTGCGCGGGGTCGAGCTGGGCATCGACACCTTCGACTGCGCGATGCCCACCCGGCTCGGGCGCCACGGGATGGTCCTCGTGCCCGACCCCGAGCGCCGCTGGCGCGTGGACCTCAGCCAGGCGCGCTGGAAGGACTCAGACGAGCCGCTCATGGAGGACTGCCCGTGCCCGGCCTGCGCGCTGGGCCTCACGCGCGGCTACCTGCGCTACCTGGCCCACGCCCGCGAGCTCACCGGCATGCGCCTGTTCACCCTGCACAACCTGGCCTTCGTCGAGCGCGTCATGCGCCGGCTGCGCGAGGCGATCGGCGCGGGGAGGCTGGCGGCGGAGGCGGCGGCTCTGCGGGCGGGGGCGGCGCCGTAGTCGTCCGTTCGCGCTGGTGGTGCTGCGCGGCAGTAGACGTTGCGCGGTCCACAAGGCGCCGGCGGCAGACCGCCACGAGGTGACGCCTACTTCGTGTTGTCGTTCACGAGCTGCTTGACCGCATCGACGCCCTGCTGGACGTCGTCGTAGACCACGCGGCGCAGCTTGATCGCCTGATCGGAGCTCGAGGTCGCGATGACGGCGGCGGCTCCGCCGGCGGCCAGCAGCAGGAGGACGAGCAGCGTGCCGAAGAAGCGGCGCGCCCCCCCGCGGCGGCGCTGGGGGCGCGCCACGGGGGCCTGTGTCGCGTAGGTCGCCGCCGGCGCCGGGCGCGGCGCCCGCGGGGCGCGCGGCTGGCGCTGCTGGACCGGTGCGCGGGCGACGCCGGTGCTGCCGGTGCGCTGGCGCCCGATGACGCTGGTGGCGCTGGTCGGGGGGCCGGCGGCGCGGTTGGTGGTGGGATCCGTCTCGGGCCCGATGCCGCGCGCCCCATCGGCCAGCATGCTGCGCAGCTGGTCGGCGCTCGCCGGCCGCTGGCGCGGGTCGAGCGCGAGCGCGCGATCGACGGCCATCGCCAGCTGGGGCGGGACGTCGGGGTTGATCTCGTCCAGGCGCGGGGGCACCTCGCGCTGCTGCTTGAGCGCCAGCTCGGTGAGCGACTGCGCCTCGTAGGGCAGGCGCCCCGACATGAGCTGATAGGCGACGACGCCGAGCGCGTAGAGGTCGGCGGCGGGGCCGGCCTGCTCGCCGGCCGCCTGCTCGGGGGCCAGGTAGGCCGCCGTGCCGAGGACCGAGCCGACCTGGGTGATCGAGGACTCGTCGCTGAACGCCTTGGCGATCCCGAAGTCGGCGAGCTTGACGACGCGGTCCTCGCCGCGCAGCAGGTTGCCGGGCTTGACGTCACGGTGCACGACGCCGTTGCGGTGCGCGTACTCGAGGCCGCGGCACGCCTGGACCACGATCGACAGGGCGTCGCGCAGCTCGAGCACGCCCTCGTCGCGCAGGATCTCGGCGCCTGAGCGGCCGCGCACGAGCTCCATGACGATGTACTGGCGATGGGTGGCCTCGTCGAGGCCGAAGTCGAAGACCTGGACGATGTTGGGGTGCACGAGCCGCGCGACCGACAGCGCCTCGCGGCGGAAGCGCGCGACGAACTGGTCGTCGTCGGCCAGGTGCTCGGCCAGCAGCTTGATGGCCACGTCGCGCTCGAGGCGATCGTCGAAGGCGCGCACGACCGTCGACATGCCGCCCACGCCCAGGCGCTCGCCCAGCTCGTAGCGACCGGCGAGGACCTGGCCGGCCATCATGGGACCGTCACCCCGCCGACCGTCGTGCCGCCCGTGCCGGTGTCGGTGCCGGTCGTCGTGCCGGGGGGATTGGCCCCGGTGGTGCCCGTCGACGTCGTGGGGGTGGTCCCGGTCCCCGTCGTGTCCGTGGGCGCCGTGCCGGTGCCGGTCGTCGGCGTGGACGTCGTGTCGTTCGTGGTCGTGTCGGGCTGGGTCGCCTGCGTCTGGGTCTGCGTCTGGCTGCAGGTGGCGGGGACCTTCGCGGCCAGGTTCTGGATGCCCGACTGCAGGCGCTGGCGCAGGCGGGCGTCGACGGTGTCGGGCAGGGCGAGCAGCGCGTTCTGCGCCTTGGTCACGTCGCGCTGCGCGCTCTCGCAGCGCCCGGCGCGATAGTCCGACGAGATCCGGTTCAGCGCGCTGGTCAGGCTCGAGGCATCACTCGAGGGGATCCGTCCGTCGGAACCACCGCAAGCGACGAGCACGGCGCAGCCGGCGCCCAGCACGAGCGCGGCGAGCGGCGGCAGGACGCGCATCCTCACTGACCGTACTCCAGGCGCTCGGCCAGGGAGTCAGGCAGGCGAGCGGCGCGGATGGCGGCCGCGGCCCCCGCGATGTCGTACTCGATCCGCCGCCAGCGCGCGATCCAGGCACTGGTGTCGAGCAGCAGCCAGGCCGCGCGGGCGTCGCCGTCGCGGGGCTGGCCGACGCTGCCCGGGTTGAGGATCCACTCGCCGTCAGAGACGTCGACCTCCTCGCCGCCGCGGCGCGCGGACCCGGTGGCCGGCTGGCCCTCGGGGCGCACGAACGACAGCGCCACGTGCGAGTGCCCGACGAGCGACAGCCGCTCGGGCTGCGCGTCGAGGCACAGCTCGGCCAGCAGGGCCGAGAGCACGTACTCCCACACCGGGTCGCGGGGCGACGCGTGGTAGAGCCCGACGCCGCGCTCGGAGCCCGAGGGCGTCAGCGAGGACAGCCACTCGCGGTGGCCGGCGTCGATGACCTCCTGCGTCCAGCGCGCGGCGAGCGCCGCTCCGGTGGAGAACTCGCCGAGGTCGAGGTCGCCCGTCACGGCCAGGTCGTGGTTGCCGGCCAGGCAGACGTCGGCGTGCTTGCGCGCCAGGCGGCAGCAGTCGTTGGGGTCCGCGCCGTAGCCCACGATGTCGCCCAGGCACCAGATCGCCTCGGCCGGGCTGCCCTGCACGTCGGCGAGCACCGCCTCGAAGGCGTGGCGGTTGCCGTGGATGTCGGAGACGATGGCGACCTGCATGGATCTTCGCGGCCGGCCTGACCGTTGGGCATTCTGTACGAACGTGGAACGCCCCCGCCGGGTTGCCGTGGCCGTGGTTGCTGCCTTCGTCGTCGCGGAGGCGGCGGTCCTGCTGCTGCGGCCACGTGACGGCGTCATCGCGCCCGTGCCGGTCGACCCCGGATCGTACTTCACCCCCGCCGAGCTCGAGCGCGCCCGCGACTACCGTCGCGGCCAGCTGGTGCTCTTCGCCGCCGGCACGACGATCGAGCTCGCGCTGCTCGCGTGGCTCGTGCGCCGCCCGCCCGCGCGCCTGCGGGGACCGTTCCGGCGTCCGGTGCTCGTGGCGGCGGGGGCCGGCGCGGCCCTGTCGGTGGGCTTCGCGGCCGCCCAGCTGCCGGTCGGCGCCGTCAGCCACCATCGCGCCGTCGACGTCGGGCTCTCGACCCAGGACTGGGGGCCGTGGCTGGGCGACGTGGCCAAGTCGACGGCCATCGGGGCGGTCTTCGCCGGTGCCGCGGCGGCGGCCGCGCTGGCGCTCATGCGGAGCTTCCCACGAGCCTGGTGGCTTCCGGGCAGCGGGGTGGTCGCCGGCTTCGGCGTAGCCACCCTCTACCTGGGCCCGGTGGTCCTCGACCCGATCTTCAACCGGTTCACGGCGCTGCCCGAGGGGCCGACGCGCGCCGACGTGCTGGCCCTGGCGCGCGAGGCGAAGGTCGATGTCGGCCAGGTCTACGAGGTCGACGCCAGCCGGCGCACGACGGCCTCCAACGCCTACGTGACCGGGCTGGGTCAGACCAAGCGCGTCGTCCTCTACGACAACCTCCTGAAGGACTTCACGCGCGACGAGGTGCGCCTGGTGGTCGCCCACGAGCTCGGCCACGTGCACTACCGCGACGTGCCGCGCGGCCTGCTCTACGTCACGCTGGTGGCCCCCGGCGCGCTCTTCGCCGGCTCGCTGCTCACGCGGCGCCTCGCCCCGGACGAGCCGCGGCCGGGGCCGGCGGCCCTGCCGGCGCTCGCCCTCTCGGTGGCGGTCGTGAGCTTTGGCGTGACCGTGGTCGCCAACCAGCTCTCGCGCCGGATCGAGGCCCGCGCCGACAGCTACTCGCTGCGCCTGACCGACGCTCCCGAGCCGTTCATCGGCTTCGAGCGCGGCATCGCGGTGCGCAACGTCGCCGATCCCGACCCGCCCGGCTGGCTGGTCGCGCTGATGGCGACGCACCCGCCCACGGTCGACCGCATCGGGATCGCGAAGGCGTTCGAGGCCGGGGCGCGCTGACGCGCGGGCCGGGGGCTACTCGTCGTCGCTGGGCGCCGGCGGCCCGTCGTACTCGGGCAGGCTCTTGATCCCCTCGCGGGTGCGCCACTTGGAGTAATTGTCCTCCATGGCGTCGAGCAGCTCGCGCATGAAGCGCGGCGACAGATTGATGCGCGAAACGACCACGCCGGGGATCTCGTCGTCCTCGACCTCGTGGTCGACGCGAGCGAACGTGAGCGTGAACTCGTAGTCCGAATGGCTGACGTTCGCGAAGTTCGCGTACTTGCCGGCCATGTGCTTCGGCTCGAAGTGGATATTGATGTGACGCTCGGGGCCCTGCTGTTCGTCGGCCATGGTCGGCCCTAGTATCGCAGCGGTGAAGATCACCGTCGTGGCGGTCGGCAAGCTGCGCCCGCCCTTCGTGGACGACGTGGCGCACTACACCAAGATGCTGGCCGGACACGCGCGCATCGAGCTGGTCGAGGTGCGCGAGGACGAGCGCGCAGAGCGGCGCGTGCCCGGCGACGCCTACGTGTCGCTGCTCGCGGCCGGCGGCGACCACATGGACTCCGTCGGCTTCGCGCGCTTCATCGAACAGCGGCGCATGTCGCGCCGCGACCTGTGCTTCGTGATCGGGGGCCCCTTCGGCCTCGAGCTCGAGCGCGCCGACCACCGCCTGTCGCTGGGGCCCATGACCCTGCCCCACCAGCTCGCGCGCGTGGTCCTGCTCGAGCAGCTCTTCCGGGCGCACAAGATCATCGCCGGGGAGCCCTACCACCACTGATGCGCGAGCGCACCGAGGTCCGGGCCTTCCTGCGTCGCCTGCGCCAGCTCGCGCTGATGATCGCGCTCGTCATCCTCGTGGGCACCATCGGGCTGGCGCTCACCGAGGATCGCGGGGTGTGGGAGTCCTTCCAGTGGGCCCTCGACACGGTCGCCACCATCGGATCGCACCCGAACCCCGAGACCGTCCCCGGCCAGATCGTCAAGACCCTGCTGATCGTGCTGGGCGTCGGTACGCTCTTCTACGGCCTGGTGACGGTGACGGAGGTCTTCGTCGCCGGGCATCTGGCCGACCTGCTCGCCGAGCGCCGGACCCTCAAGGCCATCGAAGCCACCAGCGACCACTACATCATCTGCGGCTTCGGGCGCGTGGGCCGCCAGGTCGCCCGGGACCTGCGCGCGGCCGGGGCGCGGTACGTCGTCATCGACGCCCTGCCCGAGAACCGCGAGCTGGCGGCGGGCGTCGGCGTGCGCTTCATCGAGGGCGAGGCGACCGAGGATGAGGTGCTGCGCTCCGCGGGGATCATGCGCGCCCGAGGCGTCATCGCCTGCGTCGACTCCGACGCTGACAACATCTTCATCACGCTGAGCGCGCGCCAGCTGCGGCCGGACATCGCGATCGTGGCGCGGGCGGCGTCCGAGGCGTCGGAGTCCAAGCTGGTGCACGCGGGCGCGACGCGGGTCATCTCGCCGTACCGCTCCAGTGGAACGGAGATGGCGCGCTTCGCGCTCAACCCGCAGGTGTCGGGCGTGGTCGACGTCGCGCCCGAGTACCGCCTGGAGGAGATCGCCGTGGCGGAGGGCAGCGAAGGCGTCGGCGCCCAGATCGCCGACGTCCGGGGAGGTGCGATCATCGTGGGCGTGCGCTCCGCCGACGGCACGTTCCATCCCCAGCCGCCCTCGTCGACCGTGCTCAAGGCCGGCGACGTCGTGATGGCGATGGGCACGCTGCGCACCGTGCAGCGCCTCGAGTCCCTGTTCGTGCCCGCGCGCACGGGGACGCGCTCATGACTCCGGTCACCGACCTGCGTGCCGCGGTCGAGGCGGCGGCCGCCGCCTTGGCCAACGGCGGGTCGACGAAGTCTCCGCCCACGCTGGAGCGACCCAAGCAGGCCGATCACGGCGACTACGCGACCAACGCCGCGCTCGTCCTCGCGCCCCTGCTCAAGGCGCCCCCGCGCGAGGTGGCCGAGCGGCTGGGCGGCGCGCTGCGCGACCGTCTCGGCGACGCGCTGGAGCGCGTCGAGGTGGCCGGGCCCGGGTTCCTGAACCTCTTTCTCGCCGATCCCTGGTACGTCGGCGCGCTCGACTGGGTCCTCGCGGCGGGCGACGGCTACGGCGGCCGCGGCGCCTCGCCGGCGCTGCGCGTCAACGTCGAGTTCGTCTCGGCCAACCCGACGGGGCCGCTGACCGCGGCCAGCGGGCGCCACGCCGCGTACGGTGACGCGCTCGCGCGGGTGCTCGGCTTCGCGGGCCACGAGGTCGTGCGCGAGTACTACTTCAACGACGCGGGGACCCAGATCGAGAAGCTCGGGGCGTCGATACGGGCACGCGCGCGCGGCGAGGAGGTCCCCGAGGGCGGCTACGTCGGCGACTACGTCAGCGAGCTGGCGGCGCAGATCCCGGGCGCGGCCGACATGGACGCGCACGAGCTGGCGCGCCTGGGCGTCGAGCTCATGTTCGAGCGCATCAAGGCGACGCTGCGCGCCTATCGCGTCGAGTACGACGTCTTCTTCAACGAGGCCGTCCTGCACGAGGGCAGCCCGAGCGCGATCGAGCGGGGCCTCGCGCGGCTGTCGGAGAAGGGCCACCTCTACCGCTCCGAGGGCGCGCTGTGGCTGCGCACGACCGACTTCGGCGACGACAAGGACCGCGTCCTCGAGCGGTCGACGGGCCAGACGACGTACTTCGCCGCCGACGTCGCCTACGCCGAGAACAAGCTGGAGCGCGGCTTCGACCTGCTCGTCCTGCCGCTCGGCTCGGACCACCACGGCTACGTGGCGCGGATGAAGGCCAACGTCGCCGCGCTGGGCGTGGACCCCGTCCGCCTCGAGATCCCGATCCTGCAGTTCGTGCACATCGTCGAGGGCGGCGCGCGCGCGTCGATGTCCAAGCGCCGCGGCGAGTTCATCACCCTCGACGAGCTCATCGCCGAGATCGGCGTGGACGCCACGCGCTATTTCATGCTCTCGCGCTCCAACGACTCGACCATCGACCTCGATCTCGACCTCGCGCGCAGCCAGTCGGCCGAGAACCCCGTCTACTACATCCAGTACGCGCATGCGCGGATCGCCTCGGTGCGCCGCAAGGCGGGGGAGGAGCGCGTGGCGCGCGCCCTGGCCGCCGCCGGCCGCGACGTCGAGCTGCATCCCTCCGAGCGGGCGCTGGTCAAGAAGCTGCTCGCCTTCCCCGACGAGGTCGCGGAGGCCGCCGAGCGCCGCGCGCCGCACCGGATCGCGGCCTACGCGCTGGACCTCGCCCAGGTCTTCACCGCGTTCTACCGCGACTGCCTCGTCGTCGGCGCCGAGCCCGAGGAGCTCGAGGACTGGCGCCTGCGCCTGTCGGTCGTCGCCCAGAGGACGATCGCCCGGGCCCTCGACCTGCTCGGCGTGGAGGCCCCGGACGAGATGTGACGCACCGCGTGCGCGGCGGCCCCGATCGTCCGCGCAATGCATACTCCGCGCGCTCGCGGGGAACCCCGCGGGCCCAAGATGGAAGCTCTCAAACTCACGGACGACGAGGTGAAGGCGCAGCTGCGCCAGGCCGTCAGCGCGGGGATCATCTGGGGCTGGTACCGCCACCTTCCGCTCAAGGGCCGCGAATGGGTCGTCAACCCCATGGCCGGCCCGTGCGTCTCCTACGACCGTGACGGCATCCGCTCCTTCTGCGAGATGCTGGCCGCGGCCTGACGGGGACCGAGCGCGCCGCCTCGAGGCCGTCTCAGGCGCCGGCCAGCGCGCCGAGGGCCGGTGCGGGCCTGCTGACGGGCGCGCGCAGGCGCATCAGCGTCCACGCGATGACGGCCAGGCCGCCGAGGCCGGCGGCCACGTAGGTGGCGCGCACGCCGACCAGCGCCGCGATCGTCCCGCCGGCCAGGAAGCCGGCGCCGACCGCGGCCGTCATGAGCGCCTCGACGAGGCCCGAGACGCGCGCCTGGTAGGCGTCGCTCACGCGCTCCTGCACGGCGGTCATGAAGAGCACGCCCTCCAGGCCGTTGCCCGCGCCGCCCAGCGCGGCGAAGGCCGCCACCTCGGCCACCCCGGCCGACAGGCCCATCCCGAGGAAGGCGGCCGCCTCGGCCAGCGCGGCGCCGATGAGCAGCGCGGCGAGGCCGACGCGGCGCCCGAGGCGCCCGACGAGCGCGCCGCCGGCGATCATCCCGACCCCCCACGCGCCGAGCACGACGCCGAGCGCGGCGCTGCCGGCGTGCAGCGTGCCGCGGACGAGCACCACCTCGACCGGCGTGATGGCCATCGCGCAGACCGTGAAGGCCGCGTAGGCGCCGAGCATGAGGGCAAGCGGCCGCTGCCCGCGGAGGTACGCGACCGCATCGCGCAGCGCGGCGACCGCGGTGGGCGAGTCGGCGCCGGCGTCGCTGCCGACGCGGCCGGGGAGCGGCGCCGAGGCGAGCAGGGCGGCGACGGCGAGGAAGGTGAGCGCGTTGAAGGCCAGGGCGGCGGGCGCGCCGAGGGTCGCGGTGAGCACTCCGCCGACCGCCGCGGCGAGCATGGCGTTGGTGGTGAAGGCGACGTTGACGGCCGCGTTGCCTTCGGCCAGCAGACCGGCGGGCCGCGTGACGGCGGCGATCGTCGACCGCACGAGCGCGCGGCTGACGGGGGCGATGAGCCCGTCGGCGGCGACCAGCATCAGGATGCCGGCCAGGCCCACGCGGCCGGCGCTCACGGCCAGCGCGGCGAAGACGGCGGCCTGGCCCAGCGCGAGGCCGGGCAGCAGGCGCTGGGGGCGGTGGCGCTCGAGGCGGGCGACGAGCAGCGGCGCCGCGAGCCCGAGCAGGCAACGGTGCACGAGCCAGGTGACGGCGACCGCCAGCGGGCTCTCGGTGAGGGCGTAGACGAGGACGGCGAGGGCGACCTCCGCGGCCCAATCGCCGAGCTGGCTGACGGCGTAGGCGCCGAGCAGGCGCGGGAAGGCGGGCAGGCGGAGGGCGGCGCGCATGGGGCTCCTGTGGGGAGGGGCGGGGCGGGTGGGGCGGCGGGCTGGTCCGCCGGCCCGATGCGCGGGCCTGCGGCATGAGCGGGTTCGTCAGGCGACCGGGGCGGGCCACTTGCCGCCCGCGACCGGGGCGGGGAACTTGCCGCCCGCGACCGGGGCGGGGAACTTGCCGCCCGCGACCGGGGCGGGGAACCTGCCGCCCGCGACCGGGGCGGGGAGCCTGCCGCCCGCCACCGGGGCCGGGATGAAGCGGCCCGCCTGCGGAGCCGGGAGGTTCCTGCCGGCCTGCGGCAGGCCGAGGTGGAGCTGGGAGCGGCGGGACTGGCGGGTCATGGTTCTCTCCTTGCGGCGGCCGCTGTGAGCGGCGGGTGGTCTGATGGGCACCACTCTCTGCGCCAGCGGCTGCGGCCAATAGGGACCCAAGGTCTCGACCTCCGTACCCTCCCCAACCCTCGCGGGTGGGACCCCGCGGCCAAGTGGACGATGATCTGCCCGATGGGAGCGCAGCTGCCCAGGGGCTACCTTCTGATCGAGTCCGCGCCGGGCGTCGAGGACTACCTCGCTCTACGCCGGCGCGCCGGGCTGTCCCCGAAGACCCGCGAACAGGCGGCGGCGGCACTGCCGGGCAGCTGGGCGGCGTGCCACGTCGTGCACGAAGCCGGCCGCGAGACGGTCGGCATGGGACGGGTGATCGGCGACGGCGGCTGGTACTTCCACGTCGTCGACATGGCCGTCCTTCCCGATCACCAGCGCCGCGGGCTGGGTGACGCGATCCTGCGCTCGCTGCTCGAGCGCATTCGCGCCTGCGCACCCCGCGGCGCCTACGTCAACCTCCTCGCCGACCTGCCAGGCCGTCGCCTGTACGCCCGCCACGGCTTCGCCGAGACCGCTCCGCACTCGGTCGGCATGGCGCTGCGCATGTGGTCGTGACTCAGCGGACTCTGTACGACAAGCCTCCCGGCTCGTGGCATCGCTTCGACCCCTCCCTACCAAGCCCGCGGCTCCGGGCAATGAGCGCCCCGGGCCTTCCGTCAGCACCGAGGGCGCGCAACCGGCCCACAGATCGTCTGTCAAGCGCGGCTCGGCGATCGGACACCGGCGCGAGCCGAGCGGCGGGGCGCCAGGGCGCTGGACCGCTCAGTCCGGGCCGGGGAGCGGCAGGCGCGCGCTGACCCGGGTGCCGGCTCCGGGTGCGCTGTCGAGCTCGAGTCGGCCCCCCAGGGCGTCGATGCGGTCGGCGAGCCCGCGCAGGCCTGTGCCCGAGGCGGGGTCGGCGCCCCCCGAGCCGTCGTCGACGACCTCGACGAGGAGTCCTTCGGCGACGGGCACGACGTGAATCGAGACCGCGTCGGCGCCCGCGTACTTGCGCGCGTTGGTGAGCGCCTCGCTGGCGATGAAGTACGCGGCGAGCTCGATGTCCTCGGGCAGCCCCTCCGCGACGACCTCGAGCCTGACCGAGGGCTCGGGACCGACGGCCAGCGATTCGAGCGCACCGCGCAAGCCGCGCTCCGCGAGCGCCACCGGGTGCAGTCCGCGCGCGAGCTGCTGCAGCTCGGCCTGTGCCTCGCCGAGCTCGTCGCAGGCGAGGCGCAGGACGTCGGCGGCCTCGCTCTCCGGCTCGAGCCTGCGCTGGGCGAGCCGCAGAAGATTCCCGACCGCCAGCAGCTGCTGCTGGGCACCGTCGTGCAGGTTGCGCCCGACGCGCCGGCGCTCGGCGTCCGCGGCTTCGATCACGCGCGTGCGCGACGCCCGCAACGCGGCGGCCTGCTGCCTTCGCTCCAGCTCCGCCGCCGCCCTGGAGGCGAAGATCCGCATGGCGGCGACGTCATCGTTGCCGGCCTGCATCCGGCCGGCGTCCATCACCGCCATGTGACCGAGATGCGTGCCGTCGGCGGCACGCAGGCAGATCGCGAGATAGCTCTCGAGGCCCATGTCGATCGCCGGCTTGGCCTCGGGGAAACGCTTCGTCAGCGCCTCCGGGAAGGCGACGACGGCCCGTTCGACGACCAGCGCGCACGGCTTGCCGCGCGTGTCGTACTCGAGGGGCTCATCCATCCAGGCGCCGTCGTACCAGCCGCTGATCACTCGCACGTGCTCGCCGGTGGGCGCGGTCGCCTCCGCGACGAAGGCGAACTTCGCGTCGAAGGCGATCGCCACGTGACGGACGAGGCACCGAAGGAACTCGTCGCCGACGGCACCCGCGGTCCCTTCGGCAACGGTACGAAGCAGCTCTCGGCGGCGAAACCGCGCGCCGGATTGGTCGGTGTCGGCAAGAGAAGGCACGAACCCGCTGACCCGCCGTCGATGCTAGCGCGTTCGGCCCGGCTGCCCCGGGACGCGAAGATCCCCGCGCTTGCGGGGATCTCCAGGCCGTCGGGGCGTGCCGCCCGCGGCATCTACGCCGCGGGCGCGATGTTCTGGTTGAGCCGGAACACGTTGTCGGGGTCGTAGGCGGCCTTGACCGCCGCCAGGCGCTCCCACGTCGCGCCGGGATACGCCGCGCGGACGCGCTCCTCGCTCTCGTCCGCGAGGAGGCCCGCGTAGGCGCGGGGCCCGCCGTCGGCGAGCTCGGCCGAGAGCCTGCGGGCCCACGCCGCGTGCTCGGAGCGCGCGGAGGTGGAGGGGTCGTAGATCGCCGCCGCGTTGATCATGATCGGGCTCTGGCGGTGCGCGAAGGCCGTCGCGTCGGCGGGCACGCGGGCCATCGCGCCCCCGAGCACGCGGATCTCGCAGGCGGCCAGCGTCGCCGATGACTCTTGCACCCGCTCGAGGATCGTCTCGGCCTGCTGCGAGCCGACACCGCCGGCGAACGTTGCGCGTGCCACCGCGAACGGACGCAAGCCCTGCTCGTCGGGATACATCTCGGGGTGCTTCATCGGGCCCAGGAGATCGGCGAGGGGCTCGGCCAGCGCGCGGAAGGGGGCGACCGCGCGCCCGCCCGCCGCGGGGTCGCCGGCGTAGAGCATCCTCGCGATGAGCACGAGGCTGCCGCGCTGCTCCTCGCCTAGGAAGGGCAGCGGCGGCGCGGCCATCACGTTGGCGATCGTGCTCAGCTCCTCGGGGGCTCGCTCGGCCTCGGCGACGAAGCCGGCGATCACCTCGGGCGTCGCGGGGAGGACGAGCGCGCCGCCGAGGACCGTGTCGACCGGATGCAGCCGGTACTTCAGGCGCGTGACGACGCCGAAGTTGCCGCCGCCGCCACGGAGCGCCCAGAACAGCTCCGGCTCGGTCTCGGCGTCCACGCGGCGCAGGCGCCCGTCGGCGGTGACGATCTCCGCCGCGAGCAGGTTGTCGATGGTCAACCCGTGCTTGCGCACGAGAAAGCCGATGCCGCCGGCGAGCGTGATGCCGCCGATCCCGACGGAGCCGGTATCGCCGAAGCCCGTCGCGAGCCCATGCTCACCCGCCGCGACGGTGAACGCGCCGGCGGTCAGGCCCGCGCCCGCCCACGCGGTGCGTGCGGCGGCGTCCAGCTCGAACGAGCGCAGCGCCGAGAGGTCGATCACGATGCCGCCGTCGCAGACGCCGTGGCCCGCGGGGCTATGGCCGCCGCCGCGGACGGCGAGCTCGGAGCCGGTGGCGCGGGCGTGGGCGATGACGCGGGAGATGTCGTCGGGGCCCGCAACGCGGGCGATGAGCGCGGGGTGGCGATCGAGGTGCGCGGCGAAGACGGTCCGCGCCTCGTCATAGGCGTGGTCCCCCGCGGTCAGGACCTGGCCCTCGAGGTCCACGGCGAGTTGGAGGGTGCAGAGCATCGTCCGAGGACTCCTTTCTTGTGCGGTGTACAAGAAGGACGGTAGCGAAGACTTGTGCGCTGTACAAGAGCCCGATAGACTGGTTCGACCATGCCCAAGCCGGCGGCGACGTCTCACCGTGGCGTGACGCGTCCCGCCGTCGCGCAGGCGGCTGCGGACCTGGTGGCCGCCGACGGGCTGGAGGCGCTCAGCGTCCGGCAGGTGGCCACCCGCCTCGGCGTCTGGCCGACCACCGTGATGCATCACGCCGGCGGCCGGCGCGACGGTCTCCTCGCGCTGCTGATCGAACACCTGGCGGCCGGCATCGCCACCGAGCCGCGCGGCAGCTGGCGGGAACGGCTGACCGAGCTCGGACGCCAGATCCGGCGCGTCGCGCTGGCCCACCGGGGCCTGGCCGATGTTCTGCTGCGCTCCGGCGCCACGGGCCCGCAGGCGTTACGCCTGGCCGACGCGATCCTCGACGCCCTCCAAGAGGCCGGTCTCGGTCCGCACGATGCGCAGGACGCCTACGACCTCTTCCTCACCTACGTGCTCGGCAGCGCCGGCCGCCAGGCCACGGCCGTCGCCCCGGCCCGCTGGCGGGCGTTCGCGCAGGCGCTCGACGACGCCGAGCCGGACGCCTATCCCGCCCTCCGGCGCGCCGTTCCGGGCGCCGAGAACCGCGACGACGACGCTCGCTTCAAAGGCGGCCTCGACCTCGTGCTCGACGCCATCGCCGGCCGCGCGTCGCGGTAGGCGGAGGGTGAGCGCTCGTCCCGTGGCGCGCGTGCCCACCATAGGCCCATGGGGATGCGCGCCTCATTGCAGCGCGGAGCGCAGCCGTGGACGATCGCGCCATGTGCCGTTGGAACGCGTACTTCGGTCAGCCCGTGATGCTCGACGAGCTCCTGTTCAAGACGGAGCACGGCCTGATCGACCAGAGCCTCCACGCGCGGATGGGGGTGGAGACCACCAACGGCGACGGGTTCGGGCTGGGCTGGTACGGGACGAACGGCGCCCGCCCCGCCCGATACCGAAGCATCACCCCGGCCTGGAGCGACGTCAATCTGCGCGATCTCGCCGCCCACGTGGAGTCGCCGCTGTTCCTCGCCCACATTCGCGCGACGACCGGCACCCCGGTCCAGCAGAGCAACTGCCATCCGTTTCGCCAGGGCCAGTGGCTGTTCGTCCACAACGGCGTGCTCGCGGGCTTCCAGGCGATGCGCCGCGAGCTGCTGATGGCGGTCGACCCTTCGCTCTTCGACGACATCGTCGGTTCGACGGACTCCGAGGTGCTCTTCTACCTCGCGCTGACCTTCGGGCTGCAGGACGATCCGGTGGGCGGCCTGGAGCGGGCCGTCGGCTTCGTGGAGGCGACCGCCCGCAAGCACGGCATCGAGCACCCGATCCAGATGACCGTCGGGATGAGCGACGGCGAACGGCTGTGGGCCGTCCGCTACTCGAGCCAGCACGAGTCGCGCACGCTCTTCATCTCCGAGCAGGCCGAGACCCTGCGCAAGCTCCATCCGGACAACCCGCGCCTGCAGCAGTTCACCGACGAGGACCGCGTCGTCGTCTCCGAACCGCCTGGCGATCTCCCCGGAGCGTGGCTCGCGATTCCGGAGTCGACGGCGCTGATCATCCAGCCCGGCGCCGACGAACAACGCCCCTTCGAGCCACGCTGGCCATAACGGCCGCCCGCCCAAGCGACAGAGAGGATCACGATGTCCACGCACGACACAGGCCTTCAGCAAGCGAGCACGAGGTCGGCCACCTCCACCGGGGCCTACGACGAGGAGGGAGGGGGATGGATCCTGTTCGCCGGGATCATGTTGATGCTCGTCGGTGTGCTGAACGTGATCTGGGGCATCGCCGCGATCGCTGACTCGAGCTTCTTCATCCACGACACCAGGTACATCCTCAGCAACCTGAACACGTGGGGCTGGGTGACGGCCATCCTCGGCGGCGTCCAGGTGCTCGCGGCCTACTCGGTGTGGGCCGGCAACCAGTTCGGCCGGTGGGTCGGGATCACGGTGGCCGGGTTGAGTGCGATAGGCGCGCTGATGTCGATGCCGGCCTTCCCGTTCTGGTCGCTGGCGATCTTCGCGGTCGACATCCTCGTCATCTACGGGCTGGCCGCCTATGGAGGCCAGCACCGGGCGCTCTGATCGTCGAGGCCGGCGGCGCCGGCGTCCGTCCGCGTTGGCCGGACCGACACATCCGCGCTTGGGTGCGGCACGCTTCCGGTGGATTGGCAGGTGCGCACGGTTGATCGGATGGCGATCCTCGGGGAGCGTGGCGCATGGCCGCCACCGAGCCCCCGCGCCCGCCCGACCCCCCGCCGGAACCCGCGCCACAAGCCGCGCCCGAGCCGGCGCCCGGGCCTACGAGCGCCGAGGCCCCGCCCGACGACGGTTCGGCGGGGCACAACCCGTGGCTGTGGGCCACGGCCGCGGTCGCGGTCGTGGCGATCGCGCTCGGCGTCTGGGGGCTGCACGAGCGCTCCGACGCCAACGCGGCCAAGTCAGACCTGCAGGCGCAGGAGAAGCCGCCGCCGGCGCCGGCCACCACGACCGAGACGCAGCAGCAGACCACGACGCAGCAGACCCAGCCGCCGCCCCAGACCGAGACGACCTCGGGCGGCGACGACCGCAACGCGGGCGCGCTGGCGGCCGTCGCCGCGGCCTTCACCGCCGCTCGCAAGCAGCTCAACCAGAGCGACGAACAGGTCCAGGAGCTCGAGGACGAGGTCGACAAGGCCAACGCCGACACGGACAAGGCCGAGAAGGAGGCCGAGAAGGCCAAGCAGGAGGCGAGCGCGTCGCAGGCCGCCAAGCCCGAGGCCGAGGCGAAGGAGGCCGAGGCCGAGAAGCGTCAGCTCGGGGCCAAGGCGCGGGCGGCGGGCGCGTGCGCGAAGTCGATGCTCGAGATCGTCGGCGAGATCCCGAAGGCCGCCAGCGTCGACGAGGGCCTCAAGCAGGCCGCCGACGAGATCACCGCGCTCGCGCCGAAGTGCAAGGACTCCGTGGCCTCGGCCGGAGGCTGACCGGCCTGCGCGGGACCGTCTCGGAGCCGCGCAGAGGCGCCTCAGCTGACGATGCGCATCCTGCGGTCGGTGTTGTTCAGACGCACGCCGCCGTCCTCGGTCGCGACGACGATGTCCTCGATGCGCACCCCGAAGCGGCCCGGGAGGTAGATCCCGGGCTCGATCGAGAAGCACATGCCCGGCTCGATCGGATGCTCCTCGCCCTCGATCATGTACGGCGGCTCGTGGGTGGTGGTCCCGATCCCGTGGCCCACGCGGTGGATGAAGTACTCGCCGTAGCCTGCGTCGGCGATCACCTTGCGCGCCGCGCGATCGACCTCCTGGCAGGCGACCCCGGGGCGCACCGCCTCGAAGCCCGCCTGCTGGGCGCGGCGCACGATCTCGAAGACCTCGCGCTCCTCGTCGGTGGGCGGCCCGACGTGGACCGTGCGCGTCGTGTCGGACCCGTAGCCGTCCTTGATCCCGCCGAAGTCGAGGACGACCATGTCGCCCTCCTCGATGATGCGCTCGCCCATCTCGTGGTGGGGGCTGGCCCCGTTGGGCCCCGAGCCGACCACGGTGAAGTCGACCTGCGAGTGGCCGTGCTTGCGCAGCAGTGCTGTCTCGCCCATGGCGAGGTCGACGGTCGCCATCGTCAGCAGCGCGCCGGGCAGGAAGGTCACGAGAGGCGGGATGGTCAGCCGCAGCGAAGCGGCCTCGTCGCTGCCGTGCGCGAGGAAGGCAATCGCCGAGACCGCGCCGGCGCAGACGATCGCGAGCAGGTAGCCACCGGTCGCGAAGCGCGCCGCCCACGCCTTCAGCGCGCCGACGAGCACTCCGAGGGCCGCATAGGCCCAGAGGTCCACCGCCGTGGGGTGGATGACCAGCCCGAGCCCGACCGTCATGAGACCGTGCGCCAGGACCCGCACCGGCGTGCCGAAGCGCGGGCGCCCACGCAGGATCCCGCGGAGCTCGGCGAGCGCGTCCGCCGCGGGGATGCGGCCCTGCTCGGCGCTGCGCGCCAGACGGATGGCCTCAGAGGCCTGGTCGAGGCGCAGGGCGCGGAAGCTGTCGACGGTCCGCAGGCCGGGGGGGCGGCCGTCTCCGAGCGAGACGAGAACGGCGGTCGGCAGGACGCTTATGCGGGCGGCCGGGTGGCCGTGGGTGGCGGCGAGGGTGGTGGTGCGCGCCCGCTCTTGGCGCGTGCGTGCTCCCCTTCGGGCTGGTAGGCATGCCAGCTTCCGCCGGTCTACGCGGTGCGGCATGGTTGCTGAGGCCACCATGACGCTTCAGGACGCCACGGAGCCTTCGCCGCTGCTGCGCCGCCGCAGCACGCCGTTCGTGCCCGTGGCCGGGCCCTGGGACGGCGACGCGCCTCGGTTGGGCCCCGGGACCGTCGCGCGGCCGCGGCTGGTGCGTCGCCTGCTGGCCGCGGATGCCCCGATCGTCATGATCGTCGCGCCCGCCGGCTACGGGAAGACGACCCTGCTGGCCGAGTGGGCGATGCGAGATCCTCGCCCGTTCGCGTGGCTGTCGGTCGAGGCGCTCGATCGGGTCCCCGACGGAGCGGTGACCGCGCTGGCGGGGCTGGTGGAGGATGTCGGCGCGTGCCTCACCCCGCACGTGATCGTCCTCGACGACACGCACCACCTGGCGGGCGACCTCTCGATGCGGCGCGTTACCGACCTCGCGTGCCGGCTGCCGGGCGGGTCATGCGTCGCCATCGCGTCGCGCCGGCGCCTCGCAGTGCCGCTGGCCCGGCACCGCGGGCACCGTCTGCTCGTGGAGCTCGCCGGGCGCGACCTGGCCATGACCAGGTTCGAAGCGGCGATGCTGCTCGACAGCGCCGGCGTCCGGCTCGAGGCCGTGCAGGTGGACCGGCTGGTGGCCGTGACCGAAGGCTGGCCCGTCGGCCTGTACCTCGCCGCACTGTCGATCCTGGAGCAGGATGGCTCGCCGGAGGCGGTCGACCAGCTCAGTGGGAGCGATCGGCTGCTCGCCGCCTACATCCGCGACGAGGTGCTCCGCGATCTGACGGACGACGAGCTCGCGTTCCTGCGCCGGACGGCGGTCCTCACGCGACTGTCCGCGCCGTTGTGCGACGCGGTGTTGCAAACGCGCGACTCCGCCGCGGTGCTGGCCCGCCTCACCCGCGGCGACATCCCCATCGAGCCGGTCGATCGCTCCGACTCGCGCTTTCGCTGTCACCGGCTGATGGCGCAGATGCTGTCTGCCGAGCTCACCCGCGATGAGCCGGAGCTCGTACCCGTGCTGCACGGCCGGGCCGCCGATTGGCACGCGCGCAAGGGCGAGGTGCGCGAGGCGCTCCGGCACGCGGTGGCCTGTCGCGACGGCGCTCGGGCCGGGCCGCTGCTGTGGTCCGTCGCGCCCGGGTGGGCCGCGCTGGGCAGCGGGCCCGCGATCCGCGAGTGCCTCGAGCCCTTCTCGCCCGCCGAGATGCGCGCCCATCCCGCCCTGGCGCTGGCCGCCGCGATCTACCACCTCGCGGAGGGTCGCCGCGACGAGGCCGAGCACTGGGCCGAGGTGGCCGAGCGCGCCGATCTCGCCGATGGCGCGGAGGAGATCGCGGCGGGCCTGGCGCTGATCCGCGCCTGTCTTGCGGGCAGCGGCACGACCCAGATGGGTCAGGACGCCGCGCGCGCCTGCACCATCGCGCCCCTGGACGCCTCCTGGCAGAGCGCCGGCCGGCTGCTGCGGGGGGTGGCCGACCAGCTCGCCGGCGAGCCGGACACCGCACGGCAGTGGCTCGAGGAGGGCGCGCGGCTGGCCGGGGCCGAGGCCCCGATCGTCGCCGCCCTGTGCCACGCGCAGCTCGCCCTGCTCGCCGGGCACCACGAGGACTGGCAGGACGGGGCCGCGCGCGCCGAGCGGGCCCGCGCAGCGCTCAAGGACGTACCGGTGACGGCCACCGGACACGCCCTCGTGCTCGCCGTCAGCGCGTTGACGGCGGCCCACAGCGGGGACGTCTTCCACGCCCGCCGCGCTGCCGACACCGCCTTCCGGCTGCTCGAAACGCTCGGCGGCTTCGTGCCCTGGTACATGGTCGAGGCCCACATCGCCCTCGCGCGCGCCGAGATCCGCCTCAGCAACGGCGACCGGGCGCGTCTCCTGCTCACGCGTGCCGCCAGCGACCAGGGTCGCGCCGGCGACTCGCCCGTCCTGGGCGAGTGGCTGCACCTGGCGTGGGAACGCGCCGACGCACTGGCGGCCGGGGCGACCGGCCGGGGGCCGGCGCTGACGAAGGCGGAGCTGCGGGTGCTGCGCCTGCTGCCCAGCCACCTCTCCCTGCGCGAGATCGGGTCGCGTCTCTACGTGTCGACGAGCACGATCAAGACACAGACGCTCGCGGTGTACCGCAAGCTCGATGTGTCGTGCCGCTCCGACGCAGTCGCCCGCGGGCGCGCGGCAGGCCTGATCGATGGCTGACGGCGCGCCCCTGCCGACCGCGGCCTCGAGCCTGACGGTGTGGATCTTCGACAGTCCCGGCGGCGTGGACGAGGCGCTTGCGCGGCTCGAGCGCCTGGCCCGCGAGCGCGTGATCGTCGTCGACGACGCCGCGATGGTCACGTGGCCGTCCGGCCATCGCAAGCCCTCGACGCGGATGCTCGGCTGCCTCTCGGGGCCGGGAGCCCTCTGGGGCGGCTTCTGGGGCGTGCTGCTCGGCCTGATCTTCCTCGTCCCACTGGCCGGGCCGACCTTCGGCGCAGCGGCCGGCGCCTTCGCGGGCACGCTGTCGGACTTCGGGATCGACGACGGCTTCGTCAAGCGCGTGCGCGACGCGGTGACCCCCGGCACGTCGGCGCTGTTCGCGATGAGCGGTGCCGGCGCCGCGGACGACCTGACGCGCACGATGGAGGAGCTCGAGGTGGGGCTCATCCGGTCCGACTTCTCCCAGGATCACCAGGAGCTGCTCAGGCGGGTCCTGGGGGAGGAGTCAGCGATGCCGGCGGACGGCGCTATGGCCGGTGCGCGCGAGCGGCGCGGCGGCTGCTAGGCGCGGTCGGCGCCGACGTCTCCCTCGTCACGGGATGCGTCCTCGTCGCCGTGGCCCGCGCTCGGGACGCTGAAAGTGATCCGGGTGCCGCGTCCCGGCGTGGCATCCACGACCAGCTCCCCACCAACCGCCTCGACGCGGTCGCGCATGTTGCGCAGACCACCGCGGGCCGCGCCCGGCAGCACGAACCCCGGCCCATCGTCGCGTATCTCGACGCGCAGCCTGTCCTCCTCGGGCAGCGCGTCCTCGTGCAGCGAGATCCACAAGCCGGTCGCGCCCGCTGCGTGCTTGTTGGCGTTCTGCATCGCCTCGACGCAGACGAAGTAGACGGCGGTCTCGATCTCGACGGGGTGGCGCCTGGCGTCCACTGCCTCCAGGTGCACCGGCAGCGGCGAGTCGAGCGTCACGCCGCGCAGCGCGTCTGCGAGGCCGCGATCGCTGAGCAGGGAGGGGTAGACGCCGTGGGCCAGGGCGCGCAGCTCCTCCACCGCGAGATCTATCTCGCTGCCGAGCTCATGCACTGCCTCGAGAGCAGCTCCCTGGTTGCTGTCCAGCAGGTCCTCGGCGAGCGACAGCTTGATGCGCAGCATGATCAACCGCTGCTGGGCGCCGTCGTGCAGGTCGCGCTCGATCCGAGAGCGCTCGACATCGGCCACGCGGGCGATGCGCTCGCGAGATTCCCCGAGCGCGGAGCGCGATGCGGCGAGACCGGCCGTGAGCCGATCGAAATCGAGCCACGCCTCGACCAGCGCGACGAGGGCCTCGCGCATCTCGGCGTCGCGGACCAGACCCGCATCATGCGCCACCAGGAGGGCCGGCGGGCCGACCTGTGGGATCGCGGTGATCGCCCGTCCGCGCGCGGCGACGGCCTCCAGCGAGGTCGGGCGCCCTCTGCTGTCGTACCAGCGCCTCCCGGTGGAGGCGGGCACGAGGACGTCGAGGTCCCGATCGTGCAACAGCGAGGCCAGCGCGGCGCGGAGCTCGGGCGCGTCGCGCGGGCGGCTGAGCTTGACCCCGAAGCCGAAGAGCAGGTCGCCGAGCGCCACACGCCGTCGCACGATCCCGACGAAGAACGCGGCCGCGATGCCGGGGGTGCACAGGCTCCAGATCCGGCCGAGGGTCTCGAGCGCGGCGGCGTCGGGTTCGGCGCGTCGCGTCACCAGATAGGCCACCAGCGTCGCCAGCCAGGCCAGGCTCATGAGCACGACCGGCGCGGTGGCGCTGCGTTGCAGCGGCGAGGCCCTGCGCATGCGCTGGGCCAGCCACCACGTCACCGCAGCGAGCAGGACCACCCCCAGCACCTCGCGCGCCGGAATCACGAACGCGTCCATGATCGCCGGCTGCCGGTCGACGACCATGAAGGCGTTGGGCGGGCAATCGGCGTTGCAGGCGGCCCATGGCGTGTGGGTCGGGTAGGCGTCCACGAACAGCGCCGAGCCCACGTAGAGCGCCGCGATGAGGCCGGTGACCGAGCCGAAGAGCATCCGGGGCGACCCCGGCGTCAGGCGGCCATCCGGGAACGCGAGCATCAGGTACACCACCAGCGGGAAGATGAGCCAGGCGGAAACGCGGCCGACGCTGTAGGGAAGGCTGTCGGGCGATGCCGCCAACGCGGTGAGCGACCAGAGGAGGCCGGCGCCGATGAGCAGCAGCCCGAAACGCCGGTCGCGCTCGAACTGGATGAGGTAGAGCCCGATGGCGGCGGGCACGCCGACGATCAACGCCTCGACGACCGCGCGATCGACCTGGTCGTGGTCGGAATGCCATCCGACGAACGTGCCGGCCAGGACCGCTACCGCAACCGAGCAGAGGCCGAGGACCCACCATAGTCCGCTCCGACCGGGGCGCTGCAGGGCGAGTGCCATGAACGGCTTCGGCGCTCGCCGTGAGCCTGAAATGCCTGAGATCACTCGCCTCAAGTTCACCGGGCGGTTGGAAACAAACCTATGTCCACGAGACTCTACTCACGTGGACGGATACGGGGCGGCGGATCGCCGCGATCAGCGTCGGCGGTGGGCGATCCACAGGCCGCGCAGAAGGCGCGGTGTGAGCCAGTGCTTGCGCAGCAGCGCGGCCGCGCCCGCGACCCGGGCGAGCGCCGAGAGCTCACGCACGTCGCCGCTCGACACCAGCACGACCACGCGGTTCGGGTCCTCGTCGGTCAGCGCGCGGGCGGTGTCGATGCCATCGCGGCCGGCCATCCGGACGTCGACGATCACCATGTCGGGATCGACCTCCCGCGCGATGCGGATCGCGGCGTCGCCGTCGGCCGCCTCCGCGACCATCTCGAAACCTGGCGTGCGAGCGGTCACTGCGCGCGCGGCCTCCCTGAACAGCGCCTGGTCATCGACCGTGAGCACACTGATCGTGCGGCTCGTCCCGTCGGCTCGGGCTGCGTGCTCGACTGCGCTCATCGGGGCCTCCGATCGATATCTCGTCCGAGACGCGGCGCTATCTTCGGCGCATGCCGATTCGCGTCGTGCTCGGAGATGACAACCTGCTCGTCCGCGAGGGGCTGCGCCGGCTCCTGGACAGCGACGCCGAAATCGAGGTGATCGCCGCGGCCGGTGACTTCGCATCGCTGCAGGAGGCCTGCGACCGTGAGCGCCCCGACGTCGTCGTCACGGACATCCGGATGCCGCCGACCCAGACCGACGAGGGGATCCGGCTGGCGGCCGGGCTTCGCGAGCGCCACCCGGAGATCGGCGTCGTCGTCCTGAGCCAGTTCTCCAACCCGGTCTACGCGCTCGCGCTGCTCGAGCACGGGTCCGACCGCCGCGCCTACCTTCTCAAGGACCGCCTCCACAACCGTGCCGAGCTGACCGCGGCCATCCGCGCCGTCGCCGCGGGCGGATCGCTCGTGGATCCCAAGATCGTCGAGACGCTGGTGCACGCGCGGACCCAGGCCGATCGCTCCCCGGTGAACGAGCTCACGGCGCGTGAGCGAGAGGTGCTCGGCGAGATCGCCCAAGGAAAGAGCAATCCTGCGATCGCCGAGTCGCTGCACCTCAGCAAGCGCGCCGTGGAGAAGCACATCAACGCGATCTTCCTCAAGCTCGGCCTCGCCGATGCTGCCAACGTCAGCAAGCGCGTTCTGGCGGTGCTCATGCTGCTCGCCGAGCCCGGCGTCGCACCGCCGCCCCCAACCGACATCGGCGAGCGGATCAGCGGCCCGTCCCGGGCGCTCTGACGGCGCAGCGGTCACCTACGAGTCCCGCGCTCCCGTCCCATCGCCCCCGGGCATCCGCGGTGGCCCCAACAGTGCGATGTGCGTCTGCGGGGTCACGCAACGACTCTGCCAGTGCGCGTGCGCCGTTGCGTCACCCGGATGGGCTGAAATCGCGCCACGATCCGCGGGGCGTTCGGTCGATGCGCCCGCGCGTCAGCCTCCGGCGTGGGGCTCGGGCGTGCCGGGCAGCAGCACCGTCGCGAGGATTCTTCGTGAGCGTCCGGGCCCGGGCGGGTTGGCGAGGCGGGGTTGCAGGACGATGTTCAGTTCGCGGGCGAGCTCTTGGAGCTCCGCGTCGTCGAGCCACATCGCGGCGAGGTTGTAGCTGGCCCCGTCGCGCAGCGGGTCGATCTTCTCTCGGGCGAGGTAGCGGTCGAAGTCGCCGATCATGCCCGCCACGAAGGCCAGGAAGGCCTGTCGGTGCTCGTCGCGGCTCATCGAGGCGATCTCCTTGACGCCGAGCCGGGCGGCCGAGGCGCGAAGCACGTAGGTGCGCTCCAGCGCGCCGCGGACGCGCCGCTCGCTGACGATGGCCAGGACGCCGCCGTCGACGAGCTTCGCGACGTGCCGGTAGAGGCTGCCGGCTGGGACATCGGGCAGCTCGGCCCGGAGCTGGCTCGTGGTCAGCGCCCGATCGCCGAGGAACGCCTCGACGATCCGGAGCCGTACCGGGTGCAGGAGCAGGTCCGCGCTGGCCACGTGGCCAGCGTATAAGGGAGGGTCACATCTGGTAACGTTCACACAAGTGAGAACATTCACGAGATTGGGGGTGGTGTGACGATGAAGCCGTCGATCGGCCGCCGATCGCGCACGGCGGTGATGGTCGTCATCGGCGCCGTGGCCGCGTTCACGCTGGTCGCCCGTCTCCTTGGCTACAAGCTCGGCACCAACACCGTCGTGCGCTGTCGTCAGGGTCACCTGTTCACCACGATCTGGATTCCCGGGGTGAAGCTCAAGGCTCTCGACCTCGGCGTGGCGAGGGTGCAGCGCTGCCCCGTCGGCAGGCACTGGAGCCTCGTCGTCCCCGTGCGCGAGGCGGATCTCAGCGACGCGGAACGGGAGTTCGCTCGCGCGCATCGCGACGTGCGACTCCCCTGACGCCGAGACCTCCGTGTCGACCTTCTGGATCGTCCTGATCGTCGCGGTCGTCGTTGTGGCGATCGTGGGTGTCGTCAACCTCGTCGTGCGGCGCATGGGCTACGCGATCCCCGGCAGGACGATCGTGCGCTGCAGCAGGGGCCACCTGTTCACGACGACCTGGATCGAGGGCGGATCGCTCAAGGCGATCAGGCTCGGGCCCCTCACCAGGTATCAGCGCTGCCCCGTCGGCAAGCACTGGGCCATCGTTCACCCGGTCAAGGACGAGGACCTGACCGACGAGCAGCGACGGATGGCCGCCGACGTTCCCTGAGCCAGACCACGGCGGCCTGTGAGAGCCAGAGGTCTGGTATCCATACCTTTTGAGCGAGCGGACGGGATGGGCGGGAACGGCTCAAGGGACTCCTCGATGCCGCCGATCACCGCGATACGTTCGTCCAAGCCGGAGTGCGTGACCAGGACCCGATACCTGTCGACCCAGGGACGATGATCGCTACGATGGTGATGACCATGACCCCGAGGAACCACCTCACGCCAGCGGACGCAGTGCGCCGCTACATCCACTTGACGCCTCGGACGAACGCGGCGCTTGGGCACCCAGTTTCCCAACCGTCACCGAAGTCCGCGAGGCCAACCGGGTCATCCATGAGTACGCCGGCCAGCCGGAACGCTTCCAGCTATACACGCCCGGCTTCGTAGCGAACGCAATCGAACGCGCCCAAGAGGCGTTCAACAACAGCCCGACGGTTGATGGGCTGCTCGCCGCCGCGGGCGGGCTTGCGTACTGGCTAGCGTCCAACCAGGCCTTCCGCGACGGGAACCGTCGGACCGCGAGGGTCGTTACGGAGACGTTCCTAGCGAACAATCTCCTCGGGTTCGTCAGCTCCCTGAACGAGGAAGACGACCTGTTGGCGCGGCGGTTGAATCGCGTCGTCGAGGAACGCGACGGGTCGCCCGCCGACTTCACAGAGCTCTTTCGTCGACGCTACCGGGACCGCAGGCGCCGATGAGCATGACGAGCCTCCAGGCGGCCCTGGATGCCACCAGGATGCGACATCGACGCCCCGTTCGAGCCGCGGCAACGGCCTGCGAGGCTGAGCGATGAGCATGACGATGTCAATGATCATGGAAATTCCCCAGTCTCGATCACGCAGATTCCCCACCCGGCACTGTGGAGAGGATCGGTGGGATTCAGCCAGGCCGAGGCCCAGGGTGCTCAGCGGTTGCGAGCACGCTCGGGAGTAGTCGTTCCTCGGGTGTGAGGAACTCAATGCCGACCAGTCGTCCGGCGTCGTCGAAGTCAAGGACGAGGTAGTCGTCGCCTGCCTGTGATCCTGGCGGCCTGAAGGTCTTCGACGACACCGTGCCGACGTCGTCGCCGTCTTCGCGCAGTCGTAGGTAGGCGGCCCCGACTTGCCGGTCGTAAGTGAGTCTCATCGGCTTCGATGATCACAGCTCATCCGGTGCGATGACCGCGAGTAGGCGCTCGGTCCTCCGAGGTCTGGCGGAGTCGTTCAGAGCGCGTGTCGGGTCTGCTTGAGGCGGGCGCGGTGGTCGCGCATGCGGTAGCTGTCGCCGTCGATCGCCAGGACGGTGGCGTGGTGTAGGAGCCGGTCGAGGATCGCGGCCGCGACGGTGGTGTCTTCGAAGATCTCGCCCCAGGACGCGATGCCGCGGTTGGTGGTCAGGATGATCGAGCCGTGCTCGTAGCGGCGGGTGATGACCTGGAAGAGGTGGCTGGCGGCTTCGCCGGGCATCGGCAGGTAGCCGAGTTCATCGATGACGAGGAGCTGAGGCCCGTTCCAGAAGCGCATAGTGGTCTGCCAGCGCCCTTCGATCGCGGCGCGGGTGGTGCGGGCGACCAGGTCGGCGGCGGTGGTGTAGTAGACGCGGTAGCCGGCGTGCACGGCCTTCAGGCCGAGCGCGATCGCGAGCATCGTCTTGCCCACGCCTGGGGGCCCGATGGCTAGCACGTTGGCTTTCTCCTCGATGAATCGCAGCGTCGCGAGCTCGTCAACGAGGCGGCGGTCGAGCGTGGGTTGGGCGGCGAAGTCGAACTCCTGCAAGGTCTTGGTGGAGGGGAAGTTCGCGAAGCGCAGGCGGCCGTCGAGGCGGCGTTGCTCGGTCGCTGTGACCTCGACGGCGAGCAGGTCGTGCAGGAACTGCGTGTAGCCAGGCTTATCCTTCTCCGCAGCCTCGAGTGCGGCGGGCAGCTGCTCGGCCGCGGCGGCGAGCTTGAGGTAGGCCAGGTGTGAGCGCAGCTGCTGGTAGGTCGTGTTCTTGTTCATCGTCCGGCGACCTTCGCGATCCGCGCGTAGTCCTCGAGGTCGACGATGACCCCGCCGGTGTCGTGGCCGCGAAGCCTGGCGGCTTCGGCGAGCGCGGCCTGGCCGGGCGGGCGGTTGAGCTTGCGCCGGCACGGCCGGTCGGTCGTGAACGCGTCGAGGACGGCCTGTTCGAGCAGCCGGGCGTGCTCCGGTGCCTGCAGGACCTGGCCAGCGCCGGCCGGCGCGCGGCGGTGCCTAGCGAGCCGCCGGCCCGCGGCCGACAGGATCTCCAGGTGCAGGTCACCCAGGCGCGCGCGGACCGTGACGGTCTGGGCGATGTGCCCGGGCGGGGTGCTGTAGCGGTTGCCCTCGAACGCGACCAGCGCCGTCCGCGAGACGACCCGCAGCGCCTCAAGGACCGCCGGGAACGGCGCCGTCGGCAAGCCGAGCAGCGGCTCGCTGGCCGCGAGCTCGGCGATCGTGCCGCCAGGGCGCTCGCGCCGATCGGACACCGAGACGGCCCAGCGGTCAAGGTCGGTCTGCGCCTGCCCCAGGCTCGCGACCGGCGCGGTGCGCCACCACGAACGCGTCAGGTACTTCACGGCGGCTTCGACGACGCCCTTGCGCTGCGGCCGGCGTGGCGGGCAGACCCACACCTCAACGCCGTAGTGCTTTGCGACCTGCGCGAAGGCGGCGGTGATCCGGTCCGTGCCGGGGATTACGACGGTCGCCATCCGGTCGGTCCGCCACGCCCGGCTGGTGCCGCCGAGGCGGCGAAGGACGCCGTCGATCGCGTCGGCGAGGTGCGCAAACGTCATGCCCTCGCAGATCACGCCGCGGCATTTGCCCGAGAACGACAGCGCGCCGACGAGCACGTATGCGGGCTCGCCCCACGGCGTCTCAATGAGCTCGAGCCAGTCCCACTGGATCTCCTCGCCTGGCTCGTGCGCCAGGATGACGGTTGCGCCGTGCCCGCCGGTCCGGCACGCCTCGCAGCGCGGTCGCAGCCCGAGCTCGCGCAGCTCGCGTGCGAACGTCACGTAGGAGCGGTCGAACCCGAGCTCGACGACCTCGCGATGCAGCACGGTCGCGTCGACGTGAGCGTCCTCGGCGAACCGCGCGACGACGTACTCACGGAACGGTTCCACGCAGCTCGGCGCCGGCTCGCGCACCGCCCGGTCAGTGCTCAAGTACTTGCGGACGGTCTTGCGGTCGCGCCCGGTATGCCGGGCGATCGCGGACACGGTCCAGCCGCGCCGCGCCAAGGCGTGAATCTCCACGTCGTCCTCCTCAGACAACATCCCACTGCCCCCTTCAGGTCAACGGCCTCGAACACCGCGACCCTGGAGGGGGCTCCCGACAGACCGACAGCGAGGTCGGCCCGCTCCACTCGGCGCTACGCGCCTTCGCTCCGCGAGCCCACCTCGCTACCAACCCTCCGATGGGGAATTCTCGTGATCAGAAGCGGGGACGATTACGCGATCGCCGCC